>JADJVW010000015.1 GCA_016710365.1 Candidatus Caldilinea saccharophila | reverse complement strand
CGCCAGCGCCTCCGCCGGATGCAGCGCCTGTCGCCCGGTCGCGCTGAGTATCTGCTGGCGGCAACTGACCCCAGCCGCCACAATCACCGTCTTCGCATCCGCCGCGCGTACGGCTGGCAGCAACCCATGCTCGGCCATCTTCAGCGAGACCTCGACATGTTCCTTCTCGTAACCGAACGCGCCGGCCATGCCGCAGCAGGTGCTGTCGATCTCACGCACGGCGTAACCAGCCAGGGCAAGCGCCTGCACCGCTGGTTGCGTGCCAAGCAGCGCCTTCTGATGGCAATGACCGTGCAGCAGCGCGGTCGCCGGCTGCGCGGCAAAGGACAACGGCAATGCGCTGGCCGCGATAAACTGCTCGAAAGTTACGCAAGCCGCGGCCACAACCGGCAACCGTGCATCGTCCGGCAGCAGCGCGGCGTAGTCGTCCACTACTGCGGACCAATCGCTCGGCTCCAGAAAGACGATCGGGCGCCCAGCGGCCGCGTAGGGATGCAGCGCAGCCACCACGCGCCGCGCCTGCTTGCGCGCCAGCTCGATCATGCCCTTCGACAAGGCCGGGCGCCCCGCATCGGTCACGGGTGCGATCTCCACACCCAATCCGGCCGCCTGCAACACCGTGATCGCCGCCCGCGCCACGTGGGGATAGGAGTAAGCATTGTAGGTGTCGACGAAAAGAAGGGGCGCAGCATCCGCAGTGTGAATTGATGAATCGTGAATTATGCATTGTGAATTGTGAAGGAGATCACCTCTCCTTTCTCCTTTGTCGCCCCCTTCTCCTTGTCTCCCCCTCTCCCCCTGCACCTCTGCGTTAAAGCTTTTCGCCGTAACCGGATGCCGGTTGAAGTGTGGCAGGCTGCGCGCTTTGCTGATGCCAAACCAGCGGTCGAGGAGCGACTTGGTCATGCCCAGCGAGAGCGTCCAGTTGGCGATGGGTGCACGCCAGCCGCTGCCCAACTTGCTCAGCAGGTCAATATGCGCAAAGAGATAGTCACGCTTGCGTCGCGGGTGTTCGGCGTAGTAATGAGCCAGAAACTCCGTCTTGATGCGCGCCATATCCACCGAGGAGGGGCACTCGGCTTTGCACGCCTTACACGATACGCACAGTTCCAGCGCGGCGTACATGCGCGGGCTGGTCAGTTCCGCAACGGGCAAACGACCCGACAGCGCCGCGCGCAACAGATTGGCGCGCCCGCGCGTGCTGTGCTCCTCTTCACGCGTCGCCATGAAGCTGGGACACATCGCACCTGTGGTCAGCTTGCGACAGACGCCGGCGCCGTTGCACATCTCCACTTCGGCGGCGAAACCTGCCGGCCAGTGCAGCGCAGGCGCGAGCGGGATAGTCTGATAGTCTGCCCCGTAGCGCAGATCGACGATCCTGCGACGGCGCATCGACGATGTTGCCGGGGTTGAAGAGGTTGTGCGGGTCGAAGGCGGCCTTGACCTCTTTGAACAGAGCGTAAAGTTCCGGCCCGTAGAAGCGCTCGGCCAGCCAACTGCGCACGCGGCCGTCGCCGTGCTCGCTCGACAGCGCCCCGCCGTAATCACCCAGCAGGTCGGCCACAAATTGGCCGATCGCATGCATCTTGTCGATCTCGGCGCCCAGTTTGCGTTGATCAGCGGGCGAATGTGCAGACAGCCAGCCGAGGCGTGCGCGTAGTAGGTCATCTGTGTGCCCAACTCGTTGCAGAATGCCTCGATCTTCGGGATGTATGCGGCCAGATGTTGGGGCGGGACCGCTGTGTCTTCGATAAACGGGATCGGCTTCCAGTCGCTGCGCATACTCATCAGCAACCCCAACCCGATTTTACGCACCGCCCAGACGTTGGCTTGCAGCATGGGATCGTATAAAGGCGTAATGGGGAGATGGGGAAATCGGGCGAGCAACGATTGCAGCTTGGAGCGCAGTTCAGACTCGGTTTCGCCTTGGTACTCGACGGCAAAAAAGCAGAAGGGATGGCCGCGGAGAAAGGAGTTGACAAGGCGAGCCGCGTCGCGGTTCTCGGCCGCCATGCGCAGGCTGAGGTCGTCGATCAGCTCGATGGCAGTCGGATTAGTCGCCAGGATCTCCGGCGTCACCTCCAGCGAAGCCTGCAAGCTGGGAAACTCGATGATGGCGAGGGCAGTCAGCTTTGGCCGCTCCACCAACTTGAGCTTGACTTCAGTGATGGCGGCCAAGGTGCCTTCGGCGCCGGCGAGCAAATTGACGAGGTTGAAGCGCGCATCCTGGGGCAGATAGTGATCGATGCTGCCGTCGTGGATGAAACGCGCCAGGTTGTAGCCGCCGCAGCGCCGCCAGTGGCGGGGCGCACCGCGGCGAATGATCTGCCGGTTGTCTTCGTCGCGGACAAGCGCGGCGACGCGGCGGTAGATCTCCCCTTCCCGGCCAGCGTGGAGCAACTTCTGGCGCAATTCCTGCTCGTCGAGCGGGCGGAAGTGAACAGGCGAGCCGTCGTCGAGCAGCGCCTTGATCTCCAGCACATGGTCGACCGCCATGCCGTAGAGAATGGAATGGCTGCCGGTGGCGTTGTTGGAGACAATCCCGCCTACGCAGGCGCGGTTGCTCGAAGCCGGGTCCGGGCCAAATTGCAGACCGTGCACTTTCAGCCTGGCGTTGAGCACATCCAGCACGATGCCCGGCTGCACGCGCACCCAACTCTCCTCGACGTTCAGCTCCAGCACCTGATCCAGCCAGCGCGAAGTATCGATCACCAATGCCGCGTTGACGCTCTGGCCGGCCAGGCTGCTGCCGCCTGCACGTGGCAGCAACGGCAGCTTGCGCCTGGCTGCCAACTCGATGGCGGCCTGCATATCGTCGGCGTGTTTGGGGATCAACACGCCATGCGGCATTACCTGATAGAGGCTGGCGTCGGTGCTGTAGAGCGTGCGGGTGTACAGGTCGGCGCGCAGATCGCCAACCACGCGAGGTCGTAATTCGTTGAAAAATTCGCTGACGGCCGGATCCATACCGTTTATCATACCATCACGCGCAACAAACGTGTGGTTCTAGGCGTGCGGTGGCTCCGACCGGGTCGTGGTGATGAATGGGATAGGGGATAAAGAGAGTTTGCCATTGCTGGCAGGGCGCGCCGGCGTCACCGGCAGCGCGCCGCCGACAAGTGCATCGTCGCGTCGATAATATTGACGGGAGTAATCATAGTTGTAGTACGAGTAGTAGGACGAGTAGCCATGACCGCGCGTCGGCATTCGATTGAGCACCACACCGACTAAGTGCGCCTGCACCTGCCGCAACGCGGCGACAGTGCGTTTGGCGACGTCACGGCTGGTCTGTTTGGCGTGCAGCACGAGGAGTACGCCATCCACCTGGTGCGAAAGCACGGCCGCATCGGCCAACACGGAGGCCGGCGGCGAGTCAATAATGATCAGATCAGCCTGCTGCCCGATCTCGGCGAGCAAGGCAGACATGCGCGCCGAGCCGAGCATCTCCGGCGTTGGGCGGCAGCGGCCGCTGGTCATGATGCGTAAGGTGGGCAGCGCCCCGGCTGCAAAAATTGTTCGAGCGCGACCCCTTCGATCCCCAGCAGCGCCGTGGTCACACCCAGACCGTTGCCCAGGCCAAAGACGTGATGCTGGCGCGGGCGATGGAGGTCGCAATCGATGAGCACGACGCGATTGCCGGCCTGCGCCGCAGCGATCGCCAGGTTGGCGGAGATCAGCGACTTCCCTTCCGCGGGCAGCGGGCTGCTGACCACCAGCGACCGCACCGGATGCGCCACCGCGGCGAATTGGAGGTTGGTGCGCAGCACGCGAAAGGCTTCCGCCGCCGGCGATTGATTGTCATGCAACATCACGAGCGACGGGTTGTTATTGGCAGAAAGCGGCGCGGAGGCTAGGCGCTCCGTGGCGCCAGGCGCGCGGCCTGTGCGAGTGATGTGCGCACTGTCACGCTTACTTTGCAAGAATCTGTGCAATTTGTGCGTGTGCGGCGCTTTGTCAAGCTCGATCTCCGGCACCGCGCTGAGTGTGGCAAGGCCAAGGCGCTGCTGAACCTCGTCTGAATTCTTGAAAGACTTGTCGAGAAACTCGAGCAGATAAGCGCCGCCCATGGCAAGCAAGCAACCAATGGCCGCGGCCATCAACAACTTGTAGAGCATGTTGTTGTCGATCGGTGCGCCAGTAGAGGGCGGTTCGATCACCGTCAATGTGTTGACGGCGCCTTTTTGCGTCGTCGCCAGCAGCGCGGTGAAATTGCTCTGCAAACTGCTGAGCTTGCTTTGCAGCGCGTCGAGTTGCGCCTGGGCATCGGCAATCTGGCGGGCGCTGAACATGGCGGCCAGCTCCGATTGGCGGCGCTCGATCTCGGCTTTGGTCTCGGTGATGCCGGCTTGCAGCGCGTCGAGTTCCTGCTCGATAAAGTCGGCGCGTTTTTGCTCCTGCAAACCTTCGGGGCTGAGCGCGATGAGTTGGTCGATCAAGGCCTGGCCCACGGCCTGGGCGCGCGCCGGATCGGTGTCGATGACGTTGATCTCCATCAACTGTGTGCCGGGCGCCTGACGCGCGGTGTAATCCGGCAGGCGCGTCATCCCCAACGCCGCCATCGCCGGCGCGCTCACGCTGGCGCGCTGGATCAGATCGACGTAAGTGGCGACCAACTGTTGCGCCAGGTAAAGCTCGCCGCTGTTGGGATTCGGGTCGCGGATACTGGCGCCGATCATCACGGTGGCGCGCGAGCTGTACTGCGTCGGCTCTGTAAACGTGGCGAGCGCCATTGAGAGCGTTGCCACCAATGTGGAGGTGAGCAGCAGCCACCACCAACGCCGCAACGGGCTGATATACGCCACCAGGCTGTTCAAGTTGCCTTCAGCATCTGCTTGCGTCATCATCTCAGAACGATTCATCGCGTTTCTCGGCCTATCTGACCCAGACGGGGTCCCAGTCATTGTATTCATTGCTGCTCAGATTGAGCTGGCCGCTGCCATCCTGATTCATGATCCAAAGTTGGCGGCGCCCCGTGTCGCGGTTGGAATAAAAGACAATCCTGGCGCCATCCGGCGACCAACTGGGGTGCTTATCCCACTCCCACGTGTTAAAGGTCAAGCGCTGCGTCACGGAGCCGTCGGAGTTCACGCGGTAAATCTCATCGCCGCCTGTATCGGTGCTGGCAAAGGCGATCCATTCGCCGGTGGGCGACCATGCCGGGTCGTAGCTGGCGCCATTGAGCGCGGTGAGCTGGCGCGTCGCATTGTAGGTGGGTGCATAGGCCTGAATTTGCAACAGACCGCGGTTATCAGCCTTGACAATCGCCTGCTCCCCGCCCGGCGACTGCGCAAGCTGTTGGCGCGCCAACGTATAAACCCAGGGCTGCGTGATCAGCGTGACGCCGCCCGTCGTGGGGTCGAGCATGTAGGTCGCCTCACTGCCGCTGCGATCTGACCTGAAAAGGATCTTGCCGATCACTTCGGCGGGCAGCGCCGATGGGGGTGTGCCTGTTGCGGTTGGCGTCGATGTGGGCGTAAATTCAGCCTCGTTGATGAACAAGGGAATCGGCGTCGGCGTAGCCGCTGCGGGCGCGGGCACGCGCGTGATGACGATAGCATTCCACGGCAGCGGCGTCGGCGTGCCGGTGGTGCGTGCGATCAGGATCGCCTGTTCGTTGAGCGCAACAGCCGTCTCAGCGTTCGCGGGGACGGCTGTTGCATAGACAAACACACCCAACAGAGCATTGTAGGGCCAGGGCGTGGGTGTGGCCGTGGGCAGCAACGAGCGAGCGGCGCTCTCCGCAGTGGCTGTGACCGCCAGCACACGCGCCGCCGCGGTCGCCACATTCTCGGCAGGCGGCGACGGCGCGATCACGACCGGCGTTACATAGTCGGTGGGGACGGGTGTGAAAGCGCCGGTTGTCAGCGCCACCGCCGTGGCATATTCCGCGTGATACGCGGCCGTGGCTTCGTTGGCGGGCGTGGGCGTATCGACCAGCACCGGCGGCAACCCACGCGCCAGCGCCGCGGCCTGCACCGTCGCCAGATTCTCCGGGAAAGGCGTCGGCGTGTAGACTTGATAAGGCAGCGGTGTGTAGGCGCCCGTTGTCTTGGCAACGGCCGTGGCGGTCGCAGCCAGCGCTACGGCTGTCATGACGTTGGCGGGCGGTGGCGTCAGCGTGGCGACTAGAAACGGCTTGGTCGGCAGCGGCGGCGGCGTGGGCGGCGGTGGGCCGACCACGAGCGCCAACTCCGGCGCCGCGCCCCGGCTTTCTGACCCCTGTCCACTATCCCACGCAAAAAGCGAAGTCGTCTCCTCACCGGCGGGCAGCAGCCGCACGGTGAGGGAAGCGGCGCCGTCGAGCAACTGCTGCGCCATCCAGGTGCGGATGGTCTCGTCCAGCACGAACTCGTTGGCTTTACCCGCAGCGAGATCTGTCGCGCGCAGCGGCGCCAGCGTGATGGACGCGGGCCGGCTGTAGGCAGCCACATAATCGGTGCTCGCTAAATCTTGTGCGTCCGCCTCAGCGATCAACTGCACAAGCCACAGCCCAGGGTCAGCACGGTCGAAGCGTCGATCTTCCAGCCCGGTGAGCCGCAACGTCGCCTGCTCGATCACGGCGCCGCGCGGCACGCGCGTCAGGTCGAAGCGCACCATCGACAGGAAGCGTTGGTCGTCCAACCGGCCGGCGTAAAGAAACGAGTCGCCCAAGTGGTTGGCGCGCGTATCGCCGCTGGCCCACCAGCCGGCGTCTTCGGCGTGCGATGTGAGCGTCAGAGCCTGCCCGCCCGGGGCCGGCGTCGGCGTCGGAAAAGTCACTCCCAGCGCAATTTCGACGCGCGTGGCTGCCGGCAAACGCGTAGGCGGCGCAGTTGGCATGACTGTAGCCAGCGTAAAGGGCGTTGCCGGGGCAGACGGCCGCAAGAGGTCAAGACCGAACGTGATCACTACAAAAGCAAAGGCAACCACGATCGCCGCGGAGAGGCCAAGCCATACCCACCCTAACCAGCGCGGGCGCTCATCGTCACGCACCTGCGACAAACGCCACGCGGCGGGTGCGTGCACAGGTGCGCCGGCCTCTGCGGGCGTCGAGGTGTAATAAGGACATTGGGCAAATGCATTGGAGAAACAAAAATCACTCTGATGGTCGACATCGGGCGCCAGCGGCGGCGTATGCGCGTAACAACGATGCGAACGCGTGGCCGCGGTGCGGGTGAGTGTGGGGTCATCATCCAGCCCTAGATGCGGGCAAACCATCAGTTCCATAGCTTCTCCTGTTGTGCGCGCGCCGGCGAAAACGACAGGGCGCCCGCGTAGACGCCGTCCCATGCCGCGTAGACGCGCCGCCAATCATAGGCGTGCGCCACTAGGCGGCGTCCGGCCTCACACAGCCGTGCAGCCAGCGCGGGATCATCCAGCAGGCGCACGGTCGCCGCGGCAAAGGCGTCGGCAGCGTCGGCGATCAACAGATGTTCGCCGGCGACGCAATCCAATCCTTCGGCGCCAACCGTCGTCGCCAGGACGGGAATCCCCCAATTCCAGGCATCGACGATCTTGACGCGCATCCCGCCGCCGGCGTGCAGCGGGGCAATGAAGAGCGTGCTCTGAGCGACCAGCGTGGTCAGATCATCCACATAACCGGTCACAACCACGTGTTGCGCAGCGTCAGCAAGCTGGAGCAGCGAGATCGGCGGGCGCTTGCCGGCGATCACCAGGCGGGCATCGGGACATTGCTTTAGCACAAGCGGCCACACCTCGCGCACAAACCACGCTGCACCCTCCGCATTGGGCGGCCAGAAGAGCGTGCCGACAAAGAGCACCTGGCGCGGCTTGACCTGCGCGGTTGGAGCGGCGACCGCGCACATCGCCTCGACTTGCGGCTCAACACAGATCGGGATCACGTGGGCGTGGGACAGATCGAGACGGGCGCGGTCGATCTCGGTGACAAAGACTACTTCGTCGAATTGAGCATAACGCTCCGTCTCGTAGGCGGCCAGCCGCTCTGCTTCCCACGCCAGCAGCCGGCGGCGCAGTGGGTTGCCAGCTTGTTCGGCAAGGCGACGAAAAACCTGATGCAGTGCGTTGTGGGCGTCCAGCACCAGCCGCGCCGGGTTTGCAGGTCGGCGGCGCCCAGGGCGTATTGCACCATTGAGGTCTGGTCGGCGTGTACGGCGTCGACGGGGCCATGCGCAGCGAAGACATCCTCGATCCGCCGGCGCATGGCGGCCACACGATCGCGCGCGATGATGACCGGCTCTTTGTGGGCCAGCGCGGTCACGACCGCACACAGCGTGCGTCTGGCCGACCGCACCATCGGCACGATGTAAACGCCGGCGCAGAACTGGCGCAGATGCTCGACATGGTCAGCGCGATCCTCCTGGCGGGAAAAGGAGACGAGCAGCACTTCATGCTGCGCGGCGAGCTGGCGCAGCACATAATAGGCGCGCAATTTGGGGCCGGCGTCCAGCGGATAGGGCAACACCTGCGTCAGGAACACAATTTTCATAACCGCCTACGATCCCTTCATTTGCAGCGCAATCGCAAGCGTGCGGAAGAGAATTTGCAGGTCGAGCAGCGGAGCCGCATGGCGGACATAGTAGAGATCATATTCAAGCTTGATCCGCGCGTCATCCACGCTGCGCCCGTATCCATATTGCACCTGCGCCCACCCCGTCAACCCTGGACGGACGCCATGACGCGCACGATAGAAAGGGATTTTACCCGCCAATTGTTCGACAAACTCCGGGCGTTCGGGGCGCGGGCCGACAATACTCATCTCTCCACGCAAGACGTTGATCACCTGTGGCAGCTCGTCGAGACGCGTGCGGCCCAGCCAGCGTCCCACCGGTGTGATGCGGCTGTCGCCTACCGCCGCCCATACCGCGCCCGTACCTGCTTCCGCATCGGGCGTCATCGAGCGCAGCTTGTAGATCGTGAAGCTCTTGCCGCCACGCCCAACGCGCACCTGGCGATAAAAGAGCGGCCCCGGCGAGACGAGACGATTGGCGACAAGCACCAGCAGCAAGATCGGCGCCAGCGCCAGCAGACCAACCGACGCCACACCAATGTCGATCATGCGTTTTGCCACGTTAAAGAGGCGTGATCCCGCGGTCTCCTGCGTCGAAAAGATCCCTTCAAGATTATGGCCAATGTGGAAGACCGGCACTCGCCCTAGCACACGTTCAGACAAGGCGCTCATGGTTGTGACCTTGCAGCCATGTTCGGCGCAAGCAACCAGCGATTCCATCGTGCCAGGATGGATGGCGTGGCGATTGGTGATGGCGACGATCACTTCATCGACATCCAAGCGTTTGATCAGCGCAAAGAGATCGGCGGAATTGCCAAAGACCGGCGCGCCTTCTACAAAGGCGCGATGCAGCACAGGATCGTCGTCGACAAAGCCGACGATCTCGTAGCCGGAACCGCGGTAGGGGCTGGGGGCGCCGCCCGCCTGGTGAAGCGCCACCGCAAGATCGCGCCCGGAGCGGCTGGCGCCAACGATCAACGCGCGCTGCCTGAACCAGGGCTGCATGAACAGACGTATATAGATCAGCCGCCAGCTAACCAGTTCGAGAAGCGCAATGGTGGCAAAGATAAAGAGCAGTGACCGTGAGAGAGCAGGCAGGATTGGCAGCGACGCCACGACACAGATAGTCAGCACAAAGAGCCAGACGCCTACAATGGAGCGCATAGTCTGCGGCAAATTCGAAGCGCGGGCCAGATCGTAAAGATCGAAGATATTGGCGCCGACGAGCCAGATGCTCGCTGCCACGGCAAACCAACCGAGGTAGCTCAGCGCTAGTTCTGGCCGCCACTTTAGAGAATCTACTGTGTCCATTGCAATCCAAAGTGCATTTAAGATGCAAAACAAATCAACCAGAATCAACAACATTCGCCGCTCGGAAATACGCAAACGCAATGCGGGGGGCAGAGTAAAGCGTTGCCTGATAAACGATGGAACAACCACCATCGATTTTCCGATCACTGATCTGTCAATCATATCCTCTCGCACCCCTTTTTATTCCAAATCGCCGAAGAGATGTTCCAGCCACTGCATGGGGAGTAACGTCGTTGCAGCGCCACATTCGTGTTGTAACGATCTCCATTTTGGGGCCTAGGGGCAGTGCTCACTAGTGCGAGTTGACAGGTTGCTTCTGCACAAATCAACTTACTTACACCATCGGTTGCCGACAACATAATGCCGAGTTCGCTAGTCCAGATTACCCGGCATACAACGTCGCAAGCTTCTCTGCCTGCACTTGTCGGAGCTTGTCGAACTGCTGTCGCCCAGCCTCGCCAATGTCGGCGAGCGTGGAGGGCGCCGCCGCTCGCACGGCGTCAATCGCGGCCGCCAGCGCCGGGGCATCGTTTGGCGGCACGACCCACCCGGTTTTGCCCGGAATGACAACCTCAGCAAGTGCGCCGCTGTCGGCGACGATGACCGGCTTGCCAAAGGCATACGCGGTGGCGGGCAGCGCAGATTGCGTCGCACCCGTGTAGGGCAGCACCAACGCACGACAGCGCCGGAAAAGATCGCATCCCAACGCGTCATCGACATGCCTGTCAAGATGAATCACGCCTGGCAAAGACAGGCCAGGAAGGGCGCCGCGACCCGCCAACACGATGGAAGGAAACGGGCCTGTCGGACATGCGGCCAGAGAACTGGCCGCGGCGAGCAAGACATTGATCCCTTTGTATGCTTCAAGCCGTCCGAAAAAGAGCACCCAGGGTTCCCACGTGCGATTGGGCGCCGCTGTGCAAAGCTGCGCCGCGGCGCCCGCCCCCAGGAAGGTATGCGAAAGCGGCCAGGCATGAACACAATCAGCAGATCTACCATTGCGCAACAGCCGCTGCTGGTATCGCTCCGCATGAACAAGCAGTTGATGGGCTGCCGCGATCACGAACCGGTTCCAGAGGCGAATCAGACGGCCATGCGGGGCCGCGGTGTGAGGATCCAGATCGTGAAGTGTATGGATCGTAGCGCAACCCGCCTGACGCAACCTAGCAAGCAACAGTGGATTCCATAGGTGGACTCCAGTAAAATGGACCCGATCAGGACGCAGTCCCTTGATGCATTGCCACAGCCGGCCCAGTTCAAACGGACGTGCGCCTTCGCCGGTGAACCCCGTGGAACAATGCGCCACCGGGGTGTGAATCTGCACCTGCGCCATATAACGGTCACGCGGCAGCCGCGATGTCGTCACGACATGCACCTCATGCCCCAACGTCAGCGCCTGATGCGCCAGATCGGCGGTGTATTGATGCATCCCGAAGGTCGGCGATAGAAGTACGTAAACCAGTATCGATCCCATTGACAAGATTGTAATGTGATTTTCTGGTAAATCCAACCGTCAAACGACGGAGATGGCATGAGGGTTTGCCGGTTTACTTGCCTGTTTAGTGGATGATGTAGAGGCCGCCGCTCGATCAAGATCGGTTTCGTTTGCGGGGTCGGGCAGGAATTATATTTTGGCGATCAGTTGTGCGCAGGCAGGGTGTGCGTTGCCAGGTCGGCCAAGGCGGCTGCGGCAAAAAGCAGCAACACTGCATCCACCGGCAGCCGATAGCGGGGCATGGCCCACGTAAAAATATGCAACAAAGAATAGAACGTCACAAAAAGTAGCAAAAATCTCCATGCGACGCGCCGATCGCTCCTCCTGCTCACCACCCCTATTCCGTAGAGCATGAAAGGCAACAGCAGCGTAAACGACGCCATTCGCCCCACGTTAAAGAGCAGCGACGAGCTATCCTTCGGCCAAAATTCAAAGTAATCCGCCGCGCGGCTGGCCGAGAGCAGCAGATAGCGGCCCGGATCGGCCAGCACAAACTGGATGCCGCGCGCCATCAACGCCCGATCCCACTGCGCTTCGTTCGCAGGCAATGGAGTCAGATCGGCGGGCAGCGGCGCGGCGGTGTAGGCTTCAAAGCTAGTTGCGTGTAAGGGATGCTGCGCCGAATACATGGCATAGCCTGCATTGGAGTTGAGCAACAAAAAATCGCCATACGCGTGATAGTTGCGCAGCGTAAAAGGCAAAATAGTTGCGAAGAGCACCAGTCCGGCGATCAAGAGCACCAAAAGAGTTCTAGCGCTTACACGCTTGAGAGCCAGGCTATTCATCCCCAACAGCCACATAAAAAGCACGACAACCCAAGGCAAAATCGACTGGCGCAGCAGCGTAGCAACGCCCAGACTCAGACCCAAGGTGAGCGCGATAACGAAGAGAGAATCTTGACGCGGAGGCGCAGAGGTGCAGAGATAGGCAGAGGACAATGCGGTTTTTGCTGCCTCTTGCTCGCTCCGTCCCGTTGCTGCTTTGCGCCTCTGCGTCGAAAGTTTATCCTGCAACGTCAAGCTGCGTTCGAGCGACCAGAGCACAGCCAGCAGAAAGAAACCTTCGGTCTGCACTTGCGCGCCATAGAGCACAAAATAGGCGTAAACCGCTGCCAGCGCCGCAGCGATCAGGGCAACATGGGCGGGTTGCCAGCGCCGCGCCAGACGCCAAATCAGCCAGGGCATGAGCAGGCCAGTGAGCACAGCCTGCACAAGACGCACCGCCAGTGGATGCACCCCAACGATCGCATAGATAGTGGCGACAAAGGCGGTATAGAGGAAAGACCAGTGCGCGGTGGGCGTGTTGGCTGGGGTGAAAGGGTACCAGGCGTCGGCAAAGCTGTAGCCGTAGCCGCCGGCCAGGCGTGCGGCGAGCAGGGAGTAGGAAGTCTCGTCCTTGGTGGGCGGGGTTGCATCGCCCAGATAGAGGGCCACGGCCACGCGCAACAGAACGGCGATCCCCAGAATAAGGAGGAGAGAGCGGTTGCGCAGCATCAACGGGAAGCCGGCAGCTTGCGCCCTGCCTGCCGGCGGCTAAGCAAGGCGCGGCGCGCCTCGGTTTGAATCAGCAGAAAGGTGCGATAGGTGATGTAAAAAAGGTTGGTTAGCAGTGGCTGGCCTAGAATCAATGATTCGGGAATCTCACGCGCCAGATACTCGCGGTGACGGTTGAGAAAGGTGAGATTGTTGCGATAGATCCAGTAGAGATAGACCAGGTCACTCTTCAGGCGGTTGCGCCCGCGACCCGCGCTGGTGCGGTCGTAATGGTAAAAGAGGACATGAGGGCAGAAGACAACCCGAAACCCGGCCTGCTGCGCCCGCAGTTGAAAGTCGGACTCCTCACGCCAGGCGTTGCCGGGGAAACAGCCCGCAAAGCGGACGCTTTGCACCACGCGGCGCCGCACCAGCATGGTGGCGTTGACGAGCGGCGACGGCATATCGTTGGGCGTGCGGGCGTGGCTGTAATGTTCGAGCAGGCGACGGTTGACCAGCGGCCAACGATCACGATCGGCGCGGGCGAGCGCCTGCACTTCCGTCTCGCCGATGCGCATCCAAATGCGCCGGCCCGCGATGATGTCGGCGCCGGCCGTCTGCATGTGCGCGGCCAACACCGGCAACGACGCCGGCGCCGGCGCCAGGTCATCTTCGGAAAAGAGGATCAGCTCGCCGGTGGCATGGGCGATGCCGGTGTTGCGCGCGTGCGTCATGCCGCGGTTGGCTGGATGGCGCAGATAAACGACGCGGGCGTCGCCTTGCTGCATCGCAGTAAGCATCTCGCCTGTCTGATCGGCGCCGCCATCGTCCACGACGATCACTTCCTGCACCTCCGCAAACTGCAAATAGGCCGGCAGCACCTGCGCCAGCATCTCGGCGCGATTGTAGGTTGGAATGATCACACTGATCGTTGTGCTCATGGGGCGCTCCCCAGATCGCGCATGAGCAGCCAATAGCGTGTGACCGACTGGCTGGCATACGGCCGGTTGAACAGGCATCGTGCGATGGTCAGCGCCATACGGGCGGCAAAGCGGAAGAACAGGCCTACCCGCAACATTCGTTCAGCGCGCACACCGGCGTGCTTGGCAAAGTAGCGCCGTTTGCTGCGATAGAGCTGGCGCAGCGACCATTCACTGCGCTGCCGAGAACTCGCCCCCCAATGGTGCATCACCACCGCGTGCGGGCAGAAAAGCGCCGCCATGTGAGCGTCCTTGAGCCGGCGGAACCAGTCGTAGTCTTCAGAGTAGAACGTGAAGGCTTCATCGAGCCGACCGACTCGCTCAAGCGCAGTGCGGCGAATAAGGGTGCAGGCAAAGGAGACCCGGTCAACGGCAAAGGGCTTACCCTGCTCCAGACGCTCGCGCCAGAAACGCCCACCAAAGCGACCCCAGGGCTTGGCGTAGAAATCCGCCCAGTAAGGGCCGATCCATTCATCCAGCACCGTGGGCAATTCACCAAAACTGCTCTGCATGGAACCATCCGTGTTGAGCATAAGCGGACCGGCGGCCCCTGCATCTGGGCGACGCATCAGTGCATCGAGCAAAACCAGCAGCGCGTTGGGATATACGATTTCAGCGTCGCTGTTGAGGAGCAGAAGAAACTCGCCGCGCGCATAGCGCAGCGCCTGATTGTTGGCCGCAGCGAAACCGGCATTGTGCTGATTGGCAATCAACTGCACATCGTCAAACGTCGCTGCGACAGCCTGCGGGCTGCCATCGCTCGACCCATTGTCGACGACGATCACCTCCGTCGCTCCCGCCGGCAGCGCCTGGCGCGCGGTCTGGAGCGAGCGCAGGCAGCGCATCAGCAGATCGCGCGTGTTCCAGTTAACGATGACGACCGAAAGCAGCATTGGTCTCCTTTACCGGTGCAGTGCGCATCGCTACGGTGATCTCCCCGCAGACGGTATAGTGGAACGCATCAGGACCAAGCGCCTGCCGGAAGAGACGCTCGCCTTCGTCGCCATGTAGTTCGATCTCGATCACGGCGACACTATCCAGCCAACTGCGGCAGTCTTGCGCAAAGATCGCCGTTTCCGCCCCTTCGATATCGATTTTGACAATGTCGATCGCGTGGTGGCCCGATTCTACCAGCAATGACGCCAGATCGATTCCATTCACGTCCGATGTTTCGTGCGGCAAGCTGGGGCGCACCCATGTTCCCCACTGTGCGTTCCTCTCCACACGGCTGTGCTCCACGATCAGCCCCACCGCTTCCGACCAGATCGCGGCCTGAATGACCTTAGCGCGTGGCCCGTACGGCGCCAGATTTTGACGCAGGAGTTCGACATTGTCCGGGTCGGGTTCGACCGCGATCAAGTGGGCTTGGGGAAAACGCGTCAGAAAGAAGACGGAGGCATAGCCGACATTGGCGCCACAATCTACGATCAACTTGGGGTCGAGCGTATTGGGCAGTGTAGCATACTGTCGATGAATAAAAACCTGGCCAAAGGCCCAGCGATCGCTCGTCTGGGGGCGGCACAAAAGAGGATGCGCTACGCCGCGCACCGGCAGAGCATAAGCGCCGCCTGGCGCGCGGCCAATCCACCTGGCGTAAGGTTGCATTCGCTCGAAAAAAGCATAGCGCAGTGCGCCCCTCAGCCCCAGGCGTCGCCAGAGGGTGATCGCCAGTATTGGCAGCTTGAAAAGTGAAGTTTGCATCGTCCAGCCTGCTTTATTAATTCGGCGCATCCAACCCATGCACCGGTTGCGCCGGCAGCCGGTCCAGCACGACCATCCCGCCCCAAAAGAGCCAGACCAACACGCTGGCCTGAAAGCCGTAGAAGCCGATGTTGTAAACAAACGGCAGCAGCCAATCCGCCAGGAGCATGATGACCAGGCTGGAAGCGCCGGCCAAGACGCCGTTCACGTAGCCGGACGCAAAGCCCTGTCGATGGCGGTGGCGAGCGCGTAGCCCTTGACGCCAGAGCGCGATCACAAACCAGCCAAATAAGGCGAGACCGACTAAACCTACATGTGAAAAGAGATCCACATAGTTGTTGTGAGAATTGATCTGCGGCGTCATCCACAGCGCGCGGCCGTAGGGCAGTGGCTTGACGTTCGCATAGGGCCGATAAGCCGCGGGGCCTAATCCGGTGATCGGATTGCGCAGGGTCACCTCCACCACGCGCTCGATCAGCACCAGGCGCGCGCCGCCGCTTTGATCCCACTCACGATCACCGCCGGCAAATTCGTAGAAAAAGGGAAAGAGCGCGCCGCTGACGGCCAGCAGAACGACCATCCCGATCATCAGCCAACGCAGCCGAGGCCAGCGCAGCCAGACCAGCACTGCCATCGCAACACCGATCCCGACCCACGTGGAGGCGGCTTCGCGCCTCTACAAAGGCGTAAAAGAGCACCGCGACGATGACAGCAAGCAGAAAAATTCGCGCCGCTGCGCCGAGCGAACGGTTGAACAGAAGCTGCCCGCCGCCCAGCGCGATCAGCAGCACCCACAGCGGGGCGCGGATAAATGCACCGGTTGAGATCGCGTTGGCGAGCGGGGCGGTCACAGATGCCATGCGCAGCAGGGCAAGCGCGCCGGCGACGCCCAAGAAAAGCCAGGTCAGTCGCTGCAAGGCAGCGATCGAGCGCACCGTATTGGCCGTCAGCCAGAAAGCGGCGGCCGACAGCGCAAAGATCGCCCACTGTGCAAACTGCACGAGCCAGAAGTTGGACTTGTGCGGGACCATCCAGTCCCAGGTGGCGTTGCCGACGGCAAACGAGAGCAGCCCAGCGATCAGAAAGAGCAGCAGCGGTAAATTGGCGGGTGACGCGGCCAACACAAAACGCTGGGCGCGGACGCTTTTCAACAGCGAGAGGCCAGCGACGGCAGCGAGCACAAAGACAACCGGGTGAAGCATCACCTCAGTGCCCGTTGGAATCGAGAGCGGGAGCAGCAAGGCGGAGAGCAGCACCGCAGGCAGTCCGAGCGATGGGTTGGCCACGAGCACGATCGCGCCAAAGCCGGTCGCCAGCAGCGCAAGATTGGACACGGAGGCGCGCGCGCCGAGCAGGAGCGCCAGCAGCAAGACCAGCACGACGACCGGCGCGGCGATCAGGTGGCCAGGTTGGACGGATGTCCAGGCACGCGGCGTCATCAGGCGATCCGCCGTTTTTTCACAACACATTGTTCGACTGCCTCGACGAAATGTGCGCCAATCGAGCGCCAGTCGTAGCGTTCCTCCACCAGCCGGCGCGCGCGCGCCGCCAGCCGCGCGCGCAGCGCACCATCCTGCAGCAGCGAGAGTGTGCACCGCGCAAATGTTTGCGGGTCGGCGGCGAGCAGCAGATGTTCGCCATCCACGACATCCAGACCGGCGGCGCCCCTGGGCGTGGCGACGACCGGCGTGCCCAGCGCCATCGCCTCCAACACCTTGAGCCGCGTCCCCCCGCCATCGCGCAGCGCCACCACGCACGCCATCGCCTGGGCGACCGGCACGCGCACATCCTCCACCAGACCCGTCAGCACCACGCCCGCCGTCACCGGCAGCGCGGTCAGTTCGACGCCGGTCAACGCGCCGGTGACGACCAGGTAGGCATCGGGGCGCTCTTGGCGGATGCGTGGAAAGACCTCGCGCAGAAAGTAGTGGACGGCGTCGGCATTGGGCGCATAAGTGAGCGCGCCGTTGTAGACCAGGCAGCCCGGCAGCGGCTCGGCGAGACCAGGCCGCCGGTGCGCACAGTCCACCCCATTCGGCACGACGATGACGGGCGGCCGCTGACCGCGCAACACCGCCTGCGTCGCACGCTGGTCCGGCACAGAGACCATTGTAATCAGGTCAAAGCGGGGAAAGGTGCGCGCTTCGTACAGGCGCTGCTTCTGCCAGCTCAGCCATCTGCGCAGGCGGGCGCCGGGCTGCGGTGTATCGGCATGTCGCTCGTAGAGCCAGCGCGCCAGCGAGTTTTGCTCTTCTAGAATTTTAGCAACGTGGAGCGGCGCCTGCATCGCATAACTTGCCATCATTTCGTTGCCGGCGATCACGGCGTCATAGTCGTCGGCTTGCAGCAGACCCGCCACCAGTTCGCGCATCTCCGGCGCCGGCTGTGACACGAGCGGGCGCGGCGAGAGAAAGGTGCGCAGTGTGTTAGGGTGATGGCGCGCGTAGGGATCGAGCGGCGCCACCTTCACCGCGTGGCAGAAGGAAGCCAGTTCGCCCGCTTCGGAGGGGCGCGCCGTGTCGAACGCAAAGGAGGCCAGCGTCACCGCGTGCTTCTCCGCCAGGGCGCGCGCCAACGCAAAGGCGCGCTGTTTGTAACCGTTGTCCTGCGGCTCCGGATACCAGCAGGTGAGATACAAGATCTTCATCGAACACCTTGGCAACACTGTTCAACATCATCGCCCATCTTGCCCCAGCGACCGGCAAAGGCGTCGCGCAGCGCGCACAGGCGCGCATTTCGATGGGCGCGACGAGCGACGCGCGGCGGCTTGAGCGTGTACGCGCCGATCGTCGCCAGATTGCGCAGCACGATGCGCGTCCACAGCCTGGCTCGTCCGCTCCCGGTCGCGTGGCGGTCGATCAGGCGCAGATGATTGCGCAGCATGTAGTAGTCGACGACAGGCGAATCCGCGCCGAGCGCGGCGGAAACATGATGCCAGGCGACCGCGGAAGGTGCGGCGTAGATCGCGTGGCCGGCCATTTGCGCGCGCAGACACCAGTCCGTCTCTTCATAGTACAGGAAAAAGGCTTCATCAAACAGCCCGATCTGCTCAAACACCGCGCGGCGGACGAGCATCGCCGCACCCGAGGCGATCTCGACGGCAAACTCGTCGCGCCCCTGCCATGCTTCGATGCGCTCGCCCGCGGCGACGCGGCTCACCGAACCGGTGCGCCACTCCATCCGCGACCCCAATGCCCAGACCAGCGGCGGCTTCCCTTGCTGCGCCACCAGCGGCGTAACCACGCCCGCGTCAGGATGGCGCACCAGGACGTCGAGCATCGCTTGCAGAGCGCCTGCTGCCAACACGACATCATTGTTGAGGATGCAGAGATGCGCTGCGCCCTGCCCCAGCGCGTGGTGAATGCCCACATTGTTGCCGCCCGCATAGCCCAGGTTCTGACCAGTTGCGAGAAGCGTTGCGGCCGGGAATGCGGATCGGACGCGCGCCACCGAATCGTCCGCCGAGCCGTTGTCGACGACGATCACCTGCCAATCTGACAGATCCTGTGCAGCGAGCGAACGCAGGCACGCCAGCGTTTCGTCGGCGCCGTTCCAGTTCAGGATGATGATCGCGCCGGAGGCGTTCATGCTTGGCTCCTTGTGGCGTCAAGCAGTTCCCGCATCGAGCGCTCCAGACGCTCGATCGTGGAATCCCACTGCCAGTTGCGCAGCACGTGCGCCCGCCCGTTCTGACCGAGCCGCCGACGCAGCACAGCATCGTCGAGCAGCGCGCAGATCGCCTCTGCAACCGCGCGCGGCTTACGCTCGACCAGCAGGCCAGTCTCGCCGTGGCGGATGGTCTCGCGCACCCCGCCCTCGTTGACGCTGATGATCGGCGTTGCCGTGCTCATTGCCTCCAGCGCCACAAGGCCAAAGGGTTCCATCAGCGGCATGTAGACCGTCATCAACGCACGGTTGTAGAACGCCACCAATTCAGCATCGGCGATGTTGGCGCGGAAGGTCACGGCAACGTTCTGACGCTGCGCCAGTGCAAGCAAGTACGCTTTCTCAACCTCATCCACGGCGTTCGAGACAATCAGCAGCGGCGGTCTGCGCTCAGGCTCAATCAGCGCCAGGCTGTCGATCAGCAGATCGAAGCCCTTGCGCGGGTGAAGGGCGCCGACCGAAAGCACGTATCCTTCGCGCGGCTCGCCGGTGGCATGAAAACGCTCACTGTCGATGCCCAGCTAGCAGACATCGGCCGTCACGCCATAGTGCCGAAAGAAGGACTCGCGCGAATAGGCCGAATTTGCCAGCACCGCTCCGACCGCCTGCACGTTGCGACGGTCGAGCTGAGTCAGCGTCGTGGCGTACAGGTGCGGCAGCGGATCGACCAGATTTCCCAGCCGCTGTCCTAGCGAGAAACGCTGATGAGGCCGCGCCGGCGCCGGTTCGCACACCTGCCGGGGCACTTCCTGGCAGTAATAGAGCGTCGGCGTGCGTAGGAAGCGCAACAACGAAGGGCTTTGCCCGATCCGGCAGTTGTGTACAAAGACGAGATCGTAGCCTTCTCGGTCGATCTGGGCGGCAAGCTGCCGTTGGATGCGCGTCAAACGCAGCAGATCGGCGCTGCGGATGCCCTGGTTGAGGCGACCAAAGGGAGGGTGCACCAGCGGCAGCGGCCGGAAGGGAAAAACGATGCGCCGTCGGCAATATGGACGGATGTCGCAAAAGTCATGATCGGCCATCGACAGAGAATAGGCGTCAATTTCGTGATGCGCTGCCAGCCGCACGACCATTTCATAGAGGGCGCGCTTGCCGCCGCCGGAAGGCAGGTTGTGATACAAAGCAATCTTCATACGCCCACCGGCTGCTTTCCAGTAGCGAGCACCTGATCGTAGATATGCTGAACTTGATCGATATGCAGAGCAGGGACAAAGCGCCGTGCAGAAATCGCCTTGAGTTTGCAAACGCCGGCGCAGTGTCCCGTCACAAGCGAGCCGCACGATGGCGCCGGCCAATTGCGGTGGCGCATGAGGGTCGATCAACAGGCCATTCCGCTCATGATCGAGAATCTCCGGGATGCCTCCCACCCCAGCGCCGATCACCGCACAACCGGCTGCCTGCGCCTCCACGAGCACGCGGCCAAAGGATTCTGTCCAGGAGGGCGCGACCAGTACATCGAGCGACTGCAGTACTGCAGCGATGTCAGAGCGAAAGCCCAAGAAATGAAAGCGATCTGCGAGCGCGCTCGCTTCAATCAGCGTATGCAAGTGTTGGCGGAATTCTTGCGAAGCGAGATCGTGGCCGACGCCGACGATCACGAAATGTGCGTTGGGCAGCGCCGCCACCACCGCCGGCGCCGCGCGCACCAGATCTTCATGTCCCTTTAGCGGCTGAATCTGGCCGACCAGTCCCACAAGAAAAGCGTCCGCCGGCAGGCCGAGCGTAGCACAGAGCGCAGGCTGCGCCATGCCATCCGCTTCGGAAAACGATGGCGTCTCGACCGGGTTGTAGATGACGCGCACAAGCGTTGCCGCCACGCCCGCCGCGATCAAAGCATCCGCCACCGCTTGCGAGTTGGCGATCACCGCACGCGCGCCATTGAGAGCGCGGAGATTGGCCGGAGAGAACCAGGCGCGCACAAAGTCTCTGACATGTGAAACATAAGGAATCTGAGCAGCAAGACAAGCATGGTGAACGGCCTGCAAGCTAAGGTCGCAGTTTGTGTGCACCAACGCGATCCTGCGCCGGGCAATCACAGCCAGCAGGCGCGCAACACTGAGTGGATAACGCCATGGGTAGCGTTTGCGGAAAACGGGAAAAGTCTGGATCGTCGTTTCTAAGCCGCCACGATGCGCTTCCGCGGTCAGTTGCCCTACATCACCGGTCGCCAGCAACGGTGTATAGCGCGTGCGGTCGAGGTGGCGCATCAGCGTCAACAGGCTGATTTCAGCGCCGCCCGTAAAGGCTGGCGTGTTGATATACAGAATTGCGCTAGCCATTACGATCACCTTTTTCGCAGACAGACATAGAGCACATCCGCCGGTGCGCAACCGTGCGTGCGCGGCAGGCGTCGTCATAGATCGCTTCGAGACATGCAACCGAGTGCGCCAGATCAAACTCGCACTCGACCTTGTGCCGAGCAGCGCCGGCAAAAGTCTGGCGGAGCGCAGCGTTCTCCGCCAGGGCAATCAAGCGCGCTGCCAGTAAATGGGGTGATCCCGTATCTACAAGAAAGCCTGAAACACCATCTTCGATCAGTTCGCCCGCCCCGGCATGATCGGTGGCGATGATCGGCAAACCAGCGGCTGCGGCCTCGATCAATACATTGGGCAGGCCTTCTTCGTCGCCATCAGCGGCCGTCCGGCTAGGCGTCAACAGCAGATCGCTGGCGCGCATCAGCTCGCGCACCTGCGCATTGGGTACGAATCCCAGCAGGCGAACATGGCTCTGCAACCCGCGGCTGGCAATGCACTCCGTGATCTGCGGCATCATCTCGCCTTCACCGGCAATCTGCAACCGCAGGCGGGGGTCTATCCGGCGCGCCGCAGCAACAGCCTCGATTGCGTCCAAAACACCCTTCTTTTCGACCAAGCGGCTGACCATCAACACATCGACCGTCTCTTTTTCAACGGTCACAGCGGGCGGCCGGAACGACCATTCGTGCAGATCCACGCCATAGCGAAGGAGATGCAACTTCTCTGGGGGACAGCCTGTTGCGGCCAGACGGGCCGCCATCCGGCGCGAGGGCACGGTGACTGCGTGCACCTCCCCAAAGAGTTCTCGATATCTGCTGCGCCAGACCGCTTGACGTAGCAGGGCGCTGGCATCATAGCCGTGAAAGGAGACCACCAGCGGCAGCCGATGCAGGCGATGAAGCGGCAGCGCAAACCATCCCGTCGAGCCAAATTGTGCGTGAAGCAAGGCAGGCTTCACCGCTGCCAGCGCTTTGCTGTAGCGCGCGTGGAGCGCAAGATAGTCGCCGGTTGTGGGCCGGCGCGTCCGCACCACTTTCGCCCACATGCGAAAACCAACTTGTGAACCCGAACCGACTTCTATGACCGGGTATCGATCGCCAAGCTTATAGGAAGCGGCGTTTTGAATCCGTTCGGTCAGTACACAGGCTTGCCAGTGCGCCAGGTTGTTGACAAAGCGGTGGATAAAGATCTCTGATCGCCCCAGATAGGCCGGATGAAGCTGACAGACCAGGCGCTTCGTTCATAAATTAGCCCCCCTTCCGTCGAAAGCTGGTGCGCCGGCTGAAGCCACCGATGGGGCAAGCGGATTTCGCCGCGGCTATTGGGCCGCCGGATGACCTCCACCATGTGGGTGTGATGTTCGATCGCCAGGATGTTTTGGCTGTGTCCTTCGCCAATGACCACCGAGAGGCTGTAGATGCCCGGCGACAGATGCAGAGAATCCACTTCCAGCACAATGCTGCCCTTCGACCGGAGCGGTTGTAACGGAAACTCGTCGTACTCGGTCGAACAGCCGGAATAGATCATGCCGTCACGGTAAAAGTCAATGTGCACGACGGGCGCCTGCACCGCATGTAATGCACAGTAATCGATCTGAATTGAAAGTGCATCACCGCTGACGACTGTTTCGACGGCCTCGCCGCGCTGGTCAAAAAAGCAGACCGACTCGATGGTGACGGGATCCGTCGCTTTGGCAGCTCCAGCCTCCGCAGTAAGCGCAAGCGCGCCTGCGTGCGCCCGTTGATCGACGCCCTGAAGCTTTTGTACGTAGGCGGTAATCACGTCGTCTGTGCGTCCATCTTCCACCAACTCGCCTTGCCAGAGCAGCAGAGAACGCTCGCACGTATCGCGCACCTGCACAAGGTTGTGCGATACCAGCACGATGGTTGCACCCTGCCGGCGCAACTCTGCCATCAGCCGGTAGCACTTGGTGCGGAAACGGAGATCGCCCACCGCCAGCACCTCATCCACCAGCAGGATGTCTGGCTCCAGATGCGCGGCAATCGCAAAGGCCAGCCGCACATACATACCGCTGGAATAGCGCTTCACAGGAGAGTCAAGGTACTGCTCGATTTCCGCAAAATCGATAATGCTTTCAAAACGCCGCTCGACTTCGCGCCGGGTCATGCCCATAATCAGCGCGTTCATGTAGATATTTTCGCGGCCGCTCATTTCTGGATGAAAGCCGGCGCCCAGTTCGATCAGGCTGGCGACGCGGCCGGTCGTCGTGACGCGTCCTTGCGTGGCCTGGGTAATCCCAGAGAGCAACTTCAGCACCGTTGTCTTGCCCGCGCCATTGTGTCCTAACAGCCCGATCGACGCGCCTGGCTGAACCGTAAACGAAAGATCGCGCAGCGCCCAGTGAACCGGCGGCGCTGCGATGGGCTGATGCAGCAGGCGCTTGGGCAAAGTAGCCATGACGGAACGCAAGCTGCGGGCGCCGGCGCCCAGCAAGTACTGTTTGGACACATGGCTGAATTCGATGACTGGCGGCATGGCCGGTTCTCCTCAAGCTAAATAATATCAGCAAAGGTGGGTTCAAGCTTGCGAAAAACCCCGAGTCCCAGCACGAACAGCAGCGCCGAGACTGCCAGCGCAAACGCCAGCGCGGTGTGATCAGGGGCAACGCCCAGAAGCAGCACACGCCGATAGCCGTCAATCGTCGCCGCCATCGGGTTCAAGAAGTAGAGCAGCCGCCACTGCTCCGGCACCAGATCGACCGGATAGATGATCGGCGATGCGTACATCCACAATTGCATGGCGAGCGGGACAATAAAGCGAATGTCGCGGTAAATGACATTGAGCGCAGCGCCCAACAGCACGACGCCCAACGCCAGCACCGTCTGAATCACCAGCAAGGGAATTACCCACAATACAGTCCAACTCAGAGTGATCTGATAGAACAGGAACATGCCGACGAATAGAATAGAGGCAACGCCAAAGTCGGCCAGATTCGCCAAGGCAACCCCGACCGGGATGATCTCGCGCGGCATTTTCACTTTTGTGACCAGCGTTATATTGGCAGCCAGGCTGGGCACACCGGCGACGATCATGGCAGCAAAAAGGCTCCAAGGCAGCACGCCTGTGTAGGAAAAGAGGGGGTAAGGAATGCCTCCAGAAGGAACCGGTGCAAGATAGGAAAAGATGACCGTAAACATTACCATCAGGGCCAGCGGCTGCAAGATCGCCCAGAGGACGCCTAGAAACGATTGTTTGTAGCGCACACGCACATCACGTAGACACCACATCCACAGCAGTTCAAAGAATGTCTGCCTGCGCCGAACCAAAGAGGGGGCGACTGCGTCTTGTCTCTCCCAGGTGGGCGCGGCGCTCACGAGCTACCTTCTTTCTGGGCAACTATAACAAACACACTGGCATCCAATTGTCGCGACTGCGGCGTGGCGGTCCAGTCCACTGCCTGAATAGCGGATTGAAAGAGCAAGGTCGTCGTGCGTCGGAGTGGCAACGGTAGACGCTGGCCCCAATGCCAGTGGCGCAGGAGGCCATCTTGCAGCAATTGCATCCCTGACGCCGCCAGCCCCATCACGCCGGCCACATGGGTGACGGAAAAGCCGCTCTCTGCCAATAAACGCTGCAAACCAGCGCCCGTCCAGCGCCATAGATCCACCGGATCCGGATGGTGCATCCAGTAGCCATGCGTCGAGAGGATGAGCAACCCTTGCTCGCGCAGGACATGATGAATTGCGCTAAGATAGGTGCTTGGATGCAAGACATGCTCCAGCACCTGCGTGGAAAGCACAATGTCCGCAGAATCGTGCAGCAGATGAATGCCCTTCTCCGAGTCCAGATAGACATCGGCGTGGGGATTGTCCGGCAGATCGACCCCAATGTAACAATCCACATAAGGTTCGAAAAGAGCACGATAGGGTTTCTCGCCACAGCCCATATCGACCAGAACCGGGTGATGTTTGGTGCGAAAAGATTCAAGCTGGGTAACTTTTTCCAGCGACTTCCGGAGTTGGACAAGGTGATAATAGCGGTCATTGAACCGCGTAGGATAAAGCCGATCGGAGCGCGGCCCCATCAAATAATTTAACCCCGTGTGATCTGACACAATGATTACCCCCGAAAGTCGCTGATAAATCTAATTACTTCCGCTGTCTGGATATCTGTACAAAAAACGTTGCCAAGACCAGGACTGCCGCCAATAGCGTTGAGATAAACAGAGAGGAAACCCCTGGTTTTCCAACAGGAGAAGCGCCCCAGCGTGTAAGCTCTCGATCCGGCATTACAGCGTGATCTCTCAAAGTTGAAGTGGGCGCGTCTACTTGATATGGTTGAGCGTCCGGGGCAGGGGGAGCGCTCGATGGATGAGCAGGTGACGTCATCGTTTCGGTCAATTTTTCAAATGGTTGGGACGCCACTGATGGCGCCAGCGTCCGTACGGTTGTATGCCAGAGCGTGGTCTGAGCGTCGCCAAAAAACAGAACGTTCAGCTCGTTGCCTCTTACTGCGGCAATCCCGGACTCTTCGTTGAACATACTGGAGTAGGTCGGATCGACGCTCGACAGATTAAGCGGAGGCGTCCATCCCCTCCGGTCCAGGCGAGAAAGATCGCGGCGCCAAACTCGCCCGGCCCTTCTCTGGCAATGGTGTCGCCCGTGTTGACGACAGCATATAGATTGCCCGCATTGTCGGCCGTCAATCCCGGCGGCCCGGTCGAACCACCTTTCATTTCGGGTAGGACGATGGGGTCAGGCGCCGACCAGGTGAGGCCGCCATCGCTGGACCAGCGATGATAGCGCCCGCTGATGCCGACCAAACCGTTCCAGGCCACATGAATCTCGTCACGGTGGACGGCCAGCACATTGATCTCGACGTAGCCCTCTCCTGCCATTTCAAGAGGGTCCGACCAGATCTTGCCTTGATCCGCCGAGCGGCTGTAGAACACACCAAACGAAGGATAGCCATCGGGCAGCATCAACTCTGTCCAGACCACGTGCAGATCGCCTTCGGGAGCCGCGGCGATGCGGACGAAATCTGCCGTGGCCATAGCGTGAACCAGTCTGGCGACCGGCGCCGGCAGCGTCCACGTTGCGCCTCGATCCGCCGACGTGATCACTTCGACGCCGCCATCAAGTAGTGCGGGGTAAACCACATACAAGACGCCCTCTGCATCCGCGGTGATGGCAGCGTGCGAGTTCGCAGGCGCCAGCCCACTGGGCCGCGACCAGGCAGTGGCGCGCTCGGCCCTTTGTGCATCGGCGTAGCTGTAATAGAGCATGTTGCCGCTGCCATGCCAGATAAGGTGGATGCGCCCATGCCGGTCAACCACCAGGCTGGGACCCTGGATGGCGCCCTCGGCGGCGATGATGTCGATCGGGGGCGTCCATTGGATTCCATCCCAACGCGCGTACATGAGCACCCTACTCGCCCCGCGCTCGTCGCCGTAGGCCCACACAACATGAAGGTTTCCAGCCTGATCGGCGGCGAGCGCAAGTTCCCTGCTGTCGCCTGTGTCTTGGAACAATCTGGCCGGCGCCGACCATCCGCCGTTGACGGTCTGTGCGCCAACGTTTTTTGCCGCAAACAAAGCCATCACGCACACAAAAACATGGAGAACTACCCAGCTCGCCCGCAGCAGGCGCTGCTGCCATGCGGGGTGTGTCGTCGCGTGGCTTATTACAACCTCAAATTGTGCTCGTTGCATTGGAATCACTCGCTCGACCGTCCGCCGCCCAAGGCGGCTAGTTCGGCCAACGCCGCATCAAAATTTGTGCGCTGCGCCGCGCTGGCGCTGTGGTTCACCCACCAGCGGCGGCCCGCCAACTGACCCAGGTGGACATCGATCGTCTGCCAGAGCGCCGCGGCGCGCGTAGTTTCTCCATCGAGTGCATACACTTCGCCCAGCAGCAGACGCGTGGCAACATGCGCTGGGCTGTGCAGATAGGCAGCCTCCAACAAGACGCGCGCCTGGGATAAATCGCCTTGCGAGAGGGCGATCTGACCCAGGCGTCGATTGGCGACGGCATCTGTCGGGTCGATGGCAAGCGCCGCTTGATAGCGGGCAACCGCCGGTTCCAAATCGATGGCCGGGCTGCGCCGCAGCGCATCCTGCATCGGCCATTCCGGCCAGGTGTAGAGAAAAAGCTCGGCCTGCGTTTGCGCGGTCACGCCTAGATTGGCCTGCCAGCCCGCACGGCTGCCGGGCCACGCAAAGAGCAGCGCGACGGCGGCCAGCGGCGCCAACGCCCCGAGCAGGCGGCGACTGCGCGCCTCCAGGTCAGCGGCGTGTGCACGCCCGCCCGCAGCCCACGCCGCGCCGATCGGCAGAAAGATCAGGAAAGCCAGACGCGAGGCATAGAGACCAGCGTCGACCAGCCCATGCACCAGCAGCGCAACCAACGCCGCCAGCAAAGCAGCTTGCATCCCGATGGGTGTTACTCGCCGCGATCTAGCTTGCACCAGCGCGCTCAAAGCCGAGCAGACCAGACAGAGCCAGGCGATCAGCCCCAGCAGCCCCCTGCTCCACGGCCAGTTCCAAGTACAGGTTGTGAACATGTGAAATATAGCCCACGTGGAGGATATAGACGTAGGTGGAAAGCGCCATCATCGTGCTGCGCAATCCCGAACCCGTGAAGGGGGCGTCGCCGGCCAGGGCAAGCCCATCGCGCCAGAGCGCCACGCGGTCACCAGCAGGGAGATCTGGCGGCGCCATTTGCAGCCATCCAAGCCACAGCGCCACACCCGTCGCTGCAGCCACCAGAAAAGCAGCGTCGACCGCCGCGCCCGCTCCTCGCATACGACGTGCGGCCCAGGGGCGCAACATCCAACCGGCGGCGGCCAGGGCGGCGACAAGCAAAGCGCCCCATGCACCGCGCGAACCGGTGGCGATCAGGACAAGCGCGCTGCCCAGCCAGAGTACGCCCCAAACTGCCAGCGCGGCTACAATCCACCACCTTGGTGAAGGGACGAGCTGCGCCCACAACCAGACCGCGCCCATTGCGCCCATTGCCAGCGAGATCACCAGGGCGCCAGCCAGCACATTTGCATTGATAGCGCTGGATTGGGCCTCTGCGGCTAATGAACCGGACATCACTGCATAAAGCGCCAGCATAGCCGCTCCTGCCGTGACAGCCAGACCGAGGCAGCCAAGCAAGGCGACGCGCGTCGCGCGCGCGCGGCCAACCCAGGCCAGCAGCCAGGCGCCCATCAGCCCGCCCAACAGCAAGCCGGCGGCCACCAGCGCCGCGCTCTTATCGGGCGCAATCCACAACGCGACGATGGTGCTGATTCCAAATAACCAAGAGGCGCTGACTTGCACATTCATCCCCTATCCGCGGCGCAACTTTTGCCCTCAATGCGTTTTCTATTGGGTTTCAAGGGGTGTAAGCGCATTGTTTACGATCAGACAACTACAGTCCGATGCACCATAGTTGTCTGATCGGCCAGGTTTTACTCTCGCACTTTCCAAGCTTCTACTGGTTAGCGACTGAGGGCAAGAAAGTCGTAAAAGGTAGATCAACCGGCGCGTCGGGCGTCGTCTGCACCGTGCACGCGCCGCCAAAGACAGTGACGGTTACGCGCACTGCACCGTCAGCTAGCGCACACGCACCGCTGGCGCCCGCCACATGATAGCCAAACGGCCCGTTGACGGTGACTCCATAAGTTCCTACAGGCATGAGCAGCGTCTGATTGTGATCGACTTCCTGGCTGTTGACCACGAACGACCACGCCTCAGGCGGAAAATCGTCGCTGGGGGCAACAAAAAAGCCGATTGCACCAACGCCCCCTGCGTCGTAAGCGCTATTCAGATTGCACGTCCCCCCTTCCACGCCGACAGTAAGCTGAACATTGCCAGCTTCCGTGAGGCTACAGATGCCTGACGCGCTGACCACGGTATAGCCTGCCGGGCCTTGCACGGTCACCGTGTACAGGCCGACCGGCATGAGCAAGGCGCCATTGTGCGGCACGATCTGACCGTTGACCATGAATGACCAAGCATCCGGCTGTGCATTGCCACCGCCCGGATTGATCACGAACCCGACGGGGCCAATCCCGCGTTTACTGATCAAGGTGCATTCACCGCCTTCAGTGGTGACAACGAGTTTAATCTGTCCCCTGTCGAGTGTGCAGACGCCAGACGCCGATATTACCACGTAGTCAGGCGGACCAGATTCGGTCACCACATAGGTATTGGTGTCGATCTTGACTGGTTGACCCATCGGCATCGGCTGACCGTTGACCATCGTGACCCACTCGGAAGGTTGCGCACCGCCGCCTTGTATCACGCGCGTAAAAGTGATGTCGCCAGTTTTGCGGCGATGCACCAGGGTGCACAGGCCGTTGCCCGGCGCCGTCAGCGTGACCGTTTCTCCCAGGGCATCAAGTTCACAGTCGTCGTGTGCATCGAGCAGCGTGTAGGTTGAAATAAAGCCTTGCAGCGTCGGTGTATAAATGCCTGGGGCCAGCAGCACCGTGCGGTTGTGCAGCATCGTCTGTTCACCCACCCGCATCGACCACGAAGCCGGATTGCGCGTCCCGCCTTCGACAACGTTGAAAAGTTTGACCAGGCGCGTCATCGTGATCGTGCAGTCACCGCCTGGCTTGCTGACGGCAAGGCGCACCATGCCATCGACGAGTGTGCAGGCGCCGCCGGTCAGCCGTGGCGCAAAGCCCGCTGGCCCCGCGATCGAAACCGTGTAATCATCGGTCGGCAACGTGATTTGACCATCGTTGCCGCTGGCATTCTGACCGAGCACAGTATAGGTGAAACTATCCGCCGCCGCGCCGCTTCCTTCCACTGTGGTGCGGAAAGTAATCGTCCCGGTGTCGCGTCGATTGGTGAGGTGCAGACGCCAGTGCTGCCGGAGGTAGCTGGCACGGTAAGCTGCGCCGCGCCGTCAACCAGCGCACAATCGCCGCCGGCCGCCGCCAATGAGTAACCTGCCGGGCCGCTCTCCGTCACAGGATAGACGCCCGGCGCCAACAGCAGTTGGCCGGTGTGCGAGATCGTCTGGTCGGCGACGATAAAACTCCAGTCAGCAGGCGCCGCATTGCCGCCTTCGACCGCCTTGGTGATGGTGACCGGCCGCGTATTGGTCACCGTGCATGTCCCACCTGTCTTACTGACGGTGAGTTGGATGACACCGTTCACCAGCGCGCACACGCCTGTAGCCTGGCGCGGCGCATAGCCGGCTGGTCCATTTTCAGTGACATTGTAAAGACCGGTCTCCAGCACAGCCTGGCCGTTGTGAGCGACCGTTTGGGTTAGCACGGTAAAGTCGAAATCAGCCGGCTGGGCCACGCCGCCTTCCACTACCGCAGCAAAAGTTACAGCGCCTGTGTCACGCGTAAACGTCAGCGTACAGGTATTGGCGCCTAGCGCAGCATTCAGTGTGATCACGTCATTCGCCACGCTGCACGCACCGGTTGCGCTGGTCCGTGTATAATTTGCCGGCCCAGTATAGGTTACCGTATAGATGCCAGGGTCAATGCGAAGCGTAGCGTTGCCAGCAACCTGTTTTCCATTGGCTGTGTAGACCCAATCGGCAGGTTGCGCAACCCCTCCTTGCACTTGCGTCGTCATCATTACATCGGCGGCGCGTACATAGGCCATGCGCACCGAGGTATAGGCAGAGGCCGATCCATTGGACTGGCCGCTAGGGTATTGCCCAAACCCACGCACCCATACATTCTGATTCATCGCCAACGCAAGGCCGGTAATCTTCCACCCCAGAGGCGTGCGCACTCCGCTGCCCGCTGACAAAAATGTCACACCGTCATTCGACGTCTCAAAACTGGCGGCAATCAACTCGGGGCCGGCGCCATTCTGCGTCCACAGCAGGCTGTCGCCATCGCTGCTCACAGACAACTGTTGAAACGCCGCCAGATCACTGTTCAACCGTGCGATAAATGGATGGGCCTGGCCGCCTACGGTGGTAAAGGCGCCGCCGATCATGGCTCGCCCATCTGACAGCAATCCAATGGCGTACACCGTACCGTTGGCATTGGGGTCGTATGTCATGTCAAGGTTGCCGAGGGCGTCGAGGCGTGCAATACGATTCCGCGTGACAGGTGCGCTTTCCACTACAGCCGTGGTGAACGCGCCGCCAATGAGCAATTTGCCATCCGGCTGCAGCGCCAGCGCATAGACAGGCGCATCGAACGCCAAAGTCGGCGCAAAGGAGGAGTCGATCGTGCCGTCCGCCTCGAGCCGCACCAGATAGGCGCGTGGTGTATTGTTGATCTGCGTAAACGCGCCGCCAACCACAATGCGGCCATCCGGTTGAACGAGAAGCACGTAAACGTCAGCATTGGCGCTTGCTGCAAACGTTGCATCATATGAACCATCACTGGCGAGGCGCGCCAGACGGCCTGCGGCATGGCCAGAAATTGTCGTAAACGCGCCGCCGACGACGATGCCATTGTGGGCGTCAGCGGCAAGCGTGCGCACAGGCGCCGAGGGATTGGGGGCAAAGGTAGCGTCCAGCGCACCGTCGCCGTTCAGACGCACAAGATGTTGGGCGCTCACGCCGCCGATCTGCGTGAAATTTCCCGCTACCAGCAGTTGACCACCGGTGTGGTGCATTATACTGAAAACAGGCCCATTGGGGTTGGGAGTAAAGCTAGGAACCAGCGCGTCGGCGGCGTCGAAGCGCGCCAGATTGGCATACGACTGTCCCGCGATCTTGCTGAAAGCGCCCCCTACGGTCAACGTTCCGTCCGGTGCAACCAACAAGCTATAAACACTCCCGATGACCGTGGGCAAAAAGTTGGCGTCAACCATTGCCGAAGGCGTCAACCGGACAAGGCCATTGACTACCTGCCCACCCATTGTGCTAAAGGAGCCGCCTGCCAAAATCTCCCCTTTAGGGTTGGAACTGAATGCATAAACAATGCCATTAGATTGCAGATTAAACGGGAGATCAACCACCCCACTCCGTCCCAGCAAAGCGACGTTATTCCGCGCGGCGCCATTGACGAGCGCAAACGCCCCGCCCACGATCATCGTGTCGTCTGCGTTGACGCCGATCGCATAGCCTGGCCCATCCAAAGCTGCTTGAAAGTCTGGGACTATCGCGCCCGTAACATCCAGTTGAGCAATTCGACTGTGGCTCGCGCCGTTGACCGTCACAAAATCACCGGCGATAAGAATGTTTCCGCTCCTAAGCAGATGTGCAGCATAAATATTCGGGCCTTCGGAATAGCCGACAAAACTGGGGTCGAACGCACCATCCGCACTTAACTGGACAATACGCTTTCTGGAAACACCTGCTATTGTAGTGAAATTGCCGACGACGATCAGTTTGTCATCCTGGCGAACCAAAATATGGTGAACGATCCCGTCACTTTGAGCAGTCCAACCTGGATCCAACGCCCCATTGGCAGTAAGCCGCGCAAGACGAAAAACAGATACTGCGTTGATGTTTTTAAACAAGCCGCCGATCACGAGCTTTCCAGTAGACTGGACGGCAATCGTCCGCACAGAATCATTGATCGCAACCTGAAATGTAGCATCCAACGAACCGTCTGAATTGAGACGGACCAACCGGGAATAGGCGTTCGCACCGTTATAGAAAAATGAAAAGTCTCCCCCAATCAGGAGCTTGTTGTCGGATTGAACTTCGATCGCCCATACCGTCCCATTGATATAGGCGACCGATTCGCTAATGGGCGCAAAGGAGCCGTCCACCTGGCCATTCGGTAAGATGCGGGCAATCCGATAGCGATTGACGCCTCCCGCCTGTTAAAACTGCCGCCGAGCAGCATACTGCCGTCTGGTAGAAGTTTGATTGTTTTGACCTCACCGTTCAGCGTAACATTCAGTGAAGCATCAAGGACGCCGTTGGGCAGCAGGCGGGCCAGATAGCTTCGAGGTTGTCCATTTACCTGTGTAAAACTGCCTGCGATCACTACCTTGCCATCCGGCTGAATCTCAGTTGCCAAGACAGCCCCGTTGACATTCGGCGCAAATGCAGCATCTGCCGACTGGGCGTAAGCAGATTCGGCCCACCCCCCCCCTATCGTCGCAGGTAAAATCAGGATTAGACAAAGTGTTAGCCAGTGCAGGACGCTCAACACCCTTGAGGTTCTGGCCGATTGGATAATAAGCGCACAGATGTTCATGGTCTATCTCCCGATTGTTGCGTAAAATGGACATCGGCAGTCGCCCCACAGGTGGGACAACCCTGGTTGCCATTATAGAAAGCCGGGCGCGGTCTCCTCTAGCGACAAATAGTTTAGCTTTCTACACAATATGCTGATTTCTAGATAATCCTGCTACTAATGACGCAGCAACGCCCTGCGCCCTCTGGCGCACTTCTACGTCCATCTGCCATGAATGTGCGACCTGTTGCATCCTGTGCATTTTGCCAGGCGTCTTCTGCGTCGGAAGGTCAAAACCCATCGCCGCTGCGTCCACCAAGCGACTTGTCCAAACTGGGACTTTTTGACGCGAGGCGCGTCCAATTTTCATCGAGAATCAGCCGCGCTTGCGTTCCTCATTTCCCTGTGCTATAGTGCTGTTTGTAGCGAATCGCCCCTTGGTGTTTGCGAGGGACGGTGGCGCTGGGGGAGTCGAGTGAGTTTGGCGAAAGTGGGCAGCCCCCACTTTTGTTGTTATATGGGATAAATAACCAAAGAGAGAGCAGGCATGTCCAAGGCATTGATTGCGGGCATCAACCAGGTAGCGACGGATAAAGGGTTGGACCGTGAAGTAATTTTTGAGGCGATCGAGGCCGCGCTCATCTCCGCCTACAAGCGCAACTATGGCCCGGTTGCTAATGTTACGGCGCAGGTCGACCGCATCAGCGGAGAGATGCAAGTCTTCACCGAGCGCGAAGTGGTGGACGAAATTTTTAACGAGCGCACCGAGATCACCGAAGCAGCGGCGCGGCGTCTGTCGCCCACCGCCAACCTGGGTGACGTGGTTGCGGTTCCCAACACGCCCACCGAGTTCGGTCGCATCGCTGCCCAGACTGCCAAGCAGGTCATCCTGCAGCGCATTCGTGAGGCCGAACGCGACACGGTTTACGAGAATTTCGCGCACCGCGTCAATGAGGTGATCACGGCGCAGGTGCGCAGCATCGACACACAGTCGGGCGCGATCTCGTTGCTGCTCGACGACAAGCACGAGTGCTTGATGATGCGCGAGGACCAGATTCCCACCGAGAAGCTGCGCCGCGGCGACTATCTCAAAGTCTATGTGGTGGACGTGCATAAAAGCACGCGCGGGCCGGTCATCAAAATTTCGCGCACCCACCGCAATTTGCTGCGCCGGTTGATGGAGCAAGAAATCCCTGAAGTGCGCGACGGCAAAGTCGAGATCAAATCGATCGCGCGCGAGCCTGGGCAACGCAGCAAAGTGGCAGTGCAGGCGACCATACCAGGCATCGATGCAGTAGGCAGTTGCGTCGGGCTGCGTGGGCTGCGCATCCAGAACATCGTCAACGAGCTGGCCGGCGAAAAGATCGACGTGGTGGAATGGGACACCACGCTGGCGCGCTATATTTCCAACGCACTCAGCCCGGCCAAGGTGCAAGCGGTGCTGCTCGACGAAAGCGGCGCCATCAAAACCGCCACCGTGATAGTGCCCGACCGCCAATTGAGCCTTGCCATCGGCAAGGAAGGGCAGAACGCCCGGCTGGCTGCCAAGTTGACTGGCTGGCGCATCGACATCAAGAGCGATAGCGAAGCGCACACCGAAGGGCTGGATCGCGTCATCGCCGACCGCGCCCAGGAAGCTGCGATCAAGGCCACTGAAGATCTGCTGGCCAAGGCCGAGCGCATCCTGCGCAGCGAGGGTGATGATGTGGAAGATCGCCTCTTCCAGGCCGCGCAGGCGCTGCGTTCAGGCGAGACGGTCGAAGCGCCCGAGATTCTGGCCGGCGAGTTCCGCAGCTTTGAGGATCTGCTGGCCGAGGTCAGCGACAGCGACCAACCCGCCTTTGGCGAGGGTGCTTTTGCCGCTGAGGAAATGGGCGGCGGGATGCCCGCTCCGCAGCCGGGTGCGCCGGAATGGCCCACCGAATTGTCGGAGGAAGCACGCCTTCCCTCCGAAGCCGCCTTCTCCGAATTGGAGACCACGCCGGCGCCACCGTCCGTTGAGGACGCGCCGCCCGCCGAAGTTGCGCAAGAAGATCTGCCTGAAGTGATTACAGCGGACATGTTGCGCGCGCGCATGGCGGAGCGGAAAAAGTTCGCATTCTCCGAAGAAGATATCGAAGTGCCCGCTGAGTTGCTCGCCGGCTATGAGGAAGAGGAAGCCGAGGAAGATACCTTTGAGACGGGCGGCAAAGCAAAAGGCAAAGCAAAAGGCAAGGGGAAAGCAGTATCCAAAGGCAAGGGCAAAAAGCCGGCAGGCAAGCGCGGCTGGGGCCTCGAAGACGACGAATTTTGATCGATTATGCTGCCAGATCGTGAGCCAGGTTTCTGCCTGCATGCGGAGTATACGCTATAATGGTGCAACAAACGCAGGGCGGTCGCGTCAAACACACACCGATCCGCACCTGCATCGGCTGTCGGCAGACGGAGGGCAAGCGCACCTTCTTGCGGGTCGTGCGTACGACGCAGGGCGTCGTCGTCGATCCGACTGGCAAGCTGGCCGGCCGCGGCGCCTACATCCACCGCAGCCCAGCGTGCTGGGAGGCAGCGATGAAAGGCAGCCGGTTAGAGCAGGCGCTGCGCACGAAGCTGACGGCGGAAGAGCGGACCCTGCTTGCTGCATTTGGCGAAACTCTGGACGCAGTGGGTGGAGAATGAGAATTCAGTGTAATGCGTGATGCGTAACTCATTGCATATTACGCATCACGCATTACACATCAAACAGGTTGGGATGAAACGTGGGATCATGAAACGCAAGGCAAAAATGTCCATTGGGACCGGCGGTCATGACGGCCGATAAACGGGTGATGATGCGCGGGGCCATCAAGGCCGCGTCTGCGCAAGCACCGGTGTGGGAAATGGAACAGAGGCAGGTTCAGGTGAGGGTGCGTATGTAAGCAACGCTCTTACCCCGTCTCATGGGGAAGCCTCCTTGCTTCCTTTCATCTCCACAATCCGGACTTCGCACACTTCGTTCGTAAAGCTGTCAATCGTCATCGTTTTGTTCGCTCGCGCACAGACAGGCCATGCTTACCTGCCGGTGTACGGGTGGATGCATCCTTGCAACGCGCAAGGCTTGATTGCAATTGGCTTCGCCCCATCCTCACATGAGCGTAGGGCGATTGATTGAGAGATACCCGTTTTGGGGCGAAAGGGATGGGGAGTATGAGCGTAAAAAGTAAAGCACCGAGTAAGACATCGAACAAGAATGGGGCCTATGCGCCAGGACGTAACGATAAGGGGCGGTCTCAAGCGGGGGGCGGGAATCGAGGCGGGCAACCGGTAAAAGAGCGGCCTCAAACGCACAACGACGAACCTCGCGTGGTGGCAACGGCGCTCCCTAAAGAAGTCGTGGTGGATAGCGCCATCACCGTACGCGACCTGGCGACGTTGATGCAGCGCAGCCCGATCGATCTGATCAAAATTTTGATGCAATACGGCATCATGGCCCCCATCACGCACACCATCGACCATGACACGGCCGTGATCCTGGGCGAAGAACTGGGCGTCGTCGTCAGTTGGCCGGCGAAGGTCGTCGAAGAAGGTGACGAAGAGGCCGTCGCGGAAGTCAGCGCGCCACAGCAGCCCAAGCAACGCACTTTCATCCAAGAAACCATGGCGGGACAGCGCGCCGATCACATGGTGGATCGCCCGCCGGTGGTGGCTGTGCTCGGTCACGTCGACCACGGCAAGACAACGTTGCTCGACCGCATCCGTCACACCAGCGTGGCCGCGGGCGAGGCGGGCGGCATCACACAGCGCACCGGCGCGTACCAGGTGAACGTCGAAGGCAAGAAGATTTCCTTCCTGGACACGCCAGGCCATGAAGCTTTCACAGCCATGCGCGCACGCGGCGCTCAGGTGACGGATATCGTCGTGCTGGTGGTGGCGGCGGATGACGGCGTGATGCCGCAGACCAAAGAGGCGATCAGCCATGCCCGCGCCGCCAACGTCCCCATGATCGTAGCGATCAACAAGATCGACAAGGCCAACGCCAATCCACAACGCGTGATGGAGGAGCTGGCCAAGGAAGGGCTGCAACCCGAAAGCTGGGGCGGCGATACGATCATGGTCGAGTTGAGCGCATTGACCAACCTCGGCATCGATGACCTGCTCGACAATATCGTGGTGCTGGCCGAAGTGGAACAATACAAGGCCGACCCCACAGGCGACTGCGTAGGCACCGTCATCGAGGGCGAGCTGGACAAGTTGCGCGGCGTCACCGCAACCTTGCTGGTGCAAAATGGCACGCTGCGCCGCGGCGACACGGTAGTCGTGGGCAAGACGTGGGGACGCATCAAAGCCATGTTCGACTACGAGGGCAAGACGATCAAAGAGGCCGGGCCAAGTATGCCCACCATGGTGTTGGGCTTGCAAGAAGTGCCGATGGCGGGCGATGTTTTCGAGCGCACCGAAAGCGACCGCCAGGCGCGCCAGATCGCCGAAGCCCGTAAGTTGGCCGCGGCTGCTCCGTTGGATGATACACGCCGCGCGGTCACGCTCGAAGATTTCCTCAAACGCTTTGCGGGTGATGAGGCGAAGATGCTGAATCTTATCGTGCGCTCCGACATGCAGGGCACGCTAGAACCCATCATCAAGAGCCTGAACGATCTTAGCAACGCCGAGGTGGAAATCAAGATATTGCAGGCCAGCATCGGCGATATTTCGGAATCTGATGTGATGCTGGCGGAGGCTAGCGACGCCGTGATCATTGGCTTCAGCGTCGGCGTCGACAAAGCCGCCAACGCACGCGCCGACCAATCCGGCGTCGAGATTCGCAAGTACGAAATCATCTACAAGATGCTTGAAGATATCGAAGACGCCATGAAGGGCATGCTCGAACCGATCTACAAAGAGGTCGTGGTCGGCCATGCTACGGTGCTCCAACTCTTCAAGCTGCGCAAAGGTTTTGTCGCCGGCTGTATGGTCAATGATGGCACGGTCAAGCGCGGCGGCATGGCGCGCGTGTTGCGCGGTGGCGAAGAGATCGTCGCAGGGTCGCGCGTCGAGACGTTGCGACGCTTCACCGAAGACGTCGCTGAAGTACGTCAGGGCTACGAATGTGGCATCAACCTGTCACAGGGCGACGAATTGCTCAAAGAAGGCGATGTGATCGAGATGAGCGAACGAATTCGCGTGCGTTAGCAAGCGGGAGAGTAGAAAATAGGAGATCGGGAGATTCTTTCGTCTCTATTGCGCCGACAGGCTCACGCACCATCCACCCGCGTGTGAGCCTGTCGGCAAATGATTCTGCAATCTCCCTTGCGCCACAGGATAAACTTATGTCTACAGAAATACGCCAACAACGTGTGGCTGGGCTGATTTATGAGGAATTGAGCATCATGCTGGCCGGTGAATTGCAAGATCCACGCATCAGCCTGGTGAATGTGACCGACGTGCGCGTGAGCAAAGATCTGCGCAATGTGCGCGTCTTCGTCAGTCACGACGACGAGACCGTGCCGCGTCGCGATCTGCTCCAGGCGCTGCGCAGCGCGATGCCCTATCTGCGCACGCAATTGGCAAAGCGGCTGGCATTGCGCGCCGCGCCAGAACTTTTCTTCACCTATGACGAATCGCCCATCATGGCCGCCCGCGTGGACGAACTGCTGCGCCAGATCGCCGCAGAACGCGCCGCCCAGCACCAGAACGACGCTGCTACCGATGAAGGACCAGCCGCATAGTCACCTGTCCATCCCCATCATTCTATACCGAGCGGCTGTACAGTCCTTGATAGACAACCAACGCTGATTCAGCCGCCTCATCAACGCGTTCCGCAGTCATTATCATTTCCTATATAATTATGTTAACACCTGCTCTGATCACCACCCTCGGCGACTATTCACAATCCCAACTTGGCGTTATCCTCCCCCACGAGCACATCTTCGTCGATCTCGGCCCGATCGAAGCGCGCAGCTACGAAGCCGCCGACGCCGCCGACGTGATCGACGTAATGTTGCCGCATGTGCAGGCCGCCCAGGCCGCGGGCGTGACCGCGTTGGTCGAATGCACTCCTGTTGGTGTGGGCCGTCGTGTGGAGATCGTAAAGGCTGTCTCCGCTGCCGCCGATTTTCCGGTGGTCGTCGCGACCGGCATCTATCGCGAGCCGTGGGTTCCTGAATGGGCGCACGCCGCGGCGGAGGCCGAACTCACCGCGTGGATGCTGGGCGAGTTGATCGACGGCATCGACGGCAGTGATGTGCGCGCGGCGTGGATTAAGCTGAGCGCCGGCGACGACGGCATGACTCCCATTGAGACAAAGATTCTGCGCGCGGCCGCACGCGCCAGCAAAGAGACCGGCGCCATCATCGGCAGTCACACCATCCGCGGCCGCGTGGTGCGCGACCAACTGGATATACTGGAAGAGGCAGGCGGCAACGTCGAACGCTTTATCTGGATTCACACGCAGGCCGAGCCGGACTTTTCCTTGCATCTGGAAGTCGCGCAGCGCGGCGCCTGGCTCGAATATGACGCCATCGGCAGCGACGCCTTTACCGATGACTGGTTTATCGAACACATCCATCGCTTGCTCGACGCGGGGTATGAGGAACAACTTCTGCTCTCTCACGACCGCGGCTGGTACGATCCTTCCAAACCGCGCGGGGGGACGCAGCTTGCCTACACGTATTTGACCGAAACGTTCCTGCCCAAGCTGCGCGCTTCCGGCGTGGATGACGCCACGATCGCACAATTGACCATCCAAAATCCGTGGCAGGCGTTTGCACGGTGACGCGCGGTAACCGAGATTTTACCATCTAGCGAATAGCTTTGATGCAGAGGTGCGCAGAGAAGGGCCATAGATGAACATCCGTCATCGACTATCGGCAGGATTGGCGCTCGTGATCTGCCTGGCGCTGCTGCTGCCAGCGCCTAGCTCCGCCCGGAGCCGGGACGAGTTCCCGCCCGCCGCGGCCTATGATCACAGCGTAGCCACGGCGTGGTTTGACCTGCTCAACGAGCTGGTGCGCCAGTCGCCAGGTTTTACGCCGCCGGTCGCCTCGCGCGCCATGGGGTACGCCAGCGTGACTTTGTACGAAGCCATTCAACCGGGCCTGCCGGGCTATCGTTCGCTGGCAGGCCAGCTCACCGGGTTGACGTGGCTGCCCGCGGCGCAGCCAGACGCCGACTATCATTGGCCGCTGGTCGCCAACAGCGCGCTCGCCAGCATCAACCGCCGGCTCTTTGCACACGGCGGCGCCGCGGTGCGCGGCTCTATCGATGCGCTGGAAGCCACGATTCGCACGCGCTATGAAACTACCGCACCCGCTGAGGTTCTCCGCCGTTCGACGGCCCGCGGGCGTGCGGTCGCGGCCGCCATCTTTGCATGGTCAAAATCTGACGGCGGTCATGAAGGCGCGCTGTACAACTTTCCTCTCACCTATCAACCACCACAAGGCGAAGGAATGTGGGTGGCGACGCCGCCGAAGTATCAGCGCGCCATGCAGCCTTTCTGGGGCGCCAACCGTCCTTTTGCGCTGCCCGCGCCCGACGCCTGCCTGCCCGCGGCGCTCCCCCCCTTTTTCACAGACTCTGCCTCCGCCGAGTATGGCGAAGCGTGGGAGCTGTACACCACCGTCAAAAACCTGACCCCGGCGCAGCGCGAGACCGCCCTCTATTGGTCTGACGATCCCACGTTGACCGCCACCCCGCCCGGCCATTCCCTGGCGATTGCAACTCAAGTTTTGCGCAAGGAAAACGCCACATTGGCGCGGGCCGCAGAGACCTACGCACGCGTGGGCATCGCCCTGGCCGACGCCTTTATCGCGTGTTGGGACGCCAAGTTTCACTACAACCGGCTGCGCCCGATCACCTACATCCAGCGCTTCATCGACCCGGCGTGGAACACCACCGCGATCACCGATCCTGTCTACACGCCGCCGTTCCCGGAATATCCGTCCGGCCACGCGACCGAGATAGGGGCGGCCGCAACGGTGCTGTCGGCGCTGTTCGGCGCGAACTACACGTTTACGGATCACAGCCAGGAGCGACTGGGCTTTGCCCCGCGCACCTATGCCTCGTTCTGGGACGCAGCCGAGGAGGCCGCGCTGTCGCGGCTTTACGGTGGCATCCATTACCGTTCGGCGAACGAGCAAGGGCTGGCGCAGGGGCAGTGCGTGGCGGGATATGTCAACCGGCTGGAGCTTGGTCCGGCTGGTAAACCGTAATGCGTGAATGTGTTACGCATTACGCATTAACACCACACCATAGGAGTGGAACGAAATGAACGGGAAATTCACGCAGTCGGCGGAGATGGAACGTGACGCGCTCGATTGGGGCGAAATGGGCTGGGTCAGCCGCCCTGCCACTACCGGCGCCGCGCAGATCGTCGCCATCGAAGTGACGTTCCTGCCGGGGGAAGGTCACAACTTCCACAAACACCCGCAGCAGGAAGAGGTCATCTACGTGCTGGCCGGTGAGGTGGAACAGTGGCTGGAAGGCGAGAAGCAACTGCTTCAAGCGGGTGACTCCATCTTTATTGCACCGGGCGTCGTTCACGCCTCATTTACGGTCGGGAGCCAATCCGCTAAGTTGCTCGCCATCCTTGCGCCCTGCACCGGGGCGGACGGCTATGTAGCAGTCGATGTCAGCAACGATGCGCCCTGGAACGGGCTGCGCTAACCCAAGGAGGATGATGCGATGACCAAAACCGTAGTGCTTGTCGGCGCGCTGGACACCAAGGGCGCCGAGTTTGCGTTTGTCAAAACGTTGATCGAAAACGCAGGATTGAAAACGTTGGTGGTCGATTTTGGCGTGATGGGCGCCCCAACTTTGACGCCGGACATCAGCCATGCAGAAGTGGCGCAGGCCGGCAACGGCGACCTGGCGCGGCTGGCGGCCGGCGAGCACAAGGACGAAGCGATGGAAGTGATGGCGGCGGGGCTGGCCATCATCGTGCGCCGCCTGTTCGACGAGGGCCGGCTGGATGGCATCCTCGGCATGGGCGGCAGCGGCGGCACGTCGATCGCCACGCGCGCCATGCGCACGCTGCCAGTGGGCACGCCCAAAGTAATGGTCTCCACCATGGGCGGCGGCGATGTGAGCGTCTACGCCGGCGCCAAAGACATCACTTTTATGCCCTCGGTCGTGGACGTGGCCGGCATCAACAGCATCAGCCGTGCGATCTACACCAACGCGGCCGGCGCCATTGCCGGCATGGTGAAGATGGAGACGCCGGCCAGCAAGGCGGAAAAGCCGCTGGTCACCGCCTCCATGTTTGGCAACACCACGAAAGCGGTGGATCACGCGCGCGGCATTCTGGAGGAAAACGGCTACGAAGTGCTGGTTTTTCACGCCACCGGCGCGGGCGGCAAGACGATGGAAAGTCTGATTGCCGACGGCTATATCGTCGGCTCGATGGACATCACCACCACCGAACTGGCCGATGCCGTGTGCGGCGGCGTCTTCGATGCCGGGCCGGAGCGCGGTCTGGCCGCGTCTCGCGCCGGCATTCCCGCGGTCATCGTGCCGGGCTGTGTGGACATGGCCAATTTCTGGGGCGTAGAGACGATGCCAGAAAAATACCACAGCCGCACCCTGTACCGCTGGAATCCCAACGTCACCTTGATGCGCACTAACGTGGAAGAGAACACGCGCATGGGGGAGATGCTTGCCGCGGCCGCCAATGCCGCCACCGCACCGGTTGCGATCCTGCTGCCACTCAAGGGCGTCTCCATGCTCGACAGCGAGGGCGGCCAATTCTGGGATCCAGCCGCGGATCAGGCTTGTTTCGATGCGATCAAGCGCAATCTCAAGCCGGGCATTCCGGTGATTGAGCTTGATAACAATATCAACGATCCCGAATTTTCGGCCAAAGTGGCGGAAACCATGCTGACCCTCTTGAAAGGAGCATAATCTCATGGCGCTTTCTCGACAGGAAATCCTCAAACGACTGCGCAGCCAGGTGAAGGATGGGCGCCCGATCGTGGGCTGTGGCGCAGGCACGGGCATCTCGGCAAAGTTTGCCGAGGCCGGCGGCGCGGATCTGATCATCATCTATAACTCTGGGCGCTATCGCATGGCCGGGCGCGGCTCGCTGGCCGGGCTGATGCCCTACGGCGACGCCAACGGTATTGTGGTCGAAATGGCCGCCGAGGTGCTGCCGGTGGTGAAAGAGGCGCCGGTGTTGGCCGGCGTGTGTGGCACTGATCCCTTCCGCCTGATGCCAATTTTCCTCAAGCAACTCAAGGAAATGGGCTTTTCAGGTGTGCAGAACTTCCCCACCGTCGGGCTGGTCGACGGCAATTTGCGGGCAAATCTGGAAGCCACGGGGATGGGCTACGACAAAGAGATCGAGATGATCCGGCTGGCGCATGAACTGGATCTGTTCACTTCGCCCTATGTGTTCGATGCCGACGACGCCAAGGCAATGGCGAAAGCAGGCGCCGACCAACTGGTTGCGCACGTCGGGTTGACGACCGCGGGCAGCATCGGCGCCGCGGTCGCCCTCACTTTGGACGAAGCGATCGGCAAGGTGATGACCATCGCCGCGGCCGGGCGCAGCGTGCGTAAAGACATTCTGGTCATCTGTCACGGCGGCCCGTTCGACGAGCCGGAGAGCGTGGTCGAAGCGCTGGCGCGGATGCCGGGCATCGATGGCTTCTTTGGCGCCTCGTCGATCGAGCGCCTCCCCACCGAGCGCGCCATCCGCGGACAGGTGGAAGCGTTCAAGGCTGCGAGATTGGGATGATGCGTCACGCGTGACGCATCATCCCAGCAATGTGGTCGCGTCATACAAATTGAACGCATCGACGTAATGCTCGATCGAGCGCGCCACGGCTTCCACAACATAGGCATGGGGATCGGGCGCGACCAGGGCAAGCTGCGCGTAGAGTGTTCTGCGCGCAGCAACCACGGAGGGATCGGTCCACACATAGCGGGCGCCGGTCTGCGCCAGCCAGCGCCGGCGCGCCGGCGTCAAATCGTCAAACGCCTTCCCCGCCTCGTCCGGCTGCAACCACTTCTGCCAACGATTGGAGGCGACGACCGCCGCTTCCAGCACTGCCATGAAGTTGACCGTCTCCAGCCGCCGGGTGGCGGCCAGCCGTGCGGCGCGGCGGTCAAGCTCCTCCAGTGCGTCGAACTCCGCGGCAGTGAACTCTGGCCCGACATTGGCGCCGCCCATCCCGGTAGCGGGATAGTCGGCCGCGTTTTCCACCCCATCGGTGTAATGGCCCTTGAGCAGCGCACCCGTCGGCCGCACGATCTCGGTGAGACGCTGTGCCGCAACCGGGTCGAAATAGGTCGTGTGCAGATCGGTGCCAACTTGGGCAACGACAAAGGCCGGCCACGCGGCAGCAAGCCGCGCGCATCCAGTTGCTGCTTCATCAGGTCCAGGAAAAGCGTGAAGTTGGCAATGTCGACAAGGCCGCCATGCACTTCCTCGGTGCCCACCTCGTAGGCCACCTTGGGCAGCCCCAAGCGCACCCGCTCGCGCTCGGCATGTTCGATGAGATCGACCGTGCGCTCGACGACAACGGGCACGCTCGGCGCCTGGCCTGCGGGCAGCGTACGATCCACAGTCGGGTCGATGTGGAGCAAGGCGTAGCCCGCTGCGAGACAGGCGGTCAGGCTTTGCTTGACCTCGGCCGTGGCCTGATCGAGCGGCAGTTTCTCGCGCGTGTGGCGATCCTTGAGCCACATGCCGCCGTGATCCAGGCACGGATAGAGCGGGCTGGTGCAGCCGTAGCGGACGGCGTAGCGATCCATCTCGGCGACGAATTGCGCCGGCGTCCAGCCGGTGTAGCCGCCGTCGCGATCGACTTGGTTGAGCGTGGCGGCAAAGAGCATCGGCGTGTGACAGCGCGCGGCGACCTTAACCGCCGCCTCCAGCACCGCCGCCGAGTTCGGACAGACGGCCAGCAGGGTCAGATTTGTGGCTTCGTGCTCGCGCAGGTCGATCAGACGTAGAATGGTATGGCGAAGTTTTGGCATAAAAGTACTCGCTTATGATTAGAAAATGATGATAGACCACGGATTAGACGGATTAGACGGATCGACACGGATATTTTATCCGCGAATATCCGCCTAATCCGTAAAATCTGTGGTCTATGATTTGCCGCCAAGTAGCATTATTGCTTCTTCCAGGGTTGGTTGTGATTCGACGCCGCCGGCTGCGCGCGTGGAGGTAGCGCCACAGGCCGCGGCAAAGTCCGCCGTACGCTGCAACGGCCAGCCGGCCAGAAAGCCGTAGACGAAGCCTGCGTTGAAGGAATCGCCGGCGCCGGTGGTGTCCACCACGGTGACGGGCAATGGATGCGCTTCGGCAACTTCTGCGCCGCGCCGTGCGATGGCGCCGTCGCCCCCGCGTTTGAGCGCGACCATGGGCACGCACGTGGCGAGGGCATCCAGCCCAGCCTGCCAGGTAGCGCCGCGGCCGATAGCTTTCGCCTCGGTCTCGTTGGGCAGGAAAATATCGACGTGCGCCAGCGCGGCGTCGATGCCGCCATCCCACTGCTCGGTCGGGTCGTAGTTGGTGTCGAGCGAGACGGTGAGGCCACGGCGTTGGGCTTCGGCGAAAAGATGGGGCGCGTCCGGGCGCAACGTGTCGAGCATGTAGTAGCTGCCCAGGTGCAGGTGCCGCGCACGCGCCACAATCGACCAGTCGACATCGGCATAGGCGAGTATGCCCAGCGTGCCCAGGTAGGTGAGCATCGCGCGGTCCACGCCGCGCGAAAGCACAACGGTCAGGCCGGTCTTGACCTGCGCGTCGCGGCGCACCCCGCCGATGTCGATCGCACGCGCCTGCAGCGTGTCGAGCAGGAAGTCGCCGATGGGGTCGCGGCCCACCTTGCCGACAAAGGCGACGCGCAGCCCCAGCCGCGCCGCGCCGCACGCAAAGATCGAGGTTGAGCCGCCCATCGTGAGGGTGGCGTCGTCGATCAGCTTCTCGACCTGACCAAAGACCGGCGTCACATCGCCTGTCAGGATCAGATCGGCGTTGAGATCGCCGACCGCAACAATATCAAAGTCGTGATTCATGAATGGACAAATCTTTCAACGCAAAGGCGCAAAGAGGCGCAGAGAACGGCTCGCATAGTTTCTTGCTTTTTCTCTGCGAAGCCCTGCCTCTCTGCGCCTCTGCGTCAGAATTTTCTTTCACGAGTATGCCGCACCCAGCCAGGCTTGTCACCACTGTAGATAGCGCGCCTGCGCCGCCAGCAGATCGTCGGCGAGCGCTGCGGCCTGGTCGATGGAGGTGACCGCGCCGTCGAGCACCAGCGCCTGCACGAACTTCTCGCGGCTGCGCTCCAACGCTGCTTCGACGATCGTCTCGACCCACTGGTAGCGCGTGGCCAGCGTGCCGGAGATCGCCGCGGAGAGCGCCGGCTGCTGCAGCGCACGCACGCCCAGCGCATCGACCAGCGCCGGCCCTTCGACAATGGCATCCCTGGGCAGCGACGGCGCCTGCCCCGTATTAGGCAGATTGGCCGAGACGACGATGCCGGTATTGGTGCGCACCGCGCGGAGGATATCCATCACCTGCTCGTGTTCGCCTTCAAAGCGGCCGAGATATTCCGGCGGCAGCGGATCGTCGCTCAGCGCCACTTCGCTCATCTCGGCAAAGGTGTTGTCGCCGTCGGCAATCGTGCCCTCGAAGCTGAAGGCATCGACGCCGAGGCGCTTGTGCCAGTAGGTTCCCTCGCGGAAGAACTGCGGGAAGAACTCGGTGACGTGGCGGTCGAGCACGGCCGGGAATGCGCCGAACCAGTGCAGCAGCCGCCAGGTGAACGGATCGTTTTCGGGCGATTCGTAGGGGCTGTCGCCGGCGGGCAGCGGAGCGGGCGGCTGCGCGGCGCGTTCAGCCGCAATTGCGCGCAAGCGCGGCATGGCGTCCTCGCTGCCCACCTTGACCTGCGTAAACCAGGTGAGGTGGTTGATGCCGGTCGCCACGTAGCGTAAGTCCGCCACATCGACATCGAGCGCGCGCGCCAGATAGCGTGCCGTCCCCATGATGCCGTGACAGAGGCCGACGACCGGCGCGCCGGTTGCCTTGCGGATCGCGCGGCAGACAGGCGCCATCGGGTTGCCGTAGTTGAAGAAGAGCGCATCCGGCGCCAACTCGATCACGTCGCGTGCGATCTCCACCATCGCCGGGATCATGCGCAGCGCGCGCGAGGAGCCACCCGGCCCGACAGTGTCGCCGACCGGCGCATAGATGCCGTGACGCCGCGGCACAAAGACATCCTGCTCCCAGGCGCGGCGGCCGCCGACGCCCACCGTGCAGATCACAGCGGTGGCGCCCGGCAGCACATCGCGGCGGTCGAGCGCGGCGCGCAGCGTGATCGGCGCGGCCGCGGTCGCTACCATCTTCTGCGCCAGCCGCAGCGTCACGTTGAGCGCACCGGGGTTGGGATCGACCAGCGCCACGTCGGCCGGCTCACCCAGCCGCAGCAGATCGGCGATCAGGCCCGCGGTAAAGACGGCGCTGCCCGCGCCGATCAGTACAATGCGTTCGTTCATCGTAGCGTCCTCATTTCATGCCGGTGAGTGCGATGCCGCGCACGATCCAGCGCTGGAAGAAAATATAGGCGACCAGGATCGGCAGCAACACCAGGATCGAGGCGGCCATGGTCAGGTCGTAGCGCTGGCCGTGCTGCGAGGTGTACCAGGTGAGCAGCAGCGGCAGCGTGCGCTTTTCGTGCGTGGTGATGACGATCAGCGGCCACAGATAGTCGTTCCAGGTCGCCATGAAGGTGAAGATGCCCAGCGTCGCCAGCGGCGCGCCCAGGTTTGGCATAACCACGCGCGCGTAGACGCCGAACTCGCTGGCGCCGTCGATGCGCGCGGCGTCGATCAGGTCGTTGGGGAAGGTTGAAATAAACTGGCGCATGAGAAAAATGCCGAACGCGTCGATCATCGACGGGATCACCAGCCCCCACAGCGAGTCGATCAGACGGAGTTGCACCAGAATCAAATAGGCCGGGATCATCACCACCTGGAAGGGGATCATGAGCTGCACCAGGATGAAGCCAAAAAGCACGTTTTTGCCGCGGAAGGCGAATTTGGCAAAGATATAGCCGGCCAGCGAACTGGTAAAGAGGGTGATCACCACGCGTCCGACCGACACCAGCAGACTGTTGAGATAAAAGCGCGCCAGCGGCACCTTGGGGTCGTTGAAAATCGTCTGGTAGCTGTTAAACGTCCACTGTTCAGGGAAGAAGGTGGGCGGGATGCGCACGATCTCGCTGGCGGGCTTGAGGGATGTCATTAAAATCCAGATGAAGGGCAGCAGCGTCACGGCCAGTCCGATCAGCAGCACGGCATAGACCGCGCTGCGCGTCAGCGGGTGGCGGCTGCGCCGCGGGATTGGCGACGAGTTGGCAAGCTGGACGGTGGCCATCGCTCAATACTCCCAATCGGTGCGCAGCAAACGAAACTGCACCAACGTCACGATCAATACCATGGCAAAGAGCATGAGCGACATTGCCGCGGCCCAGCCCATGGCCTGATAGCGAAACGCATTCTCGTAGATATCCATCGTCAGCGAGCGCGTCTGGTTTTGCGGGCCGCCGTTGGTCATCACCTGGAAGATGACAAAGACCTGGAAGGAGGAAATCATCGTCAGTGTGCAGACGAGCAGCAGTGTGGGCTGGAGCAGCGGCAGCGTGATGCGCCAGAACTCCTGCCAGCCGGACGCGCCGTCGATCTGCGCGGCATCGCGGATGTCGTGCGGGATGCCTTGCAGCGCGGCGATGAAGATCACGAGGTTGTAGCCGAAATCCTGCCAGACGTAGGCGATGATCACGGCGATCATCGCCAGCGGCACGCCAAAGAAAACGGCGCTGGGGTCGGTCAGCCAGGCTTTGGGCGGCGTCAGTCCGATCAGCTTGATGAAGTTGTTGAGCAGCCCTTGCTGTGGGTGAAAGACATAGCCCCACATGATCGCCACCGCCACCGCCGAGCTGACCGTGGGCAGAAAGTAGATGGCGCGAAAGAGACCTTTGACGCGGTCATGGGCGCTCTCCACCAGCACCGCCAGGGGCAACGTAATCGCCAGGTTGGCGATCATGACCAGGGAGGCAAAGGTGACTGTATTCCTGACCGCCGTGCGAAAGAGCTGCGCGGTCTGCGTGCTGTCGAACATGGCAATAAAATTGCCCAGCCCGACAAAGGGATTGCGCCCGCCGAGGCCGAGCAGCCCATCGCCGACGCGCACCGGCGAGTAGTTGAAGAAGCTCAGCACGACGACCCAGATCATGGGGAAGAGGGCAAAGATCGACAGATAGAGAAAGATCGGGATCAGCGATCCCCACACAAAGGCGCGTTGCCCTGGGCGTAGACCGCCCGGATCGGTGCGTGCTGTGGATGGTGGGTTGCTGGCAATGGCTGCTCGTGTCATTCTGCTGTTCCTTGGTGGAGAAGCAAACACTTTGACGTAAAGGCGCAAAGACACAGGGATGCAGAGATACAAAGAGGGGAGAAGAGGGGAAGAAGAGAAGCCAAGGAATGCTATGCCTCATCTATCTTCTCCTTCTTCTACTTTTACTTTCCGCCTCCGTGTCTCTGCGTCAAAAATTCCCCTACTGCGCGGCGTCGACCATTTCGTTGGCCTGGGCGTGGATCGTCTGCGCCGCCTGCTCCGGCGTCATGCTGCCCTGCAACGACTGCAGCATCCCTGCATAGATAATCTCGTAGAACAGCTTGTCGCGGTCGGTGAGGTTGCCGATATACTGGCCGTAAGGCAGCAGCGAGAAAGTCGGCTCGATCCACGGCGCCTGCGCCAGCAGTTCTTGCGGATTTTCCACCAGCGCCTTGAGCGCGGGGATGGTGCCGGTTATGGCGTTGAAGGTCAGGGCGTTTTCCTGCTCGGCAGCCATGAACTGCACCAGCTTCCAGGCAGCTTCCTGATGCTTGCTGTTGGCCGACACTACCTTGCCCCAGCCGGCGTCGGCAGCAAACTTGCGTTCCATCCCAAAGAGCGGCGGAACATTGACATAGTCAAAGACCAGATCAGGGTAATCTACTTTCCCGGCGCCCGCGGCCCAGGAGCCGATAAAACTCGACGCCGTGACGCCGGCAAAGAACCCTTCGTATGGCTGATTGGCCTCATTGTTGAAGAGCACCGGATCGACCAGTTTATCTTTCTGCACCATATCGGTCAGCAGTTGGATTGTAGCGATTGATTCCGGCGTGTCAAAGGTGAAGTGCTTGCCGTCCTCGGCGAAGTAGTTGCCGCCCTGCTCTAGAATGCCTTCGAGCAGCAGGAAAGGCAGGCCATCGCCTCCCACGAAGTGATAGCCGGCGCGCACCATCGTGTCGCCGTCGAACTCGCTTAGCTTCGACGCCTGCTCGCGCAGCGCGTCCATGTTGTCCCACACCGGCGGGTAGGACACATCCTTGCCTTCAAAGAGCGCGGGGTTGACAAGCGCACCACCCACTTCCAGGTTGAACTCATTGGGCAGACCGTAGAGTTTGCCATCGCAGTAGTAACCATCGAGGGGCGCTGCAAAGAAAAGCTCCTGCGCCTCCGTATAACTCATCACATCGACGGGGACCCCGGCCAGGCGACCGCCGATTGCATACGGGCAGACCCACGTGCCGAACATCTCGATGACGTCCGCTTCGGTGCCGGCTTGCATGGAAGTCTGCAACGCCTGAATAAATTGTGCGTACTCAAACTGCTCATAGGTCACTTCGATGTCGGGGTTCTGCTCCATGAACTTGGCGATCACAGTTTCGTTGGCCTGGATGAACGAAGGGTTCTGGTGCGACCAGACACGCAGCACGGTCTTTTCACCGCTGGTCGGCTGCTCGCCCGCCGGCGCGGCAGCCGGTGCGCCTCCACAAGCAGCGACGAGCAGCGCCACAATCGCCAAAAGGACAAAAGATTTTCGTTGCATAACGCTCTCCATTCCTTTCTACACAAGATGGATACTTGCCAACATCAGCGCGGCCGGCGCCGCAAACTACCAGCTAGAGATTACCCCAGCACAACCACCGCATCCAGATTCTCTGGATGATCGGGATTCAGCCCCTTGGCCAGCGAACGGCTCAACGCCACGATCTGGCCGAAGGGTAGATCGAGTACGCTGCGCGCCACTTCACCCAACTCACTTCCGAGCGACACATCGGCGTCCGCGCTGCCGATGGTCAGCGTGCGTGCGCCGAGCTTGCGCATATCCGCGACCACGGCGCGGTCATCGGCGCGGCGTTCGTCGGAGAGCAGCGCCACGACCAGCGCATCCGGCGTGATCATCGATTTTGGCCCATGGCGAAACTCCATAAAGTGGAAGGGTTCGCTGTGACTCAGCGTCATCTCCTTCATCTTCAGGCTCAATTCGCAGGCCAGGCCGTAGCGGATGCTCGAGCCCAGAAAGTAAAAGCGGTCAATGCTCAGATCTCTGCCCAGCTTCTCCAGCGGCGCGGCGTAGCGGTCGAGCAGTGGCGCCAGCACAGCGGGCAACCGCCGCAGTTCAGCCAGCAGATCGGCGTCATCCTGCCAGTGGGCGGCCAGCGCCAGCGTCGCCAGATAGAGGCCGGAGAAGGCGCGCGTCTGCGCCACACTCTCCTCGCGGATCGACGGGAAGACGAGGTTGAGATCACCGAGCGTGGTCAGCGACCGCTCCGGGAAGCAGCTCAGCGTGAGGATCGCGCCGCGGTCGCTTTGTCGGAAGTGCTCGCAGGCGCGCAGCGTCTCGGTCGTCTCGCCGGAGCGGCTGACCGCGACCAGCAGCGTGCGCCGCGCCGGCGGCAGCGCCGCGGGATTGAGCCACACCTCCGACGCCGGCAAGCCCAGTGCAGCCACGTCGCGCACACGCTGCAACACGGCGGCCGCAGCTATCGATAGATAGTAGGTGGAGCCGCAGCCGGTGAAGATCACCTGGTCGAAAGGCCCCTGCGCGAGCAGAGCGCTGACCTGCGTGCGCTGCGCGTCGAAAACGTCGAGCACGCCTTGCCACGCTTCCGGCTGCGAGAATATCTCCTGGCGTGTGTACTGTCCTGCTTTCGGTTGCGTTGTGTTCATTGTGAAAAGACCCTCTTATAGTTAGAAATATAGTGGATGGTCAAGCGCAAAACTTTGGGTAGGGCGCCAGCAAGTAAACGCAGATACGCACAGATAAAATCGGATAAACGCAGATAAGAGTAAAGCTGCAAAGCATCCGCGTCTATCTGAGGCTATCGGCGCTTATAAGCATTTACATCACGCAAAACGCCAAAATCACAAAGTTGAAGAGCACTGTTTGGGTTCTCTGCGGCGCTGTGGGCGCTTTTTCAAAAGAACTTTCTTGCTCAGGCGATGCGCACGTCGATGCCTTGCTCGCGCAGCGCCTGCACCATCTCCACCGGTGCGCCGGCGTCGGTCACCAACGTGTCGATCATCTCCAGCCCGCTGATAAAGACGGTCGAGACGCGGCCAAACTTGGTGTGGTCGGCAACGATAATGATTTCGCTGCCGAGACGCAGAATTTCGCGGTCGATCAGGCTCTCTTCGAGCGAGTTGTTGGTCAGCCCCTGCTCCAAATCGATGGCGCGGATGCCAAAGATCACCTTGACCGCCCGCAGCTCCGCCAGCGAGCGCAACGTCAGCGCGCCGACCAGCGAGCTTTCACTGGCGCGCACCACGCCGCCCAGCACGATCACCTCGACGTTGGGAGCGTCGGCCAGCGCGTTGATGACCAGCAGCGAATTGGTGAGCACGGTCAGGTTCTGGCGCTCACGCAGCAAGTGCGCGACCTCCATCACGGTGGTGCCGCTGCTTAGAAAGATCGTTTCGCCGTCGCCCACCAGTTCGGCGGCAAGGGCGGCGATGCGCTGTTTCTCCTCCGCCTGCTGCAACGATCGCTGCAAGACCGGCGGCTCCGGCGGTGCGCGGCGTACGGCGATGGCGCCGCCGTGCACGCGCTGCACCTTGCCCTCGCCGGCCAGCGTCTCCAGATCGCGGCGTGCGGTGGCGGGGCTGACCGCAAAGCGCTCGGTAATTTCCGGCACGGTGACGCGCTGGCGGCGCTCGATCCACGCCAGCAGCAGGCGCTGACGCTCCGGCGCAGGCTCGGCAACGATCTCATTCATGGCGCAATCCAGAAAATTCGGGAAAGGGAGAGCAGAAACGCTCACAAATCAATCAGATACAATCACAATATAGCGCGATTTGCGAGGATTGTCAATCACCAAAAATTCATCGAGGGCGTGTCAGATTTTTGAGTTAGGTATGTCGGCATTCTTGTTAGCGCTTTCCACGTCGAGAAACGCTCCTTTTCAAACAGGTCTCTGTGTCGACGGGGCGCAATCGAAAACAAATTGAAATCGAGAGTCTATCATCCCTGCGCAGGGACGATAGACTCTCGATTGATCACTTTACTCGGCGCATGGCGTCCGCAGCGACTTGCGTTCGGGCATCGCCAACAACCGCAGCGACAAGGCCATCAAAGCAGCACAGCCGCCCTGCTTAGCCGCCTACGACCGGCGCCTCAGAAGCACTCTCTGGGGTAGGTTCGTTGGCGTCGACGCCTTCAGCGCCATCCTGATCATTCTCCACCGTGACGACAGCGCCGGTCATGGCGTCGACCTTCACATCGGTGTTCCCAATCTCGACGCCGTAGACCAACAGGCCGTTCTCGTCATCCAGTTCGACCTTGCTGGCGCTGCCGGCGTTGAGATGCGCTTCCGCGGTGGCCTGCGCCTGGTCAGCAGAGATGGCAGGGGTAGCCGTTGGTGCGGCATCGTTCTGCTCCGAATCGGCTGCTTCTGTCTCCGTATCCGACGCGGCGCCGCTTTCCATGGCGTCGGGGGCGTTCTGGTCGCCGCACTGGACATCCAGCGTATCGGCGTCGGCCTCGTTGTCGGCGGCCTCGTTGTCAGCCTCATCGGCGCTGTCGATGGCGCAATCGCCGGTCTGCTGGGTGGGGGTCTGCAAAGTAGCGACTTGTTGCGTTGCGGCCACCGGCGTCTGAACGCTCTGGCGCACTGCGCTGACGCCGACCGGGCCAAACAGGAACACTGCGGCAGCTACGACTGCGAGAAATGTGTTGCCAAACATGAACTGTCTCCTTTTCGTTTGTGCAGACGACCCATCGTCGCCTGTCTATTCTCAAGATAGCGTCAGGAGATGAAGTGGCCGTGAAGCCGGCCAGCCACTTCTTTCATGTTGCTTGGCCCTACGCGCCGGAGATGGGCTGCAAGCCGCTTATTCAGGCGGGACAAGCATCGTTCAACCAATGGAACGCGGATGACGCGGATTGGGCGGATTTTCGCTGATCTGAATCCGCGCTGATCCGCCCAATCCGCACCATCCGCGTTCTATGCTTATCCGGCTGAATAAGATACCTGTAGAGAATCTTTTAGCTGAGCAGATGCACCGTAAAGGTGGCGCCTTGCCCAATCTGTGAGGAGACCGCGATGTCGCCGCCATGCGCCTGGGCAATGTCATGCGCAATCGCCAGCCCAAGCCCGGCGCCGCGCGTGGTGCGCGCGGCATCGACGCGATAGAAGCGATCAAAGAGGTGGGGCAGATGTTCCGCGGCAATCCCGACGCCACTGTCGCTGACCGTCACCGTCGCCCCGTCGGTGTGGGCGGCGGCGCTGACGGAGACGCCGCCCTGTTGCGTATATTTGATGGCATTGTCGAGCAAATTGACGAACAGGCGCGCCAGGCTGTCACTATCGCCCTGAATCATCAATCTTGCTGGCGTCCGCAGCGTCAGCGCAATACCCTTTTGTGCGGCTAACGGTTCCAGCGAATCGACGATATCGGCCAGCAAGAAGGTGAGATCCACCGGCTTGCGCAGATCGCTGCGCTGGGCATCGCGCCGGGCAAGATAGAGCAGCCGATCAACCAGCGTCTGCAAACGCTCGGCTTCGTCGGCCAGATCGTCGATGGCGGCTTCATACTCGGGCGTGGTGCGGGGCTGGGCGCGCACCACGCCGAGGATCACCTGCATGGCGGCCAGCGGCGTGCGCAGTTCATGCGAGGCATTGGCGGTGAATTGACGCTCGCGCCGGAACGATTCGTCGAGCCGTCCCAACATTTCGTCAAAGGTCACCGCCAGCCGGCCCACCTCGTCATCGGTGGCGGGCAGGTCAAGCCGCGCCGAGAGATCTTCCGCCGAGATGCGCCGCGCCGTGCGCGTCATCTGGTCGATGGGCTGTAAGGCGCGTGCGGCCAATGCATAGCCGCCCAACGCCGCAATGACCGTCAGGGCGGCGCCGCCGACGAAGAGTGCAGTCAGCAGGCGCGCCAACGTCCCCTCCACGGTGGCGAGTGTGGCCGCGGTCTGCACCATGCCGACCGATGCGCCATCTTCCAGGACAGGCGTCGACAAGACGCGCACCGGCGCGGTTCCCGCTGCAAAGGTCTGGATGATCGGGATCGTTGCGCTAGAAGACTGTAGCGAATTGGAAGGTGGTGGCGTGATCGCTGCGGGCCAAAGGCCTGGACAGTCCGACCGCTGGCGTCGAGGACGCGCACTGTCAGCCCGCGCTCCATCATCTCGATGCTCTGGTTGTCCACTTCGGGAAAATCTTCGGCCAGCGTGATGACGCCGTTCTCGACGTTGAGCGCGGTCAGGGTCTGCGCCGCGCTCAGATTGAGCGCTTCATCGACGGCGTCGGTCAGCCCCTGGGCAACGCGGTAGTAGACGAACGCGCCGAAGGCTACGAGCAGCAGCAGGATCAGCCCGGCGGTCCAAAGCGCAAAACGGACACGGATGCGTTTAACGTGACGCAACATTGCTCACCGCCACCACGCGATAGCCCACCCCGCGCACAGTTTCAATCAGCTTGACGGTGGAGCCGTCGTCAATTTTACGGCGCAGGTTGCGAATATAGACATCGATCACGTTGGATTGGTTGAAGGCGTCGTAGCTCCAGACATGGTCGGCGATGACGGTGCGGCTGAGCACGCGCCCTGGATCGCGCATCAGCGCCTCGAGGACGGCAAACTCCTTGGCCGTGAGTTCGATCGTGCGGCCCGCGCGTTGGACACGCTGCGTGCGCGTGTCGAGCGTGAGATCGGCGACCTGCAGGAGGGTAACTTTGGGTGCGTCGGCAGCCCGGCGCAGCAACGCCCGCAGCCGCGCCAGTAATTCGCGAAAGGCAAAGGGTTTGACCAGATAGTCGTCGGCGCCGGCGTCCAGCCCATCCACGCGGTCGTCGACGGCGTCGCGCGCGGTCAGCATCAGCACCGGCGCGTGAATCCCTTGTTGGCGCACCCGGCGACAGACGCTGAAGCCATCCAGTTCGGGCAGCATGACATCCAGAATCAGCAGGTCGTAGGGCGTTGCCAGCGCCCAGTCCAGCCCGTCGCGCCCGCTGTAGGCCACATCGACCGCGTAGCCTTCCTCTTCCAGTCCTCGTTTGACATAGCTTGAGATCTTATGATCATCTTCTACCAACAACAAACGCATCGCAATATCCCAGAAAAAGTGTACCTGTTCAGCCTGGTTTCCATAGCCCACGGATTAGACGGATGAGTTTCGGATGAAATCCGCGAAAATCCGCCCGATCCGCGTCATCCGCGTGCTATTCTGCGTTTTAGCTCCGCACGCATCCATCATGGCAAAGCAGCGGCCAGCGCGACCAGAACAATCTCGTTGACCACGCCATTAGGCTGGTTGATGCCCTGACTGTCGAACCCGCCCAGGTCAAAGTCATTGTCATTGGCAAAGGCCAGCGTGTGGGCATCGACCAGCGCCAGCCCCTCGATTTTGGCCGGAATGCCGGGCAAGTTGGCGAGATTCACCACCAGCGTTTTGGGCAGCGGGATGACGCCGGCGCCGGCAGGGTGCAGCAGCGCCTCCAACCCTGGCGTGGTGGCGGGATCGTCCCAGACGCTCCCCAACAGATTGGTTGCCTGGCTGAGGTCGACCGCATAGACGCTGGCCACATCGTCCGTGCGCTCCAGAACCAGCAGTTGATTCGATGTGGCGGCGACAAGCCCGGAAATTTTCATGTCCGACTGCTCCTTGGCGCGCGGGTCAAAGGCGGCGAACGGTTCAATTTGATAGGCATATTCGCCCAGCAACTGCCCGGTCGCCGGATCGAACGCCAGGATGCGCGTCAGCCGCGCCCTCTCCCGCACACTTTTGTCCGGGTTGTCCAGAGGGCTTTGCAGCACGGCGTAGAGCGTACGCTCGTCTGGGCTGAGGGCCAGTCCCTCGAAGCCGCGGTTGCTGTTGCGCCTGGCGTACAAAGCCGGCAATGTCGCCGCTACCGGGTAGTTCGCGCCGGCATAGTCCAGCCCCTGCGGCACATAGCGGGTGAGCACACGACCGTCGGCGGCGATATGCAGCAGCGATGGGGCGTATTCGTCGGCGGCCCAGAAGTCGCCCTGCTGGGTGCGCACCAGCCCTTCCGGGTCCAATCCGCTTGGATCGTAGGGTAGCTTCGTCTCGCCGTCAAAGGTGTAGCCCTTATCGTCGTGCCCAGGCAGGTTGGGCAGGCCGCTGATAGGCGCGCCGTCACTGCCAGACAATGGAATCACCTCCAGCAGCGTGATGGCATTGCCGGCGGTTGCCACGCGCAGAATCGCCGGCGCAAAGTCGGGCACGGGGAAGGCGCGCCGGTCCTTGCCCTTCACCTTTTCCTGGGCGTTTGGCCCGCGGTCGGTGATCATCCAGAATTGGGTAGGCGGATCGCCGGGGCCGCGCCACAGATCGCTGCCAATCCCGCCCAGCAGGATGCCGCGGTCGTTGGCGATTGCCGGCTCGATGCTGCGCAGCGGCGTTGGCGGCAACGTATAGCGAGCCACCACGCCCGTGACCGGATTCCCGGCCACAGGCGCAGCAACCGGTGACTCCGCCGCAGGGGTGGGAATCACCGGGAAGGGCGATGGTGTTGCCGTCCCTGTTGCCGCCGACGCGTCTGAAGGCGTCACCGCCGCAGATTGGCAACCCGTCAGCAGCACCGCCGCGACGAGTGCAAACGAAATAATCGAGTGACGAATGGCGGACATAGCGTTCCTCTATGATCTGTCTCAAAGGGCAACCGGAGCGGTTGCCCTTTAAGTATAAGCCAATCTCAGTAGTTCACGATTTTGCCTCACACAAAGACGCAAAGACACAAAGTTGAAGATGGGGCTCTTTGTGTTCTTTGTGACTGGTATGTTGACAGATAGGGAAAAGTGACAGATAAAAGGCCTGTCATTTTCCGGCAAGGGGTGGTGAAGTTCGTTAGTGACAGCAGTCCAAGAACTCGTCACAAAGATTAGCTCCCGCTCCTGGTCCTCTGTTCGAGAACGGACAAAATGTTGCGGCCCCGCAAGGTGAGCCTGAATCACCAGAGCGTTCGCAGACAGAAGGCAGCCGGCCCGGAAGCAGTTGAACAAGGGAAAGGAAACGAGATGCATATTCTTGGGATCGGCGTCGCAAGGCCGTTTGACACAGCGCTGACGCGGACAATCAGGCTATCGCAGCGGTTCAGCAACGACAGCCAGGGTTCAAGCGTGTGGTGAAGTGGCTCGCCACCCCAGGTGGAAGCGTTGCACGTCTGTCTGGAAGCGACCGGTCGCTATGGCGTGCGCTGGCTGATTACCTGCACGCAAGGCCACCAGGTGAGCCTGGTCAACCGCCCAGATTCACGCCTATGGGCGCAGCAAGTTGCGGCGCAACAAGAATGACCGGCTGGATGCTCAACTGATTGCCGATTTCGCTTCACCCAACAGCCCCTGGCCTGGAAACCGCCTTTGCGCATTGAGCGGGAAAGCCAGGAACTCAGCCGCCATATCGCCACGCTCAAGGAAGACCGCCAACGCAAGCGCAACCAACTGGCGGCTGGGCTGACTTCCCCGCCGCTCCGTCGCTCCATCCAAAAGACCCTTGACTTCCTGAACCGGAGATCGAACTGCTCGAAAAGGGTTGCACGAACTGCTCTCCCAGGACCCGACAAAGCCCAGCAGATTGAACTGCTTTGCTCCATTCCAGGCATCGGCTCTCACCGCCTGCCGCTTCCTGGCTGAGGTGGATGTGGCGCGCTTTCGTCAGGCTTCCCACCTCGCCGCCTATGGGCCTGGTTCCCTGAGCGCACCTCCGGCGTCCGTGCGCAAAAAGCCCCGCCTCTCCAAAGTCGGCAACCGTCACTTGCGCACCCTGTTCTTTATGCCTGCGCTTTCCGCCCATCGCTTCAATCCTATCATTGCCGACCTGCATGCACGTCTCACTGAGCGCGGCAAGCCCAAAATGGCCGTCGTCGGCGCCGTCATGCGCAAACTGCTCCACCTCGCCTATGGCGTTCTCAAAACCCGCAAGCCCTTTGACCCCCAACATCTGCATTCCATACCAGTTGGGGGTTGACTTTCAACACAAAATCTTTGTGTGAGTTTCGTGAAGTACTGAATCTCACAGTTCGCGCAGCGCTTCGACCACGCGCATCCGCGCCAGATGCCGGGCGCTGACATAGGCGCTGACCGCCATCCCGGCCACGACTAACACGGCCAGCAGCGCCAACTCGGCGACCGGCCAGGCCAGGCTTTGCGCCGGGATCGTGAAGATGACGCCGAGCAACATCACCAGCATGTAGGCCAACCCCACGCCGACGACAAAGCCGATCACAAGGCTGAGGCCACCGATCGTCGCCGCCTCGGCGAAGAGAAAGCGGCGCAGTTGGCCCAGATTGGCGCCCAGCGCGCGCATGGCGCCGAACTCCCGCTGACGCTCGTTGATCATCGCCAGCAGGAAGATCGCCAGCCCCACCGAGGTAACGAGCAGCGTGTAGAGCCGCTCCATCGCGCCCAGGCCGCCGAGGTTGAGCGAGGTGAGCGAACTGGACTCGGTCTTGACCACTGTCGCGGTGCTCTCGATGCGCACCGGCATCACATTCTTGAATTGGCCGGCCAGCGTCGCCGTCACGTCGGCAAGCGTCGCCGCTTTGCCGTCGGTCTTGAGCAGGAAGTAGCCCATCGACGAATTGCCCGAACGCTGCGTCATAAAGTCACGGTTCAGGATAAAGTCCGAATCCTGCGCCGAGGTCGGGAAGTAGACAAAGAGGCCGACCGCCGTGGCCTTGACATCGGTGTACTGGTTCGTCACCCGATTGTAGAGCCGCAGCAGCACGGGATCGCCCACGAGAATGTTGTACTTCTCCGCCTGTTCCACCGAGATGATCACACCATTGGGGGTGCTGGCCAGCGCGTCGAGCACCTCTTTTGCCGAACCCGGCGCGTAATTGGTGGTGCGATTGGTCATGGCGTCGATGGTCTGCTGTGCGGCGCCGTCGACAAAGAAGCTGTCGGGCAAATAGGCAACCTGGCGGAAGGAGGGCGCGTCAATGCCGTAGACGGTGTTTTTTTCAGAGCCGACCAGCGCCTGCGTGTCACGTACAACCCCGGTCGCCCCGGTGACGCCGGGAACCGTTAGCTTTGTCGCAAACTCCGCAGTCTGCGGCGTGTTCAAGGCCGGCGTCAAGCGGATATCGGCGCCGACGATGTACTGTGCATCGAGTTGCTTCTCGCTGCGATAGGTCTGCTGGAAGATCGCCAGACTGGCGCCAAAGGAGAGCGTGAGCGCGATCACGGCCGTGGCCGCGCTCACGCGTGCGGCGCGCCGCGAGATTGACTTGCCCGCCACCTCGCCGATCTCGCCAAAGATCGCCTTGAAGCCACCGGCAAGCTGTGCGCCGGCCGCGCCCAGCCCGCGCTCGACCAGCCGCAGTGTGAGCAGCACCAGCCCCACCCAGGCAAAGAAGGGCGCCAGGAAGATGTAGAAGGAGAGCTGCACCGAGGCCGCTTCGTTGGCCGACGGTTTGAAGCCACCGTTGACCTGCACCACCACCAGCACCGCCGCCGCGGCCACGAGCAGGATGACATCCAGATAGACGCGCTTCCACAGCGGCGGCGCTTCCACGCGGCGGGTGATGCGCCGTTCCTGGGTGATCTCGCGGCGCATGGCGCCAAAGCTCGGCACGAAGGCAGCCAGAAAGGTCAGCACCAGACCGGCGAGAAACGCAATCCCCACCGAGTTGGCGAACATGCCCCAGTCAAAGCCTGGCGCCAGCGGATTGAGCGCGCTCGCCGCCTGCGCGCCGGCGCTGACGACCAACGTGACCAGCCCGAAGCCGATCCCCAGCACCGAGCCGCCGATTGCCAGCAGGATCGAGGCCACGGCAATGATCAGGCTGATTTGCAGCGGCGTCGCCCCGCGCGTGCGCAGCAGGCTCAGCTCGCGACGCTGCGTGTCGGCGAAGAGTTCGGCGGCAAACTTGGCGAGATAGGCGGCCAGCGCGACGCCGGGCAGCCCCAGAAAGATGAAGAGAATCTTGGCCGAGAGGATGTCCTTCTTGGCGGCGCTAAACGCATTGGAGAGATTGTCGATCGCCTTGAGTTGGCCGGGGAATTGCGCCTCGACCGAGCGACGCAGCGAGGCCGTCTGTTGCGCGGCCAGCGTCGGGTCGGCGGGCAGCAGGCTGCGGTCGATCCTGACATGCACCTGCGGGTCGAGAACGGCGGAACCGGGCGGTGGCGTCGCCTGCAGGTTGGCGGCCTGCGCGGCCAGCGGCGCCTGAAGCTGCTGTTGGAACCAGCCACTATCGACAAAGACCACGTCGGCGACGAGGGCGTTTTCGGCCTCGGTCGCTGTGGTGAAGAGGACGTCGGCGTTGTCCAGATTGACGATCCCGGCCACCGGCAGCGTCACCGGCTGCGCTACGCCGGCGAAGGTGAGTTGCAGCGCGTCGCCCACCTGGATGCCCTGGGCAATCGCCATCGCTTCGCTGACCATGACGCCCTGCGGGTCAAACTGGCCGTCGCTGATCTGCAACAGATCGAAGGTTTGAAAGTAGGAGGGTTGCAGCGCAAACATGCGCCCCGCGGGCGACGGGTGCGTGCCGCCCACTTTGACAGCGGAAGCAAAATCGGCCGCCGTGACCGCTTCGGCCGCGGCAATGCCGCGCTGCTGTGCGATGACGGGCGCGGCGGCGCCGGCATCGACGGTCGGCGCCGTGGCATGGGCGATGATGTCCAGCTTGATCGGCGCCAGCGCCGTCGCCGTCATCTCGCGCGCCATGACATCGACAAAGAAGAGGATGCCGGAAAAAAGCCCCACAGCGAGGGCTAGACCAAAGAGATAGGTGGCGGTGCGCTGTGGGTTGCGCATCACCAGCCGCCAGGCGTAGGAGAATGTCATGATTCACGTCCATTTCCGGCCACGAGGTGGCCGTCCTTCAGCCGCACGATGCGGTCGCAGCGCGCCGCGCTTTCGGCGTCGTGCGTCACCATCACCAGCGTGAGTCCATGCGTGTGCGCCAGTTCGGTCAGCACGGCCAGAATCTCGGCGGCCGTGGCGCTGTCGAGGTTGCCGGTCGGCTCGTCGGCCAGCAGGATCGCCGGCGCGTTCGCCAGCGCCCGCGCGATGCCGACCCGCTGCTGTTGGCCGCCGGAGAGTTCTTCGGGCAGAAAGTCCGCCTTGTCGGCGAGCCCGACGGTGTGCAGCAGTTGCTCCGCCCGCGCCCGCCGTTCGTCCACTGGCGCGCCGCCCAGCAAGAGCGGGAACTCCACATTCTCGCGCACTGTGAGCACGGGAAAAAGGTCGTGGCGCTGGAAGATGAAGCCCATCTTGCTGCGGCGCAGCGCGGCCAGTTGTTCTTCGCCATAGCCGGCCAGGTTGTGCCCGTCGAGCAGCACCGTACCCGCCGTGGGCTGGTCCAGACCGCCCATCAGGTTGAGCAGGGTAGATTTGCCACAGCCGCTTGGCCCCATGATGGCGACAAACTCATGGCGGCGCAAGGTGATGTCCACGCGGTCGAGCGCGGTAATCATGTCGCGCCCCACCCGGTATTGGCGGGTGAGATCGATGGTTTGCAGAATTGGCTCAGCCATGTGCTGCCGCCTGTTCGAAGAGTTGCCCGTCGGCAATCAGCACCTGGCGATGGGCACGGGCGGCGACCAGCTTGTTGTGCGTCACGACCACCAACGTCAGCTTGTGGCTGGCGTTCAGCGTTGCCAGCAGGGCCATCACCTTGTCCGCCGTAGCCGAGTCCAGTTCGCCGGTCAGTTCGTCGGCGAGGAGTAGCGCCGGTTCGTTGGCCAGGGCAACCGCAATGGCGACCCGCTGGCGCTCGCCGCCGGAGAGCATGGCCGGGCGGTGCTGCATACGCTGCGCCAGCCCCACCTCTGCAAGTAGCTCCTGCGCGCGGCGTCTGGCATCTTTGCGCCGCGCCAGTTGCAGCGGCGCCATGACATTCTCCTGCGCCGTGAGAAAGGAGATCAGGTTGTCGGCCTGATAGACAATGCCGATCTGCTCACGGCGGAAGGCGGCGCGTTCGCCCTCGCTCAGCCGCGCAATGTCGGTCCCATCGATGACGACGCGCCCGGCGTTGGGTGTGGCCAGTCCGCCGATCAAACTGAGCAGCGTGCTCTTGCCGGCGCCGGAGCGGCCGGTAATCGCCACAAATTCGCCGGGCTGCACGGTCAGCCGCGCCTCGCGCAGGGCGACGGTCTCGATGTCGCCCTCTTTGTAAATCTTGTACAAGTTCTGCAACTGAAGCACGGGCTGGGGCCAGCGCCACCGTAGCCTGCGCGGTGGCCGGGGCGAGCGATGCCGGCATTGTTGCTGGGAAAGTTTCCATTGGAACGTCCTCACTTCGATGCATGGAGAAAACAGGGCGGCGTGCGCTACTTTGTTGCCTGGAAGGTCAGCGCAATGTCGCGCACGCCCTCACGGTCGTAGTGGTTGGCCGGCCCGGCGACGGTCAGGATGGCGATGCGCCCATCGGCCAGCGGCATGTAGTAGCGCTCGTTGTGTGCGGTGAACGCCTTGCCGGTGACGGCCGACGTGCCACTGGCCTCAAAGCCCAGCACGATGGCGTCTTTGACTTCCGTGGAAGCGTCCAGGCTCAGTTGCTTGAAGCCGGGAAAGGCCGCGCTGACCGCAGTCACATCATTGGTCGCGTAGGTCATAGCATCGGCGCCGGCCGGTGGCGTCACAAACTCGACGGTCATGCTGTCGTCGCCGCCGACAAACTTCACCCCGCTGGCGACCGTGGCGTCCTGCGTCCACGGGCCGGGGTGGCCGATGGCAAAGCCTTGCGCTGCGTCGGCGTAGGTGACGAGGGCAGCTTCTACGCCGCCTGCTTCACCGCCGCCCTCGCCGTTGCTGACGGTCACCAGAGTCCCCGGTGGCTGGGTGGCGGCTGCTGCTGGCGGCGCCGCGCCCTGTCCACCACAGGCCGAGAGTGCGCCGGCCAGCAACAGTGTGCTCGCCAAGGTGGAAATTGTTGTTTTACGCATAAGGATTCCTCTCAATTTCTGTGCGCCGATCTGATCGCCGGCATGAGTACAGCATAGAGAGGCCGCATGAAATCTGCATGAAATCGGCGCGCCGGTTGTTTCATCCCAACTTTTTGTTACGTCCTCGGCGCTGGTCAGACGCAGCCCTGCTTAACCAAGTCCCCTTGACCAGCGCCGAGGTCGTTCCCGCCAAAATTCTGGAACACATCCCCTGAGCAACGGTTACACTGCCAACCTATGCTAAAATGGTGAAAAATGTGCATAACAGGGGCGCCAACCTTCTGCGAAATCGACCCCATGTCGCGGCAGAACATTGGATGCATAAAAACAGGGGTGAGTTGATCGTGCTATGAATACCTCGTCGTTATCCTATCTATCGGTCCTATCGGCTGGGGTGTACGATGTGCACCTCTAGCCTGCCCGAAGAGCCGCTTGCGGCCGCGCCATTCCAGACCGACCTGGCAGCACTTGATGCACTCGAAGACGAGGCGCTCTGGCGCATTGCTCGCAGCCAGCGCAGCGCAGGCGATGTGACGCGGCTGGAATGGCTGCTGGAGGAACAGGCGGACAATGCCTTGCGCGGCAGCGAACGCTTAGAATTGGAGGCGCGCATGGCGGCGGCAGACGTTTTCCTGCGGCGCAAGGCGTACGCCGCGGCCCTGTTGCAACAGCGTGGTCATGACGCGCCGCAGCCTGATGAAGCTTAAGCTCGATGGGGAGCGTGCTCTCTGCGCAACCCGAACACCATTTTTCTCGTAGAGAGAGGGTGACGCATCCGGTGAGGGCAGAATGCCTCCAATCATGGTCACGTAGAAAATAAAGTTTCTAGAAATTGAATGTGGGAAAAGAACGTTGCAACGCATCCTGACTGCTGAACAAGACCAATTGATCCGCCGCGAGCGCAGCCTGCTCGAAGATTTGCGCGTGCTGCTCGTGCGACTCGGCGCGGCGGACGACGACCTGGCGATGCTCAAGCGTTCGCTCCACCAACTTGACGAGTTGTTTCTGTTGGTGGTCGTCGGCGAATTCAACGCGGGCAAGACGGCCTTTCTCAATGCCATGCTCGGCGAACGCCTCCTGGTCGAAGGCGTCTTGCCGACGACCAGCCAAATTCAGGTGCTGCGTTACGGCGCCCAGAAAAGCGAAGACATGACCGGCGACGATGTGCTGGTCATCCATCTGCCCGTGGAGTGGCTGCGTGAGATCAACCTGGTCGATACGCCGGGCACCAACGCCGTGATTCAGCGCCACCAGGAGATCACCGAGCACTTTGTGCCGCGCAGCGACCTGGTGCTCTTCGTTACCAGCGCCGACCGTCCCTTCAGCGAAAGCGAGCGCCTGCTGTTGCAGCGCATCCGCGAATGGGGCAAGAAAATCATCATCGTCGTCAACAAGATCGACTTGATCGAGGATGATAACGACCGCCAGCACATCGTTGAGTTTGTGGCGGAAAATGGCGCCCAGTTGCTGGGCGTCACCCCGCGCATTTTCCCGGTCAGTGCGCGGTTGGCGTTGAAAGCAAAGGAACAGGCTGGCCACGCGCACGCAGCGCTTGAACGCAGCGACCTGTGGGCGCAGAGCCGTTTCGGCGCGTTGGAGCGCTACATCCTCACCGCGTTGGACGCGGCCGAACGGCTGCGCCTCAAGCTGGAGAATCCTGTCGGCGTGGCCGACCATCTCAGCAATCACTATCGCCGCCTTATCGAAAATCGCAGCGTGGTGCTCAAGGATGATTTCGAGGCAATCGACGCCATCGAAGCCCAACTCGACGCCTACGACATCGATATGCGCCGTGACTTCAAATATCACCTCAGCCATGTCGATAATGTGCTCTATGGCATGGCCGAACGCGGCGACCGCTTCTTTGACGAGACAATGCGGATCGGCCGCGTCTTCGACCTCGTCAACGGCGAGAAGGTGCGCGCCGAGTTCGAACGCACCGTGGTGGCGGACACCTCACGCGCGGTCGAGGCGCAGGTGAGCGACCTGATCGACTGGCTGGTGGAGCGCGACTATCGGCAGTGGCGCGATGTGATGGACTATCTCAATCAACGCTCGCAGCAACATGCCGACCAGATCGTGGGCAAGGTCGGCAGCGATTTCGAGTTCAACCGGCAGAATTTGATCGCCAGCGTCGGGCGCGAGGCGCAGCGTGGTCGATTCCTACGACCCTGAAACTGAATCGCTCAAACTGGCGCAGCAGGTGCAAAACGCCCTCGTCCAGACTGCGGCGGTCGAGGCGGGCGCGCTTGGGCTGGGCGCCATCCTGGTCGCAGTGCTGCACACCACCCTGCTTGATGTCACCGGGCTGCTTGGCGCCGGCGCGCTGGCCGCGTTGGGCTTCTATGTGTTGCCTTACCGCCGCAACCGGCTCAAACAGGAGCTGCGCGAAGGCATCGACGCGCTGCGCCAGCAGTTGAACGAGGCGTTGACCCGCCAGTTCGAGCGCGAGTTGACTGACGGCATGCAGCGGATGCGGGAAGCGATTGCGCCGTACACCCGCTTCGTGCGCGTGGAGCGCGAGAAGTTGGATCGCGTCGCCGGCGAGATGGAGCGACTGCGCCGTGAATTGTCTGACATCCGTGTCGCGACCGCGCGCGCGCTGCCGCCCCAGGAGTAAAAGGTGACCAAGCCGGAGATCATCACGCTGCTGCCTGTCGACGCGACGCTGCACACCGCGGCGCTGCAAGCGGTCTATGCCGCCACGCCCGGCTATTGGCGCCTGTACAACCTGCCCGGCCCGCCGGACGACTACGCCGCGGCCGAACTCACAGCCGCACAGGAAACCCCTGGGCGTTCGCTGCTTGCCATTGTACGCCCGCTCGAACGCAGCGATCCGTCGCGCGGCGCCGAAATGATCGGTGTGCTCGACTTCCGGCTCCACTGGCCGGAGCCAGCCGTGGCTTACATCGCACTGCTGATGGTGGCGGAGCCGCTGCAGCGGCGTGGCATCGGCGCGCAGGCATGGTCGCTGCTTAAACCGTGGCTGGCCAATGCCGGCGGCATGCGCACGGTGCGCGTGGGTGTGGAACAGTTCAACACGATCTCCCTCAAGTTCTGGCAGGCGCAGGGTTTTGCGCTGACCGGCGAGAGTAACCGCGTGCGCGTCGGCGACAAATTTGTGCGGCTGCTGTATATGACGGCTTCGATCACGCGCGAGTAAGACATCCCGTCAGATGCGAGCGTTGACGACCGCTCGCGCTTCCCCGTTTCAACGTGTAACGACTCAACGTATAGCCATCAACGTATAGCGATTAACGTGTAGCAACGATGAGAAAGCCGCGCGCCAACCAGCGCCGGCGCGGGTCGACCGGCCAACCGCTTGCGTGTAAGGTGCGGCCGGTCGCCATAAACCAACGACGTTCGCCCCACACCCGCTCATGACTTACACGCCGCGCCGCCGCTTTCCACGCCGCCATTAAGTCGTGGATCGGCTCGCCCGGCTGCATGTGATGAATCAAATCTTTCGGCAAGACCGGCTGAAAATCGCCTGGATCGAACGAAGCGCGCAGCGTGGCGCTGAAGACAAGCGCCTCGCTGCGCCAGGCGGGAAGCTGCAGATCGCGGCGCAGCACATGCGCCACCCACACGCTGCCCGCTGGATCCGAAGTGCCTTCGATGAGCAGCGCACCTGGCAAAGCATGGCGCGCCAGCTCGGTGTAGGCCGCCGCCACCGCGGCTTCTTCATACTGGCGCAACACATTGAATGCACGGATCGCCCGCACGGCCTCTGTGCGGCCATCGGGCAGACGCCGCAGCGGCAAATTGAAGCCGCCCAGCCGGAAATCCGTGAGCGGATTGACAAAGGGCTGCGCTGCGGCCACGCGCGCCGGGTCGATCTCCACTCCTAACACAGGCAGCCGCGGATTGACCCGGCGCAAGCGCCACGCTCTCCACAGTGGTGACAGGCGTGGCGCCATAGCCAAGATCGACAAAACAGGCGTCGCGCCAGAGGCCATCTTCGCGGCGCAACAAGTGAGCATCGTACAGCAGGAGAAAGGCGTCGACGCGACGCAGCCGATTGGGCATCGTCTTGCCGCGCGTGGATTGCCCTTGGGCACGCTTGGAACGCGGCCAGCCAGGCCTGACGTTTGCCATATCTTCCACCAAGCAGCCACTCATCCCTTTCCCCACACGCGCACGCTGCGATTGCGCGCGGACGCGAAAGTCTCACTCACGGTGCGGGCTCACTCACGGCGCGCAGCGCGTCTAGCGGGCCGTACGCGTGCAACCAGGCGAGTTGCTCTGGGTTGCGCACCAGCAAGCTGCCGGCAAAGCCCAACCCATTGACTGCCATGTCGGCCACCATCTCAGCGCGACGGGGCGCCATTAACATCCACTGCTGGGTAGCGAGCCAGTTGTAGGGGCGCGGCGCGGACGCGTCTCCATCCCAGACGCCGACTGCCTTCAGCATCGCCTCGTAGAGAAGGGTGATGGACGCGGCGTCGACGGCGTGGGCAGGCGGCAGCCACACCAACGCGTGCCGAAATGAGAGATGGGGGCTATGCACTATTTCGCCCAGCGCAGCAGGCGCTCCCAGCGCAGGCAGAATGGGCGCATCGACTCCGGTGGGGTCGAGCGGGAAAGGCGCAAGCTGGAGATGTTTGTGACGTTGGCTGGCGCCGGCCGTCTTGCCGGCATTGTAAAACGCCAACCCATCAAGCTGGCGCGCGCAGGAGAGCAACGCCGCAAAGTCAGCTTCATGCAACCGTTCCTCCTGCGGCGCAAACGCACGCGTCACGACCAGGAGATGATGATCGACGACCGGGTATTTGTTCAGCAGGCACACATGCGTGGGTGAGAGGTCGGTTACAAAGAGCGCCGGATCGTAGGGTAGGAAGGGATTTTCGGCGTGCGTAGCGCCTGCGGTCGCCCGCTGACTCCGTGCATCCGCGGCGGCGTGTCCGGTGGCGCCCGCCAACCTGCGCACCACAAAACGCACGCCGCGCTGCGTCACGTGATGCACACTGGTTGCAATGGGTTGCAGCGCGCCGTCCGCCAGCGCACGAAGAGCAACGCGCTCGACAGCACGCCGCAGACCTTCGTCGCTTGCCTTTGAGGTAAAGTCCGAAGTGGTTGGCATAGGGTGAAATCGTATGCGGAATAGATGGATTTGGCGAATTCAGGCAGATCTCGATCTGCCTGAATTCGCCAAATCCATCCTCAATCGTCACCCGCCGCAGTTAGCGGTCGATCAATGGCAGGAATAATGAGGAAGCAGCATCGATCTGATCGAGTTCTGCTTCCTCAAAAACGCCCAAATCAGCGTCCAGGAAACGGTGATGCGGGCGGTTGGCGGGCACGATCACCTCGACGGCGGCAATTGTCTCTGCCCCGCACGCATTGACCGCGCGATAGGTGAGCGTGTAGGTGCGATCCGGGCCGCCGGGGATGCGTTCGGCGCGTAGAGCAACCTTGCCATTGTGGCGAATCACAATATCGTTGCGCCGGTCGCCGCGCCATAGCCCGCGATCCGGGTCGCTCGAAGTCGCGGCAAGCAGGCTGACCGTGGCGTTCGGGCTGGCAGTGAATTCCGGCTTCACCATGACGTATTTGCCATTGGGCGGCCAGATCAGGTCAGGCGTCACCGAGACGTGCAATTGCGGCGCCAGGCAAATCTCGACCAGCAGCGGGTCGTGGTCGGCGGTGCGGAAGGCGTCCGGCGCAAAGAAGTTGACAACCTGCGCAGGCGTCTTGAACTCCACGTTGTAGTCGAGCACCGTCGGTTCGTCGGCGTTGTTGTGCCATTCGTAGGTTCCCAACACAGCCGGCGTCAGGCTAGCATTGGCCAGCGCGTGGTCGAGATAACCGGACTGTCCGTCAAAAACATAGGAGTAAGCGCCATCACCACTGCAATATTCCACGAGGTTGGTGAAACCCGCGTCGCGCAGGGCCGTGATGGGATCTTCTTTAGCGTAGCTGTTGAGGTCGCCGATGATCAAGAAGTCGGGGTCGCCGCTTTGCGTCGGGTCGGTCGCCAGCCATGCCGCCAATACCTCGGCCGCAGCCTTGCGCGTTAGATTACAGTTGCCCTGGCCGTCATTCTGGTCAGGATCGCCCACATCCACACAGTCCGATCCTTTGGATTTGAGATGCGCCAAGGCCACTGTGAAGCGATTGCCGCTGGCAAGCTCTTCAAAGGTCTGCGCCAACACCGGGCGATTTTTATCATCCAGGAAGCGTGCATCGAACGCCGACGTCAACACTGCGGGCGCGCCGACAGGCTGCACAACCGCGGGCTTGTACAGAAAGCCCACGCGGATCGCATCCGTGCCGATCGCGCCGGTCGCCACATAGCTGTAGGTCGTGGCGCCCGCCATTGCGTTCAGGCCATTGGCCAGGTTGACCAACGCGCGATCGTCGGGGCTGTTCTCGATCTCGATCAGGCCGGTGATGTCAGCATTCAGCCCTGCCAATTTACTGAGGGTCTTGGCGCGCTGCCGGTCAAACTCGAATGCGCTATCCGCGCCGCGACACTCCTGATTGCCGGCCGGCCCGCAGATGGACGCGCCGGCATCGATCGTCACGAAATAGTTCAGCGTATTCGCGCTGACCACCGCCAACGCCCCCGGCGTGCGCGCCAGGGGCGCGGGGCGCGGATTGCCCGTGACAAAGTTGACCGCGCCCACAGGCTGCACCCGGTACGCGCCGAAGCCCTCGCCGAGTACGCCAGTCAAACCATCCACGGCGTCGCCGAGGCGCAGCGTGTTCGCCGCAGTAAGGCCAGGCGCCGGATAGATCGGATCGAGATTCTGCGGGGTGCGCGCATCGTCAAGGAGGATGCGGTTACGCAGGTTCTCGTCCTGCTGGGCGAGCGCGGCCGGGCCAGGCGAAACGAGATGCGTGGGCTGATAGAGCCGCCCATCCGACGAGAGCAGCACCTCCCCAAAGCGACCGAGGTTGAAGTGCTCAGTCACATAGAGCGTCTGTGGAAAGGAGACCAACATGCCTTCGTATGGCTCCAGGTTCGTGCTGACAAAAGGCAAGTTCAGCAACGTAGGCGCGATCGTCCCTGCGCCACAAGTGGCGACCTGCTGCGCGTTGATCTGAGTCTGGTTGCTAAACTCGCTCGCCACGCCGCGCACGGTGACGAGATCGCCAGCGTTCACATTGTCGGCATTGCCGTTGAAGACAAAAACGCCATCCGATGTGGCCGGGTCGCCGTCGCCAACAGGGTCTTGCAAATAGAAGCCACGCAAGGCGGGCGTGGGGCCTTCATAGTCCGCCACGACGACGCCACGCGTGGTGACGACCGCGTTGATAAAGGGCGTGGCCGGGCCGCTGCCCTGAATCACCGGGATCGGCGTGGCGGCAAGTGTGCACAGATCGGTGACCACCACGGCGAAGGTGGCGGTAAAGTCAGCCGCCATTGCATCGGGCGGGTCGAGAACATCTTGATCAGTCACTGAGGCCGCGGCGACCGTCAACGTGCACAGTTCCCCTTGCGGCAAATTGGCAACAGGGTCGAACACAAAGGTTATGCCGTCTCCGCTGAGTGTGAAGGGCTGGACCGCGCCCGCGCAAGCCAACGTGAAGGCATCGACGCCGGCAACGACCGGCTCACTGAACGTCACCGTCACATTGCCATCGGTGGGGGCGTTGCTGGCGCCGTCGGCAGGGCTGACTGCGCTCACAGCAGGCGCACTGTCTCCAGGCGGCGGCCCACCACAGGTCGGCGCGTGTGCGCCCAACCCATCGAAGCTGTCTGTGGCAAAGCCGCTCCACCCGACAGCAGGGTCGAAGAGATCGGTTGCGATGGCATCCCCGCTACAAACATCCAGATTACGGCGCAAAGTGTTGTCGGCGGTGGAAACAAGCTCCGCCCCCCATTCCGTCCCCGGATCGAACCCGGCCTGGCCGACCGCATCGATCACGACGCCGTTGCGCAGCAACACGACCGCGTCGTCGCCGTTGAACCAGCCGGCGCCGTTGGTCTGGTCGGTCTGCGCCAGGATCGCGGCGCCAGCGCTGCTCTGCGCCAGCACAAAGACATCGCCATCCGCCACCGCCCCCACTAGGTTGACGGTCAAGCCAGCCGCGGCGCTGCCGTTGAAAAACATCTGCACGCTGTAGCCGGCGGCCAAATCCACGGCCGCGCCAGTTCCATTGTAGATTTCGAGCGCCTTGTTGTTGGATGATCCTTCAATATATTCGGAAAAGAAGAGGTCGGGGGCGGATTGGGCATTCGCGCCGCGCCAGAGCAGCGCGGCGGCTGTCAGTACAAGCATCAGCGCGGCCAGGGATATGCGTTTGTTCATTGGGTTCCCTCTCTAGTGAATGGTAGCAATTTGACAACGTTGGATGGCAAACAATGCACAGCGTATGCGATTATAGCGTAGTTTTCTGGGTATTGATGCTGACAATCATATAAAGGTTTATTAACAGTCTCGACGTAGAAGGTCTCGACGCGGAGACGCAGAGCGGCAGAGGTTCGCAGAGAAAAAAAGATTTCCTGCCAGCATTTCTCTGCGTCTCCGCGCCTCTGCGTCAGAATAAGCTGCCTTGCCCTGGACTTGAGAAGGTCTCGACGCGGAGGCGCAGGGCAGCAGAGGTTCGCAGAGAAAAAAAGATTTCCTGCCAGCGCCTCTCTGCGTTCTCTCTACATCTCCGCGCCTCCGCATCAGAATAAGCTGCCTCGCCCTGGACTTGGCGCTTATGTTAGCGGCGTGCGATAGACGTTTTCCAGCATTTGTGCGGCTGCGTCCCAAGAGTGATGCGTTTCGACGTAACGGCGCCCGGCCGCGCCTACGCGCGCGCGCAGGTCAGGGTCGGCAAACAATCGCAGCACTTCGGTTGCAAACGCCTCCGACCCATCGGCCACGAGCAGATCTTGCCCGGCCTGCACGCTCAGGGCGCCGGTTGCCTGCGATGTCGCGACGACTGGGGCGCCACACGCCAACGCCTCCAGCGCCTTGTTCTGGACGCCCGCGCCGTAGAGCAGCGGCGCGACCGCGACGGTTGCATTCTGGATGTATTCGGGCATGCTGGGCACGCCGCCCGTGACGACGACGCGTGGCTGGTCGCTGCCGGGCAAGGGCGGTTGCTCGCTTGCCAACCGGCGCACCTCGGCGGAGGGATCCTTGCCGACCAGCCACACCTGCACGTCCGGGCGCTGCGCCCAGATGTATGGCATGATGTCATTGACCAGATGCAGCGCCGCGGTGACATTGGCGTGATAGCTCATCTTGCCGCTAAAGATGATGCGGTTGGTGGGACGATCCAGCGGGTCGCGAAAGGCAAAGTGATCGAGATCGACGCCATTGGAGATCACCTCGATGCGGTCGGCGAGCGTATGCAGATCGTCGCCGGCGTACTGGCTCAGTAGCCCGACAAAGGCTGCCTTGTCGAGCACCGAGGTAACCAGCGTGCGTTCAAATTGCCCAACCAGCCACGCCTCATGGCGTCGCGCCCGTTCCAACTCGATCCATGTCATCAGCCGCGCCCTGAGGCTGCGGCTCGACTGCACCGTCTGCTCGAACAAATAAGAGATCGAGTCGACGCTGTCCCAGACAATTGGCAGGCGCGGGATGGTTGGATGTGCATCGAGCGCGCGTCGCACGCCCACCGCGTAGCGACTGCCGCGCAGATGTTCGACGTGGACGGCAGTGAAGCGTTCCTGTTGCAAGGCTGTGTGGATGCGCGCCATCAACGTCGCGTTCCAACTGTAGGCGGCCTGCAGCGGCGTGCTGCGCAGCAGGGTGGCCGCGCTGTTCGCCAGCGAGCGGTAAGTCTGCATCGGCTCGCTGATCACGGTGGCTCCCATCCCAGCAAGCAGCGCGAGGTCGGTGCGTTCGGGCTCGGAAGTCCACAGCGCAGCCAGGGTCACGTCGTTGCCGCGGCGCAACAGCGCACGGATAAATTCGTAGGGGCGCACACGGACAGGGTTTGGAGCGTAGGGTGCAATAAACAGGATGTTCATATCAGATCTCTAGGATGCTTGGGCATTGCAGGTTGAAGAAGGACGCGCCGTTGTCTCATCGGTGGTGTAATCCGTGGCGTAAATGGAATCCCACCTGCGATAGACCACCTTCCAATTGTAGCGTTCGAGAACAGTGCGCCGGCCGCCTTGGGCAATTTTTTCATTCAAGACGGGATCGGTAAGCAGATCGATGACCGCGCGCGCAAACGCGGCCGGGTCGTCCGCCAACAGCATGTTTGCGCCGTGCACCGCTTCGACGCCTTCGGCGCCCACGCGCGTGCTGGCGATCGGCAGCCCCCAACTCCAGCCGTCGATAATCTTGACGCGCATCCCGCCGCCCGCCAGCAGGGGCACAATAAACGCCGCGGTTTCCGCCAGGTAAGGTGCAGGGTCGGCAACATAGCCGGTGACCTCCAGATTCTGTGCGGGGATGCCTAGACTGTGCAATTCGGGCGGCGGCTGCTTGCCGATCACCGTCAGCACGGCGTCGGGAACAGCGGCCAGCACCTGGGGAAACATCTCCCGCGCAAACCAGAGTACGCCCTGCGCGTTGGGTGGATAGTGCAACCCGCCCAAAAAAGTCACGCGTCGCGCCGCAGGGAGGCGCACAATGGCCGGCGCGGCTTCTGGGTCGGCGCAGATGGGCAGCACGCCGTCGTTGGGAACCTGGATATCGATGCGCTGCGTTCTGGACTGAACGGCAACGTAGTCTTCCTGTGTGACCCAGGTCACATGGTCAAACGCCCGACAGGTGTGCACTTCGAAGTCGGCCAGCTTGCGCGCTTCGAGCTGCATCAGCGCCCGTTTTGCAGGATTGCGTTCGGCGTCAGCCAGCCGCTGTAGAATCATGTAGACAGCGTTGTGTTGATCCATGACCGTTAAAGGTCGATTCCCCGCGCCTCCAGCATTTACCGCGTTGTGGAAGCGCAGTGCGTACGGCGCCATCCAAAGCTGGTCGGCATGAACCGCATCGAAAGGAGGGGACGCGTGCGCAAGCTGGTCGATACGCTCCTGCATGGCCCCGGAAGCGTCGCGTTCGATGATAAACGGTCGATTCGTCGCCAGGCTCTTGAGCAGAAAACCAGCATCTTTCACGCGCGAGCGCGCCATCGGCACGGTGATAACCTCGGCGCAGAAGCTGTGTAAATGTTCGATCGCCGCTGGCGTGTCCGTGGCGCGCACAAAGGAAAGCAACGTAACCGCGTGACGCTGCGCCAGATAACGCAGGACATAGTAGGCGCGCACTTTCGGCCCGGCATCGAGGGGAAAAGGCAAGACTTGCGTGAGAAACAGGATCTTCATATACACCGTGAATTTGAGGCATCGATACAGCAATCGGCGCTGTCAGCCGGTGCAGAGATATGCAACAATCTTTACAGCCGTGGAAAATCGTACCAGAAAATGGCGAAATCGAACATACGTAGTGTCAGCGAATAGTGTTCGTCACCCGCAAAACAGGCAATAGTTGTCGTGACGTCCAGCACAAATCTTCGCATTTTGTTAAGGTAGACTTGTGCCATCAGGTCGCAGTGACTGGTGGCACAGGCTTGTCGGTTTTATAGGATTTATAGGGTTGTTCATTATACGAATCCACCTAATTTTTGTGAACAGTTTTTGCAAATAGCTTACGTATAGTTTACGGAGATATCCTAATGTATAGGTTTTACTTTTTACTTGCAGTAACCGTCATGCTCGCTATTCTCGTTTTGGGAGGCTTGCCTGGCATGGCGCAACCCGTGGCATACAGCCAGGACAGCGCAGCCGGTTCTGTTTATTTGCCTTACATCGCCGGGCCCTTTCCAACGCCGACGCGGACGCCGACTGTCACGCCGGCGCCAGCGACAGCAACGCCGACGCAAGGGCCGCCACCGCCACCCGCCGGACCTTCTGAATGGACGCAACACGCGCATGACGCGCAGCACACCAGCTATAATCCGATTTCCGTGCCGACGCCATGGCGTTGGAAGTGGGCATGGAACGGGCCAAACGCCACAGGCGGCATTGTCGCAGGAAAGTTTGGCCTGCCGCGCAACAGTCAACCCGTCACAGGCGGCGGTCGCGTCTATATTGCGGCGGGCAGCCGCGGCGTCTATGCATTGGACAATGCGAACGGCGCCGTGGTCTGGAACAAGAATCCGGGTGGGAACATCAACTCCACCCCCGCGTATGACGCCGACACGGGCGCGCTCTTTGTCGTGTCGAGCAACGGCGCGCTCTATAAACTGAACGCCGCCACCGGCGCCACGTCGGCAAACTTTGCTGGCGCCGGCGCCAGCGCGCTGCCCCTGCCGCCGGCCATTGCTGGCGATCGCGTCTTTTTCTCGATGGGTGACAATGTTTACGCCATCAACAAAAACACGATGAAGCAGGTTTGGAGCTACAACGCCGGGTCGCCGGTGGATACACCGCCGGCCTATTCGGCAACGCGCGACTTTGTAGTGGTTGCATCGCGCGACTTGTATGTGCATGCGATCCGCAACAGCAACGGCGCGCAGGCCTGGCGCACGAAGACGACAGTGCTGGAGTCGGGCGATCCGGGTTCCTCCGGGTATAACAACTTTGCTCAGGTCAGCCGCAGCTGGCCGGTCATTGCTGAGCAGAACGGCATCGTATTAGTGAAACTGCGCCTCGACTGGGGCACGATGTGGACCTGGTCGCCTTGGCCTGGCACGAATGGTGTGATGCGGAGCAATCTGACCAATAACACCACAGAACAAGCGCTGCTCGCCCTCAATTTGGACAATGGTGCAACTGCCTTTATTCCCAACATCGGTCATGGCGGCTTCGGTGATGGCGACTACATGCCGATGGGTCCGATGCCGATCGTGAAGCGTCTCGATGATGGGAACGAGGTGGCTTATGTGGTTATGCGCGGCACCGCCTGTCTTGTCGATAACTGCGACGGACGGTCCGATTCGCGGCTCGGTGAGATGATGCTCAACAGCAGCACAGTCTCTGGTTTCGAGGCTGGCTATGTCCGTTTCATGGATAGCACTTTTTTCCCCACCGACGAGCAGGCCAATCTTTCGATGGCGGACGACCAGCTTTTCGGCGGTCATTGGATGTTTGGGCTGGCGCATCGCATCCTCGATCGCACGCCAAACAGGGGTGCAACGGGCAGCAACCCGATCACTACTGCCGACCTGCCGCATATCATCACCTCGGCAAGCAATTGCGGCTTTAACACCAGCCACTATTGCCCCGGCGGCCTGACGCAGGACGGTGACCCGCGCACCATTCCAGGCGGTTTCTACATCTATTACAACCAGGGAACCGTCTATGATCGATATTGGAGCGAATATGCAGTTTGGGTCATCAGCAATGGCACGCTTTATTTTGTGAGCACCGACGGCGCCGTGGTGGCGTTGGAAAATGGCCAGCCGTCTGGCGTAGCAATGCAACCACCAGCAGAGCAGGCTGCCACAGCAAATCTTTCGTACGCCAACGGAAGCGCTATCGATTACACCGCCGCACGTGACTTTGCCGGCCACACCATGACGGTCGAGGGTGACGTGCATGAAGTCTTCAATAATGGAAAAGCCGTCTACCTGACGTTCAAGACGCCGCATCAGGGTGCGTTCCTTGTCAGAATTTTGAAGGCGGATTGGGCGCAGTTCAACCGCCCGCCGGAAACAATTTATACGGCCGGTCAGCGTGTGCAAGTTACGGGACTGATTGCGTGGTACCAAGGTGATCCCGTCATCTATGTGCATCACCCCGACCAGATCCATCTGGTTGAGGTGATAACTGGCGGCTGAGTTGAAGCAACTTACAGCTTTAAAGGAAAAATTTATGTCGAATCGAATACAAAGGATTATTTTCGGAACCCTTATGCTATTGAGCGTAGTAGCCGCGAGCAATGTTGGCGTCCCGCAAGCCATTGTGTTTGGACAAGATGAAGCCGGCAGCAGTACAATCTATCTGCCTGCGGTGAGCCGACAAGATCCTCCGACGCCCTCCCCAACGCTGACGCCAGGCCCAACGGTTACGGTTGTGGCAACGGCTACGCCATTGTCAACACAAGTCCCGCTACCTGCCACGCCACCATCGGCAGTCGAGCGCCGCGTCAATGCGCCTTTCTTTGCGGGTGACATTGCCTTCGAGCAGATGGGCATCTTCTGGTTTGGCCATCTCTCGGAAACCAGCAACTACGCCGATGTGCGCATCGGATACAATCAGAATGGTCTGTCGATCTATGTCGCAGCTTTCGACCGCCGATTATGGTACGACGAAACGCCGTCCACCGATACGCTGACCGATTGGGATGCGATTACATTGCTAGTGGACACGAATCCTGGCGGCAATGCGCTATCAACCTCAACCTATCGCTTCGTTGCCCAGTTTTCAGGCGACCCCAGCGCCAGCTATCGCGCCGCCTATCAGGGCAGTGCACAGGGATGGCAGGTCAAGACGCTGGCCTTCGACACCAAGCCCGGCTGGCGTGGCAATAAATTGAATAACGACACAGACTCCGACCGAGGATGGGCGATGGCCTTTACAATTCCATTTTCCACGCTGGGGCTAAATGCAGCGCCAGCCGCCGGCAGTGAGTGGCGGCTGGCGCTGCAACTCCATGATCGCGATGGAGCCGTCCAGACGCTTGAACCCGTCCAAACCTGGCCTGAGACCTTGCAGCGTGATGCGCCCGCAACGTGGGGCAGCCTCCGCTTTGGCCTGCCCGGCTATGCGCGTCCTACCAGCGCAGCAACTGGTCAAACACAGATTCGCCGCCCAACCGAGCTCGACGCCTCCGTGCCCGACGCCGACGTCGGCAGCACCATCACCAATCAGTGTCCTGGCAACGACACCCACATCTGGAATGACTGGGCGAACCGCAATACTGGCAACGCCCCGGATTTCAACATTCAAAATCAATCGGATATAGCGGACTGGCCGTGCTTTTGCCAAATATTATGTCACGTTCCCAATCGACGCCATCCCTGCCGGCAAGGTGATCATTTCGGCAAAGCTGTCTCTCCATCAATTCGGCAACTCGGGCGGTGCAAATGAAGCGCAGCCATCCTGGATCCAGGTGTTGACCACTGCGACAGAGTGGCAGGAACGCACGATCACCTGGAACAACGCGCCGCTGGCCTGGGAAAATATTGGCGGCATTCGGGTGGATCCCGTCGGCAACAATTGGAAGGGATGGCCAGGCATTCCATGGCATTGGGATGTAAGCTATGCAGTTGCTAATGCCTATCAATCGGGTCGACCTGTACGCCTGATTTTGTACGAAGCAGATTCTGCCTACCACAGCGGCAAGTTTTTTGTCTCTTCAGATACAGGCGACTGGAACATCGAGGGCAGGCCAACGCTCACCGTAGTCTGGGGCGATCCGCAGTAGCGGCACTAAGGCGCCGCACTCATCCGATGCGTCGCCGTCGCTGCAACGAGAAGACAGCGGCGGCGACGGCGATCAGCGCCAAAACGGGCGCTGTCGCAAGTAAGAGCAAAAACACCTCGTCATTCTCGCTTTGAATGTTAGGTAACAACGCTGCCGGTTGGGACGGCGCGTTGGCATCATCTACCACAACCGGTTTGATCTGTGAAGTCGCCAGTGGCAAAATCTCGCTGCTTATGCTATCCACTTCGTTCACTGGGAGAGGCGGCGGGATGTCGAGCACAGCCACGGGGGCAATGGCAGGACTGTCCGTGGCGCCGGTGGCATACCAGACTTGATAGTTCCCAGCATCAGAGTTGAAAATATTTTCGGCATCACGCACAAACCATACGACATGAAGTTGATTGCCCAAGCCAACCGCAATGCGCGGCCATTCAGGCATGTCTCCCGCGTAGCTGGCGATGACATCAGGGTTCGACCAATTCGACCCGTCCCACACGACATGCAACAGCTCGCTGCGCGTCTGTTCGAGGTTGCGTCGCCCCACCATGACCAGATGGATGCGGCCGGCGCTGTCCACCGCAGTGGCGTAGTCGTCAAGGCGCGATTGGTAGAGCGCCCAAATGCCCAGTACATTGGGCACCGGCGCTTTTGCGCTCCACGTCTGACCGCCGTCCATGGAAAGCTGATAAAAGATGATATCTTCGGGGATGCCACCACACTGTCACCAGGTGGCCGTTTCCATCCTGGGCAATGGTAATATTGCGCGCCATCGAATCGGTCGTCTTGCCACGCGCCGGGTCGAATGTGTAGGGTCGCGTCCAGGAGTTGCCTGCGTCGTCGGACATTGCATATACGACCGAGGTCGGGTCGGAAAGCTGACCATACGATCCCCCGTACCCCGCCTCCCACACTACGTGCAGATTGTCTTGGCTGTCTATGATCAACTGCGGTTTGGCGGCGCCGGTCGCCTGCACCGAAATATCCACCGGGTCGCTCCACATAAAGCCGTCATCCATCGAGCGCACATAGAACACATGGTAACAGATACGACAGGTCTCAGTCTGCACATTCTGTGTAAAAACCAAGTGCAGCACCCCCTGGCTATCGCGCGCCAAACGCGAAAAATAACCTTCCTCGATGGCAAAGGGGGGGCGCCAATAGCCAGGCACACCCGCGCCGCCGGCTGGCGCTTGGGAATAATAAACAGTCGTATAGCGATAGGTAAGGTGCAAGTTATTGGCCGCGTCAACCATCAAAGTGGGACGGCTCGCTTCGCTGCCTCCCGCAATCTGAGGCATAGCAATAATATCGACGGGTCGGCTCCAAATATCTTCGGTTTTTGCGGCGTACATCACCGTGTCGAAACCGTCGCCACCGGAAGACCACACCGTGTGCACACGTCCAGAACCATCGACTGCCACGTCTGGAAACCAATACGCTCCCAGGGCAACAGGCGCCGACCATCCGCTGCTCTGAGCAAAGCTCTCTGTTGGCGCCAAACTAACTGCCACCAATAACATCAACGGCAGCCAAACAAGGAGTCTAGAGTGTAGCATTGTCACAGAACGCATGATATTCCTATCTTCAAGAAGGCATTATTGGGACTTAGATGCCGGCGCATAGATACCCACCTCACCCCTGGCAAAGACGCGGCGAAACGCAGGGCTGCTCTCCATCTGGTACGCTCCTAATGCCTGTGTTGCCGGGCCATCAAGAATATAGTCCACGCCGTAATCATCGACAATCTGTAGCCGCTCAGCGTTGGGGGTGGCCGCATCAAAAAAACGCTCCACCAATGCCGTCTTCTCGTAGAAGTCCACCGTCTGCGCCCAGTGCGCCAGGAAAGCATGGGCGCCGGTTTCGGCGGGTACATATTGGCCGACTGCTGGCTCAGGACAACCTCATCTCCTTGGGTATTTGCCTCCAGCCAATGCAGCGCTGACACTTCATCCTGATAAAGATAGAACGGGTAGTCATGGCGGCTGAGGTCTAAAAAGCGCCAACCAAACAGATAGAGGTTTGTCAAAGACGAAAAGCCGATCACCAGCGCCACGACCATGACTGCTAATCGGCGCGTGGGGGATGGCTGCTGCGCAAATCTACGCGCAATAGCAGGAATTACGAACGCAAAGAGTCCCTGCGTCGCCAGGATCGCAATCGCATCTGCTAGCCATTGAGCATGTGAATCTGGTAATCGACCGGCAGGTAGATCAGCACGAAGGAGATCCAGAACCAGCCGCGCACGAAGAGGTCGTTGTTGCTCACGTCTTGCAGGCGGAATGGGTTTTGCCGAATCACCGTGTACAACGCCAGCAGGAAAGGCAGGCCCAAGAGCACCGGCAGTCGGTAGAGCGGCGGCGTGTAAACGCCCGCGTTGGCAAACTGCGCCAACACGCGCTCCCACAGCGGGTCAAGCGAAGTCAGCAACACAGAGTAGAGCGCAGGCCACACCGAGATTGCCCCAATGATCAGCCCGCTCCACACGAGATACAGGGGCAGCTTGCGGTCGCGCAGCCATACCAGCAGCGCATACGCGCCCACTACGCCATAGACGATCAGCAGATCATAGGCGTGCTGCCAGCCCATAAAAAGGGCAAAGAGACCGGCGTAGACGGCATAGCGCAGTTGCCCCTTGGCATGGCCGCGCAACACCAGGTCGAAGACAAAGATATAAAGCGCCGCGGCCACAAAATGAGGCGAGCCTAGAATGCTAAAAAATGTGTTCGGCTCCGCCACATAAACGTCAAGCGGCCAAAGCAGCTCGCCATTTGTCACGGTGTACTTCATCGCAATCAGCACCCAGCCCAGCCCCGCGCCAAAGAGCAACAGCAAAAATGCTGTCGTGCGTCGCGGCCGGTCGGCAAAGAACCAGCTCAACATCCGATACGCCAGGAGCAGGAAAAGCAGCGTGGCCCCCCAGCGCAACGCTTGATACATGCCTGCATAGCCCACGCCCAACCAGCCGCCGATGCGCGCCAGGCTCCACCACAGCAGGTTAAAGAAGACGGGCGCGTTTGGCTCCGGCGTCAGCTTGTTGGCCGCTAGGTTGGCATCGCCAAATTCGCGGAACCAGGAAAAATACTGCATGTGGTCGGGAATGTTATAGACGACGCCCATAAATTGCTTGTCGGGCGGCGCCGACCAGTAGCCGTACAGATAAGGCAATGTCGTCACCACCAGGACTGCCAGCGCTGTCACAATGACAAAGAGCCATTCCCCGCGCGTAATTACTACGGCATCAGCAGCGTTCTCTTGCGGTTTGATGGGTGGTTTGGTGAGCGGTTTGATTGCGGTCATCGGCTCATCGCTTGTTCAGGCGCAGTCTGCGCCGTGAGCGGATGGCGAGGTGAGCGCGTCGCCATCCACCACCAAATACCGGCGACCGCCGCCACCATCAGCAGCAGCGGCGCCAGGCTCAACACGCCTTGCAGCCCCAGGATGGTGCCAAGGTTGCGCGCGATGTTACCTACCGCCCAGTTGGGCAGCACGTGCTCCATGAAAGGATTGCGCAGGGCGTCGGATGGAAATGCCTGCTCGGCCAGCGTCATGCTCCACACCGCGACCAGCGACCAGAGCAAGCTGACGCTGGTTACGATGCGCAGCCAAAGCCGCTCGCCCCACACGGCCAGGGCAAAGATAATCGGCAGCGCCAGGAATGGCAGGACAGGCAGCAAGTAGCGGGGCCCGACGGCAAAGCCCCCCCACCACATGCTGGAAGAGGCATTGAACAGGAAGATTGCCAGCGTGACGCTCATTGCCACCCACCACTCGGCGCGCCAGCGACGGTCGCGCCACCAGAGCACAAAGCCAGGAAATGCCAGCAGCAACCACGGCGACAGCAGAAATAGCCCGCGGAAGGGGCTAAAGGTGATGCCCCACACAGCATCGAGCGTCGGTAAGGTCAGGCTCATAAAACCGGTATGATGCTGATCCGTCCACAGCTCCGAGCGGCTGTAGCCCAGCTCCAGCGGCCCGCCAAAGATCGCGGTGTTGTATCCCATCCACCCCACCGCCACCAGCAACCCACCGCCCAGGAGCCAAAACAGCGGTGCAAGCTGGCGGCGCTGCCAGAATGCATAACAGGCGTAGAGACCTAACGGCGCAATCATCAGCGCCACCGGGTATTCAGTCACAAAGGCATAGCCGAACAACAGCCCGACGAGCACTGCCCGTCCCGCGCCGATGCGCGCCGGTGCGCGCGCCAGCAGATAAAAAGCGGCAAAGAGCAGAAACGCCGACAGTTGATGGCCGTAAAAGGCATTGGCGTAGGCAAACGCCGGCGTCGCTACCCCATAGCCCAGCGCCACGATGATGCGTGGCAGCACCGCCGCTGTCACCGCGTGCAGCATCAAGAACAGCAGCGCCGCCAATGCCGCGGTGGGCAGCGCCGAGAGCATGAAGCTCAAAAAAATCTGCACGAGAGCGAAACGCACCTTCTGCGCCGACACGCCGGAGCCGCTGGCGCGCAGCGTGCCAGCGAACGCGCTGTGCGATTCCAATCGCGCCGTCAGCGAACTGAGCAGCGGTGTGTCCAGCGCGGGCGCCAGCCCCGCATAGAGCGGGATGCCGAGCAACGCGGCGCCGGGCGCCTTATCGCTATAGAAATGCGCACCGACCTTGGCGTAATCCACCGTATTGGCGACATATTTGTCGATCTGAAATGTGCCATCCTCGACCACGGCAAAGACCATGTCCAGCCGCGAATTCTGATTGGGATCAGCCCAGCGCGGGAAAAAATAGGCGTAACAAAGCAGCAGGATCACCATGATTGCCAGCGCGTGCAGCCGTTCTCTGCGCGCTGCAGTGTGCGTTTCTGTTGTTTGATTATTCTTCACAGATGCAATGCCCTTCAGTATGAAGCAGTGCGCACTCGTCGCAACAACGCCACCCCTGGTCAGCCTGCCCACGCAGTTCAGACATTGCGCAGCGCAGCCAATAGCTCACCCACCGAGACCACCTGCCGCCCGCGCTGGTCGCCACTCAGTAGTTTCAAAACAGCGTGGCCTACCTGCTTGAGACTGGTGAAACTCACGATCATTGCCTTCAGCAGTCCAGCCTGCAATCCGCCATGATAGGTGCGGAAATAGCGCACTCGGCTGCGATACAGATCGGCCTCACGGCTAGTCTTGCGCGTAGCGCTGCTGGCGCCGCCGATATGAACGACCTTTGCCAGCGGCTGATACCAGACTTCCCAGCCCTGATCGCGCATGCGCCGGCACCAATCCACTTCTTCAGCGTACATAAAGTAACCCTCGTCCAGGCCACCTACTTGCTCAAGAGCCGTGCGGCGCACAAGCAGACAAGCCCCTTCTACATAGTCGACGCGCTGCGCGCCGCGCGCTTCGTCCGGCCCGTGGCTAGGATACCAGCCGCCGCGCCAGCGTCGTCCCAGCGTCGAAAGAATCAGGAACTCCTGCCAAAGCGTGGGAAAATTGGTGTAGGATGCCTGAAAGCTGCCATCTGGGTTGAGCAGATGCGCGCCGACGATGGCGGCGCGCGGCGACATATCCGCCAACTGCAACAGCGCCTGCACTGAGCCGGGGGTCACAATAGCGTCTGTGTTGAGCAAGAGGAGGTAACGCCCTTGGCTGCGCTGCATCGCAAGATTATTGGCGCCGGCAAAGCCAAGATTAATCGGGCTCTCGATTAGCTGGACATGGGGGAAGTCACGGCGCAGCATTGTCACGCTGTCGTCGGTGGAGCCGTTGTCAACCACCCAGATATCATGTGAAATGGCCACAGTTTCTCGCTCGACCGCAGCAATGCATTCAGCCAGCAGTGCGCAAGTATTCCAATTCACAATTACGATCGATAGGTCAGACATCAGCGTTGACATCCATCTTATTCCGGCTAATGGCTTCCAGGGCGACTAGGCCGCCAAGCAGCACCCAGGTGAGTACAGCATTATCAAAGCCGGAGATTGTCTCATTGTAGGCAAAGGGCAGCACCCAGTCTCCCAACATCATGCCCACTACGACGCCGACCAGCCCGCTGAGCACGGCGGCGGCAAATGCTTCCTCAAACCCACCTTCTCCGGATAAGCGTCGCAGCGATTGAACGCCTATTTTCCACAGACGTGAAATCAAGACAAGGAAGATCGTGGAGCCGATCACTCCCGGTGATAAGTCATGTTGTAAGGTGCATAACCTGCCGGCCCCATACCCAGCAGTGGATGATTGACCACATGAGTCAAATTACGCATCCACAGCTCGACGCGACCGGTGCCGCTGCCGCCTGCTTCTTCAGCAACCACAATATTTTGGTAATAAAAGTCAAAATTGGCAGCAAAATAGATCAGTCCGATGATGGCAAGAACGGAAAACAGCTTGCGCGAATACATCCAAGTCAGCATGGCGCAGGCAACGCCCAGGGGCAACCAGCCAGACACCCAAGATCTGCCAACGACGAAGTAACGGTAGACGAGAATGCCCACTAGCATCAGCAAAAGTACGCGCTGCCAGGATTTCAGGTCTTTATGAAAAAGCGCCAAAGCATAGGCTAACACCGCCACCCACATCCCAAAAAGGCCGCGCGTGCCTCGATAAAAGAAAAAATCCCCTGTTTTTGGATCGACGAAGAAAAGCGCCACACTCACAAGACCAAAGAAGATCACGACGGCTGTCAGATATTTCAACCACCTTACCTCGGTCACCTGGTTGGCAACGTAGAGCAACGTCAGAGGCAGCAGTATGTTGACAGTCAGCGCCGCAACCTGCACAACGGAGAAACTGCTCCAGATAAACAACAAGGGATCACGGAAGATCTGACTCCACCCATACGAAATGATGCTGACTGCGACGAACGCGAGCAAAGGGCGATTGACCGGCGATGGACGCAAGCGGGTGCGTGGCTCGCCAAATGCCATAGAAAACAGCCACGGAACGACGAGTAGCAGGGCCACTACCATGCTGATGGGCACTTTGCTCTCGCGACCAGTCGGCAAGGAGACGAAGCTGAGCATGCCGGCGGCGGCGATCAGCAGCACAATGCTCTTGTTGTTGCGCTCGGCAACTTTGAACAGCCGGGTTATCACAATTGCGCCGATCAGGGCCGCCATGACCAATAGCGGATCCAACCTCCCGCTCACGTACAAAAAGATGAGTGGTGGAATGACAAGCAGCACACTGCCTACAACGGCAATGGTGATCAGCGTATACCGCTCGACTGTCAGGCGTTCGCGCCAAGTCCGTACGACGGATGAGTGCTGCATAAGCTCCATGATTCAGAAAGTTCTATGCGGGAAGCGGCGATCCTGTGAGATCGTCTCCGCCAGCAAACAATTCAACTGCTGACCGATCAGTGACCAGTCATAGTGGCGCACCGCGCGCCGTCCCGCCTGCGAGAAACGCTGGCGCGCCTCTGTGTTTTGAAGCACCAACAGCGTCTGCTCGGCAAATTTATGTGGATCGTCGGCCAGCAATATATCTTCATTGGGCGTCAAGCTCAGCCCTTCAACGCCCTTGTGGGTGGAGATCACCGGGGTCCCTAGCGCCAGTGACTCAATCACCTTTAGCCTCGTACCGCCGCCTAGCCGTAAGGGTACAACGGATGCCCAACTGCCAGCCACGGCCGACCAGACGTCATCTAAATATCCGGTAAAATACACGTTCTGGCACTGTGGCAGTTGGTCGATTGCCACATCCTGGATGCTTCCTGTGATCAGAAGTCGGGTCGCAGGCGCCTGCTCCAAAATCAGTGGGAAAATTTCTCCCAGAAAATATCGCATGGCGTCGAAGTTGGCATAAAAACTTAAAGCGCCGCTGTAGATGAGTGTATCCGGCTCTGGCTCAACATGTACCTCGTCCATGCGCTGCAAATCAGCGCCGTTGGGGACAATATGCACCGGCAACGTAGCTGGGCAGACTTTACTCACAAGTTCACGCTCGCCAACTGAGACTACTGTACACAGATCGAAAGCAGACAACGTGCGGCGTAAATAACGCTCCAGTTTCCACCAGGTCAAGCCCTTACGCAAGCGCGTCAGCAAATGGCGCTCGTTTTGATAGGCATCATAGGGCACAGCTAGCTCCAACTCTTCCAGCACACGGTGAGTGTTCTCCACCGCCAATGCATACCGCGCCATATCGATCTGAGAAGCAATCACCAGCTCAGGCTGCCAGGTGGCGGCAACTGCGCTGACAATATCAAACATCTCCTGGCTGAACGTATCGATGACCGAGCGCGGCGTTGGCGAAAAAAGACCAAGACGCGCCTTCCTACTGTCGGCCCGAAAGCCGCGGTAGGGGATGACATGCACCTCATCGCAGATTGTTTGCATCGCCGCCAGCGATGAGGCAGAGACAGATTCTGTGGCAAATGACGCCAGCACGATCTCGTGCTCGGCGCGCAAGGATTTCAGTATGTTGAAAATGCGAATCTTGGAACCATTGTCCGCGGGGTAAGGAAACCATCTTGACAAAAAGAGAATACGCATTAAAGGCGTCGATCGTTGTTATGTAGACCAACCAAACGCTGCATTACGGCATATTGACAGCCAGCCGCATATTCGGAGGTAAAATGCATCTCATATTTTTGGCGCGCCTGGATGCCCATGTAAGCACATGTATCAGGATGGTCTAGTAGATATCTACAAGCTTTTTCCATTGCCGCTGCATCATGGGGCGGCACAAGGATTCCTGTCACGCCGTCCTCGATGTAGTATGCAGTGCTAGCCGTACATGTAGCCACAAGCGCCTTTCCGGCAGACATTGCCTGGATAATAGTTCCTTCACCAGCAGCATGAGGGGTGGCGTACAATGGCACCACGACGAAGTTCGCCCCAGCCAGTAATTGTGCGTACTCTTTCTCGGGCATGTACTCGTTTACACTTACATTCGGAGGCATCGCGGCGCTCGACAATGCAAATCGACGAGTGTTCACCACAACCTTTGCCTGAACACCTTCCATCGCCGACAAAAAGGTCCGATAATCCCTGTAAGAGCGACCCGACGCAAAAATATAGCTGCCAAGCTCCTTGGTGGCTTGAACATCTTTACAGATGTCATGCCAACCGAGCGGACAAAACGTGATCCTTTGCTGAGGGATGCCCAGCGTCTTGCTGTAATACGCAGGTTCTTCAGGGGATAGAACGGTGAAATGGGAAATCGCCCTCGTGGACCACTTACTAAATAAAGGGAAATGGGTGGCTGCGCCCTTGTATGAAAATGCCAAAACCAGTAGAGGGGGATGATCAACACCCATCAGTCCACGCGCCACAGCCGCAGGAAAACCCATTTTAGATTCCCACGCAACGATCAGGTCATATCGACCTTGTCTCTTGTTGGAGGTGACTGCCTTCCAGCCCAGCCTCAGATATTGCGGATAATAGGAGATCAGTTTGCCCCATTTCCGAAAACGATCCTTGGGCGACGCCCAGAGAAAGTCGACTTCATCGCCCTGTGCGCTTTCTGGCAGATGATTCCACATCCAACGATCTGGAGGCAGCACCGGGCCATCTACAAGACATAATACACGCATATTTCGCTCCTTATTTGGAAACCGCCAACGTCCGTTTACCCCACCGCCGCGAAATACCATCGATCAGCGCGTAGCGCGCCGCCCGCGAAGCAGGCAGGTTGCCCGTGCGACGATTGTGAATGACGCCGTGGATCAACCCTTTCGTTGCTCCCAACAAGATGCTGACCCGTTCCATACCACGTGTATGGATGGCAAAAAAAAAAGCCGATTCCGTCCCGTGTAATAGAGCGTAGTTGGACTCTGCGTGCGCCAGGTCAATGGCGCCTTATGCTGCATTTTAGCTGTCGGCTGGAAACGCACATCCAGTCCCGCTTCGCGCATCCGCGCACACCAATCAGTCTCTTCCCAATACATGAAAAAACGTTCATCGATCAGACCGACTTGCTCGATAGCGCGACGCGAGACCATGATGCCACAGCCATTGACGAAATCCACGCGGCGCGCTGGATACTGGCCGTGATCCACCTCGCCGGCGCCGACATTGATGGCGTCGGCCGCCGCCCATGCCACCACGCCGCCCGCCGAAGAGATCGTCTCCCAGTTGTCCCACGTGTAGACCATCGGCCCGACGGCGCCGCAACGTGGCAACCGTTGGCTTTCGGAAACCAGCGCCGCGACACAGCCGGGATCGAGCCGCGTATCGTTGTTGATCAAGAAGAGCAGGTCGGCGCCACGATCTAGCGCATAGCGCATTCCCAGATTGTTGCCGCCCGCGTAGCCAAGGTTGCCAGGCGCCACCAGCAGCGTCACATCGGGCGCCTCTGCCCGCAGGACAGCCGCCGTGCCATCGGTGGATGCGTTGTCCACGACCAGCAGGTGCAGATTCGGATAGGTCTGTGCGCGCAGCGAACGCAGACATCCGAGTGTCAGGTCAATGCCGTTCTAGGCCAGCACAATGCACCACACCGATGGTGGATTGGCTTGGGTATCGCATCGCGCAGCATTGCTTGCTTCCGTCATGTGATCGCCCGCGCGGTTTTTGCACGATCGCCAGCCGGCGCGCCCAATGCATAGCGATAGACCTCCAGCGTCCGATCGGCGGGCTTGGGCCAGCTAAATTCCTCGGCGCGGACAAAGCCGCGCATCTGCAACTCACGATGAAAAGTGTAATCCTGCAACAGGCGCGTAATGGCGGTGGCCAGCGCTTCATCATCGACCGCGTCAATCACAATGCCTGCATCGCCTACCACTTCCGGCACTGAGCCGCGATCCGATGCGATCACGGGCGCGCCACATTTCATCGCCTCGATCGGCGGCAGGCCCAGCCCTTCGTAGAGCGACGGAAAAAGAAAGCCATCGGCCAGGTTGTAGAGCGCGGCCAGATCGGTGCGTTCGGGCCGGATCAGCACCTGTGCATGGCCGGCGGTCACCATCTCCTGCACGGCGGCGGGCGGCTCAATGCGCCGCGAGAAAAAGAGCACTTTGTATTTAGCACGCAGTTCATCAGGCAATTGAGGCCAGGCACGGGCGATCACTGCCGGATTTTTGATGGCGTCGGCCAGTAGAAACGGCGGCCGCACTGCCAGACGTGCGCACACCTCGTCGAGCCGCGCCCGATCCTCGATGCGATGAAACAGAGAGGATGGGCCGTAGAGCACCGGGATGACACGGTCAGCCGGCAGCCCGCTGCGACGTACAATCTCGCGCTTGGAATATTCCGACACGGTGATTACCGCATCGGCGCGGCGCAAGGCGAGCGTCGAGACAACATGTAGATAGGTCATCATCGCCATGGTCTGGGGGCGCTTCTCGTGTCCGGCCAGAATTTCCCACAGCGGCAAGATGTTGATCGCATCGTGGAGCGTGATCACGCTGCGCACCCCGCGCGGGGCAAAGCCAAAGTTGGCCGGGAAATGGGCGACATCCAGATGATCCTGCGCCATGGCGTCGCGCAGCGTCCAATCCAGCTTCAGCGCCGACAACGCATTGCGATAGGGGAGGAGCCGCACCGTTACATTGGCGGGCAAAGTCGCCAGATCCAGTTCAAAAGGCGCTTTGGCGTCGGCGTAGAGAAAAATTTCGGCATCGCGCGCACGCGCGATAAGCGCCGGCGCCAACAGTGTGAGGTAGGTGTGAACCCCACCGACGAGGCCATGCGAGAGATATCTTGCGTCAACGCCAATCCTCATAGCACTGCTTCCCTTTGCCGGCGCGTCGCCATCTCCGCACCAGCCACCAAGAACACAAAGGGCGCCATCTTCAACTTTGCGCCTTTGTGTCTTCGTGTGAGACCAAATCATGAACTACTGAAAATACAAAACAGCCATGCGCACTACAAGCTATTGTACACGCAAGTAGCCTTTGTGCGCTTTCGGTTCGCTTACAGGTTGACGGGATTTGCACCATCTGGAGCGTAGGAAGCAGGCAAATGGTTGCCGTGAGGCTGAAACCTGGTGCAAACGTTCACATCTACCCAGCTTGCTGACGACGCAGGTTTTGCAGCAGGTCGAACTCCGGACGTCCCACCACGCCTAGCGCAAACAACAACGCCAGATAGACGACGGCGCCCACCATGATATCCAGCGGCAGGTAAAGATCGCGGAGCCAATAGACAATGCCGCCCATGAGTAGGGCTGCAAGCGCCGGGCGCAGCAGAGTCAGGTTCCAATCCATTACCCGTAGCTTGTCGCGCAACACCCAGGCATATTGAGAAAGCAGGACGGCCTCGGTGAAGACGGTTAGCAGGGCAGCCGCCAAGATTCCATAGATCGGAATCAAGAGCACGTTGAGGCCGACATTGATCGTGGTGCTCAAGGCAATAGCCCATGCAACGCGCCGCTCCGCGCCATTCACCACGATGACATAACCCAAAAACTCGGTGACAAACATAAAGGGAATCACCCAGATCAGGATTGAAAGCGGCAGCGCCGCCGCTGCATAATCGACGCCATACAGGAAGCCAATCATGTACGGCGCCAGCACCGACCCGCCAACGGTGATGGGCAATGCGATCAGCAGCAGATAACGCAACATGCGCTGCTGGATTGCCGGCAACGTCTCCGGCCGCGTCACCGACTGGCGCGCCAGCGACGGATAGAGCGCGGTGTTGACCACATTTGAGATCACCAACACCGAAAAGATCAGATTGTAGGCCGAGTTGTAGTAGCCAGTCGCCGTGTCGCCGGCATAGATGTTGAGCAGGATCGTGTCGAACTTGTAGGAGAGACCCAGCGTGAAGCCAATCACACCGAAGGGGATGCTGGCGCGCAGCAGCGCCAGCCAGAGTGACGGCATCGGCAATGTGGGCCGCACGCCAAGGCGGCGGACGCCCTGCCAGCAGACCAGCGTCATCAAGATGATGCCGGCAAGGTTGGCAAAGATCAGCCCGTAATAGCCAGTGGCCGAGAGCAGCGCCAGCGTGCCGAGCAGGACAAAAGTGACCTGATGCACCACTTGGGCGCCGCGGCAATGTCGATCCGTTCGTGGCCGGCGAGCACCGACTCGGTGGCGCCTTGCACGCTATAGATCACCAATCCAATCGTACCCAGCGCCACGCCGATGATCATCTCGGTTGGTCGCCCAGTGAGCCAGGCGGTGGTGATAATGGCGATGGCGGCGCCCAGCGAGAGCAGAAAGCGCAGCCCTAGCACACTACCAAAAAGCCTTTCAATCTGCTCCTTGCCATCTGGCCGGTCGCGCAGCCGAGCCACCTCACGCACGGTATAGGGGCTGAGGCCGAGGTCGGCAAAAAAGACAAAAACAGCACCGAAGGCAAGCACCGCGGCATACTGCCCATAGATTTCAGCGCCCAGGCGCCGGATCACAAGCACGGTGAAGGTGAAAGAAATAACTTTGATCGTCACATGTGCAGCCATGCCGAAGGCAGAGTTGCGCGCAACCGTTCTTGAAAATTTGGACATAGTCTCCTACAGTGTGACGATTCGATCCAGCAGTGCGACACTATGATAGATGTCCAGCACCTGCTCCATTTCGGAATCAATGTTGCGCACAATCCTTTGTCTGGCGCCCTGCTGAAGTCGAGCATTCAGCGCGTTGTCATCCAGGATGTTCTGCATCTTTCCGGCAAGATCCTTGGCATCCCCCGCGGCGAAGAGCTTGCCGTCCTGATCGTCGTTGACCAGCTCCGCCATGCCGCCCAGGTTCGAGGCAATGACAGGGATGCCGGCCGCGTATGCTTCCAGGATCGAAAACGGGCTGTTTTCAAACCAGATGGAAGGCACGACGCCATAGTCAAACGTATCGAGAACCTCGCCCAACCGGTTGCTCTCAAAACGCCCGTGCAACACGATGCGCGGATTTTCGGCTGCCAGTTTGCGTAACTTCAATGTATAGGCGGGCTCGACTTCAAGCCCACCCCAGATGTGGAGTTCGGCCGATTTTTGTGACGTATTGAGCCGCTTAAATGCATCAATCAGCACGTGGACGCCCTTATGCTGAGCAATCTGCCCGATATAGCCAAAGCGAAGCGTTGCGCCGGTTCCTCGTTGTTCGTTATGGTGCAGCCGCTCGTCATTAAAGCCAATCCTTGAAAAGACAAGCTTGCCTGCTTCCACCATCGGTTCAAATTGGTTGTACATAAACTGGGAGGGCGCAACTATCATTGTCACACAATGCAAGGCGGCGCTTATTCGCGCCCGGCGCAACGCCATCAGCGCGGCGTCAGCACCCAATGGCAACTTCTCCACCATCGAACGCACGGATGGACTCAGTGCTTGCCCCCAGCGCGCGTGAGGCATGCTGCTCCACATCCGGCAGCGGGCGCACGTCATCGGATCATCCGGCCTTGGCACAGAGCGCGCCGTCGCTGCGCAGCAGGGTGTGCTGCGGACACAGATACCAATAGTCGTGCAAGGTCAATACGATCGGGACTTGTTGCCGATGGGCGGCAAAATTGGCGCGACGCCCAGGAGATAACCGGCCTGAAAATGGGCGACATCGGGACGCTGGCGACAAAAGTAACCCTCAAACCATTCACCCAGCAACTCGTTGTCGAACTCCCAACGTCGGCGCTGGGGGGCGTTCAGAAGGTTGAAACTCAACCGCCACACCGGAATCCCATCGTAGTGATCATGCGTTGCCTCGATCTGCGAGGGGCTTCCGCTGTCGATCGACTCGATGGCGATCACCTCTACTTCATGCCCGTGCGCCTGCAGCCAACGGGCAAGGCGGTAAGTGTACAACTCGGCGCCGGCAGAATATCGAGGTGGGAAGTGATGCACCGGCAAAACGATTTTCATGTCCGTACTTTACCACTTTCCTTCCCATTTGCCCTTCCATCTCTCTGCCGCCGCTCAGAAACAACGGGGCAGGCAATGGTTTTGGCGGATCAAACCTTACCGATGGAAATCATAACATGGGTTGATCTATAGAAACGTTACGTTATGCTGTTAATCTCGTGATGATCGCACCGGCTGCCGTGGATGGCTCCGGTAATGCAGAGGGCTGGAGGGCGTCAAAGAAGCGATTGGTAGAGGGCAAGAATTTTGGTCATCTCTTCAGCGACCGTCGGCGTAGAGGTTTTGACGGCGCCTTCCGTCAGCCGCGGCAGCAACGTTGAATCCTCGACAAGCCGCTGCAACTGGCGCGCCAGATCGGACGCATTGCCCACTGCAAAGTGCAAGCCATTTGATTCATCCTCGACCAGTTCGGCCATGCCGCCAAAATTGGCGGCGATCACCGGTGTATCGTGGGCGAACGCTTCCAGGATCACATTCGGGCTGTTCTCATACCACAGGGAGGGCACCACTGTAACATCCAGGTTGCACAGGATCGATGTCAACTGCCTCCGTTCATATTGTCCCATCAGGTGAATGCGCTCGTCTCCGTCCGCCTGCGACTGTAGCTTTGCACTATAGGCGGAATGGAGTTGTGAGTCCCCATAAAGAAACAGATCGACCGGCAGCGACGGCAACGAACGTACAGCATCGATCAGCACATGCACGCCTTTGAGGGGCGCCAATTGACCGAGATAGCCGATGCGCAGACGTCCGGCAGGCGTCTTGATCAGAGTGTGGCGCGGCAGATGGCCAAACTTGTGGCCCTGGCGCAAAAACTCCATACGCCGCGCCGTCATGCCCGCCTGAATGTAAAAATCGCGCAGGAAGCGAGAGGGCGCAATGGCAAGATCAGTGGCGGCCAATAGCTGCGTCAGATCGTCGCGCCGCTGCGTGAAGTAGTTGACGTTGCGGCCTTCCTGACGCCAGTAATGCGTCATCAGCCCAGGGGCGAGCTTGCCGAGCCAGCGGAAGCGTCGTTTTTCTTCGCCCAGACAGCGGGCGCAGCGCAGCGGGTCAATCGGCAGCGTGGAGATAGCACCATCGGTGCGCAGCATGGAGAAGCGGCGACAGAGAAACCAGAAGTCGGTCAGCGTAACAACTGTTGGGAGCCCAGCCTGTTGGGCAGCGCGCAGCGCTGCCCGTCAGCAGATAACCGCCGATCAGGTGAAAAAGATCGGGCTTCCGCTCGTCAAACACCTGGCGCAGATGCTCGCCCACCCACAGATTATCGTATTCCCAGTGCAGTGGATCGGGCGCCGCACCCAGGTCAAAAGAGAGCCGCCGCACCGCCACCCCTTCGAAAACTTCGTCCGCGTACGCGAGGGGAGCCGCCTGAGCGTCGTCGATGCGCTCAACGCAGATGACGGATGCCTCATGGCCGGCCTCTTGCAGCGCAGAGGCCAGACGATGTGCGCGCCATTCTGCACCGCGGTAGACAGGCGGGAAATGATGGACGCCGATCAGCACCTTCATGATCGCGACCAGCCCAGCCGGTTGACCACACGCACAACCAGTCTTCGCTCCTCTTCATCCAATATCTGGGTGAGCAATACCATCACGAGATACACCACCATACCGGCCGGGATCAGCACCCACAGCGCAGCGCCGGCCCACTGTAGCACCAGCAGAATCGCCGCCATACTCCCACACGAAAGCGCCACGCGCGCCGCAATCGATGATAGATTGGGCAGTTCAAGCCGCCGGCCCAGCACCCAATAAAACTGGACTGCTGCGGCCAGGTCGGTGAGCAATGTCGCCACGGCGGCGCCATAGAGACTGAAGGTAGGAATGAGCAGCAAGTTCAAGATCACATTTGCAATCGCCGCCGAGAAATAAATGCGCGCCGCCGCGCGCTCCTGGCCCACCACCGTGGTCATATTGCCGCAAAAGCTGGTGAACAGAAGCAGCGGCACATCCCAGACGATAATTTGGAAAGCCAATACGGCGGGCAAGTATTGATCTCCATATAAAAACAGAAAGAGCGGCAGCGCTATAATGGTGCTGCCTGTAGCAATCGGAAGCCCCATCAACAGGATGACCTTGACCGAGCGGAAGTACCAGCGCTGCACCAGGTGGGTGTCGGTGAGATAGGCGCGGGAGAGCGTTGGCACCATGGCGACGCTGATGCCATCAAAGAAAAAGAGCAGGGAACGCGCCAGATTGTAGGCAGCGCTATACCACCCGACCACCTCTGCAGCTTCAAATCGCGAGAGCATGACGCTATCCACCGTGAAGGCAATGGTCAGCGACAGGGAAATGAAGCCGAAGGGCAATCCCCGCCGGATCATCTCCGGCCACATGCGCAAGTGGAGACTAATGGGTCGGTGCAGCAGGTGATGGCGCCGCACGCCCCAAATTCCTAAAAGAGTGGGTGGCGCCATCGCAATCAGGCCGACGCCGATCAGCGCAATGAAGCCCCAGTCGTTGTAGAGCACCACAGCGCCCAGGGTGATGGTAGTGATCTGCCCCACCACAGACATGGAGGTGACGTAGTTGAACTTCTCGTTGGCAGTCAACAGGGTTTCGACGGGCGCATGGAGCGAGGCCCACACAAAGGTCAACGTATAGAGGGCGACGCCCTGCACTAACTCGGGCGGGTAGCCATAGGCGACGGCCGCCGCAGTAATCCCAGCCACACCCACTGCAGCTAAAGCCAGCCGGATGAAGACCAGATTCCAGAAAAGATCGTTGCTCTTTTCTGGATGGCGGGCAATCTCGCGCATCACATACTGCGAGATGCCCAGCTCGGCAAAAATGCCAAAGAGGCCGACAAAGGAAACCACAGTGGCAAACTGTCCATAGCCGGCATCGCCCAGTTGACGCACGACCGCCACATTGTAGACAAAGTTGATCAGCTTGAGCATCATCGCGCCCAGCGTGATAATGGAGGCGTTTTTGAGAATCGTCGCAGACCGGGTGCTGCGTTCGGCGGCTGCCTCCCCCGTAGGCTCTATCGAATCAGGTTCCACATTGTCCTCGAAAGCATAAGTGCGCAACGCTGAATGCGGCGTGCGCTGAAGTTATTGGCCAAAAGCTCGCATCGTCATCTCAAAGGTGATGATCGACGCCAACTTGCCGACCGTCCAAAGCTCGTTGCCCCCCAAATGTCGCGACCAGAGCGAGGTAAGCGCTGCGCGTGAAAAGATGCCACGGTCCAACGTGCGTTGATCAAACAGGATCGACTCCGCCCACGAACGCAGATCGGTGCGCAGCCACCCTTCATAGTCCGCATAGAGACTTGACCGCCGGGCAGAGGCCGGCGCAATGAACTGAGTCGCGTGCTGCTGCACTTCTTTCAGCAGCTTCGCCACTCGTTTCGAGCGCACCCCCTCCATGATCGGGAGATCGTCGTTCGTGGCCGGAATCCGCGCCACGCGCGGCAGATAACGCGCAATGATGCCTTTCTGCACGCGTCTTTCCATGCTGATATGCGCCGGCAGCCCATAGGCAAAGGTGAGCAAGGCCATGTCGAAGTAAGGCAGCCGATACTCGACATGCGATCGCCCCGTCACACAGTGATAGACAAGATGGCGGGCAAAATGATTGGTCAGGTTGAAGGCCGCGGCCCGGATCGAAAAAGGCAGGTGCGTGTAGCCGCTGAGTTCCGTCATAAAACTATCATACGCCAAGCCGGCCAGCCGGGGATGGTACGCGTCGGTGTACAAGATGCGTTCATCCGCATAGGTCAGGCCGGGCCAACTGTATTTCTGATGGTACAACTCAAAAAGGATCGACGAAAATGCAATGTCATCCGGCGCCCCAATCAGGTGAGGCGGCGTGAAATTTGCATCGGGCCACAATAGGTCACCCAACCCCGACACGTTAACGTCAATATGCTGCCGCACGTCGCCCAGCATGTTGATGCCGTGCATGTGCAGCCAGGAGTGGAACCCTTCAGCAAGCCGGACATGGGTCGGCGCAAACTGCTCGATCCACCCCCCGCTGTGGTACGGGTAATAATGATGGTGCGCGTGAATTGCTGCAGCGATCTGTCGGGCATAATGCTCATCCCGGCAACCAGGCTGGCCAAAGGTGAAGGTCTGCAATTTGCAGCCCTGTTCCGCCAACATAGCCGCAATGGCGCGGCTGTCCAACCCGCCGCTCAGGTAGACGCCGATGCGCCAATCGCCGCGCATGGCGTCTTCGGTGGCGCGCGTAAGCAATCGTGCGCCCTCTTCAATCGCCTCGTCCAGCGAAATCGTAGGCGATACGGGCGGCGCCTGCCCCATGTCCCAGTAACGGGTAAGCGTCGTGGCGCCCGTGCGTATATTGAAGCGCAAGATCGCAGCAGGTGGCAAAAGCTCGATGCCTGTAAAGAAGGTTTTTGTCCCCAGCAGTCGCTGAAAGCGAAAGTACTCGGCCAAGGCATCGTCGCGCAAGGTGGGCGCAACGGTTTGATGCGTCAGGACCGCCTTCACCTCTGGGGCAAAGATCAGCCGATCCGCATCGACGCTGTAGTAGGTTGGATACAGGCCAAAGCGGTCATTGATGAGAAAGAGTTCGTGGCTGCGCCGATCCAGCAGCGCAAGTACGAACTGTCCCTGCAATTTTTCTACGGCAGCCGCACCCCACAAAGCATAGGCAGCCAGCAACAGTTCTTCATCCGTCTCATTGCGCAGTTGGCCCCCGGCCTGCCGGACAGCAGACCGCAGTGTAGCGCTGTGCGTCAGTTCGCCGGTGAAGACAAGGGTAATGGCGCCGCTGGCGTCATGCACAGGCTGAGGTTGGCGGTTGAAAACGCCGATCCCGACTCGCGCAAGCCCTACACCTGCCACCGGATCGCTATATTCATCGTTCAGATACCAGGGGTAGTGGGTGAGCGATTTTGTCATGGCGCCCAACAAACAGGCCATGTCTTCTATCTGGTGAATATCTGCAATTCCATAAACGCCGCTCATTGGATTAATCTCGCCTTGGCACTTCAATTATGCATCTACACTAGCGGATGCGTCCTCACTCTATCATAAGGTACAGGGGGGAGATGGGCGCGAACGTTACAATATACTGACAGTTCCTCGCACGCGTAGAGGGCGGAAACAGGGAACGTCCCCCACAAACCATAGATGAATAGACCGGCCAGAGCCCGCCATGTGGTGTGTCGGGGCCGGGGTGTCGGGGGCGGTGTCTGTGACAACAGAAGGTCACACGGTTGACGCCGGCGCCCCAGCGATAGACCCGACCAATGGATCTTCAGGCGCGGCTGTCAACTGTCAACAAACTCGCGCAGCATCAATTCGTAGCTCATGATCGGCGCCACAGTGCCCAACGTGCTCGGATCGCCTCCGGCGAGATGGCGCTGCCATAAGGAGCGCAGAAACGCCGGTTCAAACAGGCCGCGCTCCTGTGTGCGCCGATCAAAAAGAATGCTTTCCGCCCACTCGCGCAGCTCGGCGCGCAGCCAGTTTTCGTAGTCCGAATGTAAAGTCGCGCGCGGCTGCGTCTGCACGCCAAGGAGTCGCTGTGCGCGCCGTCTGATGCGTGCAGAAAAGTGATGCGCCGAGCGCAGCAAGCGGTTGTCGGTCGGCAGCAGCTCGTCATGATCGTAGGGGACGCGCGCCAGCGACGGCGAAAGCCGGCTCAGCACTGCCCTGGAAAGGCGCCTGTCTTTGCGGTAGTCGCCTGGCAAGTAAAAGACGAAATCCCACAGATCGGGATCGATGAAGGGCAGACCGACTTCGACCGCGGCGCGCTTGAAGCTCAGATAGTGAGAATAGTGCCGGATGTCACTGACATACTCGAAAAAGAGTTCGGTGCGCAGCGGTTCCGGATAGCGCAGGAAGGGCGCAATCGCTTCACGCAGCGATGCAAAGGCCCTTCCCTTCACCGTCTGAAACAATTCTGGGGTAAAGAGCAACTGTTCGTCAGTCTCGCTCATTGCCGGCCAGTTTTCTATCGTCCGCAAACCGTCGAAGATCGCTGCCGCATAGCTCATCTCATCGTGCGCCGCCAAGTAAACGTCACGGATGCAGGTTCCACTCAACGGCCCATCCCCGGCAAAGCCGGACAGGTTGACATCCATCCGTTCGCGCGCCTCCGCCAATGCATAGATGCCGTGCATGTGAATCCACGAATGGCTGCCGTCGGTCAGCATCAAGTGTGGGCGCCAATATTCTTTCACCCAGTGGCCGTCCGTGCGCGGGCAGAGATGATGATCGAGGCCTGTTTGTTCTGCCACCAGGGCTGCATAATAAACGTCGCGCGAGGTCGGCGACCCAAATGTCAGCGCCGGTGGGCGATGACCCAACTGGCCGAGCGCGGCGACGATGATGCGCGAGTCCAAGCCGCCACTGAGAAAGATGCCCACCCGGTGCGGGCCGCGGCTGCAACGGTCGACCGCCTGCACAACCAGCCGCGCAGTCTCGTCTGCCGCCTCCGCGAAGGAGAGATCGCTGCGCATCGGGCGTTCGGGATCAAAAGCCCAATAACAGGCTTCCGTCAGATGATCGTGAGCGATATCGTAGAGAAGATAGTGGCCGCCGCGCAGCAGCTTGATGGCTTCAAAAAAACTTGTATCGTGCAACAGTTGCTGGAAACGCATGTACTGCGCCAGCGCGGTCAGGTCGATGGCGGCGGGGATGAATGGGTCGCACAGCAGCGGGTGCTGGTTGGGCGCAAAAAGAAAGCGTCCCTCCCGATGTGCATAGTAGATCGGAAAGGTTCCCATCCGATCGGCCACCACGATAACCCAGCGCCGGATGGCATCATAGAGCGCCAGGGCAAACGAGCCGCGCAAGCGGGCGCACATGGCGACGCCCTCACGCGCATAGAGCGACAGAAGGTAGTGGGCGTCAGAGCGCGCAGGGTCGCCATCCTCTACGCCGTCGCGGATCAACCGGCCGGCAAAGACGACGGCCAGCGAACACGCCTCATTCCAGACGGGCTGCGGCGCTGCATTGTAGACGCCGGCGTCCACCCGCCCCAGTGCTTCGCACGCGGAAGGAGAAGCCTCAAATTGGACCTGTTGGGTTGAGAGGTGATGGAGACGCTCCGCTATGGCTTCCGCCGTGGCGGTCACACTGCGGCTGCGGGCGTCGAAAACACCAAAAACTCCACTCATGAATCTGCCTGACCTCCTCTTTGACCTTGAATTCCGGTCACAGATGTCAAATCAGGCTTCACATTTGAAATTTGCTTACCTGGGGATGGGCATGACATCAGTGTGAGAGCTGCGAATCGCTTATACCGACGAGGCTTCTGGGCCTAGTCGCTATCCATCGATGTGATAACAACAAATTGTTCCTGGCAATAAGTATGCACGCATTCTTTGTGAATTCGCCTGACAAGTTGCTTGCAGTTGAGTGGACGAAGCTCCAGTCAGGCAGAAAAAACACCAGATGACAGCACAATGAAACGCCGACATGGAGGATGCTTTGGCAATCGCCCTACGAATGAGCGCGCCGCGCAAAGCGCATGCCGTAGTAACGCTGCATGAACGCACCTAGCGCTCCATGCACCGGATCGCCGGCGCCGAAGCTGTGAAGATTGGGCACGTCAAACCACTCAGCAGCAGCGCCATTCCATTCGGCGCGGTTGACCAGGTAAACAGCCGCGCTCTCCTCCCAATGCGGCGGGCGATCGCCGGCGTCGCCCACTGACGGCACGATCTCCACGGCGTCGCGCCGGTTATTATACCGAAAGAGCAGCCGGTTTGCCGATCGCTCGATCGCCGTGATCCCCATCTCCCGCTCCAGCGTCACCTTGGCAAAGTCGCGCAATATCTGTTGCAACGCCGCATCGACGCGCCGCGGCGACATCTTGCGGCGCACCGCCTCCATCGGCTGGACGACGCGCGCCGGATTGCCCTCGACGACTGAGCCGGCCGGGATCGACTGCGTGACGACCGCGCGCGAGTTGACGAAGCACTCGTCGCCGATTTCCACGCCTGGATGGAGGAAGACGCCCGCCGCACACCACACGTGGCTGCCGATCGTCACGCCGGCCAGCTTAACCCAGTACCCTTGCGTGAAGGGCAGAAACGAGCCGTGTGTAAAGACCATCGACCGCGGCCCCAGCGCCGAATAGTAACCCATACGCACCGGCTCGTCACAGTTGAGCAGGCTCTGCGGGCCGATGTAACACTGGTCGCCAATCTCCAGGTCGGAGGCGCCGTAGATCAGACAGAAGTTGGAGACCTCGCTTTGCTGTCCCAGCCGGAACGCGCCATCCAGCCGGATCAAGGTGACTGCACGCACCGCGGCATAGTCGCCCAGTTCGATCTCGCGCGCGGCGATGCTGGTGAACCAGCCGATCGAGACATGCTTGCCGATGCGCGCGTTACAAAAGCGTCGCAACACCCAGGGTTTCAGAAAGGGCGGCAACAGGAAGATCAAGCCAAACCATAATGTGCGCATTATAGGTAACGCAACAGCGTGTTGGGTCGCGCGCGGCGGTAGCCACGATACCAGGTGCAGAGCGGGATCAAGATCGCCAGCCCAACCAGCCAGACGGCCACCGCCCGGACCACGCCCGGCCCCGCCACCGGCAACAGCCCAACCAGCCGTCCCAACAGCCCATAAAGCACCAGATGCACCACAAAGGCAAAGAGCGCCACCTGCCCCATCGTCACCAGCCAGGCAAAGGGTCGCACCTGCAACCAACTTTCCCGACTCAGAAACAGTGCGTAGATCCAGGAGGCGATGCCTAAGTTAAAAAGCAAAAAAGTCAGGCTGGGCGGCGTCTTGCTCATCACAATCCAGTAATAGATCGGCAACGACGCATCATAGCGCCCCAGATCGCCAAAACCGCCCCACACACGCAACAGGGCAAAGATCGCCAGCAGACCAGCGCCTACCAGCGCCCAGTTGCGCGGTGACTGAAACCACGGCCGGCGCACGACCGTGCCAAACACACAGCCCAGCGCGATCAAGCTGCCCCAGCCCAGAATCGCAAACTCCGTGGCCGGGAAGGTCGTGTAGCTGAAGTAAACCAGCAGCGCCTGCCAGTAATCCACGCCCTGATTGAGCTGCGCCGCCAGCCCTGGCAGCATTACTTGATACGCCGCCAGCCAGATAAAGCCGACCATGGCGAGCACAATCGTCGGCAACAGCCGCAGCAGGCTCACGAGCGCGATGCTGATGCCGATGCTCAAGAGCACATGCGTGTAGGGCGTGCCCCCGCGCCACGCCAACCATGCCACCGTCAGATCCAGCACCGCCAGCACACCCGCGCGAATCAGAAAAAACTGTGTAATCTCCCGGTTGCTGGCGCCTTTTCTGCGCCGTCCCTGGGCATAGAGGGTCATGCTCACACCGGCCAGAAACCAGAAGGTCGGTGAGGCAAGGTTGGTGAACAGTCCCAAGACCCACGACGGCCAGTTGCCAAGCTGCGGCGTCAGGCCGCCATAGCTCTCCGCCTGCAAGCTGACCAGCACTGACGCGGCAGCGTGGTCAAGCGCCATCACCACGATGGCAAGGCCGCGCAGTGCGTCGATCGCAAGCAGGCGCACGCCGGCCTGCGCGCTGACGGCGCCCTGCGTGGCGCGCCCCAGCGTCGCTTCCATTCCCTGCGCCGATAAGTGCGCCATGCGCTATCTTCCTTCCTGAAGTCCCGAACTCAGCGTCAACAGTTGTTGGTAGCGGTCGATCCAGTGACGCGCAATGGTTACGGGCGTCGCCACCCAGAAGTCGCCCCGCGCGGTGATGCGCTCCAGCGCGGCGCGCAGCGTGGCAAGCCAGCCTGGAAAGAGCGCCTCATCAAATACATAGTCATGAACGTTGGCGACAAACAGCCCTTGCTGCGCAGCCGCACGATCGACCAACTCGCACACGATGGCGTCACGCTGCGGCTGAGTCAGGTCGCTGCGCTGCGCCAATTGCGCGTCCATCCACGCCACGGGAAGCTGCACCACGTCGATCTCTTTCTGAGAACGCGGAGCAAACGGATAGAAGGGAACACTGGCGCCACGCCGCCAACCCACATAACGGTCGTGCGTCAACGATGTGTCATAGAGCAGGCCAATCTCGGCGTGCAACTGAAGCGTTTCCGCCGGCTCCGCTGGGTTGACATGCCAGTAGTGATGCCGGTTGCCAAGCACGGGGACGCCAGCGGCCTGCTCCAGCCGTTGCTTTTCGGCGGCAAAGCGTTCACGCGAGGCGTATGCCAGATAACTTGCGTGCATGCCGACTTCCCAGCCGCCCTCGATCAGGGTGTGCAGGAGCGTGCGAAACCGAGGCGTTGTGACATCGTAAAAAGGATCGGGCGTGCCGCGCGCATACTCAAGCAGTGACCCTTGTCGCGCCACAAAGTAGAAGGCCGAACGCACGCCATAGTGCTCCTCAAATGCCATCCACCGCGGAAAGGTCCAGTGGTCGCGTTGTCCGCTCAACACCTCCCACGCCGGGCCGACGCCCTGTCGGCGCTGCCGGTTGAGGATGCGCAGCGGCTCCAGCCAACGGATCACTTCCGGGTAATCGACATCGTGCGTGATGGCCGCGGCGGCGCGTTTGCCCTGCGGCCAGCGCGGGAGCGGTGCGCCCAAGCCGGCGGACTGCAACAGCGCTGCCAGGGCTGTAATGAGCGCAGAAGCCGGCGCCTGCTCCAGAACATGCTGATCCAGCCAGAGCTTGGGCAGCGTGTAAAAGCCGTGGGCGTCTTGCGACCAGTGTTGCTCTTCCTGCCCGGTAAGCAACCAGAACAGGTCAAAGATCACATCGCGCGACAACCACCAGCGCTCTCCCTCACTGCAAATTCCCAGGGAGTTGTGCACCTCTTCAGCAAAGTGGATGGACAACGGCGCCTTCCCCGCAGTGATGGTTGCCAGCCGATAGCGCGCCGGCTCCCGCCAGCGCAGTGGCGCAGCGGCGATGCCAACCTGCGCCTGAGCTGCCTGGTCGCGATCGACCACATAGGCAATGTCACACGGGTCGCCGACGCTAACTTCCTGCCAAGGATAACCGATCGCGGTCAAACATTGGCGCCATACCCAATCGACGGCTGGGCCTGCAAACTCTCGCAATTCCGGCGCAATACTAATTCTAAGCGGTTTCACAAAACTCCCACGCCAACTTCATCTGTATGCGGAAATAGGTTTGCGGCGCTCAGCGAAGCGTCAAAGGCATGAACACCATGTATGACTCGACGCGAACGACAACTGCATCAAGCGCCTCACCGCCTCCATCATCGCGCACGCGTACACGGATCCTGTGCTCCCCGCTTGTCGCGAACGAGCTCAGCGCTCGGTTGGAAGGTTGGTCGATCACATCAAATTTGCCGTCGTCGTTCCAATCAAACGAATAGAATAACAGGTCAGCCGGCACATCTACGGCCATAACATCTACGATGACTTCCTCACCGAGCTTCACCGGAGTGTTGGTGTTGACGGATGTAATCAGCGGGGCAACATTCAACACGGTGACGCTGGTGCGCGCCGTGTTGGTGAAACCCAGCGAATTGGTTACCAACACGGCGACCGGATAGTCGCCTTCTTGCGGAAAGCTATATTCTACGGTCGCGCCGGTTGCGTCGTTATATTCGCCATTGTTATTCAAATCCCATTGAAAATACAGAGGCGGATGCTCTGGATTTGGCTCCACCGCGGCTGACAACACAACAGGGATGCCTTCTTTAGCCTCATTACAACAAACTTGTAAGGTGACGATGGGCGCATTGCCAACGGTGACGGTGGCAATGCCCTGCTGCACTCCAGGAATGGCTGCCACCACGGTGTCAACAAAATTCCCAGAAGTGAAACCTGCGGTAAACTGCCCATTGCTGTCAATTGTCCCGCCGCCGTTGACGACCGACCAGGCGACAGGTGTGGGATACGCCACCATCTTCTCGCCGTTTGCATCGAGTACGTTAGCGTGAAATGGAAAGACATCGCCGGGCGCGATAAAGGTGGTCGCAGGCAAGATCTGCACCGTCTGCGCGCCGAAATAGGCGCTTTCGACTGTCTCCACTTCTGGCGTAACCGTGGGGTTAGCGGTGCTGAATATCACGCGATATTGGAAATAGCGTCCACTCGGGTTCGTCATCGACAAGACAGTGACGCCTGACGCGACTGCACTCGTCGCGTTCCAGTCGGACCAGGCCACGCCATCCTGAGAAGTCCGGCTTTCAACCACGACGCCACTTTGGGCAGGTATGCTGGCGGAAAGCGCGACGCGCGACCAGTTGACTGCCTCGCCCGCATCTTGGACGCATGACGTATAACTGCCCTGCGCGGGATAAGCGCCCGCTCGCACCCAGTCCACCAACAGCGGGCTGCGCCCACCGCCAAAGAAGGTTGGATCCTGGCTGTACAAGAATACATAGGTTGGCAAAGTACTGATGCCAGCATGTGGCGTTGGTTTGGACAAACCCAGGGGCGTGGTAATGATGGGGCTGCCATCGATCAGATAATCCGTTTCGCTTTCGTCCCAGTGGATGGCATAGGTGTGAAACTGATCTAGTGCAGCCATTTGCTCTGCCTGGCTTTCCCCCCAATGCCCACAACAGTGTCGATGGAACCCTGAGTGGGCGGGTCGTTCGGCGAAAACAAGCCATCCTTGGAACGCACATACATGTGACCTGGCAACCCTGAATCAACGACTGTCTGCCCCACAAAGAGCCGGATCGAGCTGGTCTCTGTCACGGCGCGCAAAGGCGGCATAGAACGATAGAAGCCAATATCCGCATAAGCCACAGGGTAGGGAGCAGTAACAAACCGTGTGCTTGATTCAAAAAAGCGCACAGGCATTTCCGCGCCAAATGGCTGCTGTGCTCGTAGATAATTGGCATCTAGACGCAGGACGCCGTCGATGCTTTGCGGTGAGGGCACATTGGGGTAGGCATCATTGGAGTACCCCGAAATCCACAACGTACTATTGATTTCTGGCGCTTCGAAGTAATCCTCGATGGTCGGCCGCAACCTCAGTTCACCCCCTTTGACTGGGCTCACTGAACTTTGCGACAAAACGGGCGCCGGGAAAAACTCAGGCAAGATGGTGCACGCGGATAAGAATTCAGCCCGCGTATCTTGCCTGAACACAGCAGAAGTCCCTTGACTTTCAGCCTGCGCTGCACCCCATCCATTCAGCACCGTCAACATCACAAGGATTCCTGTCCCCGCTATCCAAGCCATGACCACCCCGCCGCGGAGGTAGACCCGCCGCCGTGCGTCGGCTTGTTTGCACATCATTCAGTTGCTCCTTTGGTTTTCACCTCAGGCGCAACGACGCGGTGGACCTCACAGAGTGGCAAGGCATAGTCATCGTTGCACCAGTATACGAACTGTAAAGACTCGATACAGTGCAACTACCTTACCGTGTTCGACAATCGATTGTCGAGCTACATTCCCACCAAAACACCTACGAATACCCTACGAAACCACGCGTACTGTCTGCATATCCAGTGCGGCCTGTCAATCTTGACAGGATACCTGGCGGCTTTCTTCAAGTTGAAGCTGTACTCCTATTTGTGGATAAGCGGCAGATAAATCATATCTGCACCGTCAGAACCGCCGACATCGTCGACTTGAATGCTTGTCGTTGACGTGGCTACGCCGCCGTCAGCATCCCGCACACGGACTCCCACCGTTTTGGCGCCGGTTTCTGCATAGCTGGTCGCGGCGCTGTTCGCTGGCTGATCGACTACCTCGTAGGTTCCGTCGTCATTCCAGTCGAACGAATAGAGCAACACATCGCTCAGTTCCTGTGCTGCGTTCACCGTGACCTGCACGGAGTCGCCAACCTTTACCGGGCCGCTATTCGTGACCGCCGCGATCGTCAAGTTTTGCGGCGTCACCGTGATCGTAGTCGCGCCTGTCGCCACAGCCCCATCGGCAGCGACGACGCGCACGCCCACGCTCTTTTCACCTGTTGCCGCATAGCTCGTCGTCGCCTGGTTGGATGACTGGTTCTCGACTTCATACGTGCCGTCATTGTTCCAGTCAAATGAATAGAGCAACGCTTCGGCCAACTGCTGGACAGCATCGACCGACACGGTCACCGGCTGGCCGCGTCGTGTGGGAGCGTCGCTGTTGATCGCCACAATCCGAAGCGTCTGTGTGATGACCTCGACCGTCGTGCTGCCGTACACTGCACCGCCGTCAGCATCCCGCACACGGACTCCCACCGTTTTGGCGCCGACGGTCGCATAGCTGGTTGTTGCACTGTTGGCCGGCTGATCCGGCGTGTCGAAATTGCCGTCATTATCCCAGTCGAACGCGTAGCGCAGCACGTCAGACAATTCCTGCGTCGCCGCTACGCTGACAGTCACCGGTTGATTGCGCAGCACCGGGCCGTCGTTCGCCACTGAGGCAATCGTCAAATTCTGTGGCGTAATCGACAGCGTGGTTTCAGAACTTGCCGCGCTCGCAAAGTTATCGCGCACACGCACGCGCACGGTTTTGAGGCCGGTCGTCAGATAGGTCGTCGATGCGGTGTTTGCAGATTGATCGACCACATCGTAGACGCCGTCACCTGTCCAGTCGAAAGAATAGAACAGCGGCTCGCCCAATTGCTGCAAGACATCCACCGCAACTGTCACCGCCTGCCCGCGGCGTTGCGGGGCGTCGTGGTGGATGGCGCTGATCTGCAGGAGCTGGGCGCTGACTGTAATTGTGGTCGTCCCGGTCACCACGCCGCCGTCGACATCGCTCACGCGTACGCCGACGGTCTTCGCGCCAATGGTCGGGTAGCTGGTCGATGCGCTGTTGGCCGGCTGATCTGGCGTATCGAAATTGCCGTCGTTCTCCCAATCGAATGCATAGCGCAGCGTGTCGGTCAGTTCCTGCGTCGCGGTCACGGTCACCATCACCGGCTGATTGCGCAGCACCGGCCCATCGTTCGTGATGGAAGCAATCGCCATCAATTGCGGCGTCACCGTGATTGTCGTGGTTGCTGTGACCACTGCAGCGTCAGCATCTGCGACCCCAACGCCGATGCTCTTTGCACCGGTGCTCAAATAACTTGTCACCGCACGATTGTCCGCTGGTTGTACGATCTCAAATGCACCGTCGGCGTCGAAATCAAAGCCATAGACTAGGGTGTCGGTCAACTCTTGCGCCGCGCTCACGGTCACTGTCAATAGTTGCCCGCGGCGCACCGCCCCCGTGTCCGCCACATCCGTGATCGCCAGCAATTGCGGCGTCACCGTGATCGTCGTCGCGCCCGTCGCCACGCCGCCGTCCGCGCCGGTCACGCGCACGCCCACTGTTTTTACCCCGTCGTTGCAAAACTCGTTGCCGCGCTGTTCGACGATTGATCTACGACTTCGTAGTTGCCGTCGTTCTCCCAGTCGAATGCATAGCGCAGCGCGTCGGTCAGTTCCTGCGTCGCGGTCACGATCACCGTCACCGGCTGATTGCGGCGCACCGGCCCATCGTTCGTCACCGCCTGGATCGTCAAGTTCTGCGGCGTCACTGTGATCGTCGTCGTGCTCGTCGCCACGCCGCCGTCCGCGTCGGTCACGCGCACGCCCACTGTTTTCGGCCCCGTCGTTGCAAAACTCGTTGCCGCGCTGTTCGACGATTGATCTGTCACGTCATAGCTACCGTCGTTGTCCCAGTCAAACGCGTAGCGCAGCGCGTCGGTCAGTTCCTGCGTCGCGGTCACGATCACCGTCACCGGCTGATTGCGGCGCACCGGCCCATCGTTCGTCACCGCCTGGATCGTCAAGTTCTGCGGCGTCACTGTGATCGTCGTCGTGCCCGTCACCACGCCGCCGTCACCATCGCTGACCCTGACGGTCGCGGTGTGGAGGCCGGTGGCAGCCAGCGCAGTCGTCGCGAAGTTGGCAGCCTGGTCGGCGATCTCAAAATTCCCATCACTGTTCCAATCAAAGGAGTAGCTGAGCGCGTCGGCAGGCACGTCAACCGCATCCACGGTTACGGTCACTGGCTGGCCGCGACGCACTGGGCTTGTATTGGTTATCGAAATCAGTTGCGGCGCCCTATTGGTGATCGACACGGTTGTGCTGTCCGTATCGGTCAGACCGCCAGCGTCGGTGACAAGCACCCCAATTGTGTAAACGCCCTCATCACCCCAACTCGCCGTGGGAGCAACGCCGGTGGCATCGTCGTATTGGCCATCGTTATCGAGATCCCACGCATAGGTGAGCACGCCGCCGTTAGGATCGAGGCTGGCGCTGGCGTCGAGCGTCACTGGCTGACCTTCCTGACCACTGTACGGGCCGCCAGCGCTGGCGATTGGAGGTAGATCAAGGACGACAATCGTGGCGCGATTCGACGCATTGTTCAAAGTCGCGGCCAACACCGTGTCTGTGTAGACGCCCGCCAGCAACCCTGCTGTAAAGCGGCCGCCGGCATCGAGCACACCGCCGCCATTGACGACCGTCCATGTCACTGGCGCGCCGACGACGATGGCATTGTTGCCGTCGCGCACCGTGGCGACAAATGGCTGCGCCGCGCCTGGATTCAACGTTGCCGAAGGAGGGGCAAGCGCCAGCGAAGTGGGGCCAAAATACGCAATATTCAGCGCGCCGATCTCCGGTGAGTTCAGCGGGTCGCTGCTGGTAAGCGTAAAACGGGCCTGCCAATAGCGACCGCTGGGGCTGGCAGGCGTCAACAGATTCTGCCCGCTCGCAATGCTGCCGCTGACTGCGGTCCACGATGACCACGTGACGCCATCCACCGAGGTGCGCGTCTCGGCTAGCGCGCCCGTGTCCACCGGCACAGTGGCTGTGACCGTCATCTGCGGCCAATTGGCGATTTGGCCGGCATCCTGCACGCAAGAGGTGTAGACGCCCTGCGCCGGATATTGGCCGGCGCGCACCCAGTCAACTTGCAGAGGGCTCAACCCCTGATCTTGCGCCATGAGAAACACATAGGTGTCGCGCGTGGTGGTTCCAGCATGAGGCAGCGGTTGGCTGGCGCCCTCGGTGGCCGTCATGATAACGGCGCCGTCGATGAAATACCAGGTGTTCGTCGCATCCCATTCAATGCGATACCGGTTGAAATTCGACAAGGCGACGAGCTGGCTGTTGGTGTCGCTTCCCCAATTGTCCACAATCGTGTCGAGCAGCGGTTGGTTGGAGTCGCCATCGCGCGTTCGTGCAAAGAGCAGCCGCGGCTGTTCGGCCGATTCAAACGGCTGTGACACAAAGAGCCGGATTGAAGTGTCTTCCAAAGGGGAAACGCCCAACGGTGGCTGCGAGCGGTAGAAACCGATATCCGAATAATTGGGGGCGCCAGCTTCCGCAAAACGCGTGCTGGCCTCAAAAAAGCGCGGCGTTGTAACATTCGTTATGACACTTTGCGAACGTAAATAGCCGCCGGTCATCGAGACCACGCCGCTGACAAGCAGAGGCCTTTCTTCTGGATAGGCATCTGTATTAGCTGCGCCGGTGATCCACTGCGTCTCATCGATGGTAGGCCCATCGAAGTAATCCTCCACCGTCGCGCGCAGCCGGATTTCGCCGCCATTGGCCGAACTCACGATGGCGTCGCTCAGGGTCGGCTGTGGGATGATGCCAGGCAGCGCGGCGCAGGCGCCGCCAAAGTCCGCCACCGTAGTCAGCGACGCGCTCCCCGATGCGCCGTTTTGCGCCGACGCTGACCGAGAAGACCACACCATCAATACCGCCAGCAACATCAGCGCGGTCAGGGCAGTGACGCCAACCCCCATCCCATGCAGCAGACGACGGCGGTTAACATGAGTCACCGATTGTTTTTCTTGCATTGCTTTCCCTCAAATCGTCGTATGTCACCCAAAATAATTGTCGATTAATGGCGCGCTGGAGACGCATGGTTTGGGGCGTCCTTTTACAAAGACCGGACATCCCCTTACCACAGCGAAACATCACTCACTTGCATAGCGCGCGTCGATGGCTGTTTCTGTGGCCGCCAACGCTACCATTGCATAGAGTGTAGCACCCACTCTCCGCGTTTTGAATGGGATTTGCTTACGATCGGCTTGCAATGAGGTCAATTGTTGCATGTTTTTCTGGACAGGGAGCAGCAGGATGAGGTCGCCCGGCGCAACGTCGTGCTGGATGGTGAACGACACCCGGCCGCTCTCCGCGTCGCCCGAAAACGCGTCGAAGTACGCAGCCGCGCGGTTACGGCTGAAATCCAGCCATCGCGCCGCCGAGAGGATCGGCAGGCCATTTTCGACGCAGCTTGCCAGGACTCCATCCCTGTAAAGTGCAGCGCCCGCGCGCCACGCGCCAGGCACAGCAAACGGGTCGAAGTGAAACTGCGCGCCGAGCGCGGCGTACGCGCCTGACACAGCGCGCCGTATCAGCCCATCGGCAATCTCGATTGCTTCATCCGGCGTCGAGCCCACAAAATTTGCACCCCAGGGCATCTCGATTACCTGCTCATCGACGAGATGCGTATTCTGCTGCCAGTTGTCGATCAACCGCCCCTCAGCATCGACAAAGCGCATGGGCAATCCGCTGCCCGTGAAGTAGCCAAAGGCCCATGCGCCATCATCGCGCTGAAAGGTCGGCCCGACGTGGTAGTAATCCAAGTTCATGCGCACCGCGTACGCAGCCTGCACGCGCGCCGTATCCGTCCACCCGTGCCACAAAACGCGGTGCGTGCGCGTGCTGTCGAACTCCCCATAGCCCAGCCCGGTGAACTGTTGCCAGTAGCGCGCCCAGCCAATCTCCAGGCCATCCTCCACATAAGGATGCAGCGCGAATTCATGGCCTCGCGCACGCCACGCGTCGGCGTGATAAGGCGTGACGACGTCAGACGGCGGGACAAGTTCGCCAAGCACGGGCTGCTCATCCGCCCAGGCGCGCACTCGGCGCATGGCGCGGCGCACTGTGCTCGTCGGCAGCGGTGTGTAGTAGATCGACATCGTCCCGCCAAAGTGCTCGACGCGGCGCAGCGCTTCATCCACCGCCGGCGCGGGGTTGTTGTGTGAATCTCCTGTGCAGACCAGAAGGCTGTCGGCATTGGCCGGAAAATACCAGAGCCGAGGTAAAGGCGTTGTACTCACTTCGTTCAGCAAGTTGACCAGCAGGCGCTGCTGCTCATCCCCCTGCGGAAGATGGATGCGATCCAGATCGACGAAGTCCACAAACATGTCGCAGGCGCGCACCCCCTCCAGCCCGTCGGCCTCGACGCCAGCGCGCGCCGGTGGGCCTTGCCGCGTATAGACGATGCTTTGCGCCAAATCGTAACACCAGGTTGCAATTGCCCCTCGTCCCAAGCGACGATAAGTCACAGCCGGGGTCTGGCTGGCGACGCCCTCCCGGCTGCACAGATAGGCGACGGCTTCGGCTTCGCGCAGTTGATAATGGTGCAGGGCTGCGTGGAATTGCAACGCGCCGCCGGCGATCCCCTCCGCTCCCGCGGCGCCTGCCCACACACAAAGATACCCGTCACCGGTTACATCCTTGACGCCGGTCAGACCGCACAGCGGCGCCAGCTTTGCATCCGGCTGGACTGCGATCAACCCGCCGCCCGCTTCGACATAGTCGCAGCAACTCGATCCGGTCATCGGGCATTGCGCCTGGCAGCACCATGACAACCGCAACTGATGCCAGTTGAGATGGGTCAAGCGCTGCCAGGCGTTGGGTGTGTGCATAGGGCAGCCCTTCGACGCGCAAGATCTCCTGCCACACAATTGGGTTGGCGTGGTCAGGATATGCAATCAACAGGGGCGAATCGATCTGCGCCGCGCGGTTGTCATCGACAAAGATGGGCGCGGCGGGCAGCGAGCGGCCATTGCTGTCCAGCATCAAGCGGCCACCGGCCACGGCAGGCAGGCTGACGACGCCCGCCGCAATCGCCAGTTTCAAAGCATCGCGACGGGATAGCATCCAACGCGATCGAGAGGCATCTTTAGCTACTGGGCGACGTTCGTACATAATGCTTCCTGCTGAATGAGCGGAAGATAGAAGGGCCAGGCGCCGCTGCCTTGCGGCGCCTGCGTGGGCGTGACATCTGGTAAGCTGTCCGGCTCAGATGTGGGTGTGACCCTTGGACAGGGCGGCAACGTGGCGGCCGCTGTCGGCGCCGCGAGCGGGGTGCCCTGTCCTGCCGGCGTCGCTGTCTCGGCTGGCGGGGTGGCGTCGCCGGGTGTGTGCGTCACAGTCGGCGGAACCGGCGTCACGGTAGGTGAACTCGTCACTGTCGGCGAAACTGGCGTCAAGGTCGGCGTGTGCGTCACTGTCGGTGTGTGCGTCACAGTCGGCGGAACCGGCGTCACGGTAGGTGGACTCGTCACTGTCGGCGGAATCGGCGTCACTATCGGCGTCACCGTCGCCGTGCTCGTAGGGAGAGGCGAACTAAAGGGCGTATCCGCATCGTAGACGGGGCCGGCAGGCGAGCCCCCGTGCGCGCAGGCGCCGTTGCTGGGCCCGCCGTCAGCGCCAGACGTATCGAGCACGCTGCCTGTACACGCGCCAGCCGGCCCTTCATCAAAGTGATAGAGTCCCGCGGTTTGGCTGTCGGTCACAAACGGCGCGGTGGGCCGGGTGAAGGCAGCGGTGTAGCGCGCCGCCGTCGAAATACGCAATTCGTCGAGCCAGCCGCTGAAAGAGGGATAGGCCGCGTCTATGTCGTGTTTCTCGGCGCCCAACACGATGAAGGGATCGTTGGGCTTGGTAGGCGTGCGGCCATCTCTATAGCTGGCGTTACCGGCAGCCCCTTGCGCAGTCGCTTGCAAGGCGCCATCCACAAAGAGTTGCATCGCACCATTCACGGTGCGCACAGCAGCGATGTGATGCCACTGGCCGTCGGTGACGCTTTGACTGCTACAAACCGAGGTTCCAGCAGCGCCAACGCTCACGCCAAAGACGACACGCCCATTGCCCAGCGAGATGCCAAAATCGCCGTAATCGCCGTCGCCATCTATATCGCGGTCAAAAATGATGTTGCCATAGATCCAACCATCCTTTTCGTTGCATCTTGCAGCGCCGCCATTCTCGCCCGGCAACGCCCTCATCCAGAACTCGATCGTGAAATCCGTGGCCCCGACATCGACCGGGCGCGGCGGCGCATCGATAGGAATAAGCACGCGATCCAGACCGGGCGCGGCAAAGCCATTGCCGTACAGACGCAACGCGTACCCGCTGCCTTGGGCCAGGGCCAACTGCGGCGAAAGGAAGGGTTTGTCCCACCTGCCCCAGATTCCAGCCGTCACGGCGGCCAGCAGAGCGACCGCAAGCGATGCAAAGAAACCGCGATGACGGCGCATTCGGGAATAAGAATTGCTGTGCATGGAACCCTTTGCTTGCTTCTTCAACGCCCTGTTGCCTCCCACGCCGGATCAGCCGCATCCGTGCTCGGGGACAGACCCAATTGCCCCGGATTGCCGGCTGCAGAGCTATCCGCGGCCATTTGGCCGCTGCCTTCGTTCAGCGTCCACTGGCCAAGCGTATCGGCGTCGGGCGCGGGCAACGGGACGGGGGGCGTGAACCGCGCGGCATAGCGCACCACCTGCGAGATACGGACATCGTCGAGCGCGCCTACAAAGCGGTCATAGCCAGGGATGCCGCCGAAACGCAATTCGCCAACTGCACCTACGCCGGATGGCAGCGTCGTCATCGTGCCTGGCCGGCCGTTGACAAACACCTGCGCGGAGCCGTCGTTATATGTCGCTGCGACATGATACCACCTGCCGCCAACCAGGCGCGTTGCATGGCGCACTACCTGCCAGCCGGCATTCGTCGCCACCCAAAAGGATGCTCTGCCTGCGTTCAATTCAAACGACCAGCCGCTATCGTCATCGGCCTGATTAACGACAATGGCGTCCAGCGAGCTGCTCGCCGGGCGCACCCAAAACTCCACCGTCAGCACGTTGCCATGCTCGACCCGCCCCAATACCACCACATCATCGATGCCGTCGAAGGTCAACGCATTGTTTTGCGAGGGCGCCGGCGTCATGGTGGCCGTCGCGGGGAGGGGGGTCGGCGTCGCCGGAGCTCGCGTTGCAGTCGCGGGAAGACGCGTGGCGGTCGCTGGAGCCCTCGTCGCGGTGGGCGTGGCCGGCAGAGACGTCGGGGTGAACGTAGGCGTCGCAGGAATGGCGCCAAAGGGCGTCTCCTGCACATACTGAGGGCCTGCCACACCGGCGCCGCCGTAGGAGCAAACGCCCTGCGTCGGCGCGCCGGAAACGGTGGCGCTGTCAGTCAGCACACCGGTGCACGGCCCTGCCGGGCCTTCGTCGAAGTGATAGAGCCCCACCGTGTTGGCGTCAGGGATGAAAGGCGTCCCTGACGGCGTGAACGGTTCCGCGTAGCGCAGCGCGTTCGACAGACGCAACTCGTCGAGCCAACCGCTGAAGGGAGGGTAAGCTGCCGGATTTCCTACCGAAGCGCCGGCATCATGTTTTTCAGCGCCGAGCACAAGGAAGGGTTCGTTGCGACAATACCCGCCCCACGCGCCGGCCGGCCCCTGACAATACTCCGGCCCGCGATAGGATACAGCGACGCCGTCGGGATACGAAAGATCGCCGGCCGGCCCGGTCGCCGTCGCGTCGAGGCGGCCATCGACAAACACCCAGAGCCGGCCGTCGTTCATGCGGCGCTGGACTGCCACATGATGCCAGCCGTTGTCCAGCACGTTGGTGGCGCCGCAAATCGTGCGCGCTTCCGAGCTCTGGTCCGTGACGCCAAACACGACGCGGCCGCCACTATCGACAGAAAGGCCGAACTTGCGCCCCTCTGAAAAACGGTCGCGGTCAAGCACGATGCTGCCGTAGATCCAATCTTCATTTTGCCCACAGGCAACCGCGGCGCCACGATTCTCGGCAAGGGCGCCGCGCAGCCAGAACTCAATGGTGAAGTCGGCGCCGCCAATGTCGGTGGGCAAGCTGCCCGCTGTGCTCTCCACCGGTATTTTGGCGCGGTCGATGTCGTCGACGCCGTGCCCATAGAAACGAAGGGAATAGCCGCCATTCGTTTGCGCCTGTGCGATGGTCGTTGTTGCATGGAAAATGCCGGCCAGCATCGACAGACCTAAGACTCCTGCCCATACCCTGTGGATCCAGCGGCGACGATCAGTTGTGTTCACGGTGGACCTTCTTTCTAATTTTCATTGATATTCCGCATCCAGTCGATCATGCTTTGCATGGCGCCACGGTGATAACGTTGCACCCAAACTGGATCGCTCCAATCGATCGGCTCGTCACTAATATCAAACAGCGTGTGTTCGCTGTGATCGGCGATGTAATAGGTCGCACCATAAGGCCATTGTTGCTGATGCGCCGCGGCCGCCTGCGCACTGATGGCGTCAAGATTGCTCTCACTGTCAGAAACGATGATATGCACAGGCGCGGCGATGGCAGCAATGAGTTCCGGCCCAAGCAGGCTAGAGAGCAAAACTACCCCGACCGGCGGTTGAATGGCGGCAAATTCCTCAAAATGGGCGGCAAGCTGCTCAGTGCCAATGCTCTGGGCGACGATGAACACCTGCCCCCGGTCGATGCCCTGCTGCGTAACCGCCGCCCGGTACGCAGCGAGGGCGTCTTCAGCTTCACAGCAGCCGTAGACGCCTTCGCTTGCGCCGACGCCACGTTTATCGAAACGGAAAATGGCGAACCCGGCGCTGGTCAACAATTCGGCCAGATAGCCATACGCATCGCGCGTCACAGGCCCCGAATGATGAATAATGAACACCAGCGGCGCGGTTTCCGGGGAGCGCGGCAGGTCAAGTTCGCCGGCCAAGGTCACATCACCGGAAGCGAACTGAACCTGACGACGCTCACGCGTAGAGAGTTCCAACATTGGCGTTGGATAGGCGTCACCGGTAAGGGGGTCAACGCGCGCCGGCGGCTGCGCCTCTGGCTTCGTCAAAGACGAAGCCGGTGAGACACAGCCGCCGCAGAAAAGGAGCAGCGTTAGAACAAGCAACAAGCCCGCGCGCACCAGGTAAACTCCCAGAGCCTAACGATTGGCCGCGCCCCAGACAGGATCATCTGCGCCTGTTGCGGTGGAAGCACCCAGCGTGCCGGTGCGCCCATTGGGAGAAGCATCCGCCACGCTTTGTCCGCTGCCTTCGTTAAAGGCCCATTGCGCCAGGGTATTGGCATCTGGCGCCGGCAGTATGGCAGGCGGCGCGAAGTTGGCCGTATAACGCACTGACGCAGAAATCCGCACATCATCCACCGCGCCGCCAAGGTAGGAGTACCCAGGCACGCCGCCTATGCGCAGCCCCCCTGCGGCGATACGCAATGTCGCCCCGACCGTGGCTGGCGTCGACGAAACGCCGTTGACAAAGAGACGCACCGCGCCGTTGTCGTAGACAGCCGCCAGATGCGTCCATTGAGCAGCGGGCAGCGCCGCGGGATAGAAGACGCCTTGCCAGCCGACATTGGTTGACAACCACAAAATCGGTCGACCTGCATCGAGTTCCAGCGACCATCCATTGTCGTCGTCAGCTTCGGCCAGAATGATGCCGCTAGTGTTTGCCGCCGCCGGACGCACCCACGCCTCGACCGTGAAGCGTGATGTGCTGACGGAGCGCGCCGCGGCGACAAAATCATTGGCACCATCAAAAGTCAGCGCGGCATTGGCGCCCGGTGCTGGCGTATTGGTAGGTATATTCGTCGGCGTGGGCGATGGCCCTGGCGTCGGTGTGTTCGTGGGCAGCGGCGTATTGGTCGGCAGCGGCGTGTTGGTCGGCAGCGGCGTGTTGGTTGGCAGCGGCGTATTCGTCGGCGTCGCAGTTGGCTGGATTGGGGAAGGGATAGCCGGCAGTCCAGGTCGGATCCGCAGCGTCTGCCTGATTCGATGCGCCGAGCGTGGCGGTGTTCGGCGCGCCCGCTGCATCCGCGGTCAGTTGTCCCGCTGCTTCATTAAATCGCCACAGATCGACCGTATTGGCATCGACGGCGTGGGGGGCGGTCGGCAGGGCGAAATTAGCAGCATAGCGCGCAATATTAGAGATGCGCACGTCATCCAGCGCACCGGCGAAGGCAGGATAGCCGGAGAAAGCGCCTATCTGCACAAGCGGGCCTTGGGTAAGCGTGGCGCCGACTGCACCTGCACCAGAAGCCTGACCGTTGACAAAGGTGCGCAATACACCAGCATCATAGGTGGCGGCGACGTGATACCAAACGCCTGCCGACAACACGGTGGGATGGCTGATCGATTGCCACCCCTGATTTGTCCGCACCCAGAAAACGATGCGCCCGTTCTCCATTTCAAAGGAATAACCGCTGTTTTCATTGCCGCCCAATAAAACAATGCCGGCTGCGTTGGCAACACTGGGGCGCAGCCACATCTCGACTGTCACCGGGCCGCCGCCCGCACTGGCGCCGGCGCTCAGGAAGTCGTTGACGCCATCGAATTGCAGCGCAGAATTGGCGCCGGGCATCACCGTCGGCATAGTCGTCGGTGTGGGCGGAATCGGCGTGGGTGTGAAGGTGGCAGTCGGCGGCAGTGGCGTGGGTGACGGGCCAGGCGTCGGCGTGTTGGTCGGCGTCGGCGTCGGGCCAGTAAACTGTACATTCACCGCGCGCACCTCTGGGGACTGCATCACATTGGCGGTGCTCAAGTCGAGGCGATATTGGAAGTAACGTGCGGCGGGGCTGTTGATGACGTTGCCGCTCACCGGCGCCCATCCGCTCCAGTTCGCGCCATCCGGCGAAGTGCGCGTCAGCGCGACGGCGCCCGTATTGGCTGGCGCGCCAGCGTCCATCGTGAGGCTTCCCCACGGCGCTGCCTGTCCCGCATCGTAGACGCAAGAGGTGTAGCTGCCTGCCGCCGGATATTGACCGACGCGCGCCCAATCCACATTCATAGGGCTGGCGCCATAAGTGGCCGGCGTTTGATGATAGATAAAGGCCCAGGTATTGAGCGTAGGCGCACCGGGGATCGTCCCTTGCAGCACGCCATCGATGTAGAAGCGCGAGCCGGAGGCATCCCACTCGATGCGGAAAATGTGATACTCCGCCAGGTTGAGCGAAGGAATATCAATATCGATCAGCGGCTGGGTCTCGTTGCCGTCGCGACCGCGCAGGTAGGTGGTGTTCGTGTCCCGTGTGACAAAAACGCGCAGCGCACTGTCGGCAGGATATGTGCTGCCTTAGGTAAGCGGTGGCTGTTCACGATAAAAGCCGATATCGGGCCAGCCGGCATTTGCGCCGTTGACGCGCTGAAGGGCGCGCACCTCGATAAAGCGCGGTTGATAGGGCTGCATATTGATCTGCGAGCGCAGCAGAGACCCGTCGAGCGCAACCACACCGTTGCCGATCACAGGCGGCACGGTGTACCACGTATTGGCGTAGTTGATCAGCCACCGCCCCGTATCGATCGCCGTGCCATTGAAATAATCTTCGATGGTCGGTTGCAGGCGCACCTCACCGCCGCCAGCGTCGCTCACACTGGCGCCGCTTAATACGGCGCAGGGGATGGCAAAGTCACCCGCCGTCGTCTGCATAATGCCCGCAGGCCCGACGGGAACAAAACCCGCCGTTGGTGTATTAGTTGGCACACTAGTCGGCGTATTGGTCGGCGTGTTGGTCGGCGTGTTGGTCGGCGTGTTGGTCGGTGTGTTGGTCGGCGTATTGGTCGGCGTATCAGTCGGGATCGGCGTGTTGGTCGGCGTATCGGTTGGGATCGGCGTGTTGGTCGGCGTCGGCGTATTGGTGGCCGAGCCTACCGGCGCGTTTTGCAGGGTGACGCTGCGCACTTCCGGCGACTGCATGACGTTGGTCGTGACGAGGTCGAGACGATATTGCAAGTACTGCCCCGCCGGGCTTGTCACCGCAGCGCCGGCAGTCTGCGCCCATTCCGTCCAATTGACGCCATCGGTCGAAGTGCGCGTCCACGCTGCCGTCGTTGCACCGGCTGGGGTGGTCGCATCCAGGGTTAGATTTAACCAGTCAACCGGCTGGCCGGCATCCTGTGGGCAAGAGACAAAAGAGCCGCTTGGAGCATATTGCCCTGCACGCGCCCAATCGACGCGCAGTGGGCTGACGCCAGAACCGGCAGGCGTCTGGCTGTAAAGGAACGCGTACGTGTCGAGCGTTGCTGCCCCTGGCGTGGTGGCTTGTTGGACGCCGTCGACAAAGTAGCGCGTCTCAGCGTTATCCCATTCCACTCGATATACATGATATTGAGTCAGGTCAAGCGCAGAAAGATCAACGTTATACGCAGGATTGGGGCTGACGCCATCACGTGCGCCGACAAAGATGGTGTTGTCAGAGCGGGTGATAAACAGACGAAAGGCCGTGGCGCCGGTGGGCGCATTCGGGTCCTGTGGCGCCAACTCCCGGTAGAAGCCCAGGTCATTAGGCCCGGATGCCACACCACCCACACGCGGCAAAGCACGCGCCTCAAAGAAGCGCGGTTGCGTGGAAGCAAAGTTCATTTGCGAGCGTAGATACATAGCATCGAGGGTGACGGCGCCATCCACAACCGTCACCGGCGCCGTGTACCAGGTGTTGGCGCTGCCCACCAGCCAGCGATTTGTATCCACTGCCGCACCCGAGAAATAGTCCTCCAGCGTGGCGGCAAGCCGCAACTCGCCGCCCAGCGCATCGCTGACAGTCAACGATGTATTGGTGGCGCAGAGCGGCGTAAAATCGCCCACGCTGTCGTGGATGATGACGCCGCTCTGCTGAGCAAGCGCCACTGGCGCGAACTTCACTTGGCTCACCAACAAGGCAAAAAGCACACCCACGATGAGTAAGATGCTCGCTGCCTGCTGGCTGGTTCGCAGGTGGACAGCAGCCCATCTCCGCATCGATGAAAGATCTAGATAGGTTCCCATGTGCTCATTCCCCTTCAGGCAGTGTGCACAAGAAAATCACCCGTCTCACCTGCATTTTCTGCGATGTTCCTTATCGACGCCCGGCCCGATCCAGGGGGTTCGACTTTAGAATAACAACAGCGGCATGAGACCAAGTTGCTTCCTTGTACTTCGTAATCATGTCAATCGGTTGCAGCATATCACACCTGTTGCTATAAAATCGCTTACAGCTTGCTGACACCCCCCATTTATTCTGGGCGCGCGTGGTCGATGCATAGTCTGATTCGCTTTATAAGCCGAGTTCCTTTGAGAAACCCGCTTGTGGGTAAGCGCGAAACGCGTCTGCTTGCGCGCTAGCGACGCACCCGTTTGTACCGGGCGTTGAACTGTTCGGCGTCGACGATCTCCACCTTGACGGGCGCTTTATACGACGCCAATCGCTCCCGGCAGAAGGCGCGCACCCGCTGGCGGAATGCCTGCGCCGGCTCCGGCTCCACCAGGTTCACACGCGCCGTCACGATATTGCCGGTGATCGGATGCGGCTCACCGAGCACGACGGCATCGGCGACATTGTCCATCTGCAACAAGACGCTCTCCACCTCAGCCGGGTAGACCTTCTGCCCACCGACGTTGATGATCTCGCTCTTGCGCCCCAGAATGCGGATATATTCGCCATCCACTTCGACCATATCGTTGGTGTTGAACCAACCCTCCGCATCGAAGGGGCTGGGCGCATTGAGATAGCCAAGCATAGCCGAGTGCGCCTTGATCCACAGAATGCCGTCGACGACTTTGGTCTCGAAGCCTTCGCCCCCCACCTTCACCCATAGCGAGCCGGAATCCTTCGATTTGGAGCGCAGGATGCCCAATTCCGAAAGCCCATAGGTCTGCTGAAGTTTGATGGCGGGGAAGAGCGCGTGCATACGCGTCAGCGTGCTTTCCGGCATGACCTCGGTGCCATAGGTGATCAGCTTCAGCGAGGAAAGGTCATAGCGTTCGTAGGCGTGTGACATCAACAGCAGATTCACAAAGGTCGGCGAGGTCGGTAGCATCTCCGTTTTGTGCGTAGCGACGGCGCGGCAGACGATCTCCGGGTCGCGCTCGCGGATCGAGATGACGACGCCACCGTTAGAGAGCGTGTACAGCAGCGTGTTGATGCCACCGATGTGGTCGAGCAGTAAGAAGGTGATCGTACGCATCTGCTGGCGCGTCACCTTGAATTTGTCCAGCAGATGGGTGAAGTTGTGGAGCGCGGCCTTGCTCTTGCCGGTCGATCCGGACGAGAAGAGCACCAGCCCCGGATCGCCGGTCTGACGCAGCGCTTCGATCAATGAGTTGTCGGCGTGGGGCGGCGTGCGTGTGACCGTCCAGCGAGCCTGCTCGTCCACGCTGATGATCGACTCGACCTGAGCGACCTCCAGAAACTCCTCACGATGCGCCTCCGCGGCCTTGGTGAGCGGCACGACGATGGCGCCGCGGTCGATCAGCGCCAGCAGCAGCGACACGGTGGCGGGCGAATAGTCGCCGTCCAACGTCACCATTTCGCCCGGTGCGATCTGATGCTCGTCAAGAAACGCACGCCAGAAGGAGACGCGTTCCAGGATCTCGCCATAGGTGGTCGCGCAGTCGCGCCAGATCAGACAGGGTTGCACCGACCAAACAGCCATACGATTAGTCAGCCACTGAATATGCTGGTGCATAAGCCTCCTTGATGCCTACAGTCAGATCACGCTCGAAAAGATGCGCGTGAGGGTTATTGGGGCAAACTCCGTCAACTGACGCCGCCCAGCGTAATCACCTGCCCAGTGATGTAATCGCTTTCCGGTCGTACAAAAAAGTCGATCACATTGGCGACATCTTCGAAACGGCCCAACCGCTTGACGGCCAGACGGTTGATAATGGCGTCGATTTTTTCCTGCGGCACGGCGCGGATCAGGTCGGTCTCGATCGGCGTCGGCGCCACGACGTTGGCGGTGATGCCGTAGGCAGCAACCTCGCGCGCCAGAATCTGCGTAAAGGTCACGACCGCGCTCTTGGACGCGGCGTAGAGCGCCTCGCCCTCCAGGTGCAGCGGCGCCGCCACCGTGCTGACGTTGACGATGCGCCCGTAGCGCCGGCGTTGCATCACCTTGGCCGCCTCACGGCAGAGCAGAAAGACGCCCTGCACGTTGGTGGCGAAGATGCGCTCTGCGGTGGCGGCCGGCGTGAGCAGCACATGGTTCATCGACGCGATGCCGGCGTTGTTGACGAGCACATCCAGCCGGCCAAATTGCTTGTGGATCGAGGTCACCATCTTGCGCACATCCGCCTCATGGGTGACATCGACGCAAAAATGTGTGTAATGCTCCAACGACCAATCCGGCTCACTGCGGCTGCAACCGACCACCTGTGCGCCGCGGCGCACATAGTGCTCGGCCAGGTAACGCCCGATCCCTTTGCGCGCGCCGGTGATCAACACCACGGCGTCGTTCATACGCTTTGCTCGACCACCAACTGCATCACGTAATCGGCGAGCGCACTGATCGACAAGAATGGGCTGCGCGTCTGCGACATTGCCCGGTCGTCGGCCAACATGACGACGATGTCGTAATCAGCCTCCAGCCGTTGTTCCGTCTCGACGATCAGCGTCACCAACCCCATCGAGTCGAGCACCGCTGACCGCCCAATCAATCGCGTGTTTTCATCTAGCGCTGGCGTTGCTTCCGCGGCGACGCCTTCCAGCACATCATGCAGCGCGGCAAGAATGATATCGACGACCTGTTGGCGGCTTACTGCCTGTTGTGTAATTTCCATAGTTCCATTCCTGTTTTCTTTTGTTCACAAGAAGGCGTCAAAAGCACAAAGGAAATCTTTCCATTGCTTTTCTCCGCGCTCTCCGCGCCCCTGCGTGAGACTGCTGCTTGTCACTGGCGTTGATACAACTCATACTGTCCGAGCGATTCGATCAGTCTATACCCTGCGGCGGCCAGGCGTTCCTGCGGGTAAACATCCACCCAACGTGAGAACTCGCCGACGAGGACATACTCGGGGTCAAGCGCCGCAAAATCGTACAAATCGGCGACCTTCGTCTCCCCCAGCCACTTCTGACGAACGGTGCGATTCAGCAGCAACTGCGGCGGATAGTGGTAGCGGTGATCGGTTAGAAAGCCCATGGGCGGCTCCCAGGTTTCGACCAGCGCGTTCAGTGGCACGACGGCATTCATGACTTGCGCCATCTGCGCCGAATCGTCGGGCGGCGCCGTGGCAATACGCATTGCCAGCCGTGCGCCCGGCGCCACGATGATGGCAGCCAGCAACAGCAACAACGCAAGTCCGGCATAACCGCGCACGCGCCGGCTGCGCTCCTTAGTCGCCTGCCAAAGTTGCATACCGTCAAAATTGGCGGTCAGGTTGGCGAAGGTCAGCGCCACGAAAAAGGTCGCAAAAGCCAGCCCGACAAAGGCATAGCGCAGCCAGCTTACCGACGCCACCACATACCACACCAGGTTGATGACCACCAGCCCATACAGAATCGCCAGTTGATAGCGACGATCCTGGCGCGACGCAGGCAGCTGCCCTTCCGCCATGACGCCGTGTGGTCGCACCAACCAATAGAGACTGTAGAGCAGGACGGGAAAGAGCACCCATAAAAAAGCTTTTGGCGCTGAACAGCTCACTCAACGAACGCAGCATCAACTCCTGCGAAAAGACTGCCGCGGCGCCGGCGGTGAATTCGCGCAGCGATGCCAGGTTTTCGCCAATCGTCGCCGGCCCCAGATAGACCAGAGTAAAGACCTGCCACGCCCCAAAGATGGCTCCGGTGACAATGCCCGGAATCAGAAAGACGCGCTGCGGCAGCTTGAAGAAAACAAGGTTCAAGCCCCACGCCAGCAGCAACGCACCGCCCAGCACCAGCAGATATTGGTACTTGGTCACGACGCTCAAGCCCAGCAGCAGGCCGGCCAGCGCCAGTTCCCACCAACGAGCGCGGCGCCAGCGCACGAACCAGAGCAGAAAGCCCGCTGCCATGAAGACCAGGCCCGGCACTTCGCCCAGCACCTGCCGGCCAAACTCCACCATGTCGATGGCGGGCGAGGTAAGCAGCAGCGCGGCCACGACCCACGCCGCGCGCGCGCCAAGCAGATGCCGCGCCAGCAGAGTCATCAACACGAGCGCGGCGGCCAGGTAAAGCACCATGACCAGACGCGCCTGCAGCAGTCCGATGCCAAAAATCTGAAATGCACCGGCTATCGGCAGCATCACCGTCGGGCCGACGCCGATCGTCGGTCCATAATGGCGCAACCCTTCGCTGCTGTAATCGGCGTAGACGCCCATCGTCACCAGCGCTTTGGGTACGTGCAGATGCGACCCCTCGTCAAACCAGGTCTTGGGGTAATCGGTCAGGTTGTAGAGGAGGAGAAAGAGTATGAACAACCCCGCGCCTACAGCAACTGCTGTCTTGATCCAGACAGTTGATCGCCCTGATGCGCCAAGCAGTTGAGATGTTGTCGGTGTTGTCGACGTCGCCATAATGTCCTGTTCCCTATCCACGTTTTGCGCCAACGATTTCAAGCCGCAACCGCCACAGGCATCGCCAGCGCACGCTGAATCGCCTCTGCTGCCTCATGGCCATGCCGGCTGACCGATTCGCCGTTCGTCAACGCCGGATAGATCTGCGCCGTCGTCACCAGAAAGAGCGAGCGCACCGGCGTCTCGACGGCAGGGATGAGGTGAGCCGAGTTCAGACCGTGCAATGGTTCGACGTAGCGTTCGCGATGCACCAGGAAATAGCGCACCGTTGCCTCGTCAAACGCGGGGAACATGGCGTGCAGATTCTCCATCCACATCGACCTGATCTCCGCATCTGATTGATCGCTCAACGTGCTGCCCGGCGCCGTGTACTTGGGCAGATAGACCAGAGAGTGTCCACCCACGAGCAATGGGTCGATGTAGGCCGTCGTCTCGATGACGCCTGTAAAGGGGATGCGCTCGTCAGTAATGTTGAGCGTCCAGTAACCGGTGAGCGGACGCTCCAGCACCAGCAGCGGACAGACAATGCCGAGATAGTCGGTCTTGCCCAGAAACTCGTGATATTCCGGCGCGGCGCCAGGGATCAACCGTTTGAAGATCGGCACTTGCGACGTCACCGCGACCGCGTCAAAGGTATGCACGCCGTCGGCCAGCCGAACGCCGGTCGCGCGGTTGCCTTCGATGCAGACTTCCTGCACCGGGGTCGCAAGGTGAATGCGCCCCCCTGCGGCTTCGATCTGTTGCGCCATCGCCTTGATGAGGGTGATATAGCCACCGATGATGTGGCCGGCGCCCTCTCTCTGGCTGGCGCCTTGCCGCGTCGATTTGACGCGCACGAGCCGCGACCAGATCCACGTGGCCGGCACGTTGCGAAAGTCGCCGTCGAACTTAGCCGCCAACATTGGCCGCCAGATGTTCTGGTAGGTGTTCTTGCCACCCAGCCGGATCAACCACTCTTCGACGCTGACGCCCTCCAGCTCCTGCCAGTCGCGCACGCGTTGTGCGGCCAACACGGTGATGCCCAGGCGCAAGCGGTCGATCCAGCCCAGCGGCGGGAACTTGAGAAACTCGACGATGTTATTCATCGAGTAGATGGCACGGTTGTAATAAAAGCCGGTGCGCGTTTCTTTGAAGCGCAGTTGGTCGGCGATGCCAAGCTCCGCACACAGTGCGTTCAGGTGGGCGTCGCTCGGCAAAATGGCGTGATAAAACCGGTCAACCTCCACGCCGTCCGGCAACGTCAACGGCCCCGCCAGCCCACCCAACGCCGCGGACGCCTCGAAAACTTCAACGGCGACACCGGCGCGGGCGAGATAATAAGCCAGCGTGATGCCCATGATCCCGCCGCCAACAATTGCTGTCTTCACTATTTTTGCTCTCATTCACTCAGAATTGCTGCGATCTTTTGCGCGGCTGTCCCATCGCCCAGCACCGGCGGATGCGCGGCCGGCGGCTGGAAATGAAACCAGGCGTCGACGATCTTCTGACAGTCGGCGCCGACAAGCACGTTCCAGCCGGCCTCGACCGTTTCCGTCCACTCGGTTTCATCGCGCAGGGTGAGACAAGGCTTGGCGAAGTAATAGGCTTCGCGCTGCACGCCGCCCGAATCTGTGGCGATCAGCCGCGCATGTTCCTCAAGCACCATCATGTCATAATACCCGGCCGGCTCGACGGCCAGCACGTGCGTTCCAAAGCTGGCGCCGATCGCCTCCAGCGCCTTGCGCGTGCGTGGATGCACCGGAAAGACGATCCGTTCACCGACGGTGTTCAGCGCAGCGACGATCGCACGCAGCCGCTGCGGGTCGTCGGTGTTGTTGGCGCGATGCATGGTGACGAGGGCGAAGCGCCCCGGCTCCAACTGCAAGCGCGCCAGGATGTCCGACTTGGTGCGGGCGATCTCACGATAATGCAGCGACGCGTCCAGCATCACATCGCCGGTTACGGACACGCCTGCCGTAATCCCCTCTGCGGCCAGGTGCGCGGCCGACTTGGTGCTGACGCAGAAGCAGCGATCCGAGAGGTGATCGGCGACGACGCGGTTGATCTCCTCCGGCATGTGGCGGGCAAAACTGCGCTCGCCCGCCTCGATGTGCATGACGGGGATGCCCAGCTTGCTGGCTGCCAACGCGCCGGCGACAGTTGAGTTCGTGTCCCCGCGGATGATGATGGCGTCGGGCGCTTCCTTGAGCAGCACCTCCTCCATCCCGACCAGCATGGCTGCGGTCTGGCGCGCATGGCTGCCGGAGCCTGCCTCCAGGTTGTAGTTTGGCGCGGGCACGCCCAGCTCGTCGAAGAACGCCTGCGACATGGCGTAGTCGTAGTGTTGGCCGGTATGCACCAGGACCTCGATATGCTCTTTGCGCAGCGCCCAGCTTACTGGCGCAGCCTGGACAAACTCAGGCCGTGCGCCCACCACGGAGACAAACTTCATCGTAAACCCTTCATCTCTACCTATGAACCGCTGCGCGAGATCAGGAGCACGCCGAGCATGACCACCAGCGTGCCGGCCAATCGCAGCGGCGTGATGTTCTCGTTGAACAAAAGCCACGACGCCGTCAGCATGACCACATAGCTGAGGCTGGCAAAGGGATAGGCGAAGCTCAGATCGACACGCGACAGCGCGGCCAGCCAGAAAACCGTTCCGCCCACATATAATGCCAACCCGCCGATGATAAAGGGGTTGGTGAAGATCTTGAAGAGCGTCGGCACGATGTCGTGGGCGCTGAGTGTGATCTGGCCCGTTTGCGTCATGCCATATTTGAGCGTGATCTGGCCGATGGCTCCCGGCGATCACACTGACGAGAATGTAGCCGATGGCGACCGTCATGATCTGTTTTCTCCCGTTGATCACTTGTGTTGTTTCCATGATAGTCCTGAGTCCTGAGTCTGTAGTTCTGAGTCCGTAGTCAAGAGCCTGCAAATCGGGTTGCGTCAGTTGGCGACAAGCTCCTGGCCGGCGTCCGTCGCTTGTTTGACGGGCGCGGCAGAGGCAAGACCTGTGCGCCGCAGCAAAACCTGCCCTTGAAAGCGTAAATGGGCGCGAATGGTGCGCATGATTTTGGCCTTCGACGCACCGAACGCGCGCGAGTAAAGCGTCGTCGGATATTCAGCTACTTTGTAGCCAGCCAACATCGCGTTGACCATCAACTCCGTCCCCGCCAGAAAGCCGTCCGATGTGAATGGGATCTTTTCGATCACTTCACGTCGATACGCGCGGAAGAGCGCCGTGTAGGTGTGAATATGACGATCGACCAGCACCCGGTAGAGGAACGACGAGCCTTTGCTCAAAAAGATGCGATAGCCCGACACATTGGCGATGGCGCCGCCAGGCGCATAGGGCGACGCCGTCACGATGCTGACGCCCGGTTTGAGACAAGCCAACAGCGCCGGGATCGTCTCGAAACGATAGGTGCCGTCGCTGTCGGTTGTGACGATCACCTCGCCGGCCGCTGCGCCCAGCCCGGTGCGCATCGCCGCGCCCAGCCCGCGATTGACGACGTGCTGCTCAAAGCGAAACGTCACGCCCGGCGTCACGTTGGCGGCGAAGGCGCCGGTCAGGGCGGCATAGGTGCCGTCTTTGCTGCCGTCATCGACAAAGATCACCTCAACCTGGCTGATCGTCTCACCGCCGGGCAGCCGTGAACCGATCAACTGCTGAGCAACTGGCACGAATTCAGTATTGAGCTTATCAACATTGTCGGCTTCGTTGTAACAGGGAATAACAATCGACAACAGCACAGGCGTTTCTCGCTTTCTATTTAAGCTTCTGATTCAGCTTGCAAAGACAGGCGCCGCATTGGGCGTTGCCGCTTCGATCGGGGCGAAGCGGCCATCGGCAGAGCGGGCGTCCGGCATCCGCTCCTTGATCAGGGTGCGGATGGCGTCGGCCAGGCGCAGTGTGCGCAGACCGTGCTCGGCGGTCACGAGCGGCTGACGCTGCGTGCGGACGCAATCGACAAAATGTTCCAGTTCGGCCTGCAGCGGTTCAGCGATCGGCACTTGAATGCGCTCGACGACGCTTTCCTGCCGATACTTGGCGCCAGTTTGGTGGTGATTTACATATTCACCGACAGTGCGATAGTGCACCTGGATCGACTTGTTCAACAGATCGCCTTCGACATACGCCTCCAAAGCCGTTACGTCGATCATTCGCACTTTCTGCTCTGTCACGCGCGAAGCAGTCAAAGTCAGCATCGGCCAACGGGCAAATTTTAGATTCACCGTGGCGTAGTCGATAGCGCCGCTGTAAGCGGTGAAACCATCGGCTTCGATGTGCACAGGGTCGGCGCCGGCCAGATCGAGCGCCAGGTCAAGATCGTGGATCATCAGATCGAGCACCACATCCACATCGGTGTTGCTGCCCACATAAGAACTGAGGCGCCGGAAATTGACCACCAGCGGCGAAAGTCCTTCCAACACATGCTTGAGCTCGCCATAAGTTGGGTTGAAGCGCTCGATGTGCCCGACCTGCACGATGCGGCCTGTGCGCTCAGTTAAAGCAACCAGTTCCTCGGCCTGCATCCAGGTTTCAGTAAAAGGTTTCTCGACAAAGATATCCAGCCCGCGCGCCAGACAGGCAGCTACGAGCGGATGGTGGGTCGGCGTCGGCGTGGCGATGCTGACGGCATCGACGGCATCCAACATCTCATCCAGTTGCGTAAACGCCGTCACTTCGTACTGCGCAGCAAGCTTGCGGCTTGCCTCCGCCACCGGGTCGTAGATGCCCACCAGATCGGCGTGGCGCATCGTCGAGTAGACGCGTGCGTGATTTCGTCCCATGCGGCCTGCGCCCAGCAAGCCAATGCGTACTCGTTCCATGTTTTCCTCCTCAGACCAGCGCAGCTTCGCGCACCGTCGCAATTACTGCATCCGCAATTTGATCCAACTCCGTCTCCGTTAATGCCGGATGGACGGGCAATGACAGCACCTTGTGGCTGGCTGCTTCCGACGCCGGTAAAACATCGGTGTAACCGCGCGCTTGATAGATCTGTTGTTGATGAATGGGCGTCGGGTAATAAATCCCGTAGCCTATGCCTTGTTCAGTGAGACCGGCGATGACCTGGTCGCGCTGCGCCAGCGCCACCGTATATTGATGGAAGACGTGCGTGGCGCCCGGCCGCACCTGCGGCGTTGCGACGCCAGGGATGCCAGTGAGGCGCCGGGTCAGATGAGCAGCGTGCTGGCGGCGCTGTTCGTTCCACGCATCGATCCGCGTCAACTGCACCAGGCCGATCGCCGCCTGCAAATCGGTCATGCGGAAGTTGTAGCCTAGCGCCTCATGGACATAGCGCGTGCGCATGCCGTGCTCGCGCAGCAAACGCATCCGTGCGGCAAGTTCAGCGTCGTTCGTGGTGATCATACCGCCTTCGCCGGTGGTCATGTTCTTGGTCGGGTAGAAGGAGTAGCACGCCGCGCCCCATGCGCCTAGTGGCTTACCATGCAGCGTGGCGCCATGCGCCTGGCAGGCGTCCTCGACGATCGCCAGGTTATGCCTTGCGGCGATTTCGGCGATTGCCTCCATGTCACAAGGCTGGCCGAAGAGATGCACGGGAATAATGGCGCGCGTGTGCGGCGTGATCTGCTCCTCGATGGCCGCCGGGTCGATGGTGTAGTACACCGGGTCGATGTCGGCGAAACGCGGGGTCGCGCCAGTGTATAGGATGCAATTTGCCGAGGCGATAAAGCTGAAGGACGTGGTAATCACCTCGTCACCGGCGCCGATGTCATAGGCCAAGAGAGCGACATGCAGCGCGGTCGTGCCAGAGCTGACGGCCACTGCATAGCGGGCGCCCACCCATTCCGCAAAGCGTTCCTCGAACTCGCGCACACGCTTGCCCTGCGCCAGTTGCCCCGAACCAAGCACTTCCAGGACAGCCGCCTTTTCTTCTTCCCCGATGAATGGCTTTGCAATCGAAATCATTTTGAATCTTCTCCAACTTCAACGATGGATCCACAGCGAGCACAATGACCACATCCCTGCGCATCGACATCGAGCCGCGCGCCGCAAGCGCATACGTACCCAACCAGGCGCGCCGGCACGCCAAGCGCAAGTCCATGCGCGGGCACATCGTGGGTGACGACGGCGCCCGCGCCGATCATGGCAAAGCGCCCGACCTCCACCCCTGTCACGATGATGGCGCCGGCGCCGACGGAAGCACCGTAGCGAATCACGGTCTCGCCCACTTCCCAGTCGCTGGCGCCCTTCAAGGAACCATCCGGGTTGATCGCCCGCGGATAGAGATCGTTGGTCAGACACACTTGCGGGCCGATGAAAACGCCATCCTCGAGTGTGGCGCCGTGGTAGAGCAGTGCGCTGTTCTGAATCTTGACGTGGCTGCCTATGCGCACATCCATGTCGACGTAGGCATCCTTGCCCACAATGCAGCCATCGCCCAGCACCGCGCCCTCGCGCACTTGCGCGCGGTTCCAGATGCGCGTACCCTGGCCGATTTTCGCCTCAGCCGAAACCTCAGCCGTCGGGTGAACAAAGAAGTCGCTCATCATGGCAGCTTGCCCTTCATTTTCTGCACGTTATTCTGCCCGTTGGAAGGCTTGGATAGCATTGTCCAGTTTCTCCACCTGTTCCGGTTGCCCAAACGCCTGATACCACCATTCCCGCACCATGAACTGACCCTGGTCGAAATCCAACCCTTGCCACATCTGCACGGCGCCATCGACATTTCCTTCGAGCGCCAGCACCTCGCCCAGCAATTGCCGCGTGGCGCGATCGTAGGGGTCCACTGCATACGCGGCGGAAAGATGATCCTTGGCCTGCTCAAAGCGTCCCTGCGCCAGGGCAATTGCGCCAAGCCGGCGATGGGCGGTCGGCTGTGCAGGATTAAGCTCCAATGCAGTGGCAAAATGCGCTTCCGCAGGCGCCAATTCCTGCGTCTTCTGCCGGCGCACTTGATCTTGAAAAGACCATTCCGGCCAGTGATAAATGCCTAGCTCAGTGCGCGTTTGCAACACGGCGCCCAGGTTCGCCTCCCAGCGCGCAGAGGCGCCCGGCATCAAGACAGCCATCAGCAGCGGCAGCCCGATGCCCGCGACGACGCCAACCCCGAGAGTGGCGCCGGATGCATAAGTGACGCCACGTATATCCGCAGCAGCAGTGTGGACGCTCGACGCGCTCCAGAGCAGGACAGCCGGCGCATAGAAAACCAGACCTGCCAACGCGCTAAAATAGAGCTCCGCCTCGAACAAACCATGCACCAGAAATGCCGACAATGAGGCAAGACCTGCCACCAACAGAGCGCGTCCCAAGCGGTCTGCCACCCGCAACGCACCCCAGGCATACATCACCGTGGCGCCTGCCAGCACGAGCCATGCCAGCAACGCGGGTGCGCCTTGCTCCAGCGCCACCTGCACATAAAAATTGTGAGCATGAAAAAGGTAGGGCACGTGCAGCAGATAGGCATAGGTGGCATAGACCATGGCCGTCGCTGCCAGGCCACTGCCGGTAAAGAAATAATCCTCGATCAGCGGCAGCGAATCCCGCCACAGAGCAATCCGGCTGAACGCCGAACCACCCTGAGCGCTGACGCCAAGCTGCGCATCGAATTCAGGAAAGGCGACCACGGCCACATAAAATCCCAGCGCGCCCAACATCGCCAACACGGCAAACCCGTCAAGCAGCCAGAGGCTGAGTGACCGACGGCGTGACCGCTGATAAAGCTCAGTGCGCACCACCAGATAGAGGGCGATCACTGCCGCGCTCATGACCCCGAGCCACGCCCCGCGCGAGCCTGTCAAAGCGAGCGCGGCCGCCCCGGCCAACAACGTCACTATCCCCATTGCACCGATAAGCCAGCGCCGCTCGGCCACGCCCATCCAAACGGATGCAGCCACCAGCGGCAAGCCAATTGCAAGAATCTGCGCAACCTGGTTGTCGCTGAAAGAAACCGGCGGCCACGACAACATGCCATTTTCGGGGAATGCCGCACGCAGCCATTGGGCGAAATACAAGAGCGCTGCTGTAATGATCATCAAATTGGTGATGGCCGCGACCCAGGCGCTGGTGGCTCGCAAGGAAAGGCGTTCGCCGATAAGCGGGGCGAGCAGCACAACAAGCACGCCGCTCAGCAGCATAAAAAAGCGATTGAGGGCAACGGCCCCGTCGTAAGCCGCCCACACGCTGACAACAGTGGCGGCCAGAAAGCAAAAGACGGCGCCATAGACTGCGCCGAGAGAAAAGGTTCGCATCCTCTCTGGAATATCTAGGGTCGTCAGTATTTCTCGACTTGCCAAAGTCCTGGTTGCCTGTTGCATCAATCACACACTATCGTAAACAATGTTGGCCATCTACTGCCACGATTATAGCATTCACACCTCTCCCCCATCTCTTACAATCTGCTGACAGCCCTGACCTATCCTGCGGGACGCATGACGCACGGCAAAAAAGCGCCGGGTCATCCACGTGGATGACCCGGCGCAGCAATTCCGGAAAAGAACAGCACAACTTGCAATTTTCAGTCTGGCGTCCAGATGAGCGATCTGACCAGCCGTCGGCAGGCTACCCCTACGTTTTGGAGAATTGCAGCATCTGCCAGCCTACATTGATCGCGCTCTTGGCGCCTTCCCAAGTATTCAGCCCCTTAAGGAAAGTCATCATCGGGCCGGGGCGCAGCGACCACTCGCGCGTCGCGCGTTTCTGCCAATATTCCATGCGCTCGGCACTGAGATTTCCATAATCAAGCACCGTCGATTGATCCATATCGACCTCTTCCCACTTGGTGCCAGGCCGGAACCAGTTGTTCTCGACGACCTCGTAAAAGAAGGGGGTGCCTGGATACGGAGCGGCGATGTGGAAAAGTGCGATGTCCACCGGCAGTTCTTTGAGTAGGCCATCGTCTCCTGGATCGATGCTTCCGTTTCGCCGGGCAGACCGATGATGAAGTAACCCCAGTTCTTAATGCCGGCTGCTCTTGCCCACTTGAGTGCTTTGAACGCCTGTTCCTTCTTATAGCCCTTGCGTGCGCGCTTGAGCACCATTTCATTGGCGCTCTCAATGCCCCAGGAGATGAGCCAGCAGCCCGCCTGTCCCATCAGCCGCAGCATCTCTTCGTCTACATAGTCGACGCGGCTGTTGCAGGTCCAGCGGATCTTGACGCCGCGCGCGATGATGAGCCTGCACAATTCCACAACATGCTCGCGATTGACCGTAAACAGATCGGCGTACATGTGGATGTTCGTAATGCCGAGTTTGCCCAGGTACTCTAGTTCGTCGACGATATTTTCGGCGGAGCGCACGCGCACCGAGTTCTGATAGCTCACATGCTTGATGCAATATTTGCAGCCAGCCGGACAGCCGCGGCTCGTCACGATGAAGGTGAACGGCCCCTTGATCATCGGCATACGTTGCTTGTCAAGCGGCAGCCGCTCGTGCAGCGGTATGGGCAGATCATCCAGATTGGGGATAAAGGGACGGTCTGGATTGATGACAATCTCATCACCGTTGCGCCAGGCTAGGCCCAGAATGTTGGCGCACGGATCTTCGGATTCTACAGCAGGGAACGCATCGATCACTTCCTGAGCGCCTACGCGACGATGCTGCGGCTTACTCGTTTCCATCAGCATTTTGCTGACGCGCGGGTTGGAAGGCGTCTTCCCCTCGAAGGCGTCGACGTCATTTCGGGTTCACCGCGCAGCACAAAATCCAACGCCGGGAAGGGTCGCATTGTCTCTATCGACATCGGCGTGACGTGCGTGCCGAAGGCCATGGTTTTGGCGCCGAGCGACTTAGCCAGGAAGACGCCGTACATGTCGTTGCGCAATGTCGGCGCGGTCACCTGCGTGAGATAATACTTGGGGCGTTTTTCATCGAGCAGCTTTTCAAACTCCGCCCACCCCATGCGCAGCGCATTGGCGTCGATGATCTCCACGGTGTATTCGGGGACGAGCAGCGCCGCCAACTGCGCCAGGCTGACCTGCGGCCAGATCATGTTCTCGCGCGAGCGTCGGCCCACGCGATGCTGGCTGCGGATCCAGATGGCGCCGTCGGGCGTCGGCGGGTTGACGAGCAGTACGTCCACAGAGCCGGCCGGACGCGTCGATGAGGTGAGCGTCTGCACGCTGGCGCCGGCGTCCGGAAAGTGCGAAGGGCGCACAGGCGGGATGCGCCGCGTCCCTAAGTTATCGCGAATATCTTCCGCAAGTTCGATGTTGGGCTGTTTCCCAGTTTGGGTCAATTGGTCAGTCATTCAGGTTTCTCCACAAAAAATCTATCGACGGCGACTGCAGCTACGCCTGAGGCTGCAAACGATCGGTGCGAATTTCAGAGCGGGACGTCTCAACTTGCGAGGTCGTCTCCTTGCCAAGCAAGTCGCTTGCAGCCAGGTCTTCACGAATGCGCAGCGCGTCAAGCGTCTGCATCTGCACCCAGGAGACGAGCAGTTGCAACCCCATCAGGCTGAAGACGGCGCTGGTCAGATAATAGAGCCAGAGTTGCATCAACGTGGCGCCCAACAGAGTGGCGACAAAGCTGCCAATCCCGATGAGCAGACCGAGCAGGAGAATGGTCACACCCGCCCAGCCAAAATGTTGCTCCCACCGCACATTGAAAAGCGGTTTGCCCCACAATCCCTGACGCACAGGCGTTTTATGAAAGAGCGCCACAAAGTAGTTGAAGCTAAAGCCTAAGGCTATCAGCATCACACCACCCACGGAGAGAACAAGCGCCGAAAAGAGGGCAAACGCACCCAGCGGGCTTACATTTTGCACGCCTTGCAGCCGGTACCAGATCAGAGCAAGTCCGATGACTGCGGCAATGCCAAAACTGACCATCCCCATCAGGCCAAAGGGGCGCGCCGGGTTATAGTTGAGCGCGGTCCACACGATCGACTGGCCAAACCTCATGCCGTCGTGGACGACGCTGAGTTTGGAGCGGCCGATGCGCTCGCTGTAAGGAATAGGGACCTCGATCATCTTCAAACGCTCATGCAATGCGCGCGTACTCATCACAGGCGTCAGGTTGAGGCCATCGGGCAGTGGATAAAGCTGCGCCAAGATGGACTTCTTGAAAATACGCATACCGCTGGCCGAGTCGGTAATGTTCGAGGCGCTGATAATATTGACGAGACGCGCAAAGATAATATTGCCGATGCGCCGTGTGATCGGCATTTGACTTTCGGCGCCGGCCATGCGCGAGCCGATGACGAGGTCGGCGTCTTGTTCTTTGGCAGCCTTGACCAGCGCGGGGAAATACTCCGGGGGGTAAGTGCCATCGGCATCCAGAAAGCCCACCCATTCGCCCGAAGCAGCTGCAAAGCCTGTCTTCAACGCCGCGCCGTAGCCGCCGTTCTTCGCATGTTGCACAAGCGTCGCGCCGGGCTGCGAGCGCACCAATTCCGCCGTGCGATCACTTGACCCATCATCGACCACAAGCAATTCCAGTGTGTCGACGCCTACCTCGCGCAATGCATCGCGCACCGCAAGCACGCGCTCCATAATCGAACGAATGCCATCTTCTTCATTATAAGCCGGAATTACCACCGATAAAGTTGTCATTTGCGTCGCCTTCCTTCAGATTCAACCAAACTGTCCAATTCCCATGATTGGCTTCAGTAATGCACCTTTTTCACTGCTCCTGTGCTCTGTCCGCCGTCTATTGTACGGAGAACACGTGCTGGCGTGCCACCAACTACAGTGAAGGGGGGTACATCTTGTGTTACAACGGCGCCGGCCGCTACAACTGCCCCTTTACAGATGCGTACTCCATCTGTTATGATAGCCCCAGCACCAATCCAAACATCATCTTCGACCACGATCCCTTCAGCGGTGATGCCCTGCTCGACCATTGGTCGAGTCGGATCGTCGAATACATGATTGACGGCCAGCATTTGCACCATCGGCGCGGTGTACACTCGATCGCCGATAGTGATGCCGCCTTGACCACGCAACACATTGAGTTCGCCGATCAAGCTGTTGGCGCCAATGCGAATAAACGCGTGAGGCAATGAGCGAAAGTTATACACGTGCAGCACAGCGCCGTGCATGACAAAGGTATTTTCGCCGATTTGAATGCCTGCCGGGCAACCGTGTAAATAGACGCCTTGATCGATGTAGACATTGCGGCCCAATGTAATATTGTCAGCGAAACGAATGCGGACGCCATTCTCAACTGCTGCAATTCCCTGCATACGTAGAACGAGCCGATAAACTACTGAACGTAGTCCGATTCCAATCACAGTCGGGGATCCAACCAAAAACAGCAAAAATTAGTTGTTCGATTATGTATTTTTTTATGCTGCTCGCCTGTCTACTAATGTAGAGCAGTAATCCTTGCCCTGAGCTTTCAGCATCATTCATTCGGGTCATGCAATCACCAAGATTTAGATCAAGCCGCCTTTATATTGATCAAGCGAACCAAGATACATGGATCGATCAGCGCTATTTCGCTTGGCGCTATGGTACCAGTATATCAGGCTTAACGCGCTTACACTTAGCTGACAAGTGGTGGGCGCAACAGGGGCGCATCCAAACCTACCGCGTTTCCGCCGGTTCTCCTGCGCGCTTAAGCATACATCCCTACACGCACTATACGCGCCCCCTGCATTCAGAAAACGTACAAATACAACGACGCAACCGTAGTCTGGGCATCAAGTACGTCACCCCTCACTTTAGTTATGGTATGTGGGACTGGATTCTCTGCAAAAACTTCGCTGCACCTTTGCTGTTCCACCACAACACATGCCCATTCCAGGAAAACTTACCTTCGCAAACAGGACATTTGTCTGTAGAGAAGCGGCCTGAATTCTGCAATGCTATACTTGCACGCTACACGGTGCAGGCCAGCAACAGAAAAACGGCGCTAGTTGCAAGAGGGGTAAATTGACCATGTTAATCGGGATCACAGCCGCTATAATAATCGCCATCGGTATTGGTATGTTTGCCGTCTTGCTGGCAGCAACGGCCATGACGCGCCGCTCCATTGATTTGGACGCCGGTCTCGAGGAGCAACCGATCGAGCAATGGACGGTCACTGGGAAAAGTGCGGGGCTGAGTTCCTCAACGCAATTTCGCCTCTCCCAGTAGCGCGATTCGTGCGTCTAGGTTAACTCACTGAACGCCGCTGATCTTTTAGATCACGCGGCGTTTTCTATGTTTAAACGGCGCAACAACTGGGACCACCCCTGATCAAGCAGTTCCATCGCTAACGTCTGCATCGCGTAGTAAACCTCAGCATCCATCCCATAGGGATCGGCCACTTCATCAAAGCGCCCTGCCAGCTCGCTGAGCAAGAATATCTTTGGCAGCGCGCTGGGTAGACGATAGAAGAGCGCCTGCCGCTGCGCCTCCTCCATTACCAACACAAGATCCGCCTCACGCAATACATCCTCAACGACTGGCGTCGCATGTTTCTTTGCCAACTCGACTCTCATTTCATCAAGCATGGCAGCGATCACTGGGTCAACCTCGTAGCCGGCGACGGCGCGCACGCCGGCCGACTCCACACGCACGTCTTCGGCCAACCCAGCCCGTGCGATGCGCTGCTGGAGCAGTGCTGCTACCAGCGGGGAGCGACAAACATTGGCGGTGCACACCACCAGGATTTTCTTCATGGTTCAGATTGTTGAGTGCGCTCCGCCGAGTGCTCTGCGCCAGCGCCATTCGTGTTCACGCGGGATGAATTGACAACCACGGAGGCGCAGATGATGAGGGCGACTGCGCTCCTGTCAATTTTGACTTATTTTGCTTCTGCGCCGAGTAATGGGTCGAGTAGTAGCGATTACCATAACTCTTATGATAGGAGTAGTAATATCCGTGTTGGTTACCCTCCACACGATTCAGAACAGCGCCAAGAATACGTGCATTCACTTGACGCAAGGCGCCGATCGTGTTGCGCGCTATGTCGCGGCGCAACTTATCGTGGCTAAATGCAAGCAGCACCCCGTCGGCGTGACTGGCCAGCACAGCCGTATCCGACACCACCACGACTGGCGGACTATCGATGACAACCAAGTCACAATGCGCCTGGAGTTGACGTAGGAGGTCTTGCATTCTCTGTGAGCTGAGCAATTCCGACGGATTCGGCGGCAACGGACCAGAGGTCATCACCTGCAATTCAGGAATAGCGGTTGTCTGTAAAGCGCCGGTTATGGCATTTACACTTGTATCACTGACGAGAGCACTGGTCACTCCGACGTTGTTGACCAAACCGAAGACCCGATGCAGGGTAGGCTTGCGCAAATCAGCGTCCACCAGGATGACACGCTTCCCAGTCTGCGCAAACGCCACCGCAAGATTGGAACTGATGAACGACTTCCCTTCAGATGGCGTCGGGCTAGTGATCAGCAAACTGCTCAACTTGTGGTCAACGGAAGCAAAAAGCAAGTTCGTACGCAGCACGCGGAATGCTTCAGCGTCCGTACTGTGGGGGTTCTTCAGCATGATCAGCGTCTGGTCAGCCGATTCCAACCTGGCATCGGGCAATGTGCCTAACGTCATCAGTCCTGTCACCTGCTGAATTTTGCTCTACATTCACCAGGCGATCGTCCAGGAACTCCAAGAGATAGGCGCCCGCGCTGGCAACGGCAGCACCCATAATCCCCGCTACCAAGACGAGCAAGTACCAACGATCGTTAACTGGCTCTAGTGGCACAACCGGCGAGTCAAGCACGTTGATCGTATTTGTAGATCCCCGCTCTGTATTAGCCAACAGACCGACGTAAGTTCCCTGTAGCGTAGTTTGCTTGGCCTGAAGTGCGCCGATCTGCTCCTCGATCTGGCGAATCTGGCGTGCGCTCAATGCCGACGACAGATCGTTCTGCTTGCGGTTGATCTCATCCTCGGTTTCGCGCAGTCCCTGCTCCAGCTTGCGAAGCTGCTCTTGAATAAAAACCTCGCGCTGCTGGCGTTCCTGCCCGCCAGGACTTAGCAAGATCAACTGGTTGATCAACTCGGTCGCCACTGCATAGGCGCGCTGTGCGTCGACATCCGTCACATTGATTTCGATCAACTGTGAATCGGGCACAATGCGCACGGCGTATTCAGGCAGCCAATCCATCCCAAGCGCCTGTTTGGTGGATTCTTTAATCGAAGGACGCTGCGCGATCTTGACATAGGTTTGCGCTAACCCCTGTGTCAGCGAAAGCTGCTGCGTGTCAGGGTTGCGTTCTTGAATTGCGGTGCCAACCATCACCGTGCCGCTCGAAATATAGACCGGAGGTCGCAGCCGCACAAAAACAAATGCGGATGCCGCGGCCAGTAATGCGGAAAGGATAATCAGCCACCACCACCGCAGAATCGGTCGCAGGTATGCCTGGAGTTCCCGGTTATTCATGCCATACACCTATCTTGCGCCTTAGCGCGTCCACACGGGATACAAATCTTCATATTCGCTGGAAAGCAGGCTGCGCTGCCCGGAGCCATTGGCATTCATAATCCAAAGCTGCGGACGGCCGACATCTCGGTTCGAAAAGAAGACAATCTGACTGCCATCCGGCGACCAGGTAGGATGTTTATCCCACTCCCAGTTATTGTTAGTCAAGCGTTCGACCACGCTGCCGTCAGGTGTTATGCGATAGATCTCATCGTTGCCGGGATTGCTTGACACAAACGCGATCCACTCTCCAGTCGGCGACCAGGCAGGATCATAACTGTCGCGCCCAAACGCCGTCAATTGACGCGAGCGATCCGAGCCCACGGATCGTATGTGAACCTGTGCGACGCCGTTTGCATCGCGCGTCACAAAAACCTCCTGCTGCCCATCGGGCGAGCGCGTCAGGCTTTCTCGCGCCAGCGGATAGATCCATTGACGCGTAATCAGACCGATCTGCTCAGTAGTCGGATCGAAGATATAGGTCTGAGCCCCCGGCCCAGTGCCGCGCTGGAAGAAGATCAGGTTCTTATATTCATCCGGCAACGCTGCCGGAATAAATTCGGTGGCCGTCGGGATCGGCGTCGGTGTGAAATCGGTAGCCATAATCAGCGGGGGCGTGGTGGGCGTTGATGTCGGCCGCGGTTCAGGCGTCGGTGTAATCACCAACCAGTGGAACGGCGTTGGCGTCGCCGGACCGTAGACCTGCGCGTTGGACGTTGCAGCGAGCGCAATAGCGGCCGCTGTGGCAATATTCTGCGGCGTTGGGGTGGCAATCACGAACTCGCCGATGACAGCATTGTAGGGCAGCGGTGTAAATGTCGGCCCCCCTGCCGAAGCTACCGTGGTAGCTTCAGCAATGCGCGCCACGGCGGTGGCCGCGTTGAGAGGTAGCGGCGAAGGCAGGATCACTATTGGCGTAACATACTGCGTCGGCACCGGCGTAAAGGTGCCGGTGGTCAGCGCCACAGCGGTGGCGTACTCAGCCAGTGCAGTCTCAGTCGCCTCATTGGCCGGCGCCGGTGTTTCCTCGACCACAGCCGGCAACCCTGCCAGAAGCGCGGCAATCTGCACAGTCGCCAAGTTCTGTGGGAACGGCGTAGGCGTGATAAATGGCGGGACGGGGGTGTACGTGCCGATTGTCTCGGCGACGGCCGTGGCCGTGCTTTGCAGCGCGACCACGGTCAATACATTCTCCGGAACCGGCGTAAAGGTGGCGACAAGATAAGCGTAGGTCGGCAGCGGCGGCGGCGTCGCCGGCGGCGGCCCGACATTCAACAATAGTGTAGGCGGAACGCCGGCTGTCTTGAGACCAAGGCCGCTATCCCAGGCAAACAGCGTATCGCCGTCACCATTTGTCGAAGCCGTCATGCGCGCAATGACAGAGTCGGCGCCATTGACGCGTAGTTCTTCCAACCAGCGCAACGTTTCCGGCCCCAGTTGCCACGTGTTGACTTTGTCGCGCGCCAGATCCTGGGTGCGCAGTTCGCGCAGGGTGACCGGCGCGGCGGCGCTGTAGACCATCATAAAATCAGCGCCGATCAGGTTTGCCAATTCGTTTTCCGGGATCAACTGCACGCGCCACAGCCCGTCGGCGTCGGCATTCAGGCGCTCATCCGTCAGTCCACTCAACTGCAGTTCCCCGGACAGGATAGGCGCGCCGCGCGGGATGCGGCTGAGGTCAAAGCGTGCTGCGCTGATCATGGCGTCGTTTTCATAGACGCCGGCATATAAAAAGGAGTCGTTCAATCCGATCGATGGGTCGTCAGCGCTGCTCCACCAGCCTGCGCCGCCGCTGGCCGGCGTCAGCACAACGATCTGCGCTTCAGCCACAAGCCCGGCGCCTCCTGGTGCAGGTGTGTTGGTCGGCAGGATCAATTCTGTGAGCGCAATCGTAGGTGTGTTGGTGGCTGCCTGGCTCGAGGTTGGTGACGGCAGGAGAGTGGCAGTAGCGACTGCCGTCGGTGAATTTGTCGCCGCCATGACAATTTCGGCAAGCGTCGGCGTGGGGCGCGGCAAAATGCCAAAGGAACCATTGGCCGCAAAGACAGCACTGGCGACTAATACGGCCAGCATCAGCAGTGATGCAAATACCAGCGAGCCACCCCGGCGGCGTCGTTGTGTAGCGCTGGTCATCACCCGACCCTCACCACCTTGCTCGATAGCGGCCAGGTAAAATGGACAGTTCGTATGCGCGGCAACAAGACAATACCCATCCTGATGAGTTGTCGAAGGGGAAGTCGGGGGCTTTGTGCCATAGCAGCGATGAGCCGGCGTTGCCTCACTCAGCATGATCGTTGCATCGTCATAGAGGCCCTAGATAGGGACATGCACACATGATTTGGTTACTCCGCTATCGCAAACTGAGCGCCGTCGGGGATCTGCGTCATTTAGCTTCGCAGACGTTTACGCCAGCAGTCAGTCTCGCACACAACAAGTCTACAGCTTCCGTCAGGTCATCCACCAATACCACCGTCTCGTCAACCTCGGCAAGCCGTGCCAAAGCTTGCGCTTGCCGCCCCGTGCGCACCATCAACGGCTGACATCCAACCGCGCGTGCGGCTTCCAGGTCGGTCACGCTATCGCCAATCAAGACGCAACGCGTCAGGTCAATCTGATAGTCGGCAGCGGCGGCCAAAAGCAACCCTGGCTTGGGCTTGCGGCAGATGCATCTCGCCTCAGGATGATGCGGGCAGAGATAGACGGCGTCGATCCGGCCGCCCGCTGCCCGCACCAGCGACCGCATAGTATCGTGGATCGCATCGATCTCAATGCGGCTGACAATACCACGCCCGATCGCAGATTGATTGGTAACGATAATAATGGGGACAGTGAGGGTGGCAAGCCTGCCGAGCGCCTCCAACGCGCCCGGCAGCAGCACAAATTCACGGTTGGATTTGACGTAGTCGGAACGCTCTGCATTGATCGTACCGTCACGGTCGAGAAAAATCGCGTCAATCATGTATGCCTGGCGCAGACAACAAATATTGGGGGGATGGCTGCGCCGCCACCCAATGATTATGCAGCACGCTTCACGGCTTGATGAACAGCTTGACGCACGCTCGCCGTCACCATGTGCTCGATCATCATGTGCAGGTCTTCCACCTGTTCGATCGAGTGATTATTGACCACGACAGGAATATGCACCATGTTGGCAAGTTTACCACCATAATAGCCGCTCAACCCAATCGTAGTTGCACCCAACTCGCGCGCCGCCGTCACTGCATTCAACACGTTCGGCGAGTTGCCGCTGGCCGAAATGGCAATGACGACATCGCCCGCCTCGACGTAGGTGACGACCTGCTCGCGGAAAACCTCCGCATAAGTAGTATCATTGGCGAGCGCGGAGAACAGCGCCATGTTGTCATTGAATGAAACCACACGCAGCCGAGGAAGCTCTGCTACAGCCGTATTTTTGCTCAGATCTGCCGCCATGTGCAATGCCGTCGCCGCGCTGCCGCCATTGCCCATGACATAGACGCGGCGTTGTTCCTTCCACGCGGTCACGAGAGCATGTACGACATCATTGATGGCGTTCCAGGGCAGATTCGCAAGCGATTCTTGCAGTTCGGCCGCATAGAGGCGTAAAAAGTGCGTTCCGCCATGCATAGTCTTTCCTCCCAATTGTAAAAGCAAGGGCATATTGTGGCTTACCGTCGATAGTTGAAGATGATCTTTGTGCCGTCGCGTTCCAGGTGAAAAGGCAGCTCCGGCAGATGAGGAAGGGTATCGCGCACGGCGTCCTGTTTTTCCCGCGGACAGTAGAGCAGCAGAAAACCGCCGCCGCCGGCGCCGGTGATCTTGCCGCCTAAGGCGCCGGCGCGCATGGCTGCATTGTAGAGATCGTCAATCTGCGTGTTGCTGACCTTGCTCGCCAACTGCTTCTTGAGCTGCCACGCGTCGTTCAGCAGCAGCCCAAAGTCATCCAGCGCGCCTTGTTCCAATGCGGCGCGCCCAACACTCACCATCCGCTTCATTTCCCGCAGAATAGAGCGACGATCTGCGATGTTGTCGCGCTGTTCGGACAAGACGCTCTCCGCCTTACGCGCAACATTGGTGTAAAACAGCATCAGGTTCTGATTTAGCTGGCGCGCGACGCGCTGCTCCAGACGCACCGACTCTACACCGACCTGTCCATCCGGGCAGAACTGGAGCACGCGCTGCCCCCCATACGCGGCGATATATTGATCCTGCACGCCGATGGGCTTCTTGAGCACACCAATCTCAACTTCACAGGCTTCGCGCGCAAGCGCGGCATGTTCCTTCGGCGCGCCCAAATGCATGTACATAGCATGAAGCAAACCAACCGTCACCGTGCTCGACGACCCCAACCCAGATCCCTCAGAGGGAATATCGGCCATCGTGTTGATTTCCACACCGTGAGTGATGCCAGTGCGACGCAGGCATTCGCGCACGAGATCGTGCTCCACCTCATCCACCGAGTCGACCAGTTCCGGGCGGGTGTACCCTGCGAATCTTCTCGTCAAACCGCTCCTTGATCGTGACGAAAATATACTTATCGATCGCCGAACTGAGCACCATCCCAGGCTCCTGGGCGTAAAATCCACGAAAATCAGTGCCACCGCCAAAAAAGCTGATGCGCAGAGGCGTCTGTGAGATGATCATTGTCTATCTCCTTAGCATTTCGGGTTCTGTCAGAACGCCATCACACGGTTTTCGGCTAACTGCTGCGCCCGCGCATAGCCGGACGGTGTACCAATGTCGATGACGTATTCATCGGGGGCAATGGGAAAGCCGAAGACAGGCAGGAGGTCAGTCAGCATGCCGGGCAACACGTCGCGGCCAAAATCAACCACGCCTTCCGCGGGGACGCGCGCCAGCACACGCGGTTCACAGATAAGCACGCCGGCATTGGCAAGGTCGGTGAATACCTGGTCGGGACGCGGCTTCTCGACAAATCGGCGCACACGGCCTTGTTCGTCGATGTCTACCAACCCACATTCGGTCGGGTTGGGCACGCGATAAAGGGAGAGGGTGACGCCATTGTCAGCCCCCGCCATACCGGCCACATGAAACGCCGTCAGCCGCGCCAAGTCGATGTTGGTGAAGACATCGCCATAGACGACGGCAAAGCGTTCGTCAAGGAATGGCTCCAGCCGTTTCGCGGCGCCCGCAGTGCCAAGCAACTCAGGTTCGTAGGAATAAGTAATCGCGACGCCAAAGGCGCTGCCATCGCCGAAATAATTCTGGATAACCTCGGCGGCGTGATGCAGGTTGATGGCGATCTGTGTGATGCCGTGGTTGCGCAGCCAGTCGATGTGATAGGCGAGCAACGGTCGCCCCGCAACGGCCAACATCGGCTTGGGATACGCTGCCGTCAGGCGTCCGAGGCGCGTACCCTTGCCTGCCGCCAAAATCAGTGCTTTCATCGAACGCTCCGTACAGACTTATCCATTACCAATATTTCGGCGACAGCGTCTAGCATTCCTACGCCAATCTTTCAATAGGAACGCAGGGCCAGGCGGCGCCTTAGTAGGCGCCGCGCCCCTTCATCACCGCAGGAATCGTCTGGAAGAAGAGGATCTGAATATCCATCCAGATACTGTAATTGCGGATGTAATACATATCCAGCCGCACACGCTCTTCATACGAGAGATCAGACCGGCCCGACACCTGCCACATTCCAGTAAGCCCCGGCTTGACCGTCAACAGGTTGAGCTTCATGCGCCCGTACAGGTCATGCTCTGATGGGCTGATCATGCGTGGGCCGACCAGACTCATCTGCCCCAACAGCACGTTGATCAACTGCGGCAGTTCGTCCAGGCTGGTGCGGCGCAGGAGGTTGCCAATGCGTGTGATACGCGGGTCATGCTTGAGTTTATGGTTCTTGGCGAGCTCCGCTTTCAACTCCGGGTGCTGTTCGAGAATGTCGTTGCCATTCACGTACATGGTGCGGAACTTGAACGCCCCAAACGGACGGCCACCCACCCCCAACACGCGGCGCTGATAGAAAACTGGCCCGGACGAATCCAGCTTGACCAGCAGTGCGACTGTGAGAAAGATCGGCAACAGCAACGGCATCGCCGCCAAGATCAAAAGATAATCCAACCCGGTCTTGAGCAAGGTCTCAACGTGGCTAAGGCGTAGTCGCTTCAGGCTCATTAGCGGCACCGAATTCCGTGTTGTCACATCCATCCCCGTGGTGAATACTTCATAAAGCCCCGACGATAGCCGCATCCGCATCCCGCCATGGTGCGTGGTCAGTTGCTGGGAAACTCGTACAAGTTGCTCATCATCCATCGCCGTGGTGGCAATCACCACTTCTTCGATGTGATGAGCGTCCAAAATTTCAGGCAGATCGTCAATGGCGCCCAACACCTTGATGCCATGCACTTGATCTCCAGGTCCATAGGGCGCTGCCGCCTGGACGTTGATAAAGCCGGTAATCTCCATCCCGGAGCCAGCCGAATCTCGCAGTTGGTCAGCCAGGGCAATTGCCTCTTTATTAGTGCCGACAATGACCGTCGGCGTCACAAAGTAGCCATAACGTCGCGCCCGATAGGCAATCCGGCGCATCAACAGGCGGAATGCGCTGATAAAAAATGCGGACAACCCCCACGAAAAGATCAACCAACCGCGCGCAATGACGAACTCAGGGTTCAAAAAGCCATATACGATCACGGCCATCATGCCCCAGGTCACCGCATTGAACACGCGCCCATACTCGGTGATGTTGCCCAGCAGCGTATTGAAATCGTACAATCCGAAGATCGCGAAAATGGCGAGCCAAACCGGAATCAGCAAGACTGAAAGCACCAGATAATCTTGCGGGTTTGACACAGCGTCCGTCGAAACTGCCAGCCCTAGCGAAAAACGCATCCAGAAAGCAAACGTGAAGGCGATCAGCAGCACAAAAGCATCGCCGACCACCAGGAATGCTCGATACAGGCGCCGTTGCGCACCCAACTCGGCGCGACGGGATACTTCTTCTTGATTCGCTTTTCCCAACGCGGCATTCGCATTTGCGGTCATAGCGTTCTTTCTCCGTCTCAGCAACATGGTGATCTCCACCACTTTCAATGAAATCTCTAGCACAATTGTAGACGATGATGCTTGCGGAGTCTCTTACAATCTGCTGACAAAGGCAGCGAAAATTGCTGGCAGGCCACTGCCAGGCGGCGATCATGGGCCAAAACCCGGTCAGTCGGCCATTGACATTTCCCTCCAACCTGGCTAGAATCGGGCTATGGATGATGCTTCAGGCTTGGCTCCCTGTTCTGCTGCTCCACCCCAGGCTGCCTGGCTGCTCCTGTGGACTAGCCAACGGTGCTTTGCCCACCATCACCAACCCAACCATCACCAACTCAATTGCCTTGTAAACTGTGGAACTCCCTGTTGTCGGCAGCCGTTGCCTATGACAGACTTCCAGATTTTCTCAATGCTACCGGTCTCCCTCAATTGCTAACCAAAGCTAATGTAGAAAGGAGCACGACCATGAAAGTAATGGTCAATGGCCGTAATATCGAGGTGACAGATTACATGCGTGAGTATGTCACCAAGAAGGTGGACCGCCTCGAACGCTACCTGCCCCAAATTGGCGAGGCGCTGACCTCAACCAAAACATGACCCGCTCCGCCGATGACCGCTTCACGGCGCAGATCACGATTTGGGCCAACGGGCAGATTCTGCGCGCCGAGGAATCCACCAGCGACATTTTCGCTTCGGTCGATGCCACGGTAGACAAGATTTCCAGCCAAATTCGGCGCTTCAAGGGACGTCGCCACGACAACAAGCGCCGCGCCGCGCACGCCGCTACGCGCGAGGTCGAGTTGGCCGAGATCGCCGAGGAATTGGTGGCTGAGGAAGAACCGGGCTACATCATCCGGCGCAAGCAATTCCTGGTGGAGCCGATGGACGAGGAAGAAGCGCTGGAGCAGATGGAATTGCTCGGGCACGATTTCTTTGTCTTCCACAATCCGCAAACAAACAACGTGAATGTAATCTACCGCCGCAAGGATGGGAACTACGGTCTGTTGATTCCATCCGTCGGTTAGTGATGTACAACTTGGTCTTTCTGACATCTATTGTGCGATAAAAGAGCGGCGCCTACGTAGGCGCCGCTCTTTTATCGCATCCTCCAAACAGGCTGCGCCTCTCTATGCACTCCTCTGTGGCAGCCAGCGCTCCACCGGATCCACCGACCGCACAAGATGCATTCCGGCAGCAGCAAAGCGCGCAAACGCGGCGTCGGCGATTTCGGTGTAATCGATGCCGCCCGGCGCCACCACCGGCGACGTACAATCGACCAGCAAATAATATCTGCCGATCTCATCTGGTGCATGTTCCAACAAGGCGTCAAGCAGATCCTGCACCGTCCATGCGACGCAGTGACTCTTGGCCTGGCCCGCGATGAGCACAGCGTCGAACGTGCGCAGCTTGTCGAACAGGGCGCGATTGAACCCGCCGATCGGCCGGCCGTGCTGGTCGGCCGTCACTTCCGGCCCCAGGGCCGAGTAATCTTCCGTCAGGACAGCATTCCCCTTTACCTGGAAATCGGGCTGGCTGTGGCGTGCGATCTCGTGGAAGAACAAAGCCTCCTCGAACGCTGGCGCCAACGCATGGCCGATGCTGCCCAACATGGCGTGATAAGGCCACACCGTCAAGGCGTAATGTCCTGCTTCGGCCAACGTCCGCGTGTAATGCAGCAGATACTCCTCCACGTACGCCGGCGACAACCCCAGCGTCGACGCGAGGGTCGCATTGAAATGCCAGACGCCTTGCTCGATATCCTGCATCGTGATCAGGGTGTAAGGCGCGGGATGTTCGCCCGCGTCATTGGTGAAAAAGAGCGGATGGAAAATTTGGGCGGCAGCATGTGTGTCCAGCGTGGGAAACACCTGCGAGATCACGTCAAGATTGCGGTAGACAAACTCACAGAGACGGCGATTATCCTCGACCGCGCCCTGTCCTGAGCGCCCTCCCACAAACAACTCGTAATCGGGAATGCAAAACGTATTTTGTACGTCGACCGCCAGCAAAGCAACACGCGTTTTATCTTCCACCACAGGCTGCAAATTGTGTCGCGCCGCCCAGTCCTCCGCCTCGACCGCACGCTGCGCATACGGCACGCGCCACACCTGCCCTACTCGCTCCGGGTGATAGTGCGGCGGCAATGGAAGTGAGTTTCGCATGGTTCCTCCTGATTTTCTAAAGGGTAGCGACTGCGCCATTCCAGTTATCGTCATTTCTACACTAACTAATGTATCATAGATTTTTGTGCGTGTCTAGCGTTGAATGCAACAGGTGCGTTTTCCAAAATTTTGGCGGGCCGATCTACACATTGCCAAGCGTCACGGCTCAACCTTGACCTGCGCCAACACCACGCCCTGATCGCTGAAGTTGACGGGCAGGCGCTCAAAGCTGTCCTTGTCGTATACGCCGATTTCGATGCGATAGACGCCAGCCGGCGTTTCGGGCGGCAACGTGAGCGCATGAACATCCTCGATGCGATCGCCGACATGCCAGGTGGAAGTACGCGCTGCACCCGCCTGCGGCATCTGGTCGTGCTGCGCCCACACCGCGTCCGGCGGCAGCAACAAGTGCGCAAAGACCACGTAATCCTGCGCCATCGGCGCCAGCGCCTCCCACCACAGCGCCACCTGCAGTGTTTCGCCTGGCCGCAGCGTGCGACGATCCAGGTCAAAGCCGACCAATGCCAACTTGTCGTCAAAGTTGATGCGCGTCGCGCCTGGCAACGCGTCCGTGGCGGGCAGCACATAAACCTTGCCCACCTGGACGGTCTCACCCTCATCACTGGCCAGTCGCTCGCCCGTGGCAGCGACGTAGAGCCCCGCCTCCATGCGCAGCGTGGATGGGGCCGGCGCGCCCGGTGGGATTGTCAAACGATGCGTATCCACGATCACCTGCCCTGTTTCCCACTCGCTGGTCGGGTAACTGCCCAGGCCAGGATGGCTGTCGTGCTGCGCCTGGACAATACCTTCCGTGTCCACGGCATGGACGAAGACGCTGTAATCCTGATCAAGCGCCTGCATTGTCTCCCAATAGAGCGTTATGGCAATTTCATCCTGCGCATGAAGCTCGGTGGGTTCGATGACAGCGCCGATCAACCGGATCCCCTTGTCAAAGTGAGCATCGACCGTGACGGGCGTTTCTGCGCCTGCTGCCAGCATCGGCGGCGGATACGCCGGCAGGATCCAGGCAAATGGCGCGACCGCGGCCAGCACGGCCAGCGCGCCTGCGCTCATCCAGGCAATGACAGCCTGCCATCGCAGCGGCCAGTACGCCAGCAGCCCGCCCGCCATCAGCGTGACGAGCGCGGCCAGGGCCGGAAAGAGCAGCCGTCCCTGCGCATAGCTGACCTGCGCCCACCGCCCTACCGCAATGCTTACCAGAGCGAGCCAGATCACCAATAAAAGCACCGGCTTGATTTGTATGGCTACGCGCAATTGCTGGCGCCGCCCGACCGCGCCCAGCAACCATCCCACCCCCGCAAGCACCACAAGCAGCGTATAGAGCCAGTAGACCCACGGCGCGGCCAGCACGTTGAACCAGCCGAAAACCGCCCACGTGGAGCGCCAGACGCCCGGCGCCAGGGCAAGCAATTCGGCGATGCCGGCCGGCTCGCCCTGTGGCGGCACACCGGCAAACATGACGGATAGCAGCAGAGGATCGCCAAAGAGCAGCCAATTGCGGATATACCACCATCCCGCGACGGCAAGCGCGGCCGCCGGTCAATAGCATTGCCTGCCCGAAAACACGCCACGCGCTGCCCCACGCCACGGCGAGAATCGTGACTGCGGCCAGCGCCGCCAACAGCAGCCCACTTAGCTTGCTGAGCGCAGCCAATCCAACAACCGCGCCAAACACCAGCCAGATCCACCATTGCGGCGTTTTTTTGTCCGCTACAAGATACATGCTGAGATAAAGGCCGGCCGTAGCAAGCACAATGACCAGGTTATCGTTATTGGTCGAGGCGGAGATAAAGAGGAATTGGGGAGAAAAGGCCAGCAGCGCCGTCGCTAAGACTGCGGCTGCGGGCCAGCCGGGCAACGCGGTGAGTGCGATGCGATAGGTCAAAAGCACAGTCAGTGCACCCAGCAAGACGGACACGAACCGTGTGATGTGGGCGGCCAACGTCACACCTCGCCACGGCCACGCATGGACGCGGCCGTGCAGCATCATGTTCTTGTTGCCGAACGCATCGGCATTGCCCACCGCGGCGTGCACATTGTAGCGGATCGCTTCCGCGGCATTGTCGGTCGGGATGAACCACGTCACAGCCGCGCCGAGCAGATAGTAAAGCGGCGGCTGACTGCCCTCCTGCGCCCAGGGCGCCACGCCGACATCCTCCGGGGCAGCCAGCCCTTTACCCGCGGCCAGCCAACGAGTGTACTCGTAGTGCCAGACTTCGTCAGGGGATTCAAACAGCGGCGTCACTATGCTATACATGACGGCCAGGACAAGATAGGCCGCCACCAAAAGCGTAATGGGCCAGCGTCCACTCATCATCCGATCAGCGCCCATGCCTTTACGCAGTGCAGCGAACCATCAGAACGACCTTCCCCTGCGAGCCTCTGCATCTCCGCGCCTCAACGTCAAAAGTTAGGCTCAACCGAAATTGATGGGGTGGGGTCTTACGTGCCGGGGACGGGCTGATCGTTGTCTGCTCGACCGAAACACCGCAAGCCCGTCCCCGGCACGTAACCACACGAGATCCGCTTGACCCAAAAGTTATTTTCAGCTTCAAAGCGTTTGGGTCGCCGGGTCGAGCGGCAACTGCACAGGTGCGCCGCCCGCCTGGCTGGACATGCGGATCGCCAGCGTCAACTCTTGATCCAGGCGCGCCTGATGGGCGCCGTAACTCGGCGCGTCGCCATTGCGCACAGCTTCGACCAGGCTGAGCAGACAACCGGCCACGCCGATCTCATCGTCGTGCCACTGGACGCCGTGCCCTTTCACCGCGGGCCGGAAAGGATTCTCCCACGCCACGATCGGCAATGCCGGGTCGCCGGTGTGTGCGACCATCGCCACCAACGCGCCGCCGTCGTTGCGCTCCCAGCGCCGTTCGAGCGTGATAAAGCGAGGCGCTTCCCCGCCGGGCGCAAGCAGGCTGAGCCACTCCTGCACCTCCAGGTTGACGCCGACGGTGACGCCCATGCCGCGCTCGGCCAAAAAGCGGCTGCTGCGCCACCAACGCACCGCCGAATCGTAACCCACGCTCGTCCAATGAAAGATGCCCACCTGTCCGCCGTCGAACTCGACGATCCCATGTTCCTGGGTCTCGGTGCGTTCCCCGCGCGTGCCGGCCAGCCGCGACCACTGTGCGGCAAGCGGATACTCGCGCACAAGCCCGGTCACCTGCACAGGGCGCGCATCGAAGCCGAGATAGCTGCGCATCACACTGACGCCATGATAGCCGTGCCCGGCAAAGTCGTTGAAGGACGTATGCACGCGGCCAAACAGCCCAGAGCGGAGCAGCGCCAGTTTGATCTGTTCCAGCGGGCGGCGATGAAACTGTTCGGCCACCTCGATTTTGACGCCGTGACGTTCGGCCGCGGCGATAATCGCATCGGCTTCGCTCAACTTGTGCGCGATGGGCGTCTCCAGCAGGACGTGCAGCCCGGCCTCCACCGCCATCAGGCCAACCTCTCCATTGGCGCCATAAGCCACCGAAACGATGCCGATCTGCGGCGCTTGTTCGCGCACCAGCCGCTCAAGATCGGTGTACCAGGGCGCGCCGAGGCTCTCGCCGAGTTGCTGCGCCGAAGCGCGGCTGCGCCCCCACACGCCGACCAACTCGACTTCGCCCGGCAGCGCCTGCAAGATCGGGCCGTAAAGATAATCCGAGCGTTTGGCCGTCCCTATGATGGCTACACGCAAGGGTTGCTTTTCTGCATCCATGCTTAGCTCCTTACCAGGCATACGCTTCAGGCGCCGCGCCGCCAGGGCCGGGCCAGATCTCATCCAACCGCGCCAATATCTCGGACGGCAGCGCCACGTCCAGTGCGCGCAGGTTGCCCTCGAACTGCGCCATCGTGCGCGGGCCGATGATCGGCGCAGTGACTGCGGGCTGATGGAGCAGCCACGCCAGCGCCACGTCCGCCGGCTCCTGGCCGATTTCAGCACACAGATTCTCGTATGCCTCCAACGGCGCGCGGTGCTTTTCGATGGCTTGCTGGATGCGTTCGGAGGAGCGCCGCCCTTCCGCGGCTTTCTTGAGCACGCCGCCCAGCAATCCGCCCGCCAGCGGGCTCCATGGGATCAAGCCCAGCCCAAAGCTCTCGCACGCCGGGATCACCTCCAGCTCGATCATGCGCGCGTTGAGATTGTACAGGCTCTGCTCGGAGACCAGGCCAAGAAAGTGGCGTTTCTCGGCGGCAAACTGCGCCTGGGCAATATGCAGGCCGGCAAAGTTGCTGCTGCCGACATAGAGGACTTTGCCCTCGCGTACAAGTTGCTCCATCGCCTGCCAGATCTCCTCCCACGGCGTCGCGCGCTCGACATGATGCATCTGGTACAGGTCGATGTGGTCGGTCTGCAGGCGGCGCAAACTATCTTCGCACGCTTTGCGGATATGATAGGCGGACAGGCCGCGGTCGTTGACGCCGTCGCCCATCGCGCCGTAGACCTTGGTGGCCAGCACGATCTTGTCGCGACGACCGCCGCCCTGCGCCAGCCATTTCCCGATGATCTCCTCGGTATAACCGACGCGCACTTGAGCGCCATAACGATTGGCGGTGTCAAAAAAGTTGACGCCCGCCTCCAGCGCCCGATCCATGATTGCAAAACTTTCCGCCTCGGTCGCCAGCGGCCCAAAATTCATTGTGCCAAGACAAAGCCGGCTCACCTGCAGACCGGTGCGTCCAAGATTGGTATATTGCATGAGGTGCTCCTTTTCGCTTTGGATTGAATGGGTGACACGGGGTCATTGTGTGCGAAAGTGACGATTGATGCAAACGGCAGAGCATAGGCGTCTTGCTGATTACTGCTAATGCTCCTGCGGGTCGCCCATGAGCAATGAAAATATCTTTGCACCTCTGCTGCTCTGCGCCTTTGCGTTAAGTGTTATCCTCAGCCAGCGCCTCGCTCTTTGCTCTGCCCAAAGTGACAATCGAGCAAAAGCGCGGTATGGTTATAGGTGCATCAGCGAAATCAACGCTGTGGCTACTCGACTGATAGGCTGTCAACCTCAGAGTTTGGGTGGAGCGGTAGCAAGGGAACGCAGATAGGCGCAGATAATAGCGGATACGCGCAGATAAGAGCAAAGCAGCAAAGCCTCTGCGTCTATCGTGTGTTCCCTTCCAATGAGCCGCACCAAAGCTTTTTTGGTTGACAGACCACCAGATTGAGCGTCTACATCAGCAGCCGCCAGCATCAAAAGTCAAAAAAAGGAGATCAAAACATGGCAGTCAAACACGTTCGTCTCGGCAAGCATGGCGCGCTCGTCAGCAACCTTTGTCTCGGCACCATGAACTTCGGCTGGGTGACCTCCGAAGAGGACAGCTTTCGCATCATGGATCGTGCGTTGGAGCTGGGCATCAACTTCTTCGACACGGCGGATGTCTACGGCTGGTCCGACCAGCACGGCGCAACGGAACAGATCGTCGGGCGCTGGTTTGCCCAGGGCGGCGGCCGGCGCGAGCAGCGAGCAGAGCATCTATCACCTCGACAACCGCATGATCGAGCTGGAAGTCATCCCCGCCTGCCGCCACTATGGCCTGGGGCTGATCCCGTGGAGCCCGCTGGGCGGCGGTCTGCTGGGCGGCGCGCTGGAGAAGGCCAAGGCCGGGCGCCGCATGAGCGAGGACTTCGAGAAGCAGGTGGAGAAGAAACGCCCGCAGCTTGAAGCCTACGAAGCCCTCTGCCGTGAGATCGGCGAAGGCCCCGGTGAGGTCGCGCTGGCGTGGCTGCTGCACAACCCGGCCGTGACCGCGCCCATCATCGGCCCGCGCACGCTGGAGCAACTGGAAAGCGCCATTCACGCCACAGAGATCACGCTGGACGCCGACGTGCTGGCCAAGCTGGACGAAATCTTCCCCGGCCCCGGCGGCGAAGCGCCCAAGGCGTATGCCTGGTAAGCTTGCTATCGACGCGTCAAACCAAGCAGCCCGGCCGCATGGCCGGGCTGCTTTGCTTGATGCGCGAATGGCCTGTCTGCACACTGATCCGGGCGCCTATTGGCGAATCCGGCCATTGTAGCGGCCAGATTCGCCGACAGGAACAGCAGGACAGCATCTGCAAAGGCCGAATCTAACCTCACAACGCAGGACATGCTGATTGAGAGGCTGCACAATGGCGCTGGCGCCTGTGCAACGCAGGTAAGCAAAGCAAGCAGATTCCAGAGGGATTCCGCAAAAATCCAGCAGAATTCTTCAGAATTCCGGCGGAATTCCTGGAAATTCCATTTGAATTCTCGGCGCTTCCGTACTGGATCGCGCAAGGGTGTAACGCGACGCTGCAAACAGTAAAGAAGGCGGTGAAAAAATGGAACGCTGATGACGCGGAGTAAGCTGATTTTCGCTGATCTACTCCGTGCGCATCTGCCGGATCTGCGTAACTTGGCGGCCTGTCAACCAAGAAGCCTGGTTGAGCGCATTAGAAGGAAACACAGATAAGCGCAGATAAGCGCAGATGCCCTGCTGCTTTGCTTTTATCTGAGTCTATCTGCGCTTATTCGATTTCATCTGCGACTATCTGCGTTCCCTTGCTATTGCTCTACCCGAACTTTGAGGTTTGACAGTCCACTAGTAGGGCACGGCGCAAATAGAACGAGGGATGGTAGTGATGACTTTAGTCAGTGTACGAGAACGCTGCGACTAAAGTCGCTACTACGAACAGCAGGTTCATTGCGCGCCGTGTACTAGCGCTCGATTTTTTACGCGGCTGAATCTTTACGGGGCGCGCATTAAGCGGAACACAAAGACGCCGGCTGCTCCTTACAATCTCCTTGCAATGCTTCCCATTTCATTGCCGAAACCTGGACGTTCGTGTACAATGACGGAAAATTTACAGAATCGGACCCACCATGGATTTCTCCGTTCATAACAAGCTTGTCTCCTTTATCTGGTCCATCGCCGACGACTGCCTGCGTGACGTCTATGTGCGCGGCAAGTACCGCGATGTGATCCTGCCCATGTTCGTGCTGCGGCGGCTCGACTGTCTGCTCGAAGCGAGCAAAGCGGCCGTCATGGAAGAGGTGCGCTTCCAGCGCGAGGATGCCGGGCTGGGGGAGCTGGACCCGACCGGGCTGCGCGAGGCGTCGGGCTATGTCTTCTACAACACGTCCGACTTTACGCTGACGCGGCTGGCGCAGACGGCCTCCAACAATCGCCAGATTCTGGAGGCCAACTTCAACGCCTATCTCACCGCTTTTGACGAAGATGTGAAGGAGATCATTGAGAAGTTCCGGCTGCGGCAGCAGGTGCACCACATGGCGCAGAAGGATGTGCTGCTTGACGTGCTGGAGAAGTTCACTTCGCCCACCATCAACCTGACGCCGAACGAAGCGACTGACCCGGATGGGCGCAGGCTGCCGCCGCTGACCAACCTGGGCATGGGTTATGTCTTTGAGGAGTTGATCCGCAAGTTCAACGAGGAGAACAATGAAGAGGCGGGCGAACACTTTACGCCGCGCGAGGTGATCGACCTGATGACGCACATCGTCTTCATGCCGATCAAAGACCGGCTGCCGCCGGTGCTCCTGATCTACGACGGCGCGTGCGGGTCGGGCGGCATGTTGACCGAGTCGCAGAATTTCATCACGGACCCTGAAGGGCAGATCCGTTCCCGCGCCGAAGTGATGCTCTACGGCAAGGAGATCAACGACGAGACCTACGCCATCTGCAAGTCGGACATGATGATCAAGGGCAACAACCCCGAACACATCAAGGACGGCTCGACGCTGGCCTCCGACGACTTTGCGGGCCTGCGCTTCGACGTGATGCTCTCCAACCCGCCCTATGGCAAGTCGTGGAAGAGCGACCAGCGCCACATCATGGATGGCAAGGATGTGCTCGACCCGCTTCCAGGTGAAGCTGCCCGACTACTGGGGTGTGATGCGTGAAGAACCGGCGATCCCGCGCTCGTCCGACGGGCAATTGCTCTTTCTGATGGACATGGTGAGCAAGATGAAGTCGCTCAGCGACAGCCCGCTGGGGTCGCGCATTGCCTCGGTGCACAACGGCTCGTCGCTCTTCACCGGCGACGCGGGCAGCGGCGAAAGCAATATCCGCCGCTACCTCATCGAGAACGACTGGCTCGAAGCGATCATCCAGTTGCCCAACAACCTCTTTTACAATACGGGCATCACCACCTACATCTGGGTGCTCTCCAACCACAAAGCGCCGGAGCGACGGGGCAAGGTGCAGTTGATCGACGCCTCCGAACGCTACCGCAAGCTGCGCAAGAACCTGGGCGCTAAGAATTGCGAGTTTGCGCCGGTGCACATCGAGGAGATCACGCGACTCTATCTCAACATGGCGGACGAAGGGATTGCCAAGGTCTTTGATAACGCCGACTTCGGCTACTACAAAGTGACCGTGGAACGTCCCTTGCGGCTGGCCGCGCAGTTCACGCCGGAACGCGTCGCTTCGCTGCGCTTTGCCGCGGCCTACGAAGCGCCGATGCGCCAGATGTACGAGCGGTGGGGCGACGCCGTCTACGGCGGGCTGGCGCCGCATCGCGCAGAGATCGAGCGCACGCTGGAAGAGGAAGCAAGCGCGCTCAGCCCCAAGGAGCGCAACGCCCTGCTCAGCCCTGTCCTGTGGCAGACGCAGCAGGCGTTGATGGAAAACGCCGAGCAGATCATGGGCGTCATCGGGCAGGAGCTTCACCTGGATTACAACCGCTTCACCGTGGCCGTGGACGACGCGCTGCAAAGCCTGGGCGTCAGGCTCAAGGGCAGCGACAAGAGCCGCATCCTCGGTGCGGTGAGTTGGCGGGAGGAGAGCGCGGCCAAGGTGGTCAAGAAGGTGCATGTGCTCAAGGGCAAGAAGCTGGCGCACCTGCTGGAGACGCTGGATTGCGCCGCGGACGCCCTGCCCGACTATGGCTACTGGCCCACGGCCACGTCGGGCGAGTACGTCGAGTACGAGGCGGACAGCAACCTGCGCGACAGCGAGAACGCGCCGCTCCAGGAAGCGATCCATGCCTACTTCTGCGCGAGGTGCGCCCGCACGTGGCCGACGCCTGGATCGCCGCCGACAAGACGCGCATCGGCTACGAGATCAGCTTCAACAAGTACTTCTACCGCCACACGCCTCTGCGCTCGCTGGAGGAAGTCGCCGCCGAGATCTTGCAGTTGGAGGCGGAGACGGATGGGCTGCTCAAGCGGTTGGTTGGGTTTTCGGGGGCGGGCTGATGCTTGGGATTTCCAGCTATCCCACATACGAAAATACTGAAGGCGGCTGGTTCACGCGTGCACCTTCACATTGGCAAGTGAAGCGGCTAAAGCACATAGCTTCAGTGAATCCACCTTCGGGCAGAGCAGGAAAAGACGAAATCGTCACCTTTCTTCCCATGGAAGCCGTTTCAGCCTTTGGTACCTACGACTCGACTAGAATTGATAAGCGGCGCGCCTTTCCTGACTCACTTACTGAGTTCAAAGTGGGCGACGTAATTCTCGCAAAGATTACCCCATGCTTTGAAAACGGCAAAGGCGCATATATTGAACGCTTGGATACCGAAAAGGGAATAGGATCCACAGAATTTCATGTTTTTCGGGTTGATCGCAGCTTGGTCGAACCAAGGTTTCTATACTACTTGGTCAGAAACGAAGAATTTCAATCTTATGCTGAAACCTTCATGATTGGCACGGTGGGCCAAAAGCGACTCTCAACTGCTTTCGTGGCAAATTCCTGCTTCCCACTGCCTTCTATCCCCGAACAAACCCGCATCGCCGCCTTCCTCGACGCGAAGACCGCCGAGATCGACGCCGCCATTGCCAAGCAGCAGCGGCTGATCGAGCTGCTCCAGGAGCAGAAGGCAATCCTGATCAACCGGGCCGTCACCCGGGGACTCGACCCCGGCGCGCGGCTGCGCGAGAGCGGCGTGGCGTGGATCGGGGAGATTCCGGCGCATTGGGAGGTGAAACGCAGCAAATGGCTGTTCACGCCCCGCAAAGAGCGCGCTCGTTCTGACGACATCCAACTGTCTGCCACCCAAGCCTATGGTGTGATTTCGCAACAAGAGTACATGGACAGAGAGGGTCGCAGGGTCACACAGATAACAGAGCATCTGGACAAAAGAGCGCACGTCGAGATCGATGACTTTGTAATCAGCATGCGCAGCTTTGAGGGCGGCCTGGAACGAGCATGGGCATCTGGCTGCATTCGTTCGTCGTATGTTGTTCTGGAACCGTCCCCCCAGGTCAACGTTGACTTCTTCACCTATCTGTTCAAGTCGCAAGCCTACATCGAGGCGCTACGGAGAACGGCCAACTTTATTCGCGACGGCCAAGACCTGAACTTCAACAATTTCACACTCGTAGATTTGCCCGTGATTCCCTATGAAGAGCAGCAGGCCATTGCCGATTATCTGAGGCAAGCCACGGACGACCTGGCAAGAGGTGTTGCCCTGATTCAACGTGAGATCGAGTTGCTGAGTGAGTATCGGTCGATCTTGATCTCTGACGCCGTCACAGGAAAGATCAAAGTGTAAAGGGCATATCACTCCCCAGCAAGGATCACCAAAGGGGCAAGGACCCAGCCGTATTACTCGCCCGCGTCGCAGCAACACGCTGGTACAGGGTGTCACTGATCCAGAAGCCAGCTTGCAGACGCAGGGCGTCGAGGACTGGGCGCATCGCGGGAAGCAGTCTGCGGTGATGCGCCCGCTGCAGAACACCGATCAGCCCCATATACGTTAAGCCAAAGTGCTGCGCACTTTCACGACCAATCCGTTCGTCAATCAGCAGCAGGTCTGCGGTCGTTTCTACCGCCATGGCAATTGCCGCTGCTTCCCCGGCATCCAATTCCTGGCGCAGCGATTGCACCAATGCTTGATTCATCACCGGACGCACATGAAGCCACGACGCACGGGCAACCTGTTGTGCGCTGGGCACATGCGCTCCTTTGACGACCAGTTCATCCCACACTTCTTCGGGGATGGTGACTGAACCGTACATCTGCTCCAACAGTTCAAGCCGCCCAATGAGAGCGAGATTTGTGATCGGTGACGTGTTGCTGACTACGTTCATTCGGTGTTCATTCAGCATCAAGGCGCGCAAGCGTGGCCATGTCTTCTTCGTATTCAGCCAAATCATAATGGACCGGGATGCGGCGGCTCGCCAGCAGTTGCTGGAATTCCCAGAACCCCAGGCGTCCCAATTCCCGCGCTTTACCAAAGGATAATTTGCCTTCAGCAAACAGATGGACAGCCAGCTCGCGCTGTATCTCAGCAGAGGTCATGCGCGCGGCATGTAACACCTCTCGTGGAATTTCGATCTGTACCATAACTGTCATGGTGAGTGGCCTTTGTTTTGAATCCAGAATACCTGAAGACTTCAGGCGATGGCAGACATGCTCGTTATTCGCCCACACAAGTTTGCTCGAACAAAGTATAGCCTACATTGGGCAACCTCTCAACGTTCCCCACGGGCGGAACGTAAGGCTCTTGCCATTCAACCACCTGACAACTCTTGCTTGCACCCGAACAGATCCTCGGCTCCAATCAAGGCATCTGTGCGGTATAATACCGCCAGAGTGTCTTCCAGCAAACGATGGATGCAGCCGAAGAGAGCCGCTTGCGTGCGATCTACGCCGCACAGCTGCCGCCAGACCAGCAGCAGCGTCTGCGTACGCTCGGCCAGAATCTCGAAGCGGCGGACGCGCTTGCGACTGATGTGCGGCACGAATTCCAGACACTCACTGAGCAGGCGGAAGCACTCAATGCGGTGCGGATTGAGAAAGTGGCCCAACTTGCCGTCCTCAGAGGAGAACCTCTGCCGGATGTAATGAAGCAGCTTGGTCTGTGGCAAAACGATAGCATGTAGGAGAAAGGGGTTTCATCCAATGCCCAGCCAGACCAACGAGCAAGCCCTGGAAGCCCTCATCGAAAAGGCGCTGACCGGCTCCAGCCGCGAAGAACGCAAGGCTACAGAAGCGATCGGCGAATGGCAGCCGATCTTTGGTCCTGGCGCTGGTCACGGCTACGAGGCGGGCCATCCGCAGGACTTCGACCGTGGCGTCGCCATCGACCGCGAGAAGTTCTGGCGCTTTCTCGAAAGCACGCAGCCCGCCGAGTTGGACAAGCTCAAGGCGCGGCCCAACTGGGAGCGGCTGCTGCTGGAGCGGCTCGACCGCACGCTCAAGCGCGAAGGCATCCTCAAGGTGCTCAAGCGCGGGCTCGACATCGACGACGCGCACCTGACGCTCTACTACAGCCTGCCCTTCAACAACCTCAATCCTGCCATTGGCGACCGCTTCGCCCGCAACATCTTCTCGGTCACGCGCCAGGTGCATTACAGCCAGGCCGACCCGACGCTCTCCATCGACATGGTGCTCTTTGTCAACGGGCTTGCCATCGCCACCCTGGAACTCAAGAATGCCTGGACCGGCCAGACGGTCGTGCACGCCTGCCGGCAGTATGAACGGCGCAGCGCGCAGGAGCCGCTGCTCAGCTTTGGCCGCTGCGCCGTCCACTTTGCGGTGGATACCGACGACGTCTTCATGACCACGCGGCTGGCGGGCAAGGCGACCGTCTTTCTGCCCTTCAACCAAGGTCACGACTTTGGCAAGGGCAACCCGCCCAACCCTGCCGGCCACCGCACTGCGTACCTGTGGGACGAGGTGCTCACACGGCCGAGCGTGGCGAACATCCTGGAGCACTTCACCATCCTCACGGGCAGAAGAAGGAGCCGCTGGCGAAAAAGCGCCTCTACTTCCCGCGCTATCACCAGTTGGACGTGGTGCGCCGCCTGCTGGCCCATGCACGCCAGCACGCCCCGGCCACACCTATCTGATCCAGCATTCGGCCGGGTCGGGCAAGTCCAACTCGATCACGTGGACTGCCTACCAGTTGATCGAACTCTTTGCCCCCGGCGCGGCGCGGCCGCTCTTCGATTCGGTGGTGGTCGTCACCGACCGCCGCAACCTGGACAAGCAGTTGCGTGAGACCATCGACCAGTTTTCCGAGGTCAAGAACATCATTGCGCCGGCCTACACCGCCACCGATCTCAAGACGCATCTGGAGAGCGGCAAACGCATCATCACCACCACCATTCAGAAGTTCCCCTTCATTATCGATGGCATCGAAGACCTCTCCGACAAGCGCTTTGCCGTCATCCTCGACGAGGCGCACTCCTCACAAAGCGGCGTCGCGGCGGACAAGCTCACGCGCACCATGAGCGGCGACGAAAACACCGAGGAGAACGCCGACGAGGAGATGCCCGAAGACACCCAGGACAAGATCCTCAAGGTGATGGCAGGGCGCAAGCTGGGGCGCAACGCCTCTTATTTTGCCTTCACCGCCACGCCCAAGAACGCCACGCTGGAGAAGTTTGGGCAGCGCAATGCGGCCGGCGGCTTTGACCCGTTCCATCTCTATTCGATGAAGCAGGCCATCGAAGAAGGCTTCATCCTCGACGTGCTCGCCAACTACACCACCTATCGCAGCTACTACGAGATCGAGAAGTCGATCCTCGAAAACCCGCTCTTCGAGAGCGTCAAGGCGCAGAAGAAGCTGCGCGCCTTTGTCGAAGGGCACCGCGAGACCATCGCCGTCAAGGCCGAAATCATGGTCGAGCACTTCATGACGCAGGTGGTCGCGGCCAAAAAGCTCAAAGGGCAGGCCAAGGGCATGGTCGTCACACGCAACATCACCACCGCGATCCGCTACTTTCAGGCCATTCGCGACGAACTGGCGCGGCGCAACGCCCCCTTCAAGGCCATGATCGCCTTTTCCGGCAAGAAGGGAGTCGACGGCGCCGAGTACAGCGAGGAGACGCTCAACGGCTTTGCCAGCAAGGAGATCGAAGATCAGTTCGACGGCGACAACTACCGGCTGTTGGTGGTGGCCAACAAATTCCTCACCGGCTTTGACCAGCCCAAGCTTGCGGTCATGTATGTGGACAAGAAGCTGCAAGGGCTTGCCGCGGTGCAGACGCTCTCGCGCCTCAACCGCAGCGCGCCCGAGCTGGGCAAACGCACCGAAGATATCTTCGTGCTGGATTTCTTCAACAGCGCCGGCGACATCAAGGAGGCTTTCGATCCCTTCTACACCTCGACCACGCTCAGCCAGGCCACGGACGTCAACGTGCTGCACGATCTCAAGGACGCGCTCGATGCGGTGGGCGTCTACGACTGGCCCGAAGTGGAGGCGTTCAACGACCTCTATTTTGCCGGCGTCGAGGCCGATCAACTCAGCCCGGTCATCGACCGCTGTGCGACGCGCTTCACGCACGAACTGGCGCTGCAAGAGGACGAGCAGGTCGACTTCAAGATCAAGGCCAAGCAGTTTGTGAAGATCTACGCGCAGGTTGCCAGCATCCTGCCCTTCAACCATGCACCGTGGGAGATGCTCTACTGGTTCCTCAAATTTCTGATCCCCAAACTCGTGCTCAAAAACCCGCAGGTCGGCGAACTAGACGCGCTATTGGAGAGCGTCGATCTCTCCACCTATGGGTTGGAGCGGGTCAAACTCAGCCAACGCATCGTCCTGGACGCCGCGCCCAGCGAAGTCGAGCCGCAGAATCCCAACCCGCGCAGCGCGCACGACGGCGCCGAACAACAAGACCCGCTCGATCTGATCGTCAATGCGTTCAACGAGCGCTGGTTTGCTGGCTGGAGTGCTACGCCCACAGAGCAGCGGGTCAAGTTCATCAACATCGCCCGGCACATAATCAACAACCCAGCCTATGCCGAGCAGGTGCTCAACAACCAGGACGAACAGAACCGGCGGCTGGCGATGGAGAAGCTGATCAGCCAGGCGGTTGGGCAAGAGCGCAAGCGAGAATTGGATCTCTACAAGCGCTATGCGTCCGACCCCGATTTCAAGCGCGCCTTCGATGCGACGGTGATGCGGATTTTGGAGCAGGGGTTTGCGGCGTAGGGCGATCAGGTAACAGGTAAATTGACAAGGAGCGAAGAACAGTGACCCCAGGTCTGAAATTCTGTGCAGGCGACCTTCATGTCCACACGCCGGCATCCAAATGCTTTCGCGGTACGGTGACGCCGGAAGCGTATGTGGCGCAAGCGATCGATGCCGGTATGCGCGCCATCGCCATCACCGACCACAACACAGGCGACTGGATTGACCGCATCAAGTCGGCGGCAGCCGGAACAACGCTCACTGTATTTCCCGGCGTAGAGATCAGCGTGGCACCAGGCGTGCACATTCTCGCCATCTTTCCCGAAGACCGCGGCACGGCGCACGTTACTGACCTGCTGGCACGGCTAGGTGTACGCGCTGATGCTCGCGGTGAGCAGGAGGCATTGGTCACTGAACATGGCGTGCAGAGGGTGATCTCGATCATCCGAAGCGAAAATGCTCGCCGGTATTGGCTCACATCGACGATTACAAAGGTGCGTGGCGGGAGCTGCGTAACTCAGGACAGACCCTGGTGCAGCTCTGGAACGCCGCAGAGTTCGCCGCCGTCGAAGTGATCGGCGACGACCTGCCACCAGAAATCGGCAGCGAGCCTTTTACACACCGGCCAGCCTACTACTGGGCCTCCGACAATCCGCACCCACAAGACGGTACGAAACACTCCCACCTCGGCATTGGCACGCGCAGCTCACTTTTCAAGCTGGAAGAGCCGATCACCTGGGAGGGGCTACGCCTGTGCTTTCACGACCCCGCCGTACGGATTCGCCGTCGTCAGCCGGACACACCTATTCAGATTCAGCATCCGGTCATTAGCCGGGTGAAGGTGCAGGGCGGATTCCTAGACGGGCTGGACCTGACGCTAAACCCGAATCTAAACTGCATCATCGGCGGACGCGGCACCGGCAAGTCAACATTGCTCGAGGTCGTGCGACATGCATTTGGCGTCGAGGCCAAGACCGACGCCAATCGGCGACAGGCGACGGGCATCCTGAGCCATGCCTTTCCGGGCTGGTTCGCAGATCACGGTGGAATGCGTGATGGGCGATGGCACGCCATATCGCATCGTGCGTACGTCGAATCGTCCGGCTGAAGTCTCTGGTCGGGACAACGGAACGCCGCTCAACATGGCCCGACCGACTTGATCCCAATCCAGGCGTACGGACAGAAGGAAATCTACGAAATCGCACAGGATCCGCACTTCCAGTTGCAGTTGATCGATCACCACGTAGCCGACGCAATCCGCACCCTTCAAGAAGAAGAACGCGATCTGCTCGGTCGGCTAGAACGTAGTGCGACGTCGATCCTCCAGTTGCAAGAGTCAATTGCGCGGGCGGACGACAAGCTGGCCGGGGTGGATTTAATCCGCGAGGAGCTGCGGCGCATGTCTGAAATGGAATTCGTCGCACGCCTCGAAGAGAAGAACGCATACGACCGCGAGCAGCGGCTCTTTACCCGGCTCGATGCACGTGTAGAGAAACTACGCGCCGGACTCGCAACGCTGCAGGAGCAACAGCAGTCTGATCGCCAGATCGTGACAGCCGGGGTTGCCGATGGGCTGCCGAATCGAGCGCTACTCGACGCGCAGCAGGTTGCACTGGACGCACTGTTCGCTGAGTTCGACGCACAGGTGCAGGCGATTGCCGCACGCATTAACGATCGATGGGGCGCAGGTGAGGCGCAGCGCAGCGAGTGGCGACAGGCGTATGCGCGGCAGGATAACGTCTATCAGACATTGCTGCGTGAGTTTCAAGACGGCGGGGGCGCACTCCAGCCGGAGCGCTATGTTCAGCTTCAGCAGCGACTGGCCGGGTTGGAAGAACTTGCCATCCAGACCAATCGGGAGCGCCAGCAGTTTCAGCAGCACTGGAAGACGAGGAGCGAGCAACTGGCGCGGTTGCGCGCGGTGCGCCGCCGACAATATGAAGTCCGTTGCGAGAAGGCGACAGAACTGACGCGCAAACTCAACAATACCGTGCGTGTCACGATCCATCCGCAGGGGAACCGAACCAAATATCAAGAATACTTGACCACTCTCGTTGCAGGATTGGGTGTACGTGGCGCCACCCTGGAGCAACTGGCAAAACGGCCGGCAGAACACCCCGAGCGAGAAGCTGAGCGCCCGGTTCTATACCAGGGCGGCACTAGACACCTTATCCCCGAGATTCCGGCATTCCGCGATCCGAGCGAACTGGCGCAGGCGATTCGCCAGGAAAAGACACGCAGCGAAGGAAGCGAAAGTCTGCTGGAGGCGGTGTTTGGCTCGATCAGCGAGCCGATGCGTCGAAACCTCACGAGGCTCGACGACAAGCAGCTTTTCGAGCTTGAGATATTCGCCGTTCCCGACCTGCCGATAATTGAACTTCAAGTTGGCAGCGGTCAACTGGGTTATCGGGAGCTGTCAGCGCTTTCAGTCGGGCAGAAGTGTACGGCGCTGCTCAGTATCGTGCTCTTGGAAAGCTCGGCGACCCTTCTGGTGGACCAGCCGGAAGACGATCTCGACAACCAGTTTATCTTTGATCAGATCGTCGAGACGCTGCGCAGAGAGAAAGAGCGCCGCCAGTTCCTGATCGCTACCCACAATGCGAACATCCCAGTATCGGGCGATGCCGAACTGATTGTGGTTGTCCAGGCTGACAATCAGCGCGGCGCCATCGTGGAGCGGGGTGTTGGCTCCATCGACGCCTTACCGATCAAGCAGGCAGTAGAACGCATTCTGGAGGGTGGCGAACGGGCGTTTCAAATTCGACGCGAAAAGTATGGGATCAAGTGAGTTCACAGTACGAACGCACACACAGCTGGATACGCAATGCGCCTGCGCAACGGGCCGGAAGTAGGCGTGCACACGATCGTCTGGTGCGATACCGTGACCAACCTTAACCGCACACTGGAGCGCCGCCTGCTGCGTGAGTTCGCCCTACGCGTCGCCTTTCAGATGAGCGCGGAGGATTCGTCCACGCTGCTCGACTCGCCGGCGGCCAGCAAAGTGGGGCCGAATCGGGCGTATCTGTACAGCGAGGATGAAGGCCGGCTGGAGAAGTTCCGCGCTGATCTGCACCACGAAGCGCCAGCACGCGAGTTATATGTGTTTCACACCAGTCGGGAAGCACTGGACGTGCGCGAGCAAGGTTTATCACTTCTTCAATTTACGTCAACTTCACTGGAAGACCGGATGATGCCATCCTTCGTGAGGAGATTTGCCTGATAGAACCTAGCCGTTGCTACAATAATGCGGTCATGGATTTCAGGAATTGTCTGGATGCGCAAGACCTCGTCGAAAATCTCAACGCTGAAGTCGACAACCTCGAATTCCGGCTCGGTCTGGACTAGCTGGTAGAGGTGAGCAAAATCGAACACAACGCGACCCTTGGCGTCAACGGCTAGCGCCTCAGCCAAAACTATAGTTGGCACCAACAGCCGTCCCCCTTGCTGCCGAACCTCATCGATTTTGGCTTTCAGGTCAGCGGAAAGACGCTTATTGCCCGTAAAATACCAAATAAGCACATGAGTATCTATGACGTAAAGCATGTTCGTCTTAACAAAACCTACAGGTCACTCAGACTGCGGAAAAGGTTATCTCTGGCGTCCGCGATCATGGCGTCAGTAATGTCGTCCGCCCTAACGCTGCCAAACAGGGATGGTTTTTCCACTGCGGCCACTGGCTGATTGCCTACACCGCGCAACAGATCACGGCGCAGACGGCTAATTTCGCGCCCGACATCCACACGCCGTAGTAGGATCTCGAAATTTGCCTGGTCAAGCATAGGTCGCACCTTGATTCTCAACTCACTGGCAGCCTCGCCATGCTGCCAACACATTATACACCAAGGTGATGTGCTGGACGCGACCGCAAAAACCCGTGTAGTGGCGGACTTCGTTTGACACCTACGCCGCACCCCGTTACAATCACGTTACTTTGCACCGGGGCGCAGCAGACTGCGCCTCGCTTGTTGTCCGTTGACGATTCTTCGATTCCCTGCCCGGTGTACGCCGGATCACAGGAGGAGCCACATGAACGAACCAACCGACCGGGGCGTGCGCCTGCAAGATGACGCGCACGAGTCCGTTACCTACGAACTCACCACCGACCAGACTTCCACCGCCGCACGCAAGTATCACATCTGGACCATCGGCTGCCAGATGAATGTGGCCGACTCCAACCACGTCGCCGCGGAGCTGGAGAAGATCGGCTACGGACCGACCGACCAACTCGACGAGGCCGATGTCGTGGTGCTCAACACCTGCGTGGTGCGCCAGAGCGCCGAGGACAAAGCCGTCGGCAAGCTGGGCAGCCTCAAGCCGTGGAAGAAGGGCAAAGCCGACCGCGCCGTGGCGTTGATGGGCTGCATGGTCGGCGTCAAGCCCAGCCCGCAACTGCTCGCCAGTTACCCCTATGTCGATGTCTTTATGCCGCCGAGCGAGGCGACGCCGTTGGTGAACTTTCTGCGCCAGGCCGAAATTGACGCCGAGATGGCCGAGATCGAGCGCCAGCAGCTTGCGCAGCGCTATCACCTGCAGGACGCAGCACAGCCGATCGGAACCGTGCAGTCGATCAAGCACCTGGCGCTCAGCGGCGAGGCGCCGGTCGCCGCGCACGTGCCGATTGTCTACGGCTGCAGCCACGCCTGCACCTTTTGCATTATTCCCTTCCGCCGCGGGGTGGAGCGCAGCCGCCCGGTCGAGGAGATCGTCAACGAGGTGCGCGGCCTCGTGGCGCAGGGCGTGCGCGAGGTGACGCTGCTTGGCCAGATCGTCGACCGCTACGGCTACGACTGGCGCGGCGAGCTGGGCAATAGCGCAACCGTCAAGGCGTTTCTGGGCGAGTCACAAGCTGGCCTAGACGAGCCTTTCACCATTCACCATTCACAACTCACAAGTCACAATTCTTTTGATCTGGCCGATCTCCTGCGCGCCGTCCACGAGATCGACGGCCTCTGGCGCATCCGCTTCCTGACCAGCCATCCCAACTACATGACCGACCGCATCCTGGAAACCGTGCGCGACCTGCCCAAAGTCTGTCCGCATATTGAAGTCCCAATCCAGGCCGGCGACGACGAGATGCTTGAACGCATGAAGCGCGGCTACACTGTGGCCGAGTACCGCGGGCTGATCGAGCGCATCCGCGCCATCGTGCCGGCGGTGGCGATCAACACCGACATCATCGTCGGCTTCTGCGGCGAGACGGACGCGCAGTTCGAGCACACGGTCGAAATTGTGCGCGATCTGAAATTCGACAAGGTGCATCTGGCGCGCTACAGCCCACGCCCGGGCACCGTCAGCGAACGGCGCCTGCCCGACGACGTGCCGGACGCGGAGAAGGTGCGCCGGCACAAACGGCTGGAAGATCTGCAGGAGCAGGTCGGCAGCGCGATCAACCAGCGCTTTCTGGGCGAAATCGTCGAGGTGCTGGTGGAGGATCGACACAAAGGCAAGTGGCGCGGGCGCAATCGGCAGAACAAGCTGGTTTTCATCGAGAGCGACCTGCCCCTGCGCGGCCGGCTGGTCGATGCCCAGATCACGTGGGCCGGCCCCTGGTCCATGCAAGGACGCTTTGTGCGCGATGCGTCGCCGCTGCCTGACAAAGTCGAACCGCCCAAGCAGACCTTTACAGTTACTTTGAACACAGCGTAAGTACACAAGCATTCTCTAATCTCCAATCTCTAGTCTCTGTCGAGGTTAGAGATTGGAGATTAGAGATAAAAGACTGGAGCCTTCCCTCCGCATGGAAACCCTTTGGGCGGTCGTACAATTCGCTGCGGGCTTCGTCCTGCTGGTCGGCGGTGCGGAGTTGCTGATTCGCGGGGCAAGTCGCATTGCACTGCGTCTGGGCATTCAGCCGATCGTGGTGGGACTGACCGTGGTGGCCTTTGGCACCAGCATGCCGGAACTGCTGGTCAGTGTGACGGCCAACCTCAGCAATGCGGGCGGCGGCGATATCGCAATCGGCAACATCGTAGGCAGCAACATCGCCAATTTGGGGCTGATCCTGGGGTTATGCGGCAGCGCCTATGCGCTCGGCGTCAATCGGCACATTGTCATGGTGGAATATCCATTGCTGATCGGCGTCACCATCGTCTTCAGCGCCATGTTGCTGAGCGGCGCGCTCGTGCAGTGGCAAGGCGTCCTGCTGGTTGCCGGGATGATCGCATTTATCGGCTGGAATATCCTCACTGCACGGAGGCAATATACGATGGCGCACGCGGCGCAGGAAAACCTCGAAGTCGCCGTGACGGTGGACGCCAAGATAGCACGCCCCAGCGAGCAACCCTGGTTCGACGTGCTGCTGATCATGATGGGGCTGGGCGGGCTGGTGCTTGGCTCGGACTGGCTGGTCAGCGGCGCACGCACGATTGCGCTGGTGCTCGGCGTGAGCGACATGGTGATCGGCCTGACGCTGGTAGCCGTGGGCACGAGCCTGCCTGAAGCCGCGACTTCCCTGGTCGCGACCTTCCGCGGGCAAGGCGACCTGGCGATCGGCAACGTGGTCGGGAGCAATCTGTTCAACATGCTCGGTATCGCCGGGCTGACTGCGGCATCAAGCCGCTGACTGCTCGTGTCCGGGCTCGCAGATCGACCTGGCGGTGATGCTGGCGTTGACGGCGCTCGTCTACGCGCTGGTGTGGAATCGCCCCCATCGCGTCGAACGCTGGCAAGGCGCCATTCTCCTGATCCTGTATGCCGGCTACACCATTTCGCTGTTTATGCGAAGCTGAGAGGCTACAAATCTCAAAGAATGTTGGCTCAACCGGAATTCATGTGGTCGGGCTTTACTTGCCGGGGACGGGCTGATCGTTGTCTGCTCGACCGAAGCACCGCAAGCCCGTCCCCGGCAAGTAACCTCACGAGATCCGCTTGACCCAGAATGTTTCAGCCCAGTGGCGCGTCGACGTTACAGTGGCTTCTCTAGCCTCGTTCGCTATCCTCTTTCCTCAAAAATCGTCCGATGCCGCGCTCGGTAAAGCGTGCACTATTGTCACAACAAAGCACGATCCAAATCAGGATCGCTTGAGCGTACACTTAGATTTGCGCGGATATCTATTGCTGGGTAGTGCAGTGAGATTATCACCAACCGGCTGAAGAAGGGAGATCGCAGTGAAACTGGTAGAGTTGTAGTATGAACACAAACAAAACTACTCTCACGCGATCTCCCTTGGACAGTTTAGCATGTGAACGAACGGTGCGAACGATACGGGCAAGCGGGACAGGGCAATCTGATTGTGCGCAAGGTGTATGGTGCACCGGATTCGGTATCTGCGATGCCGGGGTCTGTCGGGCGGAGTTCAGCGAGCGCAAGAACACGGCATTGTGGAACCCAAAAGTGCCTGAGACTAAAGCGATCTCGGTGGGCGAGCATCTGGCGGAAGGCTGTTCGTTGAAGGGCGCGGCCGTCTGGGCGCAGGTGGATCCGAGCACGGTGCGACGACTGAACCAACGACTGGGTGCGCATGGCGAAGCTTTCATGATGAACGGGCCCAGGGTATTCAGATAGAAGCTCTGGAAGCGGATGAACGCCACGGGTATGCCGGAAACAAAGAAGTACCGGCCTGGGAAGCCGAGTTGATCGATCCAGTCAGCAAATTCGTTCTCTCCCATGCAGGGCAGGCGCAATGAAGAAAATGATCCGGCGCCTGCTCACAGATGGTGCCAGTCGCCTGGCTGACCGTCACGATCTGGTGCTGTTGACTGACGGAGATGCCAGCTACGCTACCTTATTCCCGGCGATCTTTGGACAGCCTTACCGTCCCAGCCGAAACGGCGATCGGGGCGATTCCCCAATGTGCGCTTCCGGATTCCACGCCGCCTGGCGTACAGGTCATCAAGCACAGACAGGGTATGCGTGTCGTCAACATCGAACTCCGCTACAGTCACGGCAGTCGGAAACGGGTCAATGAAGCGCTCGACAAACTCGGATACGCAACACCGAACACCTCGGCTATCGAGCGATGCAACGGTACGGCCTTGTCGCATGAATGCCCACCAGGTGCGCAGGTCTCTGGCTTTCTCGGCGAGCAGACACCAAAGCAGCCCTCGGCTGGTGGGGCGTCACCGTCTCATAACTAGGTGTCGACCGCATCGTTCTCTCCGCCAGCAAATGGCGGAACCTGTGGGCAAAAAAAGTTCCAGCAACGGACACCTGCCATGATTCTTGCGCTAGCCAATCGTATTCTTTCTGTCAGAGATGTTGCCCTCACTCCCGTCTACTCCAGGCAGAGCTATGAGATAATCTCATAGCACTACCGGAGCAGTCTTGGCGGACAAAAATTCGGCAATTTCCACTTGCTCTTTGACGGGAGGTAAGCAGCAGACCAAGTTGCCTATCACCGATGAATCTACTGCAGGATAGCTAACACCCGTAGACAGAGCACATATCCTATTCACGATGTTATCCGACGCAAGCAGATAATAGGCAGACTTGTCATGAAGCGTTCCTTTGGAGTCATAACAGCGAATCCAGTCGAGGCAATTACGTCTGAGATGCTGCCACCCATATAAGCTACAGCTTTGAGATATGTCCGAACAGTTGAAATAATCTAGTTCTGGCATTTTCTGTGGTTTTCGACGAATGAAAGGAAATGAGGCAAAATGACTAAAAAACGGCCAGCCAGCCATTTCAGGTCAAAATGCCTCAACGACAGTATACCAAAGAGCCAAGCAAAGTCGCCAAGGGGAATCCTCGTGTGATTCTACCGATTTCCTTGGATGAATACCAAGAAAAGATGTCAGATGCCAAACAGTTTCGGCATTGGCTGGATAGGATGGTGGCTGAATATCCAAGACTCTTTCCGGCCGAGATCGAACAAGGGTATCGCCTGCACGATACGTTGCCTGCGTCGAGCAAGCTGCCGAATGTGTGCTTTCGGCGCATCAAGCTCAAAGCCGCAAACGAGGCTGGCAGGCAGCAAGTGCTGACCATTGGGTCCAGTGAGGTAATGCCCTACATGACCGGCTACACGGACGAAGTCGAAAAGGCGCTCTTTCTGCGGCGTTTTGGCGTGCCCTTCTGGGCGTTGAGCTATGTCTTCGGCCACAATGATGACTACTGGTACAACATGCTCAATCGATTGGGTCGCTATGAAATCGTGGGCACAGTCGTCCAGGATCCTGACCGTCTCCCCACAGACCTGTTAGCCGATGAAAAGCATGTCCGTTTCAACGGCGAGAAGGGATTCATCGCCACCACGGTCGGCGCCGACTGTGTGCTGGGCGCCTCGTTGGCGCTTGCGGACGATGAAGCAGCCCTGACCCAGGCCTATGGCCACTTCAAAGACGAGGCCCAACACGTCGCCTCAGACTATCAGCCGGAAACCGTCAACACCGATGGCTGGCTGGCCACTCGCAAGAGTTGGCAAGCGCTCTTTCCCACTATCACCGTGATTCAGTGCTTCTTGCACGCCTTTCTCAAGATCAGAGAGCGCACCAAGCGGCGTTTCAGAGATCTCTATGGCGATATTCAGCAACAGGTCTGGGACATCTACCATGCCACCGACCGCCAGGCGTTCTTTCGACAACTGGCAGACTTCGAATTGTGGGCCGCCAAAGCGTTGAGGACTTCCACTGGATGCCGTCAACAAGCTCGCGCCAAAGCCGACGACTTTGCACTCGCCTTCGACCATCCGACCGCCTATCGCACCAGCAACATGATTGACCGCCACATGATCCCGCTCGACCGTTGGCTCTGTGCATCACGCTACTTCCATGGCAACTGGGCTTCGGCTGAACTTCAAATCCGTGCCTGGGTTCTCCTTCATGACTTCATGCCCTTTTGTCCTAGAGCCAAAATCCGAGAACGCGCCCTCTCCCCTGCACACCAACTCAATCGCTTCGTCTATCACGAAAACTGGCTTCACAACCTCCTCATTTCCACTTCCTCCACTGGTTTGTGCACCTACCACAGAAAATGCTAGAACTAGAAATAATAGTATCTCCAGAAGACACGATACGTCGCGCTCTCGACGGTGCATCGGCGAAAGTCATCTGTTGAGTGGTGAAATCTGCATTTCCAAAGTTGACGGCGCTAATATCAACATAGCTAAACTCCTTACGGTAGTTTCGCTCATTTTCTGAAGTGCTTGACGCAATAGCGGATGTAGGTGTATACCCTCCAACAGATAACCTGATGGAGGTAGGGATAATGACAACTGTAACAATTGACTCGGAACGGATCGACGACGTTCCATTGCTGATGCACTGGATGCTGGAAATGCACATCGATAGGATCATCGACGCTGCGATAGGCGCCCCACATGGGAATCGACAAGGTCTGAGTTACGGACAATTGGCGGTGGTGTATCTGGCATACATTTTGAGCCAGTGTCGCCACTTCTTGAGTCCGGTGCGAGAGTGGGTGGCAAAACATCAGCAGGGTCTGACACAGGCGCTCGGCCAACCGATTGGGGAGACAGACTTTACCGATGATCGCTTGGAAGACCTGCTGGATGCCGTAGGCCAGGAAGATGTAGGTGAGGAGATCGAAAAGCAACTGGGGCAGCATCTGATCCGTGCGTATGCGTTGCCGACAGCCACGGCGCGGATTGACACCACCACGGTCAATGTCTACCATCGTCCAGAAAAGGAAAGCATCTTGGACTATGGGGTCAGCAAAGACCATCGACCGGATCTGCGCCAGTTCAAGGAGGTGTTGAGCACACTGGATCCGGCAGGCATCCCCTTGTGCAGTGCGATGGTTGCGGGACACTGTGCTGATGACCCACTGTATCTGCCGCTTTGGCAGCGTTTGGTTGAGGTGCTCGGGCGAACCGATTTTCTGGTGGTCGGTGACTGCAAACTGACGAGTCTGGCAAATCGTGCACAGATTCAGGCAGGAGGCGGTTACTACCTGGCGCCGCTGGCGATGACAGGTGATGCGCCGGAGCAATTGCGCCGTTGGGTGCTCCAACCACCTGTGAAGCCGGTCGATCTGTATTTGCCCGGCGTGGAAGAACGTATCGGTCAGGGCTTTGAAGTAGTCGTTGCGCAAAGTTGGACGCCGCCCAAGACCGAGTCGCATGTCATCTGGCATGAACGCGTCTTTGTGATGAGCAGCGACAAGCTTGGCCGGCGTCATCAGCAAGGTCTGGCGGCGCGTTTGCAGCGAACAGAACGGGCGCTGCGCAAACTGAAGACTGGCGCCGCGACGGAGTTGGCGCAACTCACGGTGCAGAGTCAAGCGCTGTTGACCCACAATGACGTTGGCGCTTATCTGGACGTAACCTGGACGCCACACACCAACCAAACCAAACACTATCTGAAACGCGGGCGTCATGGCCCCAACAGTCCTTCTGAAATAGTGGAAACGATAACCTGGCAATTGCAGATCACGCACAACGACGACGCCATCGAGACATTCAACCAGTTGGCTGGTTGGCGACTCTATGTCACCAATGCACCGGTTGCGCGCCTTGACCTGAACGGTGCGCTCGCCTGCTATCGCGAAGAATGGCAGCCGGAACGCGGCTTTCATCGTCTCAAAGGCGCCGCGTTGGCGATTCGGCCGTTGCTGCTGCGTTCCGACCAACGGATTGCAGGCTTGATGCGGCTCCTGGTGCTCGCCCTGCGGGTGTTGACCTTGCTCGAATTCGTTGCGCGCCGCCAACTCAGCCAACAGGGCGAACCGCTGCGGGGCCTCTATGCCGGCAAGCCGAAACGGGCGGCGCCGAACCCCACCGCTGAACGCTTGTTGCAGGCTTTTGCCGATCTCACCTTGTATTCTGTGACTGACGACCAGCAGACTACTTATCAAGTCACACCGCTTTCGGCCTTGCAGCGCCGCATTCTGGGCTTGCTCGGTATCCCTGAAACTGTCTACACTGCGCTGGCACAATTGCCATTAGCCAGTTCACCGTAAAAAATGAGCGAAACTACCGTAATAATCCTTAGACGTGCTATTGCTGAGCGAACTTCGATTGATGAAGGCGATATCCTTTAGTCTTTTCTCTTGCCAATGCGCCGGCACCTCCCCAATCCACTCAACCCCACTATCTTTCATCGGTACGGACTTGTCGAGACCCCGCGTGACCGCCGCGTTGATGAGCGACTGCTTGAGCTGGCGATACTTCGCCGCCTTCTGCGTGAGCAGGTCGAACTTGCGGTCGATCAGGGCGGTCTTGGCGTCGAGGTAGTCGGCGATGGCTTGCTGTTCGGGGAGGGGCGGTAGGGCAATGAGTAAGTTCCGAACAAAATCCTGATTCATGTTCGGCTGTGTAGCTCCGACGTTAATCTGCCGGATGCTATGTTTCTTCGAAACAAACCACCACAGCATATATTTAGGCGCCGAGTTGAAGGAGCGATTCATCACCAATGCTGCTTGGTTGGATGTAGCCTCAATCGCCAGTAGACCAACATTCCCCCTGGTCTCACCCTGTCCATACATCGCCAGAGCTAATGACCCTTTGGGATGCATCCTAAGCGACGTTTCAATAAGCGCTTTTGGCGTCACCTTTCGTTTGGTGTCATATACGACCGCGTTGTTCAAGTCGGCAGTGTTCAACCAGTGAATTGTGCCGTCGTCGTAGTAAGATGGCTCCGACCTGCTGGGTGTTGTTCCACTGCCGAAGACCCGAAAAATGTCTTTGGTGCGAGTAATGCGCCAGTGCGCTGGCACTTCGCCCAACCACTCAGTCTCACTATCTTTGTATGTATCATATCGTCTGGCAGCGGTAGTTGTTATCACACCACTGCCTTCTGTTCGATGCAGATTTGCGTCAGCTTGAAGGACTCAAGCATATTTACGACGACTCCACATGGGTGGGTGGTGGGTGGCTCAGGCGACGACAAAGGGTTCGATCGCTTCCAATGCGTGCATTTCGGCGCGCTGAGCAAAATAGAGATCCCAGCGCATCTGCAGGTTCAGCCAGAAATCGGCCGAATTGCCAAAGAACTTTGCCAGCCGTAGCGCCATGGTTGGCGTCACCGCACGCCTGTGTTGACTAATTCGTCGACCTGCTGAACCGGCAGGTGGATGGCATCGGCAAGCTGCTGCACAGTCAGTCCCATCGGCTTCAGAAACTCCTCCAGCAGCATCTCGCCGGGGTGGGTTGGAGGGCGATGCGTGGGTATACGAATCATGCTCATTCCTCAGTGGTAATCCACAATCTCGATATCGGCCGGCCCCGACTCAGTCCAGAGAAAACAGATGCGATACTGGTCGTTGATGCGAATACTGTGTTGGCCTTGCCGGTCGCCGGCGAGTGCTTCGAGCCGGTTGCCCGGCGGGATACGTAAATTCACCCAGCATAATCGCTGAATCGAGTTGGTCAAGCTTACGGCGCACAACCTTCCAAACATGCTGCGGGCAAGTCTGTCGTGCCACGCGGCTTTTCAAGCGATAGAAGATATCCTCGGTTCCTTTTCCCTTGAACGACCGAATCATAGATGCATGGTATCACGGACTAAAGGCAGTTTCAATCGTGGTCGCGCCTCAGGGTCTGCTTTACCTCTGGGGCAGGGCACGTCCCCGACGCCGGTGCAACCGATGGCGGCATGACCAAAACTTTGTGCACCGGCGTCGGGGACGTGCCGGACGCCGTGCATCACAGCACCAACGCCGCCTCCAATGACTGCAACTCCGCATCCAGCGCCGCAAGCTCTGCCAGAAGCGTCGCTACGTCGCGCAGTTGCTCCGGCTCATAGAAGACCTTGTTAAAGTTGATCTCCACGCCCACCACGTTGTCCAGATATTCAAAAGGCCGCGTGATGTACTTCGCCATAAATGCTTCGATGGCGCCGGTTTTCGGCCTCGTCGTGATGGTAGGGGATGATCTCGTAATCCTTCTCGGTGTCCGGCGCCAGCGCCACCGTGATCTCGATGCGGGCCGGACGGCTCTGGGTCGCTGCCTTGTAGGTCGCCTTGACGGCGATCCTGCCGCAGCCCAGCGTCTCCTGGTGGCCGCCGCGCTCCCTCACCAGCGTCTCGCGTTCGCCGTCGCACCAATAGCGCTCTTTCTGGGTCTCGACCACCAGCGCCTGTTCCTTGGCATCCAGCGCGGCGACGAAGGGCGCAATCTCCTGTTCGTAGCGTTCGATCAGCGCTGTGTAGCGGTTCGAGTCAAAGCTGGTGACGGGAAACTCAGCCAACACGCCGGCAGCCGTGCTGATCTTGACCGGATGCAGTTTGAGGCTTTTCTGCTCATCCTTGAGTTGCTCGGCAAAGCTGTGGCCGTTTGCATCGACGTTGGTCAGTTGGATCGCCTGCTTGTTGAAATAGAAGAAGGCGCGGTCGAAGACACGCGCAAAGTCGTTGTCAGTAAAGGCCACCAGCGCGTTGACGATCGCCTGGCGGCTCTCGCCGTCCACTTCTTTGCGTTTGGATCCTTTGCTCTTGCGCAGCGGCTTGAACATCTGGCTGGCGTCGATCAACATTACCTTGTCTGTGCGCGCCGCATCCTTCGCCTTGTTGAGCACCCACAGATAGGTGTGAATGCCGGTGTTGAAGAACTCGTCCGTCGGCAACTGGATGACCGCCTCCACCATGTCGTTGTCGAGCATCCACTTGCGGATGTTACTCTCGCCCGACCCCGCGTCGCCCGAACAGAGCGTCGAGCCGTTGTGGACGATGACGCCCATCCCCTCGTCGTCGAGCTTGTCGATCAGATGCTGCGTAAAGAGCAGTTGGCCGTCGGCCACCGAAGGCAGGTGCTTAAAGCGCAGCGTCTTGTCGTTGACGATCTCCTTTTGATAGCCCTTCCAACTGACGCCGTAGGGCGGGTTGGCCACGACGACCTGCGCCTTGATGTGCGGATACTTGTCGTCGGTCAGCGTGTTGCCGTGCGCAATGTGCGAATCGGGACGGAAGCGGCTTTCGATGGCCGCCAGCGCATAGAGCGCGTCGTTCCAATCCTGCCCATAGGTCTGGGTGACCCGCGTCGTCTTGTCGTTGATGCGATCCTCGACGCCAAAGAGTAGATTGCCGCCGCCGCAGGTGCCGTCGTAAATGATCATGATGCCGTTCGTGGCGGCCACCTTGGCGACGATAATCTCGGAAATGAGGTCGATCACATCGTCGGGCGTGTACTGTTCGCCGGCTGTCTCCGCCGAAATGTCCGCCCAGCGCCGCTTGATATGCTCTTCCAGCGTGGTGATCTCGGAGTTATTGAAGGGTTTGAGGTCGATTTGACTCCACTCCTTGGCATAGGAGAAGAGCACCTTCTTGGCCTTGAGCCGGTCGATCACCCCGCCCATGTCGAGAAACTTTTCGCCGCCGAATGCCTCGATGCCGAGCAGCCAGCGCGTCTGTGGGTCGAACGCCGCCAGGTAGGCGTGAAAGTCGGTCTCAAAGGTCTTGTCATTCTGGGCGATGCCGCGCAGCGTCTTGCCCTGCTCGACGAGATAGGCGTTGTAACCTTTGCCGCGGTCGCGGATCACGCCAGCCAGTTCCGCCGGGTCAACGTCGGCAAAGTCGGTGATCGCTTCCTCCGTCAGCAGTTCGTCCAGCGAACGCAGCAGCCGGCTTTCCAGCAGCGACAGCGCAAAGAAGGGCATCATGTAGGCGGGCCATTCGGACTCCTTGATGCCGCACCCGCGCAGCAGGTCGGCGGTGGCCCAGATTGTAAACTCGTATTGGAGAATATTGTCTGCCATGACGCGGTGCAGTCAAAGCCCTTCTGTTATAAGGAGTGGCGTGCAAATAAAAGATTGCAGTGGATTGAACACCATCGTATCGTCATTCCAAATAATTCACCAAGCGTCACACACGCCATCGAAGCTGCCATGGATTTTACCAGTGGCAAAAAAAATTATCACACTGGCAAATGATCAAGTACGCAGTGGCAAAATCGGAAGTACGCACTGCGTAAATTCGGCGCGTACACTGGGGGAGCGTCGAGCAGCGCAACTGCTGCCTTTCTAAATCATTTGTCGGATCAGAATGCTATGATTGTATTGTCATAAAAATCCGTCGATCCACACATGACGCCCCGTTCCCTACTTGTTATTATGTCAGTATCTAAAGACATCGGGTTGCCATAACACAGGAAGGGTCTCGTCGTAGTTTGGATGTTTCCATCGCTGTCTACAAGGAATTGAGGGCCATCAAATGACAACAAAGATGAAGGCGATTGGGGCTTATTGCCCACGTGTACGATTGGAAAGGCTTGTGGACTCGCAAGACATTGCTGAGCACCTGGCAATGCGCACGGGTCTGCTGGAGGCGCAAGTCAACCATGTCCTGATTGAGTTGCGTGAGACAGTGCGTTATTTCACCATGCGAGGACACAGCATTCGGCTGGATGGGCTTGGCATCTATTCGCCGGGTGTGGATATGGAAGGGGTAATGACCATTCATCACCGCGCCGATCGCTACCTGATCAAGGAGTTGAACAAACAGGGGTCATTCCGCGGGGAAATCGTCAACCGCGAAAATATCGGCAAGAAGAGCGCGGATCTGGTCGCGCTGTGGGACGACTCACACCCCGAAGATCCAGTCACCGACTAAGCTTATCTGGCGTGCGCCGCACGCCAACACCACTTTCCAGCCATTCTGACGCTGACCTCCTATACCCTGGTGTCAAATAGAAAACAACCCTCCGGTCAACCAGCCGGAGGGTTGTTTTTGAAGCGCGCCAACAGCGTTCCACCCTTCCTTTTAGATTGACACCACTGCGTTCTGCCGGTATCCTTCCATGCTACTTTGATTCTTGATTGGTGCGTGAGAGCGTTATGACTGAGACTTTTTGGGATAGACTGCCGCGCCCCGTATTGGGTCTGGCGCCGATGGACGGCGTCACCGATCATGCTTGTCGCCATGTTCAGAAAAAATTTGGGCGTCCGGCTGTGATTTACACGGAATTCGTGGCGGTGGAGCGGCTCGACATCGGCGATGCAGGGATGATGAAGGATTTTCTTTACGACGAAAATCAGCGCCCGATCATTGCCCAGATTTACGGACACACCCCTGATCGTTTCCGGCGCATGGCGGTGATGCTGTGCGAACTGGGCTTCGATGGGATCGATATCAACATGGGCTGCCCCGCGGCGAGCATCGTCCATCGCGGGTCGGGGGCCGGCCTGATCCGGTCGCCATCGCTGGCACAAGCTATCGTAAAAGCAACCCAAGCAGGCGTCGCCGCGTGGCAGCAGGGCGCGACGCTGCGCGATGACGCAGACGCGCCCGCGCATCTCGTGGCCCAGGTGGAGGCGCGCGGCGACCTGCCCGCCGGTTCCAGGCGCGGCGGGCCATCCCCGTAAGCGTCAAGACGCGCATCGGGTACGATGCCCCGCAAGTGCAGGAGTGGGTGCCACGCCTTTTGGAAAGCGAGCCGGCGGCCATTGCCATCCACGGGCGCACACTGGCCCAAGGCTACCGCGGCGCGGCAAGTTGGGATGAAATCGGCGCGGCGGCCTACGTCGCGCGCCAAAGCAAGACGCTGATCCTGGGTAACGGCGACGTGCTTTCCCACCAGGATGCGCTGCAACGCACGGAGCAGTACGGGTTGGATGGCGTGCTGATTGGGCGTGGCAGCAACGGCAACCCCTTTGTCTTTCAGCCGGATACGTCTGACAGGTCGCATTTGCAAGAGCGCTACCTTCATCTGCGCATTGCCCTGGAACAAGCCAGGGTGCACGAGACCTGGATCAGCAAGCAGAATCCCTACCGCTTTCTGTCGATGCGCAAACATCTGGGCTGGTATGCGCGTGCGGTGCCCGGCGCCAGCACACTGCGCCGCGCGCTTGTCGAGACCAGCAACGCCGGGGAAGTCGAGACCGTGCTGGAGCGCTACTTTGCCCATCGCCACGCGTGGGAGGCGTCGCACAGACCAAGCGTCTCCCCTTGACGTAAGGACGCAGATAAAAGGGAAAGCCAGCCACAGATTGCACGGATTTCACAGATCTTCGAGCTTTATCTGTGAAATCCGTGTCATCTGTGGAGAGTGCTTCTTTAGAACGTTGAGTGAATTTCTTGCGCCTGACCGGTTTCCGCGGACCGATAGGCGGCGTCGAAGATTTCGACGACATGACGCGCGTGCTCGGCGGTGGCGTTGGTCGGCTTGTCGTCCAGCACCCAGTCTACCAGTTGCATCACATCCTCATAGACGTGTGCTTCCTCCATGGTGCGATGTTGGCCGACGACATGGGGCAGCGAGCCGTTCATGCCGAACTCCGCGTCCAGCTCCATGCCCGCGTATTCGATGGGCTTTCCATTGATGGTGGAGCCATTGATCACACCGTCGACGCCATAGATCAGCGGTCGCCCCGCGTTGGGCAGCCCGCCCGCGGCCACACCGTAGACAAAGGCAAAGAAGGCGTCGCCAAAGTCAAGCACCATGAGCGTGTTGTCGTCCATGTCGGTGGGCAGTCGTTCGCCACGGAACTCGCGTTCGTGCACGCGCACGCCGGAGAAGGCGGTCACGCGCTTGGCCGGCCCCAGGATGCCCGTCATGGCGTGCAGCCCGTAGACCGTCATGTCGTAGAGTGGGCCGCCGCCTGGCTTGCGGAAGTACCAGGCCGGGTTGATGTTGGTCAGCGGGTCGTCGCCGCTGCGCACCGAAGACTCATCCTCGTGATACGTGCCAAAGGCCGAGCCGGTCACGGCCCACGTCAGGCGGCCCAGCGCACCTTCGTCGATCAACTGCTTGATGCGCTGGTGGCGCGGGCGCAACATTTCGCCGGGCGAGGCAACCAGCTTGACGCCCTTGGCCCGCGCCGTGTCGATCAGGCGGTTGGCCTCATCCACAGTTGTGGTCATGCTCTTGTTGAAGTGAACGTGCAGGCCCTGTTCGACCGCCAACATGCCCTGCTCATAGTGCACGCCGATCGGCGAACACAGGGAGACGGCGTCCACGTCACCGGCTGCCAGCAGTTCTTCCAGCGTGGCATAGGCCGCAGGCACGTTGTATTTGGCGGACGCAGCCTGCGCACGCGCCAGCACCGGGTCGCACACCGCGGTGATGCGCACGCGGTCGCGCACATCCGCCATGGTCAGGTGTGGAAAATGACCACGCAGGGCAATGCTGCCCGCGCCGACGATCCCCAGCCGTACGTAATTGCTCATTGAAATTCTCTCCAGGTCGTTTGGTGGCGCCACCCTGTGGCGGCTTTGAGTTTGGTGCAGGTGATCAGCGACGCATGGCCGTCGAGCTCGCGCACCAGCGGCAGCAGATCGGGGCGAAAGCGCTCGATCAGATGCCGCGTCGGCTCCAGCGCGGTGGTGTCGTCAGCATTGAGAAAGTATACATCGTGAGGGGGCAATTCGTCAGCTTGTTCCATCAGCAAACGGTGTGCGCTCGCCACATCTTCGCTGCCCACCCAGCCCCACAGCCACGGACTCCACGTGGTGGTGGGCGTGGCCTCGGCCAGCATCCGGCGTCGCTGCGCGGGCGGGCAGATGCCAGCAATGCGCGTCACGTAGGTGCGGATGCCGTAGGCGCGCGTGTAGCTGGCGAGCAGATCTTCGCCGGCGCGCTTGGTAAAACTGTAGGAGTCCTCGGGCCAGGTCGGGTGCGTCTCGTCGATGGGCAGGAATGCGTGGGGGAAGGGCGCGGCGCTGATGCGATAGCCATGCCCCAGCACGCAATTGCTGCCCGCCATCACCACGGTGCGCACGTTCGCCTCCACTGCGGCCTGCAGGAGGTTGTAGACGCCGACCATGTTGGCGCGAAAGGTTGTATCGATCGCCAGCCCTGCCGCGGCCGCCTGCTCGCGCATCTGTGGATGGTCGGTCGGCCACGGCTGCGCCGCCAGATGCTGGAGCGCGTCGATGCCTTGCAGGGCGCGGCGGCAATCGTCGAGGGAAGTGATGTCGCCCTGCACCCACGGTAAGCCGTCGAACTCGGCGCCTGGTTGATGACGGGCAAAGAGGACAAGGTCATGGTCGCGCGCCAGCGCGCGAATCACATACGCGCCAAGTTTGCCGTTGGCCGCGGTAATCAGGACTCGCATGGAGTTTCTCCTCACAATATTATGTGATCGATGCTAAGACCATGACTATAGCACACTGCGCATCACACGTACTCTAAACTGGGATCATCCGCAATATAGGCCAGACGCTGCCCTAGATAGGGCGCTACCGACAGATTGTGCCAGGCGCGCAACAAGTGATAGGTGGGCGATGTCAACAGCCGGCACGCATCGACCGCTGTGCGCCAGTCGGATTTACGGACTTCGGCAATCGTTGCCATTTCGGGAAGCACGCCAAAATCCCATGCCGCACAGAGACGCGCCAGGAAATCGACGCGATCTGCCAGCGTAGGCAACGCATCTGGCGGCGTTTCATCTGGATACAATGCCCCGTCAAGCCAGTCATTCATAAGGATTCACCGCCAGCGGGTAGGAAGATGTGGATGAACCATTCACGCACTTGTGCAGCAGCCTGTCTTGCCTCTACGTCAACAATCTCATCCAGAGGGCGATGCTGGATAATGCGCGCCAGATGTGTGAATCGCCAACTGTGCACGTGAAACGCTTGCATCGCTCCTGGCTTTAATCTGGCGTTGCCGCCACAGCTCCCAACATATCGTGGGCGTCGCCAGTCCTGCCTGGCAAACGGCATCAATGTCGCGGAAGTCGCGCGGCGCGCCCCGTTCGACGAGCGCCACCATTTTACTTGCCAACAGGTCGGCCAGACTATCGAGCGGCACCTCAACCCACGGCGCCTGCACTGATGGCGCAAGCTGAACCTCACGTTGCGCAATCTGGAAGCTAAATGTTTTGCGCTCCGCTTGTTTGAGTTCGATGCTAACCACTTCTCCCCAGGTGCGCATCAACACTTCACCGTAAGGCTGCAATGACGTCGCCAGTAGAGTGACGACCGCTTGTCGCTCTGCTGGCGTCGTTTCAGGCGACCACCAGGCATCGACATCGTTTGTCTGGCGATAATCAATATAATGAAGCAGGCCAAGCGCGCCGCCAAGCGACAGCTTGTCAGCCAGCCCATGTTCGACTAATGCAAGCAGGCAGACCTCAGCATAATCGGGCAAATTTGACGGGCGTCGTGGCTCAAGAACGTTCATACTGTGCAGCATAGCATGGCGCGGGCTTGCTGTCTATTGGGGCAGATTGTGGTACACACGGGCTAAAATACCTCATTGGTTGCTTGGCAGGGGCGCACCCTCGTGTGCGCCCGGAAGCCGGACAGACACGGGGGCCTGTCCCCAGTAACCAATTTCTGGAAAAGATTTGTGCGGCTACTATACCGTGGAGGTATACCTTTACCCATAGTTAATGAAGAGAGAAGTTGCTATACTTGATTTTGATCAGTCAGCCTTTCCCCTGTACTTCTCACCCTGAAAGCAGGTTGTGGTTGGATGGGTGAAGACTTCAGTTTTACCTGTCCCTTGTAGAACGTCCTACAAAGACATGTAGAATAGAAGGATTGGGGTAAACCGTGAATGAAAATGACAAACAGCGACAGCACCCACAGGAATCAGCAAACAGCCAATATCATTCTCCTGACCAATCGGCCACGTATGATGCGTGAAATGATGCACCGCGCGCTTAAAAAGCTGCCTGAGACGCATTATGTTTTTGAATTTGGAGAGCATGAAAACCTGCGTGAGCTTGTAGATATACTCAATGCGCGCTGGTTGGTCGTTTCTAGAAACCACAAAGGGCAACTGTCACCTGATGTGGAAGAAGTCATGCGCCAGCATCCTGGGCTGCACGTCATGGCTGTCAGCAATGACGGGGGTTATGTTGACGTTTTTACGACTCCCAAAGCCAATGAATGGGAGCGGGTTTCACTGCCCAATCCCTCGTTGGGTGATTTGCTCAATGTCTTAGGCAAGTCCTGACCGCTCTGCACTGCCGGGAAAAGAGATTGCAACGAGACGAAAGGAGTCTACTGATGGCGGACGAGAAAGTCACACAACAAACTATTGCTGACTTACCGGCGGCGCTTAAGGAGAATGCCGAATTTTACCATGCTTCGGCCATCAACGCCGCGCATGAGAGCATTGGTGCGTTGTTGCGGGCGCGGGCGCAGGAGCGCACGGAGCTGGCCCAGCAACTGGGTCGCGGCCAGCCAGATGCGGCGCAGGGTGACGCCGACGCGTCGCTGGCCGGTCAAGGCGACACGCTTGGCGCCAGCCTGCGCCGTGGTTTTACCACAGTCACGGCGGCATTGACGATCGAGCCGACGCTCACCGACCGCTATCTGGTGCTGGAATGCCAGAAGGCGGACGAGCGGCTATTGGCACAGTATGAGGCAGCGCTTCAACACGAAGAACTGCCGTCTTGGCTGCGGCGCCGCCTTGCGGAGCAACAGACGCAGATTCAAACAACCTACACCTTTACGGGTACACGTTTCAAGCGGCAGGCAAGCAACGTGGTGCTTGGACTGTTTGCGCAGCAGGCCGATCTGAAAGAGACAATGGCGGCGCTCCGCGCTTGGCTTCTCTGACGAACAATTGACGGTGGTGACCACGGAGCAACTGGTGGACAAAGTGCTGGGTGACCGCAAGGCCGAGCTTTCCACCTCCAGCGCAGGCGTCGCCGCACTGGGGGGCTCGCTGGTGGGCGGACTGCTTGGCCTGGTCGCAGGGATCGGCATCCTGGCTTTGCCGGGCGTCGGCGCGGTCGTGGCCCTGGCCGCCGCCACCACGGTCATTGGCTCCACCGCGGTCGGCGCCAGCATTGGCGCAACGCAAGGCGCTTTTCTGGGCATGTTGATTGGCTGGGGTGTAGCGGAAGAAAACACACAACGCTACACAGTAGGCGTGCAGCGCGGCGAATTCCTGCTGGTCGTCTACGCAGCAGAGGAGCAGACCCAGCAGGTGGCCACCCTCATGCGCAGCCACAACGGCAGCGATGTTGAGGTGCGCAGCGACGAACATTTAGGCGATAAAGCGGATGCTTCCCCAATGTCACCCGCGCCCTTGACGAAACAAACGCCCTAAAGAGAAGTCCATTTACACAGCAATAACACTTCTACAGCAGTAGCATTTTTTAGAACCAACCTACAAACCGAAGTGAGGCAAATCATGACAACCAAAACACCAACCAACTCTGCTACGCCGGCAAACGCGCAGACGGGACACACGTCGTTCACCAGCGAAACAGAGGCCAACCCGACGGGCGGCTCCGCGGTGCGGAACGCTTTGTACGAACCGATGAATTTGAATGACTGGGAACGGATCGGCTCGATTTTAGCCGGTGCGCTCGGCCTCTTTTTGTTATCGAAACGGTTGGTTGTTTACCTGGCAATGGCCGCTGCCAGTGGGTACCTGATCTATCGTGGCTTGACCGGTTTCTGTCTACTCTACAACAAAGCCAATGTCGATACACGTCACGCCACATTGTCCGACGCAGTTCACAAATATATGGACAACCGCGCGACGCAGCAGTGGATGGAGCGCCCGCATGATCCCGTGGAAGAAGCTTCCTGGCAATCGTTTCCTGCCAGCGATCCGCCCGGCACCTATTGATGAGTAATTCACATTCAAGTAAAGGAGTACACCGTGCAGAATCAAGTATACAAGAGCGTTGAGTTAACGGGGTCGTCTTCCACAACTATGGAAGAGGCAGTGCAGAATGCGGTGGCGCGTGCGGCCGCGACCATTCGCCAGATGAGCTGGTTCGAAGTGGTGGAAACGCGTGGCACGATTGAGAACGGCAAAGTCAGCGCATGGCAGGTGACGGTAAAGGTTGGCTTTGCGCTGGAAGATGCCTAGAAATTGGCTGGCGCAATTAGACGAAAAGGCGGGGGAGATGGTGATCACCATCTCCCCCGCCTTTTTGATTCTGACAAACCTAAGGGTCAGGCTTGGGATGGGCAACGGCGTGCAAGCCGCTGTCGCCACAACCAAAATTCAGTACTTCACGAAACTCCTACAAAGTCACAAAGAACACAAAGAGAGCCATCTTCACCTTTGGGTCTTTGCGTCTTTGTGTGAGGCAAAATCGTGAAGTACTGAAATTGCCGAGTCGCTGTAGATGCCAATTACCCGCCGGTTTATTCGGCGACGGTGAGCCGGCTGCGTACATCGACAATATCTTCCATATCGCGAATCATTTCATCGAGAATTGCAATATCGTCTTCACTCTGCACCGAGCCGGTCAGAAAGACAATGCCATTGCGCACCGCAAGCTTCACGTGCGTAAGATGCGCGGTTTCACTGTTATTGTGCAGCATAGTGCGAATATCCTGCTCCAGATCGAGGTCGTTGCCATCAACGTGGTCGGGCAACCTGACAACGCTGGGATCGGTTTCTTCCATGCTGGATGCAAACCCTGCCGCAATCGCTACGTTCTGCCCATCGTCGCTGGGCAGCACCGGGGGATCTGAAGGCGGGATGTAAACCAATCCCTGTCGTTGCGCCAGCAAGGGATCGTCGGTGGAGCCCTCGGTGTGCGCCGTGTCGATCCCTCGCTCAAGTTCACGTACATGGCGAGCTTCTCTCTGCTGTTCTTCCAACTCTTCATAGCTCACTTCGATGAGCGGCTCTTGATCGAACGGCCAATCGTGATCGCCTGCTTCGCGCGCATCAAATTCTGCTTCGGGATCGGCGCTATTTTGTTTATTCATTTTCATTTTCCTCTCTTGGCAACGTGTTGTGAGCTGCGATGGCAAGCTCGGTAAATATTTTGTCTGTCTCTACCGTAACAAGGCTTCCGCGCAAAAACAATCAATATCGGTGTATCTACCGGGTATACTCTTTGATACAAGCCAGCCGAGAAGTTCTTGCTGAGGGTGCGGCATAGAAACAGGGGGCGAGCAACTAGTCCAGGTGGGCGTAATTCTGCCCGTAAATTTGGTAGGGACAGACCCCCGTGCCTGTCCGGCTTCCGGGCGCACACGGGGGTGCGCCCCTACCAGGCAACCAATGAGGTATTTTAGCCCGTGTGTACCAGCATCTCACAGGTCAACAGGAGCGTGTGCGCCGCTGCTTCTGGACGCGACTTATACCAGCCTTCTATATCTTGATGGATGGATTTTTGAAGTCCCCTCCTCTACACTAGAAGCGTACAGCTTGTTAACAAACAATGCGTTAGAAAAGTCATAACTTGCAGCGACGCACACGGGCAGGTCAACCAGTCAAACAGCAAAAGAGTGTTAAAACCACCATCAACAGCAAGGAGATCAACATGAGCGACTTAATTACGAAGAGCATTACCGTTCACAAATCACCAGCCGAGTTGTATCGCATCTGGTCGAACTTTGAGCAGTTTCCCAATTTCATGCAGCATATCAAGTCCATCCGTGACACCGGGGGTTGGCCGCAGCCACTGGGTCATGGATGGTCCCGTGGGCATCAACCTGGAGTGGGATGCACAGGTCACAGAGATGGAGCCGAACAAGCGCATCGCCTGGCGCAGCATCGACGACGATAGCTCCGATGCCAACATGAAAACCAGCGGGCAGGTAACATTTAATGGCCTGTCCAATAACGAGACGGAAGTCACCGTTACTATCAAGTATGCACCGCCGGCCGGCGCCTTGGGTGAAGTGGGCGCAGCCCTCTTTGCCGACCCGGAGGGCGATCTGGTCGATGATCTGCGTAATTGTATACCGGCGCCAAGGCCACGCGCGTCATGACGCGCAAAAACGGCAGCATATGCGTTGAGATGGATAGCGGTCACTCCGTCGAAGGCGACCTATTGCTGGTGGCGACTGGACGCCGTCCCAACACCAAAGCCTTGCGTGTAGAAGCTGCTGGCGTGGCGTTGGACGATAAGGGCTACGTGCGCGTCGATAAGCATTTCCGCACCACGACGCCTCACATCTACGCCATTGGCGATGTCACCGGTCAACCCGCCTTTACGCACGTGGCCTGGGAGGATTATCGCCGCTTGCAAAGTATTTTGGAGGGCGGCGACCGCACGCAGGGCGACCGCGTCTTGGGCTATGCGTTCTTTATCGAGCCACAGGTGGGCGGGCTGGCTTGACGCTGGAGCAAGCGCGGTCAAGGGTACCAAGCGCGCACGACCTTGCCATTGACCGACGTGGCCCGCGCAACCTCAGCGGACAGCCGCATTTTTATCGAGTGGTTATCGACGAACGCAGCGACCGCATTCTTGGCGCTACGCTGGTGGGCGCGGAAAGGGCAGAGCTGATTCACATTTTCATCGCGCACATGGAAGCAGGCGCAACCTGGCAGACGCTGGCGCGCTCGGTCTATATTCACCCTGCCTTTGCGGAAGGGCTGCCGACGCTAGTCAGACAGTTCGCTGCTTGATCCGCCGCCCGGTAGTGTACAACAGTCAACTTCCCGACAATCCTTCACAACAAACAATGGAGAAATTTGATGACACACCATCAAGAAGACAAGAAAATTACGCTCAGCAAGGAAATGCTTGCCGAGGAGATGAAGAAGATCGACATTTGTATGATGACCACCGTGGCAGCCAATGGTCATCTGCATAGCCGCCCCATGTCGAACAATCGAAATGTGGATTGGGATGGAGAGACGTGGTTCTTTGCCTACGGCGATTCCAGCCAGGTGAAAGAAATTGAGCGCGAACCTAATGTCAACCTGGCGTACGCTGTTCCTGACAAAATCGTATTCGTGTCGGTCACAGGGCGAGGCGAGATTGTGAAGGATGAGGAAAAGAAGCAGGAGCTTTGGTATAAAGATTTGGAGCGCTGGTTCCCCAAAGGGCCGGAAGATGAGCATGTAACACTCATTCGCGTGGTGGCGAACTATGCTTATTACTGGAGTAAGGAAGGGGAAGCGGAGCTGGATTTGTAGCTCCTTCCCCTCAGTCCGTTTTGCTCGTTGTTTTCAGCTAGATTGGCCATACAATCGGCGGCGTGGTGCACCACGCCGCCGATTGTATGGTTTGAGCGATCTCTGTTTCGTCTGAATCGTTACACGGCGTTTATGCAAACAGCGCCAGCGCGCCGGCAAAGATCGTTTGCGCCACGACATCTTCAGCCAGGGTCTGCGCGTTGAGTTTGAATGTTGTGATGGCAACCTGCCCGCGGCCGTATGGCATCTCCGCCAGGAGCGAGACCGGTTTGTGGATCCAGCCCAATGCCAGCCCAGCCCAGTTGTGTGTGCGATAGGCCCACGCCGGCAGCCCCACCAAGATAGTATCCGGCATGACCGGCGCGTATTCCATCTCCAGCAGCGGATCGCCGGGCAGCGCGGCGAATGGCCCCTGTTTCTTGATCCAGGAAAATGCTGTGGCCCAGTCGCCTTGCCAGGGCGTGCCCTCGCGCGCAATGACGGCGCCGACCGGCAGACGAACGGCTTCCTTCCCCTCTGCACTCGGCTGGCCGGCCAGCAACAGCAGCCGGGCGCCGGCCTGCACTGCCGCTTCCAGCTCGCGCGTGTAACGGCGCGCAACGAGCACTGTCTGCGCTTCCACGGTCGATGACAGCGTCTCGGCGACCGTGTAGCCCAGCGCGCGCAGCGTGGTCGCCAGAGCAACGTCATCCACGACGCACAACGCTTGTGTGGGCTGCGGCGTTTCAACGCAAGCAAGCTCGACGACATTGGTAGCCACCACCGCCCCCCCTTCTCCCGTAAGCCAGCGTGCGATGACTGTCACCATGCCAGGCGTGGTGAGCGGCGCGTCCACAGCGCCGCCGGGCGCATCCAGCCGGCCCTGCGCCTCGCCCGCCTGCCACTCGATCACGCCGTCACTGCATTCGCCGTCGGTCCCGAACGTGCCCACGTCGACAACCAGCGTTTCCCCTGGCCGTCCACTCCAGCGCTGTGGCCGCAATGTCACTACGTTATCCTGATTGAGCGGTGTGAAAAGCGTGTCCAAGCCTTGTTTGACCTCACGCTGCATAGTGAGCAGGCCGTTGCATTCCCAGTGCACGTCGGTGAACTCGGTGATAATGTAACCAGCCACTGACGGCAGCAGGCGCATGGTCGTGATCTCGTAGTGCAGGCTGCGCGCCATGTGCTCCTGCGCGTTGCGAGCGAAGTCCTGCATCGAGCCAAAGACGCGGTCCAACCCGTGGTCGGTAAAGCGCTGTGGCATGGCGTGCGGATAGACGATGCCGTCGCCCCATTCGTGGCCCGTCTCGAACCACCACGGCTCGCGGCCATTTTCCTGGATTGCAGCGGGATTGGGGAGTCCCCAGTTGCCGAACTCGGAAACGATCAGCGGCAGGTCGGGGCGACGCTCCTGCAAGTAATCCTGCGCCCAGACCCAGGTGCTCTCGCGGCCGGCAAAGTCGGCCACCCATTCATCCCACTGCTTGGCGTGGTCGGGAATGGCGCGGTAGTGGTGGAAGTCTTCCAGATCGCCCGCCACATGGAAGTTGTCACAACAGGCCGAGTTGTCGACGATCAGCCGTGTGGGGTCGATCTGCTTTGCTTCGTGATAGAAGTCGGCCAGCCAGCGCCGATGCTCAGGATTGCGGGGCAGGTCAGTGCCCCAGTTTTCATTGACCAGCGTCCACGCAATGATCGAAGGATGGTTCCAGTCGCGCGCCACCATGGCGCGGAAAGTTTCCTTGATGCGGCGGTCGGCCGCGTCACTGAGCAGCACCCAGTTCGGGATCTCCGTCCAGACGAGCAGGCCGAAGCGGTCGGCCACTTCGTAGTAGCGCGGATCTTCGATCTTGATGTGGATGCGCAGACAGTTGAGACCGAGCGCCTTGGCCTTGCGCGCCTGATCTTCCAGGAACTCCAGGCTCGGCGGCGTGTAGATCGTGCCGGGGTAGTAAGCCTGGTCGAGCACGCCGCGCAGATAGATGGGCGCGCCGTTGAGGTAGATGCGACCGTTCCTGGCTTCGACGGTGCGGAAGCCACACGTCGCGGCCAGCGCGTGCTGCATTTCCCCGGCAACCAGCGTAGTCTCGACCCTGTAGAGGGCGGGCGTAGCAGGGCTCCATAACTGCGGGGCGTCAGCGAGCACCGCGGCCGCAGCCGTCGGCGTCAAGCTGCGCGGTCGCCACGCTTTGCCCGGCTGGGTCGAACACTGTCGCGGTGAGCGCGCCCCCTTCTGGCAGTGCCGCATTGAGAGTGGCGGCAATGTCAATCGCATGCTCGGCGGGCAGCGGCGTAAGCTTGACCGCCACGATATGCACCGCCGGCCGCAGTTCCAGCGTCACGCTCTGCCAGATGCCGCCGATCGGACCGTACCAGCTCTGCTTGCCGTGCGGAACTTCGGTGAAGGGGAAGTCGGCGTAGCGGCTGCGATCGTCGCTGGCGTCGACCACACGCACGACCAGCACATTCTCGCCCTGTTGCAGCGCGTCGGTCACGTCGAACTCGAAGGGCAGATAGCCGCCCTCGTGTTCGCCGACGCGGCGGCCATTGAGCCAGACAATGGCGTGATAGTCGACCGCGCCAAAGTGGAGCATGGCCGCCTTGCCGTCCGTCGCTTCATTCCAGTCGAAGCGGCGGCGGTGCCAGGCCGTGCCGTTGTACTGACGCAGATCGTCGAACTGCGCCTGCCACGGCATGGGAACCTGGACCGTGCGCCACTCTTTGAGCGAGAGAATATCGTCGCCGTCGCTGGGGTCGATCTGGAAATCCCAGGCGCCGTCAAGAGATAATTTTACTGCGTCTTGCATTGTGATCCCCGTGTCAATTGATAGGTTAAGGCGTCAGCTTGTGTCTTAAGAGGTGGATGACAGCCACTTCCCAAAGTGACTGTCATCCACCAAGATAGTTACGCGCTATGCGTAGTCAGCATTGTGAAGGAAAGCGGCGGCAATTGTATAGTCGCCTTGCTATCGACGACCTTTGGCGCTGCAATGGGCTGAGCGCGCAGGAGGTCCGGTTGCTCCCAGGTGTTCAGCGCCTTGGGATCGGCGCCGGCCAATTGCCGCCCTTCGCCAAGCTTGACATCGCGCCCATCCTGCCAGACGAGGTCGGTGAGCACGCTGTCAGTCTGGCTGCGGTTGACGATGAAAACGGCGCCATCGCCACTAGCCGCGTCGTACGTGGCGGAAACGTCCAGCACCGGCACATCGCCGTATTTTTTGGTTTCTACGTGCGGCGCCTTGACCAGCGCATCCAATGCCTGCCCGCGGGCATGGTTGCTGACCAGTGCAAAGACATCGAACGACGGATGCTTGAGCAGGTCGTCGCCGCGCGTGTGCAGCCAGGAGATGATGTTGACGATCTGCGCCATGCAGGCGATCTTGAGCACGTGGCTCTTGCGCAGGAAAACGTTGAGCCATTGCCCCACGACCAGCGCATCTTCCAGGTTGTACATTTCCTCGGCAAGATGGGGCGCTTCCGTCCAGTTGCCTGCCAGCGGGTCGCCTTTGTACCACACCTGCCATTCGTCCCACGACAGATAAACATCGTGCTTGCTGCGCTGTTTGGCCTTGACGTAGCGCAGCGTGCCTTCCAGCGTGTCGACAAAATGCTCGAATTGCACGGCGCTGGCGAGGAAGCTCGCGGTATCGTTGTCGCGGTTGCCCGCGTAGTAGTGCATGGAAAGATAATCCATGTGCTCCCACGCCTCTTCCAGCGCCACGCGGTCCCACGCTGGGTAGGTGGGCATCTGGTCGTTGGAGGAGCCACAGAGGATTGTCTGGATGGACGGGTCCATCCAGCGCATCAGCTTGGCCGCCTCGCGCGCCTTGGCGCCATACTCGTGCGCTTCGAGATGACCCATCTGCCACGGGCCGTCCATTTCGTTGCCGACGCACCAGTATTTGACGTTGTGAGGGTCTCGATAGCCGTGGCTGGCGCGCAGGTCGGACCAGTAGGTGCCGCCCGGCGTGTTGCAGTAATCGACCAGGTCGCATGCAGCCTGGATCGTGCCGGTGCCCATGTTGACGCCCAGCATCGGCGCGGCGTCGATCTTTTTGCAGAAACCCATGAACTCATTTGTGCCAAATTGGTTAGTCTCCAGCGACTGCCACGCCAGTTCTCGGCGCCGCGGGCGCTGATCCTTGGGGCCAACGCCATCAAGCCAGTTATAGCCGCTCAGAAAATTGCCGCCTGGATAGCGGATCGTCGTGTATTGCTGGGCGCGCAGCGCGTCGAGCACGTCGGTGCGCAGCCCCTCTTCGTCGGCATGGGCGGACTTGGGTTCGTAGATGCCTTCGTAGACGCAGCGTCCCATGTGTTCGACAAAGCCGCCAAAGAGCAACGGTGAAATTTCGGAGATAGTGCGGTTGGCGTCGAGCAAAATTTGTGCAGACAATTGTGACATGACATCAATTCCTATCGGTTGAAAGAGGATAACGCATCACGCGGAGACGCAGAGTTACAGAGGGAGAAAAAGAGAAAGTCGCTCCAAACAAACCCCTCTCTTGCTTTTTCTCAGCGAACCTCTGCAACCCGCGCCTCTGCGTCAAGTTTGACTTTATCTGCCGGCCAGCCCAGCCGTCGTAATGCCGGCAATGATCTTGCGCTGGAAGAAGGCATAAAAGATGAGCACCGGCACCGAGGCGATAAACGCGCCCGCGAAAGCCAGGCCGCGCTGGACATAACTGCCTTGCTGGATCACCAGCAACCCCACGGGCAGGGTCAGCGCGGCGCGGTCGCTCAGCACGATCAACGGCCAGAACAGGTCGTTCCACAGGCCCAAAAAGGTAAAGATAAAGAGCGCCATCATCGCGCCGCGCACCAACGGCAGACAGATCTGCCAGTAAATGCGGAAGCGCCCGCGCCATCGACGCGTGCGGCGTCCTCAATCCCCTGGGATCGCGAAATGTTGGCGCATGAGAAAGATGCCCGTCACCGACGCCGCGGCTGGGCACCAGATCGCGTGATAGCTGTTGAGCAGCTTCAGATCGCGCAGCAGCAGAAAGACCGGAATCAATGTGACCGCGGCCGGGATCATCAAACTGAACAACAACAGCGAGAATATCAAGTTTTTGCCGGGAAACTCCAGGCGGGCAAACGCATAGCCGCTCAACGTCGACAGGAAGATAATGATCCCCGTCCCCACGCTGGCAATGATGAGGCTGTTGGTAAACCAGCGCACGATGGGCAACTGCGGATCGACAAGAATCTTGGTGAAATTGCTCAACGTCGCCGGCTGTGGGATCCACTCAATGGGGAATTTCAATTGGTTGGATTCAAGCGTAAAAGCCATTGAGAACATATAGAGCACAGGCACAATGACGATAAACATCAACGGCAGAAAGATGAGCCACAGCAGCAGTGACCGCAGCAGTTCTTTGTTGAAGCGCCGACGCGCCGTATAGGAAGCAGCTTGAGTGGCAGAGGTCATGGCAATCTCCTGGGTCAATATTCGGTGCGGCTGCGCATCAACGAAAAGAGCAGAACGGTGACGACGATCATGATCAGGGCAAGCACCACCGAAATCGATGACGCATAGCCAAAGCGGAAGAACTTCCACGCGGTTTCATACAGATACATGGTCGCCGAACGCGAGGCGTTGCCTGGCCCGCCGCCACTGATAATGTAGGGTTGGGCGAAGACTTGCATGTGCGCAATAAACTGTGTGACGACTACAAACAGCATCGTCGGCATAATCAAGGGCAGCGTGATGTGGCGAAAGGTGCCTAGCGGGCCAGCGCCGTCGATTTTGGCGGCTTCGTACAGCGGCTCTGGAATATTATGCAACCCCGCAATGAACACCAACATTGGAAACCCAAAAGTCCACCAGACCGTCGTCACTGCCAGCGCCGGGATCACGATGTCAGGATTGCCCAGCCACGAAATGCGCGGCCCGCCCAATATGGTGGTGACGAAATAGTTGATGATGCCAATTTGCGTGTCCCACACGCGGATGCCAATGATGCCCAGCACCGAAACGAAGAGGATGCCCGGCGCATAAAAGGGCACGCAACAGATCGCTGCCGAAGAAGCTATGTTTCAGGCCCGGTGGCCACAAGGAACGCCAGCATCACGTTGATGATCACCGTCAGCAACACTGATTGGCCTGTATTGCCCAGCACCTCCCAGAAGATCTTGTCGTTCATCAGCGCCTGATAATTGGCCAGCCCGATGAAATTCTGCTCCTTGAGCATGATCTTCCAATCATACAAACTGATCTCTACGCCTCGGAAGATCGGGTATAGCAGGAACACCGTGAAAAAGAAGAAATGAGGCAGGATAAACAGGTAATTCGGAAGCTGCTTGCGCAGCGTCTTCCAACGCTGGCTCTGCGTCGATGCCACGCTTTTCGCAGGCAGGGCGGTGGTTGTCATGGGTCATCTGCTCCAAGCAGAAAGGAAAGGCTCTACAGGTCTGTGGACTTTAGGGGACAGCCCCTCCTGAAAGTGAACTGTCAAAAGAGGCTGCCCCAACGCCCAGCCAACGTCAGCATAACCCGCTGCTAGCGCCGAAACCTATCGACACAGGCCGATAAGACGTTCAGTTACGGACGATCCAGGACGGCTTGTGACCTGCTCGTTGCCTGCGGTCAGCAGCGGCGACGCGGCGTCTGCACTTGCTAGCGCATTGCCAACAGCAGTTTCCCACGCCGTCTGAATTTCAATGAAGGATTTGTGCGACAGGTCAGTGCGGCCAATCGCATTGAACTGCTCGGCGGCCTTGGCGACCGAAGGGATCGATTGCACTTCCGGCAGCGCCTGCACCGACTTGAGCGCCGGCACCTGGCCCGAAGTCGCCCAGTAGGCGCCGTTCTCGGCCAGGAAGGTCATCAACTGCTTGGCTTTGGCGATACCGGCCTCATCCACGCCGGTCGGGATCGACATGACATGCGCGTCAAACTTCACGGCCTGATTGCCATCCGGCGCCAGCGAGTTGATAAACGCCGTCTTGGTGACGGCGGCTACGTCTGGGTTATCGCGCATGAAGCCGCCCGTCCAGGTGCCTTCCCACATAAAGACCAGTTTGTTGTTCTTGTACAGGTCGCCTGCCCACATCTTGCCAGGCACGGCCGGCGGCGCCACATAGTACTTGTACATCAGATCGTGCCAGTACTGGACTGCGGCGATCGACTCTGGGCTGTCCAGCGTAGCCGTCTTGCCATCTTCGCCGACGACGCTGCCACCAAACTGCCACAGGGTCGTGGGGATTGTGAAGCGGGGCCACGTATAATCGATCGCCCACACATCCACGTTATCCTTGTCGAAGC
>JADJVW010000014.1 GCA_016710365.1 Candidatus Caldilinea saccharophila | reverse complement strand
GATGGCGGCAGCGGGTGTAGCCAATCCTCCCACCACGCGGAGCGAGTTTGCCGATGCAGCCGCAAAGCTGACGGATGGCGCCAATAACGTCTCTGGCTGGGTGCTGCCGTTGTCCCTGGAACAGCCCAACGGTATTCAGAATGATGTGATGTCCTGGGTGTGGGCTTCGGGTGGCAGCATGATGAAGGACGGTCAGCCGGACCTGACCAATGATGCCGTGCGCAGCGCCATGGAATACATCAAGGGCTTGTATGATGCAGGCGTCATTGCGCCCGGCGCCTTCGCACTGCGCGAACAGGACAAGGTTGAAGAGTTCGCCAACGGTCGCGTCGCCATGATGATCAGCAGCCTGGCGCACATCAATATGCTGCGAGAGCGCAGTCCGGACCTGAACTTTGCGATCACGGCATTGCCGGCAGAGGATGGTTACACCGGCAAGCGTGGTCTGCCCTATGCCTCGTGGGGCATCGGTGTTGCGGCCAACAGCCCGCACCCGGCCGAAGCCTGGAAGCTGGTCCAGTTCCTGATGAGTGCAGAGACCAACACCAATCTGTCGTCGATTGCCAATGCATTCCCGGGCAACGTCAATTCCACGCCTGATTTTGTTCAGACCGATGAACTGTTTGCCGCGGCCTTCGAAGTCTTCCAGACTGGCTATCTTGCCAACGAATTCACCGGCCTCCCGGTTGCCGAAGAGTTGATGCGCCTGTTCGACGAGCAATTCCAGCTCTACCTGGATGGCAGCCAGACGCTGGATGAGGCCCTCAACAATGCTCAGGAAGCCTGGATGACAAAGTTCTAGCCACACGTTTCCGCTGAAAGCAGTTCGATTGTTGTGACGCGGAGGGTGCAAGGCAGCACTGCCTTGCACCCTCCGGCTAACTCGCTGAGATATTGACCGATGCAACGAATTACGAAAAAGCTTGTTCCCTTTGGCTATTTGTTGCCCACGCTCTGTTGTTAGCCGATTTTGTCGCTCTCCGATCGGGTGATGGTCTTTTCTTATTCCTTGATGGATAACGTCATCATGAATAAGAATCCGGTCTTTGTGGGGATTTCAAATTATGTAGACCTCATCACGGACAGCGCTTTTCAGCAGGCTATCTTTAATACGCTGTACTTTACGGTCATGAGCGTTGTCTTTCACCTGATTCTTGGGTTGTCCTTTGCCACCCTCTTAAATACGAAACTGCTTGGCCCATTCACCAAGGCTCTTTTCCGTGTGGTCTATGTATTACCGTGGGTGTTCACTGCCACGATCATCGCCATCCTTTGGCGGCTGATGCTCAATCCAAACGGGGTGATCAATTACATCCTGCTTTCGATGGGTCTCGTCGACACAAAAATTGAATGGTTGAGTTCCCGGCAGTTGGCATTGCAGACCGTTACATTCATCAACATCTGGGCGGGTTATCCCTTCTATATGGTCAGCCTCCTCGCCGGTCTACAGGGGATTCCCGGCGAACTCTATGAGGCCGGCACCATCGACGGCGCCAATGGCCGCCAACTTTTCCGCTACATCACGCTCCCGCAACTGAAGACGATTATCATCAGCCTGGCCATGCTGGATTTTATCTGCACCATGCATCAGTTCACCTAATCTGGATGACCACCGGCGGTAGGCCTATCCGCGCGACGGAGATGTTGAGTACGTTTACCTATAAATGCGGCCTTTAGCTCCTACGAGTTTTCGCGAGCGTCGGCAAGTGCATTCATCATTTTGGTCTTGTCGATGATTGTGGCCCTGTTCTATGTGAGGCAACAGAAAGCCAGCGATGAATAATGTGATTCCGAAATCGGCCAGGACTACGATTTCAAAGGGATTGGTGATCATTGCGCTGTTGGCTGGCGCCGTCTATGCCGGCTTTCCGGTGCTTTGGATGCTCTCCTCCTCGCTGAAGTCGAATACGGAAATCTTTGCGTATCCGCCGCGCCTTGTTGCAGAATCATTTTCCTTTAGCGCCTACTTGTCCGTGCTCACCAGCTCGGAAAAGCTGCGCTACTTTTTCAACAGTTATCTGGTGGCCCTGTTGGTCACGCTGTTTACCTTGATTGTGGGAAGCCTGGCGGGCTATAGTTTTAGCAGATACCAGTTCATCTTCAAAAGACCATTGAATATGATCATCATCGGTGTACAGGCGGTGCCGCCGATCACGCTGTTGATCCCGTACTTCGGTCTGATTGTTGCGCTCAGGTTGTTCAACACCTATGCCGCTTTGGTGCTCACCTACATGGTCTTCACACTTCCCTACGCCATCATCATGATGACGGGTTATTTTAATACCCTGCCCAAGGAATTGGATGAGGCCGTGATGATGGATGGCGGGAGTCGTTTTGTTGCGCTGTGGAGAGTGCTGATACCGATTTCCTTACCTGGTCTGGTCGCTACCGGCATCTACACCTTCATGCAGGCGTGGAACGAATTCCTGTTTGCGCTCACCTTGACGAAAACGACCGATATGCGCACAGTTCCTGTTGGGATTGCCTTGCTGATGGGTCAGCATTCCTATGAATGGAATGAAATGATGGCGATGAGTGTGCTTGGCTGTTTACCGGTCTTGATCCTCTACCTGTTTTTTCAACGTTACTTCATTGCAGGTATGACTGCAGGATCCGTCAAAGGGTAAGCGCGTCTTTTTATCATTTTTTCGGCTCAACCGGGATTCATGTGGTCGGGTCTTACGTGCCGGGGACGGGCTGATCGTTGTCTGCTCGACCGAAGCACCGCAAGCCCGTCCCCGGCACGTAACCACACGAGATCGGGTTGACCCATTTTTTCTTAGTGTTCGCTTGACTTGATTCGTTACAAATTATGGAGGAAGTACAATGTTATTGAATATGAAAGACCTGTTGGCAGTTGCCCATGCAAACTATTTTGCGGTGCCGGCTTTTAATATCAGCAGCAATATGCTCCTACGGGGTGCGATCGAAGCTTCTGAAGAAAAGCAATCTCCGGTTATCCTTGCGATTCACCCGGACGAGTTGAGTTTTGTTCGTCCGTCCTTTGTGGCCGCCGCGGTTGCGGAAGCGAACAAGGCATCTGTGCCTGTCTGTATCCATTTGGACCATGGCTCATCTTTAGGACAGATCATGGAGGCCATCCAGTGCGGGTTCACCTCCGTCATGATCGATGCATCCTTATTCCCACTCGAACAAAATATTGAGATTTCCAAGCAGATCGTGGCGCTTGCCCATTCGGTCAATGTTTCCGTCGAAGGCGAGTTGGGCACGATTGGCACAACCGGGCCTGAGGCGGAAGCCGGTTCAGACGTAATCATCTATACCGATCCCGATGATGTTGTCACCTTCGTTGAGGCAACCGGTGTGGATACGTTGGCCGTTGCGATTGGCACGTCGCATGGGATCTATCCGAAAGACAGAAAGCCCGAGTTGAAGCTCGACCTGCTGAAGGAGATTGCCTCTCGGGTAAACATCCCCCTGGTGCTGCATGGCGGTTCGGCCAACCCTGACGACGAGATTGCTGCGGCCGTCAAGCTGGGCATCAACAAGATCAATATCTCCAGCGATATCAAGGATGCTTTTTACCAGAAATGCCGTGAAGTCCTGGCAGACCCCCATCTTCGCGAGCCAAACTCGATCTACCCACCGTGCATCGAAGCAATGAAAAAGGTATGCCATCATAAAATTGACCTCTTCAATGCAACCGGAAGGCTGCACTTTATCAAGTATGGTAGTGTGGAAGCACGCTCAAGGCGTGCCCGCCTGCTGGGGACAGGGTTCGGTAATCGAACGCATATGATCATGAGCTCGCTTTATGAAACAGTTTGTTAGAAAACTGTTCCCGATAAAGCGAGCTTTTCATGCCAGCAGAAATGTGAAGAAGAGCCATGCAAGCAAACATCGCCTTGGGCCTGGGCAATAACATCGACTATGAGATCGTCTGGAATTCGAAGGTCATTGAAGCGCTGATCACCCGCTACGCCATCCGTGCTGACGAGTTGTCTGCTGACCGGCGTAATCACGAGCGAACGTGACCTGGTGATCTCGATCCTGAGCTTCCTGAAATCCGGGACAGGCGGTGAACGCTGGGTCTCCTCGCCGGCTGTCATTGAGCAATTTGCGCAGCATTTCGCAATGAACGTCACGCTCGGCGGGACGTCGGTGCGCGCCGCTATTGCCATGCGCAAACTAGGCTATACCTCGGCGCTGCATCTGGTCACCATCAATGAGCATGTGCGCAGACTCATCCCACAAGATAGCCCCTATGTTTGTAGCAATCCAAAAGAGAGTGCGTATCCACACTTGATTGTGCAATTTGGCAATACCACTTGCGTGTGCGCCGGCGACATCGAACTTTATACCAGCCGAGCCAATCGGATTATCTATCATCATGATAACGACAATATCGTCATGCGGCTCAATGAAGACTTTGCCAACCTGATCGCAGACGCACCGATCTTTCTGATTTCAGGCTTTAACGCGATGCAGAGCAAGGAGCTCCTGACCTACCGACTGGAAACTCTTTTGAGAATCATGGAGAAACTCCCCAAAGATGCGCTGGTCTATTATGAAGACGCGGGGTTTTATGATGCAAGCTTTAGCGCATTGATTCACGCGACGTTGGCAAAGAAGATCACGATCTTTAGCCTCAATGAAGACGAACTACAAGCCCATCTGGGGAAAAAACTGGATCTGCTCGATGCCTTGCAGGTCAAGGACGCGCTGGCGGATTTACAAACCCAGGTCCGTGTCCCTATCATCGTCGTCCATTCCATGCATTGGGCGCTTGCCTATGGCCAAGGGGCAGGACGGGTTGCCAAGGCGCTCAAAGGCGGCGTTACCATGGCCACGACGCGCTTCCGTTATGGCGATAATTTCACGGTAGAAAATTACAAAGAGATCGAAGGTCTTGCGCCGAATCCGGCAGGCGCCCGATTTGCTGATGCAATCCAAGCGCTGCTCTCCGAAAAAGTGTGCTGTGTGCCAGTCGCACAGGTCGAACAGTCGAATGCCACCACGATCGGTCTGGGCGATGCGTTCGTTGGCGGTTTCCTGCCTGCACTGCTTCCTTAACCTATCGCCCTTGACGCCATTGCCACCTGCAGGAGTAATCACCCCGTGGGTTCCTCCCGTCAGCCGCCGCCGGCCTATCGTCCGTGGCCATGAACTGCTGTCCCCCGTCTACGACCGACTTATCCGTTGCCGCGGTTCCTCAACCACTTCTTGCGCCTGCCAAAATGGCTGCGGTATCCTGTGCGCACCGCGCTGCCAATCCTGCCTCGATGCGGGCGCGTTCAATTTCGCGCGCCAATTCCGCCACCATCGGCGTCAAAATGAAACCGCCGTCCAGGTCAACGATCCGGAAGGTTTCCCCTTTCTCGATCCCATGTTTTTCGCGCAGTGCGTTCAGCAAGGTGAACACACCCCGTTTATGCACCTGAACGATGGCTTCCCTGCCGAAATCCTCCAAACCGATTTTCTGTCTGTGCGGATTTTCTGATTACAGCACGCCGCGCACCCTGCAAAATGACGTGTGCGGCGCGCGCCTTCTGCGCGCTCTATGATAGACTGCCCTCTATGATGAGCGTTGATGTCACACAAAAGGGTCATGCTCGCGACAGCCGCCAGCGCGGCCTGGCCGGCGGGCTATTCGTTGCCCTCGGCCTGCTCTGGCTGTTGCTGACGATCGCGTGGCGGACGTGCCCCGGCTGCGGCGCCACGCCCGCCACGGTCACCGCGTTGACGCCCGGCACCGTGGCTGCGGCGGATAGCCCGCTTTTCGCCTACTCCCCCGGCTGGCAGGTGAGTGAGGCCGGCGCCGACCCGGCCGAGCCGGATGATTCCCTGCGCGAGCCGGCGGGCGTCATTACCTTCACCTACACCGGCGACGCGCTCTGGCTGCTGCTGGCGCCGGGCGACTTTTGGGCCTATCTCTACGCCAGCGTGGACGGCGCACCGGCCAACCGGTTGGCCGCCATCGCAGACAACCTCGACAGCCAGGGCGCGGCAGCCGGCTACACGACGCTGCTGGCGCCCGAATTGGCCGGGCAAGCCGCGGAAACACGGCAGCGTTGGGTCGAAGTGCAGCGCGCCGCCACCTTCCAGGAAGCTGGCAGCGCGCTGGAAGGTGAGCACACCGTCCGCTTGGAATTCTGGCGCGGCTGGGGGCAGACGCCGCTGCGTGCGGTCGCCGTCGATCCGCCATCGTCTGTACTCTTCGCGGCAAACGGGCGGCGCGCGTTGCTCGATGCGCCGGCATGGCCAGGGCTTCTTCTGCTGCTGGCCGGGCTTTGGCTCGTAGGATGGTCGCTGGCCGTTGCAACCAGCCGTCAAAGTGTGCGTGCGCCGCGACCGGCATCCGTAGCGCTGCCTTTCTTTCGCCGCCTCGTAGAAACCTCCGAGCATCCCGCGGCATGGATCATGCTGGCTGCCGGCGCTGCGCTGGTGATCGCAGGGACGCTGGGGCTGTGGTGGCCGGTGACGATCGCCGGCGTAGCGCTGATTGGTATGGCAGGGCTGCTGCGACCGGCGCTCTGGTTGGCGGCGCTGCTCTTTGCCCTGCCGGCCGCGTACGCGATCTCGCTGCCGCTGCTGCCGGGGCGAGCGCTTGGCATCATCGATGTCGGCCTGGCGGGCGGCGTAGCGGTGCTCGTGGGGCGTCGCGTGCTGCTCTGGCTGGCGGGCGTCGAACCTTTCACCGCGCAGAAGGCAGTCGCGCGCGTCCAGCAGGTGACCTTGCTCTTGCTGGCGCTGGTCGTGGCATGGGCGCTGGCCGCCAGCGTCGATGTGCGCTATCCAGCGCTGGCGCTGCGCGAGTGGCGCACGGTCTTTCTCAACGCGCTGATCTTCGCCCTGCTGCTGATTGCGCTCCTGCGCAGGTCGCAGCAGCCGGCGCGAGCGCTGGCTGCTGGTGGCCGGCTGGACCGCGGGCGCCAGCGCCGTTTCGCTGATCGGGCTGTGGGGCTTTGCCACCGGCAGCGGCTTTGTCTCCGCGGCCGAAGGCGTGCGCCGCGTGCAGGCGCTCTACGATTCGGCCAACAACCTGGCGCTCTATCTGGACCGCACGGTTCCGGTCACGCTGGCGCTGGTGCTGCTGCTGCCTGCGCGCCGCCAGCGCGTGCTGTGGGCAATGCTGGCCGCGCCGCAGGCGCTGGCCTGGCTGCTCACCTTCAGCAAGGGGACGCTGCTGCTCGCCGCGCCCGCCGCGCTGCTGGTGCTGGGCGTGGGCGGCTTCTGGCTGCTGCGCCGGCAGGGGCGTCCGGTGGCGCCGCTCGTGCTGCTCGCTGCGCTGGCGCTGATCGGCGCGGGGGTGCTGGCGCCCTTTCTCGGCGCGGAGCGCTTCCAGCGGCTGCTGGATTTCGAGCAGGGCACCGGCTTCTTGCGCGTGCAACTGTGGCGCAGCGCCTGGCAGATGGCGCTCGATCACCCGCTGCTGGGCGTGGGGCCGGATCAATTTCTCTATCATTACCGCAGCGGTTACTTGCTGCCAACCGCGTGGCAGGAGCCGAATCTTAATCACCCGCACAACGTGCTGCTGGACTGGTGGACGCGGCTGGGGCTGCCCGGTCTGGTGCTGGGGATGGGCTGGCTGGGCGCCGGCGTCTTTGGCCTCTGGCGCTGGCTGCAAAGCAGCGTCTTGCAGCCACACGAAGCCGCGCTGGCGCTCGGCTGTCTGGCCGCGGCCGCGGCTGGACTCGCCCACGGGCTGATCGACGTCAGCTACGCGCTGCCGGAATTGATGCTCGTCTGGGTGCTGATCTTTCACCTCGGTATAGAGGCAGAGATGGAACGCGGATGACGCGGATCGGGCGGATTTAAGCGGATTTTTCTGATCCGTGTAAATCCGCCCGATCCGCGTCATCCGCGTCTTATTCTTCCCTTTCGCCCTCCAAAAAAGCGATCTGCGCCGCGTTCAGCTTCACGTCGGCGGCGCGACAGCTATCTTCCACCTGGGCGAGTGTGCGACAGCCGATGATCGGGATCGCCGGGAAAGGCTGGCCGCGCAGATAGCCGAGCACGATGGCGGTGATCGACAGGCCGCTCTCCGCGGCCAACGTTTGTACGCGCGCAAAGCGGCGCCGATTCTGCGGCGTGTCGTAGAGGCGGCGGCTGGCGTCATTCAGGCCGGCCAGCCGGTCATCAGCAAGGCGCTGAAAAAAGCCGTTAGCCTGCGACGCGTAAGGGATGACAGGCAGCACGGTGCGCCGGTGCCAGGCTTGGAGCGACGCATCCATCGCCACCATGGTTGGATCGGGCAGCGCGTGCTGTTCGACCGCGGCCAGGCTCCACAGCATCTGGTTGGCGACAAAGCCGGGCCAGCCGCGCCGTTGCGCATATGCCTGGGCCGCGGCAACGCGCTCGGTGCGCCAGTTCGAGCAGCCATAAGCGCGGATTTTGCCCGCCTGCATCTGCGCCTGCAACGCGTCGATGATCTCCTCGACCGGACGCTTTGGATCGTCACGATGCAGCCAGTAGAGGTCGATAGCCTCCACTTGCAAGCTCCGCAGGCTCTGCTCCAGGTCGGCGACGATCGCTTGGGACGACAGGCGCGACCGGTGCATCGTGGCGAGATCGGGATGCGCGCCTTTGGTCGCCACGAGAATCTGCGCGCGCAAGTTGCGCGCACGCAGCCAGCGCCCGATCGTCCTCTCGCTGACGCTGCGCTCGCCGGGCAACCAGTCGGCATAAACCTTTGCCGTGTCGATAAAGTTGCCGCCCGCATCGACAAAGGCGTCGAGCAGCGCAAAGGACGCCTGCTCATCCAGCGTACTGCCCAGCGGGCCTCCCCCCAGGCAGAGCACCGACGCTTTGAGAGCCGCCGTGGACAGTTCAACCATTTGCATAGTAATTTCCGATCATAAGTTGATAGATCAACAACGCATTGTTGACTCACCACGTCGGGCTAGTAGCCCGACCTACGCAGCTACGCAGCTTTTCTATGCTGGCGCCGACGGCAGTTGCAAGGCAACACGTGTGCCGCGCCCCACTTCGCTTTCCACGATAATCTGGCCGTTGTGCAACTCGACGAGTTGCTTGACGATTGCCATGCCCAACCCACTGCCGGAGATGCTCTTTACATTGACGCCACGCTGAAACGGCTCGAAAATGTGCGCCAGGTCAGTTGGCTCGATGCCGATGCCATGGTCTTCGACGCACAAAAGCGCACAGCCGTCGACAGGTGCGATAGTAATCTCTACAGGCGCATCAGACAGCGTGTATTTGTAGGCATTGGCGACAAGGTTGCTGACGATGCGATATACGTAGAGCGCGTCCCCTTTCACCCAAATCTGGAGCGCAGCGCTGTCCAGCCGGATGGGCGGCCCATCAGGCATCGCCGCTTGTACTTGCAACATCACTTCGCGGCAGATATTTGCGAGATCGAGCCGCTCCGACCGGAAAACAATCGTGCCAGCCTGAAGCTGTGACAATTCAAGCAGCCGTCGAATGATCTCATTCAACCCGGTCGCCTGTGCTTGAATGATCTGCAGCCGGTGCTCGCACGTTTCAGGCGACAGGCGCTGCCAGGTCTCCAACAGCATCTCGATGTTCGCCAATATCACACTAAGAGGGGCGCGGAACTCATGCGAGGCCATCGCAACAAAACGCGACTTGAGCGCGTTAAGCTCTTTTTCGCTTGCCAACGCCTGGCGCAGCATTTCCTCCGCCTGTTTGCGTTCGGTGATATCAAGCACAATCCCTTGCACACGTTGGGCCAGGCGCGAGGCGCCGACCAATTCGGCGCGCACGAGCGTATGTCGCAGCGCCCTATCTTGGGGATGGATAAAGCTGATTTCGACCTCAACCGGCTCATGCATCTGCTCGAATTGCTGCGTTAGGGCAATCAGCCGTTCGCGCTGGTCGGGCTGTAAAGTGGCGGCAATTGCCGCCACACCAGGCGCGCCCTGCACAGGATCGAAGCCGCTGATGCGAAAGAGTTCCTCGGACCAGGTTGACTGCTGCATGGCCGGATCGGACACCCAACTGCCTACATGAGCGATGCGCTGTGCGCTGCGCAGTAAAGCCTCCTGGTCCTCCAGCGCCGCTTTGGCCTGCTCCAATTCCGCCGTCCGTGCATAGACGAGTTGGGCAAGCACGTCGCTTTGGTAGGCGTTGCTGACAGCCAGCGCCGCGTAGCGGGCAAATAATTCCACGCGCGCCATGTCGTTTGCATCGAAACGCCCCGGTGCACTGCTGTCGATCGCAATCAGGCCAACTACTTGATCCTGGATGATGATCGGCGCCCCAATGCTGGCGCGAATCCACTCACTGCCAGCAACCATAAACCAGTTGGGGTCTTGCTGCGTATCGACGACAAGGTAGGGCTGTTTGGTCTCCAGCACCTCGCGGAAATGGGAATTTTCCGTCGGGATGAGGGCAGTCTTGAGCGGCAATAGTGACGCTGCTGGAAAGCCGCGGACATACGCAATTCGCGCCTGGTTTTGTTCGAACAGCAGGATCGTGGCGCCTTCGTAGGGGACGACGCTGGCCACTGAGTCGAGGATCTGCTCCATAATGGCGTCGGCGCTGGGAGAGCTGGTAAGGGCAACCAGGCTTTCGCGCAACGCGCCGGCCAGAGCAAGCTCCTTCGCTTTCCATGCGGCCGGGCGCGGCTGCTCTTGCTCTGTCCCCCTGCGGGGCTGAACTGGTGGCGCAGCTTCTGCTGAATTGCCTGCCGACGGTGCTTTGGGATCCATAAACGGGGCTGGTGCTTCCAGAGAAAATCGACGCTGCTCGCTGCCAAAGAAGTATGCCATCTGCTGTGTATTTTGGGAAATAGTTGAAAATCGCAGTTATCCCACACGCAGAGCGGCGGCTTTGAATACAGAGCAGTACGACAAGTTGCCTGACAGTCCACCAATCATCCACGCTACAACATGCACCATCTGGGTTTCTGGCAGAAACCCAGATGGTGCATGTCTTACTTTTATGCCCGCCACACCCTCAGCACGGCGACCTGGCGCGGTGCAAGCTCGACGGCGATTTTGCCTTGCGCCACCGTCAATGCTTCCACCGGCGCGCCGAAGAGATCGCACCGCGCCGCGCCGGCGATTTGCATCAGCCCGGCGCCGAGGGTTGCGGTCTGCGGGTTGTCGCTGGCGTTGAGCAGCCGCACCACGATGTGGTCATCGACCGGCTGCACGTGCAGGGTCAGCACCGGCGGCTGCGGCAAAACCAGCAGCGAGCCGGTTGCAGGCCACGGCGTCTGCGGCGTTGGTTCGCCAAGATGCTGGAGCAACAGCGCGTCGTGGGCCGCCTCCAAGCCAAAGCGGTGCGCCTGCGCTTCGTCAAAGGCACCGGCATAGGGCTGCACGCGATAGCGCGCCGTCACCAGCCCCGGTTGCTGCGCCCGGAAGTTGGTTTCCCAGTAGGTGTTGGTCACCCAACCGAGCAGCATGGCGCGCTCCAACGCAAAGCCTGCCTGGTTGTGTCCGAAGTGAAAATCGCCAAGCTGCACCATCGGGTTGTCGGGCGTGGCAATGGTGACGCCAAGCTGCCCATTGTTGAAGTCGACCCAGTTTTGCACGGTGAAGTAATCGTAGCAGACGCCCGGAATCTGCTCCTTGCCGGGAACGATCGCCTGACCGCCCAGGTCGAACCGCGCCGTTGCATCAAGCAGGTGGAAGGGATAGAGCAGGTAGGTGGCCTCCGGGTGGACGGTTGCACCCATGCGCCATTGCGCACGGAATTCCACCCACTGCGCGCCATCGGGGAGAAAGGTGCTTTGCACCAGCGCGCCCGCGATGCCCGGCGCTTCCAGCACCTGCATGACCTCGATCCCGGTCGGCAAGCGGAAGACATGGTGCGCCAGCACCTTGGCCGGCGTCCGGCGCCGCGCACGCCAGCCAGGTTTCCAGCCGCGCGCGCGTTCGATCTGCTCGGAGTCCCATTTCATCTGAAAAAGGCGATGCCGCGGCCACGGGTGATCGAGATCGGCCACCTCTTCGTGGACAAACGTATTGAGTGAATAACCGGCGCTGTCGTCGACCCATTCGTGATGCAGGCGCTTGTCGTGCCAGCGGAGGACGCCGCCGGTCTCCGTGTCGAACGTCAGGCAATGATGCTGATTCTCGACCGTAGCATCCTCACTGGCGTTGTCGCCCAACGTGTAAGTGCGCAGGTGGCTGCGCGGCACGACGGTGTAGCCAAAGGCCGGCACAGAGGTCGGCGGCAACAGGTTGTGCTCCGCCTCCAGGTCAACGGGCCGTGGCTGCGTTGGCGATCTGCACACGCCGCACGTGCGGCGCGCGATCCTGGAAGTGGCGTCCGGCCGTCGTGTCGTCGGCCGTGCCGCGCGGGGTGAGCACCCAGTTCGCCACCTCGCCGCTGACTGTGCGTTCCCACGGCAGCGGGTTGACGACGACGATGTCGTCCGGCGCGGCGCGTTCCACCTGCCGCGCCAGCGCGGCGAGCGCATCACGCTGGAGCAGCAGGCTCAGGCTGCGCGCCTGATAAGCAAAGTGCGCCTTATGATGCCATTGGCTAACCGTGTCGTCGGCGTCTGGACGCGAGACCGCAATGTCGGCGCCCCACGTGTGCTCGTCCCAGAAGATCAAGTTGTCCCACGCGGCCTGGCGGTAGCGCGCCAGCGAGCGGTCGAGCCACGGATCGAGATTGGCGCCTTGCGCCTCGCCCCCCACCCCTGCGATGGCAAGCGCATCCGCCGTGCGCAACCGCGTGCGGCTCTGCCGGTTGATCGTCTGCTCGCGCGCGCTGCTGCCACAGCCAAAGTTCCAGAAGTCAGTCCAGTCGCCCCGATAGGTCGGCAGGCTGCCGGCGTGCTCCTTGACGGCCGCCCACCATTGGCGCGGGGTCGCCAGCTTGATGTGCGGCCCTTTACCCGATGCGTTCCACTGCTCGATCCAGGCGACGAAGCCGTTGAAGGCCGAGCCGTTGTCGCCAAAGGGATGGTAGCTCTGCACCATGACCACGGGCAGCGGATAGTCGATCGCGTCCAGTCGCTGTGCGACGCGCGGCCACCAGATGTTCTCAAATTCTTCCAAGCTGCGACCGATGCCATAGCGCCAGCCCTGGTCGTAGGGCCAGCCACTGTAGGCAAGGATGGCACGACCGCTGGGACCTTGCCAGTAAAAGGGATTGGGCCGGGCCAGCGGCGCGCCGCCAAAATGGGTGTTGATCGCCATCGTAAAGCCTTCGATGCCGGCGTCGAGCAGGAGATCGACCAGCGGCCAACTCTCGCCGTTGACGTCGCAATTCATGGCCGAGGTGATGGTGAAGCCATAGTCGCGGCGCAGCCGGCCCGCCAGTTGCAGGCTTTCGATCAATTCGTCGGCGTCGAGCAGCGGCGTGAGATTGGCAAACATGCCGGTCACCTCGATGCGGCCGGCGCGCTCCATCGCCAGGAAGCGCTCCACGTCACGCGAGGACGCGTGTTGCAGCCAGCGCTCGAGCACATAGGTGTTCTCCACGGTCCAGCGAAACGCGGCGTCGCTTTCGCGGTCCGCATCGCGCTCGGCCAGCACCAGCGCCTCGCTGAGAAAGCGTTCGTGCATGTCAAAGACAATCGGCTGGTCGTGCGTATAGCCGATGTCAGTATCGCTATGATGGATCAGGTAAAGGGTATCAATGTGCGTCATGAACACCCCAGAGAAAATTGGCAAGATGATGATAGATGATGGAAGCAAGCAGTGGTAAAAGCCGATAAATATTGATAAACAGACCCGGCTGAAGCTGGAATCTTATTTCAGAGGATAACAAATGTCAAAGAGAATCCTGAGTTGCCGCCTGTGATAAAGCAATGGTCTAGCTGCGCACCGATTTTTGACAAAGGCGCAGATGGTTGTTATCGTTGTCTATCTAATTAAATCCATTCCTTTCCAGGAGCGAATTTATGGACAGCCGGCATCCTCGACTTGAATTGAAGCCCGCGCCTCCCCAGAGGGGTGACGGTCGGGCGGATTAACCCGGTGGTTCCCTGGAAAGATGCGCTGATGATGAAGGCGCACAGGTATGGAGCAACAAGTCGTGGGGAGCGCTATTGCCCACGACTTTTCTTTTGCCAGGAAGCACTCTGGGCGCACAGGCGTCGCGTCTGCAAATTTAAGGCGGACGGGACGTCCGCGAGCCGGGTGAGTTGTCGAATTGAGGAGTTTTGATTATGACCGGAAAATTGGCGGTCTATCGGCGGCTGTTCTCCTATCTTCGGCCGTACAAAACGCAAGTCTCTGTCACCTATCTGGCCATGCTGGGGGCGACGCTGCTCAACCTGTTTGTGCCTCAGGTGATCAAGCAGACGATCGACCAGGGGTTGGAGCAAAAGGACCCCTGGGTGCTGTTCGGCGCGTCGGCGCTGATCCTGGGCATTGCGCTCGTGCGCGTGGCGGCTGGCTTTGTCCAGCGCTACTGGGGTGAATGGTTGACTCACCGCACCGCCTACGATCTGCGCGATGACTATTACATCGCCTTGCAGCGGCTGCCTTTCAGCTTCTACGACCGCTCGCACACAGGCGATTTGATGAGCCGCGCCACCGGCGACATCGCTGAGACCGAGCGCTTTGCAGGCATCGGCCTGCTCGAATTGACCAGCGTGATCCTGCTGATCGCCGGCGTCGTCGCGTCGATGTTCTGGCAGAACTGGCAGTTGGCGCTGTTGGCGCTGGGGCCGGTGCTGGCATTGGTGGGGCTGGGGCTGCGCTTTGGCATGGTGGTGCGCCCCATGTTCCAGCGCATCCAGGAGCAGCTCGGCATGCTTTCCACGGTGATGCAGGAAAGCATGACCGGCATCGGCGTCGTCAAGGCGTTTGCGCGCGAGCCGCATGAATTCGCCAAGTTTGACGACATCAGCGATGAATGGTTCCGCCGTCGCATGGGCGTCATCCGCACTTGGGGCGACTACTGGCCGCTCTTCACCTTTGTGCTGGCCGTCGGCGTCTTTCTCATGCTTTGGTTTGGCGGCGCCATGGTCATCGACGGCGCGATCAGTGTGGGCACGCTTTTTGCCATGATCTCCTATCTGCTGATGCTCAACGGGCCGGCGCAGCAACTGGGCAACCTCGTCAACCTGGCCGCGACCGCCAGCGCCAGCGCCAGCCGCGTCTTTGAGATCATCGACACACCCATTGAGATCGAGGATGCGCCGGACGCGGTCGCGCTGCCGCAGATCGAGGGGCGCGTCACCCTGGAGCATGTCTCCTTTGCCTACCAAAGCAGCGACCGCGTCCTGCACGACATCCATTTCGAGGCGCCGCCCGGCAAGACGATTGCGCTGGTTGGCCCGACCGGTTCGGGCAAGTCCACGGTGGTTTCGCTGCTGCCGCGTTTCTACGACCCATCGGGCGGGCGCGTGCTGATCGACGGCATCGACGTGCGCACCATCCAACTGCAAAGCTTGCGCAGCCATATCGGCATGGTGCTGCAAGAGCCATTTCTCTTCAGCACGACCATCCGTGAGAACATTGCCTACGGCATCGAAAACGTTGCGGACGACGAAGTGATTACGGCGGCCAAGGCGGCCAATGCTCACGACTTCATCATGCGCTTTCCGGACGGCTACGCCACGCACGTGGGCGAACGCGGGGTGACGCTCAGCGGCGGGCAGCGGCAGCGCGTCGCCATTGCGCGCGCGCTGCTCTACAACCCCAAGGTGCTCATCCTCGACGACTCCACCAGCAGCGTCGATACCCAGACCGAGCACTTGATCCAGGAGGCGCTGGCGACGCTGATGCGCAACCGCACCACGTTTATCATTGCGCAGCGCATGGTGACGCTCAAAAACGCCGATTGTATCTATGTACTCGACGGCGGTCGCATCGCCCAGCACGGGACGCACGAGGAACTGCTGCGCGAAGACGGCCTCTATCGCACGATCTACGACCTCCAGTTGAAGGCACAGGAAGAATACATGCGCGAGGCTGTGAGATAGTTTGGGCTTTTGCAAAGGGTGACAGTCACTTTTGGAAGTGACTGTCACCCTTTAGACAGCACCACAAGGAGACAACAGCAATGGCCTATTCGACATTCAACTGGAAGCGCCCCCAGGATACGCCGGAAGCACGGCGGCGGCGCGAGGCGAAAATCGAACGGTTGCTCTACGGCGGCGACGATGACGTGCTGGGCAAAGCCTACGATAGCCGGCTGCTGGCGCGACTTTTCGGCTATGTACGTCCCTACCGGCGTCAGCTTGTGTGGGCGGTGCTCTTCATGGCGGTCTCGACGGCGCTTTCCGTGAGTGGGCCGTGGATCATCGGGCGTGCGGTCGATGGCATTGCGACCGGCGATCGTGACGCGCTCCACCAGTGGGCGCTGATCTTTGCCGTTGTCGCCATCGCCGAGTGGTTGACAGGCCGGCGTCGCGTCCACATCATGGCCTTTGTCGGCACGCGCGTCATCACCGATCTGCGCGCCGAGCTGTTCCGGCATCTGCACAGCTTGTCGATGAGCTTCCACAACAACATGAGCGTCGGCCGGCTGATGAGCCGGCTGATCGGCGATGTCGGCGTGTTGCAGGAATTTATCACGTGGTCGATCACCGGCCTGACCCGCTCCACCTTCAACCTGCTCGGCATCTCGGTGGTGATGCTGCTGATGGAATGGCGGCTGGCGCTCGTCACCTTTGCGCTCGTGCCCGTGATGATGCTGCTGACGAACTACTGGCGCAAGCACGTGCGCGACGTCTACCGCGCCACGCGGCAGCGGCTCTCCATTATCAACGGCTATCTCAACGAGTCGATCGTCGGCATCCGCGGGCGCGCAGCTTCAACCGGGAGCGGCGCAACTTCTGGCACTTCGACGACCTCAACCGTTCCTTTTTCGACGCCAACGTTCACGCCGCCAAACTGTCGGCCATCTTTTTCCCCGGCGTCGATTTTCTCGGCTCGCTGTCGACCGCGCTGGTCGTCGGCGTGGGTGGCTGGCTGGTGATGGGCGATGCGTTGAGCGCCGGCGTGCTCGTCTCCTTCGTGCTTTACGTCGAGCGCTTCTTCGACCCCATCCGCGAGCTGGCGCAGCGCTACAACACGTTTCAGGCGACGATGGCCTCCAGCGAGCGCGTCTTTTCCTTGCTCGACACCGCCCCCGACCTGGCCGATGCGCCGGATGCCGTGGACATTGGCCCGATGAGCGGGCGCGTCGATTTCGAACAGGTCGCGTTTCGCTATAAGGACAACGAGCCGGTGCTGGAAAATGTATCGATCCACGCCGAGCCTGGCCAGCGCATTGCACTCGTCGGCGAAACCGGCGCGGGCAAAAGCACCGTGATTCGCCTCCTGGCGCGCTTCTTCGACGTGACCGGCGGCGCGGTGATGATCGACGGCTGCGATGTGCGGCGCGTCACGCTCGCCAGCATGCGCTCGCAAATGGGCATCGTCTTGCAGGATCCGTTTCTCTTCAGCGGCACACTGGTGGACAACATCCGCTATGGACGCTTAAGCGCCACGGACGAGGAAGTAATTGCCGCAGCGAAAGCTGTGGGCGCACACGACTTTATCAGGACGCTGCCTGAAGGATACAATACGCATGTCGAGGAAAACGGCGGCAACTTCAGCGCGGGTCAACGTCAGATTCTCTCCTTTGCGCGCGCGCTGCTCGCCGACCCGCATCCTGATCCTGGATGAGGCGACGAGCAGCGTCGACACCGCCACGGAACAGATCATCCAGCGTGCGATGGATACGTTGATGGCCGGGCGCACCAGCTTTGTGATCGCGCATCGGCTGAGCACCATCGTCAACGCCGACCAGATCATCGTGATGGATCGCGGGCGCGTCGTCGAACGGGGCAGCCATCAAGCGTTGCTGGAGAAACAAGGAGTTTACTACAACCTGTACACGATGCAGTGGCAGCAGCACGACGATGAGCCGGCGTAATCACGATGTCGGTTGAAGCTTTGGGCGCAACTAAAGTCTTGATTATCGCCGACGACCCGCTGGCGCGCGCTGGGCTGGCCGCGTTGCTGGCCACCGCGCCACACGTCGCCGTGGCAGGACAGAGCAGCAGCGAAGCAGACTTGGCCGTCATGCTCAGCGCCTTTCTGCCCGATGTCGTGCTCTGGGATCTCGGCTGGATGCCGGAAGACCCACTTGCGACATTGGGCAAGTTTGTCGAAGCGCACGCCACGCCGGTGGTGGCGTTGCTGGCCGTGGACGCGCTGGCCGGCGCTCGTGCAGTCAGCGGGTGCGCGCGGGTTGTTGACGCGCACCAGTGACGCCGGCCCAATGGCGGCGGCCTTGCACGCGGTGGTGCAAGGGCTGCTGGTCTTCGACGAAACCTTGTTGGCGACGCCAGCCTTTACACATGCTCCCAACGACCTGATCGAGCCGCTTTCCGCTCGCGAGCTGGAAGTGCTGCGCCATCTGGCCGAAGGTTTGTCGAACAAAGAGATCGCCCGCGCGCTGGCGATCAGCGAGAACACTATCAAGTTCCACGTCAATGCCATCCTCGGCAAGCTCGGCGCGCAGAGCCGGACTGAGGCGGTGGTGAGGGCAACGCGAGCAGGGTTGATTCTGTTGTGAGACAGGGAGAGGGGGAGACAAGGAGAAGTTCTGTCAATCTCTCAATCTCCAATCTCCTAATCTCTACCGGAAACCATTATGAACAACATTCACGGAATTCTCTTCGACCTTGACGGCGTGATCGTCGACTCTGAGGCCATGCATAACGACGCTGTGGCCGCGGCGGTGGCCGCGCATGGCGTGAGCTTGCCCGCTGCGCTCTTTGACGAATTCATGGGCATCCCCGACGAGGTGCTGCTTGAGCACATCAACCGCGTGCACCTCGGCGGCCGCTTTACCGTAGCCGCGCTGCTGGCCGAGAAGCAGGTCGCCTATCTTGCCGTAGCGGACCGGTTGCAGGCGATTCCGGGCGCGCTGGCGTTTATCCGCACCGCGCGCCCGCACTTTCGAGCCTTTGGCCTGGCGACATCGTCACTGCGCAGCAATCAACAACTGGCTTTTGATCGCTTCGATCTGCACCGCTATTTCGATGTAGTGATGACGGCGGAGGATGTCACGCGCACCAAGCCCGACCCGGCGCCTTACCAGCAGGCGGCGGCGCGGTTAGGGTTACCGCCTGAAGCCTGTGTGGTGATCGAGGATTCCGTCAACGGCATCTTGTCCGGTAAGGGCGCCGGTTGCCAGGTGCTCGGTCTGACGACCACCTACCCGGCTGCACAATTGGCCGCGGCCGGCGCTGACACGGTGTGCACGTCCTTTGCGGAGATCGACGACTGGCTGGCCGCACGGCAAGCGCGCGCCCAACCTGGCCTGGCTGTGCTATAATCGCGCCTGCAAGGGCAGTTAGGCGCAAGGGAGCAGACGATGGAAAGACTAAAATTCACTTACTGGAAACAATACCTTCGCCAGTCTATGGTTGAGTGATAAGAGCTTGAGTCGAGTGAATTGCGCCCATGCTGGCAACATAGTGAAGGATGGCAGCAATAATATTCGGATTGGGTGGTTCGGGAAGCAATTCAATGGTTGCGTGGACATATCTACGACCACGGAAGAACGCTTTCAAATCCAAAACACCAGCGTCGGGATGTGACCTGCGAAAATCGGCAAGCTGGCGATGAGAAAGATTAACCATGACGAGCGAAAGGTTGACTGCATTGGTGACGGGAGTTCTTTGATGGTCGCGAAGTCCTCCATGCCCCAGAATTGTTTAGCGTCGCGGAAGTTGAACTCGATTTGGAAGCGCAGGCGATAGTAGTGAATCAGGGTATCGTGTGAGTTTGAGATCACTGCTGAAAAAGCACCGCATGTGCGCGGACGCCACTCTCCAGATTGGTTTTGACCAGATCACGACATTGGAGTGGGTCGGCAAAGCACTCGTGCAACATCGTGGCTTGCAAACATCAGTGCGAATCCCCCTTGTCCTGACCGGTCGCCATCTGATAACGCTCTGGAATGGCCTGATAATTGAGCTTGTCGCCAGAGCGACGACGGGGGCCAGACTTCTTCTGTTCACCCTTGTACTCGAAGTAGAGCGCCGAATCGTGACGCAGTTTCGAGATCAGGTGCAACCCCAGACTTTGCTGCACCATCTGACAAACGTTGTTGTTGCCGAAATGACCATCCAGCACCAGATAGGTGAGGGGAAGGAGTCCACCAATCAGTTCCAACAACTTTGACCAGTCGCTCCATCATTCTCAGTTCGCCGTTCCATTCAACGTGACGTTTGTCTTTATTCTTGCTGCCTTTGGGACGTCCTGCCTTGCGCTTGCCTCCCCTTTGATTCTTCTTCGCCGCGCTTTTCTTGGTCGCACGCTGCTTCGCTTTCGCTGGAGCGTCCGTCTCTGCGTGCTTAACCACTTGTTCCGTCAGCAGCGGATGGAAACAGCATCACCACACTGACCAGAGAAAGGGTGAAGAAGCCGACCCCAGCGATGGGCTTGTTGTAGATCGACGAGAAAAAACGGACCAACCCGTGTGTCTTCTTTCCGGCTTTGCTGGACCACGCTCTCGTCGCCAACAACCAGATACACCTCATCAGGTTGGAACAGGTGGGTGCGGGAAGAACAGCCAACTCATCTGCGCCCACGGCAGCACTGTGTTGAACCAACGCTGCACTGTCCGGTAGCTGCCACCCCTCTCCGTCCAGCGCGAAATACCCAACATCGTCACACGACCGGTCATTGCCAACATCGCGGCGATGATTCGTCCCAACTGACGTGTCGCTGTCTGATTCTGACATTATCCAAGCATTGAAGCAGTGCGATAATCTCGATCATGAGCGGTTCTGTCTGATAGGAATTCCACTTTTGTCGGTGATAAGCCTATCCTACACGACCGCTCTATCTTTCCCCTTTTTTGGCGAAGGTATTGTGGAAAGATGGCAATTATTATATCGGTTTTCTCAACGATTACCCGGACTACGAGACCCAGGGATTGACCAAAGAAGAGTTGGTCGAAAACCTGCGTAGCCTGCTGCACGATATTCGCTCCGATCAGATTCCGTTTGTGCGCAAGGTTGAGGAACTGGTTGTATCGGCATGAAGCGACGTGACCTGCTCAAGCGCCTCGAAGCATTGGGTTCCATGCTGGTGCGGCACGGAGGCGCGCATGATTGGTACACAAACCCTGAAACGAAGCAAAGTCAGCCAGTGCCGCGCCCCAATGAGAATCTGGCAAAATCCATTATCAAAAAATTGAGCGGTGAAAAGTAGCAACAGTTCCATCTCTACTACTTTGTCATCGAGCGGCGAACGCTTTCAAATGGACAGGCGCCAAATTATGCTGCTGCTAACACAGCGTGAGCCAGAAGAATCACAAAGGATGAAGCTGCATGATGGCGCATACCAACAACCTCACCCTGCTGCCTAATCAAGGCTGGGACGAGCGCATCCTGATCTGCCGCAACGATGAGCTGGTGCAGGTTTTCATCGTCGTCACAGATCGTTATGTCGTCCTCGTCGATACGCTGATCAACCCGGCGACCGCGCAGAAGCTGGTCGAGTAGCCCGCCTACCGTGCTCTTTGACGAGCAACTGACCATCGATGGCGGCGACCTGACGTTGCAGCTTTTCGCCACACCGGGTCACACCCCCGACCATATCTCGATCTACATCCCCGAAATCGCCACGCTGCTGGCTGGCGACGCGGCTGAATTGCCCTATCCAGCCGCGCGCACTGCGGAGGAGTTGCCGCTCATGCGCGCCTCGCTGCACGCGCTGGTCGCGTTTGAAGCGAAGACGGTGCTATACTGTCACGCCCCCACTGCCGCCGGGCCACAACTGCTGCGCGACAACATCGCCTACTTCGATGCGCTGGAGCAAGCCTGCCGCGCCGCCCTGGCGCACGGAATGCCGTCGGCGGAGCTTGTCGACGACGCCGACCTCATCGCACGCGTCGGCTGTCCCTACGCCGACGTCACCCCGCATACCGACGCCTGGCGCGACGTCCACGCCTTTTATCGCACTGCCGGTCATGCCGCGCAACTGCGCATGATGCTTGCCTGGCTGGCCGACAGCTTTTAAGAGGCTGTTTGAAAAGTAACCCTAAACGCAAAGTATGCTAAGCAGCACAAAGCAGCACCTGGAAGCCGTCTCTGCGATTCTCCTCCCTTCGCTTTCCTTTTGCGTCCCTTGTGGCTTCCGTGGCGGGCTCTTTCACAGCTTCTTAGTTCAGCCGCACATTCCACCAAATGGGGTCGTCAGCGCAGCAAATCGGCTCTATCACGGCATGAAAAAGCGTCTGGAGCGCCGCTTGACAATTACGCAGTGGGAAAATTGGATTTTGCCACTGCGTAATTGTGATTTTCCCACTGCGTAATGTCCCATTTCCCACTGCGTAATGAATCATTTGTAACCGGGGGAATTTTTTGGCCGGTTGCAAAATTTTTTCCCCGGTTGCAAAAGCTCCGGAGCCGTCAAGAGGTTGTGACAGCGCTGGGCGCCGCCTACCCAAACTGGCTTCCGGCCCCTACCCGAACGGTGGATACCGCGCGCTCACAGCCTGTGCCATAGTGAGAGCGTATCACTCTCACAGCCAAACGAAGGGCGCGGCGCAGGGTGCACCAGCCCAATTTTAGAGCACAAGGAGCCACTATGTCGGACGTATTGCAAGCTGTTTCAGAGGCGATGGCAAGCCTGGCTGAGCGTTACGCCAGCGTGGTGCGCGTCGAGGGGCGCAACCGCTTGCCCGCCAGCGGCGTGATCTACCGCGCGGACGGCGTGATCGTCACTTCCAACCATGTCATTGAGCGCGACGATGAACTGCGTATCGGACTACCCGGCGGCGACAGTGTAGTCGCGGAGTTGGTCGTGCCAGACTCCCGGCACGGGACTCCGGCGGTGCCTGCGCGGGTCGGCAGCGGGTTGAGCGCCGCCAGTTGGGTCGATAGCGAGGCGCTGCGCGTGGGGCATCTGATCCTGGCGCTGGGCCGGCCCGGCCAGAGTATCCAGGCGACGCTGGGCGTGGTCAGCGCGCTGGGCAAGGCGTGGCGCACGGGCGGCGGCGGCGAGATCGACCGCTATCTCCAGACCGACGTCGTGATGTATCCCGGCTTTTCCGGCGGGCCGCTGGTGGCTGCGGATGGACGGATCGCCGGCGTCAACTCGTCGGCGCTGGTGCGCGGGGCCAGCGTGACCATCCCGGCGGCCACGGCCCAAAGGCGCTGTCGAGACGCCCTGGCGCATGGACGGATGCCGCGCGGTTATCTGGGCGTGGGTTTGCAGCCGGTGCGCCGACGTCGGCTTGCAGGAAAGTCTGGGGCCAGCCGACCGGCGCTGATGCTGTTGCTGGTCGAAGCGAATGCCCGCCGCACAGGGCGGGCTGCCGGGCGATGTGCTGGTGACGCTGGTTGCGCCGCGGTGCGCCAGGTGGACGACTTGCGGGCGCTGGCTGCCGGTGAGCGCGTTAAAAAGCGGTGACCGTGCGCTTTGTGCGCGCCGGCGCCTTGCACGAAGCAACCGTCACCGTCGGTCAGAAATGAACACGCTGTGCGGAGGGTAGCCGACTTGCAGGGCTACCCTCCGCACAGCACAATGGGAAAGCGACCTGGATTTTCCTGAGCGACACACTCTTATCCGGGTGACGTCACCTGATCGGCGAACCGCTTGATTCTGACCAACGTACACAACGACAGTTTATGTGGCAAAGTGGTGCAGACCGTCAGGCGGGCGCCGGTAAATTGATAGATAATGGGGCGATACTGCGGTAGTGAATTGGTTTGCCGGTGGCACGTCGCCCCAGCCATTACACGTTTTTGCCTGTTCGAATTCTTGTAAAGCCTCCGCTGGCGTCTTTCCCCAGGCCGAACACGCGTTCAGGTCGGGAATATCGGCAATGTACCCATCATCCTCATCGCTGTAAAAGATATTGATATGGTAATCGCGCATTACTCCTCAAACTTCAGATTATGCTGTTCCACCAATCGCAGAAACTGACGAACCTGGTACGGCTTTTCCCTGTCCTTGCACCTCTTGCAGATTCACCAACTCGGATAGCGCCGGGTGCGTAAAAATATGATGGCTGCCGTTGACGCGCACCAACTCAAAACCAAAAGCTTTTACAAGCTGCACCATATCCCCAAAAGCGATATTTTTCGAACCGCCCAGGATTTTAGTCAATATCTTATGCGATTTCACTCAACGCATTGTACTAAAAGTTAGCAGGAGAAGCCAGCCAGTTGAACGAGTCTCCGCCTGGAACGGCCAGCCTACATCAACTGCCTGGCCCGCTCCGGCAACCTGTGGGTGGATGTATGGGGTTTCTCTACTGCTACCCAATCAATAGCGATATATCGTAATAAGCCAATTTGACATTTATTTCCCCGTTATCTATACTGCCACGCATGATATAGCGATATATCGTAATAACACGATATGGCTTGCACTGCATCAGGCAATCGGCCACCGAAAACAGGCCAGCGCCCAGAGGGTGCAAGTCTCATCATCACAAAAAGGAGGATTTAGTGAGTTGAAAGAACCTACGGAAGCAGTCAGCCGGACGACCGGCATGGCGAGCGCAAGGAGACGGCGCCACGGCGGCGAGGAAACCGCTAGTAACGAATTTACCCGGCCAGGAGAGAGGTCGGCTATGCGGTATGATCGGCGATGGTGGGAGGACGCGGGGAGGCGGCGGCGCCCGCGCACGCGGCGATGCACGGTACATCCTGCTCGACGCCGCTGCGAAGACAAAATCCTCAAACACGGCTACGAGATCATCAAGGTCTTAGAGGAACGCTCGGCGGGCTAATACATTCCCGGCCCGGGACGGTCTATCCCACCTTGCAATATCTCGAAGATCAGGCGGTTCGTGCGGCGCCAACCAAGAAGCCGAGCGGCGGACGTACCAACTGACCGAGGCCGGACAGACAGAACTTGACGCCAGGCCGAGCAAGTGACCGCTTTCTGGAAGCGCTTGTCCGGCCAGGAGGCGGCGACAGTGACGCAGCATGAGGTCAGCTTTCTACAAGATGAACTCGATCACCTGAACCGCATTGTGTGGAGCGGGCTGCGTCCGGCGATTGCTCAGGAGCAGCAGGATACTATCCGCCGTGTGCGCGGTGCGGTCGAGGAATGCCAGCAGAAAATTGCGATCATTGCTACGGAGCAGCCAGCATGAGCACTTCAGAAAAAGACATGCAGAACTACGACCACTACATCAGCCAACTCTTGCCGTCGAGGATGATCCTTCCTCCGAGCCACGCGCGCAACCATGGCGCAGGAGGGCCTGCCCTCGATCAATATCTCCGCCAGCGAGGGGCAGTTGCTGCACCTGCTGGCGTTGATGAGTGGTGCGCGGCGCATTTTGGAGATCGGCGCGTTGGGCGGCTACAGCGCGATCTGGCTGGCGCGCGCCTTGCCGGCGGACGGCAAGCTGATCACGCTGGAGCTTGACGAACATCACGCCGCGGTGGCGCGCCGCAATCTGAACGCGGCGGGGCTGGGCGCCAAGGTGGAGGTGCGCGTCGGTCCCGCGTTGGCAACCCTGACCGCGATGCAGCAGGCCGGCGAAGCCCTGTTTGACCTGATCTTTATCGACGCCGACAAGGAGGGCTATGTGGATTACCTGCAAAAGCCGTGACCTCGTGCGCGAGGGCGGGTTGATCCTGGCTGACAACACGCTGCCCGATGCGGTGCTCAATGAGAAGGGCGAGCGGCGCAAAGCGCCATAACGCCCGCAGGGGCCGCGCACCCTGCCCTCGCGCCGAGCATTGCGCCCGTGCTGCGCCAGGGGGATAGATGGGGCCGTGATGATCCGCTTGCACACGCCGGAAGGCGCCCGCGCGTCTGCCTGAGAAGAGTCAGAAACAGTGACTATTCAGCTTGGCTCTAATAGGCCACGGATGGTGCGGATTAGACGGACAAATCTGGATATTTCACGGATGTGAACCGTGGAGGCATCCGCTCAACCCGCACCATCCGTGGTCTATGTTTCGCCAGCCTGAATCGTTACCGAAGTCGAGCGCTGATTGAACCGCTTCTGCGCGCCGTGGGTTAAAGTTCTATTGTTTCCCATTGTCAGCCGTTGGTCCTAGTCGATCGGCCCCTTGTTCGCGGTTGCAGGCAGTGCGTTGCGCTGGTCGATGCGGCCGCCGTGCTTTCGCGAGACGCCCAGGCCTTCGTAGATGATCTGGGAGTATGGTTGCCTGAGAGAGGGACAGATCCAAACTGAAGGCGATGCGCCTGTGGCGACGCCCTGCATGAAGGCAGGAAAACAGCAACGATAGTCGGATTGTCGTTCCGCGTTGCTGCGAGGTGCGCAGCCGGTGAAAGAGGAGCGTCAGCATTCCCGGGGCAATGATGCGCTCAACGGCGTCGGTGACGACGCCGCGGCCGTTTCAGCGTGGGATGTCGGTTTCGTGTGGCGGTGATACGCCATGCACGCCCAGATGGTTCGGCAATTTCGGCGCCGTGCTAAACACGATTGAGGCAGAGTTGGCGCAGCGCACGCAACTCCCCTTCGCCTAGATAACCCCTGCCGGAAGAAACGACGTCCCAACCACATGAAATTCTGCGTGGTCTGCAGCAGCGCCGCCAACCGGCTCACCAACTTTGATGCCACCACAGCGGGAAATAGGCGTTGTCTTCGCTTTCCAACCATTTCAACCCTGTACGCAGCAACTTGATGACGGCTGATGAACGCACCCTTCGGCTGATCCGGCGGATAAAGCCAGATGAAACCCAACTGGCACAGGTCGCCCGGGCGATCTGGGAGTGCTGGTAAAAAGCAAGCGACCTGCACAGATGTTCTTCCGCCTCTTTTCGCCGTCCCGTCAACAACTCAATTTCGCCCAGTGACCTGGAAGCTTACTGTCTGGCCATCGATTTGCGGCGGGGCGCGCCCTGTTTTGATCAAACATTCCGCTTCGGCATATTGGTCTTGCAGCACAGCCAGCCAGCCGCCGCGCATCGACCCAGCGGATGAAATTCGCGCGTGTGCTCGGTCGCAATCCGCCACGTCATTTCATATTAGGTGGACGCCTGTCCATATCAAGCTTTGCGCCCGCAGGACATTGCCCATCCAGTGCGTTAAAGACGTTGGCGGAAGTCGCTGCCCTGCGAAAAGCGCACCCACGTCTGGGCAGTCCAAAGGTTTCGAGATGTACGCCGCTGCCAGGCCAGATGGGTTTCCTTGTTCAGTAGCGCCCGCGTCAGCGCTTTCCAGGTGTCCGATCCGTAAAAGCGCGCCCTGGCTGAGAGCCCCAGCGCCACTGGATACGCTCCACCCGTTGAGTCAGGCTGCACACCGTCAACCGCTTCTGAAACCACGGGCATGGTTACGCTGGAGATGATATTGATGCGCCGCGCCGCGCATAGCCCATGCCTTCCGCCACCCGGCCGGTGTCGCCGAACAGGCTGGCGATCGGCATAGTTGAGAGGAGCCGTGCGCCAGTGCGAGCGCGCCGCTTTGTTTCATCAGCGCCGCCGCCGCATCGACATAGCGTTGTACGTGGTCGAATTCGTCGCGCGAGTAGTGAAGCCGCGCCAGTTCTAGATAGATCCAGATGGCGCGGCTGGGCTGACTTTCCAGCCACGTAAATGCCTCTATCGGGCTGCATGAAGCCGTGCGCTTTCCTTGAAGCTTGCCACAAACCACAGGGTCGGTGAGCGCCGTGGATCAGCGGCTTGGGGAAGGGCGCGAACAGCGCGGCTAGTTCAGCCGTCGTCAGGCGATCCAGCAGATCGACGGCGCGTCGCCAAACAGGTCGGGCCGCTATTTCCCATTCGCCTGTTGCTTGTTGCCGGTGAATCTGGGCAAGCATGGCGTCAAACGATGAATCTTCCAATGCGTCGGAGGCCATTTTGGGTGCGTTTATCCTGCATGCGCCGGACACGAACAATCGAGAAAGCGTGTTTCAGCATGGCGCGCTTTCCGGCGTAAGTCCAGTGACAAACGTCCCTTTATTGGTGAACGTTTTATCAAAACGGCGCACCAGCCATCCCAGCAACACCGCTTGATAGAGAAACCCGCCGACAAGCAGCAGCCACCAGTCCGGCGGCGCGCCGTACGGTTGGCAAACGTCTGCGCTGCCACCAGGTTGGCGTCAGCGCCAGGGGATTTGCCAGGCTGTAGGTAGAAAATAGGCAACCAGCGGCGGGACGATCACGATGCCGGCCTTTCATCAGCGCCAGTCCCCGCACCTTGTCTCCGCGCCGCTGCCCAATGACAGCGTTGTCAGCGGCGCCAGCGGCGCACGCTCAGCGCCAGCAGCGGATAGCCCCACCACGGCAGATCAAACAACCCGGTGATTTGCATCACCAGCAGCGTCGTGAGCGCGGCCAGCAGCGCCGGGCGCCCAGCAGCCGATAGGCCAAATAGCCGCGCAGCAAAGAAAGCGGCGTCACCCGTAAGGCGGTCAGCGTTGCTCGTCGTGCTGGTCGAGCAGAGAAAGCCGATGATGGCGCCCCAGAAATACGGCACGATCAGCAGCATCACGTAGCCCACCAAGGGCGGGTAGTAGGCCGCAAGGTCAAGCGCTGCTTCAGCTTGAGCAGCCCCGAGATGAGCAGCGGCAACACTCCAGCGCACGGCCAGCGCCATGACAAAGGGGATGAAGATCATCCGGCGTGGAGCATTACGCCGATGCCGTAGCGATCGATGGGGCAGCGCGCAGCGCGCTGAGGCGTCGTTTCAGCGCCTGTCGGACATCCGTCTCGGACGCGGCTGAGGAAACACGCGGGCGCAGATCGCCGGCGTTGACCTTGTCCACGACGAAGCGGCGAAATGGACCGATTTGCCCACCATGCAAAGATCGCCACCCACGCGCCGCACCTGCGGCCAGCTTTCACAGGATCACGTGGCAGGCGGCGCCGCTCAACCGCGGCGCTGAGCAAACACCAGGATCGGCTGCAACGGATGCGCCAACAGCAGCGTCGCGACCACAGGATCCTGCCCGGATGCCGAAGTAGGTCAACAGTGGCAGCCCCAGCAGCAAATACGTGTTCCACCGAAGGGAGCAGAAAGCAAAGTTGATGGTATCATAGCGCGCTACCGATGACAAACCGGCCAACGTGACAGAGCGCGCGTCAGCATACGATGCCGGTTTCCAGGTCTGGTCGAAAGTCGAGGCCGGGCCACCGCCAACGCGACCGCTGTGATTCTCGACCAGGGAGCAGCAGCGCCAACGTTTCCACTCTGGCTGCCAGATATTCGCCACTACGGGCAGCGGCGTAACGATTCGCGCCCCCAATCGACCCTTCGGCTTTCCTTCCAGCAGCACCAGCCCGCTCATGAAATAAACCAATGACGCATCAGGTTATTGACGATCACGCACGGCAACAGCCATGCCAAAGATCATTCACGTGGCAGCAGATGGCACCATTTACCGGTGATGGCTGCAACGGCGACGGCCGCAGTAGAAGCCGTTGCGCGGGCCAGGCGGATGTCGCAACACAGGCTGGCTTTCGCCTGGAGGCGACTGTCTGGCAGCGTCCTCCCTGTCACCTGGATGAAGATATCTTCGAGCGTCGTTTCCTGGGTGGGATTGTCTCCAGATAGCCCTGGTTGAGCAGCGCCAGAATT
>JADJVW010000013.1 GCA_016710365.1 Candidatus Caldilinea saccharophila | reverse complement strand
ATCTGGACGGTGCCTTTCCACAACTACGGCGTCGGCGTCTATGTCAACCCGGACTTGCTGAGAAAGCGTCGATCGACCCTTTCTGAATTCGCCGCCGCAGGATGCTACGCAATGTCTCGAATATGCCCGCCTGTTGACGGTGGATACTAACGGCAAACATCCAAGGGAAGACGGTTTGGCTGTCAACAATGTCGATCAATGGGGCTGGGGCATTGGCTGGCCGCGCGGCAACGGTGCAACCGGCGCTCTACCAGTGGGGCGGCGACATCATCAGCCGCACGCGGACCCCACCGTCCTCATCAACAGTGGAAGCCTCAATCGCTGCCACGCGTTCTTTGTAGACGCCGTCCGTAATGCGCACAATGTGGCGCCCAAACCAGAAGGCGTGAACTACGACGAACTTTTGCCAACAACCGCTTCAGCCATGTACCCGAACGGCAGTTGGATGTTCAACTTTATGAAACCAGTTGGATGGGCATGCGGGTGGCATTGTGCTTCCTATCCCCTGTCTGGGGCCGGAGCCGCGGTTCGACGCTCATGTGGTCGCGCACACCTTGCCGCCCCTGCCACTTTGGACGGCGACAAGTTGATGCCGTCAAGCGCATCGTGAAATGCCTGTCCGACAATTCCACGCTCTGGACGGAAGGGGCGGGCATGCTGACCGCGCGCCTGTCACTGCGCGCAGGGCTGGAGGACAAGGTCTGACGTTGCCGGTCTTTGATGAGCAGTTCGAAAGGAAGGCGTCATAGAGTTTGCCCCGCAACCAAGTTCTCCCTCCGGAGATCATGGGCGCTGTGGAACGGCCTGGAGCGCCGCACTGAATGGCGACGAACCACCAGGCCAGGCGCTAGGGATCAGGCGGCCGAACGCATCGAGCGGGCGCTGGGGCGTTAGTGCGGCTTGTCAATCGTGAGTCGTTTTACAAACCGAGTTTCGGAAGAAACTCTCGGCTTGTAATTCACTTCATCTGCTAACAGAGGAGATGGCGGTGCAAACAGATATCAACATGTCTGCCAAGGCGCAAGTCCGCTTGCGGGGCAGGCAACGTATGCACTGGCGCAAAGGTGATGACGCCCTTCCTCTTTTGCACCCCCTAACGTCGCGTTCCAGTCTTTCAGGCCGTGCCTTTTTGCCCGGAGTTGCGCTCCAGCTTTATGCGCTGGGAGTTACTGGAAAGATCGCAAAAGTTTCATCGGCCTGCAGAACTTCACTGATGTCTTTTGCCGATGATCTTCTGGCAGGAGTTTCAGAAACTCCTCTACTTTGCCGTGTTGACTACGACGGCGTCGCGGTCGTGGCATTGGCGAAAGCGCGCTAGCACTCAAGCACGTCACACGCAGCCAGACCTTTTTCTCGTCTTGTGCTGTATCTGCCCGGTGATTCTTTCCATCTCTGTGATTGGCATTGTGTGGGGGCGCGTCGCGTCAGCAACGATGGCCTCATCAACTACTACATCACCCGCCTGGGCATCCGCATATCTCCTTCTTGGACGCCAGCCTGGTGATCCTCGCTCTCCGTCGTCACGGTATGGTGATATTCTTCCATGCTGGTCTTCTTTGGCGCGCTCTGCGCCATTAGGTCCCGAAAAGCCTTTTAGAGGACGACTAGGCTGGACGGCGCTAGCAACTGGGCGCTGCTGCGCTTTTGTCACGCTGCCGCTGCTGCGCCATGCGCGCTGCTAGTCCCTGACCCAGTTCGTTGGCCACATGCAGGTCTTCGGGCAGGCCTATATCTTGACCAACGGCGGACCAGGTTCACGCTTTCCTATCCGCTCATCATGTACATCCATCAAAACCGCCTGGCGCTACTATCCTGTGGGCTATGGCGGCCAGCAGTTTTGTCAGCTGTTCATGTTGGTGATCGTGCTGATGCAGGTGCGGCTGATTGGCAGCAAGAAGAATATTAGAGGGGTGCCACGATGCGGTCAAGACGCAGAGGGATTGACCGGCGGCATGTTGTCAGGCTATGGATTGCTGCTGCTGTTAACGTTCCTGATCCTGTTTCCGGTAATCTGGATCATCGCCCAGTCATTTATGCAGGAAGCCAGATCTATCGGTGCGATCACTTTCATCCCTTTGGCCACCTTCCGAACTACGCCAACCTGTTCACCTATCGACCGCCCGCCCCGACCTGCCCATCGCGGCTGGCTCTTCGCAACAGCGCCTTGTAGCAACGTCCGTCACCGTGCTGATCTGACCGTGGCCTCTATGCCCCAAACTATGCCTTTGCCCGCTTTGAATTTCCGGGAAGACCTTCTTCTTTACCTGTTTGGCGCCAGCCTGTTGATTCCGAGCCAGATTACCTTCATCCCCTCCTTTCTCATCGTGCGCCCATGGCGGATCGACACCTATCACTTGCCGATCTGGCCGCCTATCGCCTATTTTTTTGGCGTCTTCTTTTTGCGCCAGTTCTTCTTGACGATCCCGCGACTTTGAAGATGCGGGCCATCATCGACGGCTGCTCGCGTTGGGGGCGTCTTTTCGTGCTTATCTTGCCGCTCTCTCAACTTCGGCAATGGGACGCCAATCTTCACCTTTCTGGGCGTGGAATGACTTTTGCGCGGACGCTGATCGTGCTCAACAGCAATGAGATGCGCACGTTGACCGTCGGTCTCACGATCTTTAATGGCGAATATTGGAGTGAACAAGGCATCATCATGGCCGGAGCGGTCTTCACCTCGTTGCCCATCGTGATTGTTTTTTTATTCTTGCAAAAACGCATTTCTGGATCAGTGCTGGCGGGATTGGCGGCAGACAGACAGATCAGGGGCTATATTGAAGGACGAAAAAAAAATAGAGGCGCGGAGCAGGCGGATTTTCGCTGATTTTTTCTTGTTTCCATCCGCGCTGATCTGCCAAATCCGTCCATCCGCGTTCTATCCATCGTCTCGTTCTATCGTCAAAATGAAGGTTTCAATGTCCACCATTGCAACAAGCTATCCCATCACCGCCCTCCTTCACCGCCGTACTCATCGACGACGCCTCTGGTCGCCACATTCCGAGGTCCAACCGCCGCGTCACCGTGCCGTACGATTTCGGGAAGTGCGGGGAGACCGGCCGCATTGCTAACTTTGCCAAAGCCGCCGCCCAGCAGCCCGCTGCTGAGGGCATCTTCTTCAACGACTCTGATGTCTTCAAGGTGATCGCAGGGGCCGCCTGTGCGCTGATGCTGCATCCCGACCCCAATCTGACGCCTATCTCGAAAGGCTGATCCAGCTTTGATCGCGCGCGCGCAGGAGCCGGACGGCTATCTACACCGCACGCACCATCGCCTGAGCGTGACGGGACTCCGGACGCACTGCGCGACCGCGCGGGGGTTGATGCGCTAGTCCAACCTGCATCAACCAGGAGTTCACAATGTTGGCCATCTCTACGAAGGTGCGGTGGCGCACTACCAGGCGACCGGCAAGCGCGGCTTGCTCGACGTGCGCTCAAGAATGCCGACCTGATCGACAGCCTCTTACCCCTGCCAGCGCCGCGAACGTACCCGGCCATCAGGGAGATCGAGCTGGGGCTGGTCAAGCTCTGTCTCGTCACCGGCGAGTACGCTATCTCGACCCCGGCAAGTTCTTTCTGGACGAGCGCGGAAGCAACCGGACTTCGGCCACTAACTCTACGGCTCTACGCGCAAGATCATCTGCCCGTCGTGGCGCAGGAGGAGGCCGTCAGCCACGAGTGCGCCGCCGTCTATATGTGGGCCGCGGCATGGCCGGTCATACCTTGCTGACCGGCGCAGCCCTACATCGACGCCATCGATGCGATCTGGCGGGATGTGGTGGCGCGCGAAGCTCTACCTCACCGGCGGCATCGGCGCGCGCCACTAAGGCGAGGCGGGCCTGGCGACGCCTTCCGAGCTGCCCAACCACACCGCGTATAACGAAACCTGCGCCAGCTTCGCCAATATCTGGAACCAACGCCTCTTTCAGCTTCACGGCCGCCAAATATATCGACGTGCTGGAGCGCTCGCTCTACAATGGCTTTCTTGCTGGCGTGGACTTTGGCGGCGACCGTTTTTCTACGTCAACCCGCTGGCCTTTGACGGCGACTACCGCTTCAATCGCGACGACTCGCGCGAGCGCATGCCCTGGTTCAACTGCTCCTGCTGCCCGACCAATGTCGTACGCCTCTTCCGGCGCTGGGCGGCTACCTCTACGCGCAGCGCGACGACCGTCTCTACGTCAATCTCTTCGTCTCCAGCCAGACCACGGCGATGCTGAACGGTGTGAACGTCGCCATTGCCCAGCAAACGGACTATCCGTGGTCCGGCACAGTGCGCATCCAGATAGATCCTGAGCAGCCGGTCCATTTTGCGCTCGGCGTGCGCATCCCCGGCTGGGCGCAAGGGACGCCCGTCCCCAGCGACCTTTATCATTATCTGGATACGCAAAAAGCAGGATGAAGCCGTGCAACTGAGGGTCAACGGTGCGGAGACGCCGCTGCAAATTCAGGGACGGCTACGCCTGGATCGCGCAATGGCGGGCGGGCGATGCGGTCGAACTGCACCTGCCGCTGCCGGTGCGCCGTGTCGAGAGCCACGCTGCCGTCACTGAAAATCGTGGCAAGGTCGCAATCGAGCGCGGGCCGTTGGTCTGTTGCCTGGAAGGGATCGATAACGACGGCCGCCCTTGACCGTACGCTGGCCGACGACGCCACCTTCCGCGTTGACTGGCAGCCAGATCTGCTCCATGGCGTCACCACCCTGCGCAGCCACGGCGACGACGGCGATCTGCTGTTCGCGCCCTACTACGCCTGGGGCCACCGCGGCCTGGGCGAGATGGTGGTGTGGATGAACCGGGAAGCAGCGTGAGCCGATGAGCCGCGTCACGATCGCCGAAGTCGCCGGGACCGCAGGCGTCCTGCAAAGCCACGGTCAGCCGGCCTTGAGCGGCAACCATAAGTATCTGCGCGCCACCCGGCAGCGCGTGAGCAGGCGATCCAGCAGCTCGACTACCGGCCACCGTGGCGCGCAGCCTCACCTCCAAGCGCACCAACACCGTCGGCGTGCTCGTCGCCGATATCAGCAACCCTTCTATCCTGACGTTTTTCTGGGCATCGAGGATCGCGTTGCAGCAGGGCTACAGCGTCTATCTCTGCAACTACCAACTACGATCTGGCGCGGCAAGAAGTACATCCAGTCGCTGGTCGATAAGAATGACGACGGTGTGCTGGATCAAGACGAGCAGTTTCTCGCCCGATCAGGCTGGTGGAGCTAAGCGCAGCAGCACACCAGTGATCGTGCTGGATTGGGCGGTGCAGACGCACGGCGCAAACGTCAGCACCATCGCCGTCGATTTTCAGCGCGGCATCGACGCGGCGGTGGAGCATCTCTACGAGCTGGGCCATCGCCGCTACGCGCATGTCGGCGGCCCGCCGCAGCTTCAGACCAGCCAGGATCGCCGCGCCGCATTTCTGCGCCGCTGCCCCCGCCACGGCATCGACCCGGCGGACGTGCCGGTAATCGACGGCAATCTGCGTCGACGGCGGGCGCCAGCGCACTGCCGCGGTGCTCGCGCTGCCCAAATGCCCCCACTGCGTTTTGCCGCCAATGACATGACTGCGTTGGGCATCCTCTTTGGAGGCGCGCGCCCAGGGTTGGCCGTCCCGCGCGATCTCCCGGTGGTGGGGCTGGATGACATCTGGCTGGCCGCGCAGAGCGACCCGCCGCTCACCACCGTTGCGCTGCTGCGTTGCGAGATCGGCCACTTGCCATGCGCCTGCTCTTCGACCTGCTAGAGCGGCCGCGCGAGAATATATCGCCGCGGTCTCCGCGTGCGCACCAGCCTCACCATCCGCAGTTCCGACCCCGGCGCCGGGCAGCGAAAAGATCACTGTCAAACTACGAAGATCAATTGTAACTGTTCAGCCATCGCAAGAATAGACCACGGACTAGGCGGGGTAGACGGAAAAATCCGGATATATTTACGATCAATTGACCAGGGCCGCGGACGCACCAAAAGCTGGCGCACGTCCAAAGCGGCGCCGAAAGTTGACGCGCTACGCACGAAATGTCACAATCGACCGACGCAAGGAGCAGGACGATGATTGTGACCGGGCTGCCATACCAACCATCATCCGTAACGAGAGCCTGCGTCTGAGGTTTGACCTGTGCCGGTTTACCCCATCAGCGAGGCGCCTCACGCCGATTTCTTCGACGCCTGGATCGACGCCGGACGCGCCGGAGAGATGAGCTATCTGGAACGCAACCGCGAAAGCGGCGGTTCCCCGCGCGGCTGGCCGAACCGCCCGCTGCCCCCTTTCAGACGATGGTCGTGCTTGGCGTCGATTATCATCAATATGAGCTGCCGCCCGCGCTGCGCGACGACCCCAGCCGCGGCGTCATCGCGTCCTACGCCTGGGGCGACGACTATCATGAGGATCATCCGCCCGCTGCTCTACGAACTGGACGCCTTGATCCGCACCCACACAGGCCGCACCAGCCTGGGTAAATGTCTGGTTGACACAGGCCCCGTGCTCCAAACGCGACTGGGCCGCGGCGGCCGGGCTGGGCTTCACCGGCAAGAACTGTTGCACCATCCGGCCTGGATGGGGAAGCTGGCTCTTGTTGGCGGTGCTGTTGATCCCCGAAAAGCTGAGCGATCCTGCCAGCGCCGTTGCCGCCGGCCCGCAGCCAGCAATGCGCAAAACGATGACCTGTGGACGCTGCACGCGCTGCCTCGTCGCGTGCCCGACCGCTGCGTTTGTCGGCGCTTATGACCTCGACCCGCAGCGCTGTATTTCCTACTGGACGATTGAGTCGCGCTCGATCATCCCACGCGCGCTGCGTCCTCGGTTTGGCAACCGCATTTTTGGCTGCGACATCTGCCAGGAGGTCTGCCCGTACAATCGCCGTCTGCCGGAACGCACGCCTTGGCTGGCCGGCCTGCACGCGCACCCTGCGCGCGTGGCGCCGCCGCTGCTGGAAGGCTTCGAACCGGCGCGCCCCTACTGGCTCGACCAGGCTGCCTTCAGCGCCCACTTTGCCCGGTCGCCCATCAAACGCGCCAAACGCGCCGGCATGTTGCGCAATGTCTGCGTGGCGTTGGGCAACTGGGCGGATGCGGCCATTGTGCCTGCGCTGACGCAGGCGCTGCACGACCCGGCCGGTGGTGCGCGTGCATGCTGCGTGGGCGGCGGGGCGCGTCCTGGCGAAGTGGACGCACGCGCCCGCCGCGGCCTGGCTGAGCGCAGCGCTTGACCGCGAGCCAGACGCGCGCGTGCGCGACGAGCTCCACCTTGCGCTCGCCGGCATTCCCTGAAAATACCCGCGATGAGTAACGCTACAGATCTGGCAATCCATCGACCACGGATAAAACAGATGAGGCGGATTTCCAGAGACTTACTCCGAAAAGCATCTGGCTTTTTCCGTCAAATCCGTGGCCTATGAAAAAAAGACGCCAAGTCGCAGCGGATCAAATCTGTTGTTTCCCTTGAATCCGTTGTAATGTTGCAACACAGAGACGCCAAGACTGAAACTTCTTGCCCGACCATGCGTACTGTTGGAAGACAGCAAATCAACCGGTGCGCCGCTACGAACAACAGCTTTGCGGCGTCAGCCGCGATGATTCGAAGAAAGAGGAGATTCACGATGGATTTTGTAAAAGCATTGACCTTTATTCCTGAAGACCCACGCTGGAAGGAAAAAGTGGCGATCGGCGCCGCGCTGGCGCTCCTTTCCTTTCTGATTGTGCCGGCCATCATTACGATTGGCTACTGCGTGCGCATGGTGCAGAATATGCGCAGCGGCCAGCAATTCCCGCTGCCGGAATGGGATGACTGGAGCGGCGACCTGGTGCGGCTTTAAGCTGGCGGTGGTCTATCTGGTCTGGGCGCTGCCGCTCATTATGGTCGGTGTCCCGATGGCGGTTGGCGGCGTGATGGCCGACTCTGATGGATCCGTCCAAATGTTGGGCGTGACCATCATGGTAGGCGCCTCTTGTCTGATGATGGTTTATGGCATCTTTATTACGTTGCTGACGCCTGGCTTCCACTCTCTGGTTTGCACGCGATGAGGAGATTCGCAGCGGCCTGCAACTGAGCGAGATCTTCGAGTGGACGCGCACGCACGCCACCGACGTGATCTTGTACATGCTCGCCTATCTCGTCGCCAGCTTTGTCATTGGGACCGTGGCCGGCATCGTCGGTGTGTTGCTCTGCCTCGTGGGGTTGATTATCACCTTGCCGCTAGCGACCTTTGTGACCTATGTGTATCAGTTCAACTTGCTGGGGCAGATCGCCTTTAAAGACAGCACCGGGCGCAGCTACTACCAGCCGCCGATGATGACCCCAGCGCCGCCGGTCGCGCCTGCACCTTCTGCACCGCCGGTTGAGCCGCCGGTCGCACCGCCAGCAAACGACGACATCAGTACGCCGCAAAGCTGATCTCCCTGCTGCGTGCAACAGAATAGTAAAAAGATGGGAAGGGCGCACGGTTGTGACCCTTCCCATCTTTTTATTGCTGGCTGCGCCCTCAATTGCGAATTACGTACCCTATTTGTCTAAAAACATGATAATTGTCATTATGACAAAGCCAGACTGCGTTTTTGGCATTCTGAGGGGTTGACAAGCGCCGATCCAACATAGTAGAGTGAGTGCAAGGAACAAACATCTGGCGGTTCGACAGCAACGCTGGATGCAGCGCAAAGGATCAGGAGCATGGCAGGGATAACTTTGGACAAAACTGACCGGGCCATCATCCAGGCGCTCAAAAGCGACGGACGTCTGCCCTTCAGCACCATCGCCAGCCAGTTGCAGGTGTCGCCGGGCATGATCCGCCAGCGCGTGCAGCGGCTGGTCGATGACGGCGTGCTCCAGTTTGTGGCGGTGACGCATCCACTGCGCACCGGCTACCACACGATGGCGCTGATCGGCGTCAAGGCGGACGGCCACCGGCTGCGCGAGATCGCCAACCAGATCGCCGCGTTCCAGGAAGTTATTTACCTGACGATCGCATCGGGTGCGTACAATTTTCTGGTGGAAGTGACCTGCATCGATAACGCCGACCTGCTGCGCTTTTTGAGCGATAAACTCTACAGCGTCGAAGGCGTGCGTGAGGCAGAGACTTTTATTTATCTGGACATCGTCAAAGAGATCTACGCCTGGGACCCACCGCCGGGCGACCGCTGATCTGGACATGGCCTTCGATGCAGAGTCGCAGAGATGCAGAGTCGCAGAGATGCAGCGGCATGCAGAGAAAAGCCATGTTCATTTGTGCGATGGACGATCTCGGCGACTACCAAGGAGCAGAGTATGGACGAGGATGCCGCGGACGCTAACCGAGGCTTCCACAAGGGGGGTGACACGCGTTGCTGATATGCAGCGCCAATCCAATTGCCTGTCATCCGTTTCAACCACCTTGTGAAGCCACGGAGCCAAACCAATGAGTCACACGCAAACCAAGACGCACCAACTTTTCAATAAAGCTAAACAGTATATCCCCTATGGCGTCAACTCGAATTTCCGCTATTGGGGCGAAGAGGACACGCCCATTATGGCGCGCGGCGCCGGCGCGTATGTATGGGACGTCGACGACAACCGTTTTATCGACTATCGCCTGGGGTTCGGGCCGATCATTCTGGGGCACGCGCACCCGGAAGTCAACCGTCGCGTGGCCGCAGCGATCCAGGACGGTGTGTTATTTGCCGCCACCACGCCGATTGAAATTGAATTGGCCGAACGCTTTACGCGCATGACCGGTATGGACAAGGTGCGTCTCTCCAACACGGGCACCGAGGCGAACATGCACGCGCTGCGCATTGCCCGCGCCTATACCGGCCGCGAGAAGTTTATCAAGTTCGAGGGCAATTATCACGGCAATTTTGACTATGTGATGTTTAGCGGCTCACCGCAAAGGCTGAATTGCTCGGCCCACGCCGCCACCCACATCGTCTGCGCGCTACCGAAGGCATGCCGGCCGCCATCCGCACCTACATGATTTCGCTGCCCTACAATGACATCGAACTGTTCGAGCGCGCCATGGTCGAGCACGGTGAGGAGTTGGCAGCCGTCGTGCTGGAGCCGGTCATGGGCAACGTGGCTTGCATCTTGCCCGACCTGGCCTGGCTCCAGCGCGTGCGCGCCCTGTGCGACGAATTTGGCGTCGTGCTCATCTTTGACGAGGTGAAGACGGGCTTTCGGCTGGCGCGAGGCGGCGCCCAGGAATATTTCGGCGTCAAGGCGGATTTGGCGGCGTATGCCAAGGCGATGGGCAACGGCTTTCCCGTTTCCGCGGTTGCCGGTCGCGATGAAATTATGGCGATGGTCGAGCCGGGGCGTGTGGCGCACGGCGGCACCTATTGCGGCAATGTCGTGGCCGCGACCGCAGCCGCGGCCACGCTGGAGGATCATCGAAACGCAGCCGGTGATCGAGACCATTTTCGCCAATGGTCGCCGGTTAATGGATGGGATTCATGCTATTTTGACGCACGTGGGCGTGCCGCACGTTGTTTCTGGCGCGCCCTCAATGTTCAGCGTGCTGCTGGGGAAGGACGAAGCGCCGACCGACTATCGCAGCTACAGTGAGTTCGACGCCGAACTTTTCGGCCGGCTGGGCGCCGCGTTGATCCAGCGCGGCATTCTGGTGGACGACGACCCGCGCGAACCCTGGTTTCTGTCCTACAGCCACGATGCCGCCGTGATCGATGAGACATTGAATCTGATTGAAGATGCGGTTTCCGCAGTGTTTGGTCGCAGTCCCCAGGTTCGACGGCTTGCAGCCTAGCCTTACCCACGCAACAAAACCAGGGGCCGACGTAATGATTGTCTATGTCGGCCCCTGTTCGCAAAATTTGCCCTTCGATGTCATCACCACTACAAGCCAATAACATGAACGCATATTGATGGTTGCCGATGAGGGCGCGTTTTAGCGATAATGTAATTAGCCTTGCGTGAATGGTAAAGTGTACTCCCAAAAATCGGCGCTCGAAACCATTTTCTATCGATCTGTTAAGGCCGAAAGGGGTTGACATCCACTATTCTTTCCCGTACAATTTTTGTATTCCAAATGAAGGCTTTCTGTAGCGCCTTCGTAGAGAAGCCGCATGGAAAGCGTGCCACGCATCAACACCACGTGTCACATTTTCCCGATAGCAATGTTAAATTAGTGTCACATCAGTGCCACATTCTCTCGATTACAATGGTGTGCACTCTCGTAGTGTCTCCAGCGAAGTATTGCCAGTAAATTTTAGATAGATTCCACAACAGAATAGCCTGTCTGTCAGAGCTCGAGCTGCTGGTGTAAATCAGAAGCATGATGAGCTGGCTGCCGGATTTGTGGCGCCAGGCAGACCATCTAGCCAAGCCGCCTGTGGTGCTCGGCCACGGATAAAGATGTGTTGTGTTCTTTTGCTGAAGGAGATTTTGATGATACTGTCACGACGCAATTTTCTCAAGTCCGGCGCATTTTTGGGTGCCAGCGTCGTCATGTTTTGGCGAGGCGATACACTCTATGCGCGTTCGACGGAGTCGAGTGCAGCGATTCCTGTTGCTCAGCTTCCCGGTGGCACGCTTGACCCTGCCGTGGTTCCCAAATATCAAACACCGCTGGTGATTCCGCCCGTTATGCCCCGCACCGGACGCATCCGCCCTAAAAATAGCCGCGCCATTGACTATTACGAAATTGCCGTGCGCCAGTTTGACCAGCAGATCCTGCCTGCTGGATTTCCTACGACCACGGTTTGGAGCTACGGTTCCTTGAAGAGACCAGGTACAGTGGCGCAAGGGGGAAGTTTCAACTATCCTGCGCTGACTATTGAAGCAAAATATGACACGCCGGTGCGAGTAAAGTGGATCAACCAGTTAGTCGACAAAGCTGGCAATTATCTTCCACATTTGTTCGCGGTTGACCCCACGCTGCACTGGGCGAATCCGGCAGGCGGCATGGCCGGCCGTGATCACCGGCCACACTTTCACACAACGCCGGGGCGCTACACCGGCCCTGTGCCGATGGTGACCCACTTGCATGGCGCCGTAGATGTTGGCGACGAGAGCGATGGCTATGCCGAAGCATGGTTCTTGCCGGCGGCCAAGAACATTTCGGTTGGTTATGCGACATCGGGCACCTGGTACGAGACGTTCCGCCATAAATTTTTTGCGGAACGCGCCGCCGGGCATAAATCGGATGCCTGGGACACAGGCGCGTGCACCTCGCAATACCCAAATATACAACGCGCCACGACCCTGTGGTATCACGACCATACCCTGGGGATGACAAGGCTGAATGTCTATGCAGGGCCGGCTGGCTTTTACATCCTGCGCGGCGGCCCAGACGATAACGTACGCGACGTAGCTACGCGCAAGCGCGCGGTTTTGCCCGCGCCGGCGCCGCAAGCTGGAGACTGGGCTGGTCGCAAGTACTATGAAATCCCGATCGTAATTCAGGATCGCTCGTTCAATGTAGATGGTTCACTCTATTATCCAGATCACCGCGCATTCTTTGAAGATGGCCGCATACCAGAGCAACTGCAAATTCCCTTTATCGGCGCCGAAGGTTGCACCGGGCCAAGCGATATATCCCCGATCTGGAATCCAGAATTCTTTGGCAACATGATGGTGGTCAACGGCTGCACCTGGCCGTTCCTGAATGTCAGCCAATGCAGATACCGGCTGCGCCTCCTCAACGGTTGCAACTCGCGCTTCCTGCTGCTCAAGTTTGATCATCCTGGCGTGAAAGTGTGGCAGATCGGCAATGAAGGCGGCTATCTGCCGACGCCGGTCGATTTGAACGCAGTGGCGAATGGGCAGATTTTGCTGTCGCCAGCCGAACGCGCGGATGTGATCGTCGATTTCGCCGACGTTCCCTTTGGCGCCAATGTCACGCTGATCAATTTAGGGCCGGACGAGCCATTCGGCGGCGGCGCGCCGGACGAGGACTATGAATCAGCTGATCCAGCCACCACAGGACAGGTCATGCAGTTTCGGGTTGTAAGCCCCCAGGAAGGCCCCGAAGCCGCCACGCCGCCGGAACGTCTGGCGCTGCCACAGATTGCCCCACTTGGCGCAGAGACCTTCACGCGTAAGGTAGCCTTGCTCGAAGAAGAGTCCAGAACTGTCAATGTGATCGAGGACGCAGCGGGGAACATCGTTCAGGCGTGCAACGATCCAAACGCCGAAGCGTTTGGCCCGTCGTCGGCGGTGCTTGGCAGGCTGATCGAGGATCCACAGATGCCAGGGAAACTGATTCCCGTTGGCGACTTATGGATGGAGCCGATCACAGAGAATCCTAACGTCAACGATGTTGAAATTTGGGAAATCTACAATTACACGATGGACGCCCACCCTATTCACATCCACGAAGTCGCGTTCGAGGTTGTGAACCGGCAAGCGCTGGATATGATGACAAATCAGCCAGCCGGCCCCGCTCGTCTGCCAGAAGCATGGGAGGCCGGGCGCAAGGACACTGTGATCGCCTATCCTGGTGAAATCACGCGCGTCAAGGCGCGCTTCGATACGCCGGGTCTATTTGTCTGGCACTGCCACATTGTCGAACATGAGGACAATGAGATGATGCGGCCCTACGCGATCGGTGCGCCGCCAGCGCCGATGGTCATGGCGGCTGATGCCGCCCCCTTGGTGGCCGACGAAAGCGCCGAAGTTGAATACGACGCCGAGGTGTTCATCCCCTATATTTCTGTCAAGTAGAGCCGTTCAGATAAAACCGGCTAGATTGTCAATGGCGACAAGGTCAGTCACAATACACGGGATGCTGGCGGCCAGCATTCCGTGTATTTGATCTGACGAGGAGCGTATATGGAAAACAAGTCGATTGTCCGCCGCGATTTGGGGCCAATGCCGCTGCCTATGTCAACAGCGCCACCCATGCCAAAGGCGCCAGCCTGGAACGCCTGCTTGCGCTCATCCGTCCCAACCCGGCGTGGGACGTACTGGACATCGCCACGGGCGCCGGCCATACCGCGTTTCTCCTGGCGCCCCATGTCCGGCAGGTGTGGGCGACCGATATCACGCCCGAGATGCTGGAGCAGGTGCGCCAGCAGACGCCGATGCGCAGTCCAGGCAATGTGGTCGTCGAACTGGCTGACGCCGAGCAACTGCCTTATGCTGATGGAGCCTTTGACCTGGTGACGTGTCGCATTGCGGCGCATCACTTTGACGATCCTACCGCGTTTGTGCAGGAGGCGGCGCGCGTTTTGAAGCCGGGCGGGAGATTGGCCGTCGTCTATAACATCGTACCGCGAGGGGCAGCCGGCGACTATGTGAATGCTTTTGAGAAGCTGCGCGATCCCAGCCATGTGCGCTGTTTGAGCCTCGAAATGTGGCAAGAACTATTCACAAAGGCCGGGCTTGTCGTGGAGCACGTGGAAACACTTTACAAGCGCGTCGAATTTGCCACGTGGGCCGCGCGCCATGACGCCAACATGCAGCGCTATTTGCTCGCCTTGTTAAGTGAAGCGGAGGGTGCGGCTGCCGAATTCCTCCAGCCGCAACTTGGCGAAGAAGCGAGCGCCTTCCGCCTGTGGAAGGCATCCTGGTCGGCAGAAGACCCATAGACTGACAGTGCGATCCAGTTGAGAGAAGAGCCACAGGCAGGCCACACAAATGAAAGAGTCGTTGCTGCAAAACCACCTATGCTCGCGGTCTGGAACAGACGCTACGATTGTCGTATCAATTTCTGGCAAAAATCAAATCTTTTTGCCTACGAATTGACCGTCTCATTGCAATTGTGCAAGGGCAACTAGCTTTACTATACTGAGGTCGGGACCAAGCGCAGCGCGGAGCGGCGCCATCGCTCTCTAAGTCATCAACGTTGCACCAACCACCGTTCCGTCAGTATGCGCCAATCGACAGATCGTCGAAGTTTTCTTTTCCGAGTTCACTGGTGACTCACCTTTATCTAACGGATCATCCAGCGCAGAGGATGTCAGCACTCACCTCAGGCGTCATCGATGTAGACGTAGAAGTTTATGGATGATCTATCAGCCAGCAATGCATTCATCCTGTTATTCATTGAATGGAGTGGAATCATGATTCGGGTGCTGATCGTCGAAGAATATGAGGGAATGAGACAAGGGTTATTTGAGTTGCTAAAAGATCTGCCATGCGTAGACGCGATCGACATTGCAGATGATTTGGTGGAAGCATCACGATTGCTGTGTCGGGCCAAATATGATGTGGTAGTGCTTGGGCTCGAAGATACTGAACGCAGTGGACTTGGCGTGATTCAGGCGTTTCGTCAGATCAGCCCGCTTACGTCCGTCCTGCTGCTGGGTCTAAGCATCGACACGCGGCTGGCGCTGTGGCCGATTCGCTTCGGCGTGATGGGGTATATTCCTAAGGAAGTCATTGCAGAAGAGTTGCCTTCAGCTTTGCAAAGCGCTGTGGCTGGCAAGCCTTATGTCCCGCGCATGTATCATGAGACGGCCGCCCCAGGATGGATGATGGTTCCTCAGGTCGCTGTCTAGTCAAACCTTGTCTGATCGTCAACGGCGCCCCAATGGGGGCATTTTCAACACTCAGGTCGATTGGTCCCAATCGCAGAGGATGGCTTAGGCCGTCCTCTGCTTTTTATGGTGGATGCCCCAGATCGCTTTGCTCAGCGATCAGCCAAAACGTTCTTCCTGCCAGGGGTCGCCCTGCATGTGATAGCCGGCGCGCTCCCAAAAGCCCGGTCGATCGCCCTGAATAAACTCGAAACCGCGCACCCACTTGGCGCTCTTCCAGAAGTACTTCTTTGGCACGAGCAGGCGCAGTGGATAGCCGTGGTCAGGCTCCAGCGGCTTGCCCTCGTACGCATAGGCCAGCATGGTGTCGTCGTCGTCAAGCACATCGAGCGCAATGTTGGTGGTATAGCCCTGCTCGCAATGCACCATCACATGCGTAGCCTCCGGCCTGATCTGGAAATGAGTGATAAACTCACGCCACGGTGCGCCTGTCCACGTCGTATCGAGCTTACTCCAGCGCGTCACGCAGTGAATATCGACCGTCTCTGTGTTGCGCGGCAATTGCATCAAGTCTGCCCACGTCCAGGTTTTCTCCGTCTCAACCAGCCCAAAGACGCGCAACGTCCAGCCTTCCAGGTCGACATAGCGTGGCGTGGCGCCGTAGTGAAGCACCGGGAAACGTTCGGTCAGAAATTGACCCGGCGGGACGCGTTCATCCACCTGGGCAGAGGGTATATTCTTGACGCGCTTCAGGCGCTCGACGCGAGTAAATGGGTTTTCGAATCGCATGATTGTTGCTCCAATGGGAAAATAAATCTCGAGCCAATGGCTATTGTCGATGCGAAGCAAACAATAGCCTCAGTTGTGAGGGTAGCATATACCATGTGGCCGGTTATTTCTGTAATTTTGTGAACGCTTTCGTGGAATGGATGGCTTGCGCTACAATGGTTGCTACTGTCCAACATCGGAGAATTTTATGCGCTTTTTGAAAGTTATCGGTTACATCCTGCTGGTTTTGCTGGCGCTTGTCCTTGCTGCTTACCTGACTATCTATCTCTGGGCATTGGCTATGCCGGCCATCGCACCGATGGCGCTCACTTCGTCGCCCGACCCTGCGTCAAGCTACGACGAGGCGATGGCGCGCTTTGACGCACTCTTGGCCGCAGAGCAGGCGCGCGGCGACATCGATGAGAAGTGTCTGCCCTATGTGCTGACGCACGGCCAACGCACCACACGCTCGATTATCCTCTTTCATGGCTTGACCGCGTGCCCCTTTCAATATCACGCATTGGCCGAGCTTTTTTACGAGCAGGGCTACAACGTCTACGTGCCGCGGCTGCCCCGTCATGGCTATCTCGACCGCACGTCGAACGCGCTGGCCGACCTGACGGCTGAAGAATTGGCCGCCATGATGGATGCCACCGCGGACCTGGCCGCCGGTTTAGGTGAAGAGGTGACGATGGCGGGGCTGTCACTCGGCGGCAACGTAGCCGCACAAGGCGGACAGTTGCGCGCTGACCTGCGCCTCGCCGTGCCGATGTCGCCGGCGTTTGGCTTCCGCTTTGCGCCCGACTTTCTGACGCCGGCCCTCACGCGCCTGATTCTGGGACTTTCGCCGGACATCTACATCTGGTGGGATCCGATCAACAAGGCGGACTTCCAGGCGGAGAGCGGCTATCCAGGCTTCTCCTTGCGCGCGCTTGGAGAAATTTACCGGCTAGGGCTTGCCGTGCGCGCGTTGGCGGACGATCAGCCGCCCGCTTCACAGGCGCAACTCGTGATCAGCAACTGGGGCGATCCGGCGGTCAGTCTAGGCGCCATCGATGCGTTGAACGCAGCCTGGCAGCGCAACGGCGGCGATCTGGCGACCTATCGCTTCCCGCTCCTGCCCTGGCTGCCCCACGATTTCATTTCGACCGATGCAGTAGGCGCCAATCCTGAATATACCTATCCCAAGTTGCTTGAATTGATCACCACCTATCCATAAGAGAGGACACAAGCCATGAGCACCTTGTACGATCCCGACCTGACCCAATGGTTGCAATTGAGCGGCGAGTATATCGGCCGTGTGCGCCCGGCCGACGAGCGGGTAGACTGGATAGTGTTTCTGTTTGAGCAGATCAAGCCCTTCATCTCCCAGGAAGAATATCAGAAACTGCTGGCTGAAATGCAGGCAGCGCTGGCGGCGCAGCAGCAGTAAGGCGTCATGATGCGTCGCCCCAACATTTTACTGCTTTACACCGACCAACAGCGCTGGGATGCACTCAGCGCCAACGGCAACCCGGATATTCTCACACCAAATCTAGATCGGCTGGCGGCCGAAGGCGTCAACTTCGACCATCATTTCGTGCAGAATCCCGTCTGCATGCCCAGCCGCGTGAGTATGCTCACCGGCCACTATCCGTCTGCGCTGCGCATCACGCACATGGGCGTCCCCGTGCCGCCGGATACGGTTGCACTGCCGTATCTGCTGCGACCCTACGGTTACCGCACGGCCAACATCGGCAAGCTGCACTTCCTGCCGCACGCCAACCGCGATCACCGCACGCCGCACCCGGCCTACGGCTTCGACCACCTGGAGATCAGCGACGAGCCGGGCGTCTACGAAGACGCCTACCGCGCCTGGGTGCGTCGTGCGGCGCCCGACCAGCTTGATTTTCTCAGCGTCGGGCTGCCGCCGGCGACGCGCGTCTGGTACGATGTGATGGGCGTGGCGGACAGCGTGACGCATCCCGATCTGGCCGCACGCGCGGATTTTACCGGCGCCATCCCCTTCCCCGGCGACGAGCGCTTCACCCACTCCGCCTTTGTCGCCGCACAGACGATCGAATTTCTCACCCAGCAGCGAGCGACGGGTCAACCCTTCCTCTGTATTGCGAGCTTCTATTCGCCGCACGCGCCGTGGGTTGTTCCGCAGCGTTTTCTCGACCTGTACGATCGTGAAACACTGCCCGTGCCCGCTTATCCGCCCGATCAGGAGGCGGAACGCGCCGCGCTTGGCTTCACCGACGCACGTCTGCGCAGCGCCCGCCACGGCTATTATGCGATGGTCAGCGAGATGGATCACCACGTCGGCCGCATTCTCGGCGCGTTGGCGACGCACGGGCTGGCAGAGAACACCATCGTCCTCTTCACCTCCGATCACGGCGAGTGGCTGGGCGAGCACCTGCGCTTTGGCAAGGGCTACCCTGGCGACGACGCCATCAGCCGCACCCCGCTGATCGTGCGCTGGCTGGCCGGAATTACCGCTGCCGGTCGCACCGTCAGCCAGATCGTCGAGGCGGTGGACATTGTGCCGACCTTGCTGGATGCCGCGGGAATCCAGCTTTCGCCTGACCTGCAAGGGCAGAGCCTGTTGCCAACATTGCAGCATCGACCTTTTGTGGGAAAATCTGCCGCCCTCATGGAGTTCGCCGGGTGGAAAAATCTGCGCACGGCCGACTTCCGCTACCTGGTTCACGCTGACGGCAGCGAACTGCTGTGGGACTTGCGTCGATCCGGGCGGTACAGCAATGTGAGCAATGATCCTGCCTATGCGCTGGAACTCGCTGAACATCGCCGCCTGCTGCTGCAGAAGCTGCTCCAGCTCGAACAGCCACTCGACCGTATCTGGCCCTATTGAGAGAAGCGCGCCAACCTTTCGCTTACAAATTTTCCTGGAAAAATTCAATCGTCCTTCGCATCGCCTCGTTGAAGGCAGGCGAGCTGATATTGTGGCCGCCGCTGTCGTAGCGGTAGTACTCGTAATCCTTGCCCGCCACATTGAGCGTCACCGCCAGGTCGTCAGAGTAGCCGATGTCGATGACGTTGTCGTTGCGCGTGGTGAAGTTGCACCGGCGCCTGCAGCAGGTCGATGTGCTCGGTGAGCGGACGGCCTTCAATAGGGAACCGTGGTGTTCGGCGGCCCGTAGGTTTCACGAATCTGCTGGCCGATCTGGCGGCTGGCCGAGACATCGGCGGCGGTGGGATCATAGGATGGATCCTCAATCGAGTAGCGCGAGAAGTCGTCGTAGCTGTAGACTGCGCCGGCCCAGATCACCCCTGCTTTGATGGCCGGCTCGATCAGCATCGCACGCAGCACCAGATTGCCCGCCATGCTGTGCCCCCACATGCCGATGCCCTCTGGATCGACATAGGCGAGCGTCTGCAAGCTCTTCAACGCCGCAATCGCATCGATGGTATAGTCCGGCGAGAAGTAGGTCCCGGTTGGCTCCCCTTCCGAATTGCCAAAGCCGCGCAGGTCGATCTTGAAGACGACAAAGCCGCTGCGCGCCAGCGCATCGACATAGGCTTCATAGCGTTCCGTCGTGCGATATTGATCGGGCGGAATGTAACCGTGGTTGAAGACAATTGCTTTGAACCCTTTTTCTGAGGCATCGCCAAAAGGAATGGTCAGCAGACCGTAAATCTTGTTGCCTTCGGAGATGTAGCTGGCGATGTACTGTGCATAGTTGGCGCCGTCGCCCAGTTGTTGCTCAAGGTAATCTCGCTGCCTTCGATGGGGCGTTTGAGCAGCGCCGCGATGGTCAACTCATCGCCCACCGCAAAGAGCGGCGACGGTGTAGGCGTCAGCGGCGCGGTGGCTGTCGGCGTTGGGGCGGGCGGCGCGACGGTGTCCGTCGGCGCGACGGTGGGCGTCGGCGCGATGGTAGGCGTCGGCGCGATGGTGGGCGTTGCTGCCGGCGTGGGCAGGACAAGCGCCACGTCGATCGAGGCAGCGTCAGCGGGTTCTGTCGGCGGGTTCACGTCCGTCTCCGGCGCCGTCAGATTGACGCTGGCCGTGCGCGCGCTCGCGGTTGCTACGGCTCCATTCGCGGGCGCAGCGACCATCTGGCAGGCCGCTAATCCCGTCGCCAGCAGTGCGGCGCCGCATAATGTCATGAAAGGCTGTAGGTTCATTGTTCAATTTCCCAGCAAGGTGATTGTTTGTTTCTGTGCCACAGATGCTACCGCAAAAGCTGCATCAGGGAAAATCGTTCAATGTCTTACGTTTGGCGAACCTGGCTCAGCAGGGCAGGGGCGCCGTATCCTGGCGAAACAGCAGCGAGGCGCAGATCGATCCGCGCCTCGCTGTCACTTGTCTGATCTCAACATCAGGGGGTACAACAACCGGCTGGCCTAGGAATTTGCCTCGGGCGTGGCGGTCGGCGTCTGCGTGTTTGGCGTCATGCGGTTGCCGCGGCCTGGCATCTGGCTGCCGTCGCCCGGCATCATGCCGCGATGGTGGTCGAACTGGCCGCCGCCAGCCCCACCGTGCATCCCTTCACCGCGCATCCCCTCACCGGACATGCCGCGTCCCATCCGTCCCTGATTTTCGAGCAGCAGATCAGCCTGTTCCTGCGTGATGGAGCCCGCTTCGACCGCCGCGCTCAGCGTATCGGCGAAGCTCTGGTCACTCTCACCGGCATAGTACTGCATGAAGGCGCGGCGCGCCAGCATTAAGTCAGCCTGCTCCTGTGTGATCGCGCCCACCTCGACCGCTGCGTCGATCATCGCTTGCTGCGCCTGCTGCTGCGCCGCCTGCAACTCCTCGACGGTGATGCCGAGCGCGTCGGCCAGATAGGCCTGGTATTCGCTGCTGCGCCCGCCATCCAGATCAAAACCCTTCATGCCGAACATCATGTCGCCGCGGCTTGAGGGCGTGGCCGGCGTGCCGCGCTGTCGCCACTGCTGTCATCGGTCTGGGCAAAGGTCGTCATCGGGGCGGCGGCGAACGCTGTCAAGACCAACGCGCCGATCATCATACCGGCAGTAAGCCACTGTTTCCAGTTCCTCTTGCTGTTCATCCTGATTTTTACTCCTGTTTCGTTAAATTGTGTGCTTCACACAAGTGGCGTGAAGCACCTGGGTTGATCGTCACTGAGGTGAACTTGCCACTTCAGATTCACTCTATTATGACTGAGAAATGCAAACAGGGTGCGCAGAATTTGTTTGAGAAATGTAAATTCTGCCGGAACTTTTGCGTTCCCGTCACACGCCTCTCACCGCTGACGTACGACGAAGAGACGCGCCAGCGTCAGCAGAAAAATCCCTATACTCACCGCCAGATAGACCGGATAGAGCAGCGGTGTGTCCGTGCCAGCCAGCCAACTGTGCACCGTCGCCAGTCCAAACGCCACGTAGGTCAAATAGTGGAGACGGCGGAATGTTTTGTACCCGATGCGTTGCACCCCGTAGAACGAGATCGAAGTCAGGAGCATGAGGTAGATGCCGATGACGCCCAACCCCACAGCCAACGGTTCGTATGGTCCCAGAAACGGGATCAACAGATCGACCACGCGGTAGTCGAAAAAACTGCTAAAAAGCAGCAGTACGCGTGATAGATGGTCATACCGATCGCAGTCCACGACAGGTAGGTGTGAAGTTCCAGCGCCAGTGCCGGCGACACACGCACCTTGACCAGCCTGCCACTCAGCAAGATGCCCCATACCGCCGAGGCAGCCAGCAGCAAATAGCTGACCACACCGCTGGCGCGGATCGCATACCAAATGCTTTCATCGCTCAGTTTCAGCCCGTTTGCCTCCAACATCAGGCTGCCTGCATAGAGCGCCAGCAGCAGCGTTGTCGAAAACGCACCGTAGATCAGGATGCACCGCAGCCGGTCCGGCGGCCGGCGCACAGTGATGTGTCCATGCGTAACTCTTCTCTCAAATTGGCTGGTCAGATGGCAACTTGTGCGTCGGCCATGCGGTAGCGGTGGAGACTGTCCGTCTGGTGAATTTGTTGTCGATTGTCGATGATGACGCCGGCAAGTTGCTGCTTGTGCAGGCGCGCCAGGCCAATCTCGCAGCCGGCGACAAGCGTGGCCGTAGCCCATGCCTCGGCGCGGCGCGCATCGCTGCACAACACGCTGGCCGTCACGACATCCGTTGCTGCGGGCAATCCCGTACGCGGGTCGATGAGGTGGTGAACCGGCTGGCCATCCTGCTGCCACCGGCGATAGTCGATGCCGGAAGTTGCCAACGTGGCATTGTTGAGCCACAACGACAGCACACTTTCCGGCTCTGCATCACGAACGGGCGACGGCATGGCGACGGCGACCGGCCAGCCCGGATATTCGTCCGGCCCATCGCCCGCAGTGAGATCACCGCCGGCATCGACCAGGCAGGGTGCCCACTGGCCGAGAAAATTCACCATCTGCTCAGCCGTGAAGCCCTTGGCAATCCCGCCCAGGTCAAGGCCGATGCCCAGAGGCAGCCGGATCGCATGGCGCTCTGGGTCAACCGCAACTGCCTGCCAGCGACCGGTGGCGATTTGTCTGGCGGTATCGAGATGCACTGCTCCGTGGCCGATCGCATCGAATGTGCCATCATAGCCAGCCGCCAGCACGTCGGTGAGCACCGTCGGGTCAAACAGTCCTGCGGTGTCGCCCGCCAGTTGCAGCGCGCTCCAGATCACTTGCCACAATGGCCGCGAGACAAAGCTCCATTGACCGCTGGCCCGGTTCACGGCCGAGAGTTCACTCGTTGCGCGGAAACGGCTCATTCGTGCCTCGATGGTCGCCATCAACGCTTGCGCCTGGCGCAACAATGTATTGGCAATCTCGGCATTTTCGTGAATCAGCCAGACGGAAATCTCGCTGCCCATGGTCCGAAAATGATGCGCATGAAGGGGCTGACCGGATAGCTGCATGGATCGCCTCGTTATCGCGATGAGCGGGAGCGGGTCAACGGTTGCGCTTGTAAATTTTGCGCTGTCGTCACCGGCGCCTGGACAATTGTCGGTTTGGGTGTTGCCGTCGGCGTGAAGGTTGCCGTCGGTGCAGGCGTATCAGTCGGAATCACGGCTGCCGGCGCTGTGATGGCGACGACCGCCGCAGTGGGCGTCAATGTCGGCAGCAGTGCTCGAATGGATATTCCGGCCGCGGCGATGGTGGGTGTGGCAGTCGTCAGCACCGACGCCCTTGCCTCACTCGATTGTGCAACCTCGCGCGCCGCCGCCTGCCCCGTCTCCAGCCAGGCAATGGCCTGCGTGCCGGCCAGCGTTGCGACAATGCTGCCGGCCACAATCGAGCTCTTGAGCCAGGTCGAGCGTCGTGTAGACTTGGCGGGTCGTCGTCTGCCGGGCAGGTTCGTACTTGATACCTGAGTCATACCAATCATTCCTTTCTTGCCGATTGAGCGTTTTGCAGCATCGGCTACCAAAGGAATGATAGAACCCAGATGTAAGAAAAGTTTGCGTTTTGCATTAAGCGTACGCAACGGAATGGGGAATCACACAGAACCAAGAAGGTGCGTCGGTCAGGCGTGGGGTAAACATCCAACTTCAGTAATTCACGATTTGCCTCACACGGAGACACAAAGCCACAAAGTTGAAGATGGCGTCCTTTGTGCTCTTTGCGGCTTCGTGTGAGTTTCGTGAAGTACTGAACTTGGCAGAGGGTCAGCGCTGCGCGCTGCGAATGGATGCGGGAAACCGCACGGTAAAGGTGCTTCCGGTCCCGTTGCCGCGGCTGGCAACGCTGACCGTACCAGACTGCGCTTCGACCAGCGCACGCACAATCGCCAGCCCCAATCCCGCCCCGCCCGCATCGCGGTCGCGTGCCCAGTCGGTGCGATAGAAGCGGTCGAAAACGTGCGACAGGTGTTCAGGATCGATGCCTTCCCCACTATCCTGCACCGTAATTGTTGTGCTCTGATCGTCTTGGCGTACGGCCACGATAATGCTGCCCCCCGCCGGCGTATGATGCAGCGCATTGACCAACAGATTGTGCATCACCTGCACCAGGCGCGCCCGATCGGCCTGGATGACAGCGTCTCCATCCAGAAAGGCGACAGTCAAGGCGATCTCCTGCAAGTCGGCGAGTGGCGCAAAGGTCTCCACCACCTCCTGCACCAGCACAGCCAGATTCACCGGCTGGAGATGCAGCGGCAGCCGCTTTGCCTCCGCCTGCGCCAGTTCGTGCAGATCGTTGGTAAGCCGGTGCAGGTGGCGCGTCTGCTCGTAGAGACGGGCGATCTCCTCTTTGTCAAGCGGATAGACATTGTCCAGGAT
>JADJVW010000012.1 GCA_016710365.1 Candidatus Caldilinea saccharophila | reverse complement strand
GTCTCTGTAAAATCGCTGCAAGGTGCAAGGATGACTAATTCATCGACTCCGTCGCCGTCCGCATTGATGGCATCAACGGCGGAGCCTGGACATCGAGGCTCCGGACCAGGCAGCATCTCAAGGCGAGAAACTGCGGTCACGGTCACGACACCGGTAAATTGGCGCGGCTCCAGCAGATAACCTCGTCCATTGAGAGAACCAGTTGCGTCGTGCATAGAGCAAATTGAGCAGCCCAGCAATATCTCGAGTGCGCCATCCCCATCAAAGTCGCTAGTACAGGTGGGCGTAATTCTGCCCGTAAATTTGGTAGGGACAGGCCCCCGTGCCTGTCCGGCTTCCGGGCGCACACGGGGATGCGCCCCTACCAGGCAACCAATGAGGTATTTCAGCCCATGTGCACTAGTGGCAATAGCGTCCGCCAAGCCTTCTAAAGAACGTTCGCCATATACAGTTCTTGGAGTTTTTGCGACCTCTCACCAAAATTTCCAATCACCAGTTCAGGATAGCTGTCACCGTCGATGTCGCCACAGGCCAAATTCTCCTTCGCTGGTCTAGACCAGCCCTGACGGGCTGGCTGCCAAGGCGCTGCTCGCCAGCTAAACCTTCTCTTTCCCTGCCAAATCCGACAAAAGTCAAATACAAACGGCGGCGTATCTGCTACTCTGGTGGCGCCGTGAGGCATTTCTACCAGGCCCGAAAGGAGCTATCCTATGTCACCGCATGTTCCACAGCCGCATTCAGACGCTGGAACAAAAGCTCGCCACAGAACATGCCATTGACGCCCACGCGTGATGGCGCCGATCGCAAACAATTGATTAACTTCAGTGAAGCAGATAGGAGACACTTTCATGACCGTACACAGTTCATCTCAAATGCGTGCGACTGACCAGCCCAGCTTTCGCCAGTGGTTAGTCTTGGGGCTGATCGCAGCTGCGGCTGCCATCCTGGGTGTATTGATCGCGCGGGCGGCGGCGCTGTTCATCTGGCCCGACGCAGCGCTGTTTCAGCCATTGGACAGCGCGGTGCGCGGCCATCTTTACGCTGGCGCCTGCGTTGCTCGCTACCGGGCTGCTGGCGTGGCTGGCGTATCGTTCCGCCGACCCGGTGCGCACCTTTTTGTGGATCTCGCTGGCTGCCTTGATGTTGAGCTTTATCCCAGATTATATCCTGCCGGTTCCCAACCGCACGGTCATTGCCAGCACGATCGCCGCGTTTCTGCATGTGGTCGCCGCGGCCATCATCGTGCCTATCCTGGTGATCGGCTATCGGCGCATGATGAGATCAGCGTGAGATAGCCTGAGATGACGATAGTTGACCCTATCGATGCCGCTTCGCCGTCCAGGGTTGGCCAAGAGCGACTACGTCAACATCAAAGGAGACAATATGTCAAGCGATTTTATTATTTTGGCCACCGTGATATTTCTGCATGACCTGTTCACAACTATTTGGATTGGAGGACTGATCGCCCTGGGGTTGACGACGTTGCCGACGGCCAAAAAGATGTTGGAGGGATCGCAGACCAGGCAATTCATGGATGCGATCCTGCGACGACAAAGTGTTCTGGTCTACATAAGCATGATTGGGTTGGTGGTGACTGGCGCGATCCAAGCCAATCGCAACCCTGCGTTTCAGGGTCTGTTCAGCCTGGGCAATGCCTACACAACTGCATTGACCTTAAAGCATCTTCTGGTAGCGGTCATGATCGTTGTGGCTCTTTTCCGCAGCCTAGGACTGCGCCATCGGCCACATCATCCAGCTTATTCCAAGAAAAACTAAGCATCCGTCTGCTGTCGCTTAACATCATACTGGGCGTCGCTGTCCTGATGATCAGCGGCTTTATGACCGCGCTCGCGTCTGCACAGCTATGAACAACCTACAACGCATGTGGAAAGAAGAGGTCACGTAGAGAAGCAGACGCGTATCTTTGTTCAACTTTCTGGCCGGATTGGCTTACGTTATGGCCGGCGTTGGGCTTTGGTTTAGACAACGCTGGTCGATGTGGCTTTCGTTTGCCATTGTCGCCGCGACATTCTTCGTGTTTGCGGCCTTTGGCGTCCAAATCAGGCACGGGGGCGGCTATAAGAGTAGAGGGAGTAGGTATGGAAATCACCAAAGACACGTCTATTTCGGATCTACTGGAAGAATATGGCGACATTGCCGATGTGATGGAGCTTTTTGGAGTCAAGCGGGTGGGCCGCTATTCGCTGCGCCGGCTGCTGACAAAGGCGCTCACCGTGGAATGGGCAGCGCGGATCCACCGCGTACCGTTGGACGAATTCTTGGAGATTCTACACAAGGCGATTGCAGCCCAAAAGTAATCGCCTAAGAAGAGTTAATCTTCGTCTGGACTGCGTCCCGCTGAGGAGCAGAGCAGATTCCGGACAAGGAGTAGAGGGCGCCGTGTTTGGGGTGGCGGTCACATTGTTGCAGAGGCGCTCTCTTGGCGCTCCTCCCAGTGAGGCTGGGAAAGGGCAATGGAGCCAAGTGGATAATAAGCGATCGGCCATTCTCATTTCACGCCCGCCGCTGGCGCGTGATGGGCGGCTCGGGAACGAGAAATAGTATGAACAACCAGGCGATCAATCCGACCGACAGCCGCCCCACACAACGCTCCTTGCGCGCCAAGGGGCTGCTCCGCTTTGCCGTCCAGGTCACGGCCAATGCCTTGGCGGTTATGCTGGTGCTCACCCTGCTGTCTCAAATCCACCTCCAGCACGGCAGCCTGCTCACCTATCTGCTGGTCGGCTTGCTCTTTAGCCTGATCGATAATCTGGCCAAGCCACTGCTCATCGTCTTGGTGGGCCAACTGCTGATTCGTTCCACCGGTCTTTTCTTAATTGTCGTCAACGCATCCCTTTTTAGCTTTCTTATCATCTTTTCGCCTTTTGATTGGACAGTGGCCCAACCACGCTGGCTCTGGATCCTGGTTGCCTCTCGTCTGCTCGCGCTGCTGGTGGCCGCGGTCGACGCGGTTTTGGGGCTGACCGCCCGCAATGGATCGGGATGGTCATCTTTATCTGTTTTGGCAGCGCATCGATCACATCCCTGGGCTGCGTGGCAAAACGCTCGTTGAAAACGTGCGTCTGCAGCAAGTGCATGACATGGTATGGCGCTATGGTCTTGACATCGCCCTCAGCCCTACCCCGATTGGGTCGCTGCACACCTGGCTGGCACACTACCTGTCGCCGCGCCCCGACCTTTTGACGGGAATGAGCACACCGGCCAAAGTGCGCCTCTTGCTACAAGAACTTGGTCCCACCTATGTCAAATTTGGCCAAATGGTCTCCAGTCAAGTCGCGAGCCTGCCCGCCGAGTGGAGCGCCGAACTAGCCAAGCTGCAGGACACAGTCCCCTCCTTCCCAGCAGATATCGCGCGCGCGATCATTCGTCAGGAACTTGGCGCGCCGCCCGAGGAGTTATTTGCCGCCTTTGACCCCACGCCGGTGGCCGCTGCTTCGCTGGCCCAGGTCCATCGTGTTACCTTGCACAGCGGTGATCTAGCGGTGGTCAAGGTGCAACGCCCCAATATTAGCGCGCGATGGTCACTGCCGATCTGGGTGTCATGATCAAGTTGGCGAGTGTCTTGGAGAATCGCTATGCCTGGGCGCGCCAGATGAATTTAAGCGGCGTTGTGGAGGAGTTCGCCGCCGGTATGCTCAAGGAGCTAGACTTCCAGAATGAAGCCTACCATGCACGACGGCTGGCCGCGACTATGGCTGTGTTGCCTGAGGTGCACATCCCGCGCATCTATGACGCCTACAGTTCCACTCGTGTGCTGACCATGGAATATATCCAGGGCATCAAACTCACCGATCCTGCTCTACTCGATGAAAGTGGTGTAGACCGGTCGGCTGTAGCGCAAATCTTCGTGCGCGCCTTGGTCAAACAAATCCTGATCGATGGCTTCTTCCATGGCGATCCGCATCCCGGCAATGTGTGGGTCGACCCGAATACGGGCAGGCTGATATTTTTGGATCTCGGATTGATCGGTGAATTACGCCAAGATCAGCGTTTGGATCTCTTGGACCTGTTGGCCTGTCTGAGCCAAGGTGACCCTCAGGGTCTCGCCGCTGTCACACTGTTACTGTGCGAACCGCATCCTCCGCTGGATGAACGTGTCTTCCGCGCCGACATCGAACGAGCGTTTTACCAATATTGGGTCTTTCTCTCGGCAGAAGCGTCGTTTGCCGAAATGATGAACCAGGTTCTGCACGTTCTGTCCATCCATGGTCTGCGCCTCAGCCATGCGTTAACTCTCGCCATGAAAGCTATCGTGGAAGGTGAAGTGATTGCGCTCACCCTCAACCCGCAGATGAACTGGGTGCAAGTAGCGTTTGACGAAAGTCTGTCCATGTTGGGTGAGCAGTTTAGCGCCGAACAGATCACTCATACCCTCAAGCTGCAGGCTCTCCGTGCAGGCAAGGCGCTGCTCCGCCAGGCGCCCAATCTGGAAAGTGCGGCTCTCAAGTGACTTGACCAGCTCAACCGCGGACGCTTCGTCGTCGAACTCGACGCCCATGAGCTTGCTGCTAGTGTTGAGCAGTTTAGCCAGACTGCTCGCCGACTGACGGTGGGGCTGATCTTGATAGGCATGAGTGTTGGTTCAGCAATTGCAGCCGGGCTGCTGGCGCCGCTGCAGGAGACGCGCTGGGCATTTCTGCCCCTTAGCGCCATAGTCGTCTTCCTGGCGGTGATGGCCCTTAGCGCCGCGGCGCTCATCCACATGCTGCGCACGACCTCCGCCAGCACCCGATAGGGTGTAGGTTCTCGACTCCATTCTGCCAATGAAGGATGTAGAATAATTCGTGGCAGAATTGGAACATTATGTTGCGCGGTTGGCGTCTGCTTTTCACCGCTGCGACCAGGTGAAGCTAAATGTTGCCAATCTTTTCCGGTAAATCCTACATCTGTCGCATGACGGCGCAGCGGCTTCGTGCCATACTGTGGCCAAGACCCAGCGATATGCGTGATGCGAATACGTCAGGAGCCGAGCCAACATAATCTACCGGGGAGTTCAGCCAAGCGGCGCGTACGTAACAGCCACCTTTGGCAAGACGGAAACGCCCAGCGGACACCCACCTGATTTTCCAGGTTCAAGCCTACACGCGACACGGTAGTTGCAGAGTCAAAACAAAAAGGAGGCGCTTGCGGCCGCAAGCGCCTCCTTTTTGTGGCTCAACCCCGGAATTCATGGGGTCGAGGCTTACGCGCCGGGGACGGGCTGATCGCTGTCTGCTCGACCGAAGCACCGCAAGCCCGTCCCCGGCACGTAACCACACGAAATCCGCTTGACCCTCCGTTGGTTTGACTCTGGATGCAGTCCGAGTGTTCTATACCCGTCGCTCGGCTCTGATGTGGCGCTTTTTACAGTATACTGTGGGCGTGCTGTGCAGTCATGCAGCCTTGGCCGCGGTGTTAATCGCAAGCAACCCAATTGCCAACAAGGTATTTTACAGAAAATGAATGGCGAACCGATCAAACCCAACCTGGCGCGCAATGCCGCGGCCACGATCCACGGCGCTTTCGATGACTATCACAACGAGTTCAAGGCGGTCACGCGGCGCGCGCAGGATCGTTTCGAGCGGCGTGAGTGGGCAAAATGGCAGGAGGATGCGACCGAGCGGCTGGGGTTGCGCGAGCAGGTCATCCAACGCCTGGTCAACGGACTGCGCGTACTGTTGGGTGCGCACGCCAACAGCTACTATGTGTGGGCAGCCATCAAAGAAGCCTACGCCCGCCTCATCAATCAACGCAGAGACGTCGAGCTGGCGGAAACTTTCTACAACTCGGTGACGCGACGCATCCTGACGACGGTCGGCGTCGAGCCGGAGCTAGAGTTCGTCTGGTTTGGCGCCACGACCATTCCCACCGGCGACACCCCCATCGTGCGCGTCTACAGCCAGGTCAACACGCTCGAAGACATGATCAAATCCATCCTGCGCGACTATGCGTTTGTCATCCCCTATCAAGACATGGAAGGCGATGCGCAGCGAGTGGCGCGCGTGATGCAAGAATATCTGCGCTTCTATTGGGAAACGCCCGACTTCGACGCCGTGGAAATGGTGAAGTCGGTCTTCTATCGCAACAAAGGCGCGTATCTGGTCGGGCGCGTGCGCAAACGCAACCGCGTGATCCCGATCATCCTGCCGCTGCTCAACACGGACGAGGGCATCTTGGTCGACGCCGCGCTCTTTTCGGAAGAGGAAGCAAGCATCGTCTTCAGCTTTACGCGCTCCTACTTTCACGTCGATGTGGGAACTCCGGGCGATCTGGTCGGCTTTCTCAAAAGCATCCTGCCGCTCAAGCCGGTGGCGGAACTTTATATCTCCATCGGCTACAACAAACATGGCAAGACCGAACGCTACCGCACGCTTTATCGCCACCTCAACAACTCCAACGACAAGTTCGAGATCGCCCGCGGCGCGCGCGGCATGGTGATGACGGTCTTTACGCTGCCCTCCTACGACATGGTCTTCAAGATCATCAAGGATCGCTTCGCCTATCCCAAGACCTCGACACGCGCCCAGGTGAAGGATCGCTACAAGCTGGTCTTCAAACACGACCGCGTGGGGCGCATGGTCGATGCGCAGGAGTTCGAGGGGTTAAGCTTCAGCCGCGACCGCTTTGCGCCGGAGCTGTTGCAGGAGTTGCAAGAGACGGCGTCCAACACCGTCACCATCACCGATGATGAGGTGATCATCAAGCATCTCTACACCGAGCGCCGGCTCTATCCGCTGGATCTCTACATCAAGGAGATGAGCCTCGAAAAAGCCAAGGAAGCCGTGATCGATTACGGCCACGCCATCGTCGATCTGGCGACAGCCAATATCTTTCCGGGCGATCTCTTTATCAAGAACTTTGGGGTGACACGCCACGGCCGCGTGGTTTTCTACGATTACGACGAATTGTGTCTGCTGGCCGACTGCAACTTTCGCATCATGCCCGAGGCGCGCACCTACGAGGACGAATTGTCCGACCAGCCCTGGTTTGCGGTGGCCGAGAACGACATCTTTCCGGAGGAGTTCCGCAAGTTTCTTTGGTTTCCCGCGCCGCTGCGTCAGGTGATGGAAGCGCACCACAGCCAACTTTTCACCGTGGAGTTCTGGCGCGGGCTACAGGAGCGCACCGGCGCAGGTGAGATCCTTGACTTCTTTCCGTATGACCAGGAGAGGCGGTTCGCGCGCGCGTGAGGAAAACAATGCATCCACAGATTGCACAGATTACACGGATAAATCGTGGAAAAACATCTGTGACATCCATGGAATCTGTGGGTAGATTCGTCTTTATGCAATTTGTGACAGAATGCATCCACAGATTGCACAGATAAATCGTGAAAAATATCTGTGACATCCATGGAATCTGTGGGTAGATCCGCCGTTATGCAATTTGTGACAGGCTGTGCTGCCTAGCTCTTGTTCTTGTTGTACACGTCGAAGAAGACCGCGATGAGCAGCACGCTGCCCTTGATCGCCTGCTGCCAGTCGATGCCGACGCCGAGGATGGACATGCCGTTGTTCATCGTGCCCATGATGAACGCGCCGATGACTGCGCCAAAAACCGTGCCGATGCCGCCCGTGGCGGAGGCGCCGCCGATGAAGGTGGCGGCAATCGCATCCAGCTCAAAGCCCGTCCCGGCCTTTGCCGTCGCCGAGTTGAGCCGCGCGGTGATGATCAAGCCGGCCATCGCGGCCAGAATCCCCATGTTGATGAACGTATAGAGCGTCAGCCGTTCGGTGTTGACGCCGGAAAGCTTAGCGGCCTTCTGATTGCCGCCCAGGGCATAGACGCGGCGGCCGATCACAGTGCGGGTCGTCACAAAGCCGTAGAGCGCGATCAGGACGCCCAGCACGATCAAAACATTGGGCAGACCGTTGTAGGAGGCGAGCAGATAGCTCAAGCCCATGATCGCGCCCGCGATCACCAGGTTCTTGATAAGGAAGAAATAGAGCGGCGTGACCTCGAAGCCATATTTTCTCTGGTTCTGCCGGGAGCGCACATCCAGATAAATCAGGATTATCGAGATGATAGCGCCGATCACCAGCGTCGTGATGCGCAGCCCGCCGCTGCCAAAGATGTCGGGGATAAAGCCGGAGCTAAGCGCCTGAAACTCGCCTGGAAAGGGGCCGATCGATTGGCCGCGCAGCAGCACCAAAGTCAAGCCGCGGAAGATCAACATGCCGGCGAGCGTCGCAATAAAGGAAGGGATCTTGATGTAGGCAATAAAATATCCCTGCAACGAACCGATCAGCGCGCCCACGGCCAGACAGACAAGGACGGCGACCGCCGAATTCAGCTTGTAGTTCACAATCAGGACGGCAGCGATGGCGCCTGAAAAAGCTGCCACCGAACCTACCGAGAGATCGATATTCCCCGCCACGATCACGAGCAACATGCCCAGCGCCAGAATCACGACGTAGCTGTTCTGCAGCACCAGGTTAGTCAGATTCAGAGGCTTCATCAGCGCTCCGTCCGTGACGATTTGGAAAAAAACCATGATGACGACCAGCGCGATCAGCATGCTATATTGACGAATATTATCCGAAAATATCCGCTTTAGATTTTCCATGCTTCGACCACCTCTTGGTTCATAATGCATTTCATAATGGATTCCTGAGAAGCTTCCTCGCCCGCCAGTTCGCCGACCAACTTCCCTTTGTTCATCACATAGACGCGGTCGCAGATGCCTAAAATTTCGGGCAGTTCCGAAGAGATGACGATTACGCCTTTCCCCTCATCCGCCATCCGGTTGATCAAGGTGTAGATCTCGTACTTGGCGCCTACATCGATGCCGCGCGTCGGTTCATCCAGCATCAGGATTTCCGGCTCGGCAAAGAGCCATTTGCTCAACACCACCTTCTGTTGGTTGCCGCCAGAGAGATTGACAGTCTTCTGCAAGATGTTGGAACATTTAATGCTCAGCCGCTGTTGATATTCCTGCGCCTCGACCATCTCTTTGGGTTCATTGATCACAAACCCGCTGGTGACGGCCGGCAGATTCGCCAGCGTAATATTGTTCTTGATGTCCTGGATGAGCACCAACCCAAAGGTCTTGCGATCCTCGGTGGCGTAGGCGACGCCGTTGGCGATCGCCCGGTCGATGGAGCTGAGGTCGATGGCCTGCCCGTGTTTGTAAGCCGTCCCGCTGATGTTGCGGCCGTAGGCATGGCCGAAGATGCTCATTGCCAGTTCGGTGCGTCCCGACCCCATCAAGCCGGCGATGCCGACGACTTCCCCTTTGCGCACGTGTAGATTGACCTGATCGACTACTTTGCGGTCGGCGTGCGCGGGATGATAAGCCGTCCAGTCGCGCACCTCGAAGATCGTTTCGCCGATATTGCGTGTGCGCGCCGGGAAGCGATGCGTCATATCACGCCCAACCATGCCGCGGATGATGCGGTCTTCGGTGATGGCATCCTTGCGACAGTCGAGCGTCTCGATCGTGGCGCCGTCGCGCAAAATCGTGATCGAGTCCGCCACGCGTGAGACTTCGCCCAGCTTGTGCGAAATCAGAATCGACGAGATGCCCTGCTCCTTGAATTGCAGCAGAAGCTGCAGCAGCGCGTCGCTGTCGCTCTCGTTGAGACTGGCGGTCGGCTCGTCCAGAATGAGCAAACGCACTTCTTTGGAAAGCGCCTTGGCGATTTCGACCAACTGCTGCTTGCCGACCCCAATATCGGTGATCAACGTGTTGGGCGATTCGTGGAGACCCACCTTTTGCAGCAGCGCCTGGGTGCGCATCGTAGCTTCGTTCCAGTCGATGACGCCGTAACGCGCGCGCTCATTGCCAAGAAAGATGTTCTCCGTAATCGAAAGCAGCGGGATCAACGCCAATTCCTGATGGATAATGACGATCCCCACTTTTTCGCTGTGAGAAATATCTTTGAAGCTGCGCTCTTCGCGCTCGAAGAAAATTTCCCCGGTGTAAGAGCCGGCAGGATAGACGCCGCTCAGCACCTTCATCAGGGTGGATTTGCCGGCGCCGTTCTCGCCGACCAGGGCGTGAATCTCCCCGCGCTGCACACTGAAATTCACATTGTCGAGCGCCTTTACACCAGGGAAGGTTTTGGTGATATTGCGCATTTCCAGAATGACATCAGACATGCTCTGCTTTCCTTACTGACACAAGCTCCTGACACAAAAAAACGGCTGTGCAGGTGATAATCTGCACAGCCGTTTGTCACTCACTTACTGGATTTGATCCATCGTGTAGTAGCCGCTGTCAACCAGGAGCTGCTCCCAGTTGCTGGCATCCACACTGTGCGGAACCAGCAGGTAGGAAGGCACCACTTTCACGCCGTTGTCATACGTCGTGGTGTCGTTGATCGGGACTTCCTCGCCCTTCAAGGCCGCGTCGACCATCTCGGCCGTCACCTTGGCCAGTTCGCGCGTGTCCTTGAAGATCGTACCGTACTGCTCGCCGGCCAGGATCGAGCGCACCGAAGGAATCTCGGCGTCCTGTCCGGTCACCACCGGCATAGGCTGCTCGGCCGAGCCGTAGCCAACGCCCTTGAGCGAAGAGAGAATGCCGATGCTGATGCCGTCATAAGGCGACAGAACCGCGTCGATGCGCTTGTCGGCGTAATAGGCGCTCAGCAGGTTGTCCATGCGCGCCTGGGCGGTTGCGCCGTCCCAGCGCAGCGTGGAGACCTTATCCATGCCCACCTGACCGCTGCCCACCACCACCTTGCCGCTGTCGATGAAAGGCTGTAGCACCGACATGGCGCCGTCGTAGAAGTAGAAGGCGTTGGTGTCGTCAGGCGAGCCGCCAAAGAGTTCAATATTGAAGGGGCCGTCTGCGTTTTCCAGATCCAGGGCATCGACGATCTGGCTGGCCTGCAACACGCCGACCTGGAAGTTGTCGAAGGTGGAGTAGTAGTCCACGTTTTCGGTGTTGACCAGCAGGCGATCATACGCCATGACCAGGATGCCGGCGTCGTGCGCTTTCTGCAGCACGTCAGTCAGCGTCGAGCCGTCGATGGCCGCAATCACGAGGACATCTGCGCCGTTGGCGACCATGCTCTCGATCTGGGTCAACTGGGTGGGGATGTCATCTTCGGCATATTGCAGGTCGGTGCCGTAGCCGGCGGCCTCAAACACTTTGACCATGTTGTCGCCATCGGCGATCCAGCGTGCGGAAGATTTGGTGGGCATAGAGATGCCAACGAGCTTGCCGGTTGCTTCCGGTGCGGCGGCATCGGCTGGTGCGGCGGCATCGGCAGGCGCCGCGGTATCGGCCGGCGCGGCAGGGCTGCCGGTCGCACAGCCGCCCAAAACAAGTGCGGAGATCAGCACAAGCGCGAACAGAAGTTGTTTCTTCATTGGTGCGTTTCCTTCACTGAGTTAAAGAGATAGATTTGGGTGATTCGGTTTAGAATTCGGGTTGGAAACCTAATTTGAAGTAGCGCCAATCCAACAAACCGCCGCTGGGTGCGATGGCAACCATGTGTTAGATCAAACGTTGCATCAAGGACGGAATCTGCTCACGAACATCTGCGAAATTGGCAGGATTGTCACTGAATTTCGGTCACGGTAACGATACCGGCATTTGCTCATTTTGTCAATATGTCGTGTGGGATGAAAGCCTTCAACCATGGCGCGAACCTCTGGCCGCGCTCGGCTATGCGGGCATCGTGCGCTATCACGTGGGCGAGGCCGTCGCCGCGCTGCGCGCGGCGACGGCCCTCGCGACCTCATTTTTATGGACATCGACATCTGTCGGTCAGTTCACACTACGTCACAACCATCGTTCCTGTGCGCAATGGCGTGTTGATCGCGCAGAAACGATGAGCGAACGCCAGCGCGTGGCTTTAGATCTGGACCCACGTCTTGGCCTGGGCGCCGGCGTACATAGCCTCCATCACCGTGCTGCGGGCCGCAGCTTCACGCGGCGTGACCAGGTGTTCGGTCGAGCCGCCGGTCACAGCGTCCAGGAAAAGCTCGAAGGCGTGCGGCCAGGCTTCAGGCAGCGCGGTCCACGGCGTCTTGCCGTCCGCACCTTCGACGTGGCGGCTCTTGAAGTAGAGCTTGTCCTCGCACACGTAGGCATGACCCTCTGTGCCGCTGACGAGCGCGGTGACCGGGTTCTGCACATCGACCCACCCTGCGGCCAACGTCCCCACCACGCCGTTGTCGAACACCAGCAACCCTTCGCCAAACTCGTCCGTCGCGCCATAATTGGCGACCGCGGTGTCCATCGTTGCGGTCACGCGCGCCACGTCGCCCATCAGCCACATCAGGATGTCGAGTGAGTGCGTGCCCAGGTCGCCAAATGCGCCGACGCCCGCCTGCACCGGGTCGGTCATCCACAGCCAGCCCGCGTCGAACCAGCGTCCCAGCGAGCCGCTGTGTGCGTTGGAGTGACGCACGCGCGTGATTTTGCCAAAGTGGCCAAGCTGAATCTGTTCGCGCAGGAATTGATGGACAGGCTGCCCTCGCATGAAATAGCCGGTCTGGAAGATCACACCGGCGTCTTCGATAGCAGCGGCCATGCGCGCGGCGTCGGCGCGGCCCATGCCCAGCGGCTTCTCGACAAAGAGATGCTTGCCGGCTGCGGCCGCGGCGGTCACCAGCGGCTCGTGGCGGTCGGTTTCAGAGCAGACGACCACGGCGGAGATCGACCCATCGTCCCAGAGGGACGCGGGGGTGGCAACCACCTCTGCGCCCAGTTCGGCCGCGCGCTGCGCGGTCAGCATCGTGATCCCACACGCGCGTGACGCGCACGTCGTCGCGCGCTAGAATGCGCTTGATGAAATTCGGCGTATGAATGTGGGCGACGCCCGCAAAAGCTAGATTAAGTGGCATGAGCAACCTCCTGTTTATTGAGCGAAACTTCGCGTCCTTCGCGCTGGCTGCGGTAGATGCCGTCCAGAATCGTCAGCACTTGCAACGATTGCTCCGGTGGCACGGGCGAAGGCAGCCCTTCGTAGACCGCCTGCCCAAACGCCACACACTCGGCGGCGTGCGGCTCCATCGCGTCCTTCGTCAACTTGAGTTGGCGGTTGTAAAGCTGGCGCGCGGCGTTGTTGGAACTGTAGATTTCACCCTTCGGCCAATGGCTGCCGCCTTCCGTGCCATAGAGCCACATCTGCATGTCCTCGCCTTCGGTGTCGTGATGCAACAGCCAGCTCACCTCAAGCATGAGCGTGGCGCCGTTGGCAAAGCGCACAAAGGCCGCGGCGAAATCCTCCACATCGAAGTCCTGGGGAATCGGCGCGTCGCGCCAGACGGCCCACGCATCCTTTTGCAGCGCCAGCTCGGTGCGCGCCACGCCCGTGACCGCGACCGGCTGCGGGTTGCCCATCAGCCACAGCGTCAGGTCGAGAATGTGCACGCCGATGTCGATGCACGGGCCGCCGCCGCTCAACTCACGGCGGATAAACGTTGGCGTCGGGATCAAGCCGTTGCGCCGCAGCATCCAGGCGCGCGCGTGATAGATATTGCCCAACGCGCCGGACTCGATCTCGCGCTTCATCGCCTGCGAACTGGCTTTGAAGCGGAAATGCTGCGCGGTCATCAACAGCTTGCCGGCGCGGTCGCGCGCGGCGATCATCTCGCGAATCTCCTCGGGCGTCGGCGCCAGTGGCTTCTCACAGATCACGTGCTTGTCGGCTTCCAGCGCGGCCAGCACCTGCGGCGCGTGCAGTCGATTAGGCGTGCAAATGTCCACGATGTCGATCGTGGGGTCGCTCAATACTGTGGCGACATCGGTGGTTAGCCGCTCGATGCCAAACTTCTGGCCAAACTCCTGCAACATCACTTCGTTGACATCCACCGCGGCCACGACCTCGGCATGGGGCGACGCGTGCCCAACCCGGCATGTGCGTGCGCGAGATCCCACCCACCCCAATCATGGCTACCTTCAAGGGCTTATCCATAGCATCTCCAAATTTCTGATTTCCAATTGTAGTGGCGACAAAGCAGAAGACAACTTCGTCAGTATGCACCAAAGAGCAGTGCAGCAGCAAAGTTGATGGTATACTCACCCGACTATGCCTTTGACATCGCGAAAATGAGGATTGAGGATGGATAATACAACCACCGTCGACGACTTGCGCCGCGCCGTGCAGGAATTCGTCGCCGCGCGCGATTGGGAGCGCTATCACACGCCCAAAAATCTGGCGATGAGCATCGCCATCGAGACCGCCGAGCTGATGGAGCACTTTCAATGGCTCACCATCGAGGAAAGCCAGGCGCGCGTTACAAACGATGCCGCGCGCGCCGAGATTGCCGACGAACTGGCCGACGTGCTGATCTACGCGCTGAGCTTTGCCAACAGCAGCGGCATTGATGTCAGCGACGCCATTTTTCGCAAGCTGGCGCGCAATCAGACCCGCTTCCCGGTCGAGACTGCGCGCCAATCGAGGTGAGATAACGCGATAGCATTTTTCTTGCTGTCACGGGCCAGCACGCGCGCCTCGTTCATCGGCAACTGGTGCACCCGTCTGCCGGTGAGCGCGTAGAACGCGTTGGCGATGGCGGGCGCCACCGGGCCGATGGGCGGTTCGCCGACCCCGCGCGGCACGCCGTCGCCCGCCTCGAGCAGCACGACCGCCACGTCGGGCGCTTCCTTCATGGTCAGCAGCGGATAGCGGTCAAAGTTGGCGGGAACGACCTGCCCGTCCTGGACGGTCATTTCCTCGATCAGCGCCGAGCCGACGCCCCACATGACGTTGCCTTCCACCTGCGCCCTGGCCCCATCGGGGTTGACGGTGAGGCCGCAATCCATCGCGGCCGACACTTTGTGGACGCGGATCTTGCCCGTCGCAACATCGACCGAGATCTCGGCCACCATCGCCACCGCGGTGCCGACATCGATCGTGGCGGCGATGCCCCGGGCGCGCCCTGCCGGCGCGGGTTGGCCCCACTCGCCCAGGTCAGCGGCCGCTTGCAGCACCCGTTTGAGTCGGCCCGAATCCCCTTCATCGTGCAGGTTTTGCAGGCGAAACGCCAGCGGGTCGATGGCAGCCGCGTGCGCCAGTTCATCAATAAAACTTTCGACGGCAAAGGTGTTGGGCAGCAGCCCTAACCCACGCCACCATCCAGTGCGGATCGGCAGGTCGCGGCGGAAGGCGACCGTGCGCTTGTTGGGTGCATCATAGCGGATGGTCGCGCCGCGGTAAGCGCCAAAATCGGCGCCCATCACCGCCGTCATCAGCGGAGGCAGAAAATCGAAGGCAACGTCGCCGCTGGCCTGGCGGTGCTCAATGGCAAGCAGGTTGCCCGCGGCGTCGACGCGGCCGGCAAGCTGATGATGCGTGAGCGGACGGAAGTAGCCGTAGCGCAACTCCTCCAGGCGCGACCAGCCGACGTGCACAGGAACGCCCGCCGCCTGTGCGAGGCGCGCGGCTTCGATGGCGACTTCCCAGCCCGCCTTACGTCCGTAACCGCCGCCCAGATAGGTCGGAATCACTTCGACGATCTGCTCGTCGACGCCGATCGCTTTCGCCACCTCGGTGCGCACGAAGCCCTGTCCCTGCGTAGAGCACCAGACGCGCACATAGTCGGGCTGCACGTCGGCCAGCGCGGCCTGCGCTTCGAGCGGCGTGTGGATGGCAAAGGGAGTGCGATATTCTGAAGTGAGCGTCGTCTCCTCACCGAGCAGGCGCGACGCGTCGCCAACCTCTTGAATGACGATGCCGTCGCGACCATCGACGGTGACGATGGCTTCCAGTTCCGCCTGCTGCCAGGAGTGACCCATGTCCCACTCTGCGCTCATCTGCGTTACGGCCGCGTAGGCAGCGGTGCGCGTATCCGCGACGACGCCGGCAAAGTCCTCAGCGACGACCACCTTGACCACGCCTTCCATTTCCGCGGCCCCACCCGCGCCCAGGCTTTTCGCGGTGGCGGAGATCGTCGGGGGGCGCACGACTGCGCCGTACTTCATGCCGTCGAGCCGCGCGTCCATGCCGTAGATCGCCTGGCCGGTCACCTTGGCCGGAATATCAACACGCGCGCGCGGCTGGCCGATAACGCTGAAACTTTGCCAGTTTTTGATCGGAACAGGCTCCTTGGGCGCTTCCCATTCTGTTTTACTGGTGGCGACGGTGGCGAAATCGACGCGTTGGGCCGGATCGTCCTGGACGGCAAAGCCGCGACCCGCCACCACGACCTGGTCGGCAGGCACGCCAAGCAGCGCGGCGGCTTCGCCGGCCAACATGGCGCGAAAAGTGGCGGCCGCCTCCAGCAGCGGCTGGAAAACGCCGCTGACCGAACTGCTGCCGCTGGTCATGAGCGAGTCGCCCATGTCGCGCCCGGTGCTGGCCTGGGCAATGTCCAGATCCTCCCAGGCAATGCCGAGTTCTTCGACCGCGATCTGCGCCAGCGAAGTATGCACGCCCTGCCCCATCTCGACCTTCATCAGATAGAGGCGGATACGATTGTCGGGGAGCACCTCGAACCACGCCCACGGGTCTTCAGGGAAGCGGCTGGGCTGCCCTTCCGCGCCCTCGAAGACGCCGGCAAGTTGCAGCCGCGTCCAGGGCACGCCGTAGACATAGCCAAGCGCCAAGCCGCCCGCCACGACCCCCGCGCCGATCAGGAACCCGCGGCGGCTGAGCCGCCAGCGCGATCGTTTGGCAGGTTGTGCAGATATTTGCTCGCCCAATTGGGCGTCCGGCGAAGGCTGCGGGTCGGCGCCGGTGGGTTGTGCGTTTGCATCGCCAGTCATGCGCGCACCTCCGTGGGCAGCGTGGCCACATTCATTTGCTCGGCGGCCGCCAGCACCGCCTGTTTGATGCGATAGTAGCAGCCACAGCGACAGTAGTTCTCCCCCATTGCCGCCACAATTTCATCTTCCGTAGGCGCGGGGTTTGTTTGCAAAAAGGCGGTCGCGGTCAGGATCTGCCCGCTCATGCACCAGCCGCACTGTGGAACCTGGGCATCGATAAACGCCTGCTGGACTGGATGCAGCAGCACTGCGCCGTCCGCGCCCTGCTGCGTCAACCCTTCGATGGTTGTGATCTCCTTGCCCTCAACCACCGCCAGCGGCGTGATGCAGGCGCGCGTCGCCACGCCATCCACCAGCACCGTGCAGGAACCGCAGAAGCCTGCGGCGCAGCCGATCTTGGTGCCGGTCATGCCAAGTTCGTCGCGCAGCGCATAGACCAGCAGCGCGCTTGACCCACCGGCAACTTCCCGTTCGGTTCCGTTGATGCGTAAATTCATGCAAACTCCTGTGTCCAATCGCGCTGATTTGCGATCACTAAAATGGGATAGTCTGATTGTGCCATTATGCCGTCTTGCTCGCGTGCGGTCAGTAGACTCCGCTACAGATGCTAGGAGACAGGCAATAAGGATAAAGATATAGGGTAGTCCAAATCGACCACAAATTCGGCGGACAAAGCCGGGTGATTTCGGAGTAAATCCGCGAGCATCCGCCTAATCCGCACCATCCGTGAGCTATTTTTTTGCAATGGCTGTATCGTCGGCTTGGGTTTTATAAATAGCTTGTCAGGCTTTCGGCAGGTGGAGGTGCGCCACGGTCAGCGGGACTTCGGCGGCAATTTCGTCGTCGAGTAGAATGCGAAATTCGTAATTGCCAAAGGTGGGAAAAGAAAGAGACGCCAAATCAAAAATCTGATTCATCAGCACCGGGCGTCCGTCATGAGGGTGCTGGATATTCACCAGCGCGGCGATGGTAAACTGTTCATGGCCGTCGTCATCGACCAGCGTGATGCGCATCTGATGCTGACCAGCCTCGCTGGCGTCTAATTCGAATTGGGTGACCAACTTCATTTGGGGATGCACGACGGGGATCTGCGCCGCATTGATGGTGGTAAAGATGCCCATGATGTTGAGCTTGTGCTCAAGCGAGAGGCTGGCGTAGTCAGCCAGAACCGCGATCCGGGTTTTCATGCGCAAGCCCATTTCTGCATCAATAAAAATACGCTGTCGATGGTCCCCCGAAGCTGGGTTTGGGGCCCAGCACCACCGACAGCGTGACTACAAGATACCATGCCTCTGACGCCCTGTCAAATCACAAAGAGAGCGAACGCGTCATACATTGTGCATTACGCTGACTTATCCCTACACGTAGGATCAGTACTTCACGAAACTCACACAAAACCACCAAGAGCACAAAGGGTGCTACCTTTAACTTTGTGACTTCGATGAGACCAAATCGTGAACTACTGAGGATCACTTACAGAGGCGAAACGTTGTGAGCAGCATAATTTCAGCACACTGGCGTGAGCACACAGCGCGGCGCCCAAGCAGGCAACGTTGCTTCTCAAGCACGCAATTGTCGAAAATTGTAACGATACAGCCTTCGTGAAAGTCGACCACGGATGGAACGAATGAGGTGAATTTCTACGGATTTCGTCCGAAAATCATCCGGCTTTTTCCGTCAAATCTGTCTCATCCGTGGCCTATGGAAGTTACGTTGAATCGTTACCGCAAATTGAGGAAATAAACGATGCAAAATTCATCGTGGTGGAAGCAACATTGGCAAAAGTGACGGCAGCCGCCATCTGGATCGCGCTGATCGGCGGGCTGCTGCTGTTTATGCGCACCAACGATCTCACGCTTTCCGAGTTGTTGCTTGCCGGGATGACGTGGGTGCAGGATAATCCGCTGGCGCCGCTGGCCTACATTGTCGTTTATACGATCCGGCCACTGACGCTCTTTTCATCGGTGCTGCTGACTTTAGCCGGCGGTTTCCTCTTTGGGCCGGTGTGGGGCATTATCTACACGATCATCGGCGCCAACCTGTCCGCAACCGTCGCCTTTTTTGTGGGGCGCTACTTTGGTCAGGGTGTGCTGGACGACGAAAGCGCCGATGGCTTCGTGCAGCGTTACGCCCGGCGTATGCGCGAGAACAGCTTCGAGACGGTGCTGATCATGCGCTTCATCTTCCTGCCCTACGATCTGGTGAATTACCTGGCGGGCTTTCTGCGCATCGGCTACTGGCCCTTCTTGCTGGCGACGATCCTGGGGTCGATCCCGGGCACGATTGCGTTCGTCCTGCTCGGCGCGACGCTGGCGCCAGACGAGATCACCAACATGTTCCTGACCGGCGAACTGCCCAGCCTGGATTGGCGTCCGCTGGCGATCTCGCTGGTTATGTTCGTGGTCAGCATTGCCCTATCGCGCTACTTCAAGCGTCGCGAGCAGACGGCGGAGACAACTCCCAAAGCAGCTTGAACCAATTATCACGAGGAAGCCATGCCATCATCCACACCGGAGATCACTCTGTACGGCGCCCATTGGTGCCCCGATTGTCGCCGCGCCAAGCAGTTCTTAGGCGAGCATCAGATTGCCTACACGTGGGTCGACATCGAGCAGGACCCCGCGGCCGAGCAATCTGTCATCGAAAAGAACGGCGGCAAGCGCATCATCCCGACCATTGTCTTTGCGGATGGCTCTCTGCTGGTCGAGCCGACCAACGCCGAACTGGCGGCGAAGTTGGGACTGAAAACCTCGCTCGACCGCAAGCACTTTCCGCTGATCGTCATCGGCGGCGGCCCCGCGGGGTTGACGACCGCGTTCTACACCGCGCGTGAGGGCATCGATACGCTGGTCATCGAGCGCGCCGCGTTTGGCGGTCAGGCCGCGGCCACGGAAAAACTCGACAACCTGCCCGGCTTCCCGGACGGCGTGGCGGGCATCGATTTCTCCAACCGGCTGCGCCAGCAAGCGGAACGCTTTGGCGTGCAGTTGTTGGAGGCGCAAGACATCGTGGGCTTCCACTCGCACGACAATTATCATTGCGTCCAGACGGCCAGCCGCGACGAATACAGCGCGCACGCTGTGGTCATCGCCACCGGCAGCCGCTATCGCCGTCTCGGCGCGCCGGGGGAAAGCGACTATATCGGCGCCAGCGTGCACTTCTGCGCCACGTGCGACGGCCCGTTCTACAAAGGCAAGCGGGTAGCTGTGATCGGCGGCGGCAACAGCGCCGCGGAGGAAAGCCTCTTGTTGACCAAATTTGCCGACCACGTCACTATCCTGGTGCGCGGCGACCGCTTCAAGGCGAGCAAGGTGATCGAGGAGAGCGTGTTGGGCGACCCCAAGATCGAGGTGCGGTTCAACACCGAGGCCGTGGAATTTCTAGGGGCCGATGCCAAACTAAACGCGCTGCGCACGCGTAACAACCAGACCCATCAGGAAGAGATGCTGGAAGTTGACGGCGCGTTCGTGTTTATCGGGCTTGACCCGAACACAGCGTTCCTGCAAAAGAGCGCTATGCGGCTCAACCCGTGGGGCTTCGTCATTACCGGACACGATCTCGTCCACGACGGCGACCGGCCCGCCGGCTTTGCCCAGCGCGAACCCGCCGCGCTGGAAACCAGCATCCCCGGCATATTCGCTGCGGGAGACGTGCGCCAGGGCAGCACCAAGCAGGTTGCCAGCGCGGCCGGGGAAGGCGCGGCCGCGGCCCTGCTTGTCCGCGAGTTTCTGAAAACAGTCTGAAAAGTTTACAACTTTGACGCGGAGTCGCAAAGCGGCAGAGGAACGCAGAGAAATGGTTGTGAAGAGCTTTTTGTTTTTCTCTGCGAACCCCTTTCACTCTGCGCTGATGTTGTCCCGATTTGGTGGAAGGTGCGGGTTGGCATGTCTTGGCGTCCTACTATGTCATCGGGCGGCTTGGCGCCGGACGGCAGGCAGCGCGACCAAGGCCAGAGGATGTAGGCCGGCGCCGTCTGGGCTTCGGTATTATGGGGGGCGGCGCTGCAAATGGTCTGGATGAGGTGGCCAAGGATGCACATTACACCCAGAGCCCCCAACTGCCCGGTTCAAGGCACTCCCGACGAGTATAGTTTTCGCAGCCCGGCGCGGGACAGCTAGCGTTCACACAGTTTTCATGACTGTTGATCTCCGCGAACGGGAATATCTCCATGATTGTGGCATCTGTCCCAGTCCAGTGGTATACAGAGCCAGCCGTGCCCGGATGCCGACCGCCCATGACGTGGCCCAGTTCGTGGGCGAGTACGAGACTGGAGGCGGCAGACGCGCTGATGACAACCGATGCGTGAGGAGTCATGATATTGATACGAAAGCCTTGTGTGTCGCCACCTCCCGATTGGTCGAGGTCGAAATCGACGAAAAAGATGGGGAGTCGATCGATTTCATTCTGGATCGGCCGGCTTGCCCACAACTTTGCGCGATTCGCTACACTAAGAGGGTCGATATCATGGAGTTCAGCATCGACTACGGGATCCGTGATCACATAATCAAAGTAGATGAATCCCGGGTTCCATAATTCTTCGGCAATCTGTATCATCTCGGTTGCCTTGGCGGCAGTTGCCTGATTGTCGTCGGCCGCTGCCTTGAAACCGACAAGCTGCAACTTCAGCGTCTTGTGATAGACAGGAATCGCTTCACCGTCACACTTGAAACTAAGACGCTCAGCTTGAGCTTCTGCGGGAATGACAACCTCAATCTCCTTCCACTTGCCGTCCCCCTCGAACTTCAATTCCGCCGACTGCAGCAGCAGAGAGGCCCCTTCGCCGCCATCGCCCTCTGTCCACCGAAGGACGCCACTGAAGGCGCCGCGGAAGAGATCGCTCGGAGACGTGAAAGTGTTGCCATCGTCGTATTCGAGTTCCGATTCGGCTACCATCCGTTCGTCGAGGTAGGACGCCTCGCACTCAATCAGAAATTCACCATCGCGACTGTCGCCGTCTCCAATAACATTCATGTGAGAGTATCCTGCCTCTCGATGCCCTCCACCGCGCAGGCTGATTACTCCAGTTTCCTCCGGACCAAACGTGGCTATCTGAAAGTCAACCCTACGAATGGCGTCACCCCAATCGTCAAGATAGAAACGAAGCTCTCCGCCCTGGATTTCCGCTCCCTGCCAGTCGTCATCTGATCTTCGGAAGCGTATCGATCGATCGAGTCTGACCAGATAGTATCCAAATGCCCCCTGACCGGAGGGGCCGATACCGGGATCGTCATAGCGCCCGTTCATTGTGGTTCTCCTTTTTGTGCTCCGAACTTGTCTGCGGCGGAAAGACTATCATTGGCTGTTGTCATGGCCCGGTGACAACGAAGAGCCTTGGATCTTCTTCGGCTTTGATGAACTCAGGGTCGATCCCGTCGTGCAGAACGTATGTCCCAGCATCTAGCCCCTTGGTCGAAAAGTTCCATCGACCGGATCGATTCGCACCTACGATGATATTGCGTAACGTGAAGCACACTTCAACGCCCAGCATCGGTGCATCTGCCCGGCACACATACATAGTGAGAGGTCCCGGTTTGTACCCGGCAGCTACAAAGCTTGCACCTTGGCCTTCAGACACCTGGTACGTCGAAGGAGTGCGATTGAACATGGCAATACTCGTTTTGGTATCAGTCGGTTTGATTACCTCAAATGATGCGGATGCCTCTGCTGACGTGACACGATAGAGCCCGCGTGGCTCGCCAGGACCTACGATCCAGCGCAATACGGGTCTGGCGCCCGGTAGCGTGAATCTCATGGCTTCGCCGCTTGGTGGCTGGATTGTCAACGTCAACGGATTTGAACTCTGCACGCCGTTCAGACAAATGCCAAAAACCTGCCCGACCTCCCAGGTTGTGCCTTGCGCACTCTCCGCGCCGGCGTTGGCGGCGCCGATTCTAATGCTGGGTGACGCCGCATTGGGCAATGCCCGGCAATAAGGGCCACCACCTGGGCTACTGAATCCCAGCAGTTTCACCAGTTCTTCGTTCCGACTGCCCAGGTCCAGCCACACCCCGTCTTGCGCGTACTAGATGCGTTTGAGCCAGGCCCTGCAATCCCCGGCTGCACTGCCGCCCGCCAGGCACAGATAATGTGCTGCCCTCGACGATGACGTCGGAATCAAGGCAATTGACGCTCTGGAGTTCCGCAACAAAAGCGCCGGTGCGCTGGGCCAACCTCGAGAGCGTATCGCCGCTGCGTACCCGGTACGCGCTCCAGCCGGGCGGTGCGCTCGCAATACACGGTGTCGCGGCGGGTGTAAGTGTGGGCGATGGCGCAGCCGGCGCAATGGCAATGGCAATCGCCGCGTCCGCCGCGTCAATTGCCGAATACTGCGGATCGCTGATCACCCAACACTGATCCGACACGACATTCGTGGGGCAGGCCAGCTTCCACCATTTGCCGTCCGGCGACACTCCGATCACGGTGGCCGCATCCTCGGCAAGCAGCACGCCGACAACAGGATAGGTGATCCCAGGTCCGCTACGGATATTAAGGGTCTCCGATATCGTTAACGTCGCAGGCGCCGCCAGGGTTGGCGTGCCGGTTGGTGTGTTGGTGGGCGTGGGGAACGCTGTGGCCGTGCTGGAGGCCGTTTCAGGCGCGGTGGCAAGTGCCGCCGGCTGAAAATCTGTCGCACTGATCGCCGGTGCACCTGTGGGCGTTGGCTCATTGCACGCGGCAACAAGAGACAGTGAGGCCAGACCTGCCAGTACAATTGAGTAGAACGCATTGAAGCGAATCATTGGCACATTCCGGGTTTGGTATTTCGGACGCCTCGGTTGGTGATGGACGGGTGCTCGGCGAGTATGATCCAATCGGCTTCTCTTGTCAACCGAAACTATACGCTTCCCACGCGGCGTGTATATTTTCTGGCGCAAACGAACTGGGACACTGGCTCTTCAACAGCAGAACATATTTATCGCGCAGCTGGCTGTACTGTGTGGCGAAGTCGGTATAAGCCGGCGATGTGCTGTCCAGCGCGGCACGCTGTTCAAAGGCCGCCTGGGCAGTCTGGGCATGGGTCTGGGCGGCCTCACAGTGCGACTGGCTGGCCTGGATCCAGGCCAGCCACAGTTGGTTCAGGGCGATTTCGCCAGGCATCCGGCTGAGGGCGGCCGCCTGTTCAAACGCGCCTTCAGCCGAGGCCAGCATTGCCTGATCGATCGATCCCGCACGCTGCAGCGCCAGCGCCAGCGCGCCAAGGCGAGCTTGGGCCTGCGCCGCCAGGTATTGCAGGCGAGTGTCGCCATTTGCTGCGTAGTCGGCGACCACTTCCTCAAGATGTTCTTGCGCCAGTTCCCAATACTCGTCGCCAGCTTCAGCAAGAGCCAGGCAGACGTAGGCTGTTCCAGCATACAGGTTGACCTTCGTGGGAATCGCAGCAAGCGGGTCGGCAGTCAGCCCCAATGCGTTTTGATAGTCCTCCAGCGCCCGCTGAATGGCAGCGACGTCGGTGGCGCCTGGCGCGCAGCCGCCGGCGACGCGTTCCAGCAAGAAATCGATCTGGCCCCGCCCAAGCAGGGCGCGGGCAAAGCGTGGGTCAAGATCGAGCGCCGTCTGGTAACTCTGGTGCGCAAGCGGCAGATCGCCAAGCTGGGCCGCCGTGCTGCCAAGAAACAACTCGACGACGGCGCGCTGTTTTCGATGCTCGGGCGGAACAGACTGTTCGGCTTCTACCAGCCAGCGTGCTGCTTCGTTAAATTGCCGCCGATTAAAGAAGCCAAGCCCGAACAGAAAGCGCCCCATGCCATCGGCGCTGGCCAGCAACCTGCTGCGCAGTTCACTGCTCGTCACCATGTTGTCCAGGGCATTGCCAGTGCTTTCTACGTGGGTCAGTGGATAAGCGCCTGCCATTTCTTCGGCCGTAGGCAATTGCATAGGCGCCAGGTAAAAGTAGGCGTCCACCACTGTCTTGTCCGGTGAAGCGTCCAGGTTGCCGAAGATCAGGAGGTCAGCGTTGATCTCGCGGGCGCGGCGCACGGCGTTATCCACCTGCGCCTGATAGGTGTCGCCCTCAATGCTCCCGACGACCTGCGGCGCGAGCCCCATATCGATGCTGAACGGCACGGATGCGTCGGAAGCCATCCTGTTGAGATCGTCATGTAGTTGTTCGTAGATCTGGTGAGCCAGCTCGCTCGCCTTGGCGCTGGCATCGGATGCGCCTGGGCCGTCTGCTGGCGCAAACTCCGCAACGGCAATCTTGAAATCGCCGGTAAGCCTCGGCTGCGGCGTTGCGGTCGGTGCAACCACGACGACCGGTGCTTCTTGCGGCGCAATCGCATCACAAACGGTGCCCAGGAACGTTGGCAGGCCGCTGCGCACCGGTGGCGCACAGAAAAAGTCGCGCATACTTACGTAGCCTGAGATGATTCCAACCACCAGCGCGACGATGGCCGCTACCACTCCCCAGAGCCGGCGCGCCCTTTGTGTGCCGGTTGCCACGGGCGCAGCCGGCACTGCGGGCTGAATCTGCGCAGGTGCGGGCGATGCTGGCATTGAAGCCTGCGCGTTGACCAGGCGTGCCGGCATGATGCGCGTGTAGCAAACGGGGATAGCCGGTGCGGTTCGGCCATCCGAGCTGCGCTGTTGCGCAATTCGCCGGACGTCGAGCAGCGCACTGTCCACCGATCTTCCATCGGCCAGGCTGCCATACAATTCGGCCGTGAACAGCAAGGCATCGCTTGTCGTTACAGGCGCCTGCATGCCAACCAGGATGGGAATGCCGGCGCCAAGCAGCGCCTGGGCAAAGCCGGGCGCCAGGTTGTTGGCCGGCATGCTGGCGGAGCTACACGCGTTAAGAAAGACCAACTGGATGCCAAGCCCGCTCAACAACGCGGCGAAAGCAGCCGGCTGGACGACATCAGCAGCGCCGCGCTCATCTTCCAGGATGACGGCGCTGGCGCCGGTTGCTGCGTCCGCATAGCCATGGCTGATGAGGTGCAGGACATGGTAGGGCGTGTTGCTCTGTTCAGCTTCGCGCAGCGCATTTTGCAGGCGGCTGAGCGTGGCGTGCGGCAATTCGGTGATTTGCACCCCATCCGGTGTTTGCTGCAGGGCATTAGCGATTGCTTGCGCCTCGTCATTCGACTCGAGGCTCTCCAGCCCGGACGGGAACGCCGATGCTACCATTACACGTAGCGGGCCGGCGGTTACCGGCCGGCTGCGCGTCGGGTTCTCGATGGCCAGTCCACGCACGAACGGTGCAGAGAGCGCCAGAAAGCCCGGCCGCCGGCTGTCGTAGAGCAGTTCCCATGAGATCTGCGCAATGCCAGGGTCGTCGACTACGATCCAGAACGCTGGGGGGCGATCAGGATCACCCGCAAGCTGGTCGTAGAGCAGACGCACTGGGCCGGCGAAGAGTGCATCAAACAGGCGCGCCCCAAAATCATGCACTGCGGAGTCATTGGCATCGCCATCGGCCAGCCAGCGCTGTGCAAGCAACAATTCTTCGACGGACAGAGCAAGCACCATCGAAGAACGGACGCTTTGATTGGTTTCGAGGACGCGTGCGGTGACGGGATAGGCGCCGTCGCCAACGGCACGGCCAACATAGATTTCCAGGGTATTGCGCTGTGATTGCATCCGAATTCTCGATTCCCTATGGGCGCCGCGACTAGGAATCCCGTGTCTGTTTACGCTCTTCTTTGTCACACGAGCGTTATGCGTGACCGCTATGCCATTGTTTTCTCAATCAGCCTGTCTTGCGCAATATAGCGATTCTCAACGAGACGCGTCGGCCTTAATCGTCACCGGGAACGCATCGATCCACTTGCCTGGCTTCTTCTATAGGTCATCAATCGCCGCATCTAGCGAGGAGTAGCCGCTCAGTCGGCAAAATCAGTCAGGACATTGAGTGCTGCGCACCCATTCTCGTCGAATTCTCGATAGTATTCGTCGGTAAGGGCCGTGACGTTGGCGTATTATGGGTATGAAGATAGTGAAATGAGATGGTCTGGCCGCTAAAGATCCTATCGTTCCTGCAGATGCCGCGACAGAAGCCGAGATCAAACGCAGCGGGCGTGTGCGGTTGTAGCTGTGGGTGACACGCAAGAACGGCAGTTCAGTTACCGCAAGCATAGAACCGAATGGTGCAGATTCGGCGGATGCTCACGGATTTCATGCGAAACGTATTCGGGTTTGTCCGTCTACTCCGTCTAAACATCCTTGGGGATCGCCAGCGTGATATTTTGTGTGTCCATTGGCAACCTCCGAGTCGCTCTGTATCTCTAGCGCACTGTATCACGAATTGACGCGCCAAACAATGCTGTTTGGCCAGCCGGAGTTGCCATCAAAGCAAGAGGCCGGCGCTGTGTGGAACCACAGCGCCGGCCTCTTGCTTCAAAAACTTTTCATTGCTTTTGGTGACTCACCTAGGACTCGAACCTAGAACCCGCTGATTAAGAGTCAGCTGCTCTGCCAATTGAGCTAGTGAGCCAGACGTCTTGAGTATACTGGAAAATGGCGCAGTGCGCAAAATCTTGAGCCTCGGTTTCCGAAGTTTTTGACTTGAAACAAAACAGCATGCGGCGCCGCCATCAAATGCAAAATGGGATTTGTTGCGTCTCTTGCTCTGTGCAGCAATGCACTCTAGAGAGGTGCCGGGCAATGCTGCACACGGTTATTCGGCGGTGTACTATGGCGTCACAGCGTAGGGGAGCGTAGGAATTCAGTCCGACTTGATTGTCAAAACGGTCAAACAGACGAGACGCAGGCCAGGTACACTAAGACCACACACGCAGAAACACTGCACAAAGCACGGAAGGAGCTAGCCATGATTCGCAAATTTTTCTTTATCGCCACCACCGCTCTCTTGATCCTGTCTGTATTTGCAGGCATCGTCAGCGCACTGGATACCCAGCCGGTGGCCACGGTCAAGACGAATCTCGACAATGTGCGCTCCTATGCCGCGGCCAACCAGGCTGCCGGCTTGAACTATGCGGTGGATGGCGGCCAGCTTTTTGTGGGTCGCCCTGGGGAATGGCGCAAAGTGGCGACGCCTGAAGGCGTGATTGTCGGCCCGCTGGCCGTGGACAGCGCCCACCCTGGCGTGCTCTACATGGGCGCGGCGAACGACCTGGCGATCTACCGCACGGACGGCAAGGATGGCTGGATGCGCGTGGCGCTCAGCGATGCGTATGTGGGCGGCGTCACCAGCATTGCGCTAGACAAGGCCAGCCGCCTCGTCTACGTGGGCACCGATACGGCAGGCGTCTTCCGCTTGCGCGACGTCGGCTCCAGCATGATTGCCAGTGGCCACACGGAGCTTGATGCACCCGTGGTGGAAGTTGCCACCGACAGCACCGGCGCCGGACTCGTCTTTGCTCGCACGCCGCAAGCGCTTTATCAGGGCGAGAACATGGGTCTTACCTGGAACGAAGTCGAGACGCTCGGCAGTACGCCCACTGCACTTGAGATCGTCAACAGCTACCCAGCCACTGTCTACGTCGGCACGGCTGACCGCGGTCTGTTGACCAGCCAGGATGGGCTGACCTGGAGCATGGCAAACGATGGCTTGGCCTTTGTGCCCGGCTCGCGCCTCTCCGTGGACGCCATTGCCGCAGACCCGGCGCAGTTGGATGTGCTTTATGTAGCGACGAGCTACCGGTACGGTTCCACCAGCGTTCACCAGTCGCCGGCCGGCGTCCATCAGACCGTCAACGGCGGCGGCGCCTGGCAGTCCTTGCTGAGCCAGACGGATGCAGTTGTGGCCGAATTGCTGCCGGTCGCCGGTCAGACGGGCGCAGTCTACGCCTTGACAGCCGCCAGCCGCCAGCCGCTTGCCATCGGCGCTGCACCGGTGATGGTCGCCAGCACCGCGACAGTCGCACCGGCCGCCGCCGCCAGCAACATCGCCTGGACGACCCTGATGGCCTGGATCATTGCGGGCCTGGCAGCTTTGGCCCTGGGCTATGTCATGATTACCGACCTACGCAGTCAGACGAAACCGGCGCCGACCCAACAGCTTGCTCTCCGCCGCCAACCTGCAAACCAGCGCTAAGTTGCACGCAGTCATATCTACACCAAAAGCCTCTTTCATGTGAAAGAGGCTTTTGTCTATTACCGCACAGTTTGTCAACAGTAGAGCGACAAGGCGATAATAAAATTTGGCTCAACCGGAATTCATGTGGTCGGGCCTTACGTGCCGGGGACGGGCTGATCGTTATCTGCTTGACCGAAGCGCCGCAAACCAGTCCCCGGCCCGTAACCCCACGAGATCCGCTTGCCCCTCAAACTTCTGCACGATTTTTAATTGAGATCTATTTTATTCTTTGTTAAGTACGCCCTGTTGGTGCGTGCGTAACAGGATGTCAGTCAGGAGAGGAGAGCCGCATGAAACCACGCGAACATTTTGACCGGGAATTACAGCAATTGAGCGACTCGATTATGGTAATGGCAAGCCGGGTCGAGGAGCAACTTTCCATTGTGTTGACCGCCTACGAGCGTCTCGACCCGGCGTTGGCAAGCGTCGTCAGCGATCTCGATCGCCAGGTCAACAAGATGCGCTTCGAAATCGAGGAGCGCTGTATTCTGCTGATTGCCAAGCAACAACCCGCCGCGCGCGATCTGCGGCTGATTATTGCCTCGCTCAACATGATCGTCGATCTCGAACGCATGGGCGACCAGACAAAGGGCGTCTCCAAAGCGCTGCATCATCTGCATGGACGTCCGCGCGGCACGGTCCCGCCTGAAATTGCCGAAATGGGACGCATGGTGCTGGAGATGCTGCGCAGCGTCAAAGTGGCGTACGCCAATCGCAATATTCAACTCGCCCAGCATATCGCCGCGCAGGATGACGAGGTTGATAAGCTATATGCGCGAGCCTTCACGCAAATCATGTACCAACTGGCCGGCTGCGCTTCACCAGATGAAGCCAAAAACGAATACGAAGTGCTGCGCATTGCCCGCGAGTTCGAGCGCTTTGGCGACCTGGTGACCAACGTAGCGGAGCGCCTGATCTTCATCGTCACCGGCAGCATGGAAGAAATCAATATCGAACCGGACGCGGCGCAGAATTGAGACAAGGAGACAAGGAGACAAGGAGACAAGAATGAATGGTGAAACGTGAAACGTGAAGTCTCCCCTTCTCCCTACTCTCCCGCTCCCCACTTCACCGCGCCGGGTTCGCTCCACAACACCGTGTCCATCTGTACGACGTGTGCGCCTGCTGCGAGCGCCTGCTGGAGATGTTCCGGCGTGTGAATCCCGCCACACGCGATCAGGGCGCAGCCGAGTTGCGCACTCGCTGTCTCACGCAAGACGCGCAGCATCGCCGCAAAAAAGGCAGGGCCGTACAGAGCGCCCGTGATGATCAGCGGCGCACCTGTCGTGCGATCGGTCTGAACAGCCGCGCCTAGACGCGGTTGACCCACCACGACACCCACTGCACCCGCGGCCACGCATTGTTCGGCCAGCAGCACTGTGTTCTCTAGCGGCAGCTTCACCCAGAGCGGCGCGTCGAGCACCTGCACCAGCGCGCGCACGCCCGCAGCAACCAGTGCAGGCGAGGCGGCTGTGGGCACGCTCCATTCGACGCCAGCAAGCGTGGGCGCGTGCAGCAAGTGGCGCGCGGATCGCGCCAGATCCGCGGCGGTGGCGTCCACCAAGTGAACGAGCACAGGACAGCCGAACCCTTCCCACAGGGCGCCATAACGCGCCACCGCACGGCGCGCACTGCGGCTAAAGCCCGAATCCTGCACCAACACGCCCCCATCGATCTCGATCATCGTGGCCGGCCCACTGTAACCGCGCCCCTCTGCGCTGACCGGGCCGACGACGACCGCGCCCAATTCGGCCAGATTCAGCCCGCGCGGCAACGTATCGCCAAAGCCAATCGCCGCCGGCGCCAGCAAACGCGGATTGTGCACGACCAGCCCAAGTTTATGGTTCGGCGCCAGATCGATTTCAGGCATGAGTGGGTTTCCTACCGCCGGTTTGTATTGAACAGGATCGACGCCTCACCGGTGTCACGATTGCCCACCAGCACCGCGCCCTCAAAGCCCTGGATCGCTACGACAGAGGTGCGAGGCTGCGGCTCGACGGCAAAACCCAACGCTTCCCAACGTCTGTCCGCCTGCCACAACGCGGCAAAGCGACCTTCCGGCAGATAGCGATTTTCCGGCGCTGCCGGCAGATCGGGGGGCGGCTCGCTGGCGTCTGGAATGGGCTGCCGCTCCCATTCATTGGTCGAGAAATAGACGACGAATAGCTCTGGCGCGTTCTCAAAGCCAACCATGTAGCCTTGCTCCAGCGGCAATATTTGCGCCGCGCCCACTTGCGCCTGCCCGATCGGGCAGCCGATCTCCCGCCACTCTTCTTCCGGCAAACCTGACACATGAGCGCGCAGCGTCTCATCGACCGACGGCAGACAAGCTGTCAACGTCGCGTCAAGGTCGGGCGTGGCTGTGGCTGTCTCGGTGGGAGAAGGCGTCTCGGTGGGAGCAGGTGTGTCCGTTGCGGTCGGCGCAGGCGTTTCCGTGTCGGTGGGCGGCGGCGGAGAGGGCGTTTCTGTAGCAGGCGCGGCGACAGCCTCTGGTGTTGGCGATCCTCTATCGTCTTGCGCGGTCGGGGTGGGCGACGGCGTTTCCGGCGCAATGACCACAGCCGGCGCCGGCGTCGTCACATCGACAGTGGCCGTGAGAGTCGGGGTGGCGCGGCCCTGGAGCATACGCGGCGCCTGCATCCCCAGCAGCACGCCAAGCGCCATCACCAGGAAGCCGCCTAGAAGAATCAAAGAGAAACTCCAAAAGGCCGGACGTGCGTCACGGCTGCTGCTGGCTGAAGGCGGCGCGGGATCCGGCCTGACCGCTGGCGCCAAGGCGGTGCGCGTGGGCGGCGTGAGCAACTTTGACGAAACAGCGGACGACGGCGAAGGACGCACCAGCGGATTGGGTGGGCGCGAGGGGAGTGAACCGCCGGGTGCAGGCACCAACACCGTCGTTGAAGAAGTCTCGGTGGGCGAATTCAACACCGACAAGGCCGTCATCGTCAGGGTGGCGGTGGCCTCACCTGTGGCGGCATCTGGACGCAGCGGCGTGCGGCCGGCCGCCAGCACCAGGGCGTCGCCCAACTCAGCCGTAGTAGCGTAGCGATCCTCTGGCCGTTTGGCCAGGCTCCGTTGCAGAACCTCCACCATCAGCGGCGACAGTTGGCGATAAACGCTTTCATCAATGGTGAGCGGCTCGTAGACGTGCGCGTGCAAAATCTGCGTCGTCGTGCCGGTGAAGGGCAGACGCCCGGCGATGCAGCGATACAGCACCGCGCCCAGCGCATAGACATCGGCGCGGCCGTCGACTTCACGGCTGCCCGCGCATTGCTCCGGCGCCATGTACGCGGGTGTGCCGACGGTGCGCCCCATGTTTGTCAGTTCCGGCGCATCGAGCGCGCGCGCAATGCCGAAATCGGTCAGCAACGGCACCACCGGATAATCGAGCGCCTCGAGCTGGATGCTGTTGGGCGCGCCAGGGCTGGTCGGACGCAGCAAGATATTCCCCGGCTTGACATCGCGATGCACCACGCCTTGACTATGCGCAAGCGCCAACGCCCGCGCGATCGGTTCGAGCAGATTGGCGGATTCCTGCGGACGCAGCCGCCCATGTTGGCGCAGCAGGTCGGCCAGGCTCTCGCCTTCCACCAACTCCATCGCAATGTAGGCGACTTCGCCCTGCGGCGCGGTGCCGATCTGCAGGATGCGCACGATGTGCGGGTGGCGCAGCGCGCCCGCGGTCATTGCCTCGTTGCGAAAGCGCGTGTAAGCCTTGTCGTCGGCGCCGGGCGGCAGCAATTTCAACGCCACCGTCTGCCCCTGCACCTGATCGTAGGCGCGGTAGACAGTCGCCACCCCGCCGCTGCCAAGTTGCTGGCCGATCAGATAGCGCCCCAGTTGTTTGCCGGTCAGATTGCTCAGCCCTGCACCCAGGCTCTGCGCATCGCCGCCCTGCAAGTCATCGTTGCCTAGCGCGTCCACTGAATCGAATGCTCCAGCCAATCGGTCAAGACGCCGTTGACCGCAAACAAGGCAACCGCCTCGCCGCCGTCGATGGGCACGACATAGAGCTGCCATTTGCCGCTGCGATCGCTGGCAAAGACGACCAGCTTGCCGTCCGGGCTGATGGCGGGCAGTCCATCTTGCGCGGGGTCGTCGGTCAGTTGAATGAATGTGTCGTCGCGCAGCGAAAGACGATAGACGTCCCAGTTGCCGTTGCGCGTGCTCATAAAGACGACGCTGTTGCCATTGGGCGACCACACGGGGCGAATATCGTTGCCGTTATCGGTCAGCCGGAGCCGGTTGTCGCCGTCCGCGGACATGATGTAAAGGCCAGGCCGTTCGCCGCTCGCGTCCACGCCGTTGTAAATGATGCGCGACCCGGCCGGCTCCCACGCGGGATCTTTGCCCAACCCCAGATCAGTCTCGACATTATTGGCCAGGGTGTGGACGAAAATCCGCGATTGGTTCTTATCAACGCGCAGCGTGCTATAGGCGAGCGCGCTGCCATCAGATGCCCATGCCGGCGGCGCATCGTGTGCATCTTCAGGCGCGGCGGTGAGGCGACGGGTGCGGTCGGTTGGATCGAGCCGTGCGGTCAGGTCAAACAGGACAATGCCTGGCTCTGTCACCAAGGTGCTGAGAAAGGCGACCTGCGCGCCGTTGCGTTGCACGCCAACCTGGACGCCATCGGCAATCAGCAGCGTCGAGTCGCTGTCGACCTGCGCCACGGCCGAATAAATGTTGTACTGGTCGCCGTCCTGGGTGGAGTAGAGAATGTGACCGCTATTGTCGGCGAGCGCGAGCGCAGCGTCGAGCGCTTTGACCGCGCGCTCGTTTTGGCCGTCGATCAGCGCTTCCGCGGCCAGCCCAGTCTGTACATCGAAGAGCCGTTCGGCCATCGTTTCAAGCTGATAATTCACATCGATGCGCTGTACAAGCGTGTAATAGTCGAGCGCAACCTGCCACTCGTGCGCGGCGTAGGCATCCTCTGCCTCTCGCCAATACCCCTCGATGGGGCCGGCTGGGGTTGGAGGCGCAAACGGCGTCCCCAAGTCGCCTGGTCGATCTGTCGCAAGTGCGGCGTCGTTTGCCGGTTGCGTAGGGCTGGCGGCGACGAATGGCGTTGCACCAGGCGCCGGCGTCTGCGCGCTGGTATTGGCCGTTGCTTCTGGGTCGCGCGCAACCCCCTCCAACTCTCCTACGGGGGCGGCGGGCGTGCGCACGCCGAACAAATCGAGCGGCAGCAAATTGAGCGCGGCCCAGACGCCGCCCACGAGCAGCAACGCAGAAAGCGCTGCGCCCAGCAAAGCGCCGATCCAGCGCCGGCTTCTTATCGGCGTCGCCGCCGGCAGGATGGGCGCCCGGGTGGCAGGGCGTTGCGCGGCGTGACAACCTCCGGCGTTATGCTGGGGGCGGATATGCTGGGAACGGAAGGCGGCGTGCGCGGGGCGGGTTGTGGCCCCGGCACCAGCACCTGCATCGTCGTTGGCGGTCGCACGACCGCCAATGCGGGCATGGTTGCTGTGCTTTCGACCGTCGGTGGGACGTTGGTCGGTGTGGAAGCCAGCAGACGCTCGAAGGCCAGCGCCATTTCGTCGCCTGTGGCATAGCGAGCCGCGGGTTCCTTTGCCAGGGCGCGGCGTAAAATTTCCACCGCCGCTTCAGGCAATGCCGCCACAACAGCATCGGGGATCATCAGCGGCTCATAGACATGAGCGTGCAGAATCTGCGTGGTGGAGCCGGTGAACGGCGGACGGCCCACCAGGCAACGATAGAAAAGCGCGCCTAATGAATAGAGATCGGAGCGGCCATCCAGGTCATGGCTGTCGGCGCACTGCTCCGGCGACATATAGATCGGCGTGCCGATCGTGCGCCCGACGCCCGTCAGTTCCGGCGAATCCAGCGCGCGAGCAATGCCAAAATCGCTGAGCAGCGGCAGCACCACGCCGCCCAACGCCTCGACCTCCACCGCGCCAGGTTGCCCCGCGACGGCGCGCTGCAACAGGACATTGCTTGGCTTGACATCGCGGTGGATGATGCCGCGTTGATGCGCATAGCTCAACGCACGCGCCACCGGCGTCAACAGCGCGGCCGCATCGTGTACGGAAAGCCGTTCCTGCGCCTCCAGCAACCCGTTGAGGCCAGGCCCTTCGACGAGCGTCATGACGAGATAGGTAATGTCGCTGTACGCCTCATGCCCTTCATCTAAAATGGGGACGATATTGGAGTGATAAAGCTGACGGTGGGTGCGCGCCTCCTGACGAAAGCGCTCACGCACCACGGCGTCGGCATCGGCCAGCAGCACCTTGACGGCAGCGGGTTGTCCGGTCGCCTCATCGACGGCGTGATAGACCGCGGCCATGACGCCGCCGCCCAGCTTCTCGACGAGGCGATAGCGCCCCACTTGATAGCCAACCAGCAGGCCCCGCGCGGCTTCGCTACGCGGGAGCGCTGAAGTGGGTTTGCGATCAGACTCGAAAGATGACAATTCGGCTGGCGACATGACCGACAGATTAGACCTGCACGGGCAGATTCTTTGCGGGTTATTCTGGATACTGCTATAGTTTACACGATAGCGACGTGCAAAAAATTCTGCCTATCGCAGTGCGAGTATAGCACAGCGATGGGGTGCAAGCTAAAGGAGCGCAGTGTGAGCAGGTTTGGTCGGCTGGTCTGTCTTAATGGCCCCGAGGCCGGACAGGAGATCGAACTGGATCAGGAGCTTATCACCGTCGGGCGGGCGGCCGACGCCGGCGTCAGGCTGGAGGATCAATACGCGTCGCGCCAGCACGCCGAAATCTTGCATCTCGACAGCGGCTACCAGGTGCGCGATCTACACAGCAAAAACGGCGTGATGGTGGATGGACAACGGCTTGTCGAGGGCGCGTCCGCCTGGCTTTCCGATGGGCTGGAAGTCCAATTTGCCTCGACCCGTTACCGCTTTTACGATCCAGCAGCCACGGTGACGGCGCCTTCCTTGCTTGCAGTCAGAGAGCCTGGGCTACGCATCGATGTTACCACGCGTCAGGTTTACGTCGATGGGCAGACGCTTGATCCGCCGCTCAGCGTTAAACAATTCGACCTGCTGTGGTTTCTTTTTCAAAGTCGCGGGCGCGTGGTCAGCAAAGACGAAATCGCACAGGCTGTGTGGCCCGAAGCGCAAGGCGATGTCTACGACGCCAACATCGACCGCATGGTCAGTCGCGTGCGCAGCCGCATCGAGCCAGAGAGCGGCGACGACCCCAGATTTATCCACACCATTCGAGGCTACGGCTACAAGCTGGACGCATAACCTGGCGCGCGAGCGTCCTCATCGGCTGCCACACCCACGGCCGACATAGCAGCGGTCGCTGTACCGTAGGACAACAGTCCGACTTGCGTCCTGGTTCTTTCAAGTTACGCTAATCTTTCTCCATTATCATGGTTTCGAAGTGCGCGTTCTTGCGCGCTTGCAAAAATAAGGAGAGACCATGACCTCCAATATCAATACGTTGAGATTATCACCTTACTCATCGTCATCCCATACGTCAGGGGCAGCAGCCGTGGCCGCCATGACATGGGACACGGCGCCAAATCAGCGCATGTTGGCGGTTGACAGTACTATCCAGGCCGCGCGCAGCGGCGATGACGGCGCGTTCGGCGCACTGATCGATTTGTACCGCTCATCCGCTGAACGCCTCGCCCAGCAGATTTTGCATACCGAAGAAGCCGCGGCCGACGCGGTGCAGGAAGCGATGATCAAGGCGCATCGCGCCATGGCGCGTTTCCAAGAAGGCAATTTTCGTTCCTGGTTTCTGCGCATCGTCACCAATACTTGCTACGACCATCTGCGCAGGCAAAAACGCCGCGCCGCGGTCAGCCTCGACGAATTGACCGAACAGGCGGGCATCGACTATCTGCCGGCGGAAGATTATGTGGCTGAAGATCCGGAAACGCTTGTCCTCCAGAGTGAGGGGATGCGCTTCTTACTTTTGGCGATCGAAGGACTGCCCGAATATCACCGCAACGTGGTGTTGCTGGTCGATGTGCAGGGATACGATTATGCGGAAGCCGCCGAACTATTGGGCTTGCCGCTGGGCACGGTCAAGTCGCGGCTGAGCCGGGCGCGATCTGCGCTGCGCGATCAATTAGTCAAGGCGGGCATTGTCGGCGCACCGATGTAATCAATTGTAATTGGTCCGCCTCTCCTCGTTACACCTGCTGCTTGCTGTCTATTGTCCAGAAAATGCCCACGCGCCTGGCTTGTGCATGGCAAGATAAAGGGGTACAGCTTTCTCCATATCACCGCGTAGTTCTTCTGGCTGACTGCGCAACCAGACGCCGAAGTCACTGCTGTAAGGCTGGCCGCTTTCTGCGGTCAGCAGGTGCAGTGCGCCGATGGAGCCAGTCGCCGCCAACATGCCGGAGGCGATATAGGCGGGCCGCAATACGCTGTGGTCATACTCCACTTGACGGAAACAAGCTTCCCAGCGGTGCACGCCCCGCTCCACCACCGCGTCGAGCAGCAGATATTGCGCACGCGGGTCGCCATTGTAGGGCAAACCAATGCTGCCGCCGTTGAAGATGCTCCAGCCGCCTGTGCGCCGCGCCAGCGCGCGGTGCGTGTGTGCACAGACCACGATCGGCTCCGCCACGCCTTCGAGCAGCGCCTCGATGGTTGCTCCTTCCATTTCAGGGTAGAGACCCACAAACATATTGCCGGGCGCGCCGTGAAATAAGCGAATGGGTGGGAAAGGTTTGATCTCGATAGAACGTGCGGCTGGCAAGCGCCGCAGCGTCTGGAGATGGTGTGGATGGAGCGTGGAAGCCGCCCACCAGAGGGAACGAAAACGCTGGCGGTCGGTGAAGGGCGGCGTGTTGTGCGAAGTATGGATGCGCCCGACGACCAGATCGTGGTTGCCAACAATGGCGGGCCAGGCTAAATCAGCCAGCAGCTCCATCACTTCATTGTTCCCCGGGCAGCGGTTGACCAGGATCACCCGCCAGAAAAACCTGATCCGGCATTTGTGCCTGCAAATCGCGCATCACCGCCTCCAGTGCAGGCAGGTTGCCATGGATGTCGGCAAGGAAGGCGAGTCGCATCGCAGTCAGTTCCCTGTTGGGCCTGCGCGGCCTGATGAAGCGGGTCCGCTTGACGAACGACCTGTGTGCGGCCGCTCTCGTCTCCGTAGCGACGGAAAACCTCCTGCGCGCCGTCGCGGTCGGGGTCAAGCCCCTTTTCGTACGCCCAGCGATAGAAGTAGATGATCTCCGGTTCGGCCGTCACAAGCTCCCAGTAAAAAAGGGTGGAGATCACACCGCCCGCGGCCAACATCCCCGACGCGGCAAATGCATCCAAAGCGGGGCGGCGGTCGTAGGCGATGTCAAAATGGTGCACGCACCATCCGTCGTCGCGCGCCGCGGCTTCGGATGCGGTCTCCAGCATGGCAAACTGGGCGGTCGGACGTCTGTTCAACGGCAACCCCACGCTGCCAGGGTTGATGACGTGCCAATGGCGTTCGGCGGCGGCCACATCATGCACATCGGGATGCATGTCACCGTGCGGGTGGGCGCCCAACTCGCCGTTCTGCTCCGATCGCCAGGTAATGCGCCGGTCGATCTGAACGTGAGTGTGGGCGGTGACAAACGTTGGCTGGCGCACGTCGACTAACTCCGCGGCCATTTTTTCGTCGGACTGGCTGCGGTAGAGGCCAACTTTGTTGCGCCCCGGCAGCCCGTGCGTGATGTACAGCGGTTGAGTCCCAGGCAAATAGAAGGTTAACTCGTCGGGCAGCATGGCGAGATAGGCCGCCTGCGCCGGCGTCACCCGCGCGCACAGCCAGTGGAGTTGGCCCCAGCGGGCAGGGTCGTCGCTGCCTGCCTCGGCGCGCGGCGTGCCGAGGTTGAGCAAGTAAAACTCATGGTTGCCGCGCACGACCGTCCAGTCAAAGGCGCGGATACGGTCGATCACTTCGGCGCTGAAGGGGACGCCATTGATCAGATCGCCGTTGACTACCACGTGATCGGGCTGGAGCCGCTCCAGCTCGCGCATCACGGCGTTGAGGGCGGGCAGGTTGCCGTGAATATCCGCTAAGATCGCCAGTTTCATTCTTCCCGTCCAAAGTTTTCTATCAGCACAAAATTGCTACGCGAATGCCGAAATTTATCGGCTCGCGGCCGTCTCGTCCGCTACTAGATAAGAGCGGACGAGACGGCCGCGAGCCAGGCTAGCTTAGAATTGTGCGTGCGATGACCATGCGTTGAATCTCGCTGGTGCCCTCGCCGATGGACATGAGGCGCGTGTCGCGATACATGCGCTCGACCTCGTACTCGCGGCTGTAGCCGTAGCCGCCATGGATCTGGATAGCGTTGCGGCAGACGCGCTCGCTGACCTCAGTGGCGAAGAGCTTGGCCATGCCGGCCTGCGTGGCGAAAGGCTGGCCTTGATCCTTGAGCCACGCTGCATGGTAGAGCATCAGCCGAGCCGCGTGCAACTCGGTGGCGGCGTCGGCCAGCATAAACTGGATCGCCTGGAAGTTGGCGATGGGCTGACCGAACGCTTCGCGCTGCTGGGCGTAGCTCAGCGCGCGTTCGTAGGCTGCCTGTCCAAGCCCCAGCGCCAGCGCGCCGATGCTGATGCGCCCGTTGCTGAGCGTCGCCAACGTCTGTTGCAACCCGCGCCCTGCTTCGCCAATCAGGTTTTCAGAGGGGACGCGCACGTTGTCAAACGTCACAGCGTGCGTGGGCGAACCATTCAGCCCCATCTTCTTCTCCGGCGGGCCGATGATCACGCCGGGTGCGTCAGCCGGCGTCAGGATCTGACTGAGGCTGCGGCTGCCGCCGGCCGCATCCGTGCGACACAGGACGACGATGGCGTCGGCGATGCCGGCGTTGGTCGCCCACATCTTGGCGCCGGTGATCACCCAATCGTCGCCGTCGCGCACGGCCAGGGTGCGCACGCCGCCCTGCAAGTCCGAGCCCGCGCCTGGCTCGGTGAGCGTCAGGCAGCTCAACTTGCCGCGTCCCGTGGCCAGGCGCGGCAGCCACTGCTGCTTGAGCGCCTCCGAGCCAAACGCCACGATCGGCCCCATCCCCAGATGGTTGTGGGCGGAGATGGCGAGCGCGGTCGAACCGCAGCCCCAGCCCAGCTCTTCGATGGCGATCGTGGCGCACATCGTGTCCAACCCGGCGCCGCCGTATTCCTCCGGGACCTGCAATCCAAGCATCCCCATCGGCCCCATTTTGCGCACGGCTTCCCAGTTAAATTCGGCGGTCTCGTCCACGTGGCGCGCACGCGGGCGCACCTCTTTGTCGACAAAGTCATGCACGAGGCGCTGGAATCCGCGCTGTTCGGTAGTTAATTCAAAGTTCATGATCGTCCTTCGGAGTTGAAAATAGGTGTAGATCGGTGAATTTGGATAGTCCTCACGATACGACTTTGCACCTGCAGTTGTCAATTCTAAGGGAACTTGGGAAAAACGAAAGCAAAACTCAGCTACGCAATCGATCAGCATCGCTCAATCGATCAAGGCGGAGTTGACACCTCGGTGAAGGCATACTATTGTTGGCGCACATATTGAAAGACGTGTATCTTGGAATCTGGATGGTTTAGGCGATGATGGCAACGTGTTTCGACGTATTCGAGCAGTGTGTTCTGGCCGTTCAAGCAGGCGTGTTGATCGAATCGGTCAGCGAAAGAGACAAGGAGTTTCACTTTCAGAACTGGTTAGAGGAGCGACTGCAACAGTTGCATACTCCCTATGAACGCTCAGGTCGCAACCAATACCCAGATTTTCGTCTGGTCGAATCTGCCGAAGGCTACGAGGTGAAAGGGCTTGGCTGGCCTGGACGTGAGCAGAACTACGACTCAAATAGCCAAACCCCGACAGGTTACCACAATGGGCGCCAGATATACTATGTCTTTGGACGTTATCCTGCTGATTTGTCGCCTTATCCGGATCGCGGCAGCGGTTATAGGCAGTATCCAGTCATCGATTTGGTGATCTGCCACGGCGACTTTCTGAATGCCGATCACAATTATGTGCACAAAAATAGAAGTCTCAAGGGGTTCGGAACATATGGCGACATCATGATTCGTGACCGAAAAATGTACGTTGCACCGACTCCCTTCGTGCTTGCATCTGGCACCACTGGGTTAATGACTTTGATTGTACCAGAAGATATGAAAGCCGATGACCGCTTCCAACAAGTTGGACGAATGACTCGCATTGAAGCGGATACCCTCGTAGCTGGCTATCAGTTCGATCTGCAGACAAATGCCATAACATCGAGACGCGTTTCTAATCCAAACGCAGGTGTAAATCATCGCTTTGCAGCCTATCGATTGGTCAGTCAGACAGCCAAACCTGTCAGCATGGATATTGCGCATTATGTCGGAAAGGATGCGACAAACATAGAATGAACGCTGTAATCCACGATCTTCTTCCTACAGAAATCACTAAGACAACGGCGCTCGAGGGTGATTTCCCAATTGCCCAGATCAGTCGGATTGCAGAGCAAGAAAGCTGGCGCAAGGAGATCAATCGGCCTCTCTATCATATTCATAAATGGTGGGCGACTCGGTTGGGATCGGTCTTTCGTGCCATTACACTATCGACCCTGAGCAAGCCTGGAGTTGATGTCTGGCGGACCTTTTATGATCATCACAACTTCGCCGATAAAGTTGTGCTAGATCCATTTATGGGGAGTGGCACGACTTTAGGCGAAGCAATCAAACTTGGCGCCAAAGCCATCGGGTGCGACATCAACCCAGTCAGCACATTCCTGGTAAAACAGGCATTCTCCCGTGTATCCGAGGCACAGTTGCGCAATACATTCACCCATCTTGAGAAGGATATCGCCGCTGAAATTCGCGCCTACTACCAAACTAAAGACCCGCAGAATGGCGAACTGATTCCTGTACTCTACTTTTTTTGGGTAAAAACGGTCGCCACACCTGATGGCGAGATCATCCCGCTATTCTCACGCTATGTTTTTGCGCAGGATGCCTATCCAAAGAAAAAACCCAAAGCACAGATCATTTGCCCTAAATGTTGGAATATTTCTGAAGACCGCTACGATGCCACCGATCTGATATGTTCCCATTGTGACTATCGGTTCGACCCGCAGGACAGGCCGGCTTCAGGGCAATACGTGGTTGACGCCAACGGCAAACGCCATCGCATCAAGGGTCTGGTAACAGCAAGCGGTCAACCACCAACACACCGTCTCTATGCACTGCTGGCGCTGCGTCCAAATGGAGAGAAAATTTACCTGCCAGCAAGTGAAGATGACCTAACTCTCTACGCCCAAGCTGAAGCCAGATTGCAGAGTGAAGACTTGCCGTTGCCTAGCATGGAAGTGCGCCCCGGACACAATACCAATCAGGCACGCGGCTACAATTATCTATACTGGAATGACTTCTTCAACGCTAGACAATTACTCTGTTTAGGTTTGCTACTACGCGCCATTCTCATGATTGAAGACAAAACCGTCCAAGAACAAATGCTATGCTTGTTTTCCAGCACCCTGGAGTTCAATAATCTTTTCTGTAGCTACAAGGGCGAGGGCACAGGTGCAGTCCGGCATATGTTTTCCAATCATATCTTGAAACCAGAACGAACGCCGCTTGAGAATTCTGTATGGGGAATTGACAAAAGTAGTGGCGTCTTCAGCACGCTCTTTGAGTCACGATTGATGCGTGCAAAGCAATATCTCGACCAACCTTTTGAAATAGCATTTCACCAGGATTTATTTGGCGAGACAACAGACTCTTACAAACTGGTCTCTAGTGAGCCGATTGACGTCCAACAGGTTGCCGCGTGGGAAGAATTACAGGCCACCGAGCGCAGCATCTGGATTATGAACGGCAATAGCGCGCCTCCCACTGCCTGATTGTGCTATCGATGCTGTAATCACAGACCCACCCTATTTCGACTTTGTTCATTATAGTGAGCTGAGTGACTTCTTCTTTGCATGGTTGGCGCCTGTTCTTAAACAACGTTATCAATGGTTTAATCAGGCAAGTTCTTTGGCTATCGGAGAAGTTCAGCACAAAGATCCGCTCGTTTTTGCTCGACAGCTTACTGCCGTATTCTCAGAATGTGCCCGAGTGCTCAAGGATGATGGTGTCCTTGCGTTTAGCTTCCATCATTCGCGTCCCGAAGGATGGGCTGCTATCTATGAGGCGGTTACTGATGCCGGATTTGTCATTGTCACTGCACATCCGGTGCATGCTGAATTAAGAGCATCAAGCCCAAAGAGTTTGACCACTGACCCTATCAGCTTTGACGCAATCCTCGTATGCAAGAAGCAAGTTAGCTGTACCCCTGGCATAATTGATGGACAAGCTATCCTCCAGCACTCAAACGACCTTACCGAGATGCTCGAAACGGCAGGCATTTCAATGTCGTTAGCAGATAGGTTCGTTATCGTTGCATCGCAAACACTGGTCGAGTTTAGAGGCGCGCAGGTTTGCTTTGAGGAAACATGTCGAATAATCGCCGAGCAGTGGGGAAAACTATTACCACAATCCAGGGAGACGCCATGAAGGGCACAGTCATCCAGTTCGACGACAAAAAAGGGTTTGGCTTTATCCAACCCGACGGCCAGGCAAAGCAGGTCTTTGTTCATGCCAGCGCTGTGAGCACCGCAGACCGGCTTGCCGCGGGGCAGCGAGTTGTGTTCGATGTTGCTTCTTCGTCCAAGGGGCCGCGCGCCAATAACGTCGTCGTCGAGGGCGCGGCAACCAAGCAGACCCAGCCGAGAAGCGCCCTGCCCATGTCACCTTATCGGTTGTTTGGTGGGCTGGCAGTCGTCGCTACGCTCGTGCTCATGACGATCGGCTTGTTCGTCTTCTCGCTCTCCTGGCTGTGGGTCTATTGGCTCGCCATCAATCTCACCACCTTGGCGCTGTATCTCTACGACAAAACGGTGGCGGGCAGTGGCGCCCTGCGCGTGCCGGAACGCATTTTACACGCAGCCGAATTGTGTGGGGGAACGCCCGCCGGCCTTGTGGGTCAGCGCGTCCTCCATCACAAATCCGCCAAGGGCAGCTATCAGCGCACCTTCTGGATCATTTTTGTCGTCCAGATCATCGTCATTGCTGGCCTCTATTTTCTGGGCCTGGCCTGAACCAAGGAGAGTGCACGGATGATGACGCAAACTCTGCTGGGCGCACCGCTGCTCTTCTGGGGTGTGCTCTGCCTGGCAGTTGCCGTTGCCTACTATTACATCTGGCCGCAGCCTGGCCCGCGCCGGCTGGCCCCGCGCACCACACAAGAGCATGTCGTGCTGCGCTATTTCCACTCGCTGGTATGGGTGCTGCTGGCGGTGGGCTGTTTCCTGGCGGCCGCCAGTCTGGGCGACTTGGGCCGGTGGATCGCCCCTGCTCGGCATTCCGGTCTACATCATCTTTTTGGTCTACGTGATGCGCGACCGGCGCAAAGAAGACGCGGCGCGCGCGGCGCAACGGAAGGGCGCGGGCGCGCGCAATGCCGGCGCACCTCAATAATCCAGCAAAAGCAACTCAATACACGGGTACTCTATGAACATCGATCCAACTTTTCGCTCGCGACGCAGCAATGTTCTGGCGCGCCGCGGCATGGTCGCCACCAGTCAGCCGCTGGCCGCACAGGCTGGCCTTGCCATCTTGCAGGCCGGCGGCAACGCCGCGGACGCGGCCATCGCCACCGCGGCCATGCTCAACGTCGTCGAACCGATCTCCACCGGCATCGGCGGCGACTGTTTTGCGCTCTATTTCGACGCCAAGACGCAGCAGGTCACGGGGCTGAACGGCTCTGGCCGCGCACCCGCGGCCGCCTCGATCGATGAGCTTATTGCGCTTGGCTATGCGAATATGCCGACCTACACCGGCCACACGGTGAGCATACCAGGCGCGGTCGCGGGCTGGAGCGATCTGTTGGAGCGACACGGGCGCATGACGCTCGCTGACGTGCTTCCACCCGCCATCTGGACCGCCGAGCATGGCTATCCTGTCTCCGAGCTGATCGCGCTTGGCTGGCGTACGCAGGAGAAAAAGCTGCGCCGCGACCCGGACTGGCAGAGCGGCGACATCGATCACGGCCCAGCCCAGCCGAGTGGCTACGAGCTGCTGATCGACGGCCGCGCGCCACAGCCTGGCGAGCTCATGCGCCTTCCCACGCTCGCAGAAACGCTGCGCGGCATCGCCGCCGATGGCAAGGATTTTATTTATCGCGGCGAGTTTGCCCACACGCTGAGCGAACATGTGCAGCGCTACGGCGGCTGGATCACGCCCGCGGACATGGCCGCCCACACCAGCACCTGGGACGAACCGCTCACCGCCGATTATCAGGGCGTGCGGCTCTACGAATGTCCACCCAACGGGCAGGGGCTGGCGGCCATCGTTGCCCTGAACCTGGCTGCCGGTTACGACCTTGCCGCCATGACGCCCGCCGATCGGCTGCATGTGCTGATCGAGTGTATGCGGCTTGGCTTTGCCGACGCGCAGCAATGGGTGTGCGACCCGCGCGTCCACCCGATCCCGTTGGAAAAGCTGGCAAGCAAAGCCTACGCCGACCAACGCCGCACGCGCATCGACCTTCAGCGTGCGGCGCAACAGGTCCCCTACGGCGCGCCGCTGGCCGGGTCGGATACGGTTTACCTGAGCGTCGTCGATGGAGAAGGCAATGCGTGCAGCTTCATCAACAGCTTGTACATGGGCACAGGCAGTGGACTGGTCGTGCCCGGCGCCGGCGTCAGTTTGCAGAACCGCGCCAATCTCTTTCAGCTCGATCCGGCGCACCCCAACGCATTGGCGCCCAACAAACGCCCCTACCAGACGATCATCCCGGCGCTGACGCTGCACACGACAGGGGAATTCGCCGGCGCGCTCCACGCCAGCTTCGGCGTAATGGGCGGTTACGTGCAGCCACAGGGCCATCTGCAGATGGTGGTCAACCTGGTTGGGCTGGGGATGACGCCGCAGCAGGCGCTCGACATGCCACGCTGGGCCCTCGCCGGCCCCGCCGATGGCTTGGGCGCGCAGGAAGCCGGCGGCCTGGTGCTGATCGAAGAAGGCTGGGACTTCGCCATGCTGGCCGATCTGGCGCAGCGCGGACACCGGCTGGCGCCGGTCACGGGCTTTGCGCGCGCCAGCTTCGGCGGTGGACAAATTATCCAGCGTGATCCAAAAAATGGTGTATTAATTGGCGGCAGTGATCCACGGAAGGATGGGTGCGCCGTTGGTTGGTAGCAGTCGTTAATCCTCGTAAGTACACCAAACAAAGCATCGAAAACCCAAGCATTTAGCAGTGTTCCGTGACTTCTTATGCGGCTAGAGTGAAGAGCAGCGTTATTGCGTCAACCTGTATCTTCAGTCGATGTCACGTTACGAAAGGAATCACGGCCATGTATCAGGGCTGGCATATCAAAGGCGCGCATTCGACAATGCGTGTTTTACTCACCAGTTTCATCGCCGCCGCCCTTCTGCTCACCCAGGCGGTGCAGCCGACGCCGGTGGCGCACGCCGCAGTTTACCGTCACCAACACGAATGACGCCGGCTCCGGCAGCTTGCGCCAGGCATTGCTGGATGCACAGGCAAGCGAAGGGGCGGACGTCATCACCTTTGGCCTGCCGGTGGGATCCACCATTGTGCTGGCTTCCCCCTTACCCCCGATCGCAAGCGACGTGCTCCTGGCGGGGCCGGGCGCCGAGCAGTTGACGATCTCCGGCAATTATCAGTTTCGCGTCTTTACCATATTGGGCGGCACAGTCAGCATCGCCGGCATGACCGTGCGCGGCGGGCTGGCGCAAGGCGGCGCGGGCGGCGCCACAGGCGCGGCGGGCGGCGGTGGCGGCGGCGCAGGCATGGGCGGCGGTATGTTCGTTCACGCCGGCGCGGTCAACCTGATCGACGTCAACTTTGAGGACAATCAAGCGATCGGCGGCGGGGGCGGTGCGGGCAGCTTTGGCCAGACGGGCGGTGGCGCAGGCGGCGGCGGCGCGGGTGGCGCGGGTGGCGCAGGCAATGCCACGGCAGCCTACGGCGGCGGCGGCGGCGGCTTCCTCGGCGCGGGCGGCGCGGCAGGCGCGACCTTTGCGGGCGGCGGCGGCGGCTTCAGCGGGCGCGGCGGTGGAACAGGCGGCGCGGCAACCGAGAGCGGCGGCGGCGGCGCGAACAATAGCGCCGGTGCGTCCGGCGGCGGCGCGGGCGGCGTGGCGGGCGGTGGCGGCGGCAGCACAGGCTTCCCCGGCGCATCCGCGGGTGGCGATGGCGCGGCAGCAGGCGGTATCGGTGGCTTTGGCGGCGGCGGCGGTGGCAGCGCAACAGGCGCGGGCGCGGCTGGCGGCGATTATGGCGGCGGTGGCGGCGCGGGCAATTCCACCTCAGCGGCCGGCGGTGCGGGCGGCTTTGGCGGCGGCGGCGGCGGCGGCATTGAGCAAGGCGGTGCGGGTGGCTTTGGCGGCGGCGGCGGCGGCGCGGCTACGGCGCCGGCGCGAGCGGCGGCAGTCACGGCGGCGCGGGCATTGGCGCCAACGGCGGCGGCGGCGCAGGGCTGGGCGGCGCGCTCTTTGTGCGCAGCGGGCGCGTCACACTGGTCAACACACGCTTCTCCGGCAACGCCGCGCTCGGCGGCATAGGCGCGGGCAGTGGCGAGCGCGGCCAGGGCAAAGGCGGCGCGCTCTATGTTTACAGTGGCAGCACGGTTGTCAGCGTAGACGCGGCGCCACTATTTGAGAGCAACACCGCACAAGATGCAGGAGAGCAGGAAGGGGACAACGTCAATCTGTTTGGCGTGTTGACCCCAGTGGCAGGCAGCGTCTCGGTCAAAGCCGGTAATGCACAAAGCGCATTCGTCGGTGAAGTTTTCGGAGCGGCGCTTCAGGCCGAGGCGATGGCAGGCGGCGTTGCACTGCCATTTGCCCCTGTAACCTTCAACATTGCGCCGACCAGCGGCGCCGGCGCCACCTTTCCCGGCGGGGCGACCTCCGTCATCGTCTTTGCTGATGGCGCGGGCGTGGCGACTGCGCCTGGCTTGACGGCCAACCAGGGGATCGGCAGTTACACGGTAGCCGCTTCGGTAGCCGGCGTCCACAGCGTGGCGCAGTTTTCCCTGCTGAACCGCGGCCGCACGACGACGTCCGTGATATCTTCACCACAGGAATCCGTCTACGGGCAGGAGGTTATCTTTACCGCAAAAGTTGTCCCAGATGCACCGGCGACCGGCACGCCAGGCGGTGTGATTCTGTTCAAGAACGGTGACGCGACGCTGGGAACGGCGATGCTTGTCAACGGTGTAGCGACCATCAAGAGCAGCACGCTTGCCGTTGGCGAGCACACGGTGACTGCTGTCTACGTAGGGAGCACGATCTTTACAGGAAGCGCGTCCACCGCCTACGTGCATCGGGTAAACAAAGCGAACACGGCGACCGAGCTGAGCATTACGCCTGGCGCGACCGTGTTTGGACAGGGGTTGACGCTGAGCACAAAAGTCACTTCGCAGGCGCCGGGCGCGGGCGCACCAGGCGGCGCCGTGACCTTCAAACAGGGCGCCACCGTACTGGGCAGCGTCACCCTGGCCAACGGCATGGCAACCTACACCGTCGGCGGGCTGACTGTCGGCGCGTACAACATCACGGCGGAATATGGCGGCAATATCCGTTATCACACCAGCACCTCTGCGCCAGGCGCGCATGTCATCAACAAGGCGCCGACGACCACAGGCTTGGAAGTGGCGCCCAATCCCGCTATCGTCGGCAATTCATTGCTCTTTACCGCCACGGTGACGGCGAACGCGCCGAGCAGCGGCGCGGTGGACGGTCTCGTCGTTTTTGCAGACGGCGCTACGGCGATCGGCTCCAGCCCGGTGCGCAATGGCGTTGCCATTTTCAACACTGCAACGCTTGACGTGGGCAACCATCCCATCACCGCGCAGTATGTTGGCAACGAAAACCTTGCCGCAAGCGCATCGAATCCGATCGAGCAAGTAGTGAAGCGCAAGGTGCTGATCACCCTGAGCATCTCGCCAAGTCCTGCCAGGGTGGAGGAAGCATTGACCTTCACGGTCGTGGTGCAGGATACGCCGCCAGGATTGGATGGCGTGATGGCGGCCACCCTGGCCGCGCCCACCGGCACAGCGGAGATCGTCACTGCGGAGGGCGCCGTCATCGGCGTTGTGAACTTGCAGGACGGCATAGGCGTCTACAAGACGGCGCTGCCGGGCGGCGTGCATCACCTGACGGCGCGCTACGCCGGAGATGACATCTTTGGCGGCGGCGTCTCACAGGTGGTGGCGCAGACGGTGGCGCGCTATCGGAGCGTCACGACGCTGGGCCGGTCGGCCACTGCAACCAGCATGGGGCAGTCGCTGACCCTGACGGCCGAAGTTGTCGCCGAGCACGCGGCGTTAGGCGAGCCCACCGGAACCGTCGCATTCTTCGTCGATGGCGCGGCGGTCGGCGACGGGGAATTGCAGAACGGCAAGGCGATGTTTGTCATGCACACGCTGTCCGCGGGGTCGCATCTGGTTGCCGCCGAGTATCAAGGCGACGCCAGGTTCGACGCCAGTGGCTCGAACCCGCTCTTCCATGCAGTAGACAGCAGCAGCCATCTTTATCTTCCGGCGATCGTGCGGTAGCGAAAAACATCTAGTGGACCGTCAAGCATAAAACTTTGGTAGAGCGACGGCAAGGGAACGCAGATGGCCGCAGATAAAATCAGATAAGCGCAGATAAAAGCAAAGCAGCAAAGCATCTGCGTCTATCTGTGACTATCGGCGTTTATCTGTGTTTCTTCTAAAGCCGAACCACAGCTTTTTAGTTGACAGACGACTAGCGTCCATCGCGCGCGTTGGACACAATGAATGTTAGTGGTCAAAGCAGCGGCCCGGCAAGTAGATTGTCCGGGCCGCTGCTTTCTAAAATTATTCTCATGCGCTCTACGCCATCCGAAGATAAAACGCACGCTCACGCCGTTCGCCATTACGATTATTCAGAGGCCGCGAGTACAATGAAGACATCCGTTTTGTTTTCATGTCTCTTTAAATAGGATGCATTCCGCCCGCATGCACCAGGATGAAAATGGCGATGCAGCGCAGTCGCCCCCGCAATTCACCCCTCGCCGCATAACGTAGACAAAGAGAGCACACCATCATGGCAACACCCGATTTTGCCCCGTTTGCGTACAAGATGCGCACCGCGGGTCTCTCCCAGACATTCATCGACAACTTCGGCTATTACTACGATCAGTTGGTGCATGGCAGCACGGGGTATATCGCGTGCGTCGACGCGCAGCCTGTGACCGACTTGCCTGCTTACGAAGCCCTGGACGCAGCCATGCAGCAGGCAGGGAAGGCGGCGCTGGAGCGGACGATCGTGCTCAAACTCAACGGCGGGCTTGGCACCAGCATGGGCATGGATGGGCCGAAATCGTTGCTGCCGGTGAAGGATGACTTCACATTTCTCGACATCATCGTGCGGCAGCTTCTCCATTTGCGGGAGGCGAGCGGAGCGCGCGTCCCGCTGCTGCTGATGAACAGCTTTCCCGCGCGGCGCCTCATTGGCCGCCATCAAGCGTTACTCCGACTTTACCCAAGACATCCCGGTCGACTTTTTGCAGCACATGGAGCCGAAAATCTGGAAGGATTCGCTGCTGCCCGCCGAGTGGCCCCAGGATCCGGACAAAGAATGGTGTCCGCCCGGTCACGGCGACATCTACACCGCACTGGTGGACAGCGGCATGTTGCGCCAATTGCTCGACGCCGGGTATGAATATGCGTTTGTCAGCAATGCCGACAATCTGGGAGCAGTGCTCGACTTGAAAATTCTAGGGTATTTTGCCTCGCAGCGCGTGCCTTTTCTGATGGAAGTGGCGCAGCGCACCGCGGCGGATCGCAAGGGCGGTCACCTTGCCCGCGGTGGCAACGGACAACTCGTCCTGCGCGAGTCTGCCCAGTGCCCGCCCGAAGAAGAAGACGACTTTCAGGATATTCAACTCTATCGTTATTTCAACACCAATAATCTCTGGCTCAACCTGCGCTCGCCGACCTGTTGGAGCAGCAACACGATATTTTGGGGCTGCCGCTGATTCGCAATGAAAAGCCTATCGATCCTGCGGATCCAACGACGCCGCGCGTCTATCAACTGGAGACGGCGATGGGATCGGCCATTTCGATCTTTGCCGGCGCGCAGGCGTTGTGCGTGCCGCGCAGCCGTTTTGCACCGGTGAAGAAAAACAGCGATCTGCTCGTGCTGATGTCAGACGCCTATCTGCTCAACGAGGATTACACGCTGGCGCTGGCGCCCGAATGCAATGCACTGCCGCCCGTCGTCACGCTCGACGACCGCTATTATCTGCTGTATGCATCGATGCGCGAACGCTTTCCTACCGGCGTCCCGTCGTTGCGCCACTGCGTCAGCCTGACGGTCAACGGAGATGTGACCTTTGGTCGCGACGTTACGGTCATGGGCAATGTCCGCGTGGAGGCGCCAGAGGAAGAAACATTGTACATTGAAGATGGGACAAAGCTTTCGGGAAGCTGAGCGATCAACCTCCAGAAAGCTTTTCTCCGTGCTCTCAACGTCCCCGCTCAAAAAACAATCCGTCGCTGGGTGTGAAACCAAATTGTGAAGTCCATGTAGATGAGATTGCCTATCCACCTGCCCAAAATGCTTACAATCAAGCAAGCATAGTGATATACTGACACATAGCATTTATCTCTATTTCGTCACTTATACGTGTTTTATCACGCGCATTTATCTAATTTTATCGTAAGCAAAGAGGTGTTTTTATGCAATCGCTCTTCTCTGACGATTCATTCGTCGAACCTGCTCGGTCAGGAGACAGGCGCAACCGGAAGCGCGCCCTCCCACTCCCTACACACAGCCGCTGGCTGGCTGGGATGGTGTTGATCATGACGCTGCTGGCGCTGGGAGTGACCTTCTCCCCCACCCTGGCAGCGAACGGCGACGCTCGACTGCTGCAAAGCGAAGGCGAAGGCGCATTGGCGCCCTTGCATCTGGCTGCCGGCAGCGACGGCGCCCCCAATCGTTATATCGTCGTGCTCAAGACAGAGCGTGTCTTTGCCGCCGCCGCAATTCAGAACAAGGCGCGGCAGGCGGAAGCTGACCTGGGCGCCACTATTCATTATGTCTACAATGAGGCATTGGCCGGCTATGCGGCCGATCTGCCGGAGCAGGCCGTACAAAGGTTGCGCGAGGACGCCGATGTCGCTTACATCGAACAGGATCAGGTGATGACGATCGCCGATACCCAAAGCGCGACCCGCCGTGGGTCTCGACCGTCTCGACCAACGCGCGCTGCCGCTCAACCACCTCTACACCTATGCAGCGACGGGCAACGGCGTCCACGCCTATATCATCGACACCGGAATGCGCAGCACCCACACTGAATTCAGGGGACGCATCGGCGCGGGGTACGATGCCGTGGATGGGGGCGCACCCGACGATTGCAACGGACATGGCACCCACGTAGCCGGCGTCATCGGTGGGTCAACATACGGCGTCGCCAAGCAGGTTACGTTGCATGGCGTGCGCGTGCTCGACTGCAGTGGCAGCGGCTACACCTCCAGCGTGATCGCCGGCGTTAACTGGGTGGCGGCCAACGCGATCAGACCCGCAGTCGCCAACATGAGCCTGGGCGGCGGCGCTTCCAATGCCCTTGACGAGGCGATACGCAACGCCGTGGCCGCCGGCATTGCTCACGTTGTGGCGGCGGGCAATACCGACACCAATGCCTGCAACGGTTCGCCCGCACGCGAGCCGCTGGCGATCACAGTCGGCGCCATCGACAACACTGACCGGCGCGCCTTTTTCTCGAATTACGGTGCGTGTCTGGACATCTTCGCGCCTGGCGTTGGCATCCTTTCCGCCTATCACACCGGCGACGCGGCTGCCATCACCCTCTCCGGCACCTCGATGGCGTCGCCCCATGCGGCCGGCGCCGTGGCGCTCTATCTCCAGGGCGCACCCTCTTCCACGCCAGCGGATGTGGCCAGCGCGCTGGAAAACGCCGCCATTCCCGGCGCAATTAGCGACCCAGGCACGGCATCGCCCAACCGGCTGCTCTACACCGAATTTGGCCCGCCGCCTACTCCCACGCCCACGCCGACCGGAGCTACGCCGACGTCAACCCCTTCCTCTACGCCGACATCGACGCCAGCGCGGCCAGCGAATGACAATTTCGAGCAGGCAATGGCAGTCACGCCGCTCCCTTTCACCCATGCGATAGATATCGCCACAGCCACGAGCGCAACGGACGACCCGCGGCTCTGCATTGGCAGTCCAGGCGGCGCCACCGTCTGGTATCGGTTTACAGCGCCGGCAGCCGGCGTATTGACCATCGACACCTTTGACAGTGACTACGACACAGTATTGGCGATCTTCACCGGGTCGCGCGGCGCTTTGACGCGGTTGGTCTGCAACGATGACTACGACTCGTTACAATCGTTCGTGACACTGAACGTCACCGCGGGCGCCACCTATTTCATCGATGTAGCAAGCTATTTGTCGTCGGGCAGCGCCGCCACCAGCAAAGCTGCCGCCGCGCCCAGTGCACAGCCGGATGGTGCAAGCGGCAGCCGCGACGAACGTAAATTAGAGATCAGCGTACGCTTTACGCCGGCCGCCCTGCCCACTGCCACGCCGACGACACTGCCTATCACTACAACACCGCCGGCGCCAGCACACGCGGCCGTGTTGGCGCTGACGCCCACCACGATCACGGTAGGCGTCCAGCAAACCTTCAGCATGGACCTCCAGGTGCGTACGCACCAGCCTGTCGATGGCGCGGCGGCCTTTGTCAACTTTGACCCTGCCGTCCTCCAGGGTGACATCGCTCACGGCGGGAAATGGCTTGCCTGCTGTGCTGCGCAACCAGGTGGACAATGCGCAGGGGCGGATCGACTTTGTCGCCGGTGCGCTGGGTGCGCCTTTTCCCTCCAGCGATTTCGTGCTGGCGAAGGTCGTCTTCTCGACCATCCGCCCGGCCGCGATGACGCCTCTGATCTTTGCCACCGAAAGTCCGCGCACCAGCAACATCACCTTCGCCGGCGCTTCGATCCTCGATCACGGCGAGGATGGCGCGATTGCTATCCTGGACACGCTGCTCGTCGGCCGCGTCACCCCGCCGGGACGACCGCCGGCGCCTGATGCCAGCTGGCGCATCCCAGTGACTGTCACGGTGCAGGGGCAAACCGGCGGCGCGCCTGCCGCGAGTGTAGTCACCCTGGATGCCGCCGGCGCGTTCACGCTGACAGGACACGCGCCTGGCGTCTACGCCGTCAGCGTGTGCGGGCCACAGACGCTGCGCAACCGCACAGTCGTCACGTTGACGCTCGGGCTGAACGTCGTGGACTTTGGCGGATTGCGCGGCGGCGACAGCGACGGTGACGGCGCGATCACACTTATCGACTTTTCCAGTCTGGTGACGACCTTCGGCGCGTGCGCCGGCGCGGCAGGCTATGACAGTCGCAGCGATTTCAACGGCGACGCGTGTATCACCTTGCTCGACTTCTCCATTCTGCGCACCAATTACGGCGCCAGCAGTGACAGCGCGCAGAGAAGTGCGCCGCACCCGGCGAGCGTCCCATCGGCACACCTGTGGGTCGACTTGGTTGCCGGCGCACTGCAGCCCGGCAGCCACTTCACCGCCGACGTGGTGGTGGACAGCCAGGGCGGCCTGCTCGACGGCGCCGCGGCCTATCTCACCTACGACCCACACATCCTCCAGGTGGTGGGTCTCACGGCCGGCGCAGCGCTGCCACAGCTCATCCAGCGTGAGGTCGACCAGCACGCCGGGCGCATCGTCTTTGCGGCGGGTGTACTGGAGCAAGCGCCGATGGGCCGCATCGTCCTGGCGCGGGTTGAATTTGCCGCCGTGGCGTCGGGCAGCAGCGCCATCGCCTTCCAGGGCACAAGCCCCGCGCAAAGCGACGTCACCTTCGGCGGCGCGTCCGTCCTCGCGGCGACGACCGATACCGCCGTGACCGTCGGTGACGGCGCCTCGCCCGTCACCTCGTCGCTCTATCTGCCGGTGGTGGCGCGGCGCTAAAGTAATGCCACTTTGAAACCAAGTCTTTGTAACGAATGATGCGACTGGCGATGGGCTGAAACTTAGCAATACAGGATTTGGTTTCACGCGGAGCCACAGAGAACACAGAGAAAAGCGAAAATACAGGATTTGGTTTCACGCAGAGCCACAGAGAACACAGAGAAAAGCGAAGCAAGGCGCTTTCCTTTGTGTTATGCTCACCCATGTCGATGTAACAATTCCCGTTTACCCGATCGCGCCACCCCAGGAGGTCGCACCATGTTGGCTCACCCACGTCTGGTCAAGCTTGTTTCGTTCGTCATGATCGTCAGCCTGATGCTCAGCAGCGCCGCGCCGGTCGCGCTGGCGCAGGAGGGCAGTGGCGGCTCGATCTATCTGCCCGTCATTGCCGGCGGTGCAGCAACAGAGACCATTCCGCCATCGCCCACGGATATCAACCTCTTCCGCACGCGCGTCACGGTCAGCACGCCGGCGCAGTGGCATGACCTGGCGCGCACCGGCGCGCTGGTGCTCGAACGCGGCGACGATTGGGCGCTGGTGCTGGCGGACGACGCGCAACTGACCGACCTGGCGCGCTGGCATTTTATGCCGCAGGCGACCAACAGCCTGGGCGCGCTGGTGAATGTCGTCCGTGCAGCCGGTGCAGACGGCACTCTCGCCGCCAGCTTTGGCCCGCTGCTGGCGCAAATCGAAGCGGCCGACGGCGTTATGGCGACTGACGCGGGCGCCACTGCCACCGCCCACAGCGCGCTGCGCGGCGCCGTCAGCCAACTGACCGCGGCGCAGATAGGCTGGCTGGCGCTGGCGGCCAGCGTCGACACGGACGGCGACGGGCTGACAGATGACCAGGAAGGTTTTTGGTGCACCGATTCGACCAAAGCCGACTCAGATTTTGACGGGACAAGCGACGGCGCTGAAGTCATGGCGCTGAAACGTTGGATGAACAATGAACTTTCCAAAGCGCCGAGCACGGGCAAGCCCTTCCAGGGCTGGCCGCCGCAGAAGAGCAACTGCTTCGACGACGATCAGGATTCCGTGCCTGACATTGCGGAGGCGCTGGAGGTGGGGCTGAACGCCAATCGCGAATCTACCGACCGCGACAAGTTCGACGACGGCCAGGAACTCTTTGGCAACACCTACTGTCCGGGCACCAGCGGCTACTGCTCCTACGGCGCGCTGCCGCGCAACGAGGATTGGGGCGTGATCTTCGCCGAGATGCCGGCGTGGGTCAAGGCGCCGGGACATCATCCGCTGGTGGCGGGGTTCCCGGTGCCGGAGGTGGATGTGGTGGCGTCATCGTTCCGGGTGGAACTGGTGACCACGGTGACTACAGCCAACGGAACGATGACGGAACAAACGCAGAGTTACAGCACGGCCAAGACTGAAGGGACAAGCACCAGTGTAGCGGATACCAAAACGTGGAATAACTGGGTTGAGGTTTCGGATTCCACTACATCCATTGGCGCACAGAGTTCGGCAGAAGTATACGCTAGTGCCACAGAATGGAGTTTGGACCAAACTGGCAAACTCACGATGGGTGCACTCACGTTTGTGGGTTCCGCCGCCACTGCGATTGCCGGGTGTGGGATTGGCACCGCAGCATCGGTCTTCACAGCAGGGGCAGCCACACCGCTTGGTGTAGCCCTATGCGCTGGGTCAATTGGTGGCGCAATGGCCGGAGCCTATCAATCAGGTGAGTTCATACGTGACGCGTTCTGGCCAGATAATGGGCAAGTACAGACAAATACGAACCAGTATTCACCAACGCAGCAACGCCTGCAATCTAGAACAGAGCAGCAGGAGTCTCAAGCTGAAAACAACAACGTTGTACAAAGCCAATCCTATGCGCCTAATACCTCAGCCAAAACTTATGTCGGCACGCAACTTACCTACCAACAAAATGAACTCATCAGCCAGTCTCTATATGGGATTCAGAATGCCCTGACTGCACCAAGGTTCACACATTCGGAATCCAACGGTCATTCGTGGGGCGGTTCTCAGACCACAACCCATGAAACCTATGAAGAACACACCGTAACCAATGGCGAAGCATTCACCACAGGCGAAAACTGGAGCACCGCCACCGCCGTCAACTCCGCCCACGCCGCTAACTTGTGGTTCGACTACAAGGTGCGCAACACCGGCACGGAATACGCGCATGAAATCTGTAACCTGACGTTCAATATCTACATCGGCGACGACCCCAATCCGGCGTACACCTATTTCGTGCCGACGGATCGCAGCGGCGCGTGCTTCACCAGCTTTGATCCGGGCGAGGAACATACCTTCAGCGCGCGCACCAATACCCATGCCGTGCCTCTGTCTCTGGAACAATTGAGGACAATCGATCTTGGCGGCCCGATCCGCATCGTGGTCGAGGACTTCACCTACGGCATCGACGAGCGTTTCTATCAAGACGCCGTGAGCTCCGGAGTGCTGATCGCCATCGAAGATGGCACGGACGACGGCGACGAAAGCATCGACGCGTACCTGATCCCCACGTGGGGCAGCGAGACGGTGCTCAACGTGCTCGGACGCTATTTCCCGCACGAGACCGACCTCAACGGCATGATGACTGCAATCTGGACGCCGGAGCACCGCAGCACGACGCCAGCCTGGTGCCAGGCGCCAGCGGCGCCCACCGACCAGCCCAGCAAGGCCATGTGGTGCAAGCACACGCTCTCCACCGCCGACTGGTGGAATGTCTACACCGACGGGCTGGGCGAAGGCTCCGAGGGTTTCCAGAATACGCCCGCCGCGCCCGGCGCGACGGCGCTCTTCCGCTTCAACCAGAACAGCGACCTCGACGGCTTCTCCGACCGCTCCGAGGCGCGGCTGGGCACCGACGCCCACGACGCTTCCTCCTTCCCGCGGCCCGAAGTGCTGGCGGGCGTGCACAGCATCGTTGCGGGCAGCAAGGTAACGATCACACTTTCGCTGCTCAATACCGGTCTCTACGACGCGTACGGCGTTGAGGCGGTGATGGTGGCGCCTGACGACTCGATCACGATCGACAACAACACTGTGGGCGGATCGGGTCGCGTCAAGGCGCTCAAGCAGGTGATCGTCGGCTCGCGCATCAGCCTGCCAAGCCCGCTGCCCGCGCCGTGGACGCAGGCCAACCATGCCGTGCCCGCGCCGGGCGGCTACTATACGGGCAGCGCCGACCGCACCTACACCTTCACCGTGAACTGCGGCGCCGGCGGCTGCGCCGTGGGCGAGGGAAGCTGGACGCTGGCCTGGAATGACGGCAAGGGTGCATCGGGCAGCTTGAACTTTGGCGCCGGCTACGCGTCGCCCACTTTCCAGCCGCTCGGCGCACTGGGGCTGACGCTGGCGCTCTACACCGGCAGCGTGCAGCACGGCGAAAGCTTCACCGTCGCCGCCACCACGCCGCGCGACACCTTCCAGTACACGATCAACCGCACGCCGCACACGCTGCCGCTGGTCATCGTCTCCTACAACGACCCGCAGGGCAACCACCGCTTTGTCGTGCCTTCCCAGGCCATGAGCCTGACTGCGCCGACCGACAACCTGCAGCCCTTTGCCGGGCAGATGCTCCAGGAGGTGGGCGTGGAGATCGTCACGCAGCAGGCCGCGGCGCCGGGCGCCAACAGCGTGCAATTGCTGGTCAACAACCCGTCGGACGCCACGCTGCAAGACACCCGCCTCTTCCTGGAGTTCATCAACATCAGCGGCACGGTGGTGAGCGAAGTGCCCACGCAGGTGACGCTGGCGCCCGGCCCGACCTACACGCCGGTGAGTTTCAACACGGGCAGCTTCAGCCCGGCCTTTGACGCCAGCCAGGAGACCATCGTCATGGCCTTCCTCACCGACTATCAGGGCAACATCCTCGACACCGCGGGCCGGCCGCTCTCCAGCTTCCAGGCCGACCCGCTGCCCAGCGTGGCGGTCGACGCCGCCACGCTGACGTGGAACTTTGGCACCGTTGCGCAGGGCGCGCTGCTCAAGCACAGGCCAGCGCTGGCCAACGTGGGCTATGGCCGCCTCTACACCTACCTGACGCCCACGCCCGGCCTGAGCCTCGCCGCCCGCGCCGATGTCGTAGGCGCCGCCGACATGAGCGACTACGAACTGATCCTGCGCACGGCCGACCTGCCGGCAGGCGCCTACGACCGCACCGCCACGCTCAAGACAAGTGACCCCACGCAGCCGGCGCTGACCGTGCGCGTGCAGGGCACGGTGACGGCGGCGGCAGGCGACACGGCTGGCGGCTTGCAGCGGCCGCTCGATGTGCCGGTGACGGTGACCGGGCCAAAGAACCAGGGTGAGTGGGTTGATTTCACGCACACGCTGGGGCCGGATGCGCAGAGTCTGCATCCGGTCAAGGTCTACCCGCAGGATTATTCGACGCTCTACGGCGTGGGCAAATACGCCACCGACTTCAGCGCAGGGACGGCTTCGTACGACATGTTTGGTGACGGTCGCGACGGCGTGATGCCGGGCAGCGGCAACCTCGACAACAACAACGGCGCCGGCATCGCCATCGTCAACAGCGGGGCGGCGGGCGCAACCAGCATCAGCGTGACCGACGCCTACGGCGGTGGACGCATCAACCCCGGCGACGCCGTGCTGATTCACCAGACGCAGGGGACAGGCGCCGGCTGCTGGGAGATGAACAAGGCGGTCTCAGACTATGCAGGTGGCACGGCGACGATTCAGCTGGAGAAGCCGCTGCAATGCACCTACGCAAGCAGCGGCAACAACCACGCCCAGGTTCTGCGCGTGCCGCAGTATTCAACGTGCAACGTGACAGGGACGGTTACGCCGTTGTATGCGTGGAATGGAAGTACGGGCGGTATTATTGCAGTGATGTGCAGTGAGACAATGACTGTGGCCGGCAGTATTCGGGCTGATGGCTCCGGATTTCTTGGCGGATCTATGATCTCTCCGCCAGCAGGTCCATGCGGGTTTGCTGGGCATCAGGGTGAGGGCATTGCCAGTGGACGCAATGCCCGATCCACGAGTGCAAACGTGAACGGGGGTGGCGGTGGCTGGGAGTGCAGTAATAACGGTGGTGCAGGCGGAGGCCACGCAAGCGCAGGTTTATCTGGCCAAAGAGGAACTTCGCAAGGTGGGGTTGCAGTTGGAGAACCTACAATGTCAAGTGCCATGCTATTTGGAGGAGCTGGAGGAAGCGGCGCACCTGGCAATACTGGTATGGAATATGGCGGATATGGTGGAAATGGTGGCGGAATAGTGTGCATTGGAGCAAAGACTATTACTATTAACGGGGTGATCACTGCGCAAGGTACAGATGGGCAAGGAGGAACTTACAATAATCGAGAAGTTTTTGGCGGTGGTGGAGGCGCGGGCGGCTCAATCAAAATCCAGACGAGTACAGCAACTCTTGGTTCAAATCGACTTCTGGTGGCGGCGGGAGCGGGGGAAGTTCGGGAATGGCAGGAGGTGCCGGCGGCGTGGGTCGCCTACGCCTTGAATTCTGCGAATCGTTCACCGGTTCCACGAACCCGCCCATCAGCAACCAAAAACTCAGTTGCCACATCGTTGAACAGACTTCACAGTCGGTGAATCGTCTGAATTTGCCAAAACCGACGTCGCAATTGGACCTATATGTAGCGCAATTCGGCCGCAAGCTCGACTTCACCGCTGCCGGTGAGTTGACCACGATTCTGCGCGTCCCCGCCGGCATGATGAGCACAGCCACGCTCCAGGCGCTCGTCAGCGGATTACCCGCCAACGCAAGCTTTGCCCTTGACATCGGCAATAACGGCAGCACTGAGTGGTCGGGCACGGTCGCCAACAACAGCACGAACAGCAGCCCCGATCTCGCCGCCGCGTTCAACGCATACTGGGTGGCGCAGGGCGCGCCGGTCGCCGGCAGCCTGGATGTGCCGGTCAAGGTGACGATGTCGCAGCCCGGCCAGGTGCTGCTCACCAACCTGCAGGTGACGACGGCCGGCAGCAAGCAGCGCACGCTGCGCCTGAATGCCGGCGCGGTCACGCAGGGCACGCTTGACCTGGCGCTGGGCGGCAGCGGGCAGCAGGCGATCAGCGTCGCGGTGGATGTGGGCGCCGACGGCTCGCTCGACTGGACGAACAGCGTGAGCACGACGCTGCCCGTGCGCCTGACGACGGGGAACCTGTCCACCGCTCTATCCAGCTATCTCACCGGCAAGAGCGGGCCGGTCGACGTGCCGATCCGCATCTACGTGGCGCCGGACGTGCCGGTTGTGCTCTACGACGCGGCCGTCACCATGCAGCCGGTGGTCGACCTGGCAGCGGGTGGGCTGGGCGTGGGTAGCGTGGCGGCGAGCGGAAGCAGCGCCACAACCTACCTCGAAGGCGACCAGGCGCCGGTGCAGGCGACGCTGAGCAATCCGAGCAGCCAGGCCAGCGGGCCGGTCACGGCGGCCTTCTTCGCCACGGCCGAGGGCTGGGGCGACTGGTATATCGGCAGCGCGTTCGTGGCGAACATCCCGGCCAACGGCAGCGCGCCGGTGGCTATACTGTGGGACACGACCGGCTTCAATGGGGTGGTGCCGGTCAAGGTGGTGGTCAATCCCTACGGGCGGACGGGCGAGACCAGCACCAGCAACAACACGGCGACGACGCAGGTCTCAATCACGCCGCTCAACCCACCGCCGGCGGTGGACTTCAGCGCCACGCCCACGCTCGGCGGCGCGCCGCTCAGCGTGCAGTTTACGAGCGTCGTCACCAACAGCGTGACGAGCTACGCCTGGAACTTTGGCGACGGCCAGACGAGCGGCGCGGCCAATCCGGCGCACAGCTACACGGCCAGCGGGGTCTATACTGTGACGCTCACCGCCAGCGGGCCGGGCGGCATCGCCACCAAGCGCCGGTCGAGCTACATCACGGTCACCAACACACCGACCCCACCGGTCGCCGCGTTCAGCGCAACGCCGGTCAGCGGCGTCACCCCTCTTGATGTCGTCTTCACCAACCAGTCGACTGGCACGATCACGAGCTGGCAGTGGAGCTTTGGCGACGGCCAGACGAGCAGCGCGGCCAACTCAACCCACCGCTACACCACGCCCGGCGTCTACGCCGTCACCCTGACGGCATCCGGCCCCGGCGGCAGCGACGTCGAGACCAAGGTTGGCTATATTCAGGTGAGCGAGCCGGTCGCGGCGCCGGTGGCCGCGTTCAGCGCGACGCCGACCGCGGGCGCGGCGCCGCTGGCCGTGCAGTTCACGGATCAGTCCACCGGTTCGATCACCGGCTGGCAGTGGAATTTTGGTGACGGCACCACCAGCACCGCGCAAAGCCCTGCCCACACCTACAACGCGGCTGGTCTCTATACGGTGACGCTGACGATTAGCGGGCCGGGCGGCAGTGATGTAAAGCCAAGATCAGCTATATCAAAGTTTATCCGCCGCCGATTGCCCCGGACGCCAACTTCACTGCCATCCCTCGCACAGGTCGCGCGCCGCTGGCCGTCCAGTTCACCGATGCTTCAAGCGGAGACGTTACTTCTTGGGTATGGAGCTTTGGCGACGGCGCCACCAGCACCGCGCGCAATCCGTCGCACCAGTATGCAGCCGTGGGTAGCTACACCGTGGCGCTCACGATGATCGGGCCGCACGGGAGCGATACAGAGACCAAGACGAGCTACATCGAAGTGGCTGCAGCGCCGGTTGCCGCGTTCAGCGCATCGCCCACTGCCGGTGCGCCACCACTTTCAGTGCTCTTCACTGACGAATCGACCGGCAGCATGACTGCCTGGACGTGGGACTTTGGGGATGGTGCGACAAGCACCGTGCAGCACCCGGCGCACTTGTATGAGACTTCAGGCGTCTATACCGTGCGTCTTACCGTCAGCGGGCCGGGCGGCAGCAACAGCGTCACAAAGAGTGAGCTAATCCAGGTCAGTCCAGATGTTGGTGCGGTTACACCGACCGCACGCTTTACCTTGACGCCAGACAGTGGCGCCGCGCCGCTGTCGGTGCAGTTCACCGATCAGTCGAGCGGCACGATTGCGACGTGGGTCTGGAGCTTTGGCGACGGTCGGAGCAGCAGCGCGCAGCATCCCACCCATCTCTTCACGGATGTGGGAATCTATACGATTACGCTGAAGGTGGAGGGAGCAGCCGGGTCGAGCACAAAGAGCCAGCAGGTGCGCGTGGCGCCGGCGCTGCCGCAATTCTCCGCGGCGCCGACGACGCCAGGCGGCATGACGATTGACTTCACCTTTAACCCACCTGCCAATGTGACTTCCTGGCTATGGGATTTTGGCGACGGGAAGAGTAGCAGCGAGCAGAATCCGGTGCACACCTATGCAACAGCCGGACTGGATACGGTCAGATTAACGGTTTATGGGGCAAATGAATTGAAGCCGAGCTTGGGAGCGTGGGATAGAGGTAAAGCAAAGCGAGCCGATCCCTCCGGCTGGATTCAACCTGTATATACCAACAGTGCGCCGGTAGACGCCGGGCGCCCGTCTGAATTCAGCGTCTGCCAGGAGAAACCGGCCAAAGCCCAGTGGGTAAGACCGGATTCTCCTGGCGGGCAAGAAGGCGCCCCGCCGTTTGCCACGCAATCGGTGTTACCACGCGCCTAATTCATCTCATCCAACGAGCCAGTCACGAGATAGATGATGCGTTCGCCGACGTTGGTGACGAGGTCGCCAAAGCGTTCGAGTTCGCGCGCCACGCGCAGCACTTCGTAGGCAGCCTCCACCTGATCGGGGCTGCCCGCCGCCGCCATATCACCCATTAAACGAGTAAAGACGCGTGCGTACAGGGCGTCGACCTCGTCGTCCTGTTTGGCGATGATGCGCGCCAGGTCGATGTTGCTATTGGCAAAGGCCAGCATGACCTGGCTGAGCATCTTGCCGACCATCTCTCCCATCTGCCAGAGTTCGGGCGGCTGCTCCTGCGTGGGCATCCTGAGCAGCCGCGGCACGACCTTGGCGATGCCCTTGGCCTGGTCGCCCATGCGCTCCAGGTCGATGATGATGTTCATGGCCGTGGTGATCGTGCGCAGGTCGCGCGCGGCCGGCTGTTGCGTGACGATCAGCGAGAAGCACTTCTCCTCGATGTCGAAGCGGGTCTTGTTGACGACGCGGTCAGCCGCGCTGACCTGTTTTGCCTTTTCCGCGTCGAGCGTGCGGAACGCGTCGAGCGCCAGCATCAACTCCGCTTCGACGAGACCACCCATATACAAGATTTCGTCACGCAGTTCGTTCAGCTTGCGTTCAAAGTGGGCGCGTACGATCATAGCAATCTCTCCTATCCCCGGCGTCCGGTAATGTAGGCCTCAGTCAAAGGCGCCTTGGGCGCGCTGAATAAGGTTTCCGTGGCGTTGAACTCCACCAGCTCGCCTAACCAGAAAAAGCCGGTGTAATGCGATGCGCGCGCGGCCTGCTGCATGTTGTGGGTGACGATCACGATGGTGTAGTCCTGGGCCAGACGGCGCATCAAGTCTTCGACGCTGAGCGTAGCCACCGGATCGAGCGCGGAGCAAGGCTCGTCCATCAGGATCACCTTGGGTTTGACCGCGATGGTGCGGGCGATGCACAGCCGCTGTTGCTGGCCCGGATTGAGATCGAGCGCCGAATCGCGCAGGCGATGCTTGACCTCGTCCCAGAGCGCGGCGCCTTCCAGGCTCTCCTGAACGAGGCGATCAAGTTCACTGCGGCGCGCGGCCATGCCAACCACGCGCGGGCCAAATGCCACGTTGTCATAGATGCTCTGCGGAAAAGGGTTGGGACGCTGGAAGACCATGCCGATGTGTTGGCGCAACTCCACCACATCCACAGCAGGTGCGTAGATATCCTTGCCGTCGAAGAACACCTGGCCTGCGGCGTGCGTGCCGCGGATCGTGTCGTTCATGCGGTTCAGACAGCGCAGAAAGGTGGACTTGCCGCAGCCCGACGGCCCATCAGCGCGGTGATGGCGTTTTCCCGAATATCGAGATGCAGATTCTTCAGCGCTTGAAAGGCGCCGTAGTAAAAATTGAACTCGCGTACTTCGATCTTGTTGTTCATAGGTTACATGATTGCGCCTCCCCCCCTCTGCCCCCCGCCCGCGGCGCCCCCCCCCCCATAGCGGCGCCATCATCCAAAGCGCCCGGTGATATAATCCTCAGTGCGCTGATCCTGGGGATGCACAAACATCCGTTCCGCGCGGCCGACTTCGATCAACTCGCCGTTGAGCAGGAACGCGGCGCGGTCGGCGACGCGCGCGGCCTGCTGCACGCTGTGCGGCACCATGATGATCGTGTAGCGCTGCTTTAGCTCGTAGAGCGACTCCTCCACGGTGGCGGTGGAAATGGGGTCGAGCCCCGAAGTTGGGTTGTCCAGCAGGATGATCTCCGGCTCCAGCGCCAGGCTGCGCGCCAGACACAGGCGCTGCCGCTGCCCGCCAGAAAGTGCAAGGGCTGAGGCGTCCAAGCGATCCTTGACTTCATCCCACAGCGCCGCCTGGCGCAGCGAGCGTTCGACGCGCCGCTCCAGTTCGCCCTTGTCGCGGATGCCGGCCAGCTTCAGCCCATAGACCAGGTTGGCGTAGATCGAACCGGGCAGCGGCGTTGGGATGGCAAAGACCATGCTGACGCGACGGCGCAGCGCGCTGATATTGACGTCCGCGGCAAAAATGTCTTTGCCATCGAGCGTGATCGCACCCTGGCGTTCGGTGTGCTCGATCAGGTCGGAAAGACGATTGCAGAGGCGCAGCAGCGTCGACTTGCCGGCGCGCGACGGGCCAAACAGCACGAACAATTCGTTGCGATAAACGTCCAGCGTGACGTTGCGCAGCGCCTCGATGCCGTCGTCGTAGGTGAAATAGAGATCGCGCACGGAGAGAAAAGCGTCACTCATAGCGTCACCATTCGCGGCGGCGGCGCATCTGTGTGCGCACCAGGGTGGCGATCAACGTAAACGACAACACGATCAGCATCAGCACCAACGCGGTGCCGTACTGGATCTGCAGCGGCATTCCCGGCACCTGCGTCGAGATGACGTAGAGGTGATAGGGCAGCGCCATCGTCTGATCGAAGATAGATCGGGGCAGTTCGGGCAGATAAAAGGCGGCGACGGTGAACAGGATCGGCGCAGTTTCGCCGGCCGCGCGCCCCAGCCCCAAGATGATGCCGGTGATGATGCCGGGCAAGGCGTGTGGCAACACCTGGTAGCGGATCGTCTGCCAGCGCGATGCGCCCAGGCTCAGGCTGACCGTGCGGAATTGCTGCGGCACCGCCAGGATGGCCTCTTCGGCGGTGCTGATCACCACCGGCATGGTCATGATGCCCAGTGTGAGCGACCCGGCCAGAATAGAGGTGCCAAAGCCCATGAACAGCACAAACGCGCCCAACCCAAAGAGACCGTAGACGATCGACGGGATGCCCGCCAGGTTGACAATCGCCATGCGAATCCACCGCGTCAGGCGATTGTCGCCGGCGTATTCGGCGAGATAGATGGCCGTCGCAATCGAGAGCGGAAACGATACAATCGCCGTGCCCAAGGTCAGAAAGATCGTCCCCAGCAGCGCGGGCATGATGCCGCCCTCTTTCATGCCATTGCGCGGCGCCTCGGTCAAAAAGACCCAACTGAGCGCGGGCAGCCCTTGCCAGACGACATAGACGATCACCAGCAAAATGGGAATCACCACGATGGCGGCCACCACTGTCAGCACGCCGACCGCCAGTTTGTGCGTCTGTTGGCGGCTCATAACATGCCTCCCTTGCGCGAGCGGCGCACCCCATTCATGCCGACCAGACGCCCGGCCAGCAAATTGATCGCAAAGCTGATCACAAAGAGGACGATACCGATGGCGAAGAGCGTGCTGTAATGCAGCGACCCTTGCGCCACTTCGCCCATTTCGGCGGCAATCGTCGCGGTCATCGTGCGCACCGGCTGGAAGAAGATGCCGCTGCCCAACGAGGGGATATTGGCGGCGTTGCCCGTCACCATCATCACGGCCATCGTCTCGCCGATCGCTCTGCCGATGCCGAGCATGACGGCAATCACCAGCCCCGGGCGCGCCGCGGGCAGCACCACGCGCCAGATTGACTGCCACTGCGTAGCGCCGATCGCCAGCGCGCCGTCTCGATACTCTTTGGGCACGGCGTAGAGCGCGTCTTCGGCAATGCTGATGATGGTGGGCAGCGACATATAGGCGAGGATGAGCGAGCCGGTGAAGGCGGTCAACCCGGTCGGTGCGCCCAGACGCTGGATCAGCGGCGCCAGCGCGATCCACCCCAGAAAGCCCAGCACGATCGAGGGAATGCCCGCCAGCACTTCGATGATGGGCTTGAGGATTTCACGCTGCCACGGCGGCGCGATCTCGCCCATGTAGATCGCAGTCGTCAGGCCAAGCGGCAGCGCGATCACCACTGCGCCGACGGTTACAATCAACGAGCCGACCAGCAGCGGCGCCATGCCGAAGACATCCTCGATGGGATACCAGCGCGTTCCAAACAACTGGCGCAAGGGAATGTCGAGGAACGCAGGCAGCCCTTCGCGCAGTAGAAACAGGAAAATCAGGCCGATGATCACAATCGACGAGATTCCAGCCACTTTGATGACGCCTTCGATGAGCCATTCGCCCCAGTTGGTCTGGCTTGTCGTATCGGTGGGGGCGTTTAGCTCCGAAGATTTCTGGGCAACCGCCATGCGTGCTCCTGTCGTTTACAGGCTGATAATTCATGCCCCCTGCGGGGTGCCAATGTGGTAAAAAAACGATCTTCTCTGCGAGCCTCCGCCTCTCTGCGCCCCTGCGTCAAAGCATTTCAGGGTGAGTTGCCGCCGATTACTGTAGCGGCAGCGGCACAAAGCCAAGCTCGGCGACGATCTGCTGTCCCTCCGGGCCACGCACCCAGTCCAGATACTTCGCGATGGTGGTGTTGGGGTTGACAACCGTGTACATGTAGAGCGCACGGGAAATAGGATACGTGCCGTCGGCGCCGGTCGCGACCGAGGGCGTGACGAAGGGCGAGCCTGCGTCTTTGGCAACGGCGATCAGCTTCTCGTGCGCGGGATCTGTGTAGCCCAACCCGTCGTAGCCAATCGCATTGGGGTTGCGCTGCACCTCGCTCGTAATGCCCACCGAGGAAGGCATGAGCAGCGTCTGCGGCGCAAAGACATCTTTGTTCTCGCTGTCGCCTTGGCGGATCACTTCTTCCAGAAAGTAGACGTGCGTGCCGGAATTGGTCTCGCGCGAAACAAGAATGATCGGCGCGTCGTTCCCGCCGACCGCCTGCCAGTTAGTGACCCGCCCGGTAAAGATGTCGGCAAGCTGGTCGATAGTCAGTTGGCTGACGGGGTTGGCCTGGTTGACGATGACGGCGAGCGCGTCGATGGCGACGGTGTACTCCTGCGGCTCGATGCCATTCTTCCTGGCGTCCTCGATCTCGCTTTCCTTCATGGCGCGCGAGGCGTTGGCAATATCCACCGTACCGTTGATGAGCGAGGCGATACCCGTGCCGGAACCGCCGCCGGTGACCGCGATGGAGACGTCCGGCGCCACGGTGCGATAGGTTTCGGCCCACGCCAGCGCCAAGTTGACCAGCGTGTCGGAGCCTTTGTTCTGAATGGCGCGCTGCGGGGCGCCATCGCCGGCGCTGTTCGTCCCGGTGGGCTGTCTGCCGCAAGCCAAGACCAAAATCATGAGGCCGACGAGGAGACTCACGAATTCAACTGCTCTCACTTTGCGCATGACGTGCGAACCTGCCTCTGCGGCGAAAAGGATAACTACGCTCGCCTTACTCTACCATTGGTCAGAGGTTCCTGGAATTTGCCCAGCAGAAAAATTGAGTTCCACCGCGTCCCTGCCGTCAGCAACCGCAACGCCGAAAGCGCCTCTACCTTTGCGTCGAGACCTCGCTTTGCCGATTCACGCGCACAGCGGGAAGGCCGCCACGCGCAGATGTGTGCTGCCGTAGGGGATCAATTCAATCTCCTCCACCGGCTCGTCGGAGACGTGCGGGCCGCCATCGATGGGGCCGGCTGAGTTGTCAACCAACCCCCACTGCGGCAGACGCTGCCCCTTTGCTGCGATGCGCACCGGCGCCGCGTGCGGATCAAACGGAACCGCGCCCACTGCCTGTTCCTCGACGCACAGCGACGCGGCGGGCGCGTCAGGGTCGAGCACCAGCCCGTAATTCCAGGGCGTCGTCGGATAGACTTCCCAGTCGGCGTGCGGCTGCTCCCCGCCGATCTGCTGCCACTGCTCGCCCATGCGCAGGCCAAACAAAAGCGGGCCGCGATAGATCGATGCCAGGCCGGCATGGCCGCGACTGGCGCGCACTGTCAGCGGCAAGTCGATGACGAGCGCCGTGCTGCTTTCCCACATCTGGTCGATTCGGTAAAATTCGCCGGGGATCACCGGCGCGTCCGCGGCCACGCCTGTGATCGTAACGCCATCCGCCCACGCCGGGATGCGCAACAACAACGGGAAGCGCGCCGGACGATCCACACTAACGCGCACGACGATCTGCCCCTTGAAGGGATACTCCGTCTGCACCTCTACGCGCACGCGCGCGCCGCTGTCGAGTTCCACCTGCGCCTCACACGGGCCATACGTTGTGAGCGCCAGCCCGCCGTCGTCCGTCGCCATGACCAGATGCTTGACCAGCTTGGGCCAGCCTTGATGCATGTTGGCGGTGCAGCAGCCAAAGTGCGGCGCCAGGCCGAAAATGTTGGAGTCGTCAGTATTGTCGGTCCAGTTGCGTTTTGCCACCGTACAAAGCACCTGGTTGACCTGCTGGTCGTATTGATGCGACCACATATCCGCCGCAAAAGTGGCGGGCCAGGCGTTGTACGCGACCTGCTCCAGCGTGTCGCCAAAGAAGGGATCGCCCACGATGCGCAGCAACTCCTCCAGCGAGTACATATACTCGGCGACAGCGCACAGTTCGGCGCCTGAAGTCGGCGATGTGCCGTGAAGATGCTCGTCGCCGCTCCAGATGCCGTTGGGCTGGCCGTGATGGCGCATCAGGTTGGCGATGCTCTGGCGCGGCGCCGAGCGCTGCCATTCGTCGTCGCTGAGGAGGGACTGCACGGCCGGCGTCTTGACGCCCTGCGCGTTGTTGACGACGTGGGTCGCCATATTCCCCCGGTAATGCGCAAAGGGCAGGATGGCGGCAAGGGTGTAGTTCGCCTGCAATTCCGCCCAGTCAATGGCGCCCGCGCTCAGTTTTCCGGCAAGCTCCAGCAAGAAAGCGTCGCCGGTAAAGTTGTAGAGCCAGTAGACGGCAAGCAGATTATCCGCCACGCGCGCCGCGCCCCAGTTTTCCAGCCCGCGCGCCGCCAACATCGCATTCTGATAGGTGCAATAGCCGGTCATCAGGCTCAGCACGCGCGCATCGCCAGTCGCCTCGTAATAGCTCATCAACACCTTAAGCGCCACCATGCGCGGCCACCAGTCGGTGTTGGTGGGGCCAAACCAGCCGTTGGGCTGCACGCTGTTGAGCATCCACGCCACATATTCGTTGGCTTTGGCGATCAGCCGCGGGTCGTCGAGTTGATAGGCCAGCGGGACAAGACCGTCGCAATAGTAGGGTGCGCGTTCCCAATCGTCGCCCGGCCCGCCCAGCCAGCCCGACTGCCGGCTGACATCGGGCCAGAATTCGTCGAGATGGCCGGTCAACCCGTTGGCCTGGATGCACAACTGGTCGAGCAGCCAACCTTGCGGGCGGACCGCGCCGACCGGCAACGCGCGAAACGTGGTGGGAAACAACGGCGATCGATTCGCCGGTAAGGGTCGATAAAACATCGAAAGTTCTCCCCAAAATAGGTTGTGTGTGTTGAATAAAGCTCGCCCCTCGCAACTCGCAACTCTTTACCCCTTCACCGCGCCGCCCATCAACCCTTGCAGGTAATACCGCTGCAGGAAGAGGAACAAAATGATGCACGGCAGGATCGTGACGGTGATGCCGGCCTGCAGCGCGCCCCAGTCGATAGCGCCATAGTAGCCGCTGCGCACGCTGGTCAGCATGATCGGCAGCGTGAAGTTGACTTCCTGCGTCATGATGATCAGCGCGGCGAGAAATTCGTTCCAGGCGTTGAGAAACGCATAGATAGCCACCGTGATGATGCCCGGTCGCACCAGCACGAACATGACGGTGGTCAGCATCTTCCATGTCGAGCAGCCGTCGAGCAACGCGGCCTCTTCGATCTCGCGCGGCACCGCGTCAAAGGAGTTGCGCATCATAAAGACGCCAAAGGGAAGCTGAAAGGTGATGTAGACCAGCGCCAGACCGAACAGCGTGTTCTGCATTTTCACTGCGCTCATCAGCAGGAAGAGCGGCGTCAGGATCGACTGAAAAGGAATCATCAACGCGGCCAGCACCATGATAAAGAGCACATTCTTGGCGGGAAAGTGAAAGCGTGAAAACCCATAGCCGGCCAGCGTGCTCAGCAGGATCGTGCCAAAGACGGTGATGAGCGCAACCGACGCACTATTATAAACGTACCGGAGAATCCCCGCGCCATATTTATTTAGTTTCAAATAATTATCAAACGTAAAGGTAGAAGGCCAATAGGTGGGCGGCACCGCCGAAGCTTCCGCCGGTGGCTTGACCGAAGTCAACGTCGACCAGAAGACGGGAAAGAGAAAGAGAATCGCGAGGAGAACGCAGACAACGTAGAGTGCAAACAAACCGGCGCGGCGGCGCATCCGGCTGGACGTGCTGTGGATCGTGGTTGAGGATGTGGTGCCAGTCATAATCTTTTCCGGTCAGTAGGTCACGTCGTCGCGCAGAATGCGCAGTTGAAGAATGCTGAGCGCGCCGAGAATGATGAGCAGAATGATCGACAACGCCGCGCCGTACCCCATTTTGTAATAGGTAAAGGAATTGTTGAAGATCCAGTAGACCGCGGTGATAGTCTGGTTTTGCGGCCCGCCGCGCGTCATAATGTAGAACTGGTCAAACGAGAGATACGAGCCGATGACGGAGAGCACAAGCGCCAGCGCAAAGGTCGAGCGCAGCAGCGGCATCATGATGTGCGTCAGCCGCTGGCGATAGTTGGCGCCGTCCACCATCGCGGCTTGATAGAGCTCTTCGGGGATTGCCTGCATCCCTGCCAGCAGCAGGATCATGCTGAAACCCACGGTCTTCCAGACGACGGAGATGATAATCACGGCCAGCGCCAGGTTCTTGTCGACAAACCAGATGATGGGGCGCTCGATCAGGCCGAGGTCGAGCAAAAGACCGTTGATGATGCCCACCCGATCGTTGAGCAGCCACACCCAGAGCAGGCTGGACGCGCCCAGCCCGATCACCACCGGAATGAAGTAGATCGTGCGGAAGACGCCGATGCCCCGCAGCGCCGTATTGACCAGCAGCGCCAGTGCAAAGGCCAGGATGAAGATCGCCGGCGTGACGAGCAAGGTGTATTGCGTTGTAAACCAGAGGCTGGCCCAGAACTGTTTATCGCGCCATCTCCACGTAGTTCTGAATCCCCAAAAAGTTGCCTGCCCCAGCAGCGGCCAGTCGTGCAACGACATCCACACGGTCATGAGCAAGGGGAAGATGAACATGGCCAGCGTGAACAGCACAGCCGGCAAGACAAAAAGAAAGCCGGCGATGCTGCGCTGACGATTGAGTGTGCTGCGGCGCCGCGACGGTTTGGCAATTGCTGCCGATGCAGTTGTCATAGGCATTCCACCTGACTCGCTAACTTTACGCTATCCAGAGGTGACAGTCACTTCTGGAAGTGACTGTCACCTCTGGATAGCGCCAAAAATACAAAGAGGAAGCTGTTTACTGCTCAGACAGAATCTTGGTGAACTCTTCCTGCGCCGTTGTCACCGCCTCATCCACCTTGCCGTCGAAGACCGCGGTCTGGATCATCTTGAGCCACGGCCCGTTGGCGTCGTTGAAGAGCTGGTTGTAGACGATGGTGTAGGGCGTCCGGCCCATCGCCATCGCCTGCGCGGCGGTCGTCAGACGCGGATCCTTGGCGAAGAATTCGTTCTCGGCCAGGTCGGTGCGCACAGGCAGGCTGTTTTCCTGAGCATAGTAGTTCAACTGCACCTCATCGGAGCTCATCCATTTGATAAACTCGAAGGCCTGCTCCGGATACGGCGAGCCGGCCGGGATGGCGATGCTGTCGCCGCCAGCGAAGGAGGACGCGCCCTCTTCCCTGCCCGGCAGGAAGGTCACGCCAAAGTCGAGATCGGGGAAATTGGTCTTGAGGTTGTTGATGGCGAACGCGCCGGTGCCAGCCATGCCGATCGTGCCAGAGGTGAAGGCATTGGCAAAATCTGTGCCGGTGTCGGCCTGCGCGCCGGGCGGGATCAGCCCGTCGGCCCACATCTGGCGATAGAAATCGAGCGCGGCCGCGACTTCAGGGTCGGTCAGGGTGGCGGCAGTGCCATCTTCGTTCAACACGTCGCCGCCGCTTGCCCAGATGTAGGGCAGGAAGGTGAAAGCGTTGCAGCCCGCACACGCGCCGGAGAAGTAGTAGCCGTAGATGTCGTCGCCCAGCGCCGAAATCTGGGCCGCGGCGTCGGCAATCTCGCCCCACGTCTTAGGCGGGTTCTCCGGGTCAAGCCCGGCCTGCTCGAAGAGACCCTTGTTATAGATCAGGTACGATCCCTCAGCGTTGAAAGGCAGGCCGTAGATCTTGCCGTCGTAGGTCGCCAGCCGCACGTGCGACGGGCTGAGGCTGTCAAAGTAGGGCAGCGCCTTGGCGAAATCGGTAATGTCAGTGAGCTGATCCGCCGCGGCAAACTGCGGCACATAGATCAGGTCGACCGCCATCAAGTCGGGCGGTGCGCCCGCGCCGACCGAAGCGCCAACCTTGGTCATATAGTCGCCGGCAGGAATGACTGTAACTTCAATCTGGTTCTCGTGTGATTCATTCCAGGCGTCCACCAATGCACGCACCTGCTCCTGGTTGCTGTCGCGCGTCCAGAATGACATGGTGACGCCACTGGCCGCCTGCTCTCCTGACGCCTGTTCACCGGTGGGCGCAGCCGCCGGCGCGGTGCACGCGGCTAACGCAAGCGTCACCATCATGCTCAAAACAACGAGTAGTCTACTCAAACGTTGCATGACAAATTCTCCTCCTGTAAAAATAGTGACCTGTAAAGTAATAGAATTATCGGTCAACGGCGAGATTGCCGCTTCTCCCAAACATCATGCATGACAACCGCTTTTCTCTGCCACCCTTTGCCTCTCAGCGACTCTGCGTCAAAGCTGTTCTCGAAGCCTGCCCAGCCGCGCCACAAGACTCGCGCACCAGCAGACAACCGCGCACCTGCACTTCCTCGCTAACCTCCAGCTTACCCGCCATACGGTCGAGCAACATCTGGGCGGCAGCCTGTCCCATCTCGTAACAGGGCAGCGTCACCGTCGTCAGCCGAGGGCGAAAGGTGCGGCTGATCTCACGGTCATCATAGCCGACCACCGCCACGTCGTGCGGGGCGCGCAGCCCTGTATCCTGCAGCGCGTAGATGGCGCCGGCCGCCATCAAGTCGTTGCCGGCAAAAAGTGCTGTCGGGTGCGGACGCGCTTCCAGCAGGCGTTGCATGGCTGCATAGCCGCTCTCCAATTCCCAGTCGCCGCGCGCGACGAGTGCAGGATCGAACTCAAGCCCGGCATCCGCCACTTCCTTCCGATACCCTTCCAGCCGCAGCGCCGAAGCGTAGTACTGCTCCGGCCCGTTAATGTACCCAATGCGCCGGTGGCCCAGGCTGAGCAGATGGCGCATGGCCAGATGCGCGCCGTAGCGTTCGTCGGGGATCACCGAAGCCTGTCCCGGCGCGGCGAATTGGCGATGCACGAAGACGTAGGGTTTGCTGGCGAGGTCCAGCGATTCGACCGCGGTATGGTGCCAGGTCTCCGAAAACACAATGCCGTCGATCGAGCGGCTGACCAGATCATGAATGGCTTCGCGCTCGGCGTCCGGATCCCAATCGGCGCTGATGATCACGCAGAGATAGCCGGCCTGACGCAAGCCATCCTGGATGCCGCGGATGATCTTGGTGGCGAAAGGGCCAATGATGTCGTCGGCGATGATGCCCACTGTCGCCGATCTCGGTGCGCAGGCTGCGCGCCGCCACATTGGGGCGATAGCCCAATGCGTCCGCCGTGGCAAGGATGCGCCGGCGCGTTTCGGCGCCGACCGGGTGGTCTTTATTATTGAGTACGCGAAACTGTGGCAATCGAAACACCGGCAGCTTCGGCAACATCACGAATGGTGATTGGCATAAGATGGAATAGGGAAAACGTTTACCAAGTAGGGGTACTGTAATAGAAAACGTTTACCTTGTCAAGCGGAGTTTTCCGCCACCCCAACGTCATCGCGTCACTCGGATGTTCGTCAACACCAAAGGGTGGGCAGCAGCAGCAGACATCACGCAAGGACTCATTCGCCAATCTTTATCGTTGTTCGACAGATTCGACAAAACTAGGCAGAATAGTGCTTCGAAACGCACCAAGTCAATCGTCTTTCGGTAAAGACGATTGACACGACCTTTTTTTGCGCAAAGCGCGTACCAGCATCATTCGAAAGGCAAATAGAGCCATGAAATTCGTCACCTATCTCCACCAATCGCAACCGCGCGCAGGCATCGTCGCGGACAATACGGTGCTCGACCTGGTCGGTCTGATCCAGGCGTTCAACAGCGCGACGCCCATCACAGCCTGGAACGATCTGCGCCACTTTATTGCCGACAGCGCCGCGCTGCAGGTGGCGGCCAACGCGCTGGCCTGGTGGGAAACTGCACGGACGCCAGATATCGTCACCCTGCCGCTGGGCGAGGCGCAGCTCTACGCCCCGATCCTGGCGCCGGAGAAGATCGTCTGCGTCGGTCTGAACTATCGCCGCCACGCCGCCGAATCGGGCATGGCCGTGCCGACGTCGCCGGTGCTCTTTTCGAAATTCAACAACACGTTGGCCGGCGCCGGGGAAGCGATCCCGTTGCCGGCAGTCGCGACGCAATATGATTACGAAGTGGAGTTGGCCGTCGTCATCGGGCGTGAGGCGGCGAGCGTGAGCGAGGAAGAGGCGCTAAATTACGTGTTCGGCTACTGCACGGCGAATGATTTAAGCGCCCGCGATCTCCAAATGCGCACCAGCCAGTGGCTGCTCGGCAAAACGCTCGACAAGTTCCTGCCGCTTGGCCCCGCGATCGTGACGGCCGACGGGGTGGACGATCCGCAGGCATTGGCCGTGCGCGGCTGGGTCAACGGCGACCTGCGCCAGAACGCCAACACGGCCGGCATGGTCTTCCCGTGGGCGCACCTCGTCTCCTACATCTCGCAGCACATGACCTTGCAGCCGGGCGACATCATCCTCACCGGCACGCCTGAAGGCGTCGTGCTCGGCCGGGCGCAGAAGGACTGGCTCGTCCCCGGCGATGAAGTCGTGGTCGAAGTGGAGAAACTTGGCAAACTTGCCAATCCGATGGTGAAGGGGTAAGAGAGAGGGAGACAAGACAAGGGGAGAAGGGGAGACTTCACCATTCACCATTGACAATTCATCCTTGTCTCCTTGTCCCCTTGTCTACCCCGCCCCCGCGGCCGTGGAGAGCGCGCCCAGCCCGTCGGTGCGGTGCGTCGCGTGCACCACCTGTTCCTGCCGTTTGAACTGGCTCATGTAGAGATTGTAGTAGAAGCCTTGCTTGGCGAGCAGTTCCTCGTGCGTGCCGCGCTCGATGATCTCACCCTTGACGAGCACCAACACCTGGTCGGCGTTGCGGATCGTGCTGAGGCGATGCGCGATGACAAAGCTGGTGCGTCCGGCCAGCAATTGCTCCAGCGCGGCCTGGATCTGGCGTTCGGTGCGCGTATCGACGCTGCTTGTCGCTTCGTCCAGAATCAACAGCCGCGGGTCGGCCAGCGCCGCGCGTGCGATGGAGAGCAATTGACGCTGTCCCTGGCTGAGACCCGCGCCGCGCTCGCCGAGGATGGTGTTGTAGCCTTCGGGCAGCCGTTCGACAAAGTCGTGGGCGCGCGCCAATTGCGCCGCGGCGACGACCTCGTCGTCGCTGGCTTCAGGACGCCCGTAGCGGATGTTGTTCATCACTGTGTCGCTGAAGAGAAACGAATCCTGCAACACGACGCCGATCTGCCGGCGCAAGCTTTCCAGCTTTACCTCGCGCACGTCGACGCCGTCGATGGTCACCTGACCGGACGCGACATCGTAGAAGCGCGGCAGCAGGTTGACCAGCGTCGTCTTGCCCGCACCGGTGGGGCCGACGATGGCGACGGTCTGGCCCGGTTCCGCACTCAGATTGATGCCTTTGAGCACCGGCTCGCCGCGCTTGTACTCGGCGCCGACATTGTTGAAGACCACGCGCCCCTGAATTTGGGACATCGGCCGGGCGTCGAACTTTTCCACGATTTCCGGCTGCTCGTCCAACAGATCGAAGATGCGTTCTGCACCGGCGATGGCGCTTTGGATATTCGCCCACAGCACCGCGATTTGCGAGATCGGCTGGTTGAAGCGCTGTGCATAGCCGATGAAGGCGATGATCAGACCGAGCGTCACCGTGGAGCCGCCCAGCATCTGCCCTTGCAACATGAAGATGCCGCCGACCCCGGCGACGATGGCGATGGCGACGTAGCCAAGCGCCTCCAGGGAGGGCGCCAGCGCCGAAGTGTAAGCCACCGCGCGCACGTTGGCGTCGCGATTGGCGGCGTTGCTGACGCGGAACGCCTCGATATTGGCATCCTCGCGACTGAACGCCTGCACCTCACGCACGCCGGAGATGCTTTCCTCCAACTCGGCGTTGACATTGCCGATCTCTTTGCGCGTTATGCGGAAAGCTTTGCGCGCCTGCCCGCTGAACCAGACGGTCACAATCGCCATCACCGGGACGACGGCCAGGCTCAGCAGCGCATACGCCCAATTGAGCGCCAACATATTCCAGGCAATCCAGACCAGCAACAGGGCGCCGCCCAGCACCTGAATCAGCGCAAAGCTGATCGCCTGCTGGATGGTGCTGATGTCGTTCGTGATGCGGCTCATCAGGTCGCCGCTTTCGTTGCGGCTGTAGAAACCCAGCGACAGTTTTTGCAGATGTTCGAAGACCTGCACCTGCAAGCTGCGCAACACGTGCTGGCCGGCCCACGACATCAAGTAAAACATGGCGCCGCCCGTGAGCGCACCCACTACAAAGAAAGCCATCAGGCCAAGCACAAGCCTTCCCAGGCCGGCCATATACTCCGTCGCCGGCGCTCCGACCGGGACGTCGCCAAACCAACACGCAAAGTCGCTGGCGTTGTTCGTCGTCATGTCACCTGGCGCCATCCCCTGCGCAGACTCATTGCTGCGAATTTGCGCCGTCACCGCGGGCGTCAGATAACAATCGACCGCCTGGCCCAGCAACTCCGGCGTCAGCACTTGCACCCAGGCGTTGGCTACCATCATCAGCAGCACGACGAGCAACGCCAGCCAGAAGGGTTTGAAATAGGTGATCAGCCGTCCCAGCGTGCGTCCGACGCTGCGCGGCTTGCTGGTTTCCTGTTCGAGTAATCCTCGTGGGCCGCCAATCATAGCATCAACTCCAGTTCTTTATCGACAGGCTCGGCTGTCGGGTCTTCCACCAATTGGCTGCGATAGATCTCTGCGTAAATGGGGCTGTCCTCGATGAGGTCGACGTGCCTGCCTTGCGCCACGATCTTTCCCTTTTCGAGCACGACAATCTTATCGGCATTGAGCACGGTGCTGATGCGCTGCGCAATCACAAAACTGGTGCGCCCCTTCATCAACTGGTCGAGCGCTTGCTGGATCACCGTCTCGGTCTGCACATCGACGGCGCTGGTCGAGTCGTCTAAAATCAGAATGCGCGGGTTGAGCAGCAGCGCGCGGGCAATGGCGATACGCTGTTTTTGCCCACCGCTGAGCGTCGCGCCGCGTTCGCCAACCGAGGTGTCGTACCCGTCTGGGAAACCCACGATAAAATCGTGTGCGGCGGCCGCCTTGGCCGCGTCGATCACCTCGTCGTCGGTCGCATCCGGGCGACCATAGGCGATATTGTCGCGGATCGTGCCGGTGAAGAGGTTGGTCTCCTGCAACACGATGCCGATCTGCCGGCGCAACGACTCGATGGTCACCTCGCGCACGTCGCTGCCATCGACCAGGATGCGCCCGCCGGTCACGTCGTAGAAGCGCGGGATCAGGTTGATGACGCTGCTCTTGCCGCTGCCGGTAGCGCCGAGGATGGCCAGGGTTTCGCCCGGCTCCGCACGGAAACTGACGCCGTTGAGCACCAGCTCTGTGCTGCCGAAATAGCGGAAGGAGACATCCTCGAAGATCACGGCGCCCTCAATCGGCGGCAACGGCGCGGCGCCCGGCTTGTCGGTCACTTCATTGTGGGCGTCGATGATCTCGAAGACGCGATTGGCGCTCGCCGCGGCCTGGCTCATCTGCGAGATGATAAAGCCGAGCTGGCCCAGCGGGAAGAAGACGTAGACGAGGTAGAGGCTGAACTTCTGCCACTCGCCGATCGTCAGTGTGCCCGCGATGATCTGGTTGCCGCCAAAGTAGAGCACTGCGGCTTGACCCAGGTTTGCGATGAGAAAGACGACTGGAAACAGAAAACTGAAGATACGCGCGACGTAAATCTGCTGATTCATCAGCGACACGGCCGCATCGTCAAAGCGTTTCTGCTCTTTTTTCTCCGCGGCAAACGCTTTGACCACCTTGATACCCGCCAGATTTTCTTGCAGAATGGTGTTCAACGTCGAAAGCTTTTGCTGCACCTTGATGAAGAGTGGCTGTGTGATCGCGCCAAAAACCATAAATATCGCCATCGCAACCGGCAGGATCGGCAGCACCACCAGCGTCAGTTGCAGGTTGGTGAGCAGCAACATGATCAGCGCGCCGGTGAGCAGCACGATAGCCTGCACCGCCAGCAGCAACCCCTGGCCGATGAACAGGCGCACCTTTTCCACGTCGTCCGTCGCCCGGATCATCAATTGGCCGGTGCGGTTGCGGTCATGATAGCTGAAAGAAAGACGCTGAATCTTGGCAAAGAGGTCGTTGCGGAAGTCGAAGGCCACACTCTGCCCGGCCTTTTCCGACATGTAGGATTGTGCAAAGGCGAAGACGCCGCGCACCACCGCCAGCACCAGAATCAACGCGATCGCCCAATAGAGCGGCGCCAACGGGTTGTTGAGGATCTGGTCAAATTCCGCCACGCTCATACCGGCCTTGGCGAGCATGTTGGCCTGCATCTCGGCCGGCGCCTGGGAAAGCTGTTGCGCCATCATCCCGCGCGTCACCGCGTCGAGAATATTCTGCACAAGCTGCGGCACCAGCAATTGCGCGCTTGTGCTCAGCAAAAGCGCGCCATAGGCAGCCAGGGCTATGTTGCGATAGTGTCCCAAGAAGCGGATCGCACGGCCCAAGTTCTGGAAACTGGGCCGCGCCCGCTTTGGGCCTTTTGGTTGTGAGGTCACACACCCCCCTTTCAGATCGCTGTTTTAGAAAGAATTGTTCAAGCCGCACGGCGGAGCCACCCGCCTGAAATTTACCATAATGGGCAGACGGAGATATTGATCACCCGCCTCTGAATCCAATGATTTACTCCAACGTGTGGATAGGCTGTTCCTGCTCTGGCTCGACCGCGCAAGGGCAGCCGCCGATTTGTGCAAGCAATGCGGTATGCAGCTTGCTCAGTAGCTGCTGAAGTTGTGCGATCTCCTGGGGGGCAAAGCACGCCAACGGTTGATTGAGATAGCGCGCGTGCACCGGTGTGTACTCCTGCACGATGGCGCGCCCTGCTTCAGTCAGATGGATCTTGAATTGGCGGCGATCTTCTTGATCCAACTCCCGTTCGATCAGGCCGCTCTCTTCCAACGCGCGCAGGTGGTCGCTGATCGTGTTCTTGGCGACCTGTTGCGTCCGGCTCAGGTGTGTGGGGTTGACCGCGCCTTGGCCCAATTGCTCCTCTATCCACAACCGTAGCAAAATGCGCCAGCGCGGCACAGTCACCGGGCCGTCGCGTGTGACTTCGTAGAGCAGGCGGTCGTAGATGTGGTCGACCGCACGCACGAGTCGCAACACCTCAAAGCCATGCGCGCCCGCAACGCCGGCATCCGCAAGCAGCTTATCCAGAACCTTCGTCGCCGGCAGCGATCCTACGGCTGAGATTGTCATGCAGCGAATTGTACGCCTCCGAACTAATTTGTCAATGTAGGCTTGCTTCAAGTTTCGATAACCTGATGCTGTGTGCTGTACAATCTCGGCTATGAAATGCGTCGAGTGATGCGTAACACGTAACACGTAACACGTAATACGTATTACGTAACACATGAATATGCACTACGCATTACGAATCACGCATCACGCATCACGCATTACGAATCACGCATCACGCATTACGAATCACGCATCACGAATTACGAATTACGAATTACGAATTACACACCACGGAAAGTCTTTCATGCTGGCGGCTTATGCACAAACGTTGCGCGACCGGCCGCAACGCTCGAATCGTCCTGTTGTTGTCGGCCATCATGGGCTTGAGCATCGACGGCGGCATCTATTCGGTCATTTTGAACCTCTACGTCCTGCGGCTCAACTTTGGCCCGGAGTTCGTGGGGCAGATCAACTCGATGGCGAACCTCACTTTCGCTTTGGGCAGTTTGACGGCCGGTTGGCTGGGCAGTCGCTACGGCAGCCGGCGCATTATGACCGTGGGGCTGGGGATCGCGGCGGTAGGCGCGTTGGCGCTGCCGTTGGCGGATTTGGCGCCACCAACCTGGCGCATCGCCTGGCTGAACAGCACGCTGATCCTGATCTACGCGGGATTGGCCTTCTACTTCGTGAATTCCGGCCCTTTCCTGATCGGCGTGACCGCGGTGAGCGCGCGCGGCGCCATTTTCGCCGTACAATCCGCCATCAGCGGCATGGCCTCCTTTGTGGGCGGTCTGATCGGCGGCATCCTGCCGGTGCTCTTTGCGTCGGTGATGATGGTTTCCATGCTGAAGCCGGCCCCCTACCGCGCGCCGCTGCTCGTCGTCGGCGTGCTGATCGTCGTCGCCTTCTTCATTGTGCTGCGCACGCGCGACCCTGGCCCCGATGAAGCGGAGCCAGAAACGGTCGGAGCGCAACCAGGCGCGCCGCGCCCGCGCTCCGCTTACTCGCTTATCGTCTTTATGTCGGTGGTGCGCTTTCTGCAGGTGGCGGGCGTCGGCGCCGCGGTCACCTTCTTCAACGTCTACATGGACAGTGGCCTCCAGGTCTCGACGCCGATGATCGGCCTCGTGTCGGCGTCGGCGCGGCTGCTGGCCGTGCCGGTTGCGCTGCTTGGGCCGGCGCTGGCGCGGCGCATCGGCTACGGCGAGGCGTCCGTGCTTGGCTCGCTCGGCGCGTTTCTGAGTCTGCTGCCGCTGGCGTTGATCCCCACGCCGGCCGCGGCAAGCGTCGGCTTTGTCGGGTTGCTGGCCTTCACGTCGATCCGTTTCCCCACTTTCTATGTTTTCATGATGGAGCGCACGCCCCCGCGCCTGCGCGCGGCGATGACCGGCGCCGGCGAGATGGCGGCCGGCTTCAGCTTTGCGCTGATCTCGCTGGTCGGCGGCTTTTTGATCGTGCGCTATGGGTACGACGCCACATTTCTGCTCGCCGCCGCGATGACCCTGCTGGGGACGTTGATCTTTGGCGTTTATATCTGGTGGTTGCGAAAACGTCCCGGCGCCGCGGTCTTCATCCCGCCGCCTCGCCAGGATACGATGATCATTCCGCCGCTCGTGGGGCAGCCGACGTTGGAAGAGGAGGGAGATTAGGAGATTGGGAGATTAGAGGATCAGGGATCTATGACGGCTGCAACTCGCCCCTCGCAACTCGCCCCTCGCAACCCCTACGGAAAACGCCGCCGCGCTTGCTCCATTTCGACGGCAGTGGCGGTGAAGCGATAGAGGCGGGCGGGGCGATGGTCGCCGGCGCGCATGTTGCCGGTCGGCTCGATGACGCCCGCGGCCAGCACCTTGCGCCGGAAGTTGCGCTTGTCGAGCGGCTCGTGAAGGATGGTCTCGTAGACGCGCTGCAACTCGGAGAGGGTGAACTCACTGGGCAGCAGCAAAAAACCGAGCGCCGTCCATTCCAGCTTCCAGCGCAGACGTTGCAGCGCGTAGTCGAGGATGGCCTGATGGTCGAAGGCAAGTTCGGGCAGGTCGTAAATATCCCACCAGCGCGCCTCGCCTGCATCGGAAGCGCCGTGCACTTCCTGCTGCGCCACTTCCTCGGCGCTTAGCAGCGCGAAGTAGGCAACCGTGATCACACGCGTGCGTGGGTCGCGGTCGGGCTTGCCCACGGTGTACAGTTGCTCCAGGTAGACGTTGGAGACGTTGGTCTCCTCCTTTAACTCGCGCAACGCGGCGTCGTAAAGATCCTCGTTCTCGCCGATGAAGCCGCCAGGCAACGCCCATTTCGCCTTGAACGGGTCGTTGGCGCGCTTAATCAGCAGCACGCGCAGTTGATCTTCCTGGAAAACAAAAAGAATGATATCGACAGTGACGGCGGGTCGGGGATAGTCGTACTGATACCGGTGTGTTTTAGTTTCGGGAAAAGGTTCGTTCACGGACAACCTCACACTCCATCGTGTTGGTCGGAAATGACCGAAAGTGTCATCTTGACAACATCTTCATGCAGTTTGCCATAGAAAGTTTAGTATGGCAAGTGAGCGTAGATCGGCCGATTGATAGCAAAATGGACTTCGAGGCTGCACCGAACGGTTCATGCACGGTGTAACATCTGTCTTGCCACTCATCCCTTTCTTCACTTCGCAATTTCCCCAATGACTTGTCGCCATGATACGCTGCGCAACTTATGCTGATGCGTTTTTTGCGGCGAATACAGCCGCTGTTTGTGGTGCTGGCCGTGATCTTGATTGCCCTGCTGCTGCGCAGCCAGTGGCAGGAGTTGCGCAGCTATGCGTGGCAGCTCTCCCCCTTCTGGCTGGCGGTCTCGGCCGGTTGTCTGGCCGCGGCGTGGGCGGTCGAGGTGCTGATCTGGCTGCGCCTGCTGCGCGCGGTCGGCGGTCATCTGCCCTACTGGCCCGCGGTGCGCATCTGGTTTCTCAGCGCCATTGTCCGCTACATTCCCGGCAACGTCTGGCAGCCGCTCTCGATCACGCTGTTGGCGCAGCGCCGCGGCGTCAAGCCGGAAGCGACCCTCACCAGCATCGTGCTCTATCAGGCGATCATCCTGCTGGCGGTGGCGCCGATCGCCGCTGTTTACTTTGCGGTGACAGGCAATTGGGGCGTGTTGACCGACCTTGTGCACGGCGCCGCGCCGTGGCTGATCGCCGTGGGTCTGACGCCGCTGGTCGTTTTTGTGCTTCAGCCGGCGTGGCTGATCGAGATGGTCAACTGGGGCTTGCAGCGTCTGGGACGTGCGCGTCTGCCCATTGGCTTGACGCGGGCCGCGCTGGTGACGGTGCTGGCGCTTGCCATGGTGGATTGGCTGATCTGGGGCGCGGCCTTTGCCGCGCTTGCCTTTGGCGTCAATCAATATTCGCCCGCCGCCATGGCGTCGCTTGCCCCGCATCTGATCGCCGTCTACCCGGTGGCGTATGCCATCGGGTTCCTGAGCTTTTTCACGCCGAGCGGGTTGGGCGTGCGCGAGGGCGCGCTGTACCTGCTGCTGGCGCCGATTACCGGCGGCGCGACCATCACGCTGCTGGCAGTGGCCATGCGGCTGTGGACGACGCTGGGCGAGGTGATCGCGGCTGGCATCAGCGCGTTGATCCCGGATCGCGCGGCCGATCCCACGGCTGAGTTGGCGACAGGTCAGCACGCGCCCGAATCCGTGGGCGAGCGCGACCTGCGCAAAGGACTGACATAAGTGATGACAACAGGCGCGCACACACTCGCCCGCACTGCCTGGCATCCCACGCACCGCGCACGTGTGCTCATGGTATGTTTGCTGGCCTTTGGCCTGGCGACCTTTCGCCTGGATTTCCAGAGCCTGTGGTACGACGAGGGCGTGACCGCTGCTGTGGCGCACCAGGGGCTTGCTGAACTGACGCGCTGGACGGCCAACGATATTCAGCCGCCGCTCTACTACTACGTCGTGGCAGTGTGGGGGCAAGGGGCCGGCTGGAGCGAGTGGGCGCTGCGCTTCCCGACAGCGTGGTTCGCCACGTTGACAGCGCCGCTGCTCGCCGCGCTGACGCTGCGCCTGAGCCGATCCTTGCGCGCGGCGCTGCTCGCCGCCCTCTTTGCCGCACTCCATCCTCTGCTGGTCTACTACGCCCAAGAGGCGCGCATGTACGCCCAGTTGACCACACTCGGCGTGCTGGCCGCCTATCTGCTGCTGCGTCTGGCCGATGATCCTGCCCCTGTTTGGTGGCGCTGGGGTGCGTTCGTGGCGGTGGCGGTAGCGGCAGTCTACACCCACTATTTCGCCATTTTCTTGCTGATCGGGCTGGCCGCGGCTTTTGTGGTCGATCTGCTGCTTTGGTCGCCGCGCCTGGCTGCGCGGCGAAAATTGTGGCGGTTGCTGGGCGCAGGCGCGCTGGTGCTGCTGCTCTATACACCGTGGCTGCGTGCGATCTTCAGCCAACTGCGCGGGGATCGCAGCTACTGGGAAGGCGCACTCAAACTCCACGAGGCGTTCGCTGATATCGCCATTTCCTTCACCAGCGGCGAGACCGTCTTCGAGTGGATCGCGCGCTGGCTGTTGCTCGGCTACGGCTTGGTGACAGTGATCGCGGTGGCGCGGCTCTGGCGCGGCGGCGCGGCCGCGCGACGCACACTTCTCTACGCCGGCTGCTGGCTGCTAACGCCCGTGGTTGCGGTGCTGCTGCTGGCGCTTGCCATCCCCAAGTTCAACGCTCGTTATGTCATGGAGGCGCTGCCGGGGCTGCTGCTGATTTGGGCCGGCGGGTTTGGGATGGAGGATGAGGGGCGAGGGGCGAGGGGCGAGGGGCGAGTTGCGCGGGGGGCGATCATTTTGCTGCTTGGTTTGCCTATGGTGTGGGCGGCTGGTTCTTTCATCCTGCCTTCAGCAAGGATCAATGGCGGCAGTTGACCGAGTTTCTGCGCCCGCGGCTGGCGGAAGATGAGATCGCCGTGCTCGTCAGCGGTCATGCCTGGCCGGTGTGGGAGTATTACGCACCCGACTTGCCGGTGGTGCGCTTGCCCGCGCTGGAGATTCTCGACGTGGACGCGGTGCTCGACTTTGCGGCCACGGGGCCGGTGCTGCGCGACGCGTTTGCCGATGAAAGTGGGCGGCGGGGCGCGTGGCTCATCAACTGGCAGGATGAAGTTGTGGACCCAAACGGCATCACGCCGATTCAGTTGGAATTGAGCGGGCGCGAAAAAGGACAATCCGCCACCTTTGCCGGGCTGACGCTGCGGCGCTTTACAGGGCTGCGTCCCTACCGCTTTGTGGACGCGCCGCCCATCGACGCGCCCACCGATGTCGCCTTTGGCGATCAGGTAATGTTGCGTGGGTATAAGGTCGTCAACAACGGGGATTTGTTGCTCTTTTGGGAGCGCTTGCCCGGCGCGCCGGAGCCGGCGCCCGATCTTGGTTTTGTGTTGCAATCCGCCACCGCAGCCCGTGAGACGTTAGCAACATTGCCCGGACGGCGGCTGGCTGGCTACACCTATCCGTTTGCGCGTTGGCAGCCAGGGGAGCTTGTGACCGCACACGTGCGCGGCGTCGACTGGCTGAACGTCGCCGCGCCGCAGCCGGGGCGCTATCGCTTTTCCGTGCGGGTGTACGATGTCGACGATGCCGCGGCCACCCCTTTACTGACCACAGACGGCCAGGCCGGCGTCGAAATCGGGCCGGTTGAAGTCGTTATCGATTAAACGATGCAGTGTCCACATTTCCCAGTTCAGCCCGCCGGTCAGATCGCTACGCCCTTGAATTGGCTCATATAAAGGTGATGATAGACCCCTTGCCGCGCTAACAATTCGTCGTGCGCGCCTTGCTCCACAATCTGGCCGCCGTCGATGACGAGCACCTGGTCGGCGTTGCGGATCGTGCTCAGGCGGTGGGCGATGACGAAACTCGTGCGTCCTCGCATCAACCGCAGCAGCGCGGCCTGGATGCGCGCTTCGGTGCGGGTGTCCACGCTGCTGGTGGCCTCGTCCAGAATCAGGATGCTAGGATCGGCCAGAATGGCGCGAGCGATCGCCAGCAACTGGCGCTGCCCCTGGCTGAGGTTGCCGGCGCGCTCGGAAAGCAGTGTGTGATAACCTTGCGGCAACTGATGGATGAAGTGGTCGGCGTCGGCCAGGCGCGCGGCCTCGATACACTCCTCGTCGCTGGCGTCGAGCCGGCCATAGCGAATGTTTTCCAGCACGGTGGCGGAGAAGAGAAAGGTCTCTTGCAGCACCAGACCGAGGCGGCGGCGCAGGTCGGCCTTCTTGATGTCACGGATATCGATGCCGTCCATACAGATGGCGCCTTCGTCAATTTCGTAAAAGCGCGTGAGCAGGTTAATGAGGGTCGTTTTACCGGCGCCGGTCGGGCCAACCAGCGCCACCATCTCACCGGCGCGGGCATGCAGCGTCATGTTGCGGAGGATGGGCGCGCCCGCGGTGTACGCAAACTCGACGCCGGCGAACACAACATCTCCGCGCACCTGGGGCAAGGTCGTGGCGTCGGCCGCATCATCGACTTCGGTGGGCGTGTCGATGATAGCAAAGACGCGTTCGGCGCCGGCGAGCGCGGCCTGGATTGCATTGTACATGTTGGCAAGTTGACGCAGCGGCTGGATGAAGTTCTGCCCGTAGATGATAAAAGTGGCGATAATGCCGACGCTGACCAGCCCGCGCAACGCCAGCCAGCCGCCCAGTGCGGCCAGCACGATCACGAAGAAGTTGCCCAGGACATTGGTCAACGGCATCAAAAGCAACGCATAGCTGTTGGCATAGACGCCGGCATGAAAGACCTTGTCGTTGGCGACGTGAAAGTTTTCGATCACCGATGCGTTGCGCCGGAAGGCCTGAATCACCTTCTGCCCGCTGATGGCCTCTTCCATGACGCCATTCATCTCGCCCAGGCTGCGCTGCAGGTCGCGAAAACCACGGCGCGTGTAGCGGGCGACAAAGTTGGTGAACAGGAACATAATCGGCGCCACCAGCACCGAAGCCAACGCCAGCCACACGTCCAGCACAAACATGGCGACCAGGATGCCCACCAGCGACAGCACACTCGCCAGCAGCGCCACCACATTGTCCGACACAGCCTGGTTGATGGCGTCGATATCGTTGGTGAGCCGGCTCATCAATTCACCGGCCGAGTTGTGATCGAAGAAACTGAGCGGCAGCGTCTGCAAATGGGTGAAGAGATCCTGACGCACCTGTTTGAGCGCACCCTGGGAGACCGCGGCCATCAGCCAGCCCGACACGGCCTGGAACAGATTATTGAGCAGATAGGCGAGCAGCATGAGCAGCGCAATCAGGCCAAGGCCGTCAAGCTGTTTGGGTGCAATGTGACGGTCGATCGCCACGCCCATCAAGTAGGGGCCAAGCAAGCCGAGCAGCGTGTAGAGCAGGATAAGACCGAACACCAGCGTCAGCACGCGGGTATAAGGTCGCAAATAGGGCAGCAGCCGCACCAGTGCATGGCGCGGGTTTTTGGCCTTTTCGATGCGCCCCACGGCTGCCGGCCGTCGCGGCATAAAGCCGGCGCGCACGTCGCGCGTATCGTGAGCACTGTCGTGTGGTTGAGGGGTCATAACCCTGTGCCCCTTGGTCCATTCCCCAGTTGCGAAGCGTAGATTTCCCGGTAGATGGGGCTGGTCCTCATCAGGGTTTGATGCGCGCCTTCGGCCACGACGCGGCCCTTGTCGATAACGACGATTTTGTCGGCCTTGAGCACGGTGCTGATGCGTTGCGCAACGACGAGACTGGTATGGCGTTGAGACTGCTGCTCCAGCGCATCCTGGATCCTGGTTTCGGTGTCGATATCCACGGCGCTGGTGCTGTCGTCCAGAATCAGGATGCGCGGCTGTGTGAGCAGCGCGCGTGCGATCGCAATGCGTTGCTTCTGCCCGCCGGAGAGGTTGACGCCGCGCGCTTCAACATGCGTGTCATAGCCAGCGGGCAGCGTCAGGATAAAGTCGTGCGCCTGCGCCGCGCGCGCCGCGGCGATCACGGCCTCCTCGCTGGCGTCGGGCGCGCCGTAGCGAATGTTGTCGCGCACGCTGCCGGTAAAAAGTACGGTTTCTTGCGGCACGATGGCGATGTGCTTGAGCAGTTCGTCACGGTTGGCGGCGCGCACATCCACGCCATCGACCAGCACGCGACCGTTGTCGACATCGTAGAAGCGCGGCACGAGGTTGACGAGCGTCGTCTTGCCCGCGCCAGTTGCGCCGAGAATTGCCACGGTCTGGCCTGGCTCCGCCACCAAAGTGACGCCTTCCAGCACAGCTTCGTCGCTGCGTCCGTTGTAGGCAAAGGCGACGTTGTCGAAGACGATATGGCCTTGCACCGGCGTCGGCAGCGGTGCGGTCACGAGGGCGTCCTGCACCTCGGGCGTTACGCTCAGCACTTCGTCGACGCGCTTGGCGGAAGCGATGCCGCTTGCCCAGACATTGGCGAGCATCGCCATCATCGTCAGCGGCGTGATGGTGGTGAGCAGGTAGTTGGTGAAAGCCACGACCTGCCCGACCGTGAGATCGCCGTTGATCGACTGAATGCCGCCGGCGTAGATGACCAACACCATGCCCATGTTGACGCACATCGTCAGCACCGGCGACATCGTCGCCATGAAGCGCATCACACGCACCGAGCGCTCTGCAAACGCGTCGTTGGCTGTTGCAAAGCGTTCGGCTTCAAAGTCCTCGCGCACAAAGGCTTTGACCAGCCGCACGCCCGCGACATTCTCCTGCAACACGGTGTTGTGCCGATCCAACTTTTCACGCACCGTAGCAAAGAGCGGCTCCATCTTAAACACAAAGAAGACGACGACCACAGCCGTCGCCAACAGCAGCGGCGCCATGATCAGGGCAAGCTGCGGGCTGGTGACAAACATCAGGATCATGCTGCCGACCATCAGCAACGGTGCGCGTGTGCCGATGCGCAGCGTGATCTGCGTCAGCCGCTGCAGCGCCATCGTGTCGCTGGTCAGCCGCACCATCAACTGGCCGGTCTGCGTGCGGTCGAGATTTCCGTAGGAGAAGTGCTGGATGTGCAGGAAGATCGCCTCGCGCAGGTCGCGCGCCACGCTCTCGCCCACGCGCACCGAGTAGAGGTTGTTGCCGACGGCGATCACGGCGCTGACCAGCGAGATCACCACCATGATCAGCCCGGTCTGCAACACGACCTGCTGATTGCCCTGGTTGATGCCCTCGTCGATGATGCGCTGAATCAGGCGGGGGATCGAAAGATCGAGAAACACAAGGATGGTGAGCAAGATTAGGGCAATCGCAGCCCAGCGCCGGTAGGGGCGCACAAACCCGGAGAGCTTGAAGACATATTTCATTGGCAGCCACGTTCTACATCAAGATGCATCAAAAAAAACGCGCAGCGGCGCGTGCGTTGCCCATTCTCGCGCCGCTGCACGTGATGACCAAATGACGCGGCAAATTACATGAGCACGCATCGCGCACTTTTTCATCACGCGGCTTGCCGAGAGGGATCGATTCGAGAAAAAAATCGGCAGGGTGTGTCCATGGTGGACACACCCTGCCGATTGACCGGAATCCCGCGCTTACGCGGCCAGACGCTACACTACCGATGCACGGCGGGGTAGCTGCCGATCACATCGCCGGCGCCCGCGCCAGGCGCCAGGCGTTGACGACCACCGCCACCGGCTGGCTGGCTGTGACCCGCGCCTAGCCGTCGAAACCATAGGGAATCTGCCCCAACACCGTGAGGGTGACATCGGTCTGGGCATGAATGACGGCTCTGTACGCCAATACATAGCCAGAGAAAAGAATAGCAACGATCATCAGTAGAAAAGCATGTTTGCGCATCATGAGGTTTCTCCTGAAAAAACGTCTACCTGGCTGGCGGCGTCGGCGTCAGCACATAGGATTGAAGCACGAGTTCAACCGACGAGGCGGGAACCTGAGACCTATCGATCTTGACTAGATGGAAGGGTCTGGTTTCGGCCGCGGCGGATTCCCATACAGGGTTTGGTTCCCAGAACTGGGCGTAGACGATTAGGCGGTCATCTTGGCGTGTGATGCGTTCGATAATCGTTTGATAATTTGTGGAGGGCTTGAGGCCACGAAAGAGCGCAACGACGGCGTATTGTTGAAAGTCCACTTGCTGTAAGTCAGTCCACGTTTCGGGATTTACCTGATCCTGAATACTGACAATTTGATTGGGCGAAGTCAGCAACAACAATTGCGGCCCTTCTCTCATTACATGAGCATCGATATTCGCCCCACTTTCGTTCACCGCAACCGTTTCAAACGGAATCTCTATTTCTCCGTTGGTTGGGGGTGTAGCGGCGGGAAGCGTTACTGGAGAAAGATGGCAACCAGCCAGGAGCAGCGCCGCCGCAATCAGCAGCGACCAGTAGCCTGGCGCACGCATTTGGTTCATTCTGACCTCCTTGTCAGCACAAACGAACGATGCAAACGATACAGATGCTGGCGTTACATACGATGGGCAGATGGCTTGCGATGTGGGGAACACCTACCGCCAGAGGACGCTCGCCCGTTGAACGATGCAACGACGATACGCCAACTACTTTCTATGAATGATGCCTGGGGCGGCTTTGCGAAATGAACCAGGATAAGGGCTCGAGATGTCCTCAGTATAGCACAACCTTAAGGCGTGTGTTCTTGACAATTTACCGACGTTTCCTAAGCAAACGTATATTGGTCTCCACAGCGTCGCTTACCCTGTCGATCAACACTCCAATGGCGGCAGACGGTGCATCAGTCGGGGCAGCGATGACAAAGCGCACGAAGCTGCGCTGGAGGGTCGGAAAGGGACATCTTCCCGGTAGCGGATGGTAAGCTGGTCTGGCGAGAGCTTGCGCTGTTAGGCCACATAGTCGAGTGCGCGCTGAGCGACAGGATCGGGAGGCTGTGCTTCAGCGGTGGGAGAGGGTGGCGGCAGAGGTGAAGCAGGTTGCACAATGGCATCCTGCGCCGAGACGCCAAAGTAGGCAGAGATGGAAAGGACCACAATGGCTGACAACACGAGAACAAAAAATCGGGTGCGCATCGGTTATTCCTCCAGGGCAAGAACGATTGATTGACATCAACAAGGGTGCTTGTCATCGTCACAAAGTCGCGCCAGCAAGTCGACCGGCATCCAGGGGGCAGACCACGCAAGAGCGCTCAATTCAACTTTCACGATGTGGTAAGGAAAGGTGTATCCCTCCGAAATAGCTGTTCCCTCGGCCGGTATCCGAAACTGTGCATAGACTCGCACTCCACCCATTCCCACGGCAACCTGTTCGATAAAGACGGGAAATCCTCCCCCTCCGCGTTGGCCGCGCAGCAACGCAAAGACCATGTAAGCATCGTAGTCCACGTTGCGCAGATAATCGACGGTGGCCGGTGGCAGCAGATCTACTAAGGGCCCGACATCCTCCACCGATTCGATCTTGTGAAGACGTGACACTGTCGGGATGGCTTCTTCTGGCAACAGGATGCCGGGATCGAATTTCTCCTCAATCTCTGGAACGCCAACAAATTCTGGCAATGACGAACGTGCGTCATTGTCCACGTCGATCGTCTGAAAAGGGATGATGCGTTCGTCCTCCCACACTGGCAGCGGTTCGGGCGTGGCGACTGGTGTGCAGGCGGTCAGCAAAGCTGTCATCAGTAAAGAGCCTCCCATCAAGCAGATCAAGCCGAAAAGAGCAATACCATATCGGCGAGATAACCTAATCATCGAAGCACCCTCCTTTCTTGAGGTTTTGGCTACTGGTGAATCATAGGATAGGAATGCAGCACAAGTTGAAACCTACCCGCATTCTCAACTGGTTGCAGCAACTTGACAACATGGTAGGACGATGTTGCGCCTCCTGTCACAGGGTATCTTGGCCCGGGCTCCCAGAACTGCGCATACACGTGAATGTCATTCCCTTGACTAATCAAACGATCTATCGTGACTTCATATCCTGAGGAAGCCTTGGATCCTCGAAACAACGCAATGACATCTGGAGTGCAGACAGAGTTCTGCACCTGGGCAGTGAAAGCTTCTCGCTGGTCTGGCGCCACATACAGCGCCAGATGCTTCAGCATTTGAGCGGCGGCTTCCGGGTCATCGACGAGGAACAGGAGTGGTTCGGCGCCTAGATAGCCACTGTCCTGACCTTGCAGAATTGTCTCGAACGGAATAGGCGTCCCTTCCACCGAGGTCGGTGTGAGCAAGGGGGGCACGGTCGCCAGCAATGCAGGGCTTGGGCAGCAGGCCAGGAGCAGCGCCGCCGCAATCAGCAGCGGCCAGTAGCCTGGCGCACGCATGTGGTTCATTCTGACCTCCTTGTCAGCATAAGCAAACGATGCTTGAACGATCAAACGATGCAGAAGATAGTCTTGTACGGTGGACAAATGCGCTTGCTGTGGTGGGGAACGCCTACCTCTGGAGGACGCTCGCCCGTTGAACGATTCGACGGCGATACGCCACAACTGCTGGCGACGAATCATGCTGCATCCAGGGTTGCGCATGGAACCGGGACGAAACTCGAGATGGTTCAAGGATAGCGGAAATGCAACGCATTTTCTTGACGATTTGCTAACGTTTCGTAACCAAACGCCCACGTTGTCGCCTGCAGCGACATCGCTGTGGATGGTCGCCGGGCATCCACAGCATAGCGAGCGCTAAACAATCCGGCGAAGACAAGCAGGAAGCCAAGCACGATCAGCATCGACAGGGCAAGCGACACCTTTGACGGCAAGTCCCGCAGATTGACCACAGCCCCATTGTCGTATAAGATAGGCGACATGAGACACAGTCTGGTGTGGGGCAAATTGGCGGCGACAGGGTACTTGTATCGACGGGGCACAGGCTGCCCCTTCCCACTTCTGCCCTGCGCCAATGCAGCGCGCACCTGACGTTTTTTCCAGTTCGCATTACCAACGCGTGGGCAAGCAGATCGCTCACGCGTTTTTGTTTGCCAGCGCCATCCAGCCACGATGATGAGCCACGATTACGGAGTATGACTATGAACAAATTTCCTCCTGTCGACGAGCAGATGCGCATTCTGATGCGCGGGGTCGATTTCGGCGACGAGCAGACCTACCAGAGCATGGAAAAGGAGCTGCGTGAGCGGCTGCACGCCAGCGAAGACAGCGGGCGCCCCCTGCGCGTCTACTGTGGCTATGATCCTTCGTCGCCTGACCTGCATCTGGGGCACACGATTTCAATGCGCAAGCTGCGCCAGTTTCAGGATCTGGGCCACGATGTCACCTTTCTGATCGGCACCTTCACCGGCATGGTGGGCGACCCTAGCGACAAGGAGAGCGCGCGCCGCCAGCAGACGTTGAGCGACGCACTCGGCAAGGCCACCAGCTATGCCGAGCAGGCGTTTCGCGTGCTCGACCGCGACAAGACCAAGATTCGCTACAACCATGAATGGCTGAGCGAGCTCTCCTTTGCCGATGTGATCGGCCTGGCAAGCCACTTCACCGTCCAGCAGTTTCTGACGCGCGAGAACTTTGCCAAACGCTTCGAGAAAAACGACCCCATCTGGCTCCACGAATTCTTCTACGCGCTGATGCAGGGCTACGATGCCGTTGCCCAGGAAACGGACGTGCAGATCGGCGGCACCGACCAGTTGTTCAACTTAATGGCCGGGCGCAAGTTGATGGAGGCGCATGGGATGCGGCCGCAAGTCGTGCTGACCTTTCCGATCCTGGAAGGCACGGACGGCGTGCTGCGCATGAGCAAGTCGATCGGCAACGCCATTGGCATTGACGAGCCGCCGGGGGTAATCTACACCAAAGTGCTCAACCTGCCCGACCCCGTGATGCGCAACTACGCTGAGCTGGTGACGCGCTGGGAGCAACCCGAAATCGATGCGCTCTTCGCCGACGTTGCAGCGGGAACGCTGGAGCTGCGCGAGCTGAAGCACCGGCTGGCGTGGGAGATCGTCAGCATCTTCCAGGACGACGCCGCGGCCAACCAGGCGGCCGACGATGCGCGGCGCATGTACGAAGGCCAGGCGCCCAGCGATGCGCCGCGCTTTGTCCTGGCCGAAACGATGAACATTCTCGATCTGTTGCTCGCGGGCGGCGTGGTGCAGAGCAAAGGCGAAGCGCGGCGCTTGGTGGAGCAAAGCGGCGTGCGTCTGGATGGCAACCTGGTGGAATCCAAGGAGCTGATGTTGGAGCCAAATGGCGACGAGCGCGTCATCCAGGCCGGCAAGCGCAAATTCCTGCGCGTGGTCCCGGCGTAATTTCCGTAGGTCGGGCTATCAGCCCAACGTGTCTGTCGGTTGTGATGCTGTATGTCCGCCGCTGGCGGGATGTCGGGCTGGTAGCCCGACCTACTAATGAATTGTCAAACGCCAGAGTTTGGTTAGGGCTACAGCAAGAGCATGCAGATAAGAGCAAAGCAGCAAAGCATCTGAGGCTATCGGCGTTTATCTGCGTTCCCTTCTAATGAGCCAAACCAAAACCTCTTGGTTGACAGACCACTAGTGCACTCGGGCGTAAATCAGCCGCTGGTTAATCCGGTGCGGAGAAACCGAGTTTCTCAGAGAAACTCGGTTTCTAACTGCTGGCATATTTATGCCGTCGTGTACTAGCGCATTTTGGTGCTAACACGCAGAGGTTCGCAGAGAATTGTCGAGGTGACGCGCGCAACCGGTGACGCGTTGCGGTGTTACACTTTTGGACTACGCTCATGCTTGAGTGATTGATAAAACTTAGCAACCAGATTCAGTAGTTCACGATTTGGCCTCACACGAAGACACAAAGGACACAAAGTTGAAGATGGCGTCCTTTATGATCTGCGTGGCTTTGTGTGAGTTTCGTGAAGTACTGAAATTATCGACTCTGCGCCTCTCTGCGCCTCCGCGTCAACGTGTTTTATGGGGCTGGGGCAGGGAGCAGCTAGCCAGCAAGCGAAGGAGAAACGGCGATGGGATTATTTAGCGGGAAAAAGGGACTCGTCTTTGGCGTGGCCAACAAGAACTCGATCGCGTGGGGCATCTCCCAGGCGCTGCATGCCGAAGGCGCCGAGCTGGGCTTCAGCTACGCGGGGGAGATTCTCAAGAAGCGCGTCGAGCCGCTGGCAGAGGGCATCGGCGTGCGCTTCGTCGAGGAATGCGACGTCACCAGCGATGAGGCCATCGACGCGCTCTTTGTCAAGGTTGCGGACCAGTTTGGCAAACTCGACTTCCTGGTGCACTGCATCGCGTTTGCGCCGAGCGAAGAACTAGGCGGCCGCTTTGTGGACACCAGTCGCAACGGCTTTCGCATTGCGCTCGACATCTCCTGCTACAGCCTGATCGCCCTGGCGCGGCGTGCGCAGCCGCTCATGCCCGACGGCGGCGCGATGATGGCGATGACCTACTTCGGTGCGGAAAAGGTGACGCCCAACTACAACGTCATGGGTGTGGCTAAAGCCGCGCTTGAGGCTTCGGTGCGCTACCTGGCGTGGGATTTGGGCAAGGACAACATCCGCGTTAACGCCATCAGCGCCGGCCCGATCAAGACGCTGGCCGCGTCAGGCGTCAGCGGCTTCCGCAAGAGCCTTAACTATGTGGGGCAGGTGGCGCCGATGGGCAATGTCGACCAGGACGACGTGGGGCAGGCCGCGGCCTTCCTGCTCAGCGACCACGCCACGCGCATCACAGGCGAGGTGCTGTATGTCGATGGCGGCTACAACATCATGGGTGCGCCGGACCCGGCCATCATGGAAGGGGCCGCAAAGAACGAATAGGCAGAATGATTGCGTGGTCTATGGACGCCAAGCTGAATAGCAAAGAAAGAAGATGGACTGAGTCCACCTTCTTTCTTTGCGCCAAACTTTGCTTTTGGGCGGCCGGCTCAATACCCAGCACCGCCCTTCTGACAGCCAGTGCGATGAAGCGCTTATACCGTGCTGCGGCGTCCCATGATTAGCGATACCACAAACAGAATCAAAAATACCACGAACAACACCCACGCGATATTGGTGGCGACGCCGGCAACGCCGGAAAATCCAAAGATCGCAGCGACAACGGCAACTGCCAAAAAGATCAACGCCCATCGTAACATTGTGCTTCTCCTTTGCTTGTAGTTGATTTGAAAGCGCTTGACGCAAAACGAACCTGAAGGCTCGATGATTTAGTATGCGTCCTGATAGTAGTCATAGCGCCCCTGCATCTTATCAAGAAAACGGAAAGCCGTCTGCGCATCGAGGTACACAAGCAGGGTAGAGAATCCGATATATACATTTTCCCTCCACGTTTTGTGCCCCTGAATGTAACCGTCATTTGTAGCGGAATCCATGGCGCGACTAATTTTCCCGTTTTATAGTGGAGCTTAAGTTCTACGAGAAAGAGATCTTGCCGACCTATCAGTAAGCGGCCCCTGATTCCAACTCTGCGCTTTTGTTTGGATATTCTCCATCTCCAAGCAGACACGCACAGAGGGAACAGAGGCAAAGTGAACAACAACGGCTTTTCTATCTGTGGAAAGGAAAGCGATCAAGGAAAAGCATACAAAAGACGATGACGGCAAGTGGCGCAGCAAATCGACGTGATCCTCTTCGTGCCTCTTTGCGCGCCTCGTGGCTTCGTGATGGAGCTTTTCAAACAGCTTCTCAAAGAATGCACAATGAATAAACAGGACTTGTAGGGTATAATTCCCTACGATGATAATCCTGCCGATTTCTTTTAGTCGGTCGCCCATCCATTGTCCTGGGACTCGCGTGCATACTGATGGCAAAGATTCGCGTCATACTAGCTGATGACCATCCCGTGGTGCGGACGGGGGATTCGCGCACTTTTGGAGCAATCGCCAGACATTGTGATTGTGGCGGAAGCAGATAACGGCGCCGATATTATTCCGCTGGTCAAACTTCATCAGCCAGATGTGTTGATTCTTGACATTGAAATGCCCCAACTGTCCGGCATTGAAGTAGCCCAAGCGATTAAGGAACACAATTTTCCAGTGCGCGTCCTGGCGCTTAGCGCCCACACCGACCAGCAGTATGTATTCCGCATTCTTGCCAATGGCGCGGCAGGCTATCTGGTTAAAGATGAGGCGCCAGAGATGATCATTGAGGCGGTGCGCGGCGTAGCTTCCGGTACGGAAGGATGGATCAGCCGCCAGGCCGCTGCACAAATGAGCGTCTTTATGCGCAAAGATAAAGAGAAGGACCTGACGCCGCGTGAACAGGAGGTCCTGCACCTGGTGGCAGATGGCAAAAGCAATCAAGAAATCGCTTATCTTCTGCGAATCAGTGAAAGCACAGTTGAAAAACACGTCAGTTCTCTGCTCACTAAGCTAAACGTCGCCTCGCGCGTGGAAGCTGCGGTGCAAGCAGTACGAAAAGGGTTGGTGTAAGCGCCAGCATTCAATAGTGGAAATCCCTACCTTCGATTACGATCACTCCCCGTATCAAAAAGCATCCTCTGCGTATATCCTGATAGGGCAACAGGCTCTTCACCTGTCGCCGTTTAGTAAAGGCTACAAATCAATAATGCGATGGACGCTTTGCGTAAACAGGCCGAGTCCTGCCGTTCCATTGCATCACTATCAGGAGGAGAATTCAGATGATCAAGCTGCTTGTAGTCCATCATGTGCGCATGACATGCGAGTTGCTTGCTGCGGTCCTGTGCGAAGAGCCGGACATCCATGTGCTGAGCTATGCGCAGACCGAGGATGAGGCGCTGTCGCGCGCGGCTGAGCAAAAATACAACACAGTGTTGATCGATGTCCATCTCCCCAACCAGGGAGCGCTGCGTCTTGCCAATGCCTTGCGTCAACTTCAGCCAGACATCAAAATTCTTGTGATGGGAATCGTCAATTCAAAATCCGCCATTCTCCACTGTGTGGAGGAAGGCATCGACGGTTACCTGCTGGAAGAAGAAGGCCCATCCGATCTGGTCAAGAAGCTACGCGACATTCACAATGGACAATTTACCATCTCCCCGTCTGTGGCGTTTGCCCTGATGAACCGCATTGCCGATCTGAAGCAGATGACGAAAGAACTGTACGGGATCAGCCATCAATATAGCGACGACCTGTTCGCCGAGCTGACGCCGCGCGAATGGGAAGTCATCCGTCTCATTGAGAAAAACTACAGCAATCAACAGATTGCGGAGGAACTGATCAGCACCCCGGGCACCGTCAAAAATCACGTGCACAGCATTCTTAACAAACTGGATGTCCGCTCGCGCGAGCAGGCGGTGCTGCTGATGCGCCAGCTACTCAGCGGCCAGCAACCAAAGCTCACCGGCGAGCATGGCGAGACCAGGATGGCGTGTTCGCTGCTGAATCGCACGGGCAGAAATGATGTGCCTGAGCGCATCGAATACATCAAGAACCCGTTGCTCTCTGCCTGACGCAAACTTACCTGGCTACAGGGGCTGGCTTTTACATCCCAGGTAAGCAACTTTCTCTTTGTCTCCTTAAAACTCTCCCTTTTTTCCTCTTTCTGAGCCTCCCTTGGAATGGATTCAATCTATTCCAAGGGAGGCTCAGCCACATTGGTCATTTGGAGAAGCTATGCAGGAGAAGCTATGCAGGAGAAGCTATACACTGCCGCTGCGCTGGACAGAGCCTTCTCCTGCAGCAAGGTTCTATGATGTCTGCATGGCCTGTACGTTGATAGACTCAGAAAGCTTGGTCAGCTTCTTGTCCGCTGCATATTCCTCGTCAAGGGTGGCCTGTAGCAGACCGGCCGCTGCGGTGTCATTAAGCAACACGGCATATTGGTGCACTGTACCATAACCGGCAATTTCGTAGTGTTCTACACGCTGCGCCGCGGCGATCAGGCCAGCATCGATGGTCTCTGGGTCTCCCTCTTGCTTGATGTGCTCTTCGCCCTCTTTGATGAGACCCTCCATCCCCTTGCATTTTTGACCGCCGGGTGCGTAGTCCAGTCCTTCGAAAATCTGTTCGAGGCGCTGGCGGTGAGTTTTAGTCTCCGCCAGGTGTTGCTCGAAAGCCTGCTGCAACTGCAACGAATGGGCAGCTTTGGCCATCTTGGGCAACGCTTCCACCAGTTGCGTTTCAGCGCTGTATAGGTCCTTCAACTGCTCGACATAGAGTTTAGTCAAATTCTCAAGCTTCATGATGTCCTCCGTTATTACTTTTACTTGTTACTCTACTTGTTACTCTACTTGTTACTCTTACTTAAACTTATTGATTGTCTTCAAAGCAACCCTTCCCCACAACGTTGTGGGGAAGGGCATAGGGGGTCTGCAATTTTACATCTGACGTGGAGGATCAGGGTCACTGGTTTACATCAAACCCCAGTTGGCTCCAGAACGCGTCCGTGTCAGTGACAAACTCATCCGGCATGATTGTGGCATCGGGATAGAGACCTGGATCATAGATGGGCGCACCGGCCAGCGTGTCGCGATCAATGGTGCTGTTGAAGGCCATCATATCGCCATCCGCTGGGGTGGTCGTGTCGAGCGCCGTGAAGGGAACCACATAGACGGCATTCGGGTCGCCAAGCGTGCCAAAGTCAAGGATGACATACTTGACGCGGCTGCTGCCCAGGTCGACCAGCACATCATTCATGACAGCAGGTGCGTCGCCCAGACCGTTGATCGGATAGCCCAGGAAGTCCGACAGCCACATGACGCCATTGGAATCGACTTCGGTAAAGTCAACGCCCGAGTCAAACTGATTGTCACGCCAGAACGTGTTTACGTCATCGTCCCAGGCGGGGTTGGTCAGATCCGGCCAGTCGTTGCCAACATCCGGGAAGTTTTCGAGCGCCTGCTCATCGAAGTTCAGCACGAGCTTATCATCCGGCCCCCACATGAAGGCGCTGAGGGGAACAATGATGTCCTTGTCGCCCAGGTCGAGGAAACCACCGTACTCGACAGAGGCAAAGAGAACATCGCCGGTGCGCGTGTCGAGCAGCAGGTTTTCCAGATCGCCTGACACTTCACCGTCACGGTTGTCAAAGCCATAGTCCAGCAGCGTAGAGCCACGAATCAGCGCCCCTTCGGCGCCACTGACGCCAGCCAGCCCCATGTGTGTGGCGGCTGTCGCATCGACATTGCCCATTGCCTCTGTGTCAGTCATGGCTTCTGTATCGGTCATGACGCCAGTATCAGTCATGACGCCAGTATCGGTCATAGCGCCGGTGTCGGTCATGGCGCCGGTGTCGGTCATGACTTCCGTATTGGTCATAACATCAGTGTCAGTCATGACTTCCGTCTCGGTAATCACCTCAGTGACCTCAGTCTCGGTAATCACGTTCGTATCGGTCATGACCTCAGTGTCAGTCGTGACTGTGGAATCATCAATGGTGGATTCTGTCGGGACCAGTTCCTCAGTTGCAGAGGCTGGCGTCTCGACCACCGCGGGTTCCGTATCCATCTGATCGTCGCTTGGACCTGAGTCGCCACAGGCGGCAAGCGCCAGCAGACCAAGCAGCAGAATAACTACAAGGGAGATTCGCTTCCAGTGGGTTGATTGCATCTTGTGTGCTCCTTTCATGTTTACATTTAACAACCACATGCATCTTAGAAAGCTGGCGGCGTCACGAAAACCATCGAGTCAGGTTATGGCGTTCGCTGACCGCTTCAAGTGAGGCGCCCTGAGTGGACCGCAACTTGGAAGAGCAGGCCATGCCAGGGCAGTCACCGTTGCTGTAAGCGTAGCAGAAGCGGGCAAGGGTTGCATGTACATGGCATAAGCGGCAGGTACGAATCAAGTCATACTCTGCCAGTGGCCTCTTTATCTTTCAAAAACTGACTTGAAAATAGTTTCTGAACGCAAAGGCGCGGAGAAGCAGAGGCGCAAAGGCATTTTCATGTTCGATTGTGCGCCGTAGGGGCATGGACACTGTTTGAAAAGGCGTCCCTTTGACGCAAAGATGCAAAGGAGCGCAGAGAGAAATGCAAAAAAGCCCAGTGAGGCCGACTTTTTCTTCTCTGCGAGTCTCTACGCCTCCGCGTCTCAGCGTCGAGATTTGCCCTTTTCAAACAGTGTCCAACAAAGAGCTTTCTTTAAGGAGGGGCCGCGCAGGAGATACGCAGGAAGGCTACGGACAAGGAAGGGAGAGCCAGGGATATACCCTGGTTTGTTACTCACCTTCACCCATTTACCTATGGAGTCATCAAGTTATCCGGTGTACCCTGTCATTACCTCCCTCTGATCACTAACCTTGCCTGACAGATCGTTATAGGTTTGCACTATCATCCGTAAAGGAGAGAACATGAACGAGCAAAACAACAGGACGCAGACAACGCCAGGAACGCAGCAGAAAGACCCAGTTGAAGAAGTCAAGCAGAAAGTAGGACAGACTGCCCAGCAAGCGCAGGAGCAGGCAGGTGCAGTGGCAACGGAGGCCAAGGCCAAGGCGGCTGATCTGGCCGGTGAAGCCAAAGAGCAGGTCGGCGCCGTGCTAGACGACGCCAAAGAGCAGGCGGCCAAAGTCGTAAACCAGCAAAAGAAGGTGCATCTGAACGGATGCATGGCGTGGCCGATGCGCTGCGTCAGTCAGGCCGGCAATTTGAGGATCGCCAGGAATCCACCTTTGCAGGCTATATCAACACAGCCGCCGACCAGGTCGAAGAGTTTGCCGGCTATCTGGAAAGCCGCGACCTAGGAGATATGTGGCAGGGTGCACGCAACCTGGCGCAACGCCAGCCGGAGCTTTTTGTCGCCGGGTCGCTGGCGGCAGGCTTTATTTTGGGTCGCTTTCTGAAGAGCACGCAGAATCGAACGCCAAGTGCGTCACAAAACAGCTCGGTCGAATATCGCAGGTACATGGCAGAGCGAACCGGTGGCGTCAATCAGGCGTAGGTGCAGGTTGGAGCGGCGGCGAACAACCACGCTACACCAATCCCCAACGCGCTGGGTACAACAACCCACTTGAGGATGGCGGCAAATCTATCCGCGAAACCTATGGTGGCGTGGGAGGCCCTAGCTATCCCCAGGCGCCGGGCGAAACAGTGCGCGGCGTGCAGAATGATCCCCTGCAGGATGACCCCATGTATCACAAGGGTGCAGATGCCTTCAACGGCGAGCGTGCTACGAAGAATCCTGGCGGCGCCGCTACCGCCAAGGGAGCGGGCCCGGATTGGGAGGTTGGCAAGGAATCCAACGCGCTCGATCCTGAGCACAGCAATGACCTGCAGAACATCGAAGAGTCGGCGCAGCAGAAAGGAGAGAAGAAATGGTAACCCGAGGAACTGAAAATAATTTAGATCCTGCAGTGACGCCACAACAAAGCGAACCATCGCTAGGCGTGCTCTTTACGGAGATGACCGATCAGGTGAGCGTGCTGTTGCGCCGTGAAGTTGAACTGGCGCGCGTAGAAACACAGGAAACCATCTCCACTGCCATCAAAAGTGCAACTTCTATGATTGCAGGGGGCGTCATCGCCTATGCTGGGCTGATTGTTTTGTTGATGGGCATTGCCTACGGGTTAGCCTCTGTGATCCCGTTGTGGGTTTCCACCCTGCTGGTGGGCGCCATCACCCTCATCGTTGGCGGGCTGATTCTTATGGCAGGCCGGCGCGCCATGGAGGAAGTCAACCTCGTCCCGGAGAAAACAATCAAGAGCGTGCAGAACAATGTAGATATGATCAAGGAGAAAGTGCAATGAGTCCCAATACCAGCAGTGAAGAAATTCGACGCGACATTGAAAAAACGCGCGGCGAGTTAAGCGAGACCGTCGATGCCATTCAAGACCGGCTACAGCCCGATAACTTGCGCCGGCAGGCTCAAGAAGCGATTCAGGACACCTTGACGGACACAGCAGATTCGATCGTCGACTACGTAACCACAAATCGTGCACAACTACAGTCCTCGCTGGTAGAAACAGCTAAGCGCAACCCGTTGCCCACCCTGCTGATCGGAGCGGGCGTAGGATGGTTGCTGATGGACATGCTGAGCAGCTCTTCCGACCGCAAGGGCGATTATCCTATCCAGCGTTACGATCAGGCGCGCGCCACGGAGGCGCAGCGTGGCCCCCGTTACGATTCCTACACAAACGAATATCAGGCGCGCCAACAAGGTTATGGCGGTGCTGACGCTTACCGTTCCTATGGATACGGTGAGACGAGCGGACAGGGGTCAGGCGATGGCTGGGCGCAGGAAGCGTTACAGACTGCGCAGGACAAGGTCGCAGGCGCGGCCGACACCGTACGCGAGGCCGCTGCGCAGGTCGGTGGCGCTGTCCAGGATGCGGCGGCTTCTCTCGGCGGTAAAGCCCAGAGCCAGGCGGGGCAGTTCGGCCACCAGGTGGCTGAAGGTGCAGGCCGCGTGGGTGGAACTGTACAGGAGCAGGCGGGGCAACTTGGCCATCAAGTGGCTGAAGGGGCAGGCCGCGTGGGCGGAACCGTGCAGGAGCAGGCGGGACAGGTGGGCCATCAGGCGCAGGTCTATGCGCGCTCTGCACAGCGCACCACACAGCAGACTATCAGTGCCAACCCCTTGCTGTTCGGCGCTATCGCGCTTGGGTGGGCGCGCCGTTGCTTTGATGTTGCCGCACACACGCCAGGAAGATGAATGGCTGGGCGAAACGAGCGACCAAGTGACCGAACGCTACGCGCCGCGGCGGAGGATGTAGCCCAGCGCGCCCAGGCCGTCGTCAAAGAGGTGGCGCCGGAAGTCAAACAGGCCGCAGAAGGTAGTCGAAGAGGTTAAGCAGACCGGTCAGGAGAGCCTGGAAAAGGTCAAGGAAAGCGCACTCCAGGCAGCAGAGCAAGTGCAGGATAAGACCCAGGCGACGGTAAAGAGCGAGGCGGAAAAGGCCAAGCAGGATGTAGAAACGCAGGCCAAACAGGGCGTCAATGCAGTGAAGCACAACTTGAACAATTAGGGTGACGCAGCCTCGCACACAGATATATAGATATATAGACCGCGGATTTGACGGATTTTCACGGATTTTTAGCAAAAAAATCGGGTCGACCGGATCTCGTGTAGTTACGTGCCGGGGACGGGCTGAACGTTGTCTGCTCAACCGAAGCACCGCAAGCCCGTCCCCGGCACCTAAGGCCCCACCACATGAATTCCGGTTGAGCCCAAAAATCATCCGGCGCCGTCCGTCGAACCTGTGGCTGATCGGAATCACCTGAACAGTTGCCAGAACAAAAAAAGGGAGCTCACAAGCGAGCTCCCTTTTTGGCGGAGACGACGGGATTTGAACCCGCGACCTTTGGCTTGACAGGCCAATATGCTAACCGCTACACCACGTCTCCAGGTCAATCATGCGACTGCATCCATTGACGTTGTGAAGAATAGCACGGCCCCTTGCCACTGTCAAATCAAAGGGGATTTGGGCGCAAGAATCAGGGCGCCGGCGCGCTCAAGTCAGCCACAAGTTGCGGCATCACCGTAAAATCAGGATGGTCGCCAATATGGGCAAAATCGTGCGACCACAGCACGTCTGGCCCCTGCACCAGGAAGAGGCCTGGCATCTGCCACGGGTCGCCGACCGGTTTGCCAATGAGATGACCTTTGGCGCCCGCGCGCAGACCGCACGCTATCACCTCCGGGCCAAACACTTCGCCGATAGAGCCTCGCTTGAGATCGAATGCCGCATAGAGTTGTTTTGCTGGATCGGAGACGGCACGCGCCTCCGGCCAGGCACTGGCAAAGAACGCCTCGCCTTCCTCAACCGACCCCATATACACAAAAAGCAGGGGTGGATAATCCGCCATGGATGCGGAAAGCGTACGGAAATCCTTTACCATTTCCCGGCAGAAAGGTCAGCCAAAGTGGCGCAAGAAAACCATCATCGTCGGTTGCTCGCCAAGCTGCACGCGCAGCGCGCCCGCCGCCAGATTGACCCCACATACGGGTCTGTCAAGCACTGCATTCGGAATCGATTTCATAGTTCCTCTCTCAATAAATAAAACGTCTTATGCGTTCGGCATCAAATTTGCTACACTCAGGATAAGCGAAAGCTGGTCTACCCTGCTGTTGGCTATCATCCGGTGTCTACACCGGGCATCCTGCTTAAGAAAGGCGGAAATCCTATGCAGCGTATTGCTTGCACCCCCACCCTGATTCTCTACAACGCCCGCGTCTACACGCAGGACGACGCGCTGCCCTGGGCGCAGGCCGTGGCGATCCAACAGGATCGGATTGTCGCGGTCGGCGCTGATGATGAAATTCTGCCCTTGGCCGGCGAAGATACGCGGCGCATCGACGCGGATGGCCGGCTCGTGCTGCCCGGCTTTTGTGACGCGCATATCCACTTGTCCCACTATGCGTTGGGGCTGCGCGAAGTGCGTTTGGCGGGTGCACGCACGCGCGCTGAGATGCTGGAACGCATCCGTGAAGCCGCGACGCGGGCCGCGTCGGGCAGTTGGCTGGTCGGGCAAGGTTGGAACGAAAGCTGGTGGGGCGATACGGACTTCCCGACCGCCGCCGAGATCGACGCGGCCACCGGTGCAGCATTTCCTGCCATTTTCTACCGGAGCGACATGCACAGCGCGGTGGTGAATTCGGCGGCGTTGCGGCTGGCCGGCGTCACCGCACAGACGCCCAACCCGCCCGGCGGCGTGATCGACCGCGACGCCAGCGGCCAGCCCACAGGCTTCCTGCGCGAGCTGGCAATCGATCTCGTCGCGCAGCACGCACCGCCGCCGAGCGCCGACGAGTTGGATGCGGCGATCTCCGCGGGCATGACTGCGCTGCACCGGCTGGGAATCACCGCGGTGCAAGCGCAGCGCGTCAAAGACGGCGACGACGGCCCGCGAGGGGCCAGCCTGCTGCGCCTGCGGGAAGCAAGTCGTCTGCACCTGCGCGTGGCCTGCAACGTGGCCGCGCACGAACTGCCTCATCTGGCCGGCTTGGGGCTGCGCACCGGCTTTGGCGACGATTTTCTGCGTCTCGGCCACGTCAAGGTCTTTACCGATGGCAGCTTGGGCAGCCGCACCGCGTGGCTGCTGGCGCCCTTTGTCAAGCTCCGCCCCGAAGAGACGGACAACACCGGCGTCAGCGTCACCCCGCCGGCGCAGATGGCGGCGGAGTTTCGCCGCGCCACTGAGCTTGGCTTCCCGATCAGCGTGCACGCCATCGGCGACCGCGCCAATCGCGTGGTGCTGGACATCTTCGAGGAGCTGGCCGGCAGCGGATTGGCGCCTTCCATTCCGCACCGCATCGAGCACGTGCAGATCATCGACCCGGTCGACCTGCCGCGGCTGGCGCAGCTTGGCATCACCGCCAGCGTGCAGCCGATCCACGCCACCGATGACATGGACACGGCCGACCGCTTCCTGGGCGAACGTGCGGCGCATCTGTACAACTTCCGCTCGCTGCTTGAGCAGGGGACGCTGCTGGCCTTTGGCAGCGACGCGCCGGTCGCCGACCCCAACCCGTTTGTCGGACTCCATGCCGCGCTGGTGCGCCAGCGCATCGAACGGCTGCCCGCGGCGTCCTGGTATGGAGCGGAGTGCATTTCGTTGGAGCAGGGAATTTACGCGTATACGTTAGGAGCAGCGCGTGCAGCCGGCTGGGAGCAGGCGATCGGCAGCATCACCCCCGGCAAGCTGGCCGATCTGATCGTGGTGGATCGCGATCTATTCGCTCTGCGCGCGGACGAAATCGCCGCGGGAGCGGTGGCAGCGACCGCCGTCGTGACGACTATTTTTGGCGGTGAGCCCGTGTTCAGAATATAGCTGGGTAAGGTGCTCGTTGGCAGAGGAAGAGAATCGGACCTTCGCTGCGCAGTATTTCGGCTGAGGACGCCGCGCGGGCAACGCTTATACTTCGGATGAGAAAATCTGCGTCACCAGGGACTGCACCTTGCGCCCGCCGTTCTGCAGGATGGGCGGGCCGTGGCCAAAGACCATCACGTCGAAATCTTCGCCATATTTCTTGGCCAACTTCCAGACGCTGCGTTGTGCGTTGTGCATATCCGGCGTAAAGAGTGGGGGGCGGCAGTTGCAACTTACCGCCCCGGTTGTTGAGTGCGTCCCCGACAATCAGGAAGCGTTTCTCGCGGTGCAGCAGCGAGATGTGACCCGGCGTGTGACCCGGCGTGTGGATCACGGTGAAGCCCTCCGGCGTCTGCTGTCCATCGACGTAGAGTTCGTCCGGCGTGACCGGCAACACGTTGAATTGAGGGGCAAGACGAAGCAGGGCAAAAACCGGGCGCAGGAGGAGCGAGGCAGGCACGCGCTTGGAGGGATGCTCCAGCAGCACCTTCTCCACCGAATGGCAGCCGACCACTGCGCCGGTGGCCTTTTTCAGCTTGGCAACGCCCCCCATGTGGTCGGCGTCGCCGTGGGTAATGATCACGCGTCGCACGTTGTGCAGCGCATAACCTTTCGCGGTCAGTGCATCAAGCAGCGTGTGCACGTGAGTAGGCATCCCCACGTCAATCAAGGTCAAGCCGCCGCTCCATTCCCACAGATAGCAATGGACGATATCGCCGATCTCATCGATTTCCCACAAACCGGGCAGGATCTGTTTCATGCTGAATCGTGGCTTTCTGTGCTTACCAGCTCAAGCCGGAGCGGAGTTCACCTTTGATGCTGCCGAGGTGGCGCAGGCGTGCACGCGGGTGGTCGATGGCGGCGTCGATCTCGCGCGCGGTCAGCCCGGTGAGTTCGGCAAGGCGCGTGATCGTATGAAAGTCGTCCTCACTTAAATTGGTGAGACATGTACGCTGCGCTTCCGTCAGTTTGTAGCCAATCCACATGGCAGAAGGGTTATCCACCAACGCGTTGCGGCAACTGGTGCAGCGCCAAATGTGCCCGATGATGAGAGCAAAATCGGAGACCCGATCCGACATCAATACCCTTCTCCCGGCGCAGTAGGAGCCGCTGTCGCGCCATCGCGCAGCTCCTGCATGATCTTCACGCTGCTGCTGCAGCCGATGCGCGTAGCGCCTGCCGCCACCATGCGCAGCGCGTCCGCGGCCGTGCGCACGCCACCCGCGGCCTTCACGCCCATCGTCGGCCCGACCACGCTGCGCATCAGCGCAATGTCGCTGATCGTGGCGCCGCCGCCGCTGAACCCGGTGGCAGTCTTGACAAAGTCGGCGCCCGCGGCCTGAGCAATGACGCACGCAGCGATCTTTTGTTCATCGGTCAGCAGCCCCGTTTCCAGGATCACTTTGAGCAGCAAATCGTGCTCGTGGGCAGCGTCGGCCACCTCGGCGATGTCTCGATAAACGAGGTGATAGTCGCCGTCGCGCAGCCGCCCCACCGCAAGCACCATGTCGACTTCGTCGGCGCCCAACGCCGCGACCGCCTCCACTTCATAGACCTTGATCGACGGCAACGTAGCGCCCAACGGGAAGCCGACCACTGTGCAGGTCTTGACGCTGCTGCCTTCGAGCAGCTCGGCGCAAAGCGGCGTCCAGATCGGGTTGACGCAGACGCTGGCAAAGCCAAACTCGACGGCCTCCGACGCCAGGACGCGGATCTGATCTTCGCCCGCCTCGGGCTTAAGCAGCGTATGGTCGATCATGGCCGCCAGCTTTTCCGCAGACAATGCAGCCGGCTCGATCTCCGCCAGCGCTGGTTCGGCGAGTACGCGCGCGCAGACAGCCTGGATGCGCTCTTCAAGTGTCATCACTGGCTCTTTTTCGCTCATCATTGGCTCAGTACGCCTGCCGGCGCCAAATCTTCGTGCTGGACAATGCCAAATACATTCAACGGCCAGATGCGCAACCAGGCCTGACCAACGACAAGATCCTGGTCGATGGGGCCAAAGACGCGACTGTCACTCGAATTCGGCCGATTGTCACCCATGACGAACAACTGGTTCTCGCCCACTATAATCGGCCCGATAAATTCTCCGGGAGGGATCGGAAAATGTGTGAAATCTTCCGGCAACGCCTGGCCGTTGATAAAGACCGTTTTATCGCGCACCTCCACCGTGTCACCCGACACCCCGACGATGCGTTTGATGTAATCCTCGTTCGTGTTGCGCGGGTTGTGAAAGACGACGACATCACCGCGCGTTGGCGTCCCGAGTCGATAGGCCAACTTGTTGACCAGCACAAACTGGCCTTCGTAGAAATTTGGCTCCATCGAATGGTTCTCGATGCGATAGTTCTGGACGACCTGCCGGATCAGCAAGAAGATGATCAGCGACAGCACCACCGTCTCGACAAGTTCGCGCACCATGATCCAGCCGTACGCCGGCTCTTTTTCCTGGCCGGCAACCGCGGACTCCCCTTCGACTGTCTCCAGACGCAGCGACTCCGCAGCCGTTGGATCCGACTGGAGTGCGTACAAATCCTCGGCAGGTTTGGTCGATTCAGTCATGCAATACCTACATTCAATCCGTGCAAAAAAAAACGTGACCACACCGATCGCCAGACAATAAAGCCGTCGGTGGGAGGGTCGCCGGTCGTACAGCGCACGCAGTATACCACCCTCAGGACGGGCCGCCAAGAAAAACGCTTTATCAGGTGAGATGCATCAATCCATTATCCCAATTGGGATAACTTGGGATAATAGGGATAAAACCCAAATCACGGTTTCCCAATTGGGATAACTTGGGATTACTTCAAGATGTAACGCGTCCCGCGCTTGTCGCCGATCTTGAGCAGGATGCCGCGCGTCACCATATCAACCAGGTCGAGACGCAGCGTCTCCGCACCCACGTGCGGACAAAGTTGGCGGTAATCGCCGTTGGAGATCGAGCCGTTCTGCTGGACGAACTCCAGCGCCTTGAACTGTCGCTCGTTCATGTTGCTTTCCCACGGCTCGGTGGAGCGCGCCTGGTCGCGCAGGTTGTACAGAATCACCGTAAAGCGATGGCCGGGGCACTCAAACTTGGGCGGCGGATGGCCGGCTTTGACCATATCCTCGATCATGCGGTCGATGCCCAGGCCCAGCTCCTCGATATATCCCCACTGATAGAGGCCGTTGACCAGCCGTGGGTTGCGGCTGTAATGCTCCTCCACCAGATTGTCGAGCGTGATGTGCGCGCAGCCCGCCGGGGCTGATGATCTCCATGCGGTCGGTGTACATGCGAATCTCGATGCCGCGACCGGTGATGCGATAGTCGCGATGCGCCACTGCATTCACCAGGGCCTCGCGCACCGCATCCGAAGGGTATTCGGTTTCTTCCTGCCGCTGCAAGCCTTTGACGACGGCTCGCTTGTCCATCTCTTCCCAGATGACGCGCCAGGCGCGGTCGATGACCAGCGGCAGCGCGCCGGTGAATTCCTCACGGCGGCCATAGCCAAGTCCACCTTCGGGGCCGCGTGGCTGCGTGTCGGCAAATTTCACAAAGACAGCGCGGCATTGCGGCATGAAAAATTGTGGCTCTTTGCCAAAGAGCAACAAGCCCGTCACCGTAGGCATACGCTCCTCGGTCAGCGCACCGATCTGTTGCAGCAGCTTGTCTTTGGGGAGGATGACCTGGCGCGGGTTGCGTTTCTGGCGGCGCTCCAGATATTCGTCGATGATGTCGTCGTCGAGATCGTCGCGGGTGGCGCCAGGTACGGGCTGCAACTCGAAATCGCCGACGGGACGGCTGGCGAGCAAACGTTCGATTGTCTCACCACCGGCAGGCGCGTTCTCGGCGCCGTGACGCACCAGTACGCGGCCATCCTCCAGCGCGTGGAGATCGCCGCCGCGTTCGATGCGGATCACCGCCACCGCGCCGCCGGCCACATCGCGCTGCTGCCAATCCAGCGTGCGCACCGGCGGGCGGCACATGCGCTCGGCCTTGCGCACCGCGTCCGCCATTTCATCGTCGGTGGCAAGGGCGCCCAGCACGCCATCCGCATCCACGCCTAGCACCAGCCAACCGCCATCGCTGTTGGCTAAGGCCACCAGCGTCTCGGCGATCACGGCAGGTTCGCTGTTGGCGATATAGGCCCATTGGTGGCCAGGTTTTTGCAGACCGGAAAGCGTGGTTGACATAGGCGTGAGTGAAGTTGCGAGGGGCAAGTTGCGAGAGGCGACGCGTGTGGACTTCCTCATCACTGCCCAGATAGCGCATTGAGTTTCTATTTGATTGCAACGAGGCTAAACCGCACGGTTGCGTCCTAAAAGTGTGGCAGCCCAATTTGTAGGTCGGGCTATCAGCCCGACGTAGCTCCCATCATCGGCTCAACCGGAATTCATGTGGTCGGGCCTTACGTGCCGGGGACGGGCTTGCGGTGCCGAGGTCAAGCAGACAATGATCAGCCCGTCCCCGGCACGTAACCACACGAGATCCGGTTGACCCCCATCATCTTGTTGAGCGTCGTTACGCCCGTCGGCCAGACCTTGCTGGTTAATGACAACGGATCGTTAACGCAACACTGTCGGGCTAGTACACTGCGGCATAAATAGGCCGACAACTAGAAACCGAGTTTTTGGAAAAAACTCGGTTTCTCCGCAAAGCACCAACTAGCAGCCCACCCTACGGAATGTGTTCCAAAAATTTGGCGCGCTCCCCAAAAACTGGGACAGACCCACCCTCCCCTGACAAACAACTCTGTTCTTCCAAGAAGCGCTGGGTTAGGTCTCCAGTAAAGAAGTTTCTTCAATTTCAGGGACGCCGGGTTCGCTCTCGCTGCCGTTGGCGCCGTTGACCGCCACGTCCGCGCCGGTTTCGCCGCCGTCATCGACGCCCCGGTTCAGGTCGGCGTGGGTCATCACCGCCACCGCGGCCACCGTGTCGCCTTCCAGCAAATTGACGACGCGCACCCCGCGCGTCATCCGCCCGGCCGCGCGGATGCCATCCACCCGGGTGCGCAAGACAATGCCGTTGGCCGTCATCACGGTGATCTGATCCGCGGGTTCGACGACGCGCGGCCACGATGGGGCCGACTTCATCCAGCCGCGTGTGGTCAGTCGCCCAGTTGCCCTGGGTGTAGCGGCTGTGTGCGGTGTATTCGGCCAGGGGCGTGCGTTTGCCATAACCGTGCACATGCACCACGAGCAGTTCGGCCTCCGGCTTGACCACGTCGAAGCCCACCACCTCGTCGTCTTGCGGCTGCAACCGGATCGCCATCACGCCTGCGGCGGTGCGTCCCATCGCACGGACATTCTTTTCGCTGAAGCGCAGCGCACGCCCGTGGCGCGTCACCACGATGAAATCCTCGCTGCCGTTGGTGAGCCGCGCCCAATCGAGTGAATCGCCCTCGTCGAGGCTCATCGCGATCAGCCCGATCGAGCGAATGTTGGCAAAGACGTTGAGTTCCATGCGCTTGATGCGTCCCTGCCGCGTCAGTAGGGTGATGTAGTCAGCGTGCTCGAAGTCGGGGACGACGAGCATGGTCGTGACTGTCTCGTCAGGCATCAGGTTGAGCACGTTGGCAATGTGCATCCCGCGTGCGGTGCGGCTGCCTTCGGGCAATTCGTAGACGCGGCTGGAATAGACGCGCCCTTTGTTCGTGAAGAACAGAATATGGTCGAGCGTGCGCGCAAAGAGCAGGTCGGCCACCTCGTCCTCGCTGCGCGTGGCCATGCCTTTGACGCCGCGACCGCCGCGGTTCTGCGCGCGGAAGGCTTCGCTGCTCATGCGCTTGATGTAGGCGCCGGCGCTGTAGCTGATCAGCACATTGTCCTGGGCGATCAGGTCTTCTTCAGTGAATTCGCCGTTGGCGTCGCCCACGATCATGGATCGGCGTGGATCGCCAAATTTCTCCTTGAGCATCAGAATATCGGCGCGGATCAGCGCACGCAGCTTGTCGGGATTGGCGAGCAGATCTTCGTAATAGGCGATGCGCGCCAGAATCTCCTGATATTCATCCTCGATCTTCTGGCGTTCGAGCGCGGCGAGACGGCGCAACTGCAAATCCAAGATCGCCTGCGCCTGCACCTGCGACAGCCCAAAATTCTCCATCAACGCGTTGCGAGCCGCTTCGGCGCTGTCGCTGCGCCGAATGGTGGCGATAATCTCGTCGAGGAATTCGAGCGCGATGCGCAGCCCTTCGAGGATGTGCGCCCGCTCGCGTGACTTGGCAAGCTGATACTGCGTGCGCCGCGTCAGCACTTCGAAGCGATGCTCGACGTAGACGACCAGCGCACGGCGCAGGCCCAACGTCACCGGCTCGCCATTGACCAGCGCCAGCGTGTTGACGCCAAAGGAGGTCTGCAACTGCGTGTGTTTGAAGAGGCGGTTGCGCGCCTTCTTGGGCGCGGCGTTGCGCTTCAGTTCGATGACGATGCGCATCCCCGTGCGGTCGGACTCGTCGCGCAGGTCGCTGATCATGTCGAGCCTGCCTTCGCGCACCAACTCAGCCATGCGCTCGATCAGCGTCGATTTGTTGACCTGGTAGGGAATCTCCGTGACGATGATGGCAAAACGCCCGCCGCGGATCTCCTCAATTGCAGTCTGCGCACGCACCATGATCTTGCCGCGTCCGGTGGCAAAGGCCTGCTTGATGCCTTCCGTGCCGAGGATGATGCCGCCGGTCGGGAAGTCCGGCCCCTTGACGAACTCCATCAATTCTTCAAGGCCGATCTCGCTACGCCGCTCCCAGTTGTCGATCACAAAGGCCACAGCGTCGGCGATCTCGCTCAGATTGTGCGGCGGGATGTTGGTCGCCATGCCGACGGCGATGCCGCTGGCGCCGTTGACCAACAAATTGGGCAACATGCCGGGCAGCACGGTCGGCTCTTCCAGGCTGTCGTCGAAGTTGGTCGTCCAGTCCACCGTATCCATCTCGATGTCCTGGAGCATGGTTTCGGCGATGCGAGAGAGGCGCGCTTCGGTGTAACGCATGGCCGCGGGGCTGTCGCCGTCCACCGAGCCAAAGTTGCCTTGCCCGTCCACCAGGCAGTAGCGCAGGCTGAAATCCTGCGCCATGCGCGCCATGGCATCATAGACCGCGGTGTCGCCGTGCGGGTGATATTTGCCCAGCACTTCACCGACGATGCGTGCGCTCTTTTTGTAGGAACTGGAAGCGGCCAGCCCCATGTCGTGCATGGCGTAGAGGATGCGGCGATGCACAGGCTTCAGCCCATCGCGGGCGTCGGGCAGCGCGCGCGCCACGATCACGCTCATGGCGTAGTCGAGGTAGGCCGCGCGCATTTCCTGCTCGATCAGCACGTTGCGCACCATGCCAGTATTCAACTCCGCGACGGCCTCGCCCGGCGCATTGCCATTCAAGCCGGCGCCTTCGGCAACCGGCGACAGAGGTTCGTCGCGCGTTTCGTTTTTCATGCCATCATCGGCATCAGATTCGGGCCTCGTCACTACGGGGGAATTCCAAATTGTCATCCATCCAGAGGCTCCTGCACCTGAGAAATCCATCAACGATAGCCGAGGAATTATACCCTACAGCGTGCACTTATCCCAAGTTGGGTATGGAACAAATGTGCAAGCCCAGGCTGGCTGGTTTGGGTTTTTGGCGTCTGAAGAACGCATGCCTGGAACAGCGAATGGAACGCTACAACCTATTCATGTGCAAGGTTTGTCAGCTCAAAAAGTCTGTAGTATGGTTCAATACCTTCGCCAGTCTATGGTTGAGTGATAAGAGCTTGAGTCGAGTGAATTGCGCCCATGCTGGCAACATAGTGACTTGAGTTTAGAGTTGCGAGAGGCGGCTGAACTTTACCAACTGAAAAGGAATCGGCGACAATTGGTCTAGCAAGTATCCGAAAGGAAGTGACCAATGATCAACCGATTCCGAAGAGAAGTATACCAGAGTTTGCAGCAGAGAGCCGACGCTGGCCTGGACCTAGTGGATGCACTGACGAGTGCGCCGGTGGTGGAGTCGCCGGTTGGGCTGAGTGAGTCTCCGTTGTTCCGGCGAGAGTTCAGCAGCGTCTATGACTTTCTGAAGTCAGGACGGATTCTGTACTACCTTCTGCGCAAGGTGCTGTTGCGCAATCAGCCGCCAGAGGCAGAGATAATCGCCGGGTACGAGGTTTATGCGGTGGACTGCACGAAAGAGCCCGCCCCGGAAGCCGAGACCTTGCCAGACCGTGGACAGTCAAAGAAGGGCAGATATGCACTGACGGAGGTGGGCCATGTCTATTCCTGGCTGGTGCGGCTGGTGGCAAGCGGCACCTCATGGTGCATGCCCCTGACATTCGCCGTGTGCCAACCGAAAGCACGGATAGTCAGGTCGGCAGCGAACAGGTCACAACGCTGGTTGCACAGGAGAGTCATCGCCCCAAGGTGGTGGTAGCTGACTCGCTCTACTGCAATGTTGCCTTTCTCGGTATTCATGGTCATTCAGGCTGTTTATGCGCTGGTGCGCATCCGCAGCAATCGGGTGCTCTATGAGGAGCCGCCGGAACGTCAGCCAGGACAACGAGGACGACCTCGCATCCAGGGCGACAAGTTCAAACTCGCTGCGCCTGGTCGGGAAGCGGACCGCATTGAGACGTGTATACTGTTGGGGCAGCAGGTGCGCCTGATGGCGTGGCAAGAGCTGCATTTCTACAAACTGCCCTTCCTGGTCGGCATGGTGCTCTCGGTCCAGTTTCTCAAAGCGGACGGCGCCCCTCGCTTCAAGCGTCCGTTATACCTGTTCTGGACCGGGCCGACTTCGGTGGCGCTGGCTGACCTAGCGCGCATGTACCTGTGGCGCTTCACCATCGAACACATGTTCAGGTTTCTGAAACAGCATTTGGGGTTGACTGCTCCAACTCGCCCAGCCTCCAGGCTCGTTTGCGCTGGGTCTGGTCTTGCGCTCTTGCTTACACCCAACTGTTGCTCATCCGTCACCAAGTTGTTGCCCAGCGTTCCCGCTGGCATCCAACCTATGTCGGCGGCAGGATACGCCCCTTCACCTCCAGACAGGTGCAGCGAGCCGCCCTTCCCTTTTTGCTCTCGTTGGGTTCACCGGCTTCTGCACCCCATCCCGCAGGAAAAGGCACTGGACGACCATTGGGTTTTCGACCGAAACAGCGAAAACGCCATCCGGTTGTCAGAAAATCCTCCCATCGGCGCAAACCGGCCTGATTTCTGGTCCATCTACTTCTCTTTTCAGTTGTTAACGTGCGGCTCTCTCTGTCTCGTCCATCTTGCCTTGAGTCTTGAGCCTTGGCTCCAAATTTAAGTAGTGAAGGATGGCAGCAATAATATTCGGATTGGGTGGTTCGGGAAGCAATTCAATGGTTGCGTGGACATATCTACGACCACGGAAGAACGCTTTCAAATCCAAAACACCAGCGTCGGGATGTGACCTGCGAAAATCGGCAAGCTGGCGATGAGAAAGATTAACCATGAAGAGCGAAAGGTTGACTGCATTGGTGACGGAGTCTCTTTGATGGTCATGAAGTCCTCCATGCCCCAGAATTGTTTAGCGTCGCGGAAGTTGAACTCGATTTGGAAGCGCAGGCGATAGTAGTGAATCAGGGTATCGTGTGAGTTTGAGATCACTGCTGAAAAGCACCGCATGTGCGCGGACGCCACTCTCCAGATTGGTTTTGACCAGGATCACGACATTGAGTGGGTCGGCAAAGCACTCGTGCAACATCGTGGCTTGGTAAACATCAGTGCGAATCCCCTTGTCCTGACCGGTCGCCATCTGATAACGCTCTGGAATGGCCTGATAATTGAGCTTGTCGCCAGAGCGACGACGGGGCCAGACTTCTTCTGTTCACCCTTGTACTCGAAGTAGAGCGCCGAATCGTGACGCAGTTTCGAGATCAGGTGCAACCCCAGACTTTGCTGCACCATCTGACAAACGTTGTTGTTGCCGAAATGACCATCCAGCACCAGATAGGTGAGGGGGAAGAGTCCACCAATCAGTTCCAACAACTTCTTGACCAGTCGCTCCATCATTCTCAGTTCGCCGTTCCATTCAACGTGACGTTTGTCTTTATTCTTGCTGCCTTTGGGACGTCCCGCCTTGCGCTTGCCTCCCTTTGGATTCTTCTTCGCTGCGCTTTTCTTGGTCGCACGCTGCTTCGCTTTCGCTGGAGCGTCCGTCTCTGCGTGCTTAACCACTTGCTCCGTCAGCAGCGGATGGGAAACAGCATCACTCACACTGACCAGAGAAAGGGTGAAGAAGCTGACCCCAGCGATGGGCTTGTTGTAGATCGACGAGAAAAAACGGTCCAACCCGTGTGTCTTCTTTCCGGCTTTGCTGACCACGCTCTCGTCGCCAACAACCAGATACACCTCATCAGGTTGGAACAGGTGGGTGCGGAAGAACAGCCAACTCATCTGCGCCCACGGCAGCACTGTGTTGAACCAACGCTGCACCTGTCCGGTAGCTGCCACCCCTCTCCGTCCAGCGCGAAATACCCAACATCGTCACACGACCGGTCATTGCCAACATCGCGGCGATGATTCGTCCCAACTGACGTGTCGCTGTCTGATTCTGACATTGGCCAAGCATTGAAGCAGTGCGATAATCTCGATCATGAGCGGTTCTGTCTGATAGGAATTCCACTTTTGTCGGTGATAAGCCTATCCTACACGACCGCTCTATCTTTCCCCTTTTTTGGCGAAGGTATTGAGAATGAGGAGGGGAAACTCGACTACTTCTATACAATTCGGGAACATTACAATTCCCAGCGACAGACGATCACTTTTGATAACTTTTCCGATGTGTGGATTGAACGCGCTGCGTGCATGGTCTTTCTCAATAAAACCTGTTTCAACGGACTCTATCGGGTCAATGCATCCGGTGACTTCAATGTGCCATTTGGTCGGTACGTGAAGCCGGTAATATTTGAAGAACAAAACATTCGACGCTTAGCAGAGCTTTTGCGCGGGGCAAAATTAAGTACTGGACGCTTTCAGGACTGCGAGCCGTACATCAATGACAATTCTTTTGTTTATTTTGACCCGCCTTATCGTCCCATCAGTAAAACGTCCAGTTTCACTTCCTATGCCAGACACAAGTTTGACGATGATAATCAGCGCGAGTTGGCGAACTTCTTCCTACGCATGTCACGGAGCACTCAAGCTAAAATGATGCTCAGCAATTCTGACCCGAAGAATATCGATCCTGATAACAATTTTTTTGTTGATCTCTACGACACATTCAATATCTACCGCGTCACAGCTAGCCGCATGATCAATTCGGTAGCGAAAGGACGTCCCGGAATAAATGAGATTCTGGTTACAAATTACAACAGACCAAATCATGACGAAGAATAGTACTGCCTGGGATACTTTTTTCAGCAAAACCTCAACCCTTGACGAAATCACAGAACAAGGATACAGCTACGTTACCGCAGAAAACATTAAGAAAATTTCGGGTCGCGAACCACGTTTGCTGGCAAAGATCGACACATGGCGCGAATGTCCTGAAGTGTTCAGGAAGCATTCCCTGACCATCTTTCCCGTAGAAAATGGCAAATACATCATCTTCAAAGACTTAATGCGTAAAACCTACTTTGGGCTAGACGAAGCTGTCTATCCGGTTGTCCTCGAGAGATACACCTCAAAAATAGATCTCTATCGTTTCGACTCATTTCCTGGGATTCAACGACTAAATGAATCTCAGGCTCTAGATTTCGCTTTCATTTCGTCATTATTGTGTAACTTTACCGGCGACAATGACTTGAATTTGGTAATTCGCGGAAGAACATTTAGCGGCAGGTTCGATTTTAGGTTGCCGAATGTAGAACATCAAGTGAAAGTGAGCAGTGTACAGATCGAAATTGATGGCGGGTATGAAAGTAACGACGCGATTTATCTAATCGAAGTCAAAACTGGTCGACGTGAAGATTTTCACATCCGGCAACTGTACTATCCGTTCCTGGAGTGGTCAAACAAGTCACGCAAGCGCATTGTTCCGATCTTTCTAATATTTACAAACGGGAAGTTCTATTTCTTTCAATTCGGTTTTCAACGCGAGTTTGGCGACCTCCGTGTCGAGCGAGCGCAAGGCTTCGTCGTGAACGAGGCGCCCACAACCGAAATCAATATCGCCCTGCTCATAGAGCAAACAGTGGTGGAGCAGGAACCAAATGTTCCATTTCCGCAGGCAAATGATCTTGACAAAATCGTTGATCTTATTGCTCTTGCAGATCGAGACTTAGCTGCGAAGACAGAGATTGCGTCCTATTTTGAATTTGATGAACGCCAAGCAGACTATTACGCCAACGCTGGCATCTACTTAGGATTCCTTGCAAGACATGGGAATGGCTTTTTGGTAACAAAACTTGGCCAACGCTTCATTGGCACCAATTCTCTTTCGATGCGCACCAACATGATGGTTGAACAGATGTTAAAACACTCGGTCTTTCGTTCTGCATTTGAACGATGGCGGATTTGCGGATTTAAGACTGAATTATTAAACCCAGCAGAAATTGCGCGATCAATTGAGAATTACACATCTCTGACCGGCAGCACGCCTATGCGCCGTGCATCTACCGTTGTACGTTGGCTAAGGTGGGTGAAACAGAATGCTAAGCTCCAGCCCTAGTTGACCTGAGAGTTCGGCTAGTGGATTCAAGGACCAGTGGCGATCTATTGTGACATTGCACAGATATGGCGTCCGCTGTTGCCGTCAAACTCTACACTCTTGGATTCGCTCTTGGTCTGGACTGGACTTTGTTCCCATGTGGGGCGATCAGTATGCCCTTTTTATTGCAACTGCTTTTGTTGCAATTGCTCGGCAAAATCCTCATTCACATCGCCAGTCTCCCCAGCGCCATCTCCATTCAGCAACGCCGCACACCCCGCCCGAAATTGCTGCGACCACCCTTCCGGCGCCTGGCTGCGCCACGGCCCGGCCGCGGCGCGCACAAAATCGTAAAACAGGTTGGCGCTCATCTGGTCGGTCTTGGCCAGCTCTTCGGGATGCCACTGCACACCGACGATGTAGGGCAGCGCCGGCGCTTCGACTGCTTCGGGCAGCCCGTCGTCGGCGCGCGCCACGACGCGCAGCCCATAACCAATGCGGTCAAGGCCCTGATGGTGCATCGAGTTGACTTCGTGCACCTGACCCATCGCGTGCGCCAGCCTGCTGTCCGCGGCGATGTCGATGGGGTGGCTGATGCGGAAACGCTCGAAGCTGGGCGGGAAATAATCGTGCTTGGTCAGGTCGGGACGCTCGCTCAGGATGTCCTGATAGAGCGAGCCGCCACACGCCACGTTGATCATCTGCGCGCCGCGACAGACGCCCAGCACCGGCATACCCATTTCGACGGCCCAGTGCGTCAGCAGCAGCTCCGTGCGGTCGCGCTCCTTGTCGGTCGCCCCCAGCAGATCATGACGCTCCGCACCGTAGTTGGCCGGGTCGATATCCTCGCCGCCGGGCAGAAAGAGGCCATCCAACCGCTCAAAGATGCCGCGCAGCGACGCCGCGGTCATGTGCAGCGGGATCATCACCGGCAGTGCGCCCAGTTGCTCCAGCGTGCGGACATAGGTCTGGTTCATGATAAAGAGGTTGAGGCCAAAGAAGCGCTGCGACTTTTCGCGGCCCATCGTGACGCCGATGAGCGGGCGGTGGATCATCGGCACGCCGTCAGTCACTTGTAGATGCAGTTGGTTGCGCAGATCACGATTCATAGAGCGCGGTTACGACCTTTCTTCAGAAAACCCCGTTCCAGGTTCTGCGCAATTATATGAATCCCGGCGGCGTCCTGCAAGCTGCGGTGCACGCCGATCCGCGCAACTGCCCTAAAACCTTGGTCAGCTTCCCCGCTTTGCGGTACTATGCACACGACAATCGTCAAGATGCCATCTTCGACGCAGAGACGCGGAGCGGCAGAGATCCGCAGAGGAATGCTTGACTGATAGAAAGGAAAGAAACCGCGTGCCACGCGTCGAGGTGCATCGCAACACCGAAACCAGACGTCGCAACCTGGCGGGCGCGATCTTGCTGCTGCTGGCGCTGCTGCTCTATGCCGTCACGCTGGATAATGGCCTCCAGCCCGGCGAGTTGCTCGGCGGCGACCTGATCACGCACCAGTACGCGCAGGTGCAGGCGCGCCCCAGCAACGCGCCCGGCTATCCACTCTACACGATGGGCGGCTGGCTCTGGTTTCACGGCATCCGCACAATTACGCAGGCGGTCGGCATCTCTGCGCCTGACCCGCTTCCCTGCTCTCCAGCTTCAGCACGTTGTGGGCGTTGCTGGCGCTGGCCCTGCTCTACGCAATCTTATGTCACGTCACCCGCTCACCACGCCGCCCGGCTGGAAATTGGCCGCTGGCCTGGCTGCTGAGCGCGTTCTACGCCGTCACCTACTTCTTCTGGTACTACGCCACCACGACCGAGCAATACACGAGCGCAATCGCGCAGACGCTGGCAATTGTATGGGTGTATCTGTTGTGGCGCGACGCGGAGGGGAGAGGGGGAGACAAGGAGACAGGCAGAGGGACGAACACGACAATCTCCAATCTCCAATCTCCTAATCTCCAATCTCCAATCTCCAATCTCCCAATCCCCCCATCATCTGACGCTCCATCTTCCCTCGCCCCCCGCCCCTCGCAACTCCTGATTTTCCTCGCCTTTCTCTGCGGCCTCTCGCTGGCGCACATGCTGACGGTTGCCTTCATCGTACCGCCGCTGGTGATCGCGATCTTGTGGGAGCGGCCACAGCTTTTGCGCAACTGGCGTCTCGTGCTGGCGTGCAGCGTGGCCGCACTGCTGCCGCTGCTGACTTATGTTTATGTCTACATACGCGGCGCCGCGCACCCGGAGTGGTGGGGCGCGGGCGACTGGGCGAGCGCGGGTGAGTGGTTCTGGGCCTTTGTCAGCACCGCGCAGGGCCGCGAGGAGCTGGCGCGCGGCTGGCAGGCCGGCTGCGCCTTCTTCGACGGCGGCTTCCCCCAGTTGATCTGGGACGAGTTGAGCATCCCGCTGCTGATCGTGGGACTGATCGGCATCGCCCGGCTGGGGCGCAAGCCGGCGTTCGTCCTCTACGGGACGCTGCTGCTCTATCTCGTCTTCGACTGGATGTACCGCTGCGGCAACTGGTATCAAGTGATCTTGCCGGCCTATCCGCTGATTCTCATCGGCGTGGGCGCGGCGGCCGACGGGTGGGAAGCGCGCTATTGGCCGCGCAGCCGCTGGCTGAGCTATGCGCCGCTGGCCTTGCTCGCCGTCGCCATTATCTGGCGCTTCGATGCATCCTGGCCGCGCGCCGACAGCCACAACCGGCCGGAGGACACCGGGCTGGCGCGCGCTGGGATCCTGCTCGACCAGCCGTTGCCACAGCACGCCGGCCTGTTTGCGCAGGTCGAAGATGCACTGGCGCTTGACTATCTCGTCAATATCTGGGGCATTCGGCCCGACCTGCGCGTGGTGAGCAGCGACGCGGCCGCGCAGACGTTGGCGGCGGACGGGACAGTGCTGACCACCTTCGACGCCGCGCCCGTACTGCTGGAGGAGCTGCCTGCGCGGCTGCGCACACCGCGCCAGGCTTTCAGCGCGGATTGGCTGGCGCTGGGCGACGCGGCGCGGGCGCTCAGCGCCCAGCCTCAGGAGCGCATCGACCGCCCCCTGACCGACGGCGTGATCCTGGCCGGCTATACACTACAACCCGCGCCGGCCGCGGCTGGACAGGCCGTAGATGTGACGCTCTTCTGGCAGTTGGCAGATGGCTGGCCTGCCGAACTGGGCATCAGCCTGCGCCCAACGCGCGACGGCGCCTTTCTGCCCGACGCAGCAACTGGCGGTGTGATCCAGCTCGATGCGGCCGCACCCGCGCACGGGCTGGCGCAACCAGCGCCAGGAACGACGCGGCTGGCCGACTTTTATCGCCTTCCTATGCCGGCGGACGCAAATGGTGTTATGCTGATAGTGTACCAATCCTCCGACAACGGGTTTGAGAATTTGCTGGAGCTGCCGCTGCTCTACAACCCGTAGGTGCGGCTTGCAGCCGCACAAGCACAGCCAGGGATGTCCGGTCACAGACCGCACCTACCAGAAAGGAGCTATGGATGAAACCCTATGACTATGCCAACCGCGATGGCATCGAGGAGATCGACTGGCAATGGTTCGCCAATCTAGCGCGCAAGTTGGCGGAAATGCTGGCCGGTGAAGGGGTCGAGACGATCGTGGGTATTGCTCGCGCCGGTCTGATCCCGGCGACCACGGTGGCATGTATGTTGCGCTGCGACCTCTTCCCGGTGCGCGTCACGCGGCGCAGCAACGACGTGGTGATTCACGACACGCCGGTGTGGAAGGTGGATGTCTCGCCCGAAGTGGCGGGAAAAGTGGTCGCCGTGATCGACGAAGTGGCGGACAGCGGCGCAACGCTGGCGCTGGTCGCCGACCGCGTGCGCGCACTGGGCGCTGCACGCGTGGTGACGGCATCGTTGGTGGCGCACACCTGGGCAGAGCCGGCGCCCGATCATGCCGCATTGAAAACGGATGCGCTGGTCATCTTTCCGTGGGATAAATCAGTCCTCCACGCAGGTCAATGGCAACTCCACCCAGAACTGGAGACCGCCATCGAAGCACAAGAGAATCGAGCAGCAGGCCCATGACCACTATTCTTATCGAAAATTATTGGCAAGCTTATCTCGCTACGTTGCCCGACGCCGCACCCGCGCGCCGCATGACCTACGTCGCCGAAGGGTTTGGCGACAACCCGGCGCTGGCTGACGAACTGGGCGCGTTGGTGGTGGCAGGCCAGAAAACCGCCACCTGTTCGGCGTTGTGGGAATGGGAAGCGGAGGGAAACCCCATTGCGCAGGTTGGGGATTTTTGGATCGTGCTCAATGGGCGCGGGATGCCGCTGTGCATCACAGAGACGGTCGAGGTGACAATCCGCCGCTACGACGAGGTCGATGCAGACTTTGCCGCGGCGGAGGGCGAGGGCGACCGGACGCTGCAATATTGGCGCGACGCCCATCGCCGCTTCTTTACGCGTATATTGAGCGCCATCGACAAGGAGTTCAGTCCGGAGATGCCGCTGGTCTGCGAACGTTTCCGCGTGGTCTACTGAGCAATTGAGATGCCGTATTATTGGACTATCGGCGAGGACGCACAAGCGTATTATCTTGAATTTTGAGTTCAAGCAATTTTTTGTCCAATAGAATTCTGCGCCAAAGTCTTGTACAATTCTCTGCGTGTCAGACAGCAAACAATCCAAGCTGCCGTCTGATGTCATTTACACCATCCTGAACCCACCGGAATGCTTGAATGTATTCCACTAGGAGAAACCAGAATGCTCACGCAAGATCAACTCGACTTTTACCAGGAGAACGGCTATCTCCATGTCAAGGGGCTTTTCACCCGTGAGGAAGCCGCGGCTTTCCGCGCCGAAGCTCATGCCCTGATCGACCGCTTGCAGAAGACATCCAACGTCGATGCCACCTGGGGCAGCGCCAAGGAAGTGACGATGACCCAGACTTCCCTGCTGCACTGCCACGACGTCCAGTTTCAGTCGGCGCTGCTCACCCGGCTGCTCGTGGACGAACGGCTCACCGGCGTCGCTGCCGAGGTGATGGACACGCCCAACGTGCAACTTCACCACAACAAGCTCTTCATCAAACCGCCGGAAAAGGGATCTCCCTTTCCCATGCACCAGGATCAGCCTTTCTTTCCGCACGATAAGGACTCGATGATCGCGGCCATCATCCATTTCGACGACGCGCCGCTGGAAAAAGGTTGTGTGCGCATGGTTCCCGGCAGCCACAAACAGGGCGCGATCCCGCACATCCAGGAGGGTGGCTGGCACCTGCCGCTTGACCAGTATCCGATCGAGTCGTCGGTCGCGTGCGAGGCAAAGGCAGGCGATGTGCTCTTCTTCAGCTATCTGACCATCCACGGGTCGGGGATCAATGTGAGCAATGAGGCGCGCACGACGCTGCTGGTGCAGATGCGCGACCCACTTGACCCGCCCAGCGTGCTCACGCATCTCTCGCGCGGGCAGGGCATGATGCTGCGCGGCGTCGACCCCAGCGCGGGCAAAGCCACGCCGGCCGGCAACGAGCCGAAGGGAATGATGGGCGGCGGCATGATGGGCGCCAAATAGTCAAAACAATTTGTAGCGAGATTTGCGCTATCGCATAGATGGTGTATACTACTGCTTACCCGTTTGCTGTGGCCGGCCCCAAACCGGCCTTCGGGGGACAGCAAACGGGTATTTTTGCCTTCTTCTCACCGCTGGCCACTCTTTTCGCCTTTCTCATCAGCGATGGCGCGCCCCAAGCTGACCGCACGCTCCAACAGAAGCTGAGACCCTTCACACTGCAACGCGCTAAATTCGTCCGCCGTCAGGCCGTGACGCGCTTGAGACAAAATGGCGGCGTGAATATTCTTCTCAAACTCCGTGAGGTGGCAATCGTGGTCGACTCTGCGGCAATCCGCAACCATTCCGTGGAGGTGACCAGCAACTGCAGTGATCAAAAGGGAGCTCAAGGCGCCGGCTCCCGCCATGTCTGCCGCACCACGGCAAAACGACTAAAATCTGCGAGAATCCGCCTAATCCAATTCCTGGGGCGGCGGCAACGGAGGGAATTGCCAGGCGGCGGAAGGGTCATATTGCAGCAGATGACTCTCCAGCCGCAGCGGGCTTTGGAGATTGTTGGTGAAGAGCGCGCCTGTGCCCAGCCCGTGCACTTGCCCTGCCCCGACCGCGCTCGTCCATTGGCAAATGGCATTGAGGCCGATGGCGGATTCCAGCAGCGAATTGACGATCCAGCCGATATTATGCGCTCTGGCCTCGGCGATCCACGCTTCACTGGCGGCAATTCCTCCTAGCAGCATCGGCTTCAGGATCAAGTACTGCGGGCGCACCGCGGCAAGTAGCGCGGCGCGTGCAGCCGGCGTGTCAAGAGGAATCAGTTCCTCGTCGAGCGCAAGCGGCACGGGCGAATGGCGGCACAACTCGGCCAGCACGTCCCACTGCCCTGGCGACACCGGCTGCTCGACCAGACTGACGCCAAACTGCGCCAGGCTTTCAAGACGATCCAGCGCCACTTCCGGCGGGAACGCACCGTTGGCATCAAGGCGCAGGTCGACGGCAGGAAAAGCCGCGCGCACGGCGCGCAGGAGGACAAGCTCTTCTGCAAAAGGCAGCGCGCCGATCTTCAGCTTGATCACATCGAAGCCGGCGGCGACTTTGGCCTCCACCTGGCGCAAGATGCCATCCACGTCATCCATCCAGATCAGACCATGCGTCGGCAGTCCGCCTTCACCGCGCGTAAAAGGGGTGTCCCACAACTGCTGGCGGCTTCCCGTCGCCAGATCGCGCAGCGCCGTCTCCACGCCAAACGCAAACGCGGGCCACGCAGCCGCCAGCTCCGACGCCCAGCGCTGCGCGGCTTCCATCCGCGTCATGGCGGCCTGGTTGAATTCTGCACAGAACCTGGCGACGGTCGCATCGAACGCTGGCGTATCGTCTCTGCTCAACCCGGGCATCGGCCCGCACTCGCCCCAGCCGATCGCATCAGGCGCCTCGCTCCGCCAGGCGCGCACGAGCCAGATCGTCCGGTTGGTGAGCATCCCGCGTGAGGTCGGCGCCGGTTTGCGAAAGTGAAGCGTGTAAGGCGTCGCTGCAAGCTGAAGCATAGCCGATAAAAATTGCGATCAAGGAAATTTCTGGAACTTGTCGAAGTCGGGCTGGCGCTTTTCGAGAAATGCCTGCTTGCCTTCCTGCGCTTCTTCCGACAGGTAGTAGAGCAACGTGGCGTTGCCCGCCAGTTCCTGAATGCCGGCCTGGCCGTCCAGTTCGGCGTTGAACGACGCCTTCAACATGCGAATCGCCAAGGGGCTTTTCTGTGCGATTTTACGGCACCACGCCAGGGTGGTCGCCTCAAGTTGGTCGAGCGGCGCGACTTTGTTGACCAGCCCCATGTCGAGCGCCTCTTGTGCGTCATACTGGTCACACAGAAACCAGATCTCGCGCGCCTTCTTCTGTCCGACGATGCGCGCCAGGTAGGACGCGCCGAAGCCGCCGTCAAAGCTGCCCACCATGGGCCCTGTCTGGCCGAAACGGGCGTTGTCCGCGGCAATCGTCAGGTCGCACACGACATGTAAGACATGACCGCCGCCAATCGCGTAGCCAGCCACCATTGCGATCACCGCTTTGGGGATCGAGCGGATCATCTTCTGCAGGTCGAGCACATTGAGGCGCGGCACCTTGTCTGTGCCGACATAGCCGCCCACGCCGCGCACACTCTGGTCGCCGCCGCTGCAAAACGCCTTGTCGCCAGCGCCGGTGAGGATAATCACCTTGATGCGCGGGTCCTCGCGGCAAATTGCCATGGCGTCGATCATCTCCTGCACAGTCAGCGGAGTAAAGGCGTTTCGCTTTTCCGGCCGGTTGATGGTGATTTTGGCGATGCCGTCGTACAGCTCGAACAGAATCTCTTCGTATTGCTGGATCGGCGTCCAGACGACCGGTTCAAGAGAGTTCGCGGCGGGACTATTGGAATTCGTTGACATTTTATTCATATTCCTCTCACACGTGCCAATAAGTTAATTTTATCATCTCGCCAGTATACCCGTTTGCACGTATCTTCACTGTGAACGCGTCCACAATTTGAGGGCAAACGCGGGTCAAGCGGCTGAACTAGCCGCCTACACTGCGCAGACGGCGCAGCGCGGCCAGCGCCCAGGGCAGGCTCTGCGTCACCAGCCGATAGCCAACCGGCGAGACGACGTAGTCCCACGCGCCGATGTGCGGTTGGAGCCGCGCGCCAAAGCCCTGCTTGAACTGCCACACCCCGTGCATGCGGTCACTCGGATCGTCAAGCACGGTCGGCGCGCCCCACCAATCGTAGGTCGCGCATCCCTGGGCGATGGCCCAACGCATCGCCTCCCACTGGAGCAGGTAGTTGGGCATGTCGCGGCGATGGCGCTCGCTGCTGGCGCCGTAGAAGTACCAGGCCGTGGCCCCATAGCGCAGCAAAAAGAGGCCGGCCACCGGCTGTGGATCGTCAGGATGTTCGGCCAGCAGCAACGCGCCGCCCGCCGGATTGTCCGGTGCGACCTGTGCGCGCAGAAACGTCTTCCATGTGGTCAGGTAATAGTCGGGCGGGCGGATCAGAAAACCGTCGCGCTGCCCAGTCTCGGCGTAGAGCGCATAGAAGGCCGGCAAGTCCGCTTCCTCGCCCAGCCGCACCGTGACGCCGCGTTTTTCCGCCAGGCGGATATTGTAGCGCCATTTGCTCTTCATCGTTGCCAGCAGCGCATCTTCGCCGCGGCTCAGATCAGAGGTTGCGGTGTGCTTGAACTGGATCTGCTCTACGCTGGAACGCCAGCCGCGGCGTTGCAATGCGTGGAGCGCCAGCCGCCCGACGGTCGTATCCGCGCGCACATCGGGGTCGATCTTCACAAAGATGCAACCTGTGCGCCGTGCGTGTGCTTCGATCGCGGCCAATGCGTCGTCGACCAGGTCGAGGTTCGACCAGTCAAGCAGCGGGCCTTTGGGCGCATAGCCGATGCGCACCGGCGCGTAGGGAAGCGGCTGTCGCCAAAGAAACTGGAAGGCAGCCAGCCCCGCGGCTGTTTCAACGGCCAGCCGCTCAGCGCGCCACGCGGTCTGCGCTTTGATTTCGCCCCACTCCCAACTTTGCAGTACGTGCGGCGACGGGATTTGCGCCAGCACGCCGTGCCATTGCTCGACGCTAGTTGCCTGTTTCACGGTGGGGTGTTCGATTTCAGGTCGTTCCGGCGCTGGAACCCCATGATTTTGGGAGGGCGGCTTGGATGAGGTAGGGGAGGCATCCACGCCGTCAGGCTTTGCGGTGAGCGCGCGCAGCGACTTTATCGCCTCCGCTTGCCACTGCCGGGCGGACAGGCCAGCCGTGTAGAGCCGTGCGCCCAGCGGGTCGATCGGCATATCCCACGCGCCGACCGCGCGCACGACGCGCCCGCCAAAGCCCTGCTTAAAGCGGTAGACGCCCCACAGATCATGGTCGGGCAGCGCGTCGAGCTGGATCGGCAGCGCGTCAACGGGCGCGCCTTGCTCGGGCGCGGGGGCAAGCGCCATCGCCAGCCGGCCCAGCTCGTCGGGGATGCCCCAGAGATCGTAGCGGGTGGCGCCCCGGCTGCGCGCCCACTGCATCCCCGCCCATTGCAGGGCATGGTTGGGCATACGGCTACGTTCGCGCTCGCTGCTGGCGCCCCACAGATAGACGGCGTTGTGGCCGGCCAGCGCCACCACGATGGCGGCCAGCGGGTTTCCAGCATACTCGGCCAGCAGGAAAACCGCGTGATCGGGCGTCAGCAGGTCGAAAGCCGCGGCAAAGTAGGCGTCGCTGTGCACGGCAAAGCCATCGCGCGCCCCGGTGGCGTGCATCAACGCGTGAAAGACAGGGAGGTCGCCGCGCTCCATCGCCCGCACGTTGACCTCTTTACGCGCGGCCAGCCGGATGTTGTAGCGCCACTTGCTTTTCATCGCCGCCAGCATCGCAGCTTCCGCAACGTCCAAATCGACGACAATCGTGGAGGGCGGCTGGATCGTCTGCGCGCTGGGGACGAAGCCCATCCCCCGCAGCAGGTCGCGATTGGCGGGGGCGTCGGGCAGATCCGGTTCGATCTTGAGCACAGCGACGTGTTGGCGGCGACATTCGGCGCGCAATAACGCCAGCAGCGCGGCCACCTGCGCGGCGTCCGCCCAGTTCACCAGCGGCCCGCGCGGCGCGTACGCCAGCCGGACGCCGTAGGCGCTGCGCAGCAAGATTTGCGCGCCGGCCACAATCACCCCGCGTGCGTCGCGCAGCGTCACATGACGTTGCGCCCAGCCGAATTGTGCTTTGAGACAGCCCCATCCGCTCACCTGCAGGGGATGGCCGTCGCCGCGTCCGCCTACCCAGCGATCCCACTCCGTGCGTGCGATGGCTGGAGGCGAGTGCTCGATTTGGTTGGTTGATCCTGCGCCATTTCGGTTCATGGCGGGTATAATACCTGAAAAGTGGGGGGAGGGGCGAGTTGCGAGGGGCGAGTTATATGTCGATCATCGAATGTGTGCCAAATTTTTCCGAGGGGCGCCGGCCTGAGGTGATTCAGGCATTGGTCGCGGCCATCCAGACGCCGGGCGTGTTATTGCTTGACCACAGCAGCGATATGGCGCATAACCGCTCGGTGATCACCGTGGCCGGTCCGCCGGAAGCGGTGCTGGAAGGTGTGTTTCGCGCGGCGGCGGTTGCCGCACGCACCATCGACCTCTTCGCGCACCGCGGCGAGCACCCGCGTCTCGGCGCCACGGACGTGATCCCCATCGTGCCGGTTGCGGGGATCACGCTGGCGGAGTGCGTCGTGCTGGCGCACCGGCTGGGCAAGCGCATCGGCGAAGAACTCAAGCTGCCGGTTTACCTCTACGCGGCCGCGGCGACGCGACCGGCGCGCCGGCGGCTGCCCGACATCCGCCGCGGCGAATTTGAAGGGTTGGTCGCCAGCATTCAGCAACCCGAGCGCGCGCCCGATTACGGCCCGGCGCAGGTGGGGCCGGCCGGCGCGGTCGTCGTCGGGGCGCGGCCATTTCTGGTGGCCTACAACATCTACCTCGCCACGCCGCAGGTCGAAATTGCCCAAACGATCGCCAAACAGATCCGCGAAAGCAGCGGCGGGCTGCCCGCGGTGCAGGCCAAGGGCTTTCTGGTTGAGGGCCAGGCGCAGGTCAGCATCAATCTACTCGACACAAAGATTACACCGCTGCATGTCGTCTTTGAGACCGTGGCGCGGCTTGCCGGCCAGCAGCATATCGCCATCGGCCGCTCCGAACTCATCGGGTTGATGCCCGAACAGGTCATGTTGGCGGCGGCCGCCCACTTTCTCAAGTTGGAAGGATTCCAATCCACCAACACGATCGAAGGCGCCATGCGGCAAGCGGCCGCGCAACAGAAGTGAACTGCTCGGATCCCATTTTGCTTTGCCCGCTTCTTTCTTCACGTGCTACAATGGCGGGCACGTGAGGAAAGACGTGCGTGAGGAAAATCCATGCTGAATCGTGCTATCGCCTCAACATCAGAGCTGACTGCATCAGAAGCGGATACAGCAAGTCCTGATTCAGCCAAACCGGTTGATTTGGCGATTGTAATTTTGAATTTCAACACGGCCGCGCTGCTGCGCAATTGTCTGCATTCGCTTCAGACAAGCCGTCATCAACTCCATGTTGCCGTCATCGTCGTAGATAATGCCAGCGTCGACGGCAGCGTCGCCATGGTGCACGCTGAATTTCCAGAGGTCGAGTTGATCGCTCATACGACCAACGTTGGCTACAGCGCGGGCAACAACGCCGGTCTGCGCCGTCTGGGCTTCGGCCAATTTCCCGCGCGGCCAGCCGTTGCCTTGCCACGCTACGTGCTGCTGCTCAATCCAGACACGGTGGTGGCGCCGACCACGTTGGCGGACATGGTGCGCTTCATGGACGACCATCCGGCGATCGGCGTAGCCGGCCCGCGTGCGCCGACGACGGCAGCCTGATCGCGCGTGTCGCCGCAGCTTTCCAACGCCGCAGGTGAGCTTCTACCGGATGATCGGGTTGAGCCGCCTCTTCCCCAAGAGCCGGCGCTTCAACGCCTACAACCTGGAATATCTGCCAGAAGACGCGGTGCATCCTGTCGATGCGGTCGTCGGCGCGTATATGCAGGTGCGCCGCGAGGCGATCCTGGCCGCCGACCTGCTCGACGAACGCTTCTTCATGTACGGGGAAGATCTCGACTGGGCGAAGCGCATCAAAGATGCCGGCTGGGAAGTCTGGTACAATGGGGCCGTGGAAATCACACACGTCAAGGAAGCGGCCAGCAGCCAAAGCAGCAAATCGCGCATTGATTTTTATGAGGCGATGTGGCTCTTTTACCAGAAACACTATCAGCGCGAAACCAATTGGCTGCTGGACAAGGGGATCATGCTCGGTATCGTGGTCAAGGGTGGGCTGGACGTAGCCAGGCATCTCTGGCGTTATTGCCGGGGTGCGCGGCGGCCAAGTCAGACCCTGCCAGCTCGACAGATGAACGTGGACAGCGTGTAAATGCAACAGAGCATTTCCGATCGAACCACGCAAAATGAATATGGCGCGCGCCGGGTAAACCGCCCCGGCGTGTTAAAGCGCGCGCAATTTTTCTTCATAGTGGCGCTGGTGGTGGGGGACCTGGCCAGCATCTGGCTCGGCTCTGGTCGGCGCACGCGCTGCTGCTGCGCGATCCCGATTTTGTCATCGGCCCCTTCCGCGAATTTTTGCTGCTGCCCGGCGTTTACACCGCGGTGATGGTCTTCATCTACTTCAGCCAACGGATGTACCAGCGCCGCCGCCCGGTGACTCACCTCGACGAGTTGTTCAAGATCGCCATCTACAATGTCCTGGCGGTGCTCTTCACCGTGGCGCTGCTGACGCTTTTTGCGCGTGAGTTTCAGTATCATCGCGCGCTGATCCTGTTGGGCGCGGGGTTGGTGATCGTCTACGACACCTTTGGCCGCGTCGTACACGCGCAACTGCAATGGCTGGCGCAGGCGCGCGGCATTGGCGACGACCGCGTGCTGCTGATCGGCGCCGGCGAGATCGGCCAGATGTTGCTGCAGAAGATGATGATGCACCCCAAGCTAGGCTATCAGGTGATTGGCGTCATCGATGCGAGCAAGGCGGAGCGCGCGCTGACCAACCTCAACGCGCCAGTGCTTGGCTCACTCGTCGACGTCCCCTCGATCATCGATCGCTATGCCGTGGATGAAGTCATCATCGGCTTGCCGGAGAGCAGCTCCCAGGAGCTCGTCAACATCATCAGCCTGTGCGAGCGCGAAAAGGTCGGCATCCGCGTCTTCCCGGATGTCTTTCAAATCATGGCGAGCGAAGTGACGATCGGCGATTTGGGCGGGCTGCCGCTGCTGACGATCCGCGATGTCGCGCTGCAAGGCTGGAAATTGGCGGTCAAGCGCGGCGTGGACATTCTGTTCAGTGGAATCGGGCTGGTTGTGCTCAGCCCCTTCATGCTGCTGACGGCCCTGGTCGTCAAGTTAGACAGTCCCGGCCCCGTCTTCTTTTCCCAAGAGCGCATGGGGTTGGATGCCCGTCCCTTCAAGATCATCAAGTTCCGTTCGATGCGGCAGGACGCGGAAACCGATGGCCCAGGCTGGACCACGCCCGACGACCCGCGCAAGACCAAACTCGGCGTTTTCATGCGCCGCTTCAACATCGACGAATTGCCACAACTGGTGAACGTTTTTGTCGGGGACATGAGTCTGGTCGGGCCGCGGCCGGAGCGCCCCGTCTACGTCGAACAGTTCCGCCAGATCATCCCGCGCTACATGGATCGCCACCGTGAGAAGGCCGGCCTGACCGGGTGGGCGCAGATCAACGGCTTGCGCGGGGACACGTCGATCGTCGAACGCACCAAGTATGACCTGTGGTATATTGAAAACTGGTCGATTGGCCTGGATATCACCATTCTGATCCGCACAGTATTGCAGACCATCTTTGGCACCAATCGCAACGCGTATTGAATCATGCATGACGAACAGCTAACGATCGACTCCATTTCCGAACGCCAGCGCGAGGTGCTGCGGATCGTCATCCAGGAATTTGTGCAGACCGCGCAGCCCGTCGGCAGCGCAGGCATCGTGGGGCGCCATGATCTCGGCGTCAGCCCCGCGACGATCCGCAATGACCTGGCCGCGCTCGAACGGCTGGGACTGCTGACCCACCCGCACACCAGCGCCGGTCGCGTGCCCACCGACCTGGGTTATCGCTTTTTCGTGCACTATCTCCTCGCCAGCCTGGAGCTGAGCCTGGAAGAACAGGCGATCATCCGGCGTCAGTTTCACCACGCGCCGCCCGAAGTCGACCAGTGGCTGCGCACGAGCACGGCAATGCTCGCCAGGACCGCCCAGAGTGCGGCCGTAGCCACCGCGCCGCGCACCATCCGCTGCACCTTCAAGCACATGGAGCTTGTCCACATCCAGGGCGCCAAAGTGCTGCTTGTTCTGGTGTTGCAAGAGGGCGCAGTCAAGCAGCAATTGCTCGATCTCGACAAGCCAATCGAACAAAACGAGTTGAGCCGCGTCAGCAATGAGCTGAACGACCAGCTTGCGGGCTTGACGGCAGCAGTGTAGCGGCGGCGACGAGCTGCTTGACGCCTTTTGCCGCCCAGGTCGCCGAATTGCGGCCGCCACCATGCGGCGCATCGAGCAACATGTCGGCGGCATCCTGTTCCGCGATGGCCTCGCCGAAGTGCTGAGCGCGCCGGAGTTTGCCGAGGGTGAAAACGCGCGGCGCATCGTGCGCGTGCTCGAAGAACCGGGCGTGATCGAACAGATCGCCGAGGATCTGCCAGGCAGCAACGCGGTGCACGTCGTGATCGCTGGCGACGGCCGTTACGATGAATTGCGCGATGTGACGCTGATCCTCTCGCGCTATGGCGCCAGCGACCGCGTGTCGGGCATGTTGGGGGTGATCGGCCCGGTGCGTATGCGCTACGGTCACACCATCGGCGCGGTGCGCTTTGTGTCGGAGATCATGAGCGAAAAGCTTGAGGAGATGTACGGCGGCTGAGTCAGGCTAAAACAAAAGTAGACTGCACCTTCCAAAAAGCTTCGCATTTTTGGAAGTGTTAACAAAATTTTTTGATGGAGAGTATCGTATCAGTATGGCTGAAGAAAAAGTTGAACAAGTTGAACAGCAGGAAGCCTCAAAAGAAGAGGAAGTTGCAACCGAGGCTGCCAATGTAGCAGCCGATGCACAAGTCCCGGCAGACGCAGCAGACATCGACGCAGCGGAGCTGCTCGAAACCGTAGCGCGCCTCGAAGCAGAGTTGTCCGAAGCGCGCCAGGAATGCGCCGAAATCACCGATAAATCACAGCGCCTGGCGGCCGAATTCCAGAACAGCCGGCGTCGCCAGGATCGCCAACTCGCCGAAGAGATGGAACGCGTCAGCACTCACATCATCAAGCGTATGCTGCCTGTGATGGACGATTTCGACCTTGCTTTTGCCCACGCGCCCGCGGGCGTCGACGCACAAGAAGCATGGGTCGAAGGCTTTCGCCAGATTCAGCGCAAACTGCGCAGCCTGCTCGAAGAAGAGGGGCTGACGCCTATTCCAACGGAAGGAGAGTTCGACCCGACGATCCATGAGGCAATCGCCAGCGCGCCCAGCGACGGCGTCGCCAGCGGACATATCATCGAAGCGTTGCGCGCCGGATATATGCTCAAAGGCCATGTGTTGCGCCCGGCGTTGGTGCGTGTGGCGATCTGACCATGACTGTCATTCCCGTGCCCGGCTACCAGTACGATCAACGGTTGGAAACAGGCATTCGCCCTTTCGACATCGGCCGCGACCTGCGCGCGCCGTCGCCGAGTTGATCTCCGTGGCTTTTGCCGCGGAACTGGATGATCGCGGCTCCGCAGCGCTGCGTGAGATGCGCACGATGAGCCACTTCGGTGGTCTGTTGGGCGTGCTAAATCGCGGCACGGGAGAATTCAACGACTTGCTCAATGGCTTTGTGTGGGTTGAGCAGGGTCACGTGGTGGGGAACATCACGGTGCAGCGCGCCGACAAATACGCCACACGCTGGCAAATTGCCAATGTGGCGGTCGCCCCCGGCTTTCGGGGGCGCGGCATCTCGCGGCGTCTGATGGAAGTTGCACTCGAACACGCCACGCGCGCGGGTGGGCTGTGGGCGGTGCTCCAGGTCTACCAAGCCAACACCGTTGCCTATCATCTTTACAAAAGCCTCGGCTTTGACGATGTCACGGCCATGATGGATCTGCGCGCGCCCCGCGCGCCCCTGGTGAGCGCCTTGACGCCGCACCCGCTGATCAAGCCCTTTGCAGCGTCCGACTGGCAGTCGCTGTACGAGCTGGTCAATCACCAACTAGGGTCGCACGCTCAGTGGTGGCGCTCGATCCGGCGCACCGACTTTCAGGCGACTTTTGAAGATCGGCTCGGCGAATGGTTCTGGCGTTTGGCAGGCCGCGGCGTCCACTACCGTCGCGTGATTCAGAATTCACCACGCTTTGAGGCGGCCCTGCTGCTCGACGCGCGACGCTGGCGCGGCGAGCATTGCATGCAGTTGTGGGTGCGTCCCGAACAATATGGCAGCTACGACCGGCCGCTGATCGATTGGGCGCTCTGGCAGTTGCAGCACTATCCACGCTGGCCGATCCGCATCAGCGTCTGCACCGAACATCGCAGCGCCATCGACTACCTGGTGCGCTCCGGGTTTGCGCCCCAACGCACCCTGGTCACGATGCGCCGGCGGCTGGCAGAGGACGCCGACGCCGCTATCGCTGACGAAAGACCGTGAACCCTCCATGAAGACACGCTTTCTGCATTGCGCTGACATTCATCTCGGTTATCTTCAATACGGCCACAAGGAGCGCTTCAACGATTTTGCGGCCGCGTTCAACGCCGTCCTCGACAAGGCGATCGGCGTCTATCAGCCGCGCCGCGGCGGCAAGGAACTCCATTTCGACGAGCCCATCAGCGGGCCGGTGGACTTCGTCATTCTCGCCGGCGACCTCTTTCACAAGCGCGCCATCGACGCCCTGACGCTCAACCAGGCCATGCGCGGCCTGCGCCGGCTACGCGACGCAGGCATTCCCTGCATCGCGGTCGAAGGCAACCATGAGCGCACTTACTACGAAGACACCATTGGCTGGATGAAGTTTCTGGCGCTCCAGGATCTGATCATCCTGCTTGACGCCGAAGTCAAAGAGGGCAGCTTTGACCTCCAACCCTGGGATCCCGTGCGTCGCCAAGGCGCTTTTTACGAACCGAAACCCGGCGTGCGCATTTACGGTTTACGTTATTATGGCGCCAGTACGGCCGCGGCCATCAATCTATACGCCGAATCCCTGGCTGCGACGCCCAAGGAGGGCATCGAATATAACATTTTCGTCACCCATGCCGGGGTCGAGGGGGAAATGGACGACAAGGCAGGCGGCGTGGCGTTTCGCCAATGGGCTGCGCTGCGCGACCAGGTAGATTATGTCGCCCTTGGTCATTTCCATAAACCTTTTGTGTTGGAGCATTGGATCCACAACCCCGGCAGCCCGGAAGCGTGCTCCATCTCCGAGGCGGCCTGGACGCCGCGCGGCTATCTTGCCGTTGACGTGGACACCGCCACACCGCAAGACGAAGCTGGGCGCCATCATCGTAGCCAACAAGGCAATCCGCCGCGGCGCTGTTTTCGCCAGTACAGCTTCAAGGTCGACCATGTCACATCGCCCGAAGACCTCACGGCGCGCGTCAACGAATATGTGACGCGCAAAGCCAGCGACCTGGCCACGGAGCTGAGCGCCGGCGGACAACTTGAGACCACCCCGCCGGTGATCGAGCTGTACCTCTCCGGTGTGTTGCCTTTTGATCGCCGCGCCCTCGACATGGCCGGCCTCGAAGCGGCGGTGCACGCCGCGTTCCGCCCGTTGAGCGCACAGGTGAAGAGTCTGCTGCAAAGCGCCGATTTCGCCATCGACAGCGGGGACGCACCGACCCGCACCGAGCTGGAGCAGCGGGTGTTGGCCGATCTGTTTGGTCGCGATGTGCGTTTTGCCGATCACAAGACGCGCTGGATGCAGGCCGCGTTATCGCTCAAGCAATTGGCGTTGACCGGTGCGCCCCCCGACGCGATCCTGGCGGAACTCGACGGCTATTTGCAGCGCATCGACGCTGAACCACGGAGCACACCCACGCAAGGGAGGCGCGATGCAGATCGTCGCCCTTGAGCTTGAGAATGTAAAAAGCTATACGCACGCCAATTTCACCTTCACGCCGGGCGTGAACGCCATTGTCGGCCACAACGGCGCCGGCAAGAGCACGATCATCGAGGCGATTGGCTATGTCCTTTTTGACGCGCTGCCCTACACTGTCCAGGAATTTGTGCGTGAGGGGACGCGCACCGGCTCCATCGCCGTCACTTTCCTCAGCACCTACGACGAACGTCCCTACCGGGTCGAGCGACGTTTTGGCGGCAGCAACGCCTACGCCGTCTACGATGACGAGCTGAAAGGCAAGATCTGCGACGGCAAAGCGGATGTGCTGGCCTTTGTGCACCGTCATACCAAGGCCGACCCTTCGGTCGATCTGACGCGCCTCTTCAACGATGCTTTGGGGGTGGCGCAAGGCGCGTTGACCGCGGCCTTTGCCGAAACGCCGGCCCGCCGCAAACCGATCTTCGACGCCCTGTTGCAGGTCGACGACTACAGCGCCGCGGCTGACCGCCTGCGCGAGCCGGCGCGACGCGTGCGCGAACAGATGGCTGAGAGCGACCGCACGCTGGCCGTGTTGGCGACGCGTCTCGAACAACTTCCAGAGCTAGAGAAAGCGATCAAGCAACGCACGCGCGATTTAGCGCAGGCAACCGCCACGCGCGCCCACTTGGAAACGGCGCTGGCGGCCAGCCAGGTGCGGTTGCAAACATTGGAGACGCAGAAAACATTGGTGGACACGCTGACCGCGCAGCAAGTCCGCTATGAGGAAACCATGCGCAACCTGAGGGGCAACGCGCCGCGCCGAGCAGGGCGCACCGAAGCCGAACAGGCCGCCGCCATTGTCGCGGCCAATCAGCCCGGCCACGATGCTTATCTGGCAGCACAGACGGAGCAGGCAGCCTTGCAGACGCGCGCCGGTGAGCGGCAAACGCTGCTGAACCAACGCAGCGCCGCGGACAAACAGCTCGCGCTGGCGACGGCCCGCTGCACCCAGCTCGAACAGGCGCTGCAGGAGGTTGCCGCGGCCGAAGTCACGGTGAGCGACCTGGCCGAAGCGGTCACGCGGCAGGCTTCATTGACGGAGCAGGTGACGGCGCTCGAACACGCTCAAAGTCAGTTGGCCGACTATGACCGCCGGCTTGCCGCGGCTGCGCTGCGCCGCCAGAAACTTGTGGAGCGTCAGCGCAAGGTCGAAGCGGGTCGAAGCCGCGCGCGGGCAGTGGAGGAGCAAGGTCAGGCAGCCAGCGTCCGTCTGACTGACCTTCGCGCGGCGCTGGACGCCGCGCGCGAACAGGTGACGCTGCTGGGCGCCGAACTGGCAACCATCGAGCAGCAGACCGCGGCGTTAGGCGACATCGACGCCCCGCTGTGTCCGGTCTGCGAACAGCCGCTCACGGTCGAACATCGCGACCAGATGCTGGCGCGGAATCAGGAACAGAGCGCCGGGCTGCGTCGCCAACAGGCGGAATTGCAAGCCAGCGTCGCCAGCCGCCAAAGAGAAATTGCCGTCCTGGAAAAAGAACACACCCAATTGCAAAAGGAGTGGAGAAGCCTGCCGCGCGAGAACGAGCTGAACGACCTGGGCCAGGGGTTGACGGAGGTGGAAGCTGAAATCGACCGCGACAACGCAGGGCGTCAATCACTCGGCGAGCAGGCGGTCGGCCTCGACGCTGCGCCGAACCCTGGCTGCGCTGGACGATCCGCGCAGCCGCAGTGCAGTCGCTCGCGCGCGCGCGGCGCAGCGCCCCCAGTTGGAGGCGCAACTCAAAAACGAGCAGAGCCAGCAGATGGAGGCGCAGCAACAGATCGCAGCCGTCGAAGCGACGCTGACGTTGCTGGGCGATCTCGACCGCGCGCTGGCGGAGAATGCAGCGCGGCTGCGCGAACATGTCGTCGCTTACCAGGCGGTGCTGACGCAACGTCAGGTGGCGGCTGGGCTGCCGCGTCGCAGCGCCGACCTGATCGAGGTCGAACGCGCCCTACAAAAAATCCATATCGACATTGCGCAAACGCGCGCTGATCTCCAGGCAGCCATCGAACAGTTTGACCTTGCCAACTATCAACAGGTACTATTAGACGATCGCGGCATGCGTGAGGAGTTTGGCAGCCTGTCCGCCAGCATCAGGCTGATGCACGAAGCCTCAGAGGCGACGAGGCCCAGATGCGGGTGCTGCGCAACGATCAGACGAGCCATTATGCGCTCGAACAGGAGCGCAGGCAGTTGGCCCGGCAGGAAGAAACGCTGGAAGCAATCCGCGCCATTATCAAGCAAGCCGGGCCATTCGTCACCCAGGCGCTGGTGCGTCAGGTAAGTGAAGGCGCCGCCACCATCTTTGGCGAGTTGATGGGCGATCACAGCCGCGTGTTGGCGTGGGGCGAGGATTATGGCGTCAGTTTGACGACAGGCGGCGCCGTGCGTAGTTTCCGGCAACTCTCCGGCGGCGAGCAGATGAGCGCAGCATTGGCGGTGCGGCTCGCCCTGGTGCGCGAAATGAGCAGCATCAACGTCGCCTTTTTTGACGAGCCTACTGCTAACCTCGACAGTGTGCGCCGTGAGGCGCTCGCCCAACAGATCATGGCAGTGCGAGGTTTCAATCAATTGTTCGTCATCAGCCACGATGACACGTTTGAACAAGCAACCCAGAACCTGATTCGGGTGACACGGTATGGCAACACAACCACCAGTGGAGATACAGCAGAATAGCCGGGCCATGCAGACCCCTCAGCCAAGCATTCTGTATGTAGAACATGATGTTGCCTTAGCCCATCTATTCAAGGAACAGATGGAGCAGGAAGGCTTCTCGGTTGAACTTGCGCATACGGGGCCTGAGGGCTTGGGATTTCTCAATCGCGAACGGTATGATTTGATTGTTCTCGACTATCAACTGCCTGAGTTGAACGGCATTCAGCTTCTCTACAAATTGATGGAGAACGAAAACCGCCCCCCGACCATCATGGTCACTGCGGAAGATGATGTGACCATTGTCGTCGAGGCGCTGCGTCTTGGCATCTCCGACTATATCATCAAGAGCACGGGAGTTGGATATCTGGAACAGTTACCCTCCGCTATCGATCGCGTGATCCAGGATCATCGCAAACGATTGGAACGCGATGCCATCGTCCATGACCTCCATGAGCAGAACCAGAAGTTGGCGCTGCTCAACCGCGCGACGCAGATCTTCACTTCGACGTTGGAGGAAGATCAGATCACTTCACAACTTGTCAGCAGCATTTGCGAATTCACCAACACAGAAGGTAGCTCGGTGTGGCTGCTGGGGGCAAGTGAATTGCTCGAATGTGTGGCAATTTATGCCAACGGCGAGTACGTCGAACCGCGACATGTGCCGCTTGCGCCAGGGCAGGGCGTTGCGGGGTGGGCATTTGCCAACCGCGAAACAGTGCTTGTCAACGATGCCGCCCACGAGCCACGCTTCTCGACCTCCAGCGACGCCAAGTTGAATTTCCGTACGCACACGTTATTGGCGGTGCCGCTGCGTGCACCGGATCGAGTGCTCGGCGTGCTGGAGCTGGTCAACAAGCGGTCTGGCAAATTTACCGACGCCGACCGCATCCTTGCCGAGACGCTGGCCGCGTCAGCCGCGATCGCCATCGAAAATGCACGCTTTTTTCAGGACCTGAACCGCCAGGCCGAAGAACTGCGTTTGCGCAATGAGGAGCTGGATGCCTTTGCGCACACGGTCGCGCATGATCTCAAAACGCCGCTTTCGCTGGTGGCAGGCTATGGCGATATGCTGCGTGAAAATTTTGCCTTCCTGCACCCCGACGAGGTGCTCGTCTATCTCCAGCAGATCATCGACAACAGCATGCGCATGAATCATATTATCGAATCGCTATTGCTGCTGGCGGGCGTGCGCGGGGCGTTGACTGTCGAGATCGAGCCTGTGAACATGCAGAGCATCATAGCGGAGGCCATCAGTCGGGTCGAGTTTATGTTGGTGGAACGCAATGCAACCGTTCACATACCCAATGACTGGCCGTTAACGATGGGATATGGGCCGTGGTTGGAAGAGGTGTGGTACAACTATATCGTCAACGCGCTGAAATATGGCGGCGATCCCCCGGATATCACGTTAGGATTTGATCTCCTAGATGGCCCCTGGGTGCGCTTCTGGCTGATCGACAACGGCCCCGGTGTTTCCGAAGATACGTCACATTTATTCAAACCGATGTTGCGCGCCCCGCGCAGCGAGGGACGCAAGGGCTATGGCCTGGGTCTCTCCATTGTCAAACGGATTGTGGAGCGTCTGCAAGGCTCTGTCGGCGCAGAAAATGTCCCTAACGGCGGCAGCCGTTTCTACTTCATCCTGCCCGCGGTTGAAGACGAAGCAGAATGACATAGGGCATCAGCCCATAATACCAGGCCAGCCAAAAGGCCATCCGCACCCCCTTGCCATCCATCCCGCCACCCTTGCAACGCAATAAAACGCTGCCGGAACTCCCGGATGGGCTGCACGATGAAATTGTGTGGCCGCGGCCGGATGTCACGTGCGGCCAGGATGCGCGCCTCGTAGGCGGCGTAGACGCGCTGTTTGCGGTGAAATTGCGCCCACGTCTGGTAATTGTAATGGATGAGTGGATGCGTCAGGTGCGCGCTAGGCCCGGCCAGCTCTACGATCTCGTGCACCTGGCGGTCGGCGACATAGCGCGCCGCGTCCCGGCGCAACAGGCGCAATTGGTAGTCGGGCGTAAAGCCCGCCGCCGCGATCTCGTGGCCGACGATAAAGTTGCGCCGCGGCGTCAAGCCCACCACCTCCCCGGCGCGCCGATGGCCTGGCGAACTTCGGACGCGAGCGCAGGCGTGGCGCGTTCATCGGCGTCGACAAATAGGATCCAGGCAGCGTCGATGGCGTCGAGCGCGGCCTGACGTTGCGCGGCGTAGTGGTCGAACGGCCGCTGCACCACCAGCGCACCCGCGGCCGCGGCGCGAACTTGTGTGTCCGTGCTGCCCGAATCCCACACCACGACGACGTCCACCCACGCCCGCAGCGAGGCAATACACGCCGCGATGTGATGCGCTTCGTTATAGGTTAAGATGACCGCTACCAGTTGCTGCATGGCCACGTCGTCGCTCCTTCTTTTCCATCTTTATGGGTTTGCCACACCGTGAATCAAAGGCAGATAGAGCAAAGTAGCCGCACGCGGCGACGCCCCTTCGCTCAAGAAATTCAGCGCCGACACCGCGGCTGCGCCCACGCGTGCGACGGCCGGACGCTCCAGTTTGTCGGCAGTATCGGTCGGCCTGTGATAGTCCGGCCCACACGCGCCATCGGGTGAGTGCATGTTAAACATCACGGACGGGATGCCGCCATCGGAGAACGACGCATGGTCGCTGGAGCCATGCGTCAGGTAGTCGATGCGATCCGGCGTCACCGGCAGCGACTCGGCCAGCGCGCGATCGGCGTCGCGTACAGCGTAGAGATGCAGGGCGTCGCCAATGCCGACGCAATCGAAATTCACCATCGCTTGCGCCAGAAAACGCCCGTCTGGCGGCAGGTGGTTGACAAAGTAGCGCGAACCCGCCAGCCCGTTTTCCTCGCCGCCAAAGGCGATCAGGGTGAGCGTAGGCGTAAATGGCGCAGACGCATACAGCCGCGCGGCTTCGAGCAGGACGCCGACTCCGGCGGCGTTGTCATTGGCGCCTGGCCCGCCGTAGGGCAGATCCGACAAGCGTTCGACGGTGTCATAGTGTGCGCCCGCGTAGAGCACGCCATAGTCCGGCAAGCCGGCGCGGGTGGCGATCACATTCATCCCGATGATCTCATTGCCGCCGCGGCGCAGCGGGAAAGGCTGAATGCGCACCGCGTAGCCGAGCGCCGCAAATTGTCCGGCCAGCCAGCCCGCGGCTTCCTGTTCACCCAGCGTGCCCGCGGGCCGGTCGCCGATGACAGCGGCAAGATACTCTGCATGGGCAAGCGCGCGATCCGGGTCGAACTCGCTTGCATCGACCGCGGCGGCAGGTGTGGTCAGCGCCAGCAAAAGCACACACGCAGCCAGGCATTGCGCCAAAACGCGGCGTGATGAAATAAGAAGCTGCGACATAAATTTACCTTCTTCTAAAGACGTCGTTCTGAAAATTTCCCATTTTGACGCGGAGACGCAGGGTCGCAGAGCAAGCGCAGAGAATTGCCGATTGCATTTCTCAATTTTCGCTGCGGTTCTCCGCATCTCTGTGACTCTGCGTCAAAGGGAGAACATTCCCAAACGGATTTCAAAGCTCCCGGATCGCGGCAGAGGCGGCCAGCGCCTGCTGAAGCGCTACGCCGTCGATCTCGCCGCGGGCGAAGCGTCGCTCTGCGCGCCGCGCTTGCTGCGCCATGCCGGCGCGGATCAGACGGCGGATCAGCCACAGCGCACCCGGCGGGTATTCGTCCGCATACTTGGCGTAGAAGCGGAGACGGCTGCGCCACAAGCGCGCCTGTGTCTGCCAGCGGTGCTGCCGGCTGCTCTGCGCCTCGTGATGGATGATCTGCGCGGCGGGCAGCACATAGACCGACCATCCGCCGCGCCAAAAACGGCGGCACCAATCCATCTCTTCGCAATACATCCAATAGCCGTCATCCAGCGCGCCGACCTGCACGATCGCCGCCCCACGCACCAGCATGGCGGCGCCCAGCACGAAATCGACGGCGAACGGCGCGCCTTGCACCCACCGCGCCGCGGGATAGCGGCCATTGACGCGGCTGTCGAGCAACCGATGGCCGCCGCGCAGACCCGTGGGCGGGAAGAGATCGAGATAAACCTGCGCCACGCCGGGAAAGCGAAACGCGCTGTGCTGGAATGCGCCGTCACCGTAGCGCAGCCCCGCGCCACACACCGCGGCATCAGGATGCGTTTCCAGAAAATTGACCATCTGTCCCAGCGCGTCGCCGGTCACCTCGGCGTCGGGGTTGAGAAGCAGCACATAGTCCGGTTGAGGATGGCGCGCGGATGACGCGGATTGGGTGGATATACGCTGATTTTGATCTGCGGCGATCTGCTCGATCCGCGTCATCCGCGTGCTATCGACCTCCGCCGTAGAGAAACCCAGCCATTGCAGCGCGGCGTTGTTGCCGCCCGTGAAGCCGAGATTCTGCCGGCTTGCGATGAGATGGGCGTCGGGAAACTCGGACGCCACCATGGCAGCGCTGCCGTCGCTGCTTGCATTGTCCACGACGACCGTGACGACCTCAAGCGCCACAGCAGTGCGCGTCGCAGCCGTGCGCACCGCTGACGTCGCGATACTGTCCAGGCACGTGCGCAGCAGATCGCACACGTTGTAGGAGACCACGACGGCGGCGAGCCGGATCGGGCGCTTCACGGCGTCCCCAACTCCACGGTAATGCGGTCGATATTGTTGTTCGCCACTTCGACGCCTTGATGGATCAGGCCGCCCCACCAGAAGCGGCGTACCGATCGGCAGCTTCTCGTCAAGCACGATGCAGCCGCTGACCTGGCCGCGCTTGCCGGGCATCAAGTACCACTGCTCGCGGCCGTCGATGATGCGCTTCTCCAGGTCTTCCTGCCGGCCGATCGCCCATCGATAAGGGAAATCGATGCCGGTCGTATCAAAGTTGACGCCAAAGCGCCACGCGCCATCCTGCTGGAGCCAGCTTGGCTCGTCCTGTGCGACGGACAGCGTGTTGTAGTTTTCGGCGTAATGGTAGACCTGACCAGGCCAGGGGCCGCTGGTGCGAATGGGCACGGTGCTTTCGTTCTCAACATACGCCGTGAAGCAAAGCTTGTCGCCGAACGCCAGCAACACCCTACGCCCGTTCTCCCCCTCCCAGTCGATCTCGCCGCCCACGACATCCGCGCGCGGTTTGCCGCCTTCTTCGAAGGTCAGTTCACGCACAACGCGCACGCTGTTGCCGGCGGCATCGCGCGCTTCACCCACCAATTCATAGGCGCCGTCCGGCGGTGGTTCGGCGTTCAGATCGACGCCGCCATCGTAGCTGTAATCGTGATAGCCGCGTTCGGTCGGCTTGACCAGACCCGGCGCTTCGGCGATAAAATAGCGCAATTCCGGTTTCTGCGGGTCGCGCAGAAAAAGATTGATTGACTGCACCTCTTTGGTGAGAAAATAACCGATGGAGACCCGATCGTCGGCAAGGCCATCTTGATTGGGACGGAAAATTTCCGGCGCCACCGTGAAGTTCTGCAATTCCGGCATCACCGTATCGCCGTCGCGCAGGGTGATCTGCCCCGACGCCTCAACCGGGGCGCCGTTGTCCTCAACGGCCGCAACGACCCAGCGATAGTCGCCGTCAGGCAGCACGCGGCTGAGAATTTCGACCGGCCCGTAGCCCAGATCGACCGTTTCCGGGTTGTCCACCACGCCGCCCCACAACACGCTGTAGGCGCCCGGCGCCCGGCGGCGATTGTCGCGGAAATAAAAGCGTTCGCCCGCCGCGTTCTCGAAATAGATGCTTACGTCAGCCGGGCGGCGCAAGGTGTAGGTGATTTCGGTTGCGTCGTCCTGTCCGTCAGCATTGGGTGTGATTTCACTCTTAGAAACCGTTACTTCGCTGAGCAATGGCCCCATCGCAAAGTCTAACTGGCCGCAGCCGGCTACGCCGATCATGGCGGCAAGCAACAGGCTATAAAACCGCGCACGGTTTATACTTCTCCAATTCACAATCACTCCTTTATCTGGCCGACATTTTGCGGCGTGCGCTCCGCCTCACCAGGCATCTGCGCCAATCACAGCCTAAATCCGCACGGATTCGGCCGATGGACGGCTCCTATCATAATCGTTTCTGACAACCACGCAAGAAACTCCCTTTGCAGCGTGCGTCGCCCCGCGCGGCGGCCATTGCACAATATCCTCCAGGTTCACTGAGAGATCATCCATTGTCGCCCCAATCGAATCCTGCTACGCTGAGACAAACCAAATGAGTTCCACCGGGATTCAGGCGCCTGGGCCACGACGCGCCGGGAGCAGGCTGTGAGCCGCCTGGTTGAACGAAATTGCCGGCAACCCTGCCTCGGCGCGTCACCACAAAGAGGAGATAGTCGAATGACCGACCCACACCAATCGGTGGTCAGCGTGCATGAAACAAAGATCACCATTCCTACCTACGGCATCGGCCAGCCACAAAAAAATCCATTGTTCCTGGAAAAGCGCGTCTACCAGGGCAGCAGCGGTGCGGTCTATCCCTATCCGGTGGTGGAGCGCGTCGAAGCGAACAAGGCCGACAAGCAGTACACGGCCATCTTTTTGGAAAACCGTTATCTGCTGATCATGCTGCTGCCGGAGATCGGCGGCCGCGTGCAAATGGCGCTTGATAAGACCAACGACTACCACTTCGTCTATTACAATCGCGTGATCAAGCCGGCGCTGGTCGGTCTGACCGGGCCGTGGATTTCGGGCGGCATCGAGTTCAACTGGCCGCAGCATCACCGACCCACCACGTTTTCTCCCGTCGATTATCGCATCGAAGCGCACGCCGACGGCAGCCAGACCGTGTGGATGGGCGAGATCGAGCGCATGTTCCGCACGCAGAGCATGGCTGGCTTCCGCCTCTATCCCGACCGCGCCTACCTGGAGATCGACGTCCAGCTCTACAACCGCACACCGTTCCCGCAGACCTTCTTGTGGTGGGCCAACCCCGCGGTGCACGTCAACGACGACTACCAATCGATCTTCCCGCCCGACGTTTTCGCGGTGATGGATCATGGCAAGCGCGCGGTTTCGTCCTTCCCGATTGCGACGGGCGCCTATTACAAAGTCGATTATTCGCCCGGCACTGACATTTCGCGCTACAAAAACATTCCTGTTCCGACGTCCTACATGGCCTATCATTCCGATTTCGACTTTTTGGGCTGCTACGACCACGGCAGGCAGGCCGGCATGTTGCACGTCGCCAACCACCATCTCGTGCCGGGCAAGAAGCAATGGACGTGGGGCAACAGCAACTTCGGCCAGACCTGGGATCGCCAACTCACCGATGCTGACGGCCCCTACATCGAACTGATGTGCGGCGCGTTCACCGACAACCAGCCCGATTTCTCCTGGCTGCAACCGGGCGAAGAAAAGCGCTTCACACAAGTCTTCATGCCCTTCAAAACGATCGGCGGCGTCAAAAATGCTTCTCCCGCGGCCGTGCTCAACCTGGAGATCAGCGAAGGCTGCGCGCAGCTTGGCGTCTACCTTACCAGCCCGCGCACTGTGACTGTGACCCTGACGGCCGCCAATGAAGTCTGCTTCCGCCAGGACGCGGCGTTGTCGCCGGAAGCCGTGTTTCAGACCACGGTCGCGCTGCCGATCGGCGTGCTTCCACAGCAGGTCACCTTGCGCGTAAGCGAGGGCGAGCGCACTTTACTTGCTTTCACGCCGCTGCCGGATAAGCATCTGGCGCCGCCGCAGCCAGCCACGCCCGCCCGGCCGCCGGCTGAACTTGCCACCAACGAGGAACTTTTTCTCAACGGGCTGCACCTGGAGCAATATCGCCACGCCACTTACGACGCGGAGCCCTACTACGTGGAAGCGCTGCGCCGTGACCCGCTCGACAGCCGCTGCAACAATGCGCTCGGTCTGCGCCGGCTGCGCCAGGGGCAATTTGCTGAAGCCGAAGGCTACTTCCGCCGTGCGGTCGAGCGGCTCACGCTGCGCAATCCTAACCCTTATGATGGGGAGCCGTACTATAACCTGGGGCTGGCGCTGCGTTGGCAGGGGCGCGACGAGGAAGCCTTCGACGCCTTCTACAAAGCGACGTGGAACGCAGCCTGGCAGGACGCCGCCTACTTCGAGCTGGCGCGGCTCGCGGCCCGTCGCGGCAACGACCCGGAAGCGCTCGAGCTGGTTGAACGTTGTCTGGCCCGCAACGGGCGTCACTACGGCGCGTTTCTGTTGCAGGCTGCCTTGCTCCGCCGCAGTGGGCGCAGCGACGAAGCCGCCGCCGCGATTGCGACCGGACTGGCGTATGCACCGCTCCACTACGGCCTGCACTTTGAGCAATTCCTGCTGACGGATGACCATGCATTTCACAACCTTGTGCAGGATGACGCAGGTACACTGATTGAACTGGCGCTGGAATATGCGCACGCTGGTTGCTTCGACGCGGCTGATCGGCTGCTGGCGGACGCATCGCCGCACAACCCGATGGTGCATTACTATCGTGGCTGGCTGCGGCTCCAGGCCGGCGACGCGACCGGTGCAGACGTCTGCTTTGCCCTGGGTGCGACCGCCGCGCCCGACTACTGCTTTCCGAACGAGGTGGAGTGCGCGCCGGCGCTGACCGCGGCGATGGCGCGGCAGCCGCAGGATGCGCGCGCGCCATTTTATCTCGGCACGTTTCTGTACGCGCATCACGTTTATGACGCTGCAATTGAGTTGTGGGAGCGCTCGGCTGCGCTCGACCCGGACTTTGCCACTGTACAGCGCAATTTGGGGCTGGCGTATATGAACCAGCGTGGGGACGGCGCCGGTGCGCAGGCCAGCTATGCGCGCGCCTTTGCGCTCGACCCCACCGATAGCCGCGTCTTCTTCGAGTTGGATCAGCTTGACAAGAAGTTGGGTAAATTACCTGCGGCGCGGTTGGCGCAGCTTGCCGCGCACCAGGCGCTGGTGGATGAACGCGACGATCTGACCGTGGAGTATGTCACACTGCTCAACCTGACTGGGCGTTATGCCGAAGCGTTGGCGATCCTGCTGGCGCGCACCTTTCATCCCTGGGAGGGAGGCGAGGGCAAAGTGTCGGGTCAGTATGTGACCGCGCTGATGGAACTGGCGAAAACCGCGCTTGCCGCCGGAGACGCCGTTAGCGCCATCGAACAACTGAAGCGCGCGCACAGTTATCCAGACAACCTGGCGGAAGGCAAGCTGTCGGGGGCGCAGGAAAACGCCATCGACTACTGGCTGGGGCGGGCGTATGGCGGTCTCGGCAACCAGGCCGAGGCCGCAACATCCTATCGGCGCGCAGCGCAGGGAGAGGTCACGCTTAGCGCCGCGATGTATTACAACGACCGGTCGCCGGATCTGGTGTTGTACCAGGCATTGTCGCACGCTGCCCTGGGCGAAGCCCAGCAAGCGACCGCGATCTGTGAGCAGTTGGTCGAGTATGGCCAGGCGCACCGCAACGACAAAGTAACGATGGACTATTTCGCGGTCTCGCTGCCCGATTTTCTGGTTTTCTACGACGACCTGACGCGGCGCAACCAGATCCATTGCGCGTATATGGAAGGGCTTGGCTATCTGGGGCTACAGCACCAGGATGAAGCAATTGCGGCATTCGATGACGTTTTACAGCAGGAGCCCGCCCATTGGGGGGCAACACTGCATCGCAAGATGACAAATGAGTTTGTCGTAGCAAGCGTTCGGCCTGCAGCCGTTTGACAGAGATGTGGCCTTCCAGGTATTATTCGAGGCGCCACAGAAGAATCGTAATTTGAGCAATGTGGGCCAAGCAGATCCTGTGCCTATAAGAGTGCTCTCTCCCATGCTGTGCAAACAATTGGGCGCCCCCTGCTTTGTCTGAATGTAATGTTTCGTCTAACCAATCCAGTTGATATGAAAGGACTTTTTCCCATGAACAACAATGGAATCAGCCGGCGTCAGTTCCTGCAGTGGGGCGCGATGACGGCAGGTGTGGTGACGTTGGCGGCCTGTGCACCCTCTGCTGCGCCAAGTGCTGCTCCCGCGGCTGGCGGCGAGGGCGCGGCCGCACCGGCCGCGGCAGGCAATGTCGTTCAATACTGGTATTCCTGGGGCAACCTTGACCCGGCCATGGAAAAAATTGCTGCGACCGATGAGTTCAAGCAGCACATGGGCGACGCCACCCCTGGAGTTTAAAGGGTCCGCCAACCAGGATTCGCTCTTGACGGCTATTGCCGCCGGCACCCCGCCCGACGGTGGCTCCAACTACTCCTACGTCAACCTCTTTACGCGCGGCGCCACCATTGATGTCAAGGATATGGCCGACGCCAGCACGGTGTTGAAGGCCGACGATATTCTGGACGGTGTGTGGAACAGCGCGTTCTATAAGGGCGGCATGATCGGCGTGCCCGGCATCGAGTGCTTCAACTGGTGGGGACTGAATGTCAACACCAACGCCGCGGAGGCGGAAGGACTTGACGCCACTACGTTGCCCAAGACGTGGGATGAGGCGATGGAATGGCACAAGGCGATGACCAAGAAAGATGACGCCGGCAATCTGCTGCAATTCGGTCTCGACCCCTATGACGCCATCGCCAATGAGCCGGACTTCCTGGCCGGCTCCTACGGCGTCAAATGGTTCGACGAAGAGACCGGCAAGTTCGATCTTGCCAACCCGCGCATGGCCGAAGGTCTCGACACCTTAGGTGAATTCATTCGTTATGCCGGGCCGGATCAGTTTGCCGGGATGCGTCAGGTCGAGGGCAACGGCACCTGGGGCGCGTCCTACAACGCGGGCATCCAGAACATGATCATCGAAGGCTACTGGCATCCAGGCGAGACGCAGATTCAGAAGCCGGAAGTCGCGCAGTACAATCGTGCTTCGTGGGCGCCGGTGCCGGCCGACCGCAAGGACGTCAATATTATGGCGACCGGTCTGCACGCCGTCATTATCTTCAAGGATGCCAAGAACAAGGAAGGCGCGTTCAAGCTGGGCGAATTCTTCCAGACTCCCACCGCGCTCAATACCATTTTTGAAGAAGTCGGCTGGATCCACGGCGTCAAGTCGTGGCTGCAGACCATCGACAAGAACAAGTACCCGGGCCTGGCCTTCTATGTCGACGCCGGCCCCGAAGTCACCGAATGGACGATCGGGCGTCGCTGCCCCATCAACGACTTCGTCATCACCCAGTACACCGAACTGCGCGAACAGGTCTATCGCGACCTGATGAGTGCGCAGGCCGCGGCCGACGAGCTGCAGAAGCGCGCCGAAGGTGAATGGCAGGCGCAGGGGTTGGGGTAAGTTGCGTGTAGATTAGCAGTTGGCTGAAAAGATGACTGTCACTTCCAAAGTGACAGTCATCTTCAGATTACTCCTTGTTTTGTCTGCTTCAGTCAGCCGACTTTTCTACCTTTCCAGGAGATAGATATGGCTGCAACAATGGCTCCGCGACGGGGGATGACCAAGACCGAAAAGCGCAACCAGATAGCGGGACTGCTCTTTGTTTCGCCTTGGCTGATTGGGTTTTTCCTCTTTGCGCTCTTTCCGCTGATCGCCTCGCTCTACTACAGCATGACCAACTATGACTTTATTCGCGACCCCCAATTTATTGGCGCCACGAATTATGTCCGGCTCTTCACCAGCGACCCGGACTTCTGGACGGTCATGTACAACACGCTCTACTACGTCGGCTTTGGCGTCCCTCTGGGCATCGTCGTGGCTTTTACGATCGCCAACCTGCTCAACAGTGACATCAAGGGGCGCACCCTCTTTCGCTCGGTGATTTACATCCCGTCGATCGTGCCAGCCGTCTGTACGGCGATGGTCTGGCTCTTTATCATGAACACGCAGTACGGCGCCATCAACGGCCTCCTCAAGACTGCCGGCTTTCCAACCATTCCCTTCCTGTCCAGCCCTAGCCTGGCCAAGCCCTCGCTGATCATGATCTACGTGTGGGCGCAGGGCACGGCCGTCGTGATCTTCCTGGCCGCGCTGCAGGATGTGCCGCGCTCGCTCTACGACGCCGCGCTGGTTGATGGCGCCAACGCCTGGGGACGCTTCTGGAATGTGACGGTGCCGCTGTGCACCCCTGTAATTCTCTTCAACTTTATCATGGGCATCATCACGGCTTTCCAGGATTTTACGCTGCCCTTCGTGCTCACCGGCGGCGGCCCCATGAAATCGACGGAATTTTACGTGGTCAGCCTCTATCGCAACGCGTTTGTGCAGTTCAGCATCGGCAAGGCGTCGGCGATGGCCTGGATTCTTTTCCTGATCATCCTCATCTTCTCGGTAGTTTTGTTCAGAACGTCGGCGCGTTGGGTGTACTACGGAGGTGAGAAATGACAAGCGCCAGCCAGACCGTTGCCAGAAAACCGCAGGTGCAGCAGGCCACCAAGCCGCGTTCACAATCCTTCGCCAAAGGCTTCAATCTGGGGCTGATCTACTTGGCGTTGATCGTCCTGGGCATTACGTGGATATTCCCGCTCTATTGGATGGCCACCTCTGCACTCAAGGATGACCCGCAGATCTACACAGTGCCGCCAGTGCTGATCCCCAATCCAGCCTATTGGAACAATTTTGCCGACGCCTGGACGCGCTTTGACTTCAACCGCGCGGCCTTCAACTCGGTCTTTCTCTATGCCGTGCCCGTGACCTTTTTCACATTGGCCTCGTCGCTGCTGATCGCCTACGGCTTTGCCAAGATTCCCTGGCGCGGGCGCGACAAGCTTTTCTGGGTCTGCATCGCCACCATGATGCTGCCGTGGCAGGTGACGATGGTGCCGCTCTTCATCATCTTCAAGAACCTGGGCTGGATCAACACCTACTGGCCTTTTGTCGTGCCGTCGCTCTTTGGCAACGCGTACTTCATCTTCCTGCTGCGCCAATTCTTTATGAGCCTGCCTGAAGAATTGTCGGACGCGGCGCGCATCGACGGCGCGGGTGAACTCGGCATCCTGTGGCGCATCATTGTGCCGCTCTCCAAGCCGGCGATGGCGGTAGTGATGCTCTTTGCTTTTCTTGGCGCGTGGAACAACTACCTGGGGCCGCTGATCTACATCAACACCGAATCGATGCAGCCGCTGGCGCTGGCGATCTATCGCATGCGCACGCTGGCGCTCAGCATGGGCACCACCGCGTTGGCCTATCCGCATCTGATGGCAGTGAGCACGCTGGTGGCGCTGCCCATCATTCTGATCTTTATCTTTGCGCAGCGCACCTTTATCGAAGGCATCTCAACGACAGGGTTGAAGGGTTGACAACTTCATTGACAATGGAAAAATCACTGCGCAGCAACGGCTATACCCTCGCCGACCGGCCCGACCGTCTCGGCCGGTTGACGCCGACCAATCCCGCCCAGCCGATCGATGCGTTGCGCGAACAGTACAACGTGCAGGGCTATGTCTGGCTGAAGCACCTAATCGACCCGGCCGAAGTATGGGATTTCCGGCGGCGCTACTTTGCTGCCTTACGCGATACTGGCCTGGTTGCACCGGGCAGCGACCCGCGCGAGGGCATCTACGCGGGCGGCGGCGAAGACAAACGGCTGCTCACGGAGAAGGCGACGGAAATTGCGCGCTGGGCCGCGTACGAAGCCTTCTGCCTCGCCAAGCCGATCCTGAACTTCTATGAAGCGCTCTTTGCCGAGCCGGTCTACCTGCACAAACGCATGTTGATCCGCCACACACGGCCCGGCGACCCCAACTGTACGGGCGCACACTACGACCTCGTCTACCTGCGCGCGGGCACCGATCAAATCTGCACGAGCTGGATCCCCATCGGCGATATTCCGGTCGAGATGGGCGGCCTGATCTACCTCGAAGGCTCCGACGGCTGGGGGCGCACGACGGAGGCCGAGTTTTCCGTCAAGAACGCCGATCTCTCACCCGAAGAGCGGCTGAGCGCCTACAACCGCAACATGAACGAGGGCGGCTGGCTCACCAAGAATGTGCCTGAACTGGCCGACCGGCTCGACACGCGCTGGCTGCTGGCCGACTACGAGGCGGGCGACATGGTGGTGCACAGCCCGTACATGATCCACGCCTCGACGATGAACGAGAATGCAGAAGGCCGGATGCGCCTCTCCACCGACATTCGCTTCCAGCGCGCCAGCGACCGCATCGACCCGCGCTGGCAAAATCACTGGCGGCCAGACGACGAGAAGAAATTCTGATGGGACGGACGACAAACACCGAGTTTCTTGAAGAAACTCGGTGTTTTTAGGGATCGCCCCCAAATTAACAGTCGATAGAACAGCGGAACAGAGCGGTGAACAAGCCTGGCGCGCAGCGTACTCTACATCTCCTATGGGCCGTCGCCCTGTTACTGTGTGGGTCGGCTGGCTGTCAGGCAGATCGCTCTCTTCAGCAAGCTGCTCCAGCATCACGTCCGACTGCACTGACAACCGTAACCGTAGCGCCCTTGCATCCCGCGTCAGGGTGCAGTGACGCCTTTGTCGCCCACCGCCTCGATTTCACCACCGGCACGCGGCTGCGCGAGATCAGCACCTACATCAGCAATGGTGCAGGCGTGGCCGCCAACGATCTCGACAACGACGGCGACCTCGACCTGGTCTTTGCCAGCGTCGACCGCGAGGCGGAGATTTTCTGGAACGACGGCAGCCTTGCCTTTACCAGCCAGACGCTTGACGATCGCTTTGGCCGCGGCGTCACCATCGTTGACGTGGACGCCGACGGCTGGAACGACATCGTCTTCACCCATCGCGGACTCGACGGCGTTTCCTTCTGGCGCAACCACGGCGGCGACGAAAGCATCCGCCCCTCGCCCCTCGCCCCTCGCCCCTCCTTTACCCTGCAGCCGCTCCTCGGCGTCGACAGCTACGCCTACGCCATGGCCTGGGGTGATGTAGACGGCGACGGCGATCTCGACCTGGTGACCGGCTCCTACGGTGTGGAACTGTTGCAGCACGGCATCGACTCGCCGGCGGCAGACCCGCGGGCCGGGGTCGTGCTGCATCTGCAGCAGGAAGGGAGTTGGCAGGCGCACGTTCTGGACCGCGAGGCCGAAACGCTCTCTATCGCCATTGCCGACCTGACCGGCGACGGCCAGCCCGAAATTTGGGCCGCCAATGACTTTGCGCTCAACGACAAGGTCTGGCAGCGCGATGGGGCCGCGTGGAACATCGTGCATCTCTTTGACCAGACCTCGCACAGCACCATGACCACGGAGTGGGGCGACCTTGACAACAGCGGTGGGCTGACGATCTTTACCACGGACATGAACCCTTATGACATCTCGCCGCGCACGCTGGCCGCGTGGGCACCGATGATGAACCAGATCGAGGAGCATCGGGCGGCCGGCGATCCACAGGTGATGGCCAATGTGCTGCAAGTGCGCGATGGTGCGGGACGCTGGCAAAATCAGGCCACCCGCCGCGGATCGACGCCTCGGCTGGAGTTGGGGCGCGCTACGGCGACCTGGACCAGGACGGTTTACTCGACCTGTATGTGGTCAACGGCATGATCGCGGCCGACATGTTTGGCCATCTGCCCAACGGCGAGCTCGTCGAGGAAAATCAGGCCTATCGCAACCGCGGGGACGGCGCGTTTGACCGCGCGCCGCAGTGGCAGCTTGGCGCCACCGCCAGCGGCCGCGGCATGGTGATGGCAGACCTGGACAGCGACGGCGACTTGGATATTGTCGTTAACAACCTGCGCGGCTTCGCCCAACTCTTCGAGAACCAACTCTGTCACGGCGCCAGCCTGCAGGTCGATCTGGCGTGGCCCGGCTCGGCCAACCGTGCAGGAGTGGGCGCACAACTGACATTGTCTACAGACAAGGGCGTCTTCCGCCGTGATGTACGCGCATCGGGCGGCTATCTGTCCGGCGATGCGGCCCGCGTCCATTTCGGCTTGCCCGCGGATGCGACGCTGCGCACGCTGGAGATAATCTGGCCGGATGGCGCAGCTTCGGCTATCATGACGCCACCTAATAACGCCCGCCTGATCGTGACCAGGAGCGACGAATGACACAAAACACGCTGACCCATCCCGCGCACCTCGACGTGCAGGCCGCCTTGCCGTTGCTGCGTCTGCTCAACCCCAAGCAGTACACGCGCATTGTGCTGGCCTCGCTGGCAGTTGGCCTGATCGCCAGCTACACCGCGGTCGCGCTGGGCTGGCTGCCACTCTGGGGCGCCACAGCAATGGTGTTGCTCATTCTGGCGCCGGCCGGTGCGCTCAAGTGGCGTGACGACTATCGCCGCTACGGGGCGACCATCATGGGGCTGAGCATCCTCCTCACGGCGCAGGGGCTGCACACTGTCGAGCATCTGGTGCAGTGGGCGCAGTACAACTTGCTTTACTGGACGATGCGCCAATCCAACGGCCTGCTCTCACCGGCCAATGCGGAATGGGTCCATTTTACGTGGAACTGGCTGGTGCTCATCACGGTGGTGCTGCTGATGCTCGGCGGCATGCGCGGCGGCTGGATGTGGGTGCTGTTGACCGTGGCCATCTTCCACACCATCGAACACTCTTACACCTTCATCCGCTATCAGATGATCCTGCGCGAGCTGACTGCGATGGACGTCCTCAATGTCACGGCGCAAGGGCTGCCCGGCATCGTCGGTCGCGACGGCTGGCTGGCGCGCAGCGAGTGGACGCGCGGCACCTGGATCTGCACCATTCCCGGCCTGACCACTGCGGTGCGGCTCGACGTTCATTTCTGGTGGAACATCCTGGAGATGACGCCACTGATCCTGGCCGGCCACTTCTACTTGCGAGGTCAGGCCGCGGCCGGTAAGTTCGAGTAAGCCCAAACGCCTAACGTGCGCGGTGACGATTCAGGCGCAACTGAAACGGTCAAACAAGGGCACGCGGAGGACGCGGATCAGGCAGATTTTCGCTGATCGCATCCCTCAAGCAGCCCCCTTTGCTGCCTGCCGCATTGCCTTCGGCGTGCGCCCCGTATAGCGCCGAAATGCTGCGTAAAAGCTGCTCAACGATCCAAATCCACTCTGCAAGGCAATATCGATCACGCTGTCGTCGCTCGTCATCAACAGCCGTTGCGCTTGCGTCACCCGATATTGCATCGTGTATTCCAAGATCGTGACGCCAAAAGTCTGCTTGAAACAGGTCATCGCATAGGTAGGATGGAGACCGACCGCGCCCGCAATCTCCGCAATCGCAAGCGGCGCGGTGTAGTTGCTCACGATGTAGTGCGCCATGCGTCCGGCCCGGCTGTCAACTGTGCCTCCTGCGCGCGCGGGTGTGCGTTGTCGAGCAACCGCCAGGCGCCACAAACGCGCCTCCATCTCCTTGAGCACAACCGTCGACTCTCCGGCAGACAGCTCCACATGCCAGCGCGGCAGCAGCAGGCGGTCGATCTGCGCAGTGGCCGCATCTCCATCCACGACAAGCTCCCCGGTCAACAGCGCCTGTACCAAGCCATCCGGCAGCTTCCAGCCGAGAAACAATTCCAGCGGAATGGTGAAGATGCAGAAATCACAGGCAGGCTGCGCTTCAACCAATTGGTGAGGAATGGCGCCCCAGAAAATGGAGAGGCATCCCGGCGCAAGCTGCACAAGCTGCTCGCGATGCACATAGGTCACCATGCCATCCAGCAGCAGGTTCAGCTCGATGTCGCCATGCTGGTGCGGCATCGCCATCAACGTCGGCTGACAACGCCAGCTACTCAAGCCAAGCGAGCCAGGCGCGGCCGGTTTGACTCCTCGCCGGCTAGAAAGTTCGTTCGAGATCACTTCACTGCGGGACATAGCGTAGGATCCTGGAAAAATACGCGAGAAATCCGCTAGAACTTGCGCAATCGTTCGTCTATGATAGCACAGTCTACCTGCCCTGTTCAACCCGATTTTTGCAACCTAAGGAGAAAAAGGCGTTATGTCTGCACGCGTACCCACAGCCCTCGACGATTTCCTGTTTGATCTGAACGGCTATCTGGTTTTGAAAAATGTTGTGGCTGGCGACCTGCTGGCCGAACTCAACACTGCGTTCGACAACCTGCCGCTATTGGAGCAGGGCGAGTGGTGGGGCAACGCCCAGCGCCGCGACTACAACGGCGCCACCGGCTACGAACTGCACAATTGCGTCGAAGCCGGCGATCCCTTTGAAAAACTGCTGGACCATCCCGGCTGGATCGAGTACGTGCGCCGGTATTGTGGCGAGCAGGGTTCCTATGTCGAAGGACTCTTCGTCGACGAATGCATTGCCTCGATCCGGCGCTCCGGCGGCCATCACCCGGTGCATTCGGGCGGCTACCAGGCAGCGCTGCGCAACAAATACAGCTACGAGCACGGCGTGTTTCGCTGCGGGCAGGTCAACATTATTCTGGCGTTGACTGATGTCGGTCCGGGCGACGGCCCGACCATGGTGATTCCGGGCAGCCACAAGGCAAACTTCCCGCATCCCAATGCCGGCGACTATGGCAAGCTCGACCGTATGGACGCGCTGGATGGCGCTGTACCAGCCTATCTCAACGCCGGCGATGCCCTGCTCTTTGTCGACGGCATCATGCACGGTGGCAGCAGCCGCACGAACGCGGGCGGCGAACGCCGCGTGACCATCTATCGCTATGGCGTCAGTTGGGGTGCAACACGCTACGGTTTCGAGTATTCGCAGGCGCTGCTCGATCGGCTGACGCCTGAACGGCGCAAACTACTCCAACCCCAGACGCCCAATCGACCGCCGGTCACGGCGTCACCTGTGCACGCAGCAGGCTGACGCCATTGTCCCGAGTAGGTTGGGCTACTGCTCCGTCGGCTACCGTCGGGCTGGTAGCCCGACCTACTGGCTACTGGCTTGTCGCCTGTGCAGCCAATTGGCGGCGCAGCACCTTACCCACCTGCGTCTTGGGCAATTCTTGGCAGAACTCGATCAGGATTGGCACCTTATAGGGCGCCAGGTGCACTTTGCAGAAGGTGCGCACCTCTTCGGGGGTCACGCTTTCGCCGCTCTTGAGCACGATACACGCTTTGACCGTCTCGCCGCGTTTGGCGTCGGGCACGCCGACTACCGCGGCCTCCAAAATTTTTGGGTGTTTGAAAAGGACTTCTTCCACCTCGCGCGGTACGATGTTGTACCCGCCGGCGATGATCAGATCTTTCTTGCGGTCCACAATGGTAATGTATCCGTCCGCATCGATGACGGCGATATCACCCGTATGCAGCCAGCCGTCAGCATCAATGGCCGCCGCGGTTTCCTCTGGTTTGTTAAAATAGCCCTTCATCACCTGAGGGCCGCGCACCAGCAGTTCGCCGGTTTCGCCCACTGCGACAGGTGCACATACACCCTGCGGATCGGCTTCCAGCGCCACGATGGCGACTTCGGTGCTGGGGAAAGGCAGACCCACTGTGCCGGTGCGCGTCTGCCCAAAGACAGGATTGCCGACTGTGAGCGGTGAGGACTCGGACATGCCGTAGCCCTCCACCAATTTGCCGCCGGTGGCTGCCTCGAAGCGCTGCGCCACCTCCAACGGCAGCGGCGCGCCGCCACTCAGACAGACGCGGAGGCTGCGCAAGTTGAACTCGCCGGCGCGCGCGTGGTTGAGCAGAGCAATATACATGGTGGGCACGCCCGGATACAGCGTGATTCGCTCGTGCGCAATGGTTTCCAGGATCAGCAATGTGTTGCGTGGGTCGGGCGTCAGCACCAGCTCGCCGCCCAAATTGAGACAGACCAACATGCCAACGGTCATGCCATAAACGTGAAAGGCCGGCAGCGCCAAAAGAAACTTCTCGGCGCCTGGTCGCAGCGACGGCACCCAGGCGCTGGTCTGTGCGACATTGGCCACCACGTTGCGGTGGGTTAACTCGGCGGCTTTAGGCAACCCTGATGTGCCGCCGGTGAATTGGAAGACCGCACTGTCCACCGTCGGGTCAAAAGCAATGGCTGGCGCAGGATCGACGCTGTGCGCAAGCAGTTCCTGCATAAAGTAGACGCCAGGCTGCGGTGACACCGCTTTCATCAGACCGCCGGCGCGCACTTGCGCCGCTACGCTGCGCCGGAAAAGCCTGCCCACCATGTCGGGGATATCGGTCAGGATCACGCGGGTGATGGACGTCGCAGGCTGCAGATCGCGCACGCGCTCGAAGAGCCCGCTGAGCGTGATGATGGTGGTGACGCCCGTTTCGCGCAGCAATGGCTCCAGCTCCAGCGCCGGATAGGTAGGATTGGTGTTGACGACGATCGCACCGGCCTTGAGCACGCCAAAATAGGCAATGACCTGCTGCGGCAGGTTGGGCAACATGATCGCCACGCGTTCGCCCTTGAGCACGCCCAGCCCAGCCAACGCCGCGGCAAAGCGGTCGCTCAGCCGGTTGAGTTCGGCGTAAGAGAGGCGCGCCTGCACTTTCAATCCGAGCGGCAGGTAGCGAAGCACCATACGCACAGCAGTATGATCGGGATAGCGTGCGGTCGCATTGATCAGCAATTGCTGGATCGTATGTTCGGGCGCCGTGATGGTTGGCGGGACGCCAGGTTCGTAGTGGTGTAGCCAGCGAAGGTCGGATGTCATGCGCAATGTCCTCGTTTTAGCTAAGCATAGCACTGGGGCGCACTGCTGTCTACTTTCCAGCAAAATCCTGCATCTATCCGCTAACTCCCTCCATGTACGTCGCCCGGTTTTGTGGATTATGCTGCTCGATGATCATTGCTCAGGCGCAGCGTGCAGTTGAGCGCAAAATCGGTTGACCAGCGCTGGAGACGCGGCAAGGTTTTGCCACGCCCCCGCGACTAACGGCTGAACAATTGCAAATCGTGCATTACCTTCTCTTCCCATCACCTGATAGGAGTAAGCCACCATGAAGATAGATCTCTCCGGCGCCTGGACGTTTGCGCTCGACCCCGACGACCGCGGCGAGCACGCCCATTGGTATGCTGACGCCTTGCCCACTCCTGCCGGCGCCCTTACTTTGCCCGGCTCACTGCAGGCGCAGGGCTACGGCGACGACATCGCGCTCGATACACCGTGGACTGGCTCCATTGTCGACCGTTCCCTTTTCGAAGATGCGCGCTACGCAGCCTATCGCCAACCCGGCCAGATCAAAACACCCTTCTGGCTCCAGCCGGAGAAGTATTACGCCGGCCCCATTTGGGTGCAACGTACGCTTGTCATTCCGCAAGCATGGCAGGGACGCCGCATCACGCTCACGCTGGAACGCCCCCACTGGGAGACGGCGGTGTGGCTCGACGATTGCGCGCTTGGACGCGGCGACAGCCTGGCGACGGCGCATGTCTATACGGTTGACCCACAGGTCGCGGCCGGCGAGCATCGTCTCACCATCCGCATCGACAATCGCATGATCGTCGACGTCGGCCCCAACGCGCACAGCATGACCGACCACACGCAGTCGAACTGGAACGGCATCGTCGGGCGCATCGAGTTGGCGGCGGAAAGCCCGATCTGGCTGCGACGCGTGCGCGTCTTTCCGGATGTGGCGCGCAAGGCCGCGACTGTCAAGCTCGACATTGCCAGCGTGCTCGGCAAATCAGCGCGCGGCAGAATCACCCTGTTGGCGCGGCTGACCAATGTCGCCAATGCTGCCGCCACTGCGCAGCAACTGCCACCGGTCAGCGCCGACTTTGGCTTTTCAGCCGCGGGCGGGCTGTCAGGGCTGGAACTTTCGGCCGCGGGCGGCCATGTCGATGTCGACTATCCGCTGGGTGACGACGCGCAGATGTGGAATGAATTTAACCCGGCGCTTTACGAGTTGACGGTGGAGCTTGAGTTGACAGTCGGGGGCGAGGGGCGAGGGGCGAGGGGCGAAGCATCGAACGCAGAAGAAATTTTGCGCGAGCGGAGCGTCGTGACCTTTGGCCTGCGCGAAGTAGGGACGCAGGGCAGCCAGATCACCCTCAATGGCCGGCCGATCTTTCTGCGCGGCACGCTGGAATGCTGCATCTTCCCGCTGACCGGCTACCCGCCCACCGATATTGACGCCTGGAAGCGCATCATCCACATCTGCCAGGCGCACGGCTTGAACCACATTCGCTTCCACTCCTGGTGCCCACCCGAAGCGGCCTTTGTCGCCGCGGATGAGCTGGGCTTCTACTATCAGGTCGAATGCCCCTCCTGGGCGAACCAGGGCGCGGCCATCGGCGAGGGGCGGCCACTCGACCAGTGGCTTTACCACGAAGGCTGGCGTATGCTCGACGCCTACGGCAACCATCCCTCTTTTCTGCTGATGGCTTACGGCAACGAGCCGGCCGGCGCTTTGAGGAATTCCTGGCGGAATGGGTCACTTATGGCGCAAGCGCGACCCGCGGCGCATTTACACCAGCGGCGCTGGCTGGCCAATGATCCCAGAGAACGACTACCACAACACGCCGCTCCCCCGCATCCAGATGTGGGGCGCGGGGCTGACTTCGCGCATCAACGCACTGCCACCCGAAACCACCACCGACTATCGCGCCTTTGTCGAGAAGGCCGGCGCACCGGTGGTCAGCCATGAGATCGGCCAATGGTGCGTCTATCCTAACTTCGATGAGATGGTGAAATACACAGGCGTGCTCAAGCCCAAAAACTTCGAGATCTTCCGCGACTTTCTCGAAGCCAATCACATGGGCGACCAGGCGCACGATTTCTTCATCGCATCGGGCAAGCTGCAGGCGCTCTGCTACAAGGAAGAGATCGAGTCGGCGCTGCGCACGCCGGGCTTTGGCGGCTTCCAACTGCTCGACCTGCACGACTTTCCCGGCCAGGGCACCGCGCTGGTTGGGGTGCTCGACCCTTTCTGGGATGAGAAAGGCTACATCAGCGCGGCCGAGTTCAGCCGCTTCTGCAACAGCACCGTGCCGCTGGCGCACCTGGAGAAACGCACCTGGCGCACCGGCGAGACTTTGCGCGCCGCCATCCAGATCGCCCATTTTGGCGCCACACCGCTGATCGACGCCACCATCGATTGGGCGTTGCTGATCGATGCAGGCAAGGAAATCGCGGCGGGCGTCTTGGCGACCAGCACGATCCCTGTGAGCAGCCAGGAGATCGTCGGCACGATCGAATGCAGCCTTGCCGGCGCACAGCCGGCGCGCAAGTATACGCTGGTCGTCGGCGTCGCAGCCACCGATGGCGTGCGCTACGAAAACGATTGGGATATCTGGGTTTTTGCTGACGACCTGGCGTTGCCTACGCCCGCTGGGGTGACGGTCACCAGTGAAATCGAGGAGGCGCTACGCGAGGTTGCGATGGGCGGCAATGTGCTCTTGCTGCTCGACCCAACGCAGGTTAAAACCACCAGCCAGCTCGGCTTTTCCAGCGTTTTCTGGAACACGGCGTGGACGCGCAACCAGGCGCCGCATACGCTCGGCATTCTCTGCGACCCCGCGCATCCCCTCTTCGCCGACTTCCCAACCGAGTTCCATTCCAACTGGCAGTGGTGGGAGTTGATCCACGGCGCGGCCGCGCTGCAGCTCGACCACTTGCCGCCGGCTCTCCGCCCGCTAGTGCAGCCCATCGACACCTGGTTTGAGGCGCGGCGTCTGGGCCTGATCTTCGAGGCGCGGGTCGGCGCAGGCTCGCTCCTGGTCGCGTCCATGGATTTGCAAAGCGAGCTGGAGCAGCGCCTTGTCGCGCGCCAACTGCGCGCCAGTGTGCTCGGCTACATGCAGAGCAATGCCTTCCGCCCGGCGCACGCCGTAACGCCAGAGGCAATTCGCCAGTTAGCCAAAGTCGCTTGAGTCGCTTGAGTTGCTTGACAACCTTCCAGGCGGCCTCAGAACTGCCTGGAAGATAAACCAAATGCAGAATAAGGGAGGAATGATGTCAATTGACTTCACGCCAGAACGATGGGAGCAGATTCGCCAGACATACCGCACATGGTGGGCAGGCGACTTGGATCGCCCGATCATCCCCATCGAACTGGTGGGGCGCGACCCAAGCCGCCCCATGCCCGCCGCGCCGCTGCTCTCCCAGGCCACCTGCACTGACTTCTCCTATGCGCCGGAACAGTTGATCGACCGGATCGAGTACGAGTTAGAGCGCAAGGTCTATCTGGGTGATGCATTTCCCTGGTTCAACATGGATGTCTTCGGGCCGGGCGTGGCGACGGCGTTCATGGGTGCGCGGCTCGACAACTCCTCCGGGAGTGTATGGTTCTGGCCGCCGCGCGACGGCCTGCACATCCAGGACATCCACCTGGAATACGACCCGCACAATCCCTGGCTGCAACGGCTCAAGGAGTTGTGCGCGGTGGCAATGGAACGCTGGCAAGGCCAGGTGTTGATGAGCATGACCGACCTCGGCGGCAACCTCGATATGCCTGCCGTCTTTGTCACGACCCAGACGCTGCTGACGGATCTCTATGATTATCCGCACGAGGTGGAGCGCCTGACGTGGGAAGCCCACGATTGCTGGCATCGCTTCTATGACGAAATCAACGCTATCTTGCAGCCGGCCAACCCTGGCTACACCGACTGGTCGGGCATTTACAGCGAGCAGCCCAGCTACATGCTCCAGTGCGACTTCTCCTACATGATCAGCCCGCGCATGTTCGAGCGCTTTGTCCTGCCGGAGCTGCGCAACACATGCCAGCGCCTGCCGCGCAGCTTCTACCATCTGGATGGCGTGGGCCAGATCCCTCACCTGGATCATCTCCTGAGCATTGCCGAACTCGACGGCGTGCAATGGGTGCCAGGCGACGGCAAGCCAAACTGCGCCCATTGGCCGGAGCTGTATGGCAAGATTCACGCCGCTGGGAAGAAGATCCAGGTGCTCAACGGCGGCTTCGCGGCCGTAACCGCGGTCATCGAGCAGATCGGCTCTCAGCGCGGGGTTCAGTATCACGTCGAGAGCCTGCCCATCGCACGGGAACAGGAGATGCGCGCGGAGCTGGCGCGCTTCGGCATTGCATAGCACGTCCCATTAGCGCCGTCGCTTGATCCACAGGATCGCCACCACGAGAACCAGCCCGCCCAGCATAGCCCAGCCGGCGAGGTCGCCGACGATGGGATAGAGAGTCGGCGCGGAGCCGACCGGCGCCGTCACCTGCTGCCGGGCCGTGAGGTCGCCTGCCTTGGCCGCGGCCAAGGCGTCAACGCGATTGACGATGCGCCCGTAGGCATCGGCCACCAGGGAGACGCCGTTACCCGTCTGGCGGAAGAGCGCCATGCCGTTCTCCACGGCGCGGAAGGTCGCCATGCCGGCGTGGATGTCGCGCACTTCGTACCAGTCGTTGGCCGGGACAAAGAGCAGATCCACGTCCTGTGCGCCGGCCTGGCGCATGATGTCGGGGAAGTCGGCGTCCCAGCAGATGACGGCGCTGAGCCGGCCGAAGGGGGTGTCCACCGTCTGCAAGACGCCGCTGCCGGTGCGCGAACCTTCGAAGAGCGTGCCGCCGAACTTTGACGTGCTCCAGCGACGGCGCCGGTGGGGTCGATGATGCACCACGTTCTCCGGCTGTGCCCTGCCCGTGGTCGACGGCGAAGGTCGGCAGCACGATGTAGATCTCTTCCGCTTGCGCCAGCGCTGCCGCGTCGACCAGCAACTGCGCCACATCAGCAGTGAAGCCCAGGCCGGCGCCTTCTTGCAGCGCGACGATCTGCGCGCCGTTCTGCGCGGCATCACGCATCTGCGCGAGTTGCCGGGCGTGGAGGTCGAGCGTCGCCGCGGTGAAGCCGTCTCGGTCGCCGCGACCGAGCTGCGCCAACAGCGTGTTGACCTGGCCGGGCGGGAGGGAGAAGCCGGCGACAATGGGCTGCTGCGCCGCGGGCTGCGCCAGGGCCAGGCGACCGGCGCCAAAGGCGACGACCAGCAGCAGCACACCGGCATAGACCAGCACGACACGGCGCACCTTACGCCACGCCCAGCCCTGCTCCCAGACAGTGTTGGCGACGCTGGCGAACCAGTACATCACGAAGGTGATGCCCCACAGACCGCTGACCGCGGCAAGCTGCATCAGCCAGATCACCTCGCGCTGGCTATAGGCGGCGGCGCCAAAGGAGCCGAAGGGGCTGCCCGTGGAAGAGAAAAAGTCCAGGGCGGTGGCAGCGACCGGAAAGACCAGCGTCAGCCAGAGCGACGGGGCAAAGCGGCGCGCATAGAGACGGTCCAGCACATACGCGCTGAGCCCAACCGGCGCCAGCAGGATAAAGAAGAGCGGTTCGGCAACCGGATGGACGAAAGCCATGAACGTGGCGCCGTGCCAGCCGATGATCGTCGGCAGCGCGGTCGCCAGCCAGAGCCAAAGAAAGCCGCGCCCTGCGTGCTCGCTGTCGCGATAGAAACGGATG
>JADJVW010000011.1 GCA_016710365.1 Candidatus Caldilinea saccharophila | reverse complement strand
GGCGCATCCTGGCCGATAGCCAACCTGATCACCGGCGTCAGCCTGGCCGTGGCCGCCAAGAGAGAACGGTCGCCGCGGCCAAAGGAGAGTTGCAGTGGCATTCTGGTCGAAAACACACCCGCCTCGTGGTGCAGGGGCATCACCGGGCGCGAGGGTCGCCTTTCACACCAAACAGATCGACTATGGCACGCCGGTGGTGGGCGGCGTGACGCCGGGCAAGGGCGGCGAACCGGCCCTTGCAACGGTACCGGTCTTTGATACGGTGCGCGATGCGGTGAGTGCAACGGGCGCCAATACGAGCATCATCTTTGGTTTATGCGCTTTTTGCCGCGGACGCTATCATTGAAGCTGCGGGCGCCGGCATCGACCTGGTCGTGTGCATTACCGACGGCATTCCGGTGCTGGACATGGTGCAGGTGCGCGCCTTCCTCGACAGCTTGCATACCCGGCGATCGGCCCCAACTGCCCCGGCCGATCACGCCGGACCAGGCCAAGAGGTCGGCATTATTCCCGGCCACATCAGTGACCAAAGGCAACGTCGGCGCTGGTCAGCCGCCGGGCACGCTCACCTACGAAGTGGTCTGTGCGCCGACCGCACGCTGTATCGGACAGACCACCGCGGTCGGCATCGGCGGCGACCCCATCAACGGCACCTCGTTCCTCGACGTGCTTCAGATGTTCGAAGCGGATCCGGAGGCCGAACAGGTGATCCTGATCGGCGGATCGGCGGCACGGACGAAGGCAGAAGGCGCTGGAGTTCATCGCCAACAAGATGACCAAGCCAGTGACCGGCTTTATTGCCGGCCAGACCGCGCCGCCCGGACGCCGCATGGGGCACGCTGGCCATCATCTCCGGTGGCGAAGGCACAGCCGCGGAGAAGATCGCTGCGCTAACCCAGGTCGGCGCCAGGAACCCACCATCCGGACGGATCGCCGACCTGGTGGCGAGCAATCTACACTGAGCAGGCTCGAAGTCTGCCCTGACAGTTGCGCCGAGATGAAACCTGACCAATCAAAAACCCAGTCAAACCAAAGAGGAGCGTCCCGGTGCGGGACGCCTCTTTATAGATAAACCTGTTTGTTACTCAGCTACGGCATGCCAGATCGACGGCAGGAACTGCTCGTACGCTGCACGCAGCCCCGTGGTTGAGACAACCGTCAGCGGGAACTCGGACCGGCGGCTGGAGCAACTTCCTTCGGTGCTCCAATCGTAAAGGCGTTGGACAATATGTCGCCTTCCCGCAAGCGGGAATGGAGGCAGCATCGATCGCAACTGTCTCGCAGTTGGTTCCATGCACGGTAATGGCAAGGTCATAAACGCCTGGCCTGGCGGCAGATTAGCCAGAATGCCGGATTACTGAAGGTTTGTCAAACCAGCAGGCGCCTACCGCCCAGTCAGATATCGACCGCGGTCTCCGCCGCCGTGCTGGCAAAGCGCCGGGACACCCAGAGTGACAAGCGCCACACCTGATCGAAGCGTCTTGGAAATCTCGGCGGCGGCGAACGCACCAAACCATCCGTTGGCGCCCGCCAATGGCATAGAGCACGTACTCGCTCATTTGCGCTAACGGGAAGGTGCCAGCTCGGATCTTTGCATTGCTCACCTCAGCTGACGCGGCATTGGCTGCGGTCCAGGGCCTCGACAAACACATCGCCCGAAGGCACCACAACGTCGGGCACAATTGTCCGTGGACGACGTTGGTGAAGGCCAGTTGCCCCATGGACGCGGATGTCAACCGCAGTGCCAGAATTGTACCGTGCAATTGGCGCAAAGTGACCGATCGTCGCCAGGCCTGGGAAGTCCAGGCCGCTCAGCGAGACGACATCTAGCGGGAACGCAGGCGTTGTTCTTCCCGATCCAAAGGCGTCGTAGGATTCACCGGCGTTGAACTGAAGCGCTGGCAGATCGTAGGCCGTCCCGGCGCAATTTGTGCCCGCAAGTGCAATACTCAGATCGTAGATGCCAGCAGGAACCTCCATATCCTGGAATTGGAGACCGTTTAGCAGATCCCTGCAACCTTGCTAGGTGTCGGCGTCGTTGCACAGATCGACTGCAGTCGCGGCGACAGTCGGGGCAAAGCGCGCACCAGGCCGATCAGCACCTTGGCGTTGCCTGGCGTCGGCGCCACGGCATCCTTCACGATTGCCTTCAGTTCCAGCGGCATGTTAGCTGAACCGTCACCAACCGCCAAGAGAATATTCGTTGTTGCTCTCAAGCGAAAACGCCAGACATAGCCACCGTGTTAGAGCCCCGTTTGGCTTGAGTCTCGACGGTGTAGACGCCTGGCAGGCAGCACCGACAGGCCGACGACCGTATCTGCGAAAACGACTTCGGTGAGAACGTCGATGGCGCTGTTGATGGTGATTGTGACCGACGTATCGGCTGGATTCGCGGCAAATGGGGCAAAATGCGCGATGTTGACGATCGGGTTGGCGGAGGGGCCATCCGTAGCAGAGTCGGCGCTTTGAGCCGACAGGGGAGTTGTCAGCCCGAACAAGAGCACCGTTGCCAAGAACAGAGCGGGAAACATGAGTAACTTTCGCGACATGGTTAGTTTTTTCCTCGTGAAATGTCAAAGTTGTTCCGGCCAAAGCTACGCACCTAGCTTTGGTGGCCTTCAGCATAGCGCACCTTACAGGGAATGAACGTAACCATATTTCCAGAAAATACCTTATGCAAAAATTCTACATAGAAAATGCAAAGCTATTATCACTGTGCTGCAATCCAGGGCAGGTAGAGGGAACGGGCGTTTGCTCTGGCGACAATGTAGTCAAACGCGTCGAGCACTTCCCATGACTGAAAGGCGCAGTGCCCAAAACGATTCACCGAGCGATGCTCGTAAAAAGCGCCGCTGCCGGCTGCCGCCACTTTCTGTGCGTAGAGCGCCGCCTGCCAGTAGGGTGCGACCTCATCCCCTGTCGTGTGCAGGGTGATCAAGGGCACGCGCAGCACACCGGATGTTTCGTAATTCATCGCGATCTCATCCGTCGCTATCGCATCGGCAGTCGCGCGGAAGACGCCCTGGTTGAGTGCATCGTCATCCAGCGAGCCGGTGTAAACGCGGTCAACATTGCCAAACGGGTTGCCGCCGAGATGCTCACGCGCATCGTTTGTTGCTTGCACGTTGTACCAAAGCAACCGGTCGAAGGTCGGCTCCATTCCCGCAGCGGTGTTGACGTTGAGAACTGCTGCACCGGTGACCGAGATGACCTGACTCATGCTCACTACCGACGTCGGGCTAAGAAGCAATGGCTTGACTGTCTCCGAGTAGAAAGTCGTTTCCCAGTCGTCGACCAACGCAACTGGGATCGAAATCGGCCCACCCGCGATCACACCAGGGAAGTAGAAATCGAAAACAGCACGAAAATCGGTGAAATAGTCGATCTGGCGCTGGAAGTTGCCGTAGGGGCCGCACAGCGCCATCCCGCCGTCGAACACATCCGGATGGCGTTCGAGCGCCAACACCGTGATCGCGCCGCCCTCGGAGACGCCGGTCAGAATGATGCGGTCGGGCTGACCATGTTGTGCGGCGAAGATATCCACAAGCTCCAACAAATCATCGACGCCTTCGAGGATGCTCAGGCCGTTGCGCCGGTAGCTCGACGTTGCAAAGGCAAAGCCTTGGGTGGTGATCAGATCGGCAATCGGGAAGCCGCCAATCACGAGTTGGTCCTCGGGAATGGCAATTGGTGCACTCGGTTTGACATACCCGTGGGCGTAGATGACAAGGTCACCGTTCCAGTTAGCGCTGGGCATACAAATACGATAGACAGCCCCGCTCGGCTGGTCGCCGTCGCTGCAAGCAAGCGGTGCTTGTGGCAGCAGCGGCTGCGCCTGCACAACACCGGTCAGCGCATGGTGCAGCAGTAGCATAGCAGCCAGGGCAATCACAAACGACGACAATCCATAACGTGGGTGGGCGTTCATGGTGGTTCGTTCTCTCTCTCTAAAAAATCGATGGGCGGCTCTAATGGAGGTATGCTATCACATTGCGGCTGAGGTGCAATCAATAAACATCGGTGAGCTCGGCGGCGCGGACGAGCAGAAAGCGGCCAAGTACATCGCCAACAAGATGACCAAACCGGTGACCGGCTTCATTGCCTTCAGTAGGTCGGGCTACCAGTCCGACGGCTTTGGACCCCTCGCCACGGCGCGATAGAGTTCAGCGGTTGCGGCGGCGCAGCTTTCCCAGCGGAAGCGCACCGCCTGGCGCGGCCCGCGGCGGCGCATTTCGGCAGCCAGTGCGGGCTGGGTTACGACGAGATGCACGGCCGCGGCCAGCGCGGCGACATCGTGCGGCGGCGTCAACAGCGCCGCGTCGCCGGCGACTTCGGGCAGGCTACTGACGTTGCTGCACACGACCGGCGCGGCGCACGCCATGGCCTCCAGCACGGGGAAGCCAAATCCTTCGTAAAGGCTGGGCAGTAAGACGCACGCCGCGCCCGTGTAGAGCAACGGCAGTTCCTCCGCCGGAACATAGCCGGCGAAAACCACGTCGTCGGTCAAGCCCAACGCTTCCACAAGCCGTTGGATCGGCTCAAACAGCCAACCGCGGCCGCCTGCGATCACGAGCCGATGGGCCAGCCCTGCCTGCTTGAGCTGCGCCAGCGCGCGCAGTGCGATGGCATGGTTCTTGCGCGGCTCCAGCGTCCCGACCATGAGCAGGTAGGGGCGGTCGGGGCTGTAGCGCGCGGTCACGCGCGCCGCGTCCGCGGCCGTGGCAGGGCGAAAGACCGGGTCAATGCCCTCGTAGATGACATGCACCTTGTCAGGCGACGCACCGTACAGATCGATCAGATCGCGACGCGTGTGCCGGCTGACCGCGATCAAAGCGGTCGCGGCGCGGGTAAAGAGGCGCATTCCCACCTTGAGAAACCAGACGTTGCGCCGTGTGTGGTGCTCCGGGTAACGCTCGAAGATGAGATCGTGCACGGTGAGCACGGTGGGCGTCGTGAGGTAGGGCAGCAAATGCTCGGTGGCATGATAGAGCATGGGCTGCGTGGGAGAGACGCCGACCATCCTGGCGATCGGGCGATAGGGCTGGCGGGTGAACTGGCTGGCAAGTACGCTGAGCCGCCACGCGATCTGCCCCATGCGCAAGGTATGAACAGACGCATCAGGCAGCGTGGCCGGTGCGACATGGCCGCTGTGAGCGTTGTAAAAGAGGTGAAGGTCGACCAACGCGCGCGGGTCGCGCCGCAGATGCACGGCCAGGCGCTCGGCATAGCGCGCCAACCCGGCGCCCTGATGCACCGCGGGGCCGATGTCATACAACACGGAAACGGACATAGCAGCGCTCTCCGGCACAAATGGACTTTACAGTCTTAGTAAAAAGCGACCACGGATTGTACGGATGAGGCGGATTCTCACGGATTTTATTCAAAATTATCCGTCTTTTTTCCGTCAAATCCGTCTAATCCGTGGTCTATAAAAATCAGACTCACGCGTCGCTCAACAGCGCCTGGATGCGGCTGACGATCATCTCCATTGCCACACGGTTGTCGCCGCCCTGCGGCACGATGATGTCGGCGTAGCGCTTGCTGGGCTCGACAAACTCCAGATGCATCGGCCGCACCGTGCCTAGATATTGCTTGACCACAGACTCCAGGCTGCGGCCGCGTTCGACGATATCGCGACGCAGGCGCCGAATAAAGCGAATGTCCGCGTCGGTGTCCACAAAGATGCGCATATCCATCAGTTCGCACAGGTCAGGCTCGGCAAAGATCAAGATGCCCTCGACCAGAATCACCTTGGCCGGATTGACGCGCAGCGTCTCCTTGCTGCGGTTGTCCATCGTAAAATCATACACCGGAATATCCACCGGCCGTCCTGCGCGCAGTTCGCGCAGATGGCGCACCATCAACGAGGTTTCCAGGCTGTCGGGATGGTCATAATTGGTGCGGGCGCGTTCTTCCGGGGTGAGCTGGCTCTGATCTTTGTAATAATTATCGTGCTGCAGATAGGCAATGCGCTCGCGCCCGACCGTCTCCCAGATGCGACGGCTCACGGTGGTCTTGCCGCTGCCGGTGCCGCCCGCCACCCCGATGACAAATGCGCGCGACGCCGCGCCGCTCTGAATCTCTTGCATGGCGTGGGGCATAGCAGCTTGTCTCGCGGTGTCCTTTGGCGTTTTATCAGGGCGTCTCTTGCGGCTCAGCTTCAATGACGCGGCGCAATGTCTCAAGCGCCACGGCATGGTCAGTCTGGATGATCACCACGCTGCGCTCGACGGGCCACGGGCCGGCTTGCGCCAGCAGAAAGGCCGGGCGACGCCGGAAGCCCAGCGCGCCTGCCAATAGGAGCAGGGCTGCGGGCAATAGCAGCCAATGGTTGGGCGCGGAATAAGCCTGCACCTGCAACATTGGCACAGGCACGAACCCTAGCGGCATCTCACCCACTGGCGTTTGAATACGCTCCACCTGGCTGTCTCTTATCGTGAAACGCTGTATAGGTTGTTCACTGTCGCCCTGGAAGACTTCCACCACGAACGAATCGTCGGCCGCGGATGTGGTGGCGTTATCCTGGCGAATGATGCGCATGCCAACGCCATGCTGCGGCAGGATCAGCGTCTGTTCACTGCTCGGATTGGGAAACCCCAGCCCCAGCACGGCGGCTGTCGCCGATTGGCCGGGCTGCGCCAGCAGCGGCGCGTCGTCCAGCGTGCGCACGAGGAGAGAAGGCGCGCCGGGCTGGAGGCTGACGACCACACCGTCGAGGGTGACGTCGCCGCGCATCAGCGGCAGCACGCGTTGCGTCTCGCCCTTGTTGGCCTTGAGCACCGGCCCGATCACGCCCGGCTGCGGATAGGTCAGGGCATATTCAAAGGTGACGCCGAGCACGGCATCCGACGCGCGCGCGCCGGGCAGCAAGGGATCCGGGGTAAATTGGTGCCCGATCATGCTGTACCACCACACCAGCAGCAGCGCCAGGATCATCCCCGCGGGCAAGAGGGGGCGCAAGGCTGTTTCGAGCAGGCCGCGCACGCCAAGCAGCCGTTCTTCCAGAATCGGCGCGTGGGCGTCCACAGCAGGATCCATCCCCTCGCTCTGAGGCGCTGAGGGGAGTACGCGCAGAGTGCGCTGTTCCAGATGCGTGGCCCAGGCGCTGACCTGCGTCGCGACCGCCGCGGAGCGCAACCGGCGACGCAGACAGCGCGGCGCGCCAGCGCATCACACCAAACGGCATCGTCATCGGCAGCGGGTCGCCGCCGTGTAACGTCGTGTTATCCAGCACAGCAGGAAGGCGCCGGAAATGCAAGGCGATCCACGTCGCATGGGCGGTGTGCACCAGCAGGAGGAAGATCGCCGCCCACAAAAGCAGATGAAACAAGGGACTGTGCAATACGTCGAACATGCCAGACGCACGCAGCAATGGGCCTCCGGCCCCCAGAGTCTCAGTCATGGTCGTCAGCCAACGGTCGGCGGCGAGCGGTTCGCCGCGCAACTGACCGGGCATCTGTGGCACACGCACGCTCAGCAGGATCGACGCTAACAAGAGCGCCGCGATCACGACGAGCGGGCGCGGGTCAAGCAAGGCAGTCCACAGCGCGTCAAACCAGTTCCACGCCGGCTGGGCATCGGTTGCATCCGCTTCTTCCGCCACATCGCGCACCGGTGGATTCATCTCGATCATCGTGCAAACCATTTTTCAATGGCGCCCGCCAGATTCGACAGCGGCGCGCGTCGCGTCGTGCATTCCGGCAGCGCGTCGAGGAAGGTTTGGCCGTACGCCTTGCGCCAGACCCGGCTGTCGAGCACGACGACGACGCCACGGTCGCCCGCGCGGCGGATCAACCGGCCAAAGCCCTGCCGGAAGCGCAGCACCGCGTCCGGCACCATATACTCGTTGAAGGCATCGTCAAACTCGCTGCTGCGCGCCGCCACCATCGGGTCACTCGGCACGGCAAAAGGCAGGCGGGCGATCAGCAGACAGCGCACCTCGTCGCCGGGCAGATCGACGCCTTCCCAGAAGCTGCGCGTGCCGAGCAGAATCGCCTGCTCGCTCGCACGAAATTCGCGCAACAGACGGCTGCGACTGCTCTGCCCGTGCTGCAACACGGCGACGCCCAGCCGTTCCAGCGGCGTGCGGATGACGTCGGCGGTGCTGCGCACCTGCTGGTAACTGGTGAACAGCGCCAACGTGCGTCCCTGGCACGCGCTCGCGGCGGCAAGCACCGCCTGCTCCACCGCCTGCTGATACCGGCCATCGTTGGGCAGCGGCATGTCGTTGGGAAGGTAGAGCAGCACGTTGCGCTTGTAGTCGAACGGGCTGTCCACGGTGGAGACTTTCACATCCCACAAGCCAAGCCGGTCGCGCAAATAACTGAAATTGGCGCCGATGCGCAAGGTGGCGCCGGTGAAGACCGCGCTGCCGCGTTGGCGCACCAACCCTTCCTCGATCATGTGCTGCACTGAAAGCGGGGCCATCGCCACGGTGGCGCCTACCTCGGCGCCATCTCTTTCGGCGGCGCCAACTTCCAGCCACGCGACATGTTTGCGGTCAGTCCCGTGGGGCGCCAGGATGATTTCATCGAGCCGTTTGGACACTTCGGCCAGTTGCTCGATGACGCCGCGCCATTCGTAGAACAGTTGCACCGTGCGTTCGTCCTCACGCCACTGCGCCTGCTCCATCTGGTTGGCGACCGCGGTCAAGCGCTCCAGCAAGACGCGCAGGCTACGGCTCGCATCGTCCCATTCGATCTCGACGCGGCTCCACATCGGCTGGCTGCGTGCGCTGCCGTCGAGCGCCAGACGCTGCAGATAGCCGGCATCGCTGCGCGCCTGCTCATGCGCGCGCGCAAACATCGCCAGCAGATCGGCAAACTCGCGCAGACGCTGCTCGCAACGTCGCGCCTGCCCTGCCACTTCGGGCAGCAATTCAAGCACCGCGTGATGGCGACGATCCGCCGCGACGCGATGCAGCAGCCCCAGCAGATCCCCCTCCGCGCTGACGCGGGCGAGCGTGTAGCGCAGCTCCGGCCACGTGACGCGGAAAGTCAGTTGATCGGTGGCGGCTTCTTCCAGCCGGTGCGTTTCATCGACGACCAGATGCGTGTACGGCGGCAGGATGCGTCCTTCGAGGGCCAGGTCGGCCAACAGCAGCGCATGGTTGACGACAACCAAGTGAGCCTGCTCACTGCGTCGCCGCGCTTGCAGATAAAAGTCGGCGTCGGGCAGCTCGAACGCCGCGCCATAGGAGCGGCCACACCGTTCGAGCGAGCAGGCGCCGCCATCGGAACAGAGCCGTCGCCAGATCGCACGTTCGGCGTCGCTGAAGAAGGTAAGCTCACTATCTTCGCCGGTCTGCGTGGTGGGCAGCCAGACCAGCACTTTGGCCAGCACAGTCAACTCGACCGGCGACAGGCGGTGGCTGGTGCGCCACTCGTGAAAGCGGCGCGTGCAGAGATAGTGTTGGCGTCCCTTGAGCAGCGCCGCGCGCAGCGGCGGCAACCCACGTCCCGCCAGCAGCGCGGCCACCTGCGGGATATCCTTGTCAAGCAACTGCTCTTGCAGGTTGATCGTGTTGGTGGCAATGACGACGCGGGCATCGTTGGCGATCGCCCAGAGCGCGGCGGGGAGCAGATAGGCCAGACTTTTGCCGGTGCCGGTGCCCGCCTCCACCAGCAGGTGGTCGCCGTGGCTGAAAGCATCCGTGACCTGCAACGCCATCGAAAGCTGGCCGGCGCGGCGCTCGAAGGTCGGGCCAAGCATGGTTTGCAGCGGGCCGCCTTCCGCAAAGATTTCCTCGATGAGATGCGGGGACACCGCGACCGTGCGTTGATCCTCATCCGCCGCGCCGAACTCAAACGCGGGGAGCAAAGGGACAGGGGGCGCGACCGCGGCTGCAAGAGGCGCGCCTGCGTCAGCCTGAGCGCCTCCATCCGCAAAGAACGAGGTCAGCGACCACGTGCTGCCCTCCGCGCTGTCGGCGATCAGACGCAGAACGGGCGCAGGCAATGCCAGCATCTGGCAGCGCAGCAGACGGAAGAGATGACCGGTGGCTTCGGCGTCGTCGGGTGCGCGATGTGCGTCGACCAGCGGGATGCCCAGCCGCAGACACAACTCGCCCAGGTTGTAGCTCGTCGCCTCGGGCAGCAGGATCGTCGCCAGCTCCACTGTGTCGTACGCGGGGCGTTGAAAGTGAACGCCGGCCGCGCGCAAGAAGCCGAGGTCGAAGGCGGTGTTGTGGGCGATCACGGCGCTGACTTCACTGCCGACAAAGGCGCGCAGCTCCGGCAACACGCGGTCGAGCGTTGGCGCGGCCGCGACGTCGGCGTCACGAATACCGGTAATTTGGGTAATGCGCGCTGGAATGGGCCGTAACGGATTGACCAGAGTGGCAAACCGTGCGATCACCTGGTTGTCAGTAAACTTGACCGCGCCGATCTCGATGATGGCGTCTTGGTTCGCATCCAGGCCGGTGGTTTCCAGGTCAAGCGCGACATAAACGCGCTCTGGCATGGGGCGGGTGTTCCTTGCTATAGTAGGTACGCAGCGGAAAGCTGGTACGCGAAACAACAGTTAGGCGTGATTATAGCAGGGTTGGGGCAAAGTAGGAATCCAGACAGGAGGCACCGGCGGCGCCGGCGCGGCTCAACCAATGGAAGGATGAGACCCTCGAATCGTTCGTCATCTGCCATTTGACAGATTTTTTTTTCACCCGGGGGAGTTATGGCAAACGTCGCAGGAAGCTTACGAAGGTCCTGTACAGTCAGCCCTGCCGCAGCCACGCCCGCCCGGCCTCGCTGATGATCCACACCCCGCGCGGCGAGTCAGGCCGGATCAGCCCCTGCTCGCGCAGGCTGTTGCGCGCCCACTGTGCGGTGTTGCGCCAGCGCGGGGTGATGCCATCGGAGGCCAGCGGCGTGTGATCATAGTCGTTCAGCACCGGCGCCATCTTTGCGTAGAGCAGGTCGAGCACAACATTGGCATCGCTACTGCCGCCCTGCTTGACCAGGATCTCTAGGATGGGGCGCAGCGGCGCCGAGGGTTAAAACCCCCGGCTGATAGACAAAGTGCGTTAAAACGCACTGCATAATCGGCGATCACAGCGGTAGGCAACCGGGCTTCAGCCGGTTTTTCCTGCCAGGCGCCGGTTTCAACCGGTGGGCGTGCTCACCACACCACTCCGACTCACCAAAGCACAATCTCGTACTCTTCCTCAGGAATCTCCGCGGACTCAACAATCGCCGCACAAAACTGCTTGATGGCATCGGCATTGAGATTGACATATATCCACCAGCCATTGGGCAGTTCATACCAAGCGTCGCTGGTTGGCGTGCGCGTGAAGTAGCTGGTGTGATTGGCAATCACCGTCTCTTCAAAATTGTCGTTACACCACTGCACGGCGACCTCAGACGTTCGCCGCAATATGTCGCGCCAACTGTAGACCGGATGCACTTCACCCAGGATGACAACTGATTTTGGTTTCTCTTCCAGATAGCCGCCGCTATCCCCCAACTGCGGCCAGAATTTGTTCGCCTTGGCCATCAGCCACTGCGCGCGCTCGCGGATTGACTTGGCATTCCACGCTGCGGGCGCATGGTCAGCAAAATACTCCTGATTCAGTCGCAGGCCGTGCTCGGCAAGCTTTGGACGCTTGATCGCATAGCGGCTGTTCGACAGTTGTGAGTTCCAATCCCGCGTGACGACAGTTAGATTGCCAAACGTATGCAGCAGCCCGTGTTCCTGCTGCCAGTTCTCGCCCAGATCGTCTTTCCAGCCGTCGGTCAGTGTCTGCGGCATGATGTGCTCGATGGTAGGGTCATCGCTGAGCACAGTATAGGCGCCGCTGCCCTCTGAGAGGGAGCGGTTGATCGTGTCAAAGACGAGCGCCAGCTTCTGGCGTGTGATCCGATCGCCGGCGTACAGGTTGAGCGTTTCCGCCGACTGACGCAGTCGAACGTCGCTCGGCTCTCTCCGGCTGCCGAGGGCATTGCGCAGTGCCTCTGCAAACTCGACATCGCCTCGTTCTCGAACATCCTTGATCAACGTGGGAAACATCTTGTTGAGAAAATTAGTCGAATCCCGGTTGAGAAAGCGGCGCACCATGTAGGTCTCGATCAGGCGCAGGCTCACCAATACCTCGTCTCGACTCAGGACGCCCTGCTGCCACTCGTCGTAGAGGTAGAGCAGGAATGGATAGGCTGTGCCGCTTTCCAGGATCGCCAGACGTTCCAACTGGCGGCGTACATCTTTGTCGGGTTCACGGCCCGGGCGCAGTAATCTGTCGTAGTAACCGGCAAAGCGCTTGAGCGTGGCCAGTTCATCCTCGAAGCCTGCAACTGACATGGCCTGGCCGCGGTCGCGGAAACGCGAATAGACATGCTCCTCGTTGACCAGCACGCCGTAGAGATAGGCGAAGTAGTGACGTAAGAACGCCGTCAACTCGCCCAAGCGCGAGCGGCCGACGGTGCGCTTTTCCAGCAGCGTCTCCTCAATGGGCGACCACAGTTCGGTAAAGACCGGCGCTTGGCGCGTCGGCGGCAGCTTCATGGCGATATAGTTGCGCACCAGGTCGGCCTGCGTCAGCGACTTGCCCTTGTAATTCAGGCTTTCAAAGATCTCATAGGGTCGCTCGTTGTGCTCCAGGTTGATGAAGACAAACTGTAGACTCATCATCAGGACGTTGAACAGGCGATTCGGATCGATGCCATCGCTTTTGAGGCGGTTGGTCAAATGCGTTGTGAGGTAGGCATACGCCTGCGGGATTCTCGATTCGACGCCAGATGGCGCCGGTTTGCCCTCGACAATGGCGCAGTAGCTGTTCTGATCGCCATATTTCAGCGTTGGCAACAGCTTGTAGCGCAGGTTGCCGGTTTCATCTTCGTTGAGAAGCATTCTGCGCACTTTTTTCGTGAGCCCGCTATGCTGCTCCTCGCCGTTCAGCACGCGCTGTAACGCACACAGCACCAGCGAAACTGACGTCAGCCGCTGCTGGCCGTCCACCAGACGAAAAACCGGCACTGTGCCGGCCTGCGTGCCGTCGTTGATGACGACCAGCGATCCCATGAAGTGCTCCGGCGGCTGCTCATCGTCCCGATAGACATCGTAGATGCCGAAAATATCGATGAGCAACGTCTTCCATTCGGGTTCGCCCCACGCATATTCGCGCTGGAAGTGGGGCAGCACGTAATGAATGTCGCCGCCCGAACTGAATACCTTGACCATTTGCAGACTGTCGGCCTTCATTGGGTGCTCCACTTAGTCTTTACAGGTTTGTGACCCCAGACGCGGGTATCGCCGCTATCTGCTCACTCAGTGACAAAAACGCACACGCAGCGCCGATTTGGGGATGAGATCATCCGATTTTCAGGTTTTCGTACGTCTCCGGCCCGCTCTTGTAGCGGATACCGATAATCAAGAGCATGGCGTCCTCGCCATCGATCTGATAAATGATTCGCCAGCCGTTGAGCCAGATGCGATACACGCTGGGCAGGTCACGGAGTTCGACTGCACCGGCAGGACGAGGATTGCGGGCCAATGCTTCGATCACGCGGCGCGCGCGTTGGCGATAGCGGCCGGGCAGGTGCGGCAGCGCACGTTTGGCTTCGTCTGAATAGCTAATCCGGTAACTCACCCGCCGCCTCGCGCCGGGAAAGCTCTTCCCACACTGCTTCGTGGGTGTACGTGGGCGCGCCCTCAGCGATGCGGCTGAGCACTGCGGACGCAAATTGCGCGTCGTCTGTTTCGCTTTCCGCACGTGCAAGGTATTCAGCCAGCGCCTGGCGCACGAGGGCAGAGAGCGTTTCCCCGCGCGTCTCCGCTGCCTGCTGCAGCCGTTTGTGCAGCGGCGCAGGCACGGTCACAACGAGTTTCATGGCATCGACTGTCAATTTTAGTCTCCTATGGGATTGCTGGCGGCCACACACACCGGCGCTTGCATTAGACCTGACCGGGCATCAACTACACCTATTCTATCACGACTCGTCGCCTCACTCCTCCTCCCATCCTCCGCGGCTCTACTTCACGTGTGGGACAAAAAACGTCCCCGGCATTGTGCAGCAGCCGACGGTATGACCAAAACGCTTGTGCACAGTGCCGAGGACGTAGTGCACGCCCCCAAGTTGAATTGCACCCATCCTCCGCCCCCAGCCGAACCTTGATGTCGTAGTTGAGGATGTAATTCAGCTCCTCATCGGTGAAACCGTAGTGCCGGGCAAGGATATGATCGATCTGAAAGCAGTCGTAGAACTTCTTGGTGACGCGCTCCACATCGAAGGCGGTCTTGGCGCGATCGGCGCTCGCAAAGAGCGTCAGTTCCTCCTCTTTCTCCAGGCTAAAGCTGATATGCCGCCGTGCGCGCACGGCGTAGGGCGGGAGGGCGTCGCACTGCAAGAGCGGCAGCCCGCGCTTTTCGGCCACGTCGCGCAGATCTTCCCAGCCCAGCTCCTCGACAAAGAGCGGCTTGAAGTTGAATTCGGTGATATAGCGGCGGAGACGGGCGGAGTCTGAGGTCATGGGTTGGCATCGGCTTGTGTAGTCAAGTTAGTTTCGGGGGAACTGCTCGAACCATCCGAGCAGCGCAATGATGGAAAGCATGTACGGCATCAAGCGCCTCCTGAATGACCGATTGGTTTCGTTGAACCACTCCTTCGAGCGCTGCTGATGCCTCACGAATGCACGACTTCGAGTCCAAGATGGCGTGCATAGCCATCGAAGTCTCCGTCGTTGTGAAGCAGAAGCAGGCGGTTCTCGATACAGTACGTCGCAATCAGGCTGTCGATGGTCTTGCGTACAGTCACGCCGTTGCTGCGCAGGAAGCGATAGTTGCGGGCGCTCTGCAGCGCCAGCAATGTGTTGACCATGGGAACCTGCTGGAATTTGCTCAGAGCGCTGCGCGCTGTCTCAAAATCTGCATCGCGCCGAAAGCCTTGTAGAACTTCCGCCAGGATCAGGTCGCCGATCAGGATTGAGGTGAGGTTGACGTGCGTGTCGAGATAGTCGGTGCGCCAGTCAACGACGCCGTTGAAGTAGTCGATCCAGACGGTCGGATCGACCATCAACATGGCGGCTGCGCCGGCAGGCGTGCAAGGCGCGCCGCGTCGATGTCGCCTTCCCAGCGCAACTGTCCGCGCAACGCACGCACTTCTGCCTGTTCGTACACGCGAATGAGCATGCGCAGCGCCTCATCGACGACGGCGCGTTTGGTTTTGATGCCGGTCAGTTCCTGCGCTTTCTCAACGAGCGCTGCATCAAGAACAATATTGGTGCGCATGAGCCTCTCCAATGTGTATGATTCTAATAAGTTGTGTGGATTGAATCGCCATTTGGAAAGATAGTCAAATTCTACACCAATCCCAGACTGCACACGATCTGCACGCCGTCCGCCGCACCCCCGTCCGCACCGCTGCCGTCGCGGACAATGCACAGCCGATCCTCGGCGCGCAGCTCGATCACCAGATCGGCCAACTGCTCATCGCTGATGCCTGCCTTGCGCTGGCAGGTAAGCGCGGTCAAAAGGATGGGAGCGCGCCGACCGTCAATGATGACCAGACGAGCATCTCGCTCCTGCGCCAACACCAGGACTTCAGCTTCGCCACGCCCGATGCCCATAAACGTATCTGCACGGCGAGGATCAACAAGTTCAGTCGGGCGAATCCAGCATGCCGATGCAAGGATGGATTGTCGCAGCGCGTGCTCTATCGCCAAAAACTTAGCATAAACTGCTACGGGCGTTAGGACTTTCCCATAAAGCATCTGGAACAACTCAAGCCGGCGCTAGATTGATCCAACGCCGCCCTCAGTAAGAAATGGCTATCAGCGATGGACAATGTATCAGCCGATATCACTATTCTTGTCAGTCGCCGCCCACAATCTCAATCACATAAGAGGCCACCTCAATGGGGGCGAAATAGGTGTCAAAGGCGAATGTTGTCACTTCGTCAGGGTCAACCCAGTGCCCGCTGGCGGAACCTTCCTCCACATTCACCAACTTGCCGTCAGCGTCGTAGAACTTGACCAGGATGCTGGCCAGTGAGAACTGGCGGCTGGCGTCCACGTTGCGCAGCCGGCCGGTAACGGCGAAGTCACCCGCTTGATTTACATAAGCTGTCCACGCTTCAAGTATGATCGCTGGGTCGGAGTCTGTGGAGACGCTCCAAGTCAGCCCGATGTCATCGACGGCGCTCACTGTGTCTGGCGCCGGCGTAGCGGCGTTGACCGGCGCCGTTACCGTAGCAGCAGGTGTGATGGCGGCCGTCGGCTCAAGCATCAGGTCGAGCGGCAGCACATTGGCGAAGATCGGTGCTGTGCCGGTAGCGTGCGACCATTCTGCTGAGGCGTCGCTGACCGCCGCATAGCACGCCTGTGTATAACTGGATGCAATCAGGAAAGAGAAGACGTCAGTGTCCATCGACTGCAAAACTGTGTTGGCGGTTGCACATGGGCGCACGGCCAAAAAGAGACGGGAGTGAAAGGCGGCGAACTCGGCAGGTGGCTCAACCGCCGACGCAAAGGGCCGCACCTCGTCTTGTAGCAATTCTGCATAAAAGGCGAGCACAGCGTTGCTGACACCGATGACTGCGTACATGTCGCCAGCGACGTTGCGGAGGTTGCCCAGTTGGACAAGCGCCTCGCTTTCATAGTCGTCGACGGGCTGAGGTGGCAACGGTGTAGGCGTGGCGTTTTGAGCAAGGACGACAGAAGTAGCGCAGAGGCCGAGCAGGATGGTAGCTGTCAGCGTGACGAGCAAGCGGTGCATGAGAGATCCTTCAGATTGTGGGTTGTGAGTTATAACAATTGAAAAGTATTGAAATCTGACAGGACGGCAATGAGAAGCAAGGGGCGAGGATATCAGGATGCACCTCTAAGTCTTCTGCAAGTTGCCTGTATGCGTCAAACTCAATCCACACCGCCTCGTCGAGTCAGCAGAAGGCGGGCGCCATGAAACATACGCGAGATCAACCAGAGCGATCTGGCAAACCGCACCAGTCCCACCCAAACAGCGACGCCGTTTTTGCACCATGCTTCTGTTGACCCGTTGCGTGAACCCGGAGCTTACCCATGTACACCACGCCAAAGCCGATTCTCGGCGCCCTCTATGCCCAGAAAGTCACGATCTACTGGAGTAAGGCCGGGCGCGGCATGCCGGACGCCGGACGGCGCGCCCACTGCCCGCCGGCCTTTGTGCTCAGCGCAGGCGAGTTGACCCAACTGGCCCGCACCAACACCTATTCGTCGATTGTCATGTGGGAGCGCTCCGCGTATGCGCCGGAGCAGACGGTGGAAACCCATTTCAGCTTCTATGACCCGCACGACTGGGGCGCGGTGGCCGTCAAGTTTCCCCACAACGAAGGCGCGGTCGTGCGCTACACCTATTCACGCTTCAACGTCGGTGCGCCCGACCGCTCGCACCGCCCGCCGCTCTCCTGCCCGTTGGGGCTGGACGAAGTGGTGCGCGTGACGTATAACGGGCGCGCTTCTTGGCCGCTCGGCGCATGGCGCTACGAACACACGACATTCAATTTTGTGCTGACGGCGCGTCCCACGCTGGAGATGTTTCTGGCGGAGCCGGTGCGGCAGATGACGGACCCTGGCGGACTTGTGGTGATCTGCGTGCGTCGCCCCGGCCACACGCAACTTCGCTAGCCAAATCGATCTTGGCCGGGGCGACGCACGCTGGTAAATTTGCTAATTGAGCGCGGCCAGACTAATTTGCACCATTGCCTGAGTGCGCGCATCAACACGCCGCCATGCACCCTGCAAGCAAGAACCGCCGCGCAAAATTGCCAACCCCCGCGCATCTGCGGCACAATGGCGCGCATGAAAGTTTCTGTGATTGCCACCATCTACAACGAGCGCCACAGCATCGAGCGCCTGCTTGCTTCGCTGGCCGCGCAGACGCGGCGCCCCGATGAGATCGTGATCTGCGACGGCGGCAGCACGGACGGCGCCGTCGCTGCGCTGCGCGCCTATGCCGCGCAGCATCCTGATCGCCTGCCCAACCTGCGTGTGCTCGAAGCGCCCGGCGCCAACATCAGCCGCGGGCGCAATCTGGCAATTGAAGCAGCGGCCGGGCCGATCATCGCGGCCACCGACGCGGGCGTGCGCCTCGAAGCAACCTGGCTGGAGAAGCTGGTCGAGCCGTGGACGCAGGATGAACACACGCTGGCCGCGGCGGGCTGGTTTGTACCCGACGCGCAGGGAGTCTTTCCGACGGCGATGGCCGCCACGGTGCTGCCGCTGCGCGACGACATCGACCCCGACCGCTTTCTGCCCAGCAGCCGCTCGGTCGCCTTCACCAAAACCGCGTGGGCGCAGGCCGGCGGCTATCCCGAATGGCTGGATTACTGCGAGGATCTGCTCTTCGACTTCGCCATCAATGCCCAGGCGCCGGCGCGCCCGACCGGCTTTACGTGGGCGCCGGACGCGCGCGTGCACTTTCGCCCCCGCACATCGCTGTGTCAATTCTGGACGCAGTACTATCGCTACGCACGCGGCGACGGCAAGGCCGATTTGTGGCGCAAGCGGCACGCCATCCGCTATGCCACTTACCTGGTGGCGCTGCCGCTGCTGCTCGGCCATGCCTGCTTTGGCTTCTTTGCGCGCTGGCTGGGGTGGCTGGGGCTGTTGGCGGGCGTCATCCTCTACTGTCGCCGGCCGTGGCAGCGGCTGCGCGTGCTCGGCGCGTCGCTGCCACCACAGCAGCGGCTGGTAGCGGCGCTGCTCGTCCCCCTCATCCGCGTGACCGGCGATCTGGCGAAGATGGCGGGCTACCCGGTGGGGCTGCGCTGGCGATGGCGTCACCGCGCAGCAATTCCCAACTGGAGAAATGATCTTGAGGCGCTACATTGAGCACAACCCGCATCGAACGTAGAGAAGTTCCTGCCGATTTGATCGAAGCCACACCAAACGCCGCGGGCATGTGGCTGCTTGCCTCGCCGTTGCTGGGGTTCGTCCTGTGGCTATGGGTCGATGTCTTTGCGCACTTCAGCCCGCTTGCGTGGTACTGGGTGGATGTGGCGATCGGCGCCGCGCTCTTTGTGCTGGCCGCGGTGCTGCCGCTGGGCTGGCTGGCGCATCGGCTGGTGACGGCTGCCCCGCGCCTCTTTCAGCACGCGGGCTGGGATATACAGCCGCTGGAGCCGGTGCGCGAACAGGAAGCGTATCTCGTGCGCTATGTCTATCAGGCGCGGCGGCGTGCGTCGGGTTCGTGGCCGCGGCAATGGCTGCGCGCGGCGCAAGGCTGGGTCTACATCGAGATCGCCGCGATCCTGGTCGGCGCCATCTTGATGATCCCGCTCTTTTTGAGCGCGGTGGACTTTGGATTTGGAAGATAACCATCATGCGGATTTTGTATTGGATCAGCGCAATTTGTCTGTTCATCAGCGTGCTGCTGGCGACGCCCGCGGTGGCGCAGGCGCAAGCTACGCTTCCCGCAGGGTCGCAGGGCGTCGTTGCCCAGGTTTCATTTGCCGACCCGGCCGATCTGCAACGCCTGGTCGTGCAGTACGATGTATGGCGCGTCGATCACCAGACGCAGCGCGCGACCGTGTGGCTGACGCCCGCTGAGCTGCACCAGGTGCAGACGCAGGGCCGCCGCGTCGAGATCGATCAGGCGGCGACAGAAGCCGTGCTCGCCGCACGCGCGGCGCTCACTGCCACGGTCAATGCCGCCGCGCGCACTGCTGGCATCCCCGGCTTTGCCTGCTATCGCACCGTCGAAGAGACCTACGCCAGCATGGCGCAGCTTGCTGCGGATTTCCCAGACCTTGTGACTACGGTGACATTGGGTAAAAGCTGGCAGTGGCGCAACTCCGCGGGCGCCGCCGGCTACCAACTGAGCGGGATGGTGCTGACCAATCGAAAGGTGATGGGGCCTAAACCGGTCTTCTTTCTGATGGCCTCCATCCACGCCCGGGAATTGACGACCACCGAAACCGCGCTGCGCTTTGCCGAGCAGTTGGCGCGCGGCTACGGCCACGACCCGGACGCGACATGGCTGCTCGATTACACAGAGATTCACATCGCGCCCCAGGCCAACCCGGATGGTCGCAAAAAGGTGGAGGCCGGCCTGGACTGGCGCAAGAACGTCAACAACGATTTCTGCGCCTACGACCCCTTCCGCTTTGGCGTCGATCTGAACCGCAACAGCAGCTTCAAATGGGGGCAATGCACCGGCTTCGGCTGCTCCACCACCGACGCCTGCTCCCTGCTCTATCGCGGCGTCAGTGGTGCGTCGGAGCCGGAGACGCAGGCGTTGGAAAGCTACATGCGCACGATCTTCCGCGATGCACGCGGGGCGCAAAATGGCGACGCCGCGCCCGCGGACACGCCGGGGCTGATGATCTCGCTGCACAGCTACTTTCCCAAGATTCTCTTTCCGTGGGGCTGGACGACGACGCCGGCGCCCAATAGCCAGGGCTTGCAGACGCTGGCGCGCAAATTTGGCTTCTACACCGGCTATCCGGCATGTCAATCCGGCGCGTCAGGCTGTATCTACCTGACCGACGGCACGACCGATGATTTCGCCTACGGCGAGTTGGGCGTGGCCGCCTACACCTTTGAGCTGGGCACGGCTTTTTTCCAATCCTGCACCGACTACGAGTCCTCGATCCTGACGCCGACGCTGGCGAGCCTGACTTATGCGGCCAAAGCCGCGGTGCAGCCTTACATCACGCCGGCCGGGCCGGAGGTCATCACCGCGACGCTTGCCGTCACGGAGCCGATCCAGGCGAGCGACGTGGTGACGCTGACCGCGAGCGCAGATGACAGCCGCTTCTTTTCCGGCGGCAACGGCGACGAGCCGGTGCAGGCGATCCAGGCGATGCGCTTTGCCGTGAACGAACCGAGTTGGACGACGTGCGCCACCCACCGCGCGTTGACGCCGCTGGATGGTGCGTTCGACAGCGCGGTCGAAAGTGCGGCCGCGGTGATCGATACGCATGGCTGGCTGCCGGGGCGTTACCTGCTTCTGGTCGAGGCGCAGGATGCCACCGGCGTCTGGGGCGCACCGACTGGCGTTTTCCTGGATGTGACCGACGCCGAGGGCGCGCTCCCGGCAACTCCATATACACCCCGGCTGACGCCTTGTGATGTCGTCTATTTTCCCTTCCTGGGGAATGAGTAACGCACATGAACGTCCTGACGCTGTTGGTCGGCCTGCTCTTGATTGCCGTGACGCTGTTTTATGGTCGCGGGTGGGTGCGGCTGCACCGGCGTGGAGTCCCCTTTGCCAATCTGCCGCGACTGGTTGTTTTTCTCTTTGCTATGACGCTGACGGCGATCGTTTTTCTTTCACCCCTGAACTGGCTTAATCAGGAATACCTTTTTGTGCGCGTGGCGCAGCATGTTTTCCTGTGTCTCTTTGCCGTGCCGGCCTTTTTTATCAGTTGCACCTTTGATATCGCGGTCTGGGGGCTGCCAAAGCCGGCGCGCCGCGCCATCAGCCGCTGGGTGCACAGCCGAGGCTTACTACGCCGCGCCGTGCACGGCGCCACCCAATCGTGGGTCGTGATCATGCTCTTTATCGCACTTTTCGTGAGCTGGTACGACGCGCGCATCGCAAGCTGGCTGCTGGCGCGACCGCTGGCGCACACCGCGTCGCTGCTGTTGCTGGGCGCCGCGGCGATGCTGGTCTGGTGGCGTCTAATCGGCACGGGGCCGCGGCTGCACACGGAATTGTCGCCCTGGCTGGCGGCGTTCGCCCTGCTCTTTATCGAGCTGGCGAGCATGTCCACCGCCGTGCCGATTGCCTTCTCGACCGATCCCATTTACGCGCACTACGTCGCAGCCTTTGCTCAGCCTGGCCGGCTCCTGCCGCTGACAATTGCCGACGACCAAGCGCTGGGCGGCGGGCTGCTCTGGGTGGGCGGCAGCGCGGTCTTCCTCTCCAGCATCGTGCTGATCCTCAACCGCCTCTTCGACCGCCACGGCATGAACGGCTCCGACCCGCTGCCCGGCTGGGACGACGACGACCGCATGATCATGCCGGGGCTGGAGCACCGGGTGAAGAAGTAAGCCCACGAAAGGCCCGCACCGAAAAGCGCACATCGACCGGCGTCAGGAAAGTGAGCAGCACGCGCACGTGGTCGGGCGCGGCTTCGGCGTCGCGCATCGCCCACATGCCATGCGCCAGCGCGCCCGGCCCGATCTCGATCACGTCATTGCCGTAGCGCATCGTCCCATAGCCGCTCTTGAGGAAAATGACCTGGCCGGCCGCCGGTCGGGTGCGCACGCTTTCCGTCTGCCAGATGCCGCCGGGCGGAAAGTCGAAGGCGATCTGCACCGCCACCCCCGCCGCACCTTCCAGCGTGACGTAGTGAAGGTCGAGGCCGGCGCCGCGCGCGTCGTGCGCCTCCTGGGCGCGCAACTCGCCCACCGCGTGCGGCAGCCGGCGCAGCGAGCGTTCCGGCAGCGCGGCCTCCCATTGATCGTGCGGCACGCGCCGGCCCAGCGGCAGTTCGTACGCGGGACGGCGTGGGTTGCTGCGCCCCGCCGAATGCAGCACGACGATTTCCTCATCCACGCGCATCTGGTTGGAGACAAAGCGCCCGATATACTGGCCGAAGTAGGTCTGGCTGATCTTCAGGCTGCTCAACTCGGCCGCGCCGTAGGTGAAGCTGAGCAGCCGCGTCGTGTGCTGGAAAAGCGACGCGCTGAGCAGGTCGCGCCGCAGCCGCCAGAGGCCATTATGCGGGTAGAAGCGCGCAAAGTCGGCGGGCAGTGCGGCCGTCGCCGCGGGCGCCGATTCGCCGGCGACGAGCAGTGCGTAGACAATCCACGCCGCGTTAGTCGCTTCGGCGCCGAGCGCATCCTGCGTCATCTGCTGCCAGAGCCACTGCGCCGCACACACAAAGACCGGTCGCGGCTGTGCGTGGTCGCAGAGCAGGTAACAGGGGATGAGGTGTGCGGCGACGCGGCGCGTGCCGTAATCCTGCCGTCGCGAGAGGCCGGTCTCGGCGCTGCCGTCCGCGTGCAGGAGGTGCAGGTTGAAGTCGAGGTTGCGCGCCACCGCGTCGATCGCCGGCGGGCTGGGATGGTTGGCGGCGATCATCAGCAGCGAACGGTCGTTGACGGCATCATAGACGCCGACGCTGCGTTCGATAAACGCGCCCTCTTCGTCGATGTCATAGCCTTCCGCCAGGTAGGCATCGACCGCGTCGGCGACTTCCAGGTCGGGGAAAAGGCGCTTCGCCTGCACCAGCGCCGAGACGATCACCCAGCGGTGGTTGGGCGTGTGGAAGCCGCCCGTCATCATGCCTGGTGCGCTGGCGCGGATGAAGCGCTCCAATGCTTCCAGCAGCGCAGCCCAGCGCGCGTCGCCGGCAAAGTGGTTTCGTCCCAACTCGACGACAGTGCAAAGGTCTTGCACGGTAAAGGCGGTGTCGGGCGCCGAATCGTAGTTGACCGAGAGCAGGTCGATCAGTCCGTTGGCGTTTTGGGCGGTGCAGAGATAACGCGCAGCCGCCACTGCGCTGTCGAGGATGGTTGCGCGCTCGGCAAACGCAGCGGAATTGCCCAGTTGTTCGGCGGCCAGCAGCAGGTGCCCACAGGCAAAGACATAGTGCCCCGTCAGCTTGGGATCGGCCATGCCCCACTCCGGTGAATAGAGCGCACCCTGTGCGGGGCTGGCCGGGTCGTTGATCTGGAGCGGCGCCATGCGCTGCACCTGGCGGTGAAGCGCATGGGCGACGTTGGCAAGCGTCAGCGCATCGGGCGAAGTGGGCGCAAAGGAAACGGGTACAGGCGTCTCCTTGGGCAACAATGCGCCGCGCTCGATGCGGTCGATGAGATCGAGCAGATCGAGCGGCGTTTTGATGGTAAAGTCGGGTTGCTCCGTGCGGTCGGCGGGCGTCTTGGCGCGGCGCGGCGCCCAGTCCAGCCAGACGCTGCTCAGTCCCAGCGCGTTGGCGCCCTTGATATCGCGGCCGAGGTGGTTGCCGACCATCAGCACGCGCGCGTGATCGTGCGGGGCAATCTGCAACGGGTCGAGCGCGCTGCGAAAGATGGCCGCGGCCGGCTTGCTGACGCCGACCTGTTCGGAAATGGCGTAGGCGTCGAACAGGTCGTACAAGCCGTATGGCCCCAGATTGTTCTCGAAGGTCGCCACCGGGCCGTCGGCGACGAGCGCCAGCGGATAGCCGCGGCGCTTGAGTTCGGTCAGCAGCGCGCCGGCGCCGGGGATCAGGTCGGCGCGCAGCGAGACGTCGCCAGCGTTTTTGACTTCGCTGGCTTCGTCGATCAGCGTGTCGCCGCAGTCGAGAAAAATGGCGCGGATGCGATGCGTGTGCATGGTTGGATGAGTGAATCTCCGATGAGTGGCGATTGCTTATGTAAAAAACGTCCCGGCACGCCCTTTCATGCTGACGATTCCTAACGGTTGATTTGCTGCTCTTCCAGATAATCGGCCGCGACCTGCGCCACCACATCGCCGTGGTCGCAGTTGATCATGTCTACGTCCCAACGCAGGATCTCGCGGAACGCGGCGGGGTCCTTTTTCCTTGTGAAGGACCATCAGCTTGAGGTTGCGCTGGCGGCAGGCATCGACCAGCGGCGGGTCGAGCGCGTTGAGGCCACATTCGATAATGTTGGCGCCGAAGCGATCGTGGGCCGTGGCCACGCCGTCTGCATCGTTGGCGTTGACCTTCAGCCGCAGATGGGGCGCCAGCCGGCGGAAAGCCAGCGCCTGCTCCGCCTCGCCAAACCAGAAGAAGCTCTCCTGCGCCATCTCCATCTCGGTCACCAATGCGATCAGTGCCGATAGATCCGCGCGCTTCACGTCGAAAAAGACCTTCGTCTTGCCTTTGATCCAGCGCAGGAAGGCGTCGAGGCGCGGCACGGCTTCGCCCCGGTAGCGCGGGTCGAACCAACTGCCGGCGTCGAGGCGGTCGATCTGCCAGGCGTCGTGCTCGTGAAAGTTGCCAAAACCGTTGGTGGTGAAGCCCAGCTCCAGCCCGTGAAAAAGATACATCACGCCGTCGCGGCTGGTGTTGACATCGATCTCCACGTACTCCATGCCCCACTCCACGCAAATCTGCGCGGCGGCGAGGGTGTTGGGCGGCGCGTATTCGTTGGCGCCACGGTGACAGACGATCTCGACGGCGCGGGGGCGCGGTGAAAGGACAGGTGCAGTTGGTGCCACCGGTATGTTAGCCCTTCAGCCCCGTCGTGCTGATGCCTTCGACCAGGAAGCGCTGGAAGAGGACGAAGATCACAAAGACGGGGACGAGCGAAAGGCTCGACATGGCAAAGATGGCGCCCCAGTCGGTCTGACCGGAGGGGTCGGCAAAGGAGCGCAGCGCCAGCGAGACGGTGTAGAGCTTGGGGTCGTTGAGATAGATCAGCGGCGTAAGAAAATCTTCCCACGTCCAGTAGAAGGAGAAGATGGCGGCGGTAATCAGCGCAGGCGTGATCTGCGGCAGGATGATGCGAAAGAAGATGCCGCCCTTGCCGCAGCCGTCCATTTCAGCCGCCTCGTCCAAATCTTTGGGGATGCCGCGGATGAACTGCATGATCATGAAAATGAAAAATGCCTGGCCGCCGATGCGCGGCAGCAGCAGCGGATAGAAGGTGTTGATCCAGCCCAACTCGCTGAAAATGATGTACTGCGGGATGATCTGCACCTGCACCGGCAACATCAGCGTCGCCAACATGCAGGCAAACCAGATGCGGCGTCCGACAAAGTTGATGCGCGCAAAGCCGTAGGCGACCACAGCCGAGGCGAGCACTGTCAGCAACGTTGCAACCCCGGCGTAGAAAAAGGAGTTGGTGTAAAAAGTGGCAAAAGTGATGCCGCCAAAACCCCGCCAGCCGTTGGTGTAGTTGGCCAGCGTGAAATCCTGCGGGATCAGCGAGCGGACGTTGGCCCAGATTTCCGCCGTGCCCTTGAAGGAGCTGGCAAAGAGCCAAAGGATTGGGTAGAGCATCAGCAGGCCAAAGCCACCGACCAGCAAATGGTAGAGCAATGTGCGCGTTGGAACACGGCGCCACCGTGATTGAGATTGAGCATGGCTCACGGTGCGCTCGCCCGGCGCGGTGGTTGCACTCTCCATGGGGTTAGTTCTCCTCCTGTGAGCCGTAAAAGACCCAGTACGACGACGAGCGGAAGACCAGCGCCGTCATGATCCCCACAATCGCCAGCAACACCCAGGCCATCGCCGAGGCATAGCCCATCTGCAAACTGACAAAGGCGCGTTGGTAAAGATAGAGTGCATAGAAGAGGGTTGTGTCCAGCGGTGCGCCGCCCGTGATGATAAAGGCCTGCGTAAAGACCATAAAGCCACTGATCAACTGCATCACCAGGTTGAAGAAGATGATCGGCGTCAGCAGCGGCAGGGTGATGCCCCAGAACTGCTGCCAGCCGTTGGCGCCGTCGATGGACGCGGCTTCGTAGAATTCGCGCGGGATCTGCTTCAGCCCGGCCAGAAAGATCAACATCGGCGAGCCGAACTGCCAGACGGCCAGCACGATCAGCGTCCAGATCGCCGTGTTGGGATTGCCCAGCCAGGTGATATCTGTGCCCAGGATCGCATTGATCAGCCCATCCGCGCCGAAGATCTCGCGCCACATCACCGCCACCGCGACGCTGCCGCCGACGATCGAAGGCGCGTAATAGGCGGCGCGGTAGGTGCTGACCCCGCGGCGGTGGGTGTTGAGCAGCATGGCGACGGCCAGCGCAAAGGCCAGGCGCAGCGGGATGGCGGTGAACGCATAAAAGAAGGTCGCCTGCAGCGACTTGATGTAGCGCGGGTCGCGCGTAAACATGCGCTCAAAGTTCTGCAAGCCCACCCAGCTCCAGTTAGGATTCAACACATCGTAGTTGGTAAAGGCCAGCACAAACGAGGCAATAATGGGAATGAGGGTAAAGGCGAAGAAGGCCACCAGCCAGGGCGCAATAAAGAGGTAGCCCATCAGGTTGTCGGTGCGCCGGGCGCCGCCACGCTTGCGGCGTTTGGCGGGCGCTCGGGCTGCCGCGGGCGACGGTGCGGCAGGCGCGGGAAGAGCTTTGCTCATCATGACTCCTGCAAGGATGTGCGGCGGGAACGATCGCGGGTGGCGATCGTTCCCGCCGCAACGCTGTCAACGGAAAACGTTATTGCGCCGCGGACTCCGCCAGCACGGCATCCGCCTGCTCGCGCAGAATCCGCACCGTATCCTCCAGGCTCTGCTGGCCATAGAAGAAGGGGTCCATGACCAGCGGCCAGTAGACGTTGTTCATCACATTGGCATGGCCGGCCACATCGGGCGGCGGGATCGGGCTGACGCTCGACTCGATGTCAGCGATGTAGTTGAAGATCTGCTGCTGCGCCACATCAAGCTCCGGCTGCAGCGCCTCACGCACGGCCGAGGAGACCGGCACGCCGCGCTCGGCCATCAGGATTTTATTGGCTTCGATGTCGTTAGTGAAGAAGTCAATGAACATGGCCGCCGCGTCCGGATTCTTGGCCTGCGAGGTGATCGAGAAAAACATGCTGGGCTTCAGATAGTTGGTCGACGCGCCGCCTTCGGGCCGCGGCATGGGCACGAGCAGGAAGTTGCGCCCCTCACCCGCTGCCGCCGAGAGCGCAACCAGTTGATTGCTCCAGACGTAGGTCATGGCCGCGTCGCCGCTGACAATGTAATTGTCCTCGACGCTGCTGCCTGCTTCGGCGACTTCCATCTCGCGCGTGGGGATGACGCCGGTGTCCTGCATGCGCTTGACCATGCTCAGGTAGTCGATCAGCGGTTGGTCATCGGCATAACCCAGCGCGCTGCCATCTTCGTTGTAGATCCACTCGCCCAGGCTCAAGTACAGGTTCTTCCACAACTGCTCGTTGCTCAGCCCGCCGGTGAAGCCGTAGACGCCCAGGTTTTCGTGCAACTGCGTGGCGAGTTGCTCGAAATCGGCAAAGGTCCAGTCGGGGCTGGGTGCTTCCAGGCCGGCTTCGGCGAGTTTGTCCGCGTCGATCACGATCACCATCGAATTGGTGCCCAGGTTGACGCCGTAAAGCTGGCCGTCAATGATGCCACCCGCCAGCGCCGATTCCGAAACGTTGTCGAAGTTGAGCGTGCCGTCCGCCACGTAGGCGTCCAGCGGCATCAGCAGCCCGCGCGAGACCCACTCCTCCAGCCGTGCATAATCCTGCTGCATCACGTCCGGCAGATTGCCGCCCGCGGCCTGGGTCGTCATCTTGGTCCAGTGGTCGTCCCAACCGCTGAACTCATAAACGACCTTGATCTCCGGATGGAGTTGCTCAAACAGTTCAATCGCCGCGATCGTGCGGTCGTGGCGGTTTTGCGACCCCCACCAGGCGACGCGCAGTTCGGAAGGCGCGCCGTCGCCCGCTTCTGCGGCGGCTGCTTCGGTGCTCTCTCCTTCAGCAGCGGGCGCACCAGCCGGTGCGGCGGCCGGTGCACAGGCGCTGAGTAAGAGCGCCATCACCAAGAGCAGCACGGCAAACGTAGACATTCTATTTCGCATACAACGGTCTCCTTTGGAAAGTCGGTTGGAAAAGGATAGCAAAAAGGTGTGTTCGACAGGCTGGCGAAGATTGCGCGCCGCCCGCCCAGTCGTCACTCACAAACAGCCGAAAAATTCACTCTAGCCAAAATCAAAATTATCCTGTATGCTGGTTTCATATAGGATATAGGATTTTCGCAGCAGGGTCAAGTGCCAATTTTAAGTCGTGCTTCAGAGCAGATGCTTATGAGACCAATTTTCCGCAGCAAACCAGCCGTTGTACACGACCTGCTCCGCGAGCAGATCATTCGCGGCGACTATTTACCCGGTGCGCGCCTGGTGATCGATGAGGTCGCCGCGCAATTGGGCGTCAGCCAGATTCCCGTACGCGAAGCGATCCGCCAGTTGGAAGCCGATGGCTTTGTCGATTTTGAGCCCTACACCGGCGCCACGGTCACTGAGTTCAGCCCCGACCTGATCTTCGAGATCTTCGCGCTATTGGAGTCACTCGAAGTGATCTGTGGCCGCCGCGCCTGCACCTGCATGGGCGAGGCCGAAGTGCAGGAATTGACCCGTGCGGTCGAAGCAATGGACGCCACCGTCGCCGCACCTGAAGTCTGGGTTCCGGAGACAAGCAGTTCCATCTGGCGATCTGCAAATTCGCCGCCACGACGCTGATCGATGGCATGTTGGAAAAGGCGCTCGATCACTGGGATCGGCTACGCACCTTTTATATCAAGGATGTCCTGCAGGTCCGCATTACCGAAGCGCAGCAAGAGCATCACGCGTTGGTGGCTGCATTTCGCAACCGTGATCCGGACTGCGTCGAGCAGTTGTTGCGAACACACAATCAGCGCGCCCTGGCGGCCTATATCGAAGTGTTGCGCGCCCATGGCTATCTTGAGCACCAAGAAGGAGAATGCTGATGGCTGCATTATCACCGTTACAAACGGAGTCTGTCGATCCGGCCCGTGATCCTGCCGCGCTGCTGCGCCCGCGCCGCTCGATCACCGGCATCTCGGCGATTCTGCTGCCCTTCACCGACAGTGGCGAGATCGACTGGCCCGGCTTTGAGGCGCACGTGGCGCGCACGCTCGACGCGGAACTGGCCCCGGCCGTCAATATGGACACAGGTTACGTCAACCTGATTGACGACGCCACCCGGCAGGCTGTGCTGGCGCGCACGCAGGCCATCGCCGCAGGCCGCGAATTTGTCGCTGGCGCGTTTGTGGCCGACCAACCGGGTGCAGCCTGGAACCGCGACGCCTACGCCCGTCCGATCGAGCAGATTCAGCGCGCTGGCGGGACGCCCGTCATCTTCCAGTCATTCGGATTGACCGGCCAGCCATCTAGCGCCATCGTCGCGGCCTACGCTAGCCTCGGCGCGCTCTGCGACCGCTTTATTGCCTTTGAGCTGGGCACGATGTTTGCGCCCTTCGGCAAGATCTACGACCTCGCCACCTACGCCGGCCTGCTTGACGTGCCGCAGTGCATCGGCGCCAAGCACTCATCGCTAAGCCGGGTTTTGGAGTGGCAGCGGCTGACGTTGCGCGACGTGCGGCGCCCCGATTTCAAGGTCTTCACCGGCAACGACCTCGCCATCGACATGGTGATGTATGGCAGCGACTATCTGCTCGGCCTCAGCACCTTTGCGCCCGACCTCTTTGCGCGTCGCGATGCGCTGTGGGCGGCGGGTGATCCAGATTTTTACGCGCTGAATGACCTGCTGCAATATCTGGGCTTTCTGGCCTTCCGCGCGCCGGTGCCGGCCTACAAGCACAGCGCCGCCCAATTTCTCAAGCTGCGCGGCTGGATCGCCAGCGACGCGCCCCATCCCAACGCCGAGCGCCGCCCGGAGAGCGATGTCGCCATCCTGCGCGAGATCGGCGAGCGGCTGGGTGTTATTTGACGACCGAGGGTCGATGAACAATTTTGACGCAGAGGCGCAAAGGGGCGGAGCTTCGCAGAGGAAGCGCAAAACACTCTCCACAAGCATTTCTCTGTGTTTCTCTGCATCGCCGCGCCTCTGCGTCAAAGCCGTTATGTTTTAAGAAAGAAGCCAGCTATGACGCACTATCAACGGGTTGCCCAACTGCGCAGCGCCAATGACTTTCTCAGCTATCTGCAAACGCTAGGCATCACCCTACCCTTCGACGCCGAGGTCAGCAGCGGGCTGGACGCACCGCTCGCCCAGCCACTGCAGGTGGATGGCCGCACCATCGGCAACCGGCTCAGTGTGCTGCCAATGGAAGGTTGGGACGGCACGCCCGACGGCCGCCCGACCGTACTGACCGCGCGGCGCTGGCAGCGTTTTGGCGCCAGCGGCGCCAAGCTGATCTGGGGCGGCGAGGCGGTCGCCGTGCGTCACGACGGCCGCGCCAACCCAAACCAGTTGCAGATTAACACCGAGACCTGGCCCGAACTGGCGCGCTTGCGCGAGGGATTGGTGGCCGAACATGCCGTGCGCTACACCCGCACCGACGATTTGCTCGTCGGTCTGCAACTGACCCACTCCGGCCGCTTTGCCCGCCCCGACGCCGACAACCGGCTCAAGCCGGCAATTCTTTACGCGCACCCGCTGCTCAACCGCAAGTTCGGCTTTGCCGACGACTACCCGGTGATGAGCGACGACGACATCCGCCGCCTGATCGACGACTTCGTTGCGGCGGCGCGTCTTGCCCAAAAAGCTGGTTTCGATTTTGTCGACCTCAAGCACTGCCACGGCTACCTCGGCCACGAGTTTCTGAGCGCAGTGGACCGCGGCGGGCGCTACGGCGGCGTCTTTGAGAATCGCACGCGCTTTCTGCGCGAGCTGGTGGAAGGCATCCGCAGCGAAGCGCCCGGCCTGGGCATCGGCGTGCGGCTGAGCGCGTTCGACTGGGCGCCCTTTCAGCCCGGCGCGGAAGGCGCGGGCGAGCTGGCGCCGCTCGATGGTCCCTATCGTTACGCCTTTGGCGGCGACGCCAGCGGCCACGGCATCGACCTGCGCGAGCCGTTCGCCTTCCTCGACCTGCTGCACAGCCTCGACATCCGGCTGGTCTGCATCACCGCGGGCAGCCCCTACTATAACCCGCACATCCAGCGGCCCGCGCTCTTCCCGCCCTCCGACGGCTATCTGCCGCCCGAAGATCCGCTGGCGGTGGGCGCGGCAGATCGCCCGTGGTGGCCGCGCTCAAAGGCGCACCGGCCTGAGCTGCTCTATGTCGGCTCCGGCTACTCCTACCCCAGGAGTGGCTGCCCAACGTGGCGCAGCATGTCGTGCGCACCGGCATGGCGGACTTTGTGGGGCTGGGGCGGCTGATCCTCTCCTACCCGGAGGTGGCGGCGGATATGCTGGCCGGGCGGCCGTTGGCGCGCAAACGCATCTGCCGCACCTTCAGCGACTGCACCACTGCGCCGCGCAACGGGCTGGTCTCCGGCTGCTATCCGCTCGACGATTTTTACAAGCAGCGCGAAGAGGCGGCGCTGCTGCAAGCGGCCAAGGCGCGCAGCAAAGAAGCAGGTTGAACAATCAACACAAAAATAGACTGCGGATGAGGCGGATTAGACAGATTCTCGCGGATTTTTATCCGTTTCTATCCGCCGAATCCGCCTCATCCGTGGTCTAGTACACTGCGGCATAAATAGGCCGACAACTAGAAACCGAGTTTTTCCAAAAAACTCGGTTTCTCCGCAAAGCACCAACTAGCGGATGATTTGCGCCCTTCTGTACTAGACAGTTTATCTTTACACGCATCAGAAGTGAGGTCGTTATGAAACCCTATCGTGTGGCATTGATCGGTACGGGCGGCATCGTGGGCAGCCACCTCGAAGCGATTGCCGCCATGGGGGAGCGAGTGGAGTTGGTCGCCGCGGTTGATACCAATGCCACGCGCCTCGAAGCCGTCTGCGCGCAGACCGGAATTGCCCACGCCTACACCGATGCTGCCGCCATGCTTGCCGCCGAGCAGCCCGACCTGGTGCACATTCTCACGCCGCCGGCCACGCATTTACCGCTGATCCTGGCCGCGCTCGACGCGGGCGCGGCGGTCTGGTGCGAGAAGCCGCTCTGCCGCTCGCTGGCGGAATTCGACGAAATTGCCGCGGCCGAAGCGCGCACGGGGCGTTATGTCAGCACCGTCTTTCAGTGGCGCTTTGGCTCGGCGGTCGAACATCTGCGCAAGCTGGCCGGAGAAAAGCTGCTGGGCCGGCCGCTGGTCGCCACCTGTCAGACGCTCTGGTATCGCGACGCCGCGTACTACGCGGCGCCCTGGCGCGGCCGCTTTGCCAGCGAGACCGGCGGTCCGACCGCGACGCTGGGCATCCACTTGATGGATCTACTGCTCTGGCTATGGAGCGAGTGGGAAGAGGTGCACGCGCTCGCCGCCACACTCGACCGCCCGATCGAGGTCGAGGATGTGTCGATGGCGCTCGTGCGCTTCGAAAGCGGCGCGCTCGGCAGCATCGTCACCAGCGCACTTTCACCGCGCCAGGAGAGCTATCTGCGCCTCGACTATCAGCACGCCACCGCCGAAGTCAAGACGCTCTACCGCTACGCCAATGCGGATTGGCGTTTTACCCCGCTGCCCGGCGAAACAGGCGACGCGCTGGCCGCAGCCTGGCAGGCGATCCCCTGCGACCGCATCGGCAGCCACACCGCGCAGTTGACTCTGCTGCTCGACAGCCTGGACCGCGGCAAGCGCCCGCTGGTCAGCGGTATCGAGGCGCGGCGCATTGTGGAGTTTATTGCCTGCCTCTACAAATCCGCCTTCACCGGCCAGCCGGTGGCGCGCGGCTCGATCACGCCGGGCGACCCGTTCTACGCATCGATGAACGGTGTGAGCTATGCAGAATAGCACGCGGATGACGCAGATTGGGCGGAACCTCGCGGATTAAAATCCGTGTAAATCCGCGTCATCCGCGTGCTATCTCTTTCTTTCCAGGAGCACGATCCATGAATCAGCCTGCCATTCGCTTTGCCGCCATCGGCCTGGCGCACAGCCACATCTTCGACATGACGCAGCGCTTGCAGGGGGCCGGCGCGGAGTTGGTCGCCTGCTGGGATGACGATGCGCAGAATCTGGCGGCCTTTGCCGCAGCCTTCGCGTCAGTTGAGCAGGTGCGGCCCGCCGCGGCGCTGCTTGACGACCCGACAATCGATCTGGTGGTGAGTGCGGCGGTGCATGACGAGCGCGCGGCGCTGGGTGTGGCCGCGATGCAGCACGGCAAGGATTTTCTGTGCACCAAGCCGGGCTTCACGACGCTGACGCAACTGGCCGAGGTGCGCCGCGTCTGCGCACAGAGTGGCCGCCGCTACACCGTCTACTTTGGCGAGCGCTTTGGCAACCCGGCCACGGTGCTGGCGGGCGAGTTGGTGCGCGCCGGCGCCATCGGGCGGGTGGTGCACACGGCCGGCTTTGGCCCGCACCGTCTTTTTGGCCGGGTCGAGCGGCCGGCCTGGGTCTTTCAGCGCGCCCGCTACGGCGGCATCCTCAACGACTTGGCCAGCCATCAGATCGACCAGTTTCTCTACTTCACCGGCAGCCAGACGGCGGAGATCGTGGCGGCGACCATCGCCAATCACCAGCATCGCGACCTGACCGAGTTCGAGGATTATGGCGAAGTGCTGCTGCGCGGGGAGCGGGCCACCGGCTTCATCCGCGTCGACTGGCTCTCGCCCGCCGGTCTCGACACGTGGGGTGACGTGCGCCTCTTTCTGCTCGGCACGCAGGGCGCCATCGAGCTGCGCAAGACGTGGGATATCCAGGGGCGCAGCGGCGGCGATCATCTTTTCCTGGTGAACAATGAGGGTGAACGGTACATCGACGCAGCCGCCACGCCGCTGCCTTTTATGGACGATTACCTGAACGACTTACGTCAGCGCAGTGAAAACGCCGTGACCCAGGCGCATGTCTTGCAGGTGTCGGAGCTAGCGCTGCGGGCGCAGGAATTCGCGAAGTAGTTTGCCATGAGGCTGATGCTTCTCGCTTTACTAATAGACCGTCAAGCATAAAACTTTGGGTAGAGCGGCAGCAAGCGCACGCAGATACGCACAGATAAAGTCGGATCAGCGCAGATAAGAGCCAAGCAGCCAGGCATCTGCGTTTATCTGTGTTCCCTTTCAATCAGCCAAACCCAAGCTTCTTGGCTGACAGACCACTAGTACACACGGGCTAAAATACCTCATTGGTTGCCTGGTAGGGGCGCACCCCCCGTGTACGCCCGGAAGCCGGACAGGCACGGGGGCCTGTCCCTACTGGCAGAATTATGCCCACCTGTACTAGTAGGCTGTCAAACGTCAAAGTTTGGGTAGAGCGGCAGCAAGCGCACGCAGATACGCACAGATAAAGTCGGATGAGCGCAGATAAGAGCCAGGCAGCCAGGCATCTGCGTTTATCTGCGTTCCCTTTCAATCAGCCAAACCCAAGCTTCTTGGTTGACAGACCACCAGAGCGAACTGCGAAGGATCGATGCGGCGCGATCGATGCAGCCGTTGAGGTGTTATAATGAACCGCGTCACGCAAGGCGCAGACACGCAACACTTGCGCAAGCGCATTGATGGCAAGCGGTACGACGGGAAAGGTTGACAAAAGGGCGCTAGGAAACAAGGGGGCGGCTGTGGCGCAACGTTATACGATTCAGGCAGTAATTTATCCCGGCGATACATCGGGATACGTGGCTGAGTGTCTCAATCTGGCTGTGGTCACGCAGGGCCAGACGCTCGACGAGACAGTCCAGAACCTGCGTGACGCGCTTCAGCTTCATCTTGCCGGAGAGGATCTGGCTGAATTCGGATTGACCGCGCACGCACCATTACTCGTGACGCTTGAAATGGAACCGGTGTATGCCTAAACTACGCCGTCTTTCCGGCGGCGCAGTCATTGACATCTTCGAAAGCTTCGGATTCGCCGTGCATGCTCAGACTGGCAGCCATGTGAAACTTCGACGCTTCGGTTCAGCAGGCGAAAAGCAGACACTGACGATTCCGCAACATAAGGAACTAGACACGGGCACACTGCGTGCCATCTTCCGGCAGGCCAGCCAATATATTGCCGAAGCAGAACTGCGACCGCACTTTTACAGCGACTGAGCCGTTTCCCCCGAATATACTGGATCTGGCCGCCGAACTTCTCTACGAGATCGGCGTCGCACTGTCGTCATCTCAGCGGAGACGCGTGGCGGTGTAGAGCACAGGTCAGCCGCTGAACTCCTCCGCGAGCAGCCCGTAGGCGAGTCCATCGTGCCAGAGTGGCTCGCCCGCCGCGTTTCTGCGAAAGAAAGCGTGCCGCTGGAAGTGACCTTCGCGGCGCATCCCCAGCTTCTCCAGCACGCGCCAGGACGCAGGGTTGGCCGGGTCGCAGTGCGCGGTGACGCGATGCGCGTGCAGCGTAGTGAAGGCATGGCGCAGCAGCAGCCGGCACGCTTCAGTGCAGTAGCCCTGGCCGTGATAGGCCGGGTTGAAGATGTAGCCCAACTCCCAAGTCAGGAACTCAGCCGGTTCGCTCTGGCTGAAGTAGAGGTGGCCGATCAACGGGCCGCCGGGTTTGAGCGCCACCGCCCAGAATGCCGTGTCTTGCTCGCGTGCTGCCGCGAGCGTTTGCGCCTCTGCCTCACTGATCGGCTCCCCCGGTTCAAAGCGGTAGGTTGCCGGCAGCGAAAGATAGGCGTACAGGTCGCGCCAATCTGTTGCTGCAAAACGCCGCACCCATATGCGTTGCGATTCAAATCTATCCATTGCTAGACCTTTCTGCGCTTCAGAAGTGCTTTTCCCGCCGGCAATCCTCGAGTTGGCGCGCCTCTGCTGCTTCACTACCTCTGCGGCGAACCAGGGGGCAGATCGGGCAAAACAGAAGAACCAGTCGGGCGGCGCTATTCAATGCCTAAGTCGGGGATGGCAATTTTGAGCGAAGGATCGTGCTCGTACTGCGTGACCAGCTCATTGTACTTGGTCAGCAGGCGATGGAACTGGCGCAGCGCCTCGGTGCGATCAAAGGCGGCCAACTCGTCTAAATTTTGTGCAACGAACTGCTCTATGGAGAAAACATTGACTCTTTTTGTAAATCCTGAGCGGTAGGCTTCGGCAAACTGGCTCGTTCCTGCGACTATTTTGTTAGGCACCAGCAAGTAAACTTTTCTGCCACTCTCTGCGTTTTGCCATGCTTTGCGATAGTGGTCATCATTGGGGCTTTTTGTGATATGAAATACAGTTGATCCAATCTCAAAATCTCCAAGCCGGCCGGTTTGTAAGTCAGCAGTGGCGGACGTATGGTGTGTGATGTGTATAGATTTGTCACTGTATCGAATCTCAAGTTTTGCACCGATGAGGTGTTGGAGAACGGCGCCTGGATTTGCCTGATGCGCGTCTAACAACTTTGAGATATGGGCCGTTATTGACTCCACCGCAGTGTATGTAATTTCGATGCCTCCAAGTTGCTGGTGCTCCAGTAACAATGCAAAAATGCGACTGTAAAGATAAGCAATTAACTGCTCGCCCTGTGCTTCTTTGTCTTCTGAGGGGACTGGGCTCAGTGCAGTTTGAATTAGTCGTATAAATTGCAGACCAGCCAGTTTTGTACCTGTACTTGTTCTCCCTAACTCGCCTTGACTCGCGCGTGGAGCCAGGTCGGCAAAGCCATGCGATTCAAGTATCTGTGCGATGCGCTGTCTCGTGTGGCCGACAATTGATCGATTGCCAAAAAACTTTCCAGGATCAGTTGAAACTGCCTGCGAAAGTTCAGAGTAGCTCCAGCGTTTCTTCTCAAGTTGATCCAGAATAACCAGTGCTCCATACAAGCGGCCACGCACCGGTAGCTGGGTGTGACTGTCCAGGTTGGTTTGACGCCACTGCTCAAACAAGAGATTAGCTGTAGATTCTAGTTCGTCAGCGAGATAAGCCACGATTATTGATCTCAGGAAAGGGTCAAAGGTTTATTCAACTCAATTAACAGCCCAAAAAAAAGCAGCAACTATCTGATGCTGTTGATAACTTCAGAGGGCTTTTTGTCCAGGATTCGCAACTGAAGTCCATTAGATTTGGGTCTGTAAGCCTCATCGACGCTCCAGCCGGGCGTCAGCGCCGGTGTAAGAATTGTCTCAGAAAGCCACGAAACCACCGGCACCGCCAGCCCATCACCCATCAAGTGGTAGGCGTCGCTGTATTTTTCTGGCAGCACATAGGAGTCGTTCACCCCCATAAGCCGTGCGGCTTCTCGAGGAGAAAGCAATCTGGATCGAATACGATCTCCCTCAATCACCATGATAAATTGTTTGCTGGAGCCGCCGCTGCCGGTTCTAAGGCAGCCACTCAAATCGTCGATGCGGATTTCTGCGCGCTGCTGCTTCTGGCCGCCGCTTGTGCGGATGCGCCGGTAAATTGCACCAACGACGCGCTCTCCCTTTTGCTGCGCTTTTTTAACCTTTTCCAGGTTTACGGGACTCATCAATTCGAGCAGACGATTGGTTTCTTTTGCAGAATGCCACTGGACTCCCGTCGGTTCTTCTTCGATGATGTCAAGCAGATTGAACGATCTTGGCGCTGGATAAGGCATGTTCCACCAAATCCATCTAGCCTTGACTTCCTTTGGCAGCATACTTTGCGCCCGCACAATGTTGACGGGATGCCAACGGGGATCGGGATGTTTTTGCACGATCGCGGTGGGGAGCTCGATAGAATTGTGAGCAGCAACCACAAAGAGCCTGGGTCTGGACTGCGGAATGAAATGCTGCGCGTCAATTACCATCGGGCCGACCCGATAATTGGCGTCAACCAACGTCTTTAACAACACAGCAAAGTCTTGACCCTGGTTGGCTGTAATTGTGCCGACGACATTTTCCAACACAACAAGCGGCAGTGGTCTGTCCTCTTTTGCCAGTCCCTGCACTAAGCGCCAGAAACCCCAAAATGAACCGCTACGCGCTCCGCTCAATCCTTGTCCGTTGCCGGCAAGCGACAAGTCCTGACAGGGAAAGGACGCCCAGGCCATGTCGGCTCCAGCAGGGAGATCGCTCGCCTGTAAGTCAAATATGTCGCCTTCGACAAACTCATCGGCTGGCGGAAAGTTCCTGCGGTAGCTTTCGGCTTTCTTTAGAGAGAAATCATTAGCCAACAAGCATGTCCACTGCGCGCCAAGTCCAAGCCGAGCCATGCCGCCGCCGGCAAAAAACTCATAGTATTTATACGGAGCCGTCATTAGCGCTTTCCTCAAGAAATGCAACGATCTTCTTCTCTAATGACAACGTGTCTTTCAACTCACATTCCCAAAGAACAAGATGTCGCCAGCCTAGCTCGCTTAGCTGTTGATAGTGCAGCAGATCGCGGGCTCGATTGCGCTGGAGCTTTGCTGTCCAATAGTCAACATTTGTTTTTGGCTGCTTCATTCCCGCTTTACAGTGGTGGCCGTGCCAAAAACAGCCATGTACAAAGATTACTTTGCGCCGCTTGACAAAGACAAGATCGGGTTTGCCCGGCAGATCCTTGCGATGCAGCCGATAGCGGTAGCCAAGTCTGAAGACACTCCTCCGGACAAGCATCTCCGGCTTCGTATCTTGACTGCGCACACTTCGCATGGTGCGCAGCCGATCTTCAACTGACAGGTTGTCTTTCCGCATAGCCACTGAGCATCTTCTGGCAATCTGCTAGAGCGAACTGCGTAATACTATGCCACAAAGCCTATGATCGAGAAAACATGTTCTGTTGCGGCTCCACAACGCAAGACACGGTACCGCCACCGCCTACTTCTCCACGAACCCCAGCATCGTCGCCGGGAAGGTGTCGGTGACGAGCAGAAAGCCGTCGAGATACTCTGTCTGCACGCGGGCGATGCCTTCCCAGTTGCGCGCTATGCCGGGCAGCAGGCTCAATTGCAGCGGCGGCTGGTCAACCAGCGTCACGCCGGTTGCGCCCACCTGCATCTCCACCAGCCGTTCGACCGCACGGTTGGCCGCGTGAGTGGCGCCGGCGCCGCCTTGCGCCAGCAGCGCATCCGCGGCCGGCGCCAGCTTCTCGGCGTCGCCAGGGAAGAAGTAGTTGATCACCCAGAAGCGACCCTCCGCGTCAGCGGGCGTCGCGTCGGTGATGCGGTACTCGAGCGTGGGGCTGGGCAGGACGCCGGCGGGCGCGCCCGCCGCGTCAAAGCGGTGAGCGGTCGGCTGCGGGTTGACATTGGCGCCGTTGGCCTCGTAGAACGTCAGCAGACCGCCATCCGGCAGCACGGTCAGCGCCTCGTCGGACAGGTTCGACAGCGGCGCCTGCGGTGCAATGGCGACCAGGCTGGCCGGGTCAAGGCTGATGCGCCGCGCAGCCTTGTCGATGGCGCCGGTGACAAGATAGCCCTGCATCGCGCCGTCGCGCTCGGCTTCGATGGTGAGATAGACGCGCTCGCCAGTAATGGCAAGCGCCTCAAATCCCTCAAAGCCCGCAATTGAAACAGCGAGGCCGCCGTCGTCGAACGCCAGCGGCGCAGGCATCAACGGCGCGGTGGTCACGCCGGCCAGCACCTGCACGACATCGGCCTCGCGCACGGTGAAGAGATTGCCACCGTAGCGGGCCGGATATTGGGGCAGCAGCACAAACTCGTCATCGAGGCGCGCCAGGCCGGAAAACTCGGCGTCGCGAGCGGCCAGCGGGCCGTCCAGCGCGATCAGCGTGACACGGCGCTCAGCCGCTCCTGCCGTCGCCGTGGAGGTGAGAAAGGCAAGCGGCAAACGGCTGCAAGCGGTTAACAGCAGCGTGACAACCAGCAGCGTCATTGAAATCGATGTGCGCTGTACGCTCACGTCAGCGCCGTCACATTCACGGTGAAATTCACTCCGCGCGCCGCTAAATCCGCCAGCACCGCGTCGGCGACGCCGGCCGCCTGACCCACGTACTCAGGCGGGCAGATGCCGGGCTGGCGAAACGCACCGCTTGCCACCAGCCGCGCCACCGCTGTGCAGGTGTAACCCGTCGTGCGCGCCATCGAGGTCACGCCCGTGGCCGCGTCGAAACGGTCGATCAGATCGTAAGTGTAGCGCACGCCGCGTCCCGCCTCCACGCCATCCACGACGACTTGCAGCACGGTCAGGTCGTGCTCACCCTCCTGGAGCCGCCACTGCTCGAAGAGTAGTTTCGCGGTCAGCCGCAGCGGCGCAATGTCCACGCCATCCACCGCGACAGGATGTGGATCGAGAAAGCCACTCTCCCGAAAGACGCGCATCAGGTTGGCGTGACCCGGATAGCGCAGCGTCTTTTCTTTCATAAACGGCGCGTCCATCGTGCGCGCCAGCGTGCGCAGGCCGTCGGTGTTGAAAGCTTCCAACGTGCCCACCTGCGGGAAATCGAGCAGCTCGATGTCGGAGAGCGCTGGGCGCACGACCTCACGCCCATGCTCGACATAGCGCGCGGGCCGCGTGTACTCTTCCAGCACATCGACCGGCGAGAAGACCGCCTTGTACTCGAACGGCCAGCATCGCGTCTGCGGCAGCCCGCCGACGTAGCAGTCGTAGCGGTCGATGCGGTCGAGCCGGCGCGCCAGGTCACCAAAGAGAATGTTGCTCAGACCGGGCGCTACGCCACAATCGACCACCGCGGTGACCTCTTTGCGACGCGCCAGTTCGTCGAGCAGAAAGGGATCCTCGCCAAAAAAGGAGATGTCTACGACGTGCTTGCCGGCCTCGATGATCTTCTGGAGCGTGGCAAAGCCCAGAAAGCCGGGCACCGCGCACACGACCAACTCGGCGCCGGCCAGCAGCTCGTCGTAACGATCGAGCGTGTGCAGATCCGCGACCACGCCGCGCACCGGCGCGTCTGCAGGCGAGCCGGTGCGCGGTGGCCGCATCGCGATCGACCAACGTCACCTGCAGCGCAGGATCGGCCGCCAGATCCTTGACGATGGCGCTGCCCACCAGCCCACCGCCCAACACAGTAATTTGTCTGGGCATGGTCATGCCTCAGCTTTCGTGTAAGCGGGCACCGATGTGACGCGTTCGCCGCGCCCGTCGTCGTAGCGCACCTGCCAGACGGGCGCCCAGGCCAGCGCCGTCGCCCGCACATCGACATCGGTGCGCCGCGGCTTGAGTTGCTCCGTCGTCAGCGCGGCCGCGACCTGATTCCAACGTTCGGTGATCGCGGCGATATCGGCCTGGAGTTGCTCGCTGAGCTTTTGCTGCTCCTCTTGCAGGCGGGCGATGGCTTGCTTACTTTCCTCCACCCCCAGCGCGGCCTGCTGCGCCTGGTTGAATTTGCTGGTGGCGCTGGAAACGGCGCGGCGCGTGCTGCGACCGGTGAAAAAGTTCAGAGCACTCTCGGCAATATTGACCCACTGCTCGGTCTGTTTGGCCTGCGCTTTGGCCTGATCCTGCGCCAATCCCTGTTGCTCTTTGGCGATCTTTTCGGCCACGCGCTGGATTTCCTTTTCAGCTTTGGCGTGCAGCTTGTCAACTTCGGCGTCGCGGCGTTCGCGCGCGGCCTGCTGGAGACGGATGGCGAACGCCCGCTCGTCTTCACCGGGGCGGCGAAAGATGCCTAAATCGGGATGCACGGTAAGATCCAACTGGGAATTATAGTAGAGCCAGTCCGTCAGATCTTTGGCAATCGCAGAGATCGTCTTGGCGTTGGCCAGCCCTTCGGGGATTTCGGCAAAAAATGGCCCCTGGTCGCCGCTGATCGCTTCGGGCGCCGACGCAAGCTGATTGGACGAAAACGCCAGACGCTCGGCGCGTCCCCAATCCAGCCCGGTCATCTGGCGACCGCCTTGCGCCAGCAGCAGCATATCCACCTGCTCGTCGATGGCGCGTTTCGGGTCCACAAAGCGCACCGCGGCCGCGCCCAACAGCCCGACATCATAGAGCAACTGCACATCTTTGACGGAAACCTGGACGCCGGCGCGCTTGCCGGCCAGCCGTGCGGCCACGCCATCATCGATCACACACGGCAGATAGGTCTGCGTGACTTCTGGCGACACGGTGGGCTGCGTCGCCAGGAACCCGGCTGGCGCGGCGGAGGCTTGCCTGGCGGGCGCCGGCGCAGGCAGAGCTTGCGCTGGTTCGGCTGGGGGTAAAACCGCCGCTGCCGGCGTGACGTGGGCAGGCGTCGTCTCCGGTTTCCCCACCAGGGTGCGCACCTGCGGCAGCGTCAGCGGGCCGCGCAGATAGCTCATCGCCCAGCGCGTGTGAAAGATCGTCGGGGCGGCGTCGTTGACGTTGTGCATCAGGAAGACGCGGTTGCCGAGCCGGGTGATCAGCGTGCTGAAATCGGTGGCTTCACTCTTACCCGCTGCGGTGAGCGCGCCCTTCAGCCCGGCCAGCACGCGCTCCTTATCGCGCTCGGCCTGCAGCTTGCCGATAAACCAGGTGCCGGCGTTGGTCAGCCCCTTGTAGTCAATGTCCACCGGATTTTGCGTCACCAGCACGACGCCCAGCCCGAACGCACGCCCCTGTTTGAGCAGCGTCAGCAGCGGACGTTTAGAAGAGGGTTCGGCGGTCGGCGGGAAGTAGCCGAACACCTCGTCGAAATAGAGCAGCGCGCGCAGGCTGGTCGTCCCACTCTGTTTGCGCATCCAGGTGATCAAATTCTCCAGCAGCAGCGTCACGATGAACATACGCTCGCTGTCGCTCAGGTGCGCGATGTAGAGGATGCTGTGGCGCGGCTTGCCTTCGGCTGTGTAAAAGAGCTTGTCCACGTCCAGTGGCTCGCCCATCAGCCAGGATTGGAACTTGGGCGACGCCAGCAGCGTGTTGAAGCTCATCGCCAGGTTAAAACGGTCTTTGGGGGGGAAGAAGACGTCCACCTCAAACGCGCCCATTTTCTTGACCGGCGGATTGGTGATGGCTGCAATCAGCTTCTCCAGATCCAGGTCTTCACCCTGTTGCCAGAAATGCTCGAAGATGTTGGCCAGCAGGATGCCCTCGCGGCTGCGCACCGGGTCGGCGCTGACGTCGGCCAGCCCCAGCAACGCCGCCACTGTGCCGCCGATGCGCTCGCGGATCGCCTCGGACTCGGTCGCCCAGTCAAGCTTCGGCGCGACCAGGCTGCCCATGATCTTAAGCGGCGTCCCCATCTCCGAGCCGGGCGTAAAGATCGTGTACTGCGTCTGCTCGGCCAGCAGCTTCATGCGCTCGCCGTTGATGCCCCAGTCCGCCAGGCCGTTGCGCCAGGTTTCGGCGGTGGACGCGGCGAATTCCTCGACGCTCTTGTCCTTACGCCGCGCGTCGTCGGCGTTGATCCACGGCTCGAAATCCTCCGGGCGCAGTTCGGGGAATTGCAGGAGCAGATTCGTGATATCGCCTTTGGGGTCGATCAGGAGCGCCGGAACTCTGTCGATGGCCGCCTCTTCCAGCAGGCCGATGCACAGGCCGGTCTTGCCGCTGCCGGTCATGCCGACGCAGACCGCGTGCGTCACCAGGTCGCGGGCATCATAGTTGACCGGCGTCTCGGTGCGCTTGCCATTTTCCAGGTCATAGACCGCGCCCAAGTAGAAGGATCCCAATTGTTCCGGTGGTGCTTGCATCGCAATTGCCTCACTTCATTTGCAGTTCGATCAAAAATTGTGTATCATACGATGTTCAACCATTGTACTTCACCGTGTGGTGAGCAGGCTGGCTAGCTCGTCATCCTCGATCTGCCGCCGCGGTTGGATCGCGCGGCGCTTCTGCAACTGCCGCGGGAGGCCCAGCAGCCCGTCCACTTGCCCGCGCAGCCGCGCCCGCGCGGCCGCGCCGCGCCAGTTGCGCAAGGCGTCCAGCGTCACGGCAAGTTGACCGGCCACGATGGCGAAGGCGTTGCGCCGCAGCAGCGTGCGCGGCATGTTTTTGGCGATCAGCCAGAGCGTGTTGCGGCCCACGTAGTAGCTGGCGAGCAGAGCGCCGCCGCTGGCGCTCAGGTGGTGATAGACGCGCCCTCGGTGCAAAGACAGCCTCCCACCCTGCCAGGCGCGCGGAAACCAAAATCGACATCTTCCAGATACATCCAGAACGTCTCGTCGAAGCCGCCCAGCGCCTCCCAAACCTCACGGCGATAGGCCGTGGCGCCGCCGCAGCCGCTGAACACTTGCGTCGCCGCGTCGTACTGGCCGCGGTCGCGCTCCCAGACCCCGCGATTGCGCGGGATGCCGTCCACGCCGAGCATGTCCCCCGTCGTGTGCAACGTGTCGCGGCGGTCGAACAGGAGCAGTTTGCTCGTCACCATGGCCGCGTGCGGGTGGGCGACAAACGCTTTGACCAGCTCCTCCAGCCACGCCGGCTCCGGCTCGGTGTCGCTGTTGAGCAGCACGATGAGCCGTCCGCGCGCCGCGGCCGCGCCGGTGTTGCACGCCTGGACAAAGCCGGCATTGTGGCGGTTGACGATCAGCCGGACGTCCGGGTAGCTACTTTCCAGCAGCGCCACCGAGTCGTCGCTGCTCGCATCGTCGACGACGATCACCTCAAAGTCGGCAAAGCGCTGGCTGCGCAGGGCAGCCAGCACGACGGGCAGATGGTGCACGCCGTTGTAATTCGGCACGATCACTGAGGCGAAGGGCGCAGCCACCTCGCGCAGCGGCGGGAAGGAGCGCACGGGGCGCGGGGTGAAACCCTCCGGCGCGGCGCGAAAGTTTTCCAGATTGAGCGCAATGGCGTTGCGCATGACGACGCGGTTCTCTTCACGCAGCCCGCTGTAGGTGTCATCCAGCACGATCGGGTTGCGGTTGCGCCCCTCGCTGTCGGCCGTGGCAAGCTTTTCCTTCGCCTGGTTGATCTGCTCGGCGCGGGTGGTGGATGGCTTGTGGCGCGCAGATTTGGCGGGATCGGGCTGCGGCTTCAGTTCTTCGGACATGCAATCTCCTCAATGGGCGGACGCGACGTCCGCGATCCGGGTTAGTGGGCCGGGACAGATTCCTGGCGACAGTACTCCTCGACGGCTTCGGCCCAGGGGCGCAGCCGGATGTCCAGCGCCGCGGCCGCCTGATTGACCAGCACCGCGTGCAAAGGCGGCTGTGTCGCACGTTGCCATTCCTTGTGCGAGATCGGCGTCACTGCGACCTGCTCGCGGCCACTGCACGCCAACACCTGTTGGGCGAATTGGTGGCGGCTGCACCAGCCCTCATTGACCAGATGGTAGACGCCAAAGCGTCCGGTCTCGATCAGCCGAACGATGGCGCGTGCCGCGTCCGGGGCGTAGGTTGGATTGCCAAATTCATCGTCAACCACGCGCAGCGCCCCCAGACGATCGGCGGCGTCGATGATCTTGGCGGGAAAGTTGGCGCCGCCAGACCCAAAAAGCCAGGCCACGCGCACGAGATAGAGACGGCGCGCCCTGCGCGTCACCGCGATCTCGCCGGCCAGCTTGCTGCGCGCATAGGTCCCCACCGCGGAGGTCTGGTCATATTCGCGATAAAAAATACCAGAACTTCCTGGAAAAACTTCGTTTGTGCTGACTTGCACCAGCGCCGCGCCGCAGCGTTCGCAGCCATCGGCCAGATACTTTGGCCCCAACGCGTTGACGGCATAGGCGGCGTCGGGGTTGCTCTCGGCGCTATCGACATTGGTCCACGCCGCGGCGTTGATCACCACATCCGGCGCCAGGTCCGCGACGCGGTCGGCCGTATCCGGCAGCGTCATGTCGAAGGTGGGTTGCCGCCAGATCGTCAACTCATGCTGTGCGGTCGCCTCGAAAACATTGCGCAGCGCACTTCCCAGTTGGCCATCGCCAACCAACAACACATGCATCGTTTATTCCTCCGCCCACTGTTCAGGATCGTCAAATAAGGGGGAAATCAGCGGTACAAAGCGCACGCCGCCCAACTTCTCGACGCGCATCTGGCCGTCCAGCTTGCGCACAAGCCATAATTGTTGGTCGTCCTCATGCTGACCAAGCGGCAGGATCATGCGTCCGCCTTCACCAAGTTGCTCCCACAGCGGGCGTGGCACATGCGGCGCCACCGCCGAAGCAATGATGGCGTCGAAAGGCGAGGTCGCAGATGCGGCGCATAGCCCAGGCTGGCGAGCACGTCCGCGGCGCGCGCGAGCAGCGCGGCATGACGCTCGACGCCGTAGATCGTTGCCCCGCGCCCACCGCCTTCGATTGCCGTCAGTTCGCACAGAAGGGCGGTCTGAAAGCCAGAGCCGACGCCGATCCTCCAGCACCTTGTCGCCAGGCTGCAAATGTAACGCCTGCACCATCAGCGCCACGACAAACGGCTGGCTGATCGTCTGTCCCCTCTCCGATCGGCAACGGTGCGTCCTGCTCGGCAAAACGCGCCAGATGTTCTTCGATAAAGGCGCGGCGGCACGACTGCGAACGCAGCCCGCACACGAGGATCGACAATCTCGGGCCATTGGTCGGCCCACGGAAACAGCTTTGCCTGGTCGGTCATGTTCATCCATCCGCGCATTTTCTGCCACATCCCAGCGATTGTACCATCGATGCACCCACCGAAAAAGGACATCGACTTGCTGCGCTTCGTCAATCGCTCAACAACTCCGGCAGGATCACATCGGCCATGTGGTGGCGCACGGGCGGCGCGTCGATAAAGCCGCAATGGCCGCCCGTGGAGTGAATCTGAATGTCAAGCAAGGGGTGAGGGGCCAGCGCGTAGAAATCGACCACCGGGATCACGGGGTCGTTTTTAGCGGTAACGATCGTGGTGCGCACGGTGAGATGGGCCAGCGCATCGCCCAGCACAGCGTACGCGGCAAAATATTCGTCAGCGTTGCGAAAGTGCCGCAAACTCGCCGCCGACGGTTGCCGGATAAACCAGTCGGTCATGTCGCGCACGAGGGGAATATGCTCCAACTCGCCGAGATCGGGTAGGGCAGGATCGAGGAGCCGCTTGGCGCGCAGCGAACGCAGCCAGCGCTGGCGAAAATAACGCCGCGTGCCGCGGTTGCGGTCGAGCGCGTCGGTGGCGCGCGCCGGGTTGATCGCCGGACAGACGGCCACCACTTTGCGCAGGTTGTGAAACGGCAGGCGTTCGCTGTGCCATTTCGCCAGCCGCAGCGCAAAGTTGCCCCCCATCGACGCGCCGAGAATGTAGAAAGGCGCGTCGCCGGCAAGTTTGGCGACCTGCGCCGTGGCAGTCGCCGCCTCCTCGATCAGCGTGGCGCGAAAGACCCCTTTATTGAGCGCGTGCGGGTTTACATGCAGCCCTGGCCCGTGGTCGCGCAGGTTGAGCCGGAACGTAGCAAAGCCTTGCTCCACCAAATGTTGGGTCAGGATGACATTGTAGTTGGAATGGCTGCACCCTTCCCAGCCATGCAGGATCATCACTAACCCACGTCGAACCTGCGGCACGCGGCTGGCGTTGTAGTAGCCGAGCAGGCGCACCGGCTGGTCTGGCGCGGCGCCGGTGTAATCGTAGCCGGCGTCGAGCAAAACGGGTTGCTCGTCCGTCGTGACGTCGATCCCTTTGGGCCGCACCATGGCCAACACGGTCTGGACGCTGCCCGCCCGCACCAGCGGGTTCGGGCGAAATGGTGTGCGCGGTGTGCGATGGTTGATCATAATCAAGCGAGTATACTATTTTGCTTCTACAACGCCAAGCAAGCATCTCCATTTAGGAATGTTGCAGACGCACTGCCGCATTGTCATGCCCGCCCCCCACAGTGTACAATGGCTGCCGAGAGCTTCTCTGTCGGACGCCATGTCGCCCTGCTTCTGGCGGGGCGGGCATACCGCACCATGCTTTCGACCGCGCCACAGCTCTTCCCAGCCGGACAATTCGCGCCGGGTGGGCGCGGCGCCGGATGAAACTGGCTTTTCTTGATCGGGTAAGGGGTTCGTTAGCGACAGAAGCTTTTCATTGCGCTTCTTCACTCGCTATCGCACCCTTTTTCATTATTTGCACCAAGCTGTAGCGTTGCCAATCGCAAACGAATGGAACAATGAGCGTACATCAACTTTCAGATCGCAATCTTATCCTCACTGGCTTCATGGGCGTCGGCAAGAGCACCGTAGGCCGGCTGCTGGCGGCGCGCCTCAACCGGCGATTTGTGGACATGGACGACGTGCTCGTCGCACGCTTTGGCAAAGAGATCCCGGCGATCTTTGCCGAAGAGGGCGAGGAAGCGTTTCGTGTGGCGGAGGCGCGCCTGTGCCAGGAACTCGCTGACGAGCGCGGCCTGGTCATCAGCACGGGGGGCGGCGCGCTTGTGAATGCCCAGAGCAAAGCCGCGCTGGAAGCAAGCGGTGTTGTCCTGTGTCTTCACGCGGCCGAGCCGGTGATCCTGGCGCGGCTGGCGGCGGCGACTGACCGCCCCTTGCTGCCCGGCGAAGCAGAGGAGCGCCGGCAGCGCGTGCACACGCTCTTGCAGCAACGGCGCATGGCGTACGGCGCGATCGCCTATCAGATCGATACGACAAACCTGACCGGCGAAGAGGTCGCGGATCAGGTGATCGAGGCGGCCGCGGGCGACCAGGAAGCGCGCGGGCTGCATCGCATTTCCGTGTATTCGCCGGCCGGTGACTACGATCTGCTCCTGGGCAACGGCATCCTTGCTGATGCGGGGCAATTGCTCGTCAACCGCGGGCTGCGCCCCAGCCTCGTCGCGCTGGTGACCAACGACATGGTTCGCCCCCACGCGGAAACGATCGCGGCCAGCCTGGCCGCGGCGGGTTTTGCGCCGGTGATCTGCCTGGCGCCGGAAGGCGAGGAACACAAAACCCTGGAGAGTGTGGCGCTGCTTTACGATCAGTTCATCGCGGCGGGGCTGGATCGTCAGGGACTGGTGATGGCGGTCGGCGGCGGCGTCATCGGCGATATGGCCGGTTTTGCCGCGGCCAGCTACTTGCGTGGGGTGCCGTTTGTACAGGCGCCAACCTCGCTGCTCGCGATGGTGGACGCTTCAGTCGGCGGCAAGACGGGCGTCGATCTGCCGCAAGGCAAGAATCTGGTCGGCGCGTTCAAGCAGCCGGCCGCGGTGCTGATGGACGTGGCCGTGTTTGCCACCCTGCCGTCGGACGAATTCCGCTCCGGGCTGGCCGAAGTCGTCAAACATGGCATCATCGGCGCGCCGCAACTCTTCACACAACTGGAAGAAGAAGGCCCTGCCAATTTGTTGCAACTGGTAGTCGACGCGGTGCGCGTCAAGGTGCGCGTGGTGGAGACCGACCCCTACGAACAGGGCGTGCGCGCCACGCTCAACCTGGGGCACACCTTTGGTCACGCCATCGAACAGGTCAGCCACTATCGGATGCGCCACGGCGAAGCGGTGGCTGTGGGCATGGTCGCCGCGGCCAACATGGCGGTCGCGCTCGGGCGCTGTGATGCGGCGCTGGCCGCGCGCATCCACACGTTGCTGACGCGGCTGGGGCTGCCGGTGAGCGTTGCCGGCTATGGCGTCGAGGAGATTCACGCCGCGATGGCGCAGGACAAGAAGCGCCTCGGCAAAAAGCTGCGCTTTATCATTCCCCAGGCGCTAGGCGAGGTCGTAATGATCGATGACCCTGGCGACGCGGTGGTGCGTCAGGCGATCCAGTCGGTGCTGGGTTGAACCCATGATATACTGGCAAACGGTGAACAAAGACACCGTATAAATAGATAATAGATACACGGTGAACAAAGACACGGTGAACAAAACTAATGGCGAAAATCGCATTGCTGCACGGGCCGAATCTAAACCTCTTGGGGACGCGTGAGACCCACATTTATGGGTCGGTGACGATCGCTGACATCGGCGCGCGCGTGGCGGCCGCGGCTCCCGGCCATGAAGTGCGCCCCTTTCAAAGCAATCACGAAGGCGCGCTGATCGACTACATCCAGGAGGCGCGCACGTGGGCGCAGGGCTTGCTCATCAATCCGGGTGCGTTCACCCACTATTCCTATGCTTTGCGCGACGCCATCGCCGCGGTCAAGCTGCCTGCCGTCGAAGTCCATCTGAGCAACATCCACGCCCGCGAGGAGTTTCGCCACAAGTCCGTCATTGCCCCGGTGTGCGTGGGGCAGATTTGCGGCTTTGGCTGGCGCAGCTATCTGCTCGGGCTGCGCGCTGCTCGACCATTTACAGGATCAGTCATGAGGCATTCATTTTCCTTATTATTGCGCCGTGCAGGATGGCGCCGTGCAGTGGCCCTGGCCGGGCTGCTCATTGTTTTGCTCGCACTGCTGGCGGCCTGTGAGGATGCGCCCCCCGCGACCGACGAACCCGCGGGGGCCGGCGCCGCCTCGGTCGCGGCCGGTGAAGCGACGCCAGCCCCTGGTGACGCGCCACGCCAAAGCGTTCTGCCCACCGCCACACCGACGCCAACCCCACTCGCCGGCCGCATCGTCGTCTGGCATAGTTGGGCGGAAGGCGACGGCGATGCGTTGGCCGCCATCCTGGAAGCATACCAGCAGGCGCAGCCCGGCGTCACAGTGGACACTCTGTTCATCACCTATTCCGATCTGCCCCAAGCCTATGCGGATGCAGTCGCGGGCGGCAGTGGCCCCGACCTGGTGCTGGCGCCAAACTGGTGGCTGGGCGACCTGGCAAACGCCGGTGTGCTCCAGCCGCTCGACGACCTGATCTCGGTGGAAGAGCAGGCATCCTACTGGCCGGCCGCGCTGGGTAATTTCGCCTGGCAGGGACGGTTGTACGGGCTGCCCACCAACTACGAACTGGTCAGCGTCTTTGTCAATCGCGCGTTGGCCGACCCCGCGGCGCTGCCCGCCACGCTGGATGGCTGGCTGGCGCAGGCGCAGCAATCGCCCACCCTGGGGATCGGCCTGTACAACAACCTCTATCATCTGGCGTGGGGGTTGCCTGCCTATGGCGCCCGCCTCTTCGACGACAATGGCGTCGCTGTGGTCGATCAAGGGGGCGATGCCGCGGGCTATCTGAGCTGGCTGCGCACGCTGAGCCAGACGCCGGGCAGCTATGTCGACCCGGATTACGGCATGTTGCTCGACCGCTTCAAGAAAGGTGAATTCGCCTATTGGGTGGATGGACCATGGGCCATCGAGGAGTTGCGCGGGGCGTTGGGTGAGAATCTGGCGGTAACGCCCTTGCCGGCCGGGCCTGCCGGCCCGACGCAACCCTGGCTGAGCGCCGACGGCGTGCTGATGAACCCGCGCCTAGCGACGGCCCAGCAGCAGATCGCCCTCTCGTTTGCACGCTTCATGACGACCGCGGAGAGCGGCGCACGGATCGCCAGCCTGGGCAAGCGGCTGCCGGCCGCACGCAACACCGCGCTAGGCGGCGATCCATTGCTGCAGGGTTTTGCTCAACAGGCGCTTGAGGCGCAGCCAATGCCGGCATTGGCGGAGATGTCGCAAGCGTGGGGATATGGCGGCGATATGTTCGTCAAGGTAGTGGATGGCGACGCGGATCCGGCTGCCACCGTGATCGAGACGGCCGCTTTGATCAACGACGCCAACAGCAGATAACGAAGCGCGCCGTCCAACCGGCGCCAAGCCTGATGCGCAAGACTTTCCAGCCTTTCAACCTGAATACTATGTCCGGCGTCTTTCCCGGCACGCGCACGATGGTCTTTCAGCGCGTGCGACTGGCGCGCCTGGACGCGCCAGTCCTCGCGCGTCCAGGGGAAGGGCGCTGGGCGCGCATCCTGTGGTATGCAGATCCCCGCGCCTGCGTTGTTGAATTAGAAGAGCGCGATGAACTGCCCGCGGGCGCGTCGGACGAGCCGCACGCACAGGCAATGCCCCTCGAAAGGATTGTCGTGCCTGACCCGGCAGATCTGTTGCCGGCGCTTACGGAGGCGCTGGCGCGCGCGGGCTGGCGACTCGTCACCTGCGGCGTCTGTGCACATTGGCAGCCTGCTCCCTCGCGCACCAGCGACGACTTGCGCCTGGGCCACTGTCGCTGGCAGGGGGATGTCATGCATACCGCGCCTTCGACGCTGACCGCGCAGTCCGTGTTGGCCATGGCTTGCGCCCACTGGCGTCTCGCCGTGCAAGAGCCGCTCGCGCCTGCCGCGGATGCGCTGCACGCAGACGCGCTGCACGCAGACGAAGCTGCCGCGCGCCAAACGCCCGCCCCCATGCGCAAACGCGCGGAGCAAGAAACCAACGAGCGCTGGACGCTGCTGGGCCAGTTGCGCCGCTGGCTGCGCGCTACACCGGCGCCTGCCGCCGCGCCGTCGCCCCTGTGGGAGGATCGCATTGTCGAGCGCAGCGGCGTGGGCGCGGGCACTACGCCGTGCTTCGCCTGCCAGGGACGCATCGCCAACCTGGGCGCGCTGGCGGTGGCAACGCCAGAGGGCGACAAGCAGACGTTCAGCATCTGGCGCTGCCGGACGTGCTACACCTGCTACCTCAACGATTGGATCGACCGCTGGGAGCGCACCGACAGCCTCGAAACCGAAGAGCGGTACTATCGGCTTAGCCCGGCGGAAGCGCTGGAAGTGCTGGCTGTGATCGACAATATAATTGATGCCGAACACCCGGCGCGACGCCACGAACGCGCTGCCCAGCGCGACTGGATGTTGGCGTTTCTTGCTGGGCAGACTTTGCTCAGCCATCAGATCCGTCAGGGACGGTAAGGAAGAGAGAAGGCGAGTGAGGAGAACACGATGATTGTGGAAAGCCGGCCGCCGACCGCGATTGCGGCCAGGTACGAAGAAATGCCATTCCCCACGTTGCAGCCGTTGCAAGAGGTTGCGTTCGACTTGGGCATCACCGCCACCGACCGGGCCCTCGAACTGCGCGGCGTGGTGTTTCAGGGCTACAACGACCATCAACTGCTCTTCGAGCAGCGCTGGCCCGCGCGCGCGCTGGCCCAGCATCTCGGCGCGCCCGACCTGAGCATCGCACCCGGCTCCGGCATCGCCCTGCGTGGGCTGCATTTCATGACGCCGGGCTACGAACTATTGACGCATCTGGAAGTCACCGTGATCGCACGCGCGGAAGGGCGCGCAACCGACGCCCAGCCTTCTATCCAGATTCCCGTGCGCTTTCACACGCAGAAGACTGACCTGCACTTTCCATTGCGGGGGGCATGGTGGGCGATTCAGGGTGCGGATTGGAGCGACCGCCACAAGCAAGAGGTTTTCAGCCAGACTTACGCCACAGATTTCGTGCGGCTAGGCCCCGACAACCGCTTCTTCCGCGGCAATGGCATGACGGTGGAGGAGCATTACAGTTGGGGCCAGCCGGTCTATGCCACCGCGGGCGGCAAGATCGCTGCGGTCATGTACGACATGCCCGACCTGGCGCCAGGCGCGCCGCCCGACCCGCGCATGTTTCAGGGCGACCCGCGACGTCTGCTCGGCAATGCCATTGCCCTCAGCCACGGCAACGGTGAATTCAGCTTCTACGGCGCGCTGCAACAAGCCAGCCTGGCGGTCAACGCGGGCCAGGTGATCCGCCGCGGCGCGCTGCTTGGACGCGTGGGCAACAGCGGCATGTCGCCAGGGCCGCATCTCCATTTCCACCTCGCCGAGGGGCCGAATCCATTTATCGATCAAGGGCTGCCCATGCGCTTCAGTCATTTCGAGGCCGGCGGTCAATGGTTTGAGCAATTGATGACAATTCCTTCGCGCATGATCGTGATTGCGCCTGACACGCAGGAGTGACCCGTGACGAAAACGACGAAAGGGACGCAAGCGGATAAAGAGCTGCCTTTGCTGACGAGCGTCGATGACGAGACCTACGATGAATTGGCGGCCTTGATCGGCGAGCGCATCGTGCACGTTGCCCTATGGGAAGATTCGCTGGCCGACGCGCTGGCCGAGCACACCGGTGAGACAGAGCAACCAACCACATTTGATCTCGACCTTTACCTGGAAGATGGCGTCTACTTCGAAATGTATGGCGTAGCCTGTTTTGACGACCCTGGCGACGATGCCTGGCAGGGATTGGAGCAAACCGGCGCCAAGCTTACCGCGTTCGTTACAGGGCGCGCCCAACTCGGCGATGTGGCGGTGGACGAGGATGACGGATTGGTCCTGGTCATCGCAGCCGCGCAAGGTCGCACCGTCTATCTGGCGGTCGGCGCCTGGCTGCTTGCCGAATGGGACGAGTTGCCGGACGCATGATTCGCCTTTTGCGCAGGTTGCACAACCTGGAATTTTCGTCTATGATGGGCTCACCTGTATTGAACACCTCATCTCCAACGCCAAGGAGTAATTACCATGATTCCGCTGACTAGTGCACTCTCAACCGCAAACGCCGGAGCGCGTCCGGGAACAAGCCCGTGGATGGCGTCACTCTACGGAGGCATCGCCTCTGCCCTGATTGCAGCCGCATCCGGTTTATTGCTGGGCACGAACATGCCTGTGCTCTATATCCTGGCCTTTCTCTTGATCGGCGCCGGCCCGGTGCTTGGCTATCAACTCGCCGCCGGCAAATTGGGGCAGGATTGGAAAACACTGCTCGGTGGCATCATCGGCTTTATCCTGCCGATCTTGTCGCCCCTCATCCTCTGGCCTTTGCTTGTCTGGGCATTTAATCGCAGCTTTGGGTTGGGCAAGCTATGGCTCGGCAGCTTGCTCGGCTTCATCCTTGGCGTTGCCGGCTTCTTTGCGCTTGGTCTGATGATCGGCCAGGATCCGGCGTGGGTAGGCATGGGTTGGGCGGTGTTATGGTCGCTGTGGGGCGGCGCCGCGGCGGCGTTCATGGCTTCAAGCGTCAACGAATAACATTCGGCAGCGCGTGCGGCGCGGCGCATAGTTTGCGCTTTTATCGAATCTAGCTGGACGGCGGCTGTTTCTTAGCCGCCGTTTTTTATTGGCCTGCTCCAGACGCAACGCCAGACGCCGCAACCGTGCAATCGCGTGCTCTCCCTGGCGGCCTTCGTGCAAGTTGAACAATTTACGCGACAGGCTGGCTTTGCAGATGCATTCAAATCGGCTCTATAATAGCCAAAATGCGTTGTTTTCGGCGCAGATCGAGAAATTATGTACAAAAGCACCGCAACACTTGGTGATGTCTATCATTTGGCGCTTCCATTAGAAACCCAGTTGCTGGTGGGTGGCGAATTCCTGAACCGGCCGGTCAGTTGGGCGTGCAGCTTGCGCCCAAGCCCCCCGGCCTTCCCGAAGCTAGACGGCAACGAACTGGCATTAGTCGATATTGAAGACCTGCGCCATCTCGACCCCAAAGCCCGCCTCGAGCGCGTCATCTATAGCCTGCGGACGCCGGGCATCTCCGGCGTGGCAGTTTTGGGGCCGGTCTCGGCTACAGCCATCGCAGCAGCAAACGACTGTCATATCGCGCTCTTCCAGTTGCCCGACGCCATCTCGCTGACCCAGGTCGAACGCGCCATCATCCGGTTGATCGTCGACCGCTCAGGCTATATCACACAACGTTCAGCCGAGTTGCAACGTGAGTTGAGCCAGGCGCCTCAACGGCGGCGGATTGAAGCAGATCGTCCAGCATCTCTTTGCCTTTGTACAGCAGCCGGTCATTTTGGTGGCGGAGGATGGCCGCGTCTCCGTCGCGGCGGGTCTGGAAAAAGGCGGCCCGGACCAACAGCAGGTTGTCTTGGACGCGCTGCCCAATCCCACCCTCCTGCGCAGTTGGATGGCGACGCAGGCTCCAGGCGCGCTGCCCCAAGCCGTCGGCCTGCTTCCTCTTGCCAGCAGCAGCGGCGCATTCCGCGCATCGATCGTCTCGGCGATCTGTGTGGGTGACGTCGTGCGCGGGTACTGTTTATTGCTGCGCCGCGAAACGGTGGCCGGTCAGGAAATCTCGGCTGTCGAAGAAGTGGCAGCGCTCCAGGGCGCGTCGGCGGCGGCGCTGGAGTGGGCAAAACAGAACGCGGTTGGCATCGCCGAAGATCGAATGCGCGCCACTTTTCTGGACGAGTTGCTCGCCTCCGAAATTGCGGATGAACAGGCATGGATTCAACGCGGCGCCTCATTAGGGTACGATCTGGTGAAGCCGCATGTTGCGATCCTGATCGAAGCCACGCATGTGCCGAACTGGCCCGCGCCCTTGTTGCGTTTTGTGCAACAGCAGAACATCACCGGGCCGTATGCGAAGCGCGAGGAAGGCGTCCTCATTTTCTGGCCGGTCGACGACCCCAAGAGCGGACGTGCGCTCAAAGCCGTTGCCCACGACCTGACCGCCCGTCTGCAGACCACCCACCCCAAAGTGCGCGTGGTGATCGGCATTGGGCGGCCTGGCGTCGGGCCAGCGCACTGGAGACAGAGCCAGATGCAGGCGCGTGAAAGCTGGCGATTGGGCAAAGAGTGGGAGACTTCTCCCGTCACCTACTTCGGTGATCTGGGCCTCTATCAGCTTTTGACCGGGCTGGGCAGCAACCCGGAGGCAGCGCGCTTCTATCGCAAAACGCTCGGCAAGTTGATTAGCCACGACGACAATCGCAATGCGGAGCTAGTGCAGACGCTGGACGTCTTTTTTGTCTGTCACGGCAATCTAAGCCAGACTGCCACGCGCCTGCACATTCATCGCAACACGTTGACTTATCGGCTCGAACAGATCGCGCAGATCACTCAGTTGGATCTGGACGATGCCGATGCACGCTTTTCTTTGCAGCTTGCCTTGAAGCTGCGTCCCGTTATGAAATAAAATAGCAAAAAAGGAGCAAAGCCAGATGGAAGATGGAAAACTTGGGCCAAGCGGCGGTAACGGCGGTCTCCCACTTCAAGGGGTCGTCATCCCCGCGGGCGCTCGCATCAGCGAAGTGCGCGTAACATGCGGTTGGTTCGTCGACTCGATCCAGATTGGCTACACCGACGCCGCCGGGGAAAGCCACATGCTGCCTGGAGTTGGCGGCCATGGTTCTCATGCGCACCAATTCGCGCTCGAAGCCGGCGAATATCTCGTAGGCATCAGCGGGCGCAGCGGCCGCTATGTGGACAGCATCGTTTTTCACACCAATCTGCGCGTGTCCCCCACCTATGGCGGCGGCAGCGGCGAGCACGCATTTTCGTTCCTGGCGCCCGAAGATAGCGAAGTCGTCGGCTTTTTTGGCAGCGCGGATTGGTACATCGACGCGATCGGCATTCTGACGCGTGGACGACCGGACGCTGTGGCGCAAGGTGCTCAAGCGCAAAGGACCGCCGAATCGGTTGCCGCGGTCGAAGCGCCTGCCAAGCCAGCCAAACGGGCGAAGAAGGCCGCTGTGGTCGCAGCCGATGCAGACGCGGCGGAGCCGGCTGTCGCCGCGCCGGCCAAACCTGCCCGGAAAACCAAGCCATCCCCCGCCGCGGTTGAAGCGCCTGCCAGGCCGGCCGCATCCCCACGCCAGGATGAGGCTGTCGCGCCGGCCGTCGCCACGCCGGCCAAGCCGGCCCGGAAAGCCAAGCCATCCCCCGCGGCGGTCGAAGCGCCCGCGGAACCGGCCTCGCCGCCGGTAGAGACTAGACAGGCGGCGGTTGTGGCAACGGATATGCCGTCTGACAACCTCGAGCTGATCGAGGGCATCGGCCCCAAGATCGCCGAGGTGCTGGCGCAGCATGGCATTGCCACCTTCGCCGTCCTTGCCAACACACCAGCGGAGCGTCTGCGCGAAATTTTGCTGGGGGCGGGCCGGCGCTTCGCCGTCGCCGACCCGGCAAGCTGGCCCAGCCAGGCGACGCTGGCTGCTAAGGGTGACATGAACGCACTGAAACTTTTGCAGTCCAGTCTCAAAGGCGGGCGCGCAAAGTAGCTGATTGCTTGCGGCGAGATCCAGTTAGATCTCGCCGCACTGTTTGCCGCCCAATGATGCCAGAGCAGGTCAGAGCAGATAGGCCAGCCCGCTGCCCGCGGCAGTGAAGCCCGCACGGGCGTAGACGCGGCCCGCGTCCGCATTGGCCGCGGTGAGAAAAACCTGCTCAACGCCCTGTGCAAAGGCGTCCGCGGTTGCGGCATAGGTCAGCGCCGCGGCCAGACCGCGACGGCGAAAGGCCGCGGCGGTGGCAACCCCGGCCAGTTCGGCGATCCCTGCATAGGGCGCGGTCAGGCTGGACGCGCTGACCGCCACATCGCCCAGCCGCGCCAGGAAGAGCTGCAGCGCGGCAAAGCGTTGGCGAAACTGGCGCGCCTCGGTCGCTGAGGCGCGCGGCGCGTCCACATTCCCGAACGCGCGCGACTGAAGCGTCATCAGGTCCTGCACCACCTCGATCGGCGTCTGTCCATCCACCTTCTCGACTGTCATTCCCTGCGGCCACGGCGGCCGGGTCAGCGAGGCCAGCGTGCAAACCATCAAGAGCGAGCGCATCTCGCAGTGGTAGCCGTGCATCTCCAGCACAGCCGCTAGATCGGGCGCAAAGGCCTCCAGATATTCAAAGCGCGGCCGGCGTTGGCGGGCGCGGAAATGGTGCGCCACCTCCTCCAGCGCGCGATCGACCCCTGCCGCAACCGGTTCATCCGGGATGACGGCATTGGCATAAGTGGCGTCGCTGTCCGGGTTAAAAAAACAGGTGAAGGGCGGTGCGGCCACCGCTTCATGGCTGAGACGCACCGCGGCGCGCAGTTGCGCCTGGATCCGTTCGACGTCGATCAAGGTTATGCTCCTGTCTATGAAAAGCCTTCTGACGCGGAGGCGCAGAGCGTGTTCCCACAAAAATGGTCTCGCAGACAACTGCTCACGGTCAGACAAGGGAGAATACTTGCTTTTTCTGTGACGGACAAATCATTGCAGCCGAGCAAGCTGCGGCGTTGGCCGCGCGCGACTTCGCTTTCTCCGCCGACGGCGAGTGTGTGCGGGCTGCGGGGGTCTGGCGAGAGGACGCAAAGCGTAAATCATCCACAGATGGCGCAGATTTCACAGATGAAAAAGCTGCACTCGCGCGTATCGACGGAAAGTCCCTCTACAAATTGCCTGCAACCCGCTGATCAGATGGGCGCCGCACCGGCCGCCCACTCCGCGATGGCCTGCGCTTCGTCCCAAGCGGGCTGGCGGTGCAGCGCCTCCGCGGCCCACCGTTGCGCGGCCGGGCGGTCGCCCTGCGCTTTGGCAAGCTCGGCGCGGCGCAAGGACAGTACTTCACAATTTTGCCTCACACGAAGACGCAAAGTTCAAGATAGCGCTCTTTGTGTTCTTTGTGACTTTGTGTGAGTTTCATGAAAGATTGAATTGGCTCAACCGGAATTCATGTGGTCGGGGCTTACGTGCCGGGGACGGGCTGAACGTTGTCTGCGCGACCGAAGCACCGCAAGCCCGTCCCCGGCACGTAACCACACGAGATCCGCTTGACCCGCTGAATTTTAGGTATTGTGTGCTTACGAAAATTGGCTACAATGTGTTTGGAGGTGATTTACCATGAAAATGCAAACGAAAGAGAGCACGCTGCGTAGACTTCTGTTGGCTTGTTGCGCTTCCCTGGGAATGGTCATTGCCTTTCCCTTTTTTGTCAGCAGGGTGATGTCAAGCACCCTTTCTGCTGAGCCGGTCTTTCAGCCATCCGCACCATTTTACGCTACGTTTTATTATCCCTGGTATCAAGCTCCCGCCATCGATGGCCGGTGGGGAGGCTGGGAAGGTCATGGAAATCACCCGCCGGCCACCTGGTTCTCCCACTATCTGCCAGATCTCGATGCAACACAGTTCGATCCATCGCAAGAATTGTATAGCGCCCACGACCCGGCTGTCCTGTACTGGCAGTTGCGCAAGATGGCCGAAGCGCGCATCGAGGTTGCCATCAGCTCATGGTGGGGCGCCGGCGTCCAAACCGACCAGGCATTTGCCTTTATGATCGGCGATGTGATGCAGCGCCCCGACAATCCGTACCCCAATCTGCGCTGGGCGCTCTATTACGAAGCGGAGAGCACAGGCGATCCGACGCCGCAAGCCATTGCTGATGATCTGAACTATATTGCAACGCACTATGCGGACGAACCGGCGTATCTGCAGATCGACGGCAAGCCGGTTATCTTTGTCTATGCCGATAACACGGATGACGCGGCGCTCACCCAACGCTGGCATGAGGCCAATCAACTGGCGGGAAGGCCCTTTTATGTTGTCCTGAAGGTTTTCGCCAACTACAGAAACGTCACGCCGCAACCTGACAGTTGGCATCAGTATGCCCCGGCTGTGCGCACCAGCGACCAAAGCCCCTATTCTTTTGGCGTCAGCCCCGGCTTCTGGCTGGACACAGCCAACACAGCGCCCAGGCTGCTGCGCGATCAAGCTGAATTCCGCGCGGCCGTGGAAGCGATGGTTGCCGCTACCGCGACGTGGAAACTGATCACAACGTGGAACGAATGGGGCGAAGGGACGGCCGTCGAGCCTGGCGATCCGGTGGTGTTCAATCCTGCGACCGGTCGTGAAGAATATGACGCAAGCGGGGCGCCGTTTCAGAACGAGTATATCAGCGTGCTGGCGGAACTGCTGCCGCCGCTGGAGAGTGGCACGGGCGAAAAGGGCGCGCCGCCGCCAACCCCGCTGCCTGGCGGCACGCTCCCCCCGCCCGGGTTCAGCTTTGCGGCCGGCGGCGATCATGGCGGCAATGACCGCACGACGGCCACCCTGGGCAGGGTAGGCAAGTCGGGCGTCGACTTCTATCTGGCGCTGGGCGATATGAGTTACAGTGATATCATGCCGGAGTCAGCCTGGTGTACATACGTCCAACAACAGGTGGGAACGGAGTTTCCTTTTGAGGTGCTGGCCGGCAACCACGAGGACCAACCGGGGGAAAATGGCTTTATCGACGAATTCGCCCAATGTCTGCCCGACCGTCTTGGCGTGCAGGGGCTGTATGCGCACCGTTACTTCTTTGATTATCCGAGCAACGCGCCGCTGGCGCGCTTCATCCTGATCGACCCGGCGCTCGATCGCAGCGGCGCGCGCTTCGAGTTCTGCAAAAATGGCGAGACAGAAAATTGCGACTGGTTGAAGGCGCGGATTGATGAAGCCCAGACCCGGGGGCGGTGGGTCGTCGTCGCTATGCACAAAAACTGCATCACGATGGGGGAGAAATCGTGTGAGATCGGACAGGAACTTTTGGATCTGTTGGTCAGTAAAAAGGTCGATCTGATTCTGCAGGGTCACGAGCATCTCTATGAACGCAGCAAACAACTGGTACTCAACGCCAATTGCCCCACCCTGCCGGTCAACGCCTACGCTGCGGATTGCGTGGCCGATGCCGGCGTCAGCAAGCGCTTTACGCGCGGCGCCGGCAGTATCCTCGTCGTGGCAGGCACGATGGGCGCCAAATTACGCGATGTCGCGCTGAACGACCCGGAGCGACCCTACTTTGCCACCTGGATGGGCGCCAACGAACAGCCTTCCTACGGCTTCGTGCGTTACGCGATCTCGGCGTGCGCCATTTATGCAGAAACGGAGGCGGCCCTTGGGAACTATCGCGACGAGTTCGTCATTGCCACCGCCGCTGAGACCAACCCTGCGTGCGCTGGGGTCAGTGCGCCTCCGCCCGCACAAGGCAATCTCGTTTCAACAGGGGCGCAACTCACACCGTCGATGGCAACGACCCTCACCGCGACGACTTCAACGAGCAGCAGCGCCCCGGTGAACATTACGATGATCTTCCCCTCCGGTGCGGTGACCGAGGCGACGACAGTCACCCTGACGGTCACGGCGCCCGCAACCACGACCGCGGCTCGCATCAAGCAGAGTGCGCCGGCGCTGCAGGAAGGCGGCCTGACCGATCTACAGTTTACGGTGGAGGCGGTCACGGCGGGTGGCGTCACACAGACGAGATTCATGCAACCGTACACGGTTACGGTTCGCTATGCGGATGCCAATGTATCCGGCATTGACGAACAGAGGCTGGCGTTGCGCGTCTATAATCCAGCCGTTCAAAGCTGGGCGGCCCTCGTCACCCAGCCGGATGCAGCCAACAACTGTCTGGCGGCGGCAGTCAACCGACCGGGGGCGTTTGGCGTCACCGTCGTCGCTGGCGCCTTACAGCCGCCCGTCGCCGATCCGCTTCCCTGTGCAGGAATGGGCGTGCAGCTATTTCTGCCTAACATCTTGCAACAAGGGGAGTGTTGCCTGGAGAGATGACGGTTACTTTTCGAGTAAGTGGATAATGTTGGCAGATTTCTTCGATAACAACCTGAAGACTCCGTTCGTTGTTTTTGATCAGAGTTTATTGTACACTTGTAAGCGCAAGCAGCGAGCCAATTCGCTCTTGTTATGTCTCCCGCATAAATCTCTCGCGGCGTTTCCGGTGTGCGACTACCCGATTCATGCAGGTTGTGCGTAGAATTCGCGTTAAGTTGGTCGAGCATTCCTATCGTCTCGACGTTACCTGGTACGGCGATCATTGGTAGCATACGGTGCATTTGGGTACGGTTTTATTTGCACGTGAGGAAGCACCTGAATGACTTACGACCTTCTCAAACCGCTCGTCGCTGATTCAATGGCGCTAAGCTATTTACAAGAAGCGCTCCATGCAAGCGAGAGCAAGCTGCGTATTTTTGTCGAACACTCTGTCGACGGTTTCATCCTGATCGACGCCGATGGTCGCATTATGATGTGGAGTGCGGCTCAAGAGCGCATTACGGGGTTGCCGGCCACTAAGTTCTTGGCAAGTTGGTCTGGGACGTCCACCATGCGCTCACCCCTCTTCACCGCCAGACTGAAGCCAACTACGATAGAATGCGGCGTCTCTTTCTCAACGCGTTACAACCTAACAATGGCGCTGATCTGTCCACGTCTGCGGAAATCGAGATACAACGATTTGGCGGTGAGCGACGCATTGTTCAGCAATTTTGTTTTAGCATTCCAACCGCCGAAGGCTTGCGGGTTGGGTGCGTCTGCCGTGATATGACGGAGATCAGACAGACCACCCAGAATCTGCTAAGGCGCAACACAGAATTGATCCTGCTAAATCGCATCAATCGCGTGCTTACCTCTTCTTCAAACGTACAGCAGATACAAAAAAGGGTGCTGGAGGAAGTCGTCCAGGTGCTTGACGTCACAGGGGCCAGCCTCTGGATGGCAAGCAAGGCAGGCGACGGCCTGGTCTGCACGCAGAGCCTTGACCGCACGGGGAGACCATTTCCTGATGCTGCGCTTGCGCCATGGGTGCTGTTCACGGAAAGGGTGTTCAAGCATCGTCAGACGCTGCTTTCATCTAACGAGATGAACCGTGAAGAAGCGCCCACATCAAACGACTCAGGCGAATTTTTCCAGGTAAGGTCGCTGATGGGGGTGCCTATCCAGTTCAAGGATGCTGTGCTTGGTGTGCTACTGCTGGTGGACGAAGCGCCGAAACGTTTCCAGCAGACCGACCTGGATATCCTTGAATTGATCGCAGCGTCGGCCGCCATTACCTTTGAAAACGCTCGTTTGTATAGAGCAGGTCAGGAGTTGGCCGCGCTACAAGAGCGAAGCCGGTTGGCGAACAGTCTGCACGATGCGATCAATCAATCCTTGTTCTCGGCAGGGTTGATCGCGGAAGTCTTACCACGGCTGATCGAGCGCGACCCCGTCCAGGCGAGCCAATCCGTGCAAGATCTGCGGAAGTTGCTGCGCGAAGCTGTGGCCGATCTGCGCGAAGTGCTTGCCGAGATGCAACCGCAACGGCTCGATAACGCCCGCTTTGACGAGCTCCTTTGCCGGCTAGCCGATAAATATGCGGAGCGTACAGGCGCCAGTGTTGCGCTCAATATTGATCGGGAAACAAATTTTGACGCCGACGTACAGGAAGGATTATATCGACTGTGCCGGGAGGCGTTTACGAACATAGCGAAACATGCGGAGGCAACACAGGTATGGGTGGAGTTGGTGCATAGCCACGACGGTGTGGAACTTGTCATCAGGGATAATGGCCATGGCTTTGATATGCGTCCAACTGTAGCAGGTCACTTCGGGTTGACAATGATGCAACAGCAGGCAGCCACGATCGGGGCAACGTTGAGCATTGCCAGCAAGATCGGCCACGGCGCCGAAGTGCGCGTTTACGCACCAGAACCTGGCTGAGTTCTCGCTGCTACACTCAGTAGTTCACGATTTCGCCTCACGCGAAGGCGCGGAGCTGCGAAGTTGAAGATGGTTTCCTTCGCGTTCTCCGCGGCTCCGCGTGAGATTTGTGAAGTACTGACGCTACTCACTTGAGAAAAGCAAAAGGATAGGGTCAGCAGCATGTAATAATCCAGCGCTGCTATCGAGCCCTGAGTTGTGATGCTGCATTCACTCTAAACAAGCCTTCGCCACCGCCAGGCAGGATACGTCAACGAGATCGCGGAAGGTGCAATATGGAATCCCCAAAAATCCGCATCATTATCGCAGATGATTTCGCTATCGTCCGCACAGGTTTAATGACCCTTATGAAGGAATTTGATGAGTTGGAGTTCGTTGGTCAAGCGTCAAACGGACAGATAGCCATTGAACTGTGCGAGCAGATCTCGCCCGATTTGATGCTGATGGATATGCAGATGCCCGTCCTGGATGGCATTGCAGCCACGCGCATTATTCATCAACGCCATCCAGACATCAAAATAATTATGTTGACGGCCTATGCGCAGGAAGCCATGGTTCACCAAGCCTTGCGGGCAGGCGCCACCGGTTATGTTTTCAAGGACATCTCACCCGACAGACTCTTACAGACGATCCGCTCTGTCTTTGCCGGCCAGTTGACCTTATCGCCGCTCGCCGCCAAGTCTCTTTTGGATACATCTCACGCCGAGCACGAGGTCGGGTATAGATTGACGGCCCGTGAACGCGAAGTGCTGCACCTCATGAGAGATGGCTTCAGCAATCATACCATTGCGGAGCGCTTACAGGTCAGCCCGGCCACTGTCAAATCCCATGTCAGCAACATCCTTGCCAAGCTGGAAGTTTCCACACGCGCCGAGGCGGTCGCACTCACCACGCGCCACGATTCTCACCCATAACCGGTCTACGCCCCCAAAAGGAGTACGCCGTTAGGGGGATAGCACTTCCGCCCTAATATCCGCCGCTTCTCCGATGTAATTGCAATTAAATCTTGCTATTCTATCCCCATGCCGCGAGTATTCATCGCCAGTCGAAATGCAGTGGAGCGAGCCGCGCTTCATGCCTTGATAGCGGAGCTGAATACAAGAGTTGTAGGCGAAGCCGCTGATTGGGACATGTTACTGACGCTCTCTCCAAAAGTGAAGCCAGATCTGATCGTCATCGATTGGAATGTGATGGTGGATGTGCAGACATCGACGATGTCGCCATTGCGAGAAGTCTGCCCTGCCGCTGCGGTCGTCATCCTCATGAGTCGCCTGGATGCACGCCAGCAACCCGCGGAAACCGCGGGAGCGGACATTCTGATCAACAAAGATGACAGATCCGACCGATTGGTGGAGAATTTGCGTTGCGCAATCGATGGAATTCGGTCAGCAACTCCCGGTGAACGACAGCTAAAAAACAACAGGCTTCCCAAACAAGCATCTGTATAAATAGAACTCGTCACCCAATGGAAAGCCTCAGCGGGATTGCAGCCCGCTGAGGCTTTAAGCAGCACGTAGTATGTCCCAGGCGAAAGGTCCAGTTGCGTGCGCTTATTTGCCAGTATAGCACAGTCGCGCCGTTATCGATTCCTCCTTAGGTTTTCCGGCGGAATTGCGCAGACAAATCGTATGCTCCGTCCATCCCATGTGCAAGCAGGCTGTGCACAGAGGAAGAGTGGGCAACGACTAAGGCTCATTGGCAAATAGTCAACGCGGCTGGCCGTCTCTACACCAGAAGGAGAGAAGGTCATGGCTGTTCTGCCCAATACTCTGTACCCTCCGCTTCCGGGCCGCGCCCGCGAACAGAGGGAAGCGTCACCCACTGCACCGCGTGAAGGAACCGCGGCGCTCTCAAGCCCAATTTGTGAGGATGCGTCACAGCCGTTCCTGTCGGTCATCGTGCCGACCAAGAACGAGTCCGCCAATATCAAGGTGTTGCTGCAGCGGATTGAGGCCGCGGCCGCATCTTGTATTTCTGAAGTGATTTTCGTCGATGACAGCACCGACGACACGCCGGCTGTCATTCGCGAACTCGCTGATGCGTTCCCATTTGCAGTTCGCCTGGTGGCGCGTCCACCAGAGCGCCGCAATGGTCTTGGCCGCGCAGTGGTGGAGGGCATCCGCGCCGCAACTGCGGAATGGATCTGTGTGATGGATAGCGACCTGCAGCACCCGCCCGAGGCAATCCCTCAGCTTGTGGCCAAAGCCAGAAGCGCCAATTCAACCCTGGTGGTTGCCAGCCGGATGGCCGCAGGGGGCAGCACCGCGGGGCTGTCGCCGGCGCGCAGGCTCATTTCGTACACGCTGGCAGCAACGACGCGCGTGTTGTTTTCACAACGTCTGCGCCAGGTGACCGATCCGCTGACAGGCTTTTTCCTGGTGCAGCGCAGCGCCCTGAACCCGGACCTTCTGAACCCGGAAGGGTTCAAGATTTTACTCGAAATTCTGGTCCGCACTCCACACTTGCAGATCAGCGAGGCGCCATTTGTGTTTGGTGAACGTCACGGAGGCGCCAGCAAGGCGAATGGGCAGGAGATGGTGCGCCTCTTCCGCCAGACCTTGAAACTTGCCTATCTCTCGCAGCGCCAACTGCTCATGTTCATGGTCGTGGGCCTTACCGGGTTACTCGTCAACACCTTGCTGCTGGTTCTATTCACCGAGCGTCTTGGGCTCCATTATTTGTGGTCAGCCCTTCTGGCCACCCAGGGTTCGACGCTGTGGAACTTTGCCTGGACCGAAAGCTGGGTCTTTCGCGACCGGCGCCAGAACAGGGGCGTTGGCATCCGATTACTGGGCTTCTTTGTGATCAACAACATCATGCTGGCTTTCCGCGGGCCGATGCTTGCGCTCTTTGTCGGCGGATTGGGCATCTACTACGTTGCCGGCAACATCCTGACTATCGCCATTATGACGCTTGTTCGTTACGCTGTAGCCGATCATGTCATTTGGCGCACAAAATCCGGTGATGCCACCAAGACCTACTATTACAACATCCACGACATTATTCGGGTTCGTTCGATGCAGAAGTTGCCTGAGCTTGGCTATTTTCGCACAGAAGGGCCGTTGGATGACATCGACATCGATGTTGTGATCGACGGCGATTTGGAAGCACACCGCACACCAAACTCGATCAACTACACCGAGGCGCTTGGCTGGCTGGGCTTCAGCATCGTCATCAACCAGCACGAGACGCACACAAAGGTCGTGGCGGCGCCGCTGGTTGGACGGTCGCCTCACGTGCTCTACACCAATGTGGTGGAATCTCTGCTGCGCTGGACCTTCACCCGCAAGGGTTATGCTTTGATGCACGGCGCCTCGCTGGCGTTTGGCGACCAGGCGCTCTTCATCACGGCGCTTACCGACACCGGCAAAACGACGACGATTCTTCACACAATGCGCAACAACCCACAGACGAGTCGCTTCCTGTCCGACGACATGAGCATTCTCAGCCCGGATGGCATGATTCGCAGCTTTCCCAAGCCACTGACCATCAGCAAACACACGCTGCAGGCGATCGGGGGGGCGCCGCTCAGCCGTTTCGAGTATGCCGCGCTCCAGGTGCAGAGCCGCGTGCATTCCAAGAGCGGGCGTCGTTTCGCCATGTTGATCAGCCTGCTGCGCCTGCCGGCCGCGACGATCAACACCGTCGTGCAGATGATCATCCCGCCGCCGAAGTATATGGTCGACCGCATCCTCCCGCAGGCGCGCTATGCCGAATCGGCGCAACTGAGCCACATCGTGTTGATCGAGCGCGGCAAGGATTTTCAAGAGCCGCTGCCGGAAGCGGAGAAGTTCGCAACGCTGATCACGAATGCCGAAGACGCGTATGGCTTTCCGCCCTACCCACAATTGGCCTCACGTCTTTCGAGCTGGCAGGCGCAAGACTTGCATGAGGCGGAGCAGGCTATCGTCACATCAGCAGTCACTGGAATGCCAGCGACGCGGATGGGCAGCTCAACCTTCGACTGGTACCGGCGCCTGCCCGTCCTGCTGAGCGGAGCCGGCGCCGATGGCGACGAAGCCCCTCCGCATTGGGTGATGCCTGATGCCGCGAACAGTTACAGCGCGGCCGCCGATTGAGATCGTGGTGGGGCTTTTCAAACAGTTTCTGAGAGAAGGGCAGGGCCGGCAAGGAGCTGATGCGTCACAAGTCATGAGGGGATCGGGCTGCTCGCCCGCTTCTATCAGCGCTGATGACGCATCAGCCCTAGCTTTTTTGGTGGAGAAAATCACATCGCCTATGACTCGCAAACAAAGCGAAGAGACAACTGCGGTGCTGCCGGCGCCGCATCTCTGGTTACGAGACCAAAACGCCTCCCTGACAGCAACGTTAGCCTGGCTCTTGCCATTGATGCTTATCATCGGTCTGGCGACCTACATGCGCACGGTTGACCTCAACGTACTTGGCTACAACAGCGATGAAGCAGTCTATGCGGGACAGGGCGCGGCGATCGCCCAGGTGCCAATTCTGACCGATCTGTTCCCCGTGTTTCGGGCCCATCCGCTGTTGTTCCAATTTACGCTGGCGGTCTTTTACAGCTATGACTCCAGCGACGTAATCGGCCGGCAGGCGTCAGCGGCGATCGGCGTGGCCACCGTGTTGTTGGTGTTTCTGCTGGGCAATCGGCTCTACGGACGCCGTGCTGGCCTCATTGCTGCCCTGTTGCTCGCCGTCATGCCCTATCACGTCATCCCGACGCGGCAGGTTTTATTGGATGGCCCGATGACGCTGTATGCAACGCTGACCCTTTATCTCCTTGCCCGCTTTGCCGATACAGAGCGCCCGGTTTGGCTCTACGCCGTCAGCATTGCGATGGGCTTGACTTTTCTAGCCAAGGAGACTGGCATTCTGCTGGTTGGCGCGATCTACGCCTTCCTGGCGCTCTCGCCCGAAATCCGGGTGCGCATCCGCGATGCCGTTTTATCGTTGGCTCTGATGGTGCTGACCATGTTGCCCTATCCCCTTTCGGTTTCGCTGGCGGGTGGCGGCAGCGGCGGGAAAACGCAACAATATCTGGTGTGGCAACTCTTCCGCCGCCCAAACCATACCTGGGATTTCTATCTGACGGTGGCGCCACCCGCGATCGGCATCGGCGTGATAGTGGCAGCCGCCGCCTGTCTCTGGCTGCTGCGTCATCGCATCACGTGGCGCGAAAAGTTGCTCGTCATGTGGATTCTGGTGCCGGTTGCGTTCTTCCAATTATGGCCGACCAAAGGATTCCAATATCTCCTCCCGATTGCACCGCCGCTTACCCTGCTGGCGGCTCGCGCCTTGACATACTGGCCGCAGAAATCGCTGCGTTGGCGACAATTTCGTCTGCCACAAGCCATTCCTGGCGCAGTGATGGCTGCTGCGATCGCTGTAAGCCTGATCCTGCCCACCTGGCGCCAGATCCATCCCTATGCGTCTGACACATTCCTGGCCGGCTCGGGTGGGGTGCCGGGCGGGCGCGAGATGGGTGAGTGGATCCAGGACAACATCCCCAAAGGCGCCCGGTTCCTGACCATTGGCCCTTCCATGGCAAACATCGTCCGCTATTATGGACATCGGGAGGCGTTTGGCCTGTCGGTAAGCCCCAACCCGCTGCATCGCAATCCTTCCTATGAACCGATCTCTAATCCGGATTTCAAGATCCGCACGGCTGAACTGCAATATCTGGTCTGGGACTCTTTTTCCGCGGGGCGGTCGACGTTCTTCTCCGACGCGATCTTTTATTATGCGCGCAAGTACAATGGTCGCGTGCTCCACACCGAGAGCGTCACGGTCACAACGCCGGATGGACAACAGGTTGAACGCCCGGTCATTATCGTCTACGAGGTGCATCCCCAATGGTGACAAATGTGTTTATTGCCTCCCTGCTGCGCGTCATCCAGCGCGTTGGCCCGATCGCGCTCATGATCACGGCGACTACGCTGGGGCAGATCGTTTCGGTTCAGGCGCAAACGTCCAGGAATTTCGCACGCCCCGCGCAAACGCCGATCGAGCACCTGATCGTGTTGATGCAGGAGAATCATTCCTTCGACAATTACTTCGGCGCCTATCCTGGCGCGGACGGCATCCCTCCGGGCGTCTGTATGCCGATCGATCCCTTCAGCTCGGCCAACACCGAGTGCGTAAAGCCGTTCCGCATTGGTGACAACGACGTCGAATTGTCCGATCCCGATCACAGCGACAGCACCCATCAAGTCCAATACAACGATGGGCGCATGGATGGCTTCGTATTTGCGCTGAACCAGCGCAACCAGGATGGCAGGCTGGCGATGGGCTACTACGACGGCACCCAACTGCCCTACTACTGGAACGTTGCCGATGAGTATGTGCTCTTTGATCGCTTCTTCAGTTCCGCGGCCAGCGGCAGCTTTACAAACCACATGTACTGGGTCGCGGCGCGCCGGAGCCTGAGGCTGGCGTCGCGCCGATCAATTCACTCCCGACCATCTTCGACCGCTTGCAGGAAGCCGACATCACATGGAATTTTTATGTCCAGAATTACGATGCTGGATTGAACTATCGGACGAGCCATCTCTATCCTGGCAATCGCGCCTCGCAGGTGATCTGGGTTCCGCTCCTTAACATGGATCGCTTTCTGGATGATCCGGAGCTGGCCAGCCATATCGTGGATCTGAACGAGTATCACGAGGATATGATCAATGGCGCCCTGCCCCAGGTCGCCTATCTAGTGCCCTCTGGTCCGAGCGAACACCCGCCGTCCAGTATCATGTCCGGGCAGCGTTTTGTAAAGACATTGATCCAAATGTTGATGCAGAGCGATTATTGGGATCGATCGGCATTTTTGTGGACATACGACGACTGGGGCGGCTGGTACGACCACGTCCGCCCCCCGCGCGTGGATGCCCATGGCTATGGCTTTCGCGTGCCCGCCCTATTGGTGAGCGCCTATGCCCGGCGCGGATATATCGATAGCACGACGCTCGATTACACTTCGATCATTAAATTCATCAGTGACAACTGGAATCTGCACTCGTTAGCCGAGCGCGACGCCCAGGCCGATACATTCATCAATGCCTTCGACTTTGCGCATGGGCCGCGCGAACCGGCGTTTGTCCAGTTCGAGCGCGACGCAGCCGTCACCAAGCCCGCGCCCAGGCGGCCTGTGATCTACCTCATCTACGGCGCGGGCATCATTCTTTCAAGCGCATTCATTTTTGTGACGCTGATCTGGCAGCGCAACGGTCGTCGCCGGATTCGTTATGAGGAAGATATCTGGAAAAGGAGTGTGGAATGACGATGCGCTTTCAGCCCGTAGCCGCCATTGTCCTGGGCGCGATGCTCCTGTTGAGCGGCTGTATCCAACCGCTTGCCGCGCCAGCGAAACCACCTCCTGCACCGACTGAACGGCCAACATGGCCGCTGCCATCGGCGTTGACGCTGTCGGTTCCATCCTCGGCGCCTGTTGGCGCACCGGTGCGGGCGCCCGTGTTCCTCCACAATGCGGAGGGACGAGGGCTACCCAATAAGCTGCTGTTTGTTTACCTCGATCATGTTCTGCTGCGCCGGGTGCGCACCAACGATGCCGGCAAGGCCGAAGTCTATCTGGGGCGCGACTTAAGCGTGGGTGAGCATGGGCTGCGCGTCGTCGCCGACCGGACCGAGGCTTATCAACAGGCCAGCGCGACGGCTCAGATCACCGTGCGCCCTGCGATCCTCGCCGTCTATACCATCCCACCGTTGCCTGGCATCGAGTTTTTACTGGATGGCGTTCCCTTCTCTTCCGGGCCAGACGGTGTTGCCCGGCGCGAAATTGCGCAAACCGGCGTCTATTCGCTCACTATGTTGCCGGTGGCGCCGCGCACCCAGGGCGACGCGGCGCCGATGTCGATCGAGTTCATCCGATGGGCCGATCAATTCTTCACACCGACGCGTCCGGTGGAAATAAAGGGCGATGTCGAACTTTACCTGGGGCTGTCGCGCAGCTTTCCAGTCGGCCAGAAGTTTATCGACCTGGATGGTGAACCAGTGGATGCGGCGCGCATCACCCAGTTAACCATCAAAAGCAGCCATGGCACGCGTTATTCATACCCGGATGGCGCGGCGCGCTGGCGTAGCGCCAATCGGATCGCCCGCTTGAAGAATGGGCTCGAAGCCACGGATGTGCAGTTCGCTGTGGAAAGCGTCATCGTCGACGGCGCCAATGTAGTCAACCAGAATCAACAACGCTTTCTTGTGGACAAGCCAGCCACTTGGACAATTCAACTGTTACTCTTCGATGCACGCCTGCACACCCGCGACGCCCTGTATGGATTTCCGATTGGCGCCGGCATTGACCTGCACTATCCCGACGGCAGCGTCCGGTATTTCCCTTTTGATGAGGAGAACAATGTAGAAGTGCAAGACCTTGCCCGCGGGATGTACAAAGTTCAGGTCGTCGGCGCCAACGGCATGGCGCCGCTAACCCCGGTGGCGGTCTCGCGCGACCAGGATGTCGAACTCAAGGTATTGAGCCTGTGGGATCTCGGAACGTTTCTGCTATTGGGCGCGGTCGTGGCCTTTGGGCTGTTGTTCTGGGGAAGGCCACAGTTGATTCGACTCTCCTGGTGGCGTCAGGCGCTCACGCGTAAACAGAGAAGCGCGCCAGGCGCAGCGCACCGGGATGCAGCGTTGCCGGCCTTGACGGACGATTCGTATTAGCTGGTCAATAAAGGCAAAGGATGAAGGCAATGACCCAGGAACAGGCAATTCACGCGTGGAGAACAGGGTGGCGAAGCTCTCTTCGGCGAGGTGGTTGGATAGTGGCCTGCTGCCTCCTTGCCGCGGCTCTCATCGGCCTGAGTGGTGGGTTTCACTCTGCGACGGCTCAGACCCAGGGCGATGCACAGCTTGCACAGAGTGCGCCGCTGATGGCCTATTACTACATTTGGTACGACACGCAATCCTGGTCGCGCGCCAAGAATGACTTTCCGTTGTTAGGACGTTATAGCAGCGATGACCCCGAGGTCATGCGCCAGCATATCAAGTGGGCCAAAGCTGCTGGCATCGATGGCTTTATCGTCAGTTGGAAGAGTACGTACCGATTGGATAACCGTCTCGAAAAGCTCATTGCTATTGCCGAGCAGGAACACTTCTGGCTGTGGATTATTTACCAGGGGCTGGACTTCGACCGGAACGCGCTTCCGATCGAACATATCGAAGCCGATCTGGGCATCTTCGTGAGGGACTATGCCGACCGCGCGGCGTTTGGGCTTACCAACCGGCCGGTGGTGATCTGGTCCGGCACCTGGGAATATACGCCCGAAGAGATCGCCCTCGTCACCAGCAAATTCCGGGACAGGCTGCAGATCCTTGCGTCCGAACGCAATGTAGCCGGCTATGCACGCATTGCGGAGCTTGTGGACGGCAACGCCTACTATTGGTCTTCCGTCGATCCACAAACCAACACAAACTATCTCAGCAAGTTGAAAGCTCTGGCCGAAAGTGTGCACGCCCACGGTGGCCTGTGGGTTGCGCCGGCGGCGCCGGGCTTCGACGCCCGCCTGGTCGGCGGCACGAGTGTTGTAGAGCGGCGTCATGGCGACACCCTGCGTCAGGAATTGGCTGCTGCGTTTGGCGCATCTCCAGACGCGGTGGGCCTGATCAGTTGGAATGAGTTTAGCGAAAACAGTCATGTCGAGCCCAGCAGAGAATACGGCAGTACGGCATTGGACGTGCTGGCAGAAGCACGCAATCGCACTGCGTTGCCGATGGGCGATTTTGACTCGAGCGCGCCCGCCGTCACGGACATGGGTGACTACAATACACTCTTGATTTTGGGAGGCTTGCTCGTTTTGGTTTTAGGCAGCGTTGTGACCGTTGCGCGGCGTAGTAACAGCAACACAGCAACCAGTAGCCAAAGGATAAGTGAATTATGAGAAAGTGGAACTTCAATCTCTATGCGGCGCTTATCGTCATGGCGAGCAGCGGTCTGTTGCTGGCCATTGTTTTGTCAGGTCTGGATTTGAATCGTCCCTCTCAGGCTCTCGCGGTGGCGTCATTCGAGAGCGACAAGCTATCCATCCGTCTTTCGAATCAACCGGACGCCCCTGTCAACCGTGGCGCCAATCACGACGCGATCGCGGCAAGACAAGCCGGCATTAGCGCCGACGTGATCGACAACGACGGCGATGGTCTGCCTGACGACTGGGAAGCTCAGCATCGGTTGAATCCACAACTCGGTGTTGGCATCGACGGCGCGATGGGCGATCCGGATGGCGACGGGCTTCCCAACATCGACGAGTATTACAACTTCACCGACCCGCGCAATCCTGATACAGACCAGGATGGTCTCTCCGACCTATGGGAGGTTGAAGGTGGCCTTGACCCTGGCGATCCATCTGGCATCAATGGCGGCAATGGTGACTTCGATGGCGATGGGCTTGAGAATAGTGATGAGCAGAAAATCGGAAGTAGTCCGGCTGTCTCCGATCCAGGCCATGTCACCGCAGATCATTGACGCTCCACATCGGGCCGAAACGCAACAAGGTGAACTATCGGTCGCTGGTTAGTGAGTTATCCAGGAGCAAGCACATGACTCCCACGCAATTTGGACTTGTCAGAAAGCGAGCGCATCATCCAAATTGGATGCGTATACTTTATGTTTTGGGAATGGCTTCTATCCTTGCTGTCGCGCGAGCAGCAACATCCTACGCGGATGCCACAGCATTTCAAGCGGGCAACTGCGCGTCTGACGCGCGGCCGTCCTACACCGTAACGGTTTGCCTTACGACGCCCAGCGCGGGCAGCGTTATCTCCGGCATGACGCCGGCTCAGGCGACCGTTTCTGTTACAGGCGCCAACCCGGGGGTGCGCCGGCTCATTTTTTATGTGGACAATCAATATGCGCTGACAGCATTTGGCCTGCCCTATGCGTTTGATTTGCCGACCGGCCAGTGGGTGGATGGGGCGCACACCCTCGCCGTCGAGGCGTTGCTGCGCGATAACTTCACCACCAGTCGCGCCGCCGCCAGCCTGACCTTCGCCAACGGCGTCAGCGCGCCGCCGGTCAACAACAATGCCTTCCAGGTCACAAGCGGTTTCTCAAACCTCGGCAGGCCGCTAATTGTTGCTGCTACCGGTGACGGCGGCGACGGACAACAGGACACGGATGACGTAGTCAACACCATCTCGTCAGTGAACCCCGACATCTTCCTCTTTCTTGGGGATCTCTATGAGCAAGGGTCAATTGCCGAGTTCTATAATTGGTATGGTTTACAAGGCGTGCGCTACGGGCGTTTCCGCAGTTTCACCAATCCGACCGTGGGCAATCATGAATACGACAATGGAACCGCGCCGGGTTATTTCAATTACTGGGACAATGTGCCCGACTACTACAGCTACGATGCCGCCGGATGGCATTTTGTCAGTCTGAATTCGACTTCCCAATTTGGGCAAGTCGCCCCTGGCGCCCCACAATATAATTGGCTTCAACAGGATCTCGCTTCCAGCCAGTCACCCTGCACGGTGGTTTATTTTCACCATCCAGTCTTCAGTACAGGCCCACAGGGTGACACCACTTCCCTCAATGCAATCTGGGCTCTCCTCTATCAGTACGGGGTGGATATCGTCCTCGCCGGTCACGAGCACAGTTATCAGCGTTGGCTGCCACTTGACCAGAACGGCAATGTTTCCAGTCAAGGCATCGTTCATTTTGTCGCCGGCGGCGGCGGTCACGGCATCCAGAACTTTGTACGCACGGATGCGCGCCTGGCAATCGGCTACGACAATCCTGCCACCGGATTTGGCGCGTTACGCTTCGAAATGAACCCCAAAGGCGCCGCGTTCCAGTACGTTCACACGAGCGGCGCGATCATCGATGCCGGCGTGATCCCCTGTCGGGGTGCGGCGCCCGACGCCCAGGCGCCGACAACGCCACAGAATCTGCTGGCATCGGCCGACTCTTCTGGTCAAATTGTTTTGCAATGGCAAGCGGCGCAGGATGACACCGGCGTCGCCCTGTACAGAGTCTATCGCAACGGCCAACCTATCGCTGACGTTGACGGCTACATGACCAGCTTTACCGACGGTGCGGTCACGTTCAATTCCAGTTACACCTATTGGGTCACTGCGGTTGATCCGGCCGGCAACAGCTCGGCCCAGTCGAATCAGGCTGGCGCCTCTACCGCCAATAGGGGCACGCTTGTGCTCAACCCTGTCGGCGACGCCTATGTCAACGCAGGCAGTCCGGCCAGCAACTATGGCGCGATCATCAGCTTGCGCGCGGATGCTTCGCCCACCACGCGGAGTTACCTGCGCTTCAACGTACAAGGGATCATCGGCCAGATCAACCGCGTGGCGTTGCGCGTGTATACGAACAATGGCTCCGGTATTGGCTACAGCGTCCGCCTGCTCAACAATAATAACTGGTCGGAGTTGACGACCAATTACAATAATGCACCCGGATTGGGTGCAGCAGTTGGCAGCTCTGGGCCGTTCATCAGTGGAGTGTGGACAGAGGTCGATCTGACTGCGCTCGTCACCGCCAATGGTATGCTCGACCTGGGCATCGATACCAGCAGCAACACCGCGATCAGCCTGGCCAGCCGTGAAAGTCTGACCCCACCGGAATTGGTCATTGAAATGGGCAGTTCTGCGTCCACCCCACCGACAGCGCCCGGCAATGTAGCTGCCACCCTTGTAAATGCCGGTCAAGTGGACTTGACGTGGTCTGCATCGCAGGATGAAAGTGGCATAGCCAGCTATCAGGTTTACCGTGATGGCGCTTTGCTGGCGACAGTCGGTGGCGCCACCCTCAGCTACTCCGATACAACCGTGCAGAGCGGCGCCTTGTACAATTACACAATCGCCGCCACGGACAATAGTGGGGCGATCTCCAGAGCCGTCGCCGCCTGTCAGCATCGCGATCCCGTCCTCCGGTGTGGCCAGCTTCGCCCCGGTCGCCGATGCCTACATCAGTGCGGCGAACCCTGGCAGCAACTATGGCGCCAGCACCACCCTGCGCGCCGACGCCTCGCCCGACATCCGCTCGTATTTGCGCTTCGAAATCAACGGCGTCAGCAGCTATATCTCCAACGCAACGCTTTACGTCTATTCAAGCAGCAATTCCAGCGCTGGCTACGAAGTGCGTCCTGTCAGCGACAATACCTGGCTGGAGGCTGGCCTGACCTACAATAATGCCCCCACACTTGGCCCAGTCGTCAATACGTCTGGCTCTTTCAGCACAGGCGCCTGGACCGGCGTCGACGTGACATCGCTTGTCAGCGGCAACGGCGTACTGAATCTGGCGATCACCGGCGCAAGCTCAACCGGCATCTCACTCAGAAGCCGTGAAAGCTCCTTTCCACCACGTCTGGATCTTACTCTTTCCGGCGGCGCCGACGCCGACGCCGACGCCCATGCCGACGCCTGTTCCCACATCGACATCCGCACCTACCCCTGGAACTTCGACCTTTGGCCCTGTGCGCGACGCCTATGTGAACGCGGCAAATTCAGCCAGCAACTACGGTAGCTCCGCCTCGCTGCGCGTCGATGCTTCGCCCGTGACGCAGAGCTTTTTGCGCTTCGACGTACAGGGACTGGCCGGCTCGATCGTTTCAGCCACGTTGAGGGTCTATGCGAACAGTGGCTCGAGCGCGGGCTACCAGGTGCGCCCGGTTGGCGACAATGCCTGGACAGAGTTGGGCGTCACCTCAGCCAATGCGCCTGCTGTCGGTGCTGTTGCCGGCGCATCGGGGTCATTCTCCAGTGGCGCCTGGACGAGTGTTGACGTGACTGCGCTCGTCACCGGGAATGGCAGTCTCAATCTGGCGATGACCGGAACCAGTAATACCGGCATCGCTTTTGACAGCCGCGAAGGCATAAACTCGCCTGAACTGGTGATTACGACGGCTGTCGTTGCAGCCGCATCGCCGGCAGACAATCCAGCCGTCACGACAAGAGTGCAGCCAGATGCGAGCGATGCAGATGGCGATGGTCTGTCGGCCACCGACGAACGCCTTAACGGGACGAATGACCATTCCGCGGATACGGACGGCGATCAGATGCCTGACCTGTGGGAAGTCGAGATCGGACTCAATCCAACCCGTAACGATGCGCTGGCTGACGAAGACGGCGATAGCGCGTCGAACGTCGCGGAATTCCTCGCCGGCACAGATCCGTACGACGACCAGCACATGCCCGGCCTAAACGCCGACCATGTGCTTTACATCCCATTACTGCTTCGCCAATAACGGCCAGACCTGCGCCCTGGACAGCGTCAAAATCAACGACGCTATCCAGGGCGCGTCTAAAAAAACTGTGGGTCAAGCGGATCTCGTGTGGTTACGTGCCGGGGACGGGCTTGCGGTGCTTCGGTCGAGCAGACAACGATCAGCCCGTCCCCGGCACGTAAGACCCGACCCCATCAATTCCGGTTGAGCCAAAACTGTTTGAAAAGCCTCTTTCATTGACGAGAGGCGCGGAGACGCAAAGAAAGCGCAGAGAAAGGCTTGCAACAAGCGTTTGTTTTTCCTTTGCGCGCCTCTGCCTCTCTGCGTCAAAGCTATTTTCGCAGCAGCGTGTATGAGTTGTCAGTTGATCGTTTCATCCCAGCAGGAGCCGTTCAGCGGCAGCTCGGTGATCGACAGCGCGTTAACCCCGGTCGGCTCCAGGCTGACCCGGTAGCGCCGCCACGGGATGTAGAAATAGGTGTAGCCGCGCAGACAGACCTGGCTACGGATGGCGGTGAGGTCGGGCGTGGTTTCGCCAAGCGGGTTGGGGCTGAGTTGGCGCAGGTCTTCGAGCGCCAGTCGATGCACCCACAGCCCGGTGATGCCGTAGGTCGTTTCCGCGGCGCGGCGTGCGTTGGTGACCAGGCGCAGGTCTTCGGCGGTCGTCACCGGCTGGGGCGGGTTCAGATAGCGCGGCAGCAAGGCCCACGGCGCCAGCACAAACACCAGCACCGCGATGACGCGGACGCGCCGCGACCGATTCTCCAGCCCAAAGATCACCGCGGCAATCCGCCCGACCAGGCTCGCCACCAGCACGAACAGCCACAGCAGCAGCACGTTAAGCAGCACGTCGAGCAGGCCAATCTGCGTCTGCCCGTCGAAGGTGATGCGCGCCACAGGCAAGGGAAAGCCGCGCCAGCCCATGCAGCCACTCGCACAGCCGGCGTAATAGGGCGGCACCCAGAAAAGATAGATGCTGGCAAACGCGAGGATAAACGCGATCAGGAAGCTGAGCGCCGCGATGCGATACCAGCGTCGCGTCTGCTGCCCCCACCAGATGATCGTCAGCGCCACCGCCAGCAGACCACCCAGCGCCAGCAGCAGATCGCGCCAATCCGCGAAATAGCTCCACCCTTCCGGCAGTGTGAGCGGCATGTTACGGCTGCCAGCAGAGGAACGTTCGATTCAGCGCGTTGGGCAGGCCGAAGATTGGGAAGACCTGGTTCCGGCCGTTCCAGCGCAGCAATTGTTGCGCGCCGTCGCGGTCGCGCGTCAGCACCAGCACCGAAGCAATATCCAGACAGGGCGCAAAGTCAAGCAGCGACTGCTGGCGCGGCAACAGATAGGAATCGGAGACGATCGGGTCCGCGGGCGAAGCGCCGGGCGGCGGCAACTGCACCTGGATCAGGCCGAAGCGATCCAATTCATCCGTGCGGCCGGGCGCAAAACGGCTGCGCGCCAGCAGCAGCCGGTCGTTGCCCTGCCAGGCCAATTCGGGTGCAAGGAACTCGAAGCGCGTCTCCGTGATATAGGCTGTGCGGATAATGCTGGCGCCGCGCCCCGACAAGGTAAGCACGTTGACCGTATTGGCGGGCTTGATGACGCCTGATGTCAGGCTGGGATGGTCTGCCGCGTAGGCAAAGAAGGCCAGCCGCGACAAATCTGGGCTGAGCGTCAGCGGACCGCGGTAGGCGCCGCTTTCCAGAAGTTGCTGTGGTCCTTCGACGATGGCGCCACGATTTTCTGCCCCGGTTTCCACGCGCAGCCGGAAGACGCCGGTGAAAGGTTGCTGTAGCGTCGTGTCGCTGGTGTCGACAAACAGGTAGACCGCCGCAGGATCGCCCGGCGTGATCGGTTGCACCGCCACCAATGTCGGCGTCAGCGATGCGCCGGACAGACCGGCGGCCTGCGCAAAGATCGCACCGTCGGCCTGCAAACGCAGCGCAATCTGCGCGGTCGCCGGGTCGTAATGCCAAAGCTGCCACAGATCGACGGCGGCATTGGGCGTTTCGATCCACCACAGGCCGCCGTACGCGTCGCCCGCCGCGCCACGAATGGCGCGATAGGGTTGGGCGATGATCTGTAGCCCGTTGCCGTCGTTGCGCATCCAACTGAAGGTGCTGATGCCGCCGGGCGTGGGCGGCTCGCTTAGGATAAAGCCGGCGTTTGGATCGGCGCTGAGCCAGGCCGCAGTGGTTTCGTATTGCCACAACTGTTGCGCGCGGCCGTTACGATCCAGCAAATAGACGCCCGGCGCGGTGCGGCTCCCCAGCAAAGCAATTGCCTCCTCCGCGGTCGTGGCGGCCTCAATTTCCGGCAGCGTTACTTCCTTGACCCGCTCCGCCTGAGGCGTGGCGACGATGCGCAGCCGCGTGGCGGTCCAGGCGCCCTCGCTCGCCGGCTGGCTGGTGACATACGCCACTGTGCCGGGCCACAACTGCGCCGCGCCTGCCGGCGCCCACCGGCCGGATGTTTCGCCCAGCACCGCGCTCCAGATTTCGACCACGGCATCCGCCACATCCAGCTCGATCGTGCTGCCGTCGGCTGCGGTTGCGGGGATCGGCGCCTGCACATCAGGCGGGATGGCCGCGCCGGCAAGGGTGACGATCCGCTCTTCCGCTTCCGGCGCCGGGACACTTCCCCAGCGGGTGTTTGCACGGCAGGCAGACGCAACACAGGCGTCACCAACGGCGTGGGCGTGGCGGTGGCGGTCGGCAGTGCGGATAATAGGGCGGACGACTCGCCCTCGACAGGCGGCGGTGCATCCACCGAAGTCCCGTCGGCGCGATAGAGCGGCACGCCCGCGAAATCTCCATACGGCACAACCAACTGCGTCGATGCCCAGCCCAGCACACCTGTGCGTCCATCGTCCACCGAAGCCGCACGGATGAGCAGCCAGTCGCCGGCTTCAGTAATGCCAAAAATATCGACCGGCGTGCCGTTCTGCAGCCCCGCGATCACGATGTATTCCGTGCTGGGCCCGCCGCGCAGCCGGCCTGTCTCGGTCAGCAGCATGTAGCCGGTGAGCGGCGCCGCCGCGTCCGCGGGGATGGCAGGAATAGGCAGCGGCTTCTCGGTCGGCGTCGGCGTCGGCGTTTCGGTGGGCGTCGGGGAAGACGTCGGCGTGTCGGTCGGCAAGGGCGTTTCCGTCGGCGTCAGCGTCACCGTCGGCGTGTCGGTGGGCGTCGGCGTAAAGGTCGGCGTGGCGGTGGGCGTCGGCTCCAGGGTCGGGTTCAAGATGCCCGCGTCGCCGCCGCCCACGACATCGGTCAGGGGGAGCGTCAGCGCCAACTCGCCCGCGTCGCCCAGCAATGAGTCGGCGACGATCGGTGCCTCAGTCGGCGTCGAGGTCGGGCGCGGCGGCGCCGGCGTCACCAGACCGGCGCTGCTGGCCAGCAGGACAGGGCTGATCGACTGGAGCGTATAGCGACCAGTCTCGGCGTCTTGCTCGAAGAGTGCTTCGTAACTGCGGTTGCGGTCGGCGTTGTCAAAGAAACGCAGCCGCAACGACTGTTCGTCATCCTGAATTTCGCGGTCGATATCGTTGATATAGACGGCCATCCAATCGCCCGGCGCGGCCAGCCCCAACTCGTACATATCGTTGAGCAGGTCGATGCGCGTGACGAGCGATTGGGCGCGATTGATCTGTGCGTCCTGGAGCAGGGCGAGGATGGTGGCCAACGTGCTCAACGGCGTGGTCTGCACCTCAGCCTGCGCCAGCCGATACCCGGTGATGCGCGCAGGGGCGTTCGCGTCGAGGTCGCTGGCAAGCAGCGGCTGCCAGCGCGTCTGCAGGCGCTGCTGGGCAAAGGGCGGCTGCTCGACAAAGATGCCGGCCGCGCCTTCCTCGGTGCGGATCGCGCTGTTGGCGGGCAGCGGGCCAGAGATAACCACATCCGGCAGCACGCGCTCGGCGTTTGGCTCCAGGCTGAGCTGGCTGTTGGCGGCGTTGAAGGTCCACTGCGGGTCCTCGTCGCTGCGCCAGACCACGGCAAAGGGGCCGCCGGGCAGACTTTGCGACCAGAGATAGGCGGTCAGTTTGCCGCGCGCTTCGGGGCGCTCGACCATCAGCACGTGGCGAATTCCCTGCGCGTCGACCGCCGCGGCGCCTTGGCTGATGCCAGTAGCAAGCGGAACGTAGCCGGTTTCCGGGTCGGCAAGGGAAACGAGGGCGTCGGTTAAGATCTGCCCTTCCACTTCGTTGCCGGTCTCACCGCTGCGCCAGAAGAGCATGGGCAGGGGCGTGCCGTCCGGCGTGCGCGGCGCGACAAAGGCTGCCCACGGTTCGGCGCTCAGTTCGTGATAGCTCACGGGGACAAAGACCAGCCCCTGTTCGTGAGCAAGGCGCTCGGCCAGGTCGGCCGCACGCGCCGGTGTAAAGTCGAGGACGGCAAGCGTATTCAATCCCTGCATCGCCAAATTGAAATAGCGATCTGTCCATTCGGCGGGGCTGGCGGGCGTGGTCGTCGGCGTGGCGGTAAGCGTCGGCGTGAAGGTCGGCGCGGGCGTTTCGGTGGCGGTGGCAGTGGCGGTCGGGGTGAAGGTAGACGCCAGCGCGACCTGCATCGAAGCCGCGGTGGCCGCGGCCTGTTGCGCCTGCGACAGGCCGCTGGAGCGCCCCAGTTGGAACGCGATCACCACGATGAAGATGATCAGCAGCGCGGAGACCAACGCCACTTCGAGGAGGCGACGCAGGCGGCGATTGCGCGGCGATGGATCTTGTAGAAATTCAGTCAGACGTTGCACAGCGATTTATTTTCATGAAAATTGATGAGGCCTTTTCAATTTGCCACATTGAGCGTCACACGACAAGGATCCGGGAAGTTGCCGGTCTGGTCGACGACGGTCAACTGGAAAGTCCAGGGGCCGTTGGCAAAGCCGCGTGTGTTTACACTCGCCAACGCGCCGTCGAACACCTGGCCGCGGCCGTCGGCCAGATAGGTGAACCCTTGTTGTGCATCGGCGCCGGGCGCGAACTCCACCTTGTAGAAGTTAAATTGCTCGTGCGTGGCAGTGCCGATCAGGGAAAAAACGCCGCTCACCGTCGCGCCGTTCCCCGGCGAGGAAATGACCGCGCGCGTGTCGGGGCAGAATGGCGCGCTCACTTGCGGCGCGAGAGGCGGCGCTTCCAGCGTTGAGGTTGGCGTGGCATTTTCCAATACTTGTGCAGTCTGGGTGGCCTGAAGGGCGTCCGGCGTCGGCGGCTCCGGCGTCGGCGTCATGGTGCCCGTCGGTGTGGCGGAGGGCGTCACCGACAAGGGCGTGTTCGTCGGCGTGATAGCGATGGCGAACTCCGGCGGCAAGGTTGGCTCGGCCTCCGGCGCCGCCACGATGGCGCTGGGGATGGTGATGCTGGCAAAATAGGTGACGCCCATGAGCAGCAGCAAGATCATGGCCGTCGTAAAGATGCCGCTCAGATCGCGCACGGCGCGTTCGCGTTCCAAAGAAAAAACGGCTTGACGGCGCTCGCTCCGCACCTGCCAAAGCCGGTAAAGTTGATAAAGCGCCACCAGCCCGCTGACCAGGTAAATATACGGCGCATACGTTGCCATGATCTGAAAGAGCACTACCATAACCCAGGAGTCTACCGCACGCCGGGCGGGAACGCAAAGCGCACCGGGCAAGCAGCCAATTCTAAATTTCAGTACTTCACGAAACTCACACAAAGATTTTGTGCTGGTATGTTGACAGATAGGGGAAAATCGTGAACTACTGAAAATTGCTGAAGGGCCCCTCTCTCCGGCGGGTATACTTCACGGTTGGGGCAGGCAACGTCCCCGGCGCCCCAAAGTTGGAGTACACTCATTGACGAGCGTAGAAACCAGCGACATATTTCCACAGAAACTCTGCACAAAATGTGCAAGACAAACCACACAACATCAACGAAACTGTAAGTGATGCAGCAACCATTGCTCATCGTTCTCTAAACCCCAATTTTTCAGGAGGCCCCTCAATGAGGCAGTTCCCGTATGTATGTTTCACCTGGTTAACCGTACTGGTGCTTGGGTTGACCAGCCTGTTGCCGGCTAAGCTGGCCATGGCGCAGGAAGCGCCACCGCCAACAGACCCGCCTCCGCTCGCTGGAGTCAGACCGGAGCATGGCCCGCCGGGCGCTGTGGCCGACGAAAACGGACTCTGGCGGATGGCGGCGGACACGGCGCCGGTGGAAGCCGCCACCGCAGCCGCGTCGGGCGGCCCGGATGATTATGGCTATACGTGGAATGACGGCGTTCCGCTCAACTGGATCGACGCCACCGGCGGCACGGATACTGGCCTGAGCGGCGACAGCTTCCGGAACCAGCGCACGGGCGCGATCCCGCTGCCCTTTGCGTTCAAATACTACGACGCTGTCTACACGAACGTTTACATTGGCGCTGCAGGCTATGTGAGCTTCCAGGACTCGCCCGACTGGTACTGGGACGATCAGATACCCATCCCCTGCCCCTCTGTTCCAAATGCAGTGATTTCGGCCTATTCGACCCCACTCATCTTAGCCACGAGCGGCAAACGTGGTCACGTCTTCTATCAGGCAGGGGGTACGGCGCCAAACCGCTACTTTGTGATCGCTTGGAACGAGGTAATGTTTGTCGGTGAAGACGATCAATACACCTTTGAGATTGTGCTCTATGAGAATGGTGATATCCTTCTCCAGTATAAGACCATGACGTGGGGTGCCGATGGGCACTATATTTGCGCCACTGTTGGGATTGAAGATGCGGAAGGACTGGATGGCTTCAACTATTCAATGTCGTGTGTCCCGCCTTCTATCAAGTCGAATTTGATCAAGTCAATTCACTTTACCCGACCGGCGGCAACCACGCGTGTGAAATTAAGACCGCGTGGGCAAGGACGCTTCACGCGCGCCGCCAACACTGAGACCTTCGAGGTCACAGTCTACAACAACGGCGAACTGGGCGCCGATACTTACAACGTCACGCTTAACTCGTCCTGGCCTGCCACGCTGCAGATGGGTGGCCAGGCGCTGACCGACACAAACGGGGATGGCATCCCCGACACGGGTGCGGTAGGGCAAGGTGAGCGCAAAAAACTGACGGTTCAGGTGCAGACGCCCACCTTTGCCAGCGTTGCCGACGTCAACACGGCAACGCTGACGATGCGTTCGACGCGCAACTCGACCGTGAAACGCACGACTCTGTTACGCTCCACGGTGCCGACGCCCTTCGCACAAATCTATGAGGATGGCGCCAGCCCCGGCCCCCGTCTGACGTTACTTAACCCCGACGGTCGAATCACACGCAAATTGACAGGCGTCACCCGATGGGGAGGCGAAATGGCCGTGGGCGGGACGCCTGCCGGCGGTTATCTCTATGCATGGGATGAATGGCTGGGCGGCGCCTGGCAGCTCCGCTATGCCTTGCTGGACGACGCCGGTGAGTTGCAAACCCCGATCCAGACGATGGCAACCGCGGCGCCAGGTTATTTTATGGATTTGGCAACTGCCGTAGCGCCAAACGGCGCCATTGGCCTGAGTTGGGTGCAGGTTCAATCACGCGAGGTGAATGGCAACTGGGAGTACAACTACAACGTCTGGCTCTCGATCCTGGATGCTGCTGGCGGCGTTGTTTTGTCACCCACAAATCTCACCAACAATGGCGCGTGGACAACCCAGGCGAGTGTAGGCGCGCCTAGCTTCTACTATACCCAGATCGCGGCAGCGGAAGACAATCACTTCTTTGTGGTTTGGAACGATTATCATAACAACGGATCGTCGTGGACAGACAATATTTTCTACACGGTGCGCAGCGCAAGCGGCCAGGTAGTAAAACCGCTCACCCAGCTTGGTGGCGCCGACCTCAATGGCGCCGATCGGCCGCGGGTGGCAGCGCTCAGCGGAAATCGTTTTCTGCTGGCTTATTATGGCTATGCTGGCGGTGCGCAAGGCGTCCGGACGATGGCTCTGACGAGCGCTGGCGATCTGATTGCAGGGCCGCAGCTGCTCACTGACTACTACGAATCGCCGCAGGCCGTGACCCAGCTCAGCAACGGCTCGATTTTGCTTGTCTGGTCGCACTGGACAAACGACAAGGCGGGTCTACGCTATGCCTTGCTCAGCAATACAAGCTATGCGATCACCACTGGCCCAATCGACCTCGACAACCCTTTCAGCTATACCGGCGACGCGGCGCCTTCGGTGATAGCGGACGCCGACGGCCGGGCCGTGATCACATGGGGAGAAAATGACTGGGGGTATCGTCCCTATCATTTCTATGCGCTGATTGATGGCAGCGGGGCGTTGTTGACGCCCCCTACCCCCTGGCTCGCCGCACGTATCCCTGCTGGCGGGTGGGCGCCGTCTGTCACGAGCAGCTACAACAGCTACGGCATTGCGCGCAGCAACAGCTTTGCACCGACCTCAGCGACACAGCCCGACGTCAAGGTCGTTGCGCCCACGTTGAGCACGGGCGCTCCCGCAGGCAGCGCTCAGGTCGGCATCGCCGTCAGCAACCGCGGGTTATCCCTCGCTAACGGCGTCACGGTCACGGTCGAGCTGGATCCGCTGCTCACCTACCTCAGCGCGGAGCCGGCGCCTGCCGCCAGCGCACAAACCGCGACGAGCGGCGGCGGAACCTACACGTGGAACGCGCCGGATCTGCGCTACCTGAGCCAAGGGCTGATCCTGCTGAGCACCGGCGTCCCCTCCGCCACCGTCGGCGCGCGCTATCCGGTCACGATCTCGGTGGGCACAACCGGCAGTGACGTAAACCAGGGCAATAACACCATCGTGACGGAGGTGATGGTCGCCGAACAGATTTATCTACCCAACGCCAGCCAGGGCGACGACTAAAGTCATGTGACGATAAAAAAACCGAGTTTCTCTTCTGGTATGATCCGACTAGATATACAAACGAGAAACTCGGTTTTTTCTATTCTCCATCACAGGAAACGACGTGTAGTCTTGACAAATACCACATCCAGCTAACCGACTCAGCTCCCCACTGGCGGCGATGGCCTGAACTGCTAAACAATCCGTCAAGCTCGTTACGCCCCTACGCAACCACAGAAAGCCAGCGTTGACAAGTCCGGCGCACAGGGACTTGTCAACGCTGGCGTAAACGCTTGGAAGGAGCACTCAGATAGAGGGTGCTGTACACCAACAGACAAACGTGTGTTCCAGAATTTTGGCGAGAACATCTTCGCACTGGTCCAGGAGACGTGGTTAAGCAGCGCTGCGCCTGACCAGTGGAGAGACGTAACAAAAACTTGAAATGCACCCGAATCGGATTGACGAGCACAGAAGCCAAGTGACATGTTTGCGCAGAAACTCTGCACAATATGTGCAATACAAATCGCACAAAATCAACGAAACTGTAAGTGTCGTGTGTTTCGATTCTCATGAGCGAAAAGGATGACACTATATGATGTTTCCGAAGTGGCGAAAATTCGTGATGGTAGGTTCGGTAGGGTTGATTTTGGCGCTGCTGGCCGCCGCTTGGCTGCCCGTAGCGGCGCAGGAGGGTGGACCAGGCAGAGGGGTGGATCGTCCGGTGGGCGCCGCCGCGGTTGCCGCCCAACCACAGGCAGAAACCGTGGTTCCACCGTTGGGGCAGCCTGGGTTAAGTTTTCGGTATGTGCAGACGTTTGGGGAGACCGGCGTCGCCTATTTTGAAGATACACAGCACCTTAATGTGCCCACGGGTCTAGCAACCGATGGCAATAATGTCTGGATTGTCGAACACGAGGGGCTGCGCGCGCTCAAGTTCAGCAGCAGCGGCCAATTTCTGCAGCAGATTGGTAAGGCACGTATCGTCGACTACTACAATCAGAGCATCCGGACTCCTGGTGAGGTTGGGGTGGACAGCAGCGGCAATGTCTGGCTTGCCGTCGGAAGCACCGGCACTGTGCTCAAGTTTGATGCCCAGGGCGTCCTGAAGATGACACTGGGCAGCACCTGGAATCACGGTGACGCCAATGATCGTTTCGATCAGCCAGACGGCATTGCCTTCGATAGTGCAGGGCGCATCTACGTCAGCGATGGCGCGCCGGATTGGGATCGACATGCTGGCAATCATCGCATCCAGGTCTTCGATACGCAGGGCGCCTATCTTGCTACGATTGGAACCACGGGCGTCGCCGGAACCGGCAATTTGCAGTTCGACGGGCCGCAGCGGATCGCAATCTATCAGAACCTACTCTATGTCGCCGACGCCGGCAACGATCGCGTGCAGATTCTCGATATTACTAATCCGGCGGCGCCCGCCTACGTCGCCACCCTGGGCGTGACTGACGTGAGCGGCGGCGACAATGGACATTTCAACTACCCGTCGGGTATTGCAGTCGATGCAAATTTCATCTATGTTGCCGACCAGTGGAATAACCGTGTCCAGATCTTTAACCGAACCACGCGCGCCTACGTCGCCACCCTGGGCGGTCAGCGGGGCGCTGCCAACAGTCAGATGGACAACCCGCGCGACGTGGTCGTGGATGCCGCCAGCAACATCTATGTGTCGGACACCGGCAACGATCGCGTGCAGCAGTTCAACCAGGCGCGCCAGTACGTCCGCACTTATGGTGTGACCGGCGTTCCCTACACAACGGATCTATTTCACATCAACGAACCGCGCGGCGTAGCCGTGGCCAATGACGGCTCTGTGTATATCGTAGAGGAAGGTGGCAACCGGCTGCTCAAATTCAATGCGGACGGCGCGCCGCAGTGGAGCATCGGGCAGTCAGGCATCAACGGCGGCTGGGACGGTGAGAACAATCTATTCAATCAGCCGGAGGACGTCGCCATTGCGCCTTCAGGCAACATCTTCGTGGTCGACACGTGGAACCATCGCATCCAGGTCTTTACACCATCCGGCGCCTATGTGCGCACGTTGGGCGTGGCTGGAGAATCCGGGCAGGACAATGCTCACTTCAATGGCCCGCGCGGCGTCGGCTTTGCGCCAGACGGCTCGCTCTACGTGGCCGACGGTGAGAATGCGCGTGTGCAGATTTTCGACGCCAATCTCACCTATGTCGCTACGCTGGGCATAACCGGACAGCCAGGCAGTGACAACAACCACTTCGTTTTCCCTGAAGATGTGGCCGTGGACAGCGTAGGCGTGATCTACGTTGCGGACGGCGACGCGCATCGCATCCAGGTCTTTGGCGCCAATCGCGTTTACTTGCGCACGATGGGTGAGACAAACAAGTCCGGCTGGGACTTTGCTCACTTCGATAGCCCACGTTCGCTGGTTATAGACGCCAACCGCCGTCTTTACGTGGCCGATGGCTGGAATGGGCGCGTGCAGGTCTACGACGAGACGGGCGCCTATCTCACGACGATCGGCGGTGGCGCCTCCAGCAGAACCGGCGACCTGCGCGCCACTCACTCGATTGCCGTGGATGCGAGTGGCAATGTCTATGTCGGCGAGTACTGGGACAACCACCGCGTCCAGAAATTCGCGCCCGGCACGCCCAACTGGGTGCAACGCAACCTCAACGGCTTTGGCGACCCCAAAAGTCGCGTTGCCACACTGTCGTCGTTTGGAGACTATCTCTATGCCGGTACGTCAAAACTGACGGCGTATGGCGCCCAACTGTGGCGAATGGATGCATCTGGCAACTGGACTGCGATGATGACCAATGGCTTCGGCTCATACTACAACGTTGGCATCAATCACCTGGTGGAATTCAACGGGCGACTCTACGTCGGCGTTTGGAACAGCACTCCCAATCCACCGTACACAGACATCGGCGGCTCAATTTGGCGCAGCACGAACGGCACTGACTGGGAACAGGTGGTGAGTAACGGCTTCGGCGACCGTTACAATGGCGAGATTTTCCGCATGGAAGTCTTCAGTGACACGCTTTATGCAAGCACCTGGAGTTACACCTCCACGCACGGCGCCGAAATCTGGCGCAGCAGCACGGGTGACAACGGTGACTGGGCGCGCGTCGTCAGCAATGGTTTGGGGGATGTGACCAATCAAGTGGTGACGATGGAGACCTTCGCTGGGTATCTCTATGCTGGCACTTACAGTTGGGATTCTAGCGCGGGGCGTCCGAACGGCTGCGAAATCTGGCGCAGCGGTGATGGATCTTCTTGGACGCGCGTGATTACGGACGGCTTTGGCAACGTCAACTGCTACAAACTTTCTGCGCTGGCTGCATTTGGCGATTATCTCTATGCAGGCGCCGGTATATGGGACCCAGACACGCAAACAAATCCTGGCGGGGAGGTCTGGCGCTGCGCCTCGGCCTCCGGCTGCAACGAGGTTGGTGACTGGCAACGCGTCATTGCCAACGGTCTTGGCGATCCCAACAATGACGAGATGATGGCCTTCGCTGTCCTCGATAACCAACTGTATGTTGTGGCGCACAATTTCCAGACCGGGTTGAATGTGTGGCGCACGGTGGATGGAATCAGTTGGGTGCAGGTAGGTTATCGTGGATTAGGTGACAGCAATAATCAAGGGACTTACTGGGATAACGACATGGCTGTCTTCAACAGTCATCTTTACCTCGGCGTGTGGAACAACTATGCCGGCGGCAAAATCTGGCAGTATCTCCCCGACCGCGCCACCGTCGACATCGCCGACCCGACGCAGGCCGCCACGCTGGTCTTCACCCCCACCACCGGCGGCAAGAGCACTGTGCAGATTCCCGCCAACACACTCGACCAGCCGGCCGAACTGGTCTATGAGCCGTTCACGCCGTCCACAGCGCCATCTGGCTTTGCCTTTGCTGGCCGCGCCTTCGAGCTCAACGCCTATCGCAACAACGTACTGGTGGAGACTCTGCAATTCCAGCAGCCGGTGACGGTAATTCTCGACTACACCGACGTCGACGTCGCCGGGCTGAACGAGAACACGCTCGTGCTGCAGCGCTGGGATGCCGCCACGTCGGCCTGGGTGGACGCGGCCTGCGGCGCGTACGACCGCCAGCCTGCGCAAAACCGGCTCAGCGTCCCGGTCTGCCATCTGAGCCAGTTCGGGCTGTTTGGACCAATGCAGTATCTCTACCTGCCGACCGTGCGGCGGTAAGCTGAAGCCCGGCTCGCGGGCGTCCCGCCCGCGAGCCGGGAAACGACAGCGCATAACGATTCACGTTCTATCTGCAGATTGCAAGGATTTCACAGATGCGGAAAGGATGTGATCTGTGTTATCTGCGCAATCTTACGTTCGTCTCAATGGTTAATGAAAGGCCAGAGTCACTATGCGTAGGTCAAAACCTTTGTTCGCACTATTATTCGCGCAAACAAGCATACTATTGATCTTCGGCTGGTTGTTGGTTGGCAAGCTGGCGCATGCCGATGAAGCCATCGTCACCCCGGCCGTGCCGCACGTGATCAGCTATCAGGGAATGCTGGCGGATAGCAGCGGTAGACCGCTCACGGCCAGCAAGAATATCTCGGCTACGATCTACGAGGCAGCGGAGGGAGGCGGCGCCAAGTGGACGGAGTTGCACGCCAGAACGCCGGTCAGCAACGGCGTCTTTTCACTGATGTTGGGAGAGACGACGCCGATCCCGGACAGCCTCTTTGCCCAGCCGGATCGATGGCTGGAATTGGTCATCGACGGTGTGACCCTAACACCGCGCCAGAAATTCACCAGCGTTCCGTATACCCTGCGCGCCGAAAGCGCCGCCAATGCTGACAAAGTCGGCGGCAAATCGGCGCAGGATCTGGCGAGCGAGACGTGGTATACGAATGTGAACGGTTGGTGGAGCAACCAGGCGCCATACTCAGAATCCTATTACTCGACGCAAGATGGGTGGGGCGGCATGTACACCAGCTTTCTTCCAAGCCCGTTGGCGGATCGCAAAGTGCAGATCACTTACACCCGTGTCGTTTCGCGTACCGGCGTCTACACGGGTGCCATCACGCTCGACTTCGTGGTGAAGGACGCGTCCGGCGCAGTGGTGCGCACGGTCTCCGGCAGCACCATCGATCTCCAAACTGCGGCGCTGAACACATGGGTATCGGCGCCGGTCTCTGCAAATTCGGCAAACCTGATCATCCATGCCGGAGAATTCTTGCAGCCGCGTATCACTCGCGCTGGAGACGCCGGCGGCGATTTCGTCGCCTATCTCTACTATGCTGCGGTCGTCGGCAAATAGGATTTTTGGCGTCGCTTGCCAAGGGAATATGACCATGAAACACATCTATACGTTTGTCGCCATGCTCATGCTGAGCGCCATCTTGCTGGCATTGCTGGCGGGTAGCGCGGCGGCTCAGCAGCAGGGCGCCTACCTGCTCCAGCGATCCGTGATCGGCGGCGCGTCGTCCATGCCGCAGCGCGGCGGCGGTTACAACCTGACCGCCGTGGTGGGTCAGCCGGTCATTGGCGAGAGCAGCGCCACCGGCTACACACTTGTGAGCGGCTACGCAGAGCCAGCGGCCAGAAACGTTTCGCTGTATATCCCACTTGTCAGCCGCTAGTGGTCTGTCAACCTTCATTCTTCGCTAACAATTCCAGGAGGATGTTTTATGCTAAAAGTGACTGCACCCGTCGAAAATTGCACGATCTGCGACGCACGTGGCTGGGCAGTATGCCCCACATGCAGTGGTGCGACCTACGTAATTCTGTTGGGTGGTCGCCCGCTCCGTTCTGCAGCGTCCTTCGAGCCGGACGCCGTGCGCTGTCCAACTTGTCACAGCTATGGCGCGGTTGTCTGTCCCGAGTGCGGTGGGAGCGGACGGCTGTACCAAGGGCATGAATATGGCAGTGGTCGCAACAAGCCACTTCACCCACATTCTGGGTAAAAAGCAACGCCTCAAGCAACCAAGGAGACAACTAAGGATGCGTACGCATTTCAACCAACTACATTCGCCCGGCGAGTTGACTGGCATTCTGTTCATCACCCTACTGCTCAGCACGGCTATGTTCACCCTAACCTTCGCCTCGGCAAGTCAGGCGCAGCTGCCGACCCCGCCGGTCGACCCGGTCGTCGCCTCGACGGAACCGTATGTCGAGTACGCACCCAACACCGCGCTGATCAAGTTCAAGGCGGGCGTGGCGCTGGCCGTCAGCGACGTAACCGCATCGGGGGCGGATGTCGCAACGAACGCGGCGTCGCTCAACGGGCTGCTGAGCGCGCTGGGCGTGACATCGGCCAGGCCGCTCTTTGCCGGCGACGGCGACGTGCTGGCAGCCCAGAGCGGGGCCGCAAGGCCGGCCGGGCTGGAGCGCATCTACCGCGTGCAGTGGACTTCAACGATCCCGGTCGAGCACGCGGTGGCCGCGCTGGCCGCCGACGCCGCGGTCGAATACGCCGAGCCAGACTACATCGCCCGGCCCGCGCGCACGCCCAACGATCCGGAGTACGCCAGCCAGTGGGCGCTGCCCAAGATCAACGCGCCGGCCGCCTGGGATGTGACCACCGGCAGTGACAGCGTCGTGATTGCGCTCATCGACTCCGGCGTGGACACGACGCATCCTGACTTTGCCGGGCGGCTGTGGGTCAACGACGATCCGGCCAACGGCGTCGACGATGATCTCAACGGCAAGGTGGATGATCTCAACGGCTGGAATGTGCTCACCAACAACGGCACGCTGACCGACCCCAGCGGCCACGGCACCCAGGTCGGCGGTGTGGCCGGCGCGGCGACAGACAACGGCGTTGGCATCGCAGGCATGTGCTGGGGCTGCAAGCTGATGTTTGTCAACGCGATGCAGGCGAGCGGCGCCGCCAACTATTCTGACATTGCCGCGGCCGTGCAATATGCCGCCTCCAACGGCGCCCAGGTGATCAACCTGTCGCTGGGCGGCTATGCCGACTCCGCGGTGCTGCGCGATGCGATCGGCGAGGCGGCGACGACCGCCGTGATCGTAGCGGGCGCGGGCAACGACGACAGCGGCACGCCCTTCTACCCCGCGGCCTATCCCGAAGTGATGGCCGTGGCCGCCATTGACCCGAATGACCAGAAGGCGATCTTCTCCAACTACGGCGCCTGGGTGGATGTGAGCGCGCCGGGAACCGACATCCGCACGACCACGGTGGCCGGCTATGCCACCGACAGCGGCACCAGCCTCTCCACCGCCTTTGTGGCCGGGTTGGCCGGGCTGGTCAAGAGCCAGCATCCGGCGTGGACGGCGGAGCAGGTCAAGTGGCAGATTCTCAACACGGCCACCGCAATCGATGCGCTGAACCCGACGCGCGCCGGGCAGATGGGTAAGGGGCGCATTGACGCCGGCGCCGCGCTGAGCGTTACTCCGCAGCCGCGTGCCGCGGTGGAGAGCTACGCCATCGACGGCCAGCCCAACGCGCGGCCGGCGCCTGGGCAGGCGTTGCAACTGGTGCTCACCGTGCGCAACCTGTGGCTGCCGGGGCAGAGCCTGCAGGGCACGCTTGCCAGCAGCGATGCCTATGTGAGCATCACCGACAGCGCCGGCGCGTTTGGCGACATCGCGCCGGGACAGGTCGGCGGCAACAGCGGCGACGCCTTTGGCGTGACCGTGGCGGCCGGCGCGCCCTACAACCATGCGCTCCAGTTCACGCTCAATCTAAGCGGCGCGGGCGGCTACAGCCTGGCCGTGCCTTTCAGCGTGCAGGTGCGCAGCGCGATCGAGACGCTGGGCAACACGATCTACAGCAGTAACACGACCTGGACGAGCGACAAGAGCTACGTGCTCGCCGGTGCGGTGATCGTCAACCCCGATGTGACGTTGACGATCCAGCCGGGCACGGTGATCAAAGGCAATCCGGGCAAGTTCATCCGCGTGGACGGCGCGCTGATCGCGCGCGGGACCGCGGCGCAGCCGATTCTCTTTACGACCAACTCGATCACGACCGCCACGTGGAGCGGGATTCGCTTTGCCGACACCGCGGTCGATGCCGGCTATGACGCCGCGGGGATTACGTGACGGGCAGCGTGTTGCAGTTCGTGGAGGTCAGCTCATGCCGACATCGCGGCCAGTCTGAGCACGCGGTCACCGTATATTGCCGACTCAAAGTTCAGTAACAACGGCACGAGTATTCAGATCGGGAACAACAACAACGGCGAGACGCCGCACATTGAGCGGAACACCTTTACTGGTGGAAACGCCATGTACGGCGCCATCACGCTGAGCGGAGGACAGCCGCTGATCAAACAGAACAGCTTCGTTGGCGGCTCGACCGGCATCGGCAACAACATGATGATGTCCAGCAGCGGTGGGCCGAGCATCCTGTACAACACGTTCCGCAATGGCGGCTCGCCGATCAGCCTATCGGGATCATCGACCATCATCGGCAATGTCATCCAGAATAACAGCGGCACGGCGATCAACATAGTCTGTTGCAGTAGCAACGCCCCCGTGATCCGCGACAATGTGATTGTGGGCAACGGCGGTGGCATCAACGCCTCCGGCCTGCAGTTGGTCGACATCGAGCACAACTTGATCGCCAACAATGGCGAGACAGGTTCAGGCATGTGTCCGCCTAACTGTGGCGGCGGCGCCGCTCTGTCGCTGGATGTGCAGTCGGGTGGAATTGCTCAGTCCAGTCCGGCGCTGGCGTACAACTCATCCAGCGATGAATACCTCGCGGTCTGGGTGGAAGCGACAACTTCAGGCACCGTCAAAGCACTTCGACTCTCGGGTGACGGGCAGCCGATCGGTGACGAAACCGTCGTGTCTGGTCAGGCAACAATGACCGGAATTAGCTATGCCCACGTTGTCTATCAACCAACTCAAAACCGTTACTTTGTGGTATGGGCTGGCATGGATGGCGTGAAAGGACGGTTCATCACCGCGAATGGGCAGAGCGGCGGGGATGTACTCCCATCTTCACTTCAAGAGGCGCTACTGCTGTCAGGGTGGGCTACCTGTCTTCTGGTGGCACATTTCTGGTTGGCTACCAGACTTACAGCGAAAATCCCTGCTGCGGTCAGAGAATCTATGTCCAAAGGTTGACGGCAGCAGGTGTGCTGAATGGCAGCGCAGTCACGGTTGGCGATGATGTCGGTGGCAGTGTCTATCTTGGTGATATTGCGGTGGATTCAGCCAGCGACAAGGCGATTGTCGCCTTTCATGCAGACAATTGGAGTCATCGCATTGGGGGCGCCTGGATTGAGCCGGCGACGCAGGTAGTGTCATCGACAGTGATTGCCGAGAACCCAGAGTCGTCGCCAACCAAACGTCCAGCCGCCGCTTTTGGTCTTGGCGGTAATCGTTACGCTGTGGTCTGGGAGCGTTACCGGGGATGGATGGATTGGAGCGATCCGCGCGGTCTTATGGTTCAGCCCATCAACGCCGATGGAACTCTTCCGGTCAGCCCAACCGTTGTCATTTCCGATTCGAGCCAGGCGTCTACTCCACGAGTTGCCTTTGGCAGCACACCAGCGGAGTTCATGACCGTCTGGGTATATGGAGCAACGTCATCGACCCCTGCGTTTCATGCACTCTATGCCCGTCGAATCGACAGCAATGGCGCATTGGTTGGCTCACCCATCCTGATTTCCACGCCAGCAAGCAGCGCAAATGGAATCAGGATGGGCCTCCCGGCCATCGCCTACAACGTCCAGCGCAACGAGTACCTGGTCGCCTGGGCCGACGACCGCACCGGCGCCAACAACATCTGGGCGCAGCGCCTCGACGCCGCCGGCCAGCTGCTCGATGACACGCATGGACGCCGGCCAACGAAACCAACCCGGCCAACAACTTCCGTATCAGCCAGTCGCGCGGCGTGCGCTACAACACGATCATCCACAACACGGGCAACGGCATCCAGCTCGGCGGGCAGGCGGCGGCTTCGGTCAACATCGTCAGCAACAACCTCTTTGGCAACGGAACCTACGATCTCTACCTGAGCGGCGGGCAGGCGGGCACGCAGAACTCCACGGTCAACGCTGTGAATAACTTCTGGAACATCGACGCCAGCCAGATTGCCGGGCGCATCCGCGACTGCACCTTCGACGACAACGGCTGCGGCACCGCCAGCTCCACCATCGCCAGGGTGACCTACAACCCGCCGCTGGCCGCACCCGACCCCACCGCGCCCGCCTTCGTGCGCAGCGTGACGATGAACCCCAACCCGGTGGGCTTGCAGCGCGGGACAGTCGCCGTCGACTTCAGCAAGCCGATGTCGGTGACGGCGCTGCCGGCAGCCGGCTTCCACGATGCACGGCGTGGGACGACGCAGCAGGTATTTTCGGATACGGCGAACGTCATGGCGAGCGATGTACTGGGGCGCCTATGGTTTGGACTTAACGACATGATGGCCGGTGGCGCCGGTGTCCGCATGTACGACGGGCGTCAGTGGGCATCCTACACAACCGCCAACTCCGGGCTTGGCAACAATAGTGTTTCCGCCATCTTCGGAGCCGCCAATGGAGATGTGTGGTTTGCCCATAGTGGTGGGGCATCACTTCTAAGCAGGTTGCAAGGAGCGAACTGGGTTACGTACACAAACAATCTACCCAATGGTGGGATTTTGATGATGCCGGCTTCTGCCATCGGCCAGGATAGCCAGGGCGCCATGTGGTTTGGGGGGATGAGTGGTCTCTATCGTTACGACGGCTCCACCTGGCGACAATACACAACTAGTGACGGTCTTGTCTCCAACGAAGTACAACGGATCGAGCGCGATGGACAAGGCCGTATGTGGTTCCAGACCATGCAGGGGCTGAGCGTCTTCGACGGTGTGAACTGGGCGACGCACAGTCGAGCAACTGGTCTGCCGACCAATCAGTTTAACAGCCTCTTTGCCGACAGCCAGGGACGCGTTTGGGTTGGCCTGGGGTGGAGCGAAGCGCCGGAACGCAAATTTCTGGCGATGTATGACGGCGCCGGCTGGCAGTATTGGGGATGGGCTGACACGAACTATCGCCTCAACTGCGATGTGAATGGAATTGCTGAAGCGCCCGATGGCACAATCTGGTTCTCAGGCTGCGGAAATTTCGTCATGTACGATGGCGTCACGTGGTCAACACCATCGATTGGAAGTAGCTACTCCGCCAGTTTCATGTTCGATAATCGTAGCAACCTCTGGTACAACAACAATGGCCTGAACGTGCGCTGGGGTGGCGCCGACTATCCCTTCACCGACGGTCAATGGCTCTCGCCGACGCGTTTCCAGGCCGGCTATGACTTCGACGCCAATGTGCCGCCCGGTTACTACGTCGTGCAGATGGACGTCGTGCAGATGGACGGCGTCCTCGGCGACGACGGTATGGCCGCCTACGCCACCAGCGGCGACCGCTTCCAGGTCGACTTCGGCGCCGGCGTCACGCTCGACCCACCCACGCCGCCACAGGTCGCTGCGTCCACCGACGGCAGCCTGCGCCAGCTCTCGGCAAGCTGGCAGGCCAACAGCCCGCACATCGACCAATATCGTTATGCCATCGGCACGACGCCCGGCGCGCGCAATGTGGTCGGATGGACCTACCTGACCGCGACCAGCTTTATGCGCAGCGATCTTACGCTGGTGCAGGGACAGACTTACTACATCACCATGCAGGCGCGCAACACCAGCGGGCTGTGGAGCGTGGACGGGGTGAGCAACGTGGTGATGGGCGGGCAAGTCGCGCCGCCGACAGCAACACCGACACTGACGCCAGACCCATTCACGCCACCGACGGCGACGCCTACACCTTCAGCAGGCAGCGCCAATACGATCTATCTGCCAACCGTGCGCAGATAAGTAGGAACACAACAGCAGATGCGTGGAAACAACGGATGAATCTCGGCGCAGACAGGATCATTGCGCTGAAGCAGAGCAAATCCGCTGTTTCCACGAATCCGTTGTAGTGTTGGCTCATCAAAATCTTGACCATTTGACCCTAGTTATGCTACTGTGGGACCATGAAAAATATCACAGTTTCTGTGGATACAGCGATCTATCAACGCGCACGCATCAAGGCCGCCGAAATGAACACTTCGGTATCCGCCCTGGTCAAGGCATTTCTGGTACAACTCACCAACGAAGAGTCCGACGGAGAGCGGCGGAAGCGGCTGGAGCGCGAAACAATTGCGTCGATCACCGCGTTTTCCGCCGCCGATCGGGTCAGCCGGGAAGAGGCGCACGCACGCTAATGCGTTTCCTTGATACTAACATCCTCCTCTATGCCATCAGCACGGCGCCGGCGGAAGCTGTTAAACATGAGCGGGCGCTGGCGCTTCTCGAAGCCGATGATTGGGTGCTGTCGGTTCAGGTGCTGCAGGAGTTCTATGTACAGGCTACGCGTGCGACAAAGCCCGACCGGATTCAACACGAACAGGCAGCGGCGCTGATCGAAGCGTGGCTGCGCTTCCGAGTGCAAGAGATCACCGTCCCCATTCTCCAGGCTGCCCTGCAAGCCAGGATGCGCTTCCAACTTTCGTACTGGGATGCCGCGATCATTGAAGCCGCACGTGCGGCAGAGTGCCGCCAGGTTTACTCGGAGGATCTGAGCGCCGGGCGCGACTATGCGGGCGTGCGGGCGATCAATCCCTTCCTCTGAAGGCCTACCACACGGTGTACCCCCCATCCACCGTCAGCGCCGCGCCGGTGACAAAGCTTGACGCGTCGCTGGCCAGGAAGAGCGCCAGCCCCTGAATCTCCTCCAACTCGCCCCAGCGACCCAGCGGAATACGCCACAAACGACTGGTAAATCTCAGGGTTGTCCAGGATCGGCAGGTTCATCTCGGTGGCAAAGGGGCCGGGCAGCATGGCGTTGACCGTGATGCCGTACGGCGCCCATTCCAGCGCCAGCACGCGCGTCATCTGTAGCAGCGCACCCTTGCTGGTGGCGTAGGGCGTGCGATCGGCCATGCCCACGACCGAGAGCATCGACCCGATGTTGATCACGCGGCCGTAGCGTCGCGCCTTGAAGTGCGACGCCAGCGCGCGGCACATCAGCCACGGCCCGCGCACATTGACCGCCTGCACCGCATCAAAACTCTCCACGTCCAGCGCTTCGATGGGGCCGCGCAGGTTGATGCCGGCGTTGTTGACCAGCACATCCACCTGACCGAATTCCGCCAGCACGCGCGCAACCAGCCCTTCCACCTGCGCCGGGTCGGTGACATCGGCGGCGTAACCGGCGCAGCGCGTGCCGCCGTGAACAGCCAGTTCCTCCGCCACGGCCACCGCTTCGTTGGCGTGCCGGCTGACGACGACGACCTGCGCACCTGCCTCCACAAAGCCGGTCGCCATGCTGCGCCCCAGCCCTTTCGTGCCGCCGGTGACGAGCGCCACGCGGCCATCCAGTCGAAACTGCTCCAGCACAGACATCCGAGTCCTCCTTGATTTATGCCGCCCACAAGAGCGTGTAGCGGGATGTGCAAGCAATGGCGCCGTCGCGCATCAAGTCGGCTTCTAGCCGGGCCAGCCCGCGCGCAAACGCCGCGTCGTCGATCAGGCGCAGTGCGGAGTAGGCGCGCGCTTGATAGGGCGCGGCGTCGGTCAGCGCAAAGCTGTGCTCGACATTCTCCAGGTGCAGCGCGGCAAAGCCGGTTGCGTGCAGCCAGGCGCCAAGCTGTTCGGTCGAATGGTAGCGCGCCTGCTCCACCGCAACCGTTTCCGGCCAGTAGACCGACAGCGGCACGCGCGTCTCGATGATCCGCTGCGAATCCGTCACCACACAGAGGCGGCCCTGCGGACGCAACACCCGCCGGCTCTCCCGAAAACAGGTTGCCGGCTCCGCCAGGTGATGAACCACATCCACTGCAAAGATGAAATCAAAGCAGGCCGGGCCGAAGGGCAAGGCTTCGCCCGGCGCCTGCGCGAAGTTTACCGCCGGCCACCGCTGCCGCGCCACCGCCAGCATCGCTGCCGCAGGGTCGATCCCGCCGCAATCCGCACCGGTCGCCCCATGCAGCGCGCCGATGTAATTGCCGCTGCCGCAGCCGATTTCGAGCACGGACACAGCGCCCTCGCTCGCGGTGTGTAATGCTGAAAATACACCCGGATGCACGGTGCGATTCGCCGCATAAGTAGCGGAAAGCTTGTCATAATCGATGCGTACGGTCATCTTTCATGGTGATTCTCTTGCCAGTGTCATTGACGGGTGAGTGTAACGCCAGATCGAAAGATGCGCAGACGATGCTACTCAATAACGGTGAACGTCCATCTGTACGGCGTCGCCATTGGCGTCGTCTGCTCCGCGTTGAAGACTGTCGCCATGTACTCGCCCGCCGTCAGCGGCGCGTCCGGCGTCAAGGTGAAGATGCGACCATCCGCTTGCGTCACCGTCCCTGCCACTGGATTTCCCGCCGCGTCGGCGAGGATGATGACCTGCGCCGCGTCGCCGCCAATGGGCGAGACGAGTATGCTGAACTCGGCGGAGATCGTGTCTGGGGCCGGGCCGCTGCTGCCAGGCGCGGGGGTGGCGCTGCTCACCAACGGGTCGCGCCAGAACTGGATCGCGCGGTGATCGTCCGGCCCCTCCTCACCCCAGTCGGTGGCGGTGTCCTCGACCAACATTGTCCCGTCCGGCCCTGCCACCACCGTCATGCTGCGATTGCCAAAGCCGCTGATCGCGCCCCACTGCTCAACCGTCTCCCAACTGCCGCGCGTGTATTTATAGAGCAGCGGCGCACCCTCGCGCAGCGTCGCCGTGAACTCCCACAGCCGGTCGCCGGCAGGCGTCATGGGCGTGAGGCTGGGATTGTAGGGCGCCAGGAAAGCGTCGGCATTGTCGCCGGCAATGAAGACTGTATCCTCAGCAGGCGTCTCTGCGGGGACAAGCACGCGCCACGTCACATCCACCATGCTCAACTCCGCGGTCAACGTGATCGGCGGCGACGGCTCCGACACATTGAACGCGTTGTCCACCGACGCCACAGTGTAGCCATAGGTGTTGCCGGTCATGACGGTGGTGTCGGTGTAAATGGTCGTTGTCTTCGGGACATCGACGCGCGTGGCGCAGCCTTCTTCGCCCGCGGTCAGGTCGGCGCGGCAGATGCGGAAGGCGTGCAGGTCCGCCACACGCGAGGCGCGGATGCCGATGGCGATCAGCGCGCCGGTGCGGGCGACCTCGTCGAGACGGAAGGGCGGCTTGGGCGCCTCTGTGTCAGGATTGGCGACGACGGTCATCTGTCCCGCGTTGATGCTCTCCGTCCACTCACGGCCGCCAGTCGTCGAGGCGCGCCACTGGAAGACGTAGTCGCCCGTGGCCTCCGGCAGCAGGCGCGCGACATAGACATCGCCGCCGCCCTGGTTGTCGGTCACATATTCGCCGTCGATCCAGGTGAAATCCGCGCTGCCGTCGACCGGCGCCCAGCCCGCCTGCATCAGCACACTGCGCCCCTTGCCCGCGATCTCGGTTACGCTGGGCGCAAAAACCGCGGCGCGCTCCTGCGACGGCTCGATTGCGCTGAGCGTGTGCTGGATCGTCAGCGGCTCCTCAACCACGACCGACTGTACAACCGCGTGCGGCGTCAAGACCACCGGCGGCGTCTCTTCACTGCGCAGCCCGTTGTAGCCGACCGCGGCGACGCGATAATAGTAGCGGGCGCCATTGGTCAGGTCGGCGTCGGTGAAGTCAAAGGTCATGTCCGTGCCCGGCAGCATAGCGATCTCTACATAGCCGCCATCCACCGGCGCGCGCAGCACGACGTAGCGTTCCGCGGCGTCATCCCCTTGCAGCGTCAGCGTGATGCTGGCGTTGCCTTCCTCTGTGGCGACTATCTCCGGCGTGGCCGGTGTGGTGAAGTCCGTTCCTTCTGCTGTCACCCAGAGCTGGTAGCCCAGCGCCGGCACAGTAAAACTGAGGTTGCCCGCCGCGCCGACGGTAAGGCTTGCCGCGGCGAAGGGATCGTTTAATTGCGCGCCCCACGGCAGATAGCCCGAAGCATCGAGGCTGACGCTCTGCGCGGCGTCGCTGCGGTTGACAGCAATAATGGCCGCGCCGCTCGCATCCTTGCGTCCGAAGACGTAGAGACCGGCGTCGTCCACCCGCAGCGTGTCCCAGGCGCCGGTGCGCAGGAAGCTGTGCTGCTGGCGAAGCTGACCGAGCTGCTGATAGTGTGCGAGCAGCGCCGTATCCTGCTGGCGCCAGGCGGGCAGGCTGTCGTACCCTTCGGCGTCGGGCCACGGATAAGGCTGGCGGTTGTACGGATCGTCGCGCGGCTCGTCGCTGCCAAAACCGACCAGCCCCACTTCGTCACCATAGTAGATCGTCGGCGCGCCGGGCAGGGTGAATTGCAACACCGCGGCCAGCGCCAGCCGTGCGCGGCCGTCCTTGAAATTGTTGACCGGTTCCTGCGCCGCAACGTCGATGCCGTCATGATCAAGCACGCGCACCGCGCGATTGACATCATGTGAAGAGAGCAAATTCATCGCCGTGGCAAAGGCCGCCGGCGGATAATCCTCCTGCAAGCCGCGCAGCGCGGCCTCGAACTCCGTCGCGGTCAGCGCGGGGACGCCGCCGTCGTTGTCCTCGAAGTTGCGGTCGCGCAGGAAGCCGAGCACAGCCAGCCGGAAGCGGTAGTTCATGGTCGAGTCAAACTCATCACCCAACACGCGCAGCCGCGCCTGATCCTCCGGCCACGTCTCGGAGATGAGCAGCGCGTCGGGATGCTGCGTCTTCACGGCCTGACGCATGAGTTCGAAAAAGTGCGGGTTGATAGCGACGACATCCGGCACGACGTCGATGCGCCAGCCGTCCACACCCGGCGCGTCGAGCCACTTCAGCGCGATGCCCTCTTCGCCCAGCCAGTTGTCGATGACATCTTCATTGGCCGTGTCGAGCTGTGGCAGCGTCGCCACGTTGAACCAGCCGCGATAGTTGACGTCGCCCGCGCACGCTCCTGTGCCGGCAGGCCGCGCCGGGTCGAAGAAGTACCAGTCGCGGTACGCGCTCTCTTCGCTCTCGCACGCGCCGAGCGTGGCGTGGCGCGCGTATTTGTCAAAGAAGGGGCTGTCGCTCGATGAGTGGTTGGGCACGCCGTCCAGGATCAGGTTCATCCCACGCGCCTCGACTTCGGCGGCAAATTGCGTGAACAATGCGTTGCTGGCGTCAAAGTCATCGATCACGGCCAGGTTGTCGTCCACCTGCCGGTAGTCGCGACCGTCGTACTTGTGGTTGGAGGGCGAGTCGAAGATCGGGTTGAAGTAAATTGTTGTCACGCCCAGTTCTTGCAGATAATCCAACTCCTGCTGCACGCCCTGGAGGTCGCCGCCATAAAAAGTGCAGCCATACGTTCCATACCAGTCAGGATTGCGAGCGGAGTCGAAAGGCTCCGGGTCGGGCACGATGGTGTTCCACGGCGTGACCGGGCGAGCATGACCGCCGCACTCCTCCGGGTAGAACCAGTCGTCGGCGGTGGGGTTGTTGCTGGCATCACCGTCACGGAAGCGGTCGGGGAAGATCTGGTAGATGGTGGCGTTCTGCGCCCACGCCGGCGTTGCGAAATCCGGCGCGTACACGTAGATGTTCCAGCCCAGGTCACCGGCGGGCATTTCATTGTAGAGCTGGCCGAGACCACCATCACGGCGCGCATCGTCGGCGTAGAAGAGCGTGGCGTCGCCGTCACGAATGGAGAAGCCGTAGGCCAGCACGTCGAGCGCGTCGCCGGCATCGATCGTCGTCTCCCACCACGCGTAGCGCTCATCCGCCGCAACAGGGTGCAACGGCGTCTGGCGCAGACTCCCGTCGCTGACGCTCCCCCACAACAGCGTGACTGCTTCGACATCGTTGGCCGCGGTGCGCAGGCGCAGCGTCACCGCCGTGCCGGTCGGTTGTGCACCGAAGGGTGCGCGATAGCGGTCGCTGCGGCTATCGTGGCGGATGGCCGGCGCAAAGATCACGCCGTCGCCCGCAAAGGTCTGCGGGAGGGGAACAGGTGTACTCGCCGCACTGACTTCGACGGAAACCTGGTTAGTGGCGCGGTCGTAGGTGAAGATGACGTCGCCGCCTGCTTCGGGCACACGGAAGCGAATGTTTGGCCCGTCGAGTTCGCCGTCCGCGCCGTAGTTCTCGTCCCACGCCCCGTCGATTGCCGCCTTGAATGCGTAGTCGCCGCCGGGCAGCGTGGCAATCAAGCTCCACACGCCGTCGCCGTCGGCATCGCTGGCCTGGACAACCGGCTCGGCCGGCTGCCAATCTTCGCCGCCCAACGCCAGCGCATAGCTGCCCGGGAAGGAGACCGCGCGCGGTGGCAGGCGCGGCTCCTCCTCCGTAGGCAGGCCGGTGGGCAGATCGTTCGGATCGACCGGCTGGAAATAGACTTCCGGTATGCCGGAGACGACCCAGGCCGCTCGGCTTGTGTTCAACGCCAGCACCTGGTCGGGGCCAGGGTCTTTACGCTCGCCGTTGTGGATGATAAAGCCGAGTTCGTCACCGCCGCCAGCCAGCGACACTTCCCAGTAAACGCCAAAATTATCGCTGCCGGTGGGCGGCAGCGGATCGGCCCACGGCGTCTCCTGAGCGGCCGCGCCCCACACATGTAGACCCCAACCTTCGTACGCGCCATCAGGGCGGTGATAGTGGATCGTCGCCGCGTCCTGAGCGAGTGCGTAGGGTGCAGCGGGCAGTAGCAACGCCGCGATCAGAGTCGCGGCCAGTGCGATGCGCAGCAGACGGTGGATCGATTGCATGGATGTCTCCTTTCAACAAATGCCGTCGATCCGAACCTAAAGCAGGATCGACTAATTTAGCAGCAAGCAGTGTACCATGCTTTGTGATGCGCCGATCACTCCGTTATTTCGACAAGTTCAATGCAAGAGGCGTTCATCCATTGGCTCCGCAGGGGGGCGGCAGTTCCCTGCGCGGACATAAAAATAGACCGCCTTCCCACTGGGTAGACAGTCTACTGTAGCTTGGGGCTTAAGTTTTCCCACTCCACAACAGGCAGTGGGAACAGAGGCGACGGCCGGATTTGAACCGGTGAATGGAGGTTTTGCAGACCTCTGCCTTACCACTTGGCTACGTCGCCGTGCTATGATTAGAGTAGCAAGCGACTACGGAAATGTCAAATCTACTGGTAGATAGGGGTGTGATTGACGATGGCAAAACAACCTGTGCAGGATGAAATGCTCTACTGCGCCCGTTGCGGCATCTCTTTTTTGTGGACAAGCGAAGAGCAACGACAGCTCGGCGTTGTGGAGCCGTTGCATTGCCCGGGTTGCCGGCAGTTGATGTCCGCGCCTGGCCGCGAACGGGGACAGGTGAAATGGTTTGATCGCCGCAAACGATACGGTTTCATCGTGCGCACAGGTCAGCCGGAGATTTACATACATCGCAGCGCGGTGCAAAGCGACCGCCTGCCTCGCCCCGGCGATCTGGTGGAGTTTGCCGTCGAGGAGAGCGATCGCGGCCTACAGGCGATCGCCATGACGCTTGTGGAAGCTGCTGCGCCCTCTGCACAGACTGAATGACCCGCCGATTGTCCCATATTTCACACAACTGCAACCCAATTGCAACTCCGATCTTGCAGGATAGGAGCAGCCAGGCGCTGTCCCGGCAGCGCCGCCTCTTGGGTATGTCCAGATCGCAATTGAATCCGTAGTGTCCTTAGTGACGAGGAGAAACGCACTCCATGTACGAGCAAAACCTTGCTGCACAGATGAGTCAGGAATGGGAAAAAGCTCCGCGTTGGGCCGGCGCTGTCCGTCCTTACACCGCAGAACAGGTGCTCCGCTTGCGCGGCAGTTTTATGGTCGAATACACGATTGCCCGCATGGGCGCAGAGCGATTGTGGAGTTTGATCCACACCGACCCCTTTGTCCGGGCGCTGGGCGCCGTGACCGGCAACCAGGCGGTGCAGATGGTGCAGGCCGGCCTCAAAGCCATCTACATGAGCGGCTGGCAGGTGGCGGGCGACAACAACACGGCGAATGAAACGTATCCCGACCAGAGCCTCTACCCGGTCGATAGCGTGCCTGCGCTGGTGCGTCGCATCAACAAGGCGCTGCAGCGCGCCGACCAGATTTCGCACATGAACGGCCAGCGCGACCACTACTGGATGGCGCCAATTGTGGCTGACGCCGAATCTGGCTTTGGCGGCACGCTCAACTCTTATGAACTGATGCGCGCCATGATCGATGGCGGCGCGGCCGGCGTGCACTTCGAGGATCAGTTGTCCTCGGCCAAGAAGTGCGGTCACATGGGCGGCAAGGTGCTCGTCCCCATGCAGGAGTTCATCCAGAAGCTGGTGGCCGCGCGTCTGGCCGCCGACGTGATGGGCGTCTCCACGCTCCTGGTGGCGCGCACCGACGCCGACTCGGCGCAACTCCTTACTACTGACGTCGACGCGCGCGATGTGCCTTTCATCACCAGCCGCGACCGCACCGCTGAAGGCTTCTACTACATCAACGGCGGCCTCGAGTATGCGATTGAGCGCGGGCTGGCCTACGCTCCCCACGCCGACCTCATTTGGTGTGAAACGTCCAGGCCCGACGTGGGCGAGGCGCGTGAATTTGCGCAGGCCATCCACGCGCAGTTCCCCGGCAAGCCGCTGGCCTACAACTGCTCGCCTTCCTTCAACTGGCGGCGCAACCTGGATGAAAAGACCATCGCCACGTTCCAAGAGCAACTGGGCGAAATGGGGTACAAATTCCAGTTCGTCACGCTGGCTGGCTTCCATTCGCTCAACAGCGGCATGTTTGAGCTGGCGCGCGCCTACAAGAGCGAGGGCATGGCGGCCTACACGCGACTCCAGGATAAGGAGTTTGCGATGGAGAAAGAGCACGGCTTTACTGCTGTGAGGCATCAGAGCTTTGTCGGCGTCAGCTACTTTGACGAAGTGCAGTTGACCGTCACCAGCGGCACTGCATCCACCACTGCGCTCAGTGGCTCCACCGAAGAGGCGCAGTTCGCCACTGCACATTAATCGTCCGCTCAAGAGGATACCCACAAGCCGAGTTTTTGCCAGAAACTCGGCTTGTCATCAATCGAGGCGGCTCGCTGCAAAGTCTTTTGCAGCGAGCCGCCTCGATTTTTGATCGCCGCAACCTTGCATGAGCGACAGTTGCGTTGGGGTGCAGGCGAGCGGGTCGTAGGGTGTGTCCCGACGTAAACAGGACGAGTGTAGGGTGCCACTATCGCCCAGATGTGATAGAATCGTGAATGACGGTTGGTGCAGTGGTGCGCCAGCCGGTTAGAACATGAAATGCGCGCCTTTACGTCGCGCAAGTATTGAACTGTAGACGATCACAATGGCTGATCAAAGGAGATTTTGCCGTGACCAAGCAATGTATCTTGGCGCCTAACGATGGGTCGGCTTTTTGCCGACAGATTTACCCTCACCTGCTCAAATTCTTTCCGCCCGAACAGACTAAACTGCTGCTCCTGCGCGTAGGCGACGCGCCGGTTGGACATACGGCGCTGCCGCCGCGTCCTGCTGGATATGACGGCGCCGTGACCATGTACGCCTCTGACCGTGATGCCAGCCTCGCGCTGCACCCGATCTATGCGAGCCAGGAATGGGATAGCGCCATCGCTGAAATTCGCGCCGAATTGGCAGGTGATATTCACCTGTTACAACAGGCCGGCTACGAAGTAGAGTTGGAAGTGCGTTTTGGCGATCGTGGCGAAGAGATCGTCAAATTTGTCGAACGTCGCAATATCGACGCCATTGCCATGACCACGCGCTGGCGCACCGGACTCCAGAAGCTGATCTTCGGCAGCGTCGCCCAGTATGTAGCGGCGCGCGTCAACACACCGATCTTCATGGTGCGTCCGGAGCATGATTGAGGTAAAGTGTGCGAGTTGTAAAATCAACAGGCTATTATAAGTAGCTTGTAAAAGGGAGGGGCGCCGGACAGATTGTCCGGCGCCCCTCCCTTTTATCCTGCGTAAGTGTGAGTTTGCCTCGGGGAGGCTGCCCCTCTTACACAAACAACGACGTCATGTGTTCTTCTTTCGTCAATGTTTGCATCTCTACGTCGGTGGGGCGCTGCGTAAAACGGCTGGCCGCATCCAGCACGCGAGGCAATACGTGAATATCGCCCACTGTGTTGAGGAAGACGCCGGGCCGGCCAAGCACCCAGTGCACGGCCAGATCAATGTCGTGCTGATCTTCCAGGGGTTGATACCATGTGGAGCGTGTGCGCTCAGTCGTCGCCCAGGGGCCGCGCGAGATCGACTTGATCGTCTGCACCGCGACGTTGCGTTCCTGGCAGGTCTGAAGCAGCGCCTCAAAATCTTGCGCGTAGCTTTTGTCCTGGATGATCGTGTAAGAATAAGGCAGCAGAACCGAGTCGAAATCGAAGCGCGCCAGGCTGCGCCGGTGCATGGCGGCAATCGTGCTGCCGTGACCGGTGACGCCGATAAAGCGCACCAGCCCTTGCTCGCGCGCTTCGATGCACGCCTCCAACGCGCCGCCTGGCCCCATCGCCGTGTCCCATTCGTCGGGGTGCACCAATGCGTGAAGCTGAATCAGGTCCACCGCATCGACGCGCAGCCGGTCGAGCGAGCGGTGAATCTCCTCGCGTGCTTTTTCGTAGGTGCGCTGACCAGTCTTGGTGGCCAAGAAAAAGGTCTTGCGATGCTGCGCCATCCACGGGCCGATACGCAACTCGGCGTCGCCATAAGAAGCCGCGGTGTCAATATGATTGACGCCATATTCGAGCAACAAGTCGAGCGTCCGGTCTGCCTCCGCCTGCGTGACGGAACCGAGCGCGGCGGCGCCCACCAGTGTGACGGTGCTCATGTGGCCTGTCCGGCCAAACGGGCGTTTTTCGATCTGCTTGGCAGTCATTTTGAATTCTCCTATCGTTGTGCCATGCTTCGGCAGACACCGCATCTTGCATGGCAAGTGATTAAACATTTTTTTCCGCAGGGCTGCCCGTGTATTATTTTACACCGATTTATGAGATTCCGATGAAAGAGATCTGCACATGTCTTCGATGCCCAATGCATTAGCCGCAAATTTACGCGTGACCTATGACGACTTGCTGCGCACGCTCTCGTTGCTTGAAGCTGGCGAGGTCGAGCGCGCCTCTCTCGAAACTGAATGGACGCCCAAAGCATTGCTTGCGCATGTCGCCTTCTGGGATCGCACCCAGACGCGACGGCTGCGGGATGTGCTTGCCGGCGTTACGGCCGCCACCGGTTTTGCGCGACCCGCGTCCACCAACGACACGCGCGCCCAGGCGGATGCCGCGCTGCCACTCGATGCGATCCTCACCGAAGTCGAGCACGCGCGCGCCGGCCTGATCGGGCTGACTGAAACGCTGACGCCTGCACAGCTAGAGACGTCTTACCGCGAGGGTGATTCCTGGCTGACGCCAGGTCGCCTCATCGCGCACATGGCGAACCACACGCGCCAACACGAACGCGAGTTGTGGCGCTATTGCGGCTCGATGCGCCGATGGACGCGCGCCGGGCTGCGTGTATTTCTTGCACGCCAGGACGCCAACCTGATGGACAGCATCGGCGGTCTGTCCGAGGCGACGCTGGTCACACCGGGCGTCATCGGCGACTGGTCGCTCCGCGACGTCCTGGTGCATATTCTGGCGTGGCGGGAATATGGCTATCGCGTCGCCAAGCAGTGGCCACAAATTGACAAGGACTCGCTTGCTCCCTGGCTGGAAGATGCGACTGAAGATGCTGTCAACGCTCAGTTGTTGACAGCGCGCGCGGCGCTCAATATGATAGATATTGCCGACGGTTTGACGACCTATCACCGGCGTATGCTCAAGCTGCTTGACCAGGCAAGCGACGCACAACTAGCCTCCATTGGCGATCCTGGACAGGGCGAGCCAGGCGAATTGTCTGGGTTCGTTTATGGATTGACGCTGCACGAAATGGAGCACGCCGAGGAAATCTGGCGCTTCCGCGTGATCAACTAACCTGAAAATAGCTTTGACGCAGAGTCGCAGAGGCTCGCAGAGAAAAGCGATTTTCATGGCTCGTTGCACCCCGCAGAGGCATGGTCACTGACTGGAGATTGAAGATAAGCAGCGTGTGGGGCGCCGCATGGCTTATCTCCAATCTCCAAATCTCTAGTCTCTACCCCTACTTTTTCTTACAACCCTGCTGGCAATAGATTCACAAGGTTGTCGGCCCGCTGGATGGATTCATCGTCCAACTGTGCCTGAAGCCAGGTCTGGTATGCCTGTGCACGCTCCTGATCGATCGCTGCCTGATCCTTAGGACGGGCAGCATCGCGCTCCAACACTTGGATGATGTGATAGCCGAAGTCGGTTTTGACCGGCTCGCTGATCTCATCCACCGCCAGGCTGAACGCAGCATCTGCAAAGGGTGCAACCATTTGCGTCTTGCCAAACCAGCCGAGGTCGCCACCATTGGCGGCGCTGCCTGGATCGTCGCTGTACTCGGCGGCCAGTGTGGCGAAGTCTTCGCCATCCTCCAGCCGTTGACGCAACTCGTTGGCTAACGCCAATGTGGCGGCGTCGTCGCGCGGGCCGGGCGTCGGCGTGGGGGTCGGCGCACCGTCGGGCAGCGGCGTGGGCGTCAGCGTCGGCTCCGGAGTGACGCCATCCGGCACGGCTGTCGGCGTCGGTTCCGGCTCACGCACGCGCAACAGGATGTGGCGTGCGTGCACGGCTTCCTCCGTGTCGGTCACGGTTTCGGTGGCGATCACTTCCTGCAACTTTTCACGCAGCAGGCGCGCCTGGATGATCTGACGATACTCGTCCATGGAGAGGCCAGAAATCCGGCTGATGTTCGTCTGAAGCGTGGAGAGACCTTCCGTGAACGCCGTCTCGGTGATGATAACCGGCGTCGGCAGTGGCGTCGGCGCTTCGGTGGGCAGCTCGGTCGGAAGTTCAGCCGCGGGCGCGGTCTCGGTGGTCGGAACAGTAGCCGTCAGGTCGGCTGTGTCTGTCACCGCGGCTGTGTCTGTCACCGCGGCTGTGTCTGTCACCGCGGCTGTGTCTGTCACCGCGGCTGTATCTGTCACGGCTGCTGTATCTGTCACCGCAGCCGTTCCGGTCACGGCGGCGGTGTCTGTTACAGGGGTGGCGGCGTCCACTGCGCTGGTTGGCGCCGGGGTCGGCGTCCATGCCGTCGCCGTTGCGGTGGCATCGATCCCTGCTTGGGCCGTGGCCGTCGCCTGTGGCTCGGTCACCAGACCCAGGCCGTTGGCGATCTCGTCACGCAGCGCCTGTTCCACTTCCTCATCGGTCACAGTGATGTTGCGTGCGGCGGCTTCGCGCTTGACGATCTGCTCTTCGAGCATCTGGTTGAGCGTCTGCTGACCGAGCGCAAACGGACTGCCCAGCGTCGCCTGGAGTTGGCTGATCTGCGACGTGAAGAAGCCTTGGCCGCCAAACTGCTCCTCAAGTTGCTGGTAACGCCCCAGTTGATTCTGGAGACTATTTTGCTCCAGTTTGACGCGTTTCCAGAACTGATTGGCGGCAATCGTGACATCGCCAACGCGCGCAACCTGCTGATTAGGCAACACCAGGAACTGGTAGGCGACGCCGATCAGCACAAAGAGCAGCGCCGCGCCCAACGCGGCGCCGACGAACATGTATAGCTTTCGATGGCGCTCACGGTCACGGTGCCGGAGTCGCGCTTCCTTGCGTGTCAATTCGCGCTGCGTTTCAGTTGCCTGCTCCGCAGCCTGCGCCTTATTTTTGCGCTCGGACATAGGTTACTTCCGTTTGCGTACGATGCGGGTCTGGTCGGCCGTATAGGGCAGCAGCGCCAGGTGGCGCGCCCGTTTGATCTCGCGCACGATCTTGCGCTGCACTTTGGCGCTCACACGCGTCTTGCGGCGCGATAAGATGCGTCCGCGACGATCCAGGAAGCGCGAGAGCAGACTGATGTTCTTGTACTCGATCTCGCCGTAGCGTACATCTGAACCGATGCGGCGCGGCCGGCCGGAGCCTTCGCGCTCGACATATTGGTCTGGAGCGCGGAAGCTTTCTTCTTCATCTTCGTCGTCCAGTTCTTCTTCGTACGCTTCGTCTTCTTCATTCACATCGGCGACATCTTCGACGTAGACGGGCGGCTGGGCTGGGCGGCTCTGTGTAACTTCAACTTCGCCGACAGCGCCGCTCTCTGCTGTTTCTGTTTCCATTTCTGGCGTAGGATTGGTTTGCTCGCTCATTGTCTCTATCCTTTCTTCGTCTCTTTGCCTCAGTTGTCCGTGCGCATCAGGAGATAGCGCAACACATCTTCGCTGTAGCGCAACATGCGGTCCACCTCTGCGGTGCCGGATGGCGGCATCTGAAAGCGATGCAAGATGTAGACTCCCTCGTAGAAGCGATTGATCGGATAGGCGAGCGTGCGCTTGCCCCAAACTTCAGTGGCGATGTCGCTGCCACCCTGCGCAGTGATGATGTCGCAGACGCGGCCATCAACACTGTTCAACCCGTTTTCGTCCAGTTGCGGCTGGAGAACATAAACCAGCTCGTACTGGCGTGCATCCGCACCGTTCATGTGTACTTCCTTTCTTTCTATGGAGATGCCCGCAGGTCCATCCTGCGAGCAGAAAGAACGAGGGGCCGGCGGTGCACCGGTTCCCTCGTTGCAGACCATCGGACAGTGTAGCACTCAGGAAAAGATGTCGCAAATCACAAGGGAGAATTGCGTCATATAGGTGTGATGTTCAGGTGTAGTATACTGTCCGGGATGAACGTCTGGCTTGTCTCTCCCTATCATAGCGGCAGTCACCAGGCGTGGGCGGAAGGATACCGCCGGCATTCCGTCCACGCGCTGACGCTGTTGCCGATGGCCGGCCGCTTCTGGAAGTGGCGAATGCAGGGCGGCGCCATCGAGCTGGCGGCGCAAGCAACGCGCCTGCTCGCCGCCGCACCGGCGCCCGACGCGATCCTTGTCACCGACATGCTCAACCTGCCGGCGTGGCTGGCGTTGTTGCGTGGCAAGTTGCCGGCGCAGACGCCGATCGTGCTCTACATGCACGAAAATCAGCTCACCTATCCGTGGCGTCCGGGCGAAAGCCGCGACCTCACCTACGCCATGATCAACTGGCTGAGCCAACTTGCCGCCGACGCTGTCATTTTCAACAGTCGCTACCATTTCACCGCCTGGTTCGGCGAACTACCCAATCTCCTCAAGCACTTTCCTGATTATAACCATTTGCGTCTCATCAAACAGGTGCAGGCGCGCAGTCATGTCATGCCGGTGGGCATCGAGGCGCAACAGATCGCCGCGGCCACCGACCGCACAGGCGAAATCAAAACGCCGCACCCTTCAATCTCGCCCCCTCTCATGCTCTGGAACCAGCGCTGGGAACATGACAAGCGTCCCGACCGCTTTTTCGGTTTGCTCTACCGGCTGCGGGCAAAGGGCGCATCCTTTCGGCTGGCCGTCGCCGGGGAAAACTTCCGCCAGGCGCCGGCTGAATTTGAGGAGGCGCGCCATCGACTCGCGGATGTCGTTGTGCAGTGGGGCTACATTGCGTCGCGCGCCGAATATTTGAGCTTGCTGGGGCAAGCCGACCTGGTCGTCAGCACCGCCGACCATGAGTTTTTCGGCATCAGCGTGTTGGAGGCAATGGCCGCGGGTGCGTTTCCACTGCTGCCCAATCGCCTCAGCTACCCGGAGTTGCTCCCATCCTCGCTGCGTGACCAGTGTCTCTACACCGATGAGGCCGACCTGACCGCAAAAGCGTATACGCTTCTCTCAGATTTATCTCCGGCGCCGCCGGCGCTGCGCCAGTCCGTCGTAGCGCGCTTTGACTGGCAGGTGGTCGCCGCACTTTATGATGATTTCTTGGCGCAACTTGCCGATCCATCCTGAACGAGGTTTGCCTGCACACCCCCTCGATGCGCTACAATCAGCTCATCAACTCAGGCCGTCATTCATTCAAAATCCTATGTATCCGAAACTGCGTTCGCTTGATATTCGCGCGATTGTCCATAACGACGCTCCCTACATTCTACTACGCGACCCGCAGCGGCTGACCGACCAGCAATTGCTCGTGCCTCAACCGCTGGCCGCTGTGCTCGCTTTTTTCGACGGCTCTACTTCCATCGACGAGATGGTTGACGCATTCCGGCGGCGTTATCACATCGCCTTGCCTGCCGACATGGTCGGCCAACTCGCCGCGGCGCTCGATGAAGCTGTGCTGCTCGATAACGCACGCGCCCAGACGCGACGCGCCGAGGTGCTGAATGACTACCGCCGCACACCGTTCCGCCCACCAGCCTTGGCCGGCGCCGGCTATCCTGCTGACGAGAAGGCGCTTTGGCGGCTGTTGCAAGATTATCTTGAAAACAGCGACGTTGCGGAAGATGCCGATCTCGACTGGTCGCGCCCCGTCGGTCTGCTCAGCCCGCATATCGACTACGCGCGGGGCGGCGAGGTCTATGCACAGGTGTGGAAACGCGCGGCGCAGGCCGCGCGCGACGCCGAACTTGTGATTTTACTGGGCACCGATCACTATGGCGCCGATCTGTTGACGCTGACGCGGCAAAACTATGCGACGCCGTATGGCGTGCTGCCCACCGACGCGGCGCTCGTCGACCGCTTGGCTACGGCTATCGGCGCCGAGGCCGCGTTTGCCGGCGAACTCCGCCACCGCGGCGAGCATTCGTTGGAGCTGGTGGCGGTCTGGCTGCATCACATGCGCGGCGGTCAACCCGTCCCGGTCGCGCCGATCCTGACCGGCTCCTTCCATCCTTTCATGCTCAACGGCGCCACGCCAGCCAACGACTCCACGCTCGGCGCGGCGCTGGAAGTGCTGCGCAGCGCAACCGCGGGCAAACGCACGCTGATCGTCGCGTCGGGCGACCTGGCGCACGTAGGCCCGGCCTTCGGCGGCGATCCGCTGGACCGCGCCGGACGCCGCGTGTTACGCGCCGCGGACGACGATCTGATCGACGTAATGCGCGCCGGCGACGCCGCCGGCTTTTTCAGTGCGATCCGGCGCGTGCAGAATCGCAACAACGTCTGCGGCCTCGCCCCGATTTACCTGACCTTGCGGCTGCTGGGCAAGAGCCGAGGCGAGCAGAGCGGTTACGCCATCTGCCCGGCCGACGCACAGAACACCTCAGTTGTAACGGTCACAGGGATGTTGTTCAAATGAAGGGAGTGGAGATGTCTGACCTTGCAACCAGACCTCCCCTCTCCCTCGCTACTCTTTTAGGCGAGATAATCTCTGAGCTTGCGGCTGCGCAGCGGATGGCGCAGTTTGCGCAGCGCTTTGGCCTCGATCTGACGGACGCGCTCGCGGGTGACGTTGAACTCCTTGCCGACGTCTTCCAGCGTGCGCGTGACGCCATCTTCCAGCCCAAAGCGCATGACCAGCACGCGGCGCTCGCGGTCGCTCAGCCCATCGAGGATTTCTCCCATCTGCTCCTTGAGCAGGCGACGGCTGGCGGAATCGACGGGGCCGGGCAGGCTGTCGTCCTCGATGAAGTCGCCGAGATAGCTGTTTTCCTCTGAACCGACCGGGGTCTCCAGGCTCAGTGGCTCCTGGCTGAGGCGTTGGATGCGCCGCACTTTAGCCGCCGCACGTTCAAGCTGACGCTGGAGGTCCGGCTCGATGCGCCTGCCCTTGCTCACGGTTTCCCGGTAGCGTTTGACCTCTTCCGGCTCCAGGAATTCCATCTCGATGGCGATCTCCTCGAAGCTGGGTTCGCGCCCCAGTTCTTGCTGCAACCGGCGTTGCGTGCGCGCCTGCCGGTTGATCGTCTCGACCATGTGCACGGGAATGCGGATGGTGCGCGCCTGGTCGGCGATGGCGCGACTGATCGCCTGACGAATCCACCAGGTGGCGTAGGTGCTGAACTTGAAGCCAAGCGTGTGGTCGAACTTGTCCACCGCGCGCAGCAAGCCGAGATTGCCCTCCTGGATCAGGTCAAGAAAGTTCAACCCGCGGCCAATATAGCGTTTGGCGACGCTGACGACAAGCCGCAGGTTGCTCTGCGCCAACTGGCTGTGCGCGATCCGCCCCTTCAGGATCAACAATTCCAACTCGTCCTTTCGGTCGAGTTCGGCGTCATCCAACTCGGCTTCGCTGCGGCCATCCAGCAACGCCGTCAAATCCTCATCGGCTGCTACGCCCACGCGGATCTTTTCGGCGAGATCCATTTCTTCTTCCGCCGAAAGCAGCGGATGCCGCCCGATATCGCGCAGATACATGCGCACCGGGTCGAGGCTCTGGCCGACTTCCTGAAGATCGGCGATCAGGGTCTCGATGGGGACGTACTTTTCCTGCTCGATCTCCTCCTCTAGCTTGGTGTCGCGCTCGATCCGCGGGATGGGCGCGCTGTCTTCTTCTTCGCTCTCCGGCGCTTCCGGCTCCTCGAAGAGATCGTCTTCCTGTTCTTTTTCGTTTTCACCTAAATGGATGTATTCATCCAACTCGCTTTCATTGCTCCCGCCGCGTCGAGACAGCGGGACAATGGGCGCAAAGTCTTCTTCAGGCTCGTCTTGTTCTGGGGAGGGTGCGCTTGGCTTCGCCATTGATTTCCTGGTTTGCCCTTATCTAAAAGCTCGAAAGTTTGACGCCTTCCTGCTGGCGCATCTTGCGAAATAACTCCTGCGGAATGCGCACACTTTGTCGCTGCAAATGTGCTATCTCACGCGCATAAACGTTGTTCACCTTCTCGAAGCTGCGCGCGGCCTCGAGATCGCCGGCCCGTTGCAATTCATCTTGCAGATAACGGATGCGAATCGTTTCACCGCTCATGCGATCCAGCCGCAGCCGGAGGATGTCCTTGACGATGCCTTCGCGCATCGCGGCAGGATCTCTAGGCGGCAGGGTCGCAGCATAGGCAATCAACCGCGCTAGCCGTCCATGCAGGTGCCGATCCAGCATATCCTGAAATTGCTCCACATCCCAAGGCTCGTCGCTGGTCAAGTATTGTTTGAGCGTCCGAAAAATCTCCTGATTTTCAACGTGCTGCCAATCGAGTGGTTGCAGCGGCGCCAAATGATGGCCGTCGGTCACTTCGTTTGCCAGCCAGACCACCAGATCGACATTGGCCAGCAGATTTGCCAGCAAGAGCTCTTCTTGGTCGTGGCGTCCTGACGCTTCTGGCCGTAGCGGCGAGGTTACTGGCGCGGGCGCCGCGGCGCCTGGCGGCGTCGTGCGCCGCTTGTTGCTGTCCACGCCTGCTCGCGCCGTCCGCGCCGACGCCTGCACGCGGCTGTTGATGGTCAGTTCGTCGACTTGCACCAGACGGCTCAGGCGCTGGACGTAATGCTGGCGCTCGATTTCGTCGCTCAATTCAGCGATCAACGGCGTGAGTTCGGCGACCGCCTCGCCTTTGCCGCGTGCGCTGGTCAGGTCCGTCTGGCGGGCAACGACATCAAAATAGAAATCAACCAGCGGCTTGGCGTCGGCGACCGTGCGCTCCCACAGAGGCGCCTCCTGGCGGATCACGTCATCTGGGTCGCGGCCCTCGGGCAGCGTGGTGATAAACAGGTTGGCGCCCAGGCGATTTTCGAGTTGAACCTTGCCGCCCGGCGTCACCACCGGCTTGCTCACCCGCACCAGCGCCTGTCGCGCCTGGTTCAGCCCACGGATGGTGGCTTGCTGGCCAGCCGCGTCAGCATCGAGCGCCAGCACGAAATTGTTGGTAAAGCGCTGAAGTTGCTGAAGCTGCTCGGTCGTCAGCGCCGTTCCCATACAGGCAACCACATTGGTATAGCCATACTGGTGCGCGGCGATCACATCCATATAGCCTTCGACGATGACGACCTGCTCACGCTCGCGGATGACCCGATGCGCCAGGTCAAGACCATAGACAACGTGGCTTTTGTGAAAGAGCGGTGTTTCCGATGTGTTCAAATACTTCGGCGCGCTGTCATCGAGTACGCGCCCCCCAAACCCTATCACGCGTCCTTGCCGGTCGCAAATAGGAAAGATGACCCGATTGCGGAACGCGTCGTAGGTAGTCTGGCGCTCTTCGCTGCGTTTAATCAGGCCGGCATCCAGCAGGAGATCCAGTGAAAAACCACGTTCCAGCAGGTGGTCGCGCAGGCTGCTCCAACTTGCCAGCGCATAGCCCAGCCGAAAGGCGTCGCCTGTCGCGGCGTCCACGTCACGCCGCTGCAGATAGGCGCGCGCTTCGCCAGCGCCAGGGTGATGCAACAAAATTTGTCGGTAAAACGCCGCGGCCGCTTCATTTGCTGTATAGAGACGGCCGCGCTGATCGCCCTGGGCATCGCCCTCAGCCGCGGAAATGTCCACGCCGACTTGCTGCGCAAGGAGTTCCAGCGCCTCACGGAACGTGAGGTTTTCCTTGCGCATAACAAAGGCAAAGGCGTCACCGCCCGCGCCACATGCACCAAAACAGTGCCATGTGCCTGTATGGGGAAAGACGACAAAACTTGGTGTTCGCTCGCTGTGGAACGGGCAAAGGCCCTTATAGACGCTCCCCGCGCGCTTGAGCGGGGTGTAACGGGAGATCAGTTCGATAATATCGACCCGTTGTTTGACTTCGTCCGTGACGCTGCCGACCATACTCACTCTGCGCTCCATCGCCACGGCAAATCATGTGTCCCAAACAGTCCGGATGGTGGGCATTATAACGGCTGTTCTACAGAGTGTCAAAGCAATCTGCTGACCTCGGTTCGGCGCGCCACTGCCCTTGTCTACGCATCTGGCAGCCCATATTGACGCGCAACAGCAGGATAGATGCGTTCGGCTGCTGTGAAAATTTCCGCCAGACCCAACGCTTTGAGCAGATTGCCGCGCGTCTGGATTCGACCACTCAAAAACGCCTGATGCGTGCTTTCCGTTCCCATCCACAACGCGTGCAGCAGATCTGCGTTGAGGCTGATCTCCAGATTCGCAAGCCCGGGGCGCGGTCCGAAGAAAACGCCCAAGGGCGGCTGGCGACCGTCCAGCAGAATTTCAGCGTCAGGCTCCTGGATATTCATACGGATGATCAGATTGCTCTGGGTAAAAGATGAGACATGCTCCGGGCGCTGCATGACGTAGTCGAACACTTCTTGCATGACCGCATAAAACTGCTCGGTGGATTGAAAGATAGCCATGGGAAATCACACTTGATTCACGATTCAGAAAGCGGCAGGTGGGATTCAGACGCGTCAGCCGGCAGAGAGATGCACTCTCTGCTCCGGCTGCAGTGTGCGCGTCAGCAGCGAGCGTCCAATCACGCTTTCGTACCATTCTACATAGCGCTGAATCGTGTTGCTCAGGTGATGAGGGCGCGCTTTTTCGAGGCCCGCCAGCCCCATCTCCTCCCAGCGTTGGCGTTTACTCAGAAAGAGCTGCACGATGCCGGCGACGCTGGCCGCGTTAAAGGGTTTGAACAGATAGCCGTTGACTCCGTGTTCGACCAGCTCCGGCAAGGCGCGTGCATTGGCGGCCAACACCGGTTTGGCGCACGACATTGCCTCCAGCGTGGCGATGCTCTGCAACTCCTGTGCGCTCGGCATGATGAAGGCGTCACAACTGTTGACGAGCAGCGGTAAATCCTCGCTAGGGACATAGCCTGGGAAGGCAACCACGTGCGTCAGGCCGCGGTTGCTGACTTGCTCCATCAGCATATCGCGATACATGCCCTTGCCCGCAATCGCAAACTGGATCGGCTCGTCGACCAGCATCTCGGCCGCGTCCACCAGATCGTCAAGCCCTTTTTCACGATCGACGCGCCCGACGTAGAGCAGCACGGCCCGGTCACGCGCCAATCGATAGCGGCGGCGCATCAATGCCGGATCCCAATTGGAGCGCGGATAAAACTCATCCTGGTTGACGCCACAGGAAATTGCTTTGACCGGGATGCGGATATCTTGTTTGCGCAGGATGGCGACCGCAGTTTCCGTGGGGGTGGTCGCCGCATCAAGCTGGTTGAAGACCTCCAGCATGTTGTACCACATCGCTTTATGCACCACACCCTGAACGCTGCGCGGAATATAGAGGTTATTCGACCAGTTGTTGGGCAGGAAGTGATTGGTGCCGACCACGCGTCGCCGCGACGCCGCGACCGGAGCACGGTGCGGTTCAGAAAGAGATGATCCTGGATATGGACGATGTCAGGATTGAACTCCTCGAGCGCGGCATCGACCAGGCTGTCGCTGAAAGCAGTGATGTTCAAGTTGTGCCCAATATGCAGCGCGGGTACGGTCTGCACCACCACGCCGTTCATCACGTCGCGGTCGGCAAGCCCCTTCTCCGAGGGCGCCAACGCCATCACCTCATGCCCGGCTGCGACCAATCCATCCGCTAGACGAATCATGAAAACAGCCTGGCCATTGTCCTTGCGATAATAGGATTGTCCGCTAAATAAAATCCGCATAGATCGAAGCATCCTCAGGTGTATCGCCCTGTTTTGGGTCACACGGTAAGCAAGCAACCGCGCTCATCAGACGACACTGTCTATGTGCATTGCACGCCGAAACAACCGCCGATAAAATCCCAAAACGATCGCCAGCAGAAGCACCCCGCCGATCACTGCGGCAATCTGGATGTCACGCTCGAATCGGGCCAGATAGGCGCCCAGATTGTATCCGGCAAACACAAGCATCCCCGTCCAGATCGGCTCGATAAAGATGCTGACAGCCAGGAGGCGCCACCATGCCACGCGCGCCAGTCCAGCCGCCAGCAACGTTGGGACGGTGAGCAAGCCCAAGGACAGCTTGGCCATCAGATACATCCGCGGGCCATGCACCTGCACCCCGGTTTCCATCGTCTCGATCTGTGGGCGCCACCGGCTGAACCAGTCCACGCGATAGACAATGCCGTGGCGTCAACCCATGTAACCGATGCCATACCACGTAGAATCGGCTAGAAAATTCCCGATGGCCGCTGCAACAAAGACCAGATCCACTCGCAAAATGCCCGTGGCCGCCATCGCCGCCGCCACCAGGGTAACCGCCGGCCCCTCAATAAACACCAGGATGGCGATGATCAGATAGCTCCAATGCCCCAGATCGGGTGGTGTACCGGTAAGCAGCGCGATCCGAATCTGATCAAGGATAGCCATATCTCGATCCTTTATAACATGTTCAGGCGCGCGTGTAAATTTACACAGGGATCGGGGCTACTGATCCCACGCGGCGCACCAGCACGCGTCGGCGCTGCGTTCACACAGGTGTGTAAACGTGCGGCGCGCGAATGAACCTTTCGCATACAGCTCTCCTCCATTCACGCTTGGAACAGCACAAAAGATAGGGACTATGGTAGGCTATGGTGCACCAATCTAGGTCTGCCAGCTTAAGCCGCTTATGAAGCAAAACCGCAAAGACGATTATCGACACAGATTATGTACACATGTCCAGTCACTCTCTCTTATCACGCCGCCAGCAGTTTGCTGGCAGCGCGGCGTCAGCAAGCTACGCGCACACAGATTTCGCCCGATCTGAACCGGACCCTCATTGACGTCGAGCTAGGCGAGGAAGGGGTGCGTTTTACCGGTGGCCTCCTTCTCGCTTGGACAGAGGTGGAGGATATCGCGGAGGACGACGCCGGCTGTTACGCGTGCACCGCAGAGGGCGTCTACAAGATTCAGATCTTTTCTGAAGAGTTGCAGCGCGTCTACACACTCTACCCAACGGCGGGAGCGCCCACGATGCTCATCTCCGGCATTCCCATGCATCGCATCAAGGAGACCGACCCGCACCAGGACACGCTAAGCAAACTCCGCGCGCTCGGACGCATCCGCGGCCGCGTGCTGGACACCTGCACGGGGCTGGGCTACACCGCGCTTGCCGCCGCCGCACACGCCGACCACGTCACCACGGTGGAACTCGACCCGGCGGTGCACGCCATCATCCAGCAAAACCCGTGGTCGTGTGCGCTGTTCGACGCGCCCAATCTCACCACGTCGATTGGGGACGTGGCAGAGGTGATCGAAGCGTATCCCGATCAGGCGTTCGATGCTATTTTGCACGATCCACCGATGTTCAGCCTGGCCGGCGAGCTCTATTCACTCGCCTTCTATCACCAGATCTATCGCGTGCTGCGCAAAGGCGGGCGGCTGTTCCATTATATTGGGAACCCAGAGAGCCGCTCCGGTGCAACCGTTACGCGCGGTGTGCTTAAGCGATTGAGCGAAGCCGGCTTCCAGCGCCTCCAGGATCGACCACAAGCGTTCGGCGTCACGGCAGTTAAGTAGCGCAGCAACGACAGCGCGTGCACGCGCTGTCGTTGCTGCGCCAGGATGAAGACCGTTTTACTTTAGCGCAAAATGATCCCGCTATTGTCGAGCAGGCTCTCCAGCTCATCCAGAGTAGTCACCACTATGTCGCCCTGTTGGCTCAGGGCCAGCGCCGCCAGCGTCACGCCATAGCGTAAACCCCGCGCCAGGTCCCCGGCCAACCACCCCTGTAACACGCCAGCGGCCAGCGCATCGCCTGCCCCCGGACGGTCGAGCACGACGGCAGGCAGGGCAGGTTGGCGATGGAGCGTGGCCCCATCCCATGCCAGCACGCCATTGGCGCCGATCGTCATGACGGTCAGCCCTGCTCCCATGCGCTCGGCAAGCTCCACGATCGCAGCTTCCGGCGCCGCGTGCAGCCCAAACAACCGCTGCGCATCCGCTTGGCTGCAAAAGAGTACATCGACCTCCTTCAACAGCGGTTCGAGCACCGCGGCGGCTTGCACCGCGCGCCATAGTTTGGCGCGATAGTTCACGTCGAAACTGATCGCAACCCCGGCGGCGCGCGCCCTGTCCCGCGCCTCGGTCACGAGTGCATGACAACCCGGTGAAAGCGCCGGCGTAATGCCGGTCAGATGGAGCAACCGCGTGTCGAGCAGACAGTCCCAGTCCACGCGCGCCGGCGTCATCTGCGCGGCGCAAGAGGCAGTGCGGTCGTAAAGCACCTGCGTCGGGCGCGGCGGCGCGGCAAATTCGATGAAATACAGTCCCATCCGCGCCTGGTCACACCAGACGACGCCGTCCAGATTGACGCCGGCCATGCGCAGCGCGTTGGCGGCCAGCCGCCCCAACGCTGAGTCCGGCAGCGCGCCGCACCAGGCCGTGCGTCTGCCTAGCCTCGCCAACAGTGCAGCGACGTTCGATTCGGCGCCGCCAGGCCGCACATCAAATTGAGCAGCAGTCTCCAGCCGCACGCCTGACGGCACACTCAGCCGCAACATAGTTTCGCCAATCGTGGTCATTTCAAAACGTGGCATGGCATGAGTCATAGGGCAACCGCAGCTTTTCAGAAAAATCATCCACAGATTGCGAAGATTCCACAGATGGAAAGCGTGAAAGCGCTGCCATGGCATCACGTATCGACCCAGGCTTCGCCAAAATCTGCAAAATCTGTGTCATCTGTAAAATCTGTGGATAGTTCTAGACAATGCACTTAAAAAGAGCGCCTCATCTGTGTGAGGCGCTCTTTTAGTCTTTTGCGTCAACAGAGTCACACGCAGGGAGCGTCAGTTGCTCTCGGCCGGCTGCATCATCGCTTCGGCAGGCACGATCTGAGCGTCGGCTGGGGCTTCGATGCTCTGCTCTCCAGCAAAGTCCGAGTTCATGACAGAGGTGGAGAACTCGATCAACGATTTGCCTGACGGCATTTCATTGGCCGGGATGGCGCCGCTCATGGCCGCCATCTGCAACAGGCCGGAGAGATCCCAACTAAAAAGTGATGTATATTCGTGGACATAGGTTGGCTCGTCGATGCTGACGCCAATGGCGCTGCGCGCAGTCAGGCCCTGGAAGAGCATGGGCCCCATGAGACCCATCATCTGCATGGCCTCGTCGAGATCAGCAGCCGAAGGGACATCCTCGCCCAATGCGCCGGAAGCGGCCATCCCCTTGACCATTTCCACAAAATCGGGGCTGCTGATGAAGGCGAGCACGTCGAAATCAGTCTCGAAAATCGCAAGCGTCGCGCCGTCGACTTCGCGGTCATCGACGCGTTGGATGCTCATGAATTTCTCAAGGGCTTTGGGGTCGCTTAACGCAGCCTGCATCCCCATGAGCGCGGCCGCGGTTGCGCCATCTCCGCCGCTCATCATCGCCATCGACTCCGGATCCATGGCCGCGGCCGCCTGCTCAAACGCGCCCTGCTCGATGGAAGCTTCCATCAGTCGGCCCAGTTCGAAGCCGATCCAACCTTGCATGTTCTCGCCGCCTTGCATCAGCGGCGCCAGGTCGGTGACATCGACGTACAGAATGCCATCCTTGAGAATCAGCGGGATATTCAACTCGGCGGGCAATTCCATGCCGGCGTCAGCGGAAAGGGCCGCAACCACTTCTTCGTTGGCTTCGACCAGGATGGTCATGTCGAAAGCCCAGCCGTTGTAGAAATCCACAAACACTTCCGGCGATTCCGCCATCAACGTCGCAATTTCTTCCTGGCCGGTGGCCATGTCCATCGCTTGGGCTGCCGCGATGGCCGCGTCATCGTAGGTAAATGCGCCGCTGACGGTCACCGTGACCGAGGCGTCGCTGATGGGCAGTCCTGGAATGCCGACAAGCTGGGCGCTGTACTCGGCATCCGCCTGGTAAGATGAAACTTCTTTCATGTTTTCCGCGGCAGATGTGAGCAAGGCGCAGTCAGCCTTATCCATATCGCCACAGAAGGGCTTCGCCTGAGCCAGCGCTGTGCTAAACGTTGCCAACAGCAATACAAGCACCAAAAGCAGGGAAAATCCTCTTGAACGTATACCTCTTGAATTCATACGGTGAAACTCCTTTTAGATTGTCATGGTGTAGGGTGATACTGGCGATCCACTAAGCGTCTATCCAGAATTTTCTGTGGAGCAACTTTCGTGACGATCGCTTTATAGGGCATCGCACCCAATTTCTGGATAAAGCAGGGGGTCAAGGCGATGTTATGAAGCGTATCCGTAAACAGACGCTGCCATGATGCTATCATGTTTCAGGCGTTTCGTAAACTCTCGTTTTTTTGTGAAAAGCAAAAAACTTTCGGAGTAATTGACAAGCCCAAAAACACGTGCTACACTTTTGGCGCTTCGGACGACAAGGCTTACGCCTTCATTATCAGGCCATTATTATCAGGTCACAGGCAAGATGCTTACACAGCGCTGGATGCACAACCAGATCCGATCGGCGACCGTTGTCACGGGCGCTGCTGTGCTGCCCAAACGATCCGTGACTTCCGACCCGCGCCCTACCTGGCGCGGGTTTTTTGTTGGCTATTCCTTTTATTTTAGCTTTTTTGGCAATCGCCAGATGCTAACCCACGTCGGAGCGACGAGGCTGCCTGAGTAATCAGGTGCGCAAAGAATGCGACGAAAGCGAGGTTGGCGAAAGCAACCTCGCTTTTTTTGTTGTCTAATCAAATGAACATCGGGGCAGTCCAGAGTAGGAGCGAAGCAATGAGCGTCGTGTGTAGGGGCGTGCGTGGGGCGACTACCGTCGCACAGAATGATCGCGAGGAGATTCTAAAAGCCACGCGCGAATTGTTGGCGTTGGTCATCCATCTGAACGGCATCCATACCGGGGATGTGGCGAGCGCTATCTTTACGACGACGCCTGACCTCCGGGACGCGTTTCCGGCCACCGCGGCCCGTCAACTGGGCTGGCTCGATGTGCCGCTGATGTGCAGCCATGAGATCGAGGTGCCTGGGGCGCTGGAGAAGTGTATCCGCGTGCTGATTCACTGGAACACCGACATGCCACAGCAGCAGATCCAGCATGTCTATCTCAGAGCAGCACAGGCGCTGCGCCCAGACAAGACAGCGATGCTGTCGAGCGTCGATATGGCCGAGTTGAATCGTTGGATCGAAGAACAATTGAAGGCATGGAGGGGATCATGATGATGATAGCATTTCAGGGAGAACATGGCGCCTACTCGGAAGAAGCCTGCCGCCTCCACTTTGGCAATGAGGTCGAAACGCTGCCCTGCCGCGCCTTCGAGGAAATTTTCGCCGCAGTCGATGCCGGACAAGCGGACTATGGCGCCGTGCCGGTCGAGAATTCAACGGCGGGCAGCATCAACAAATCCTACGATCTGTTGCTCGACCACGATCTCAAGGTGCACGGTGAAATCCTGCTGCGCGTGCGGCACAACTTGCTTGCGATTCCCAGCAGCGAAGTAGGAAACGGCGCAACGATCACGCAGGTGCGCAGCCACCCACAGGCGTTGGCGCAGTGCGAAAGCTACCTCAACCGGCGCAAGCTGGCCGCGGTGCCCTGGTACGATACGGCCGGCAGCGCCAAAGACCTGGCAGCCGCGCCGGTGGCCGGCGTGGCCGTGATCGCCAGCAAACTCGCGGCGGAAGTCTACGGGCTGGAGATCATTGACGAGGGAATCGAGGATATGCCCAACAATTACACGCGCTTTTTTGTAGTGGGCAAGGGCGATCCGCCCCATGCCGAACGCAGCAAGACCTCGCTCGTCTTTGCCGTGCCTAACACGCCTGGCTCTCTTTACCACGCGTTGGGCGAGTTCGCCACGCGTCAGGTCAACTTGACCAAGCTGGAGAGCCGCCCGCGGCGCAACCGTCCGTGGCAATATGTTTTCTATGTCGACCTTGATGGTCACTGGCAGGATGCGCACATCAGCGCCGCGGTCGTGGGGCTGTTAAATCGCGCCGCGTTTGTCAAGCTGTTAGGCAGTTATGCTGCGGCGCAACCGCTTGAGGAAGATCGCGCCGGCAGCCAATCGGCCTTACTGCAAATCTAGGAAGCTGGCAACTGTTCAGTCGGGTTTCCATAGGCCACGGATTTCACGGAGAAAGCCGGATAATTTTCGGAGCAAATCCGTAAAGATGCGCCTCATCCGTTGAATCCATGGTCGATTTTCGCCAGAGCCTATACAAATCAGTTGAATGTGTATATCGCAACAAGGGGAAACTACTATGATCGTCGTCATGAAACCAGGCGCCACCGCCGCTGAGATCGGCGCCGTCATCCGCAAAGCTGAATCGATGGGCGCCAAAACCCACCCCATTTACGGGGATAATCGCACCGTGGTGGCGCTGGTCGGCGACCTGACGCGCGTCACGCGTGAGGTGTTCGACCAGATGGAGGGCGTCATGCACTCTTTGCGCATCCAGGAGCCATACAAGCTCTCCGGCCGCACCGCGCGCCCCGACAACACGCTGATCGATGTTGCGGAGGGGCGCGTGCGCATCGGCGGGTCGGAGATCGTCGTCATGGCCGGGCCGTGCAGTGTGGAAAGCCGCGAGCAGATCATCGAAATCGCCCACGCGGTCAAAGCGACCGGCGCGACCGTGCTGCGCGGGGGCGCGTTCAAACCGCGCACCAGCCCCTACGACTTCCAGGGGCTTGGCCTGAAGGGACTAGAGTATCTGGCCGATGCGCGTGAGGCGACGGGACTGCCGTTCATCACCGAAGTGATGCGCGAGGAGCAGGTGCCGATGATCGCCGAATACGCCGATATCCTCCAGATCGGCGCCCGCAATATGCAGAATTACGGCCTGTTGCAGGCAGTCGGCAAGCAGAGCAAGCCGGTTATGCTCAAGCGCGGCATCAGCGGCACGATCCGCGAGCTGCTGATGTGCGCCGAATACATCGTCAGCAACGGCAACTACAACGTCATGCTCTGCGAGCGCGGCATCCGCACCTACGAGACCGCGACGCGCAACACCTTCGACCTCAACGCCGTGCCGGTGCTCAAGGAGCAGAGCCATCTACCGGTGGTGGCCGATCCGTCGCACGGCACCGGGCTGCGCGAGTTGGTGCCGTCCATGAGCCGCGCGGCGGTGGCCGCGGGCGCAGACGCGCTGATCATCGAGGTGCATTCCGACCCCGACGCCGCGGTCAGCGACGGCCGCCAGAGTCTGACGCTGGAAGATTTCGCCAGCCTGATGAAGAGCCTGCGCCGCGTCGCCGCGGCGGTGGATCGCACGGTCGCCGAGCCAGCGCTGGCGTGAGGCAGAGGAGATTGAGAGATTGGAGATTAAGAGATTGGTCATGGGTAGTGTGCAATCTCTATTCTCCTAATCCCCAATCTCACCACAACCCAACCACAAAGGTGAACTATCTATGATCATTGTTATGAAAACCCATGCCGAGCCGACGAATATTGAAGCGGTCGTGCAGCGCGTCGAGGAACTTGGCTACAAGGTGCATCTCAGTCGCGGCGAGGCGCGCACGATCATTGGTGTGATCGGCGCCGACGAACATCTGCTTCAGAACAGCACGTTTGAAGTGATGGATGACGTCGAACGCACCATGCGCGTGATGCAGCCTTACAAGCTGGCCAGTCGTGACTTCAGCGAGGCCACCGTGATCGACGTCAATGGCGTCCAGATCGGCGGCAAGCAGATTGTCGTCATGGCGGGGCCGTGCAGCGTCGAGGGCCGCGACATGATCTTGCAGACCGCGCACGCGGTCAAAGCGGCGGGCGCTACGGTGCTGCGCGGCGGCGCGTTCAAACCGCGCTCCAGCCCCTACAGCTTCCAGGGGCTTGGCGAGGAAGGTCTCAAACATCTGGCCGAGGCGCGCGCGCAGACGGGGCTGCCGGTGATCACGGAAGTGATGAGTCCCGAAGATGTCACGTTGGTCGGCGACTACACCGACATCTTCCAGGTCGGCGCCCGCAATACGCAGAATTACTCGCTGCTCAAGGCGCTGGGCAGGCAGAACAAGCCCGTCTTCCTCAAGCGCGGCATCAGCGGCACCATCCAGGAGTTGCTGATGAGCGCCGAATATATCCTCGCCGGCGGCAACATGCAGGTGATGGTGTGCGAGCGCGGCATCCGCACCTATGAGACCGCCACACGCAACACCTTTGACATCAATGCGATTCCCGCGCTGAAGGAGATGAGCCATTTGCCTGTCATCGCCGACCCGGCGCATGGCACCGGCATGTGGCAGTTCGTCGGCGCCATCTCCAAAGCCGCGGTCGCCGCGGGCGCCGACGGCTTGATGCTGGAGGTGCATCCCGACCCGGCGCGCGCGTGGAGTGACGGCGCGCAGAGCCTCACGTTCCAGCGCTTCGCTACGCTGATGGAAGAGTTGCGGCTGGTGGCGCAGGCGGTGGGGAGGGAGATATAGGAATTAAGAGATTGGGGGGATTAAGAGATTGGGAGATTTGAGATTGGGAGATTTGAGATTGGGAGATTTGAGATTGGGAGATTTGAGATTGGGAGATTAAGAGATTGGGAGATTGTATGCCCCCCTGTCTCCTTGTCTCCCCCTCTCCTTCTCTCCCTGATTCACACTATGATGAAACCTCTCAGAGACTGTTCTATTGCCGTCATCGGGTTGGGGCTGATGGGCGCCAGCCTGTGCATGGACTTGAAGGAAGGCCAGCTTTGCCGCGAGGTGCGTGGGGTGGCGCGACGCACGCGCACAGTGCTCGACGCCTTTTTCGCCGGCGCCGTCGATTTGGCGACCAACGATCTGCACACGGGCATCCTCGGCGCCGATATTGTGATCCTGGCGACGCCGGTGCGCACCATTATCGCCACGCTGGAGGAGATCGGCCCGCGGCTGTGGCCGGGCGCGCTGGTGATGGATATGGGCAGCACGAAGGGCGACATCTGCGCGGCGATGGCGCATCTGCCGGAAACATTGCAGCCGGTCGGCGGCCATCCTATGTGCGGCAAGGAGACGGCTGGCTTCGAGGCGGCGGAATGTGGCCTCTACCGCGGGGCAACCTGGGTGCTCTCGCCGCTGCCGCGCACCAGTCCCGATGCGCTGGCGCTGGCGACCGAGCTAGCGCTGGCAGTCGGCGCGCGGCCGCTGGTGCTGGAGGCGCAACGCCACGACCGCCTGGTCGCCAGCATCAGCCACCTACCCTACCTGGTCGCCAGCGCGCTGACCGCCGCGGTCGCCGAAGTGGGCGTTGACGATCCCGCGGTGTGGGAGGTGGCGGCAGGCGGCTTCCGCGATACCAGCCGCGTCGCGGCCAGCGACACGCAGATGTTTCTGGACATCTTGATGACCAACCGCACCGCAGTGCTGGCGCAGATCGAACACTTTCAGCAACACTTGGGCGCGCTACACAACCTGCTGGCCGCCGCTGATGAAGCCGCGCTGCGTGCGTTACTTGCCGACGCGCAAAAGGCGCGCGCCGTCTGGACGCCGCGGCGCTGAGGCAAAGCGGCGATTTCGCCTCACGCGAAGGCGCGAAGTTGCGAAGTTGAAGATGGTTTCCTTCGCGTTCTTCGCGGCTTCGCGTGAGATTCGTGAAGTACTGAGTTTGTCTTCTCGCCGTTGCAAAGAGTTATCTCGGAAGTGCACCCGCGACGGTTGAGTCGCCCGCACATTTGTGCTATGATGCCGTCCATGTCCAAAAAATCTTCCCGGCCCCATCCATCTCCCATTAAAGATGATTTCCTAGACGATCCCTTTGTCGACGACGCAGTCCATTTGCCGGCGACAGACAACGATGCGGACGCGGAGGCTGCGCTGGCCGCATTGGCGGCGAGCGATTTCGCCGCGCTGTTTGGGGCAGACGGCGCGTTGGCCCACGAATTGGGCGGCTACGAGTTGCGCCAGAGTCAACTTGACATGGCCGAGGCGGTCAAGCGCGCCATTCTTGCCCGCCATCACGCCTTGATTGAAGCGCCCACCGGCACCGGAAAGCCGATCGCTTATCTGATCCCTGCGATCCTCAGCGGGCAGCCGGTGGTCGTCTCCACCGCCAACAAGTCGCCGCAGAGCCAACTTTTTCAGAAGGAAATCCCGTTTCTGCGCAAGGTGCTGGGCAAGCCGATTTCCGCGGTCATCGTCAAAGGGCGCAGCAATTTTGTCTGCAATTACAAGTGGGAGAAAGAAGTCAACGAGCAGGGATATATCTCGCTCTACGACCGCGAGGACGATCAGTTCAAGGCCATGAAGGGCTGGCTGGAGCAGACAGCGACCGGCGATATTGACGAGCTGCCTTTCGTGCTGAGCAGCGACCTGCGCCCTTTTACGAGGACGATTGCTGGATCAACCTCATGCGCGACGAAGCGGCGCAGGCGCAGGTCATCATCACCAACCATCACCTGCTGCTCAACGCGCTGGAGTTGGGCTACGCCGGCGAACGCATCCTGCCGCCGGCGCCGATCTACATCGTCGATGAGGCGCACCACCTTGAGCAGATCGCCACCGCCGTCTATGAAGTGATGGTGAGTGACTACACAGTCGAGCAATTGCTGGCGCGCTCGATCTTCAAGGAGCACTTGTCTGACGAGGAGATCGACCGGCTGCGTTATCTCAACACACTGGCGTTTCAGGAAATCTCGCGGCGCAGCGACAACAATGCCTTTCAACTCGAAGGCGACCTGGAAAGCGCGCTCAAGTTGAGCAATGCGCTGGCGGAGTTGGGGAAGCGGCTGAAGCAAGCCAATCCCTATGCCGCGGCGGTCGAACAGGCGGCCAAACAGGGCGAACGCCCCGACGCTGAAACCGCCGAACGTTTCCGCTATTATGAGCTGGCCATCACCACCGTCAACAGCACCGCCGAAAAGCTGAAAGCGATCGGGGCCAGCCGCAAAGACGACACGGTCGTGCGTTACGCTGTGCGCGTCTTCGACCGCCGGCATATCACATTGGAGGTGCACGCCGCGCCGATCAATCCGGCTGAACTGCTCACCGCCTACCTTTTTCATCCTGAAGACGACAACGGCAACGCGGTTGCACGCACCGTGGTCTGCACCAGCGCGACGCTTGCCACCGGCGGCCATTTCCATCATTACAAGGCGCGCTGCGGCATCAAGGCCACCGGCGAGGAGCATGTGCTGCCGACCGTCTTCGACTACCCGCGGCAGGCCATGCTCTACCAGCCTGCGCTGCCCGCTTACGACTATCGCAACGCCGACGCCTTTTACGCAGCAGTCGCCCGCGAAATCGAGCGCCTGCTCGAAGTGAGCCGCGGGCGCACGCTTTGTCTCTTCACCAGTTGGAGCGGCCTGCAACAGGTGAATGACCGCGTGCAGGCTGCCACCCAGGGAGTGGTCTGGCCGGTGCGGGCGCAAGGCGACGCCCCGCGCGATGCGCTGCTGAGCTGGTTCCGCGCGACGCCCTACAGCGTGTTGCTGGCGACCCGTTCCTTCTGGGAAGGCGTTGACATACCCGGCGATGACCTCAGCCTCGTCATCATGGACAAGATGCCCTTCCCCACGCCTGGCGACCCGCTCCACGGCGCCCGGATGCGCGCCATCGAGGCCGAGGGCCGGTCAAGCTTTGCGGAGTACATGGCGCCGTTGATGACGCTGGCGCTCAAGCAGGGCTTTGGCCGCCTCATCCGCCGCAGCGATGATTGCGGCGTGGTGGCGATCCTCGACGAGCGGCTGACCAGCAAGGCGTACGGACGGCGCACCCGCCAGGACTTGCCGCCCGCCCGCTTTACGCGCGATCTCAAGGATGTGCATCGCTTCTACAATCAGGCGCTGGGCGCCACGGCTGAATTTGCTCTCAACGTGTGGGCCGACGACGCGCGTCGTTGGCGCTGGCAGTTGGTGCGGCTGCTGGACGGTCGCAGCGACGCCGGCAGCGGCCAAACCGACACGGCTGAGGTTGTCCATCTGGAACTCGACGCGGCGCTGGACGGCCTGCGCGATCTGCACGCACGCATCCGCTGCGCCGGGGCATGAGGCCACGCGCTGGCGCAGTCGAACTGCGTTGCAGCCACGCACCGCCGAGGCCATCGCCACAGGCATCGCGCATGATAAGCTTGCCGCGTTGGGCGGAAGCGGCGGGCGTCCGGCAATCGATTCAGCTGCGCCAGGTGCGCGGTTGACGGATCGCGACGTCTCGTCCACCTTAAAAACTGCGGACGAGACGTCCGCGATCCAGGAAATAACGATTCACACAAGAAGTAGAGGCTTATTATGAAGAAGACGAAATTCTCGACTTCTACACGTGCGCAGACGCTGGCGGCCACGGCTACTGTGGCTGCCACGGCGGCAACCGCCGCCGGCTACCTCGTCTACCGGAACGGCGATGCATGGCTGCGTTCCTCGCTGCTCTATCTGTCACGCATGCCGCTGGCGCGGCGGATGGTGACGCGCTTTCCGCCGGCGTGGGCCGTGGCCAGCCGCTTTGTCGCCGGCGAGTCCGTGGACGAAGCGATTGCTACTGCGCGCCAACTCAACGCCAAAGGGATGCTGGTCACGCTGGACTATCTGGGCGAAAGCATCACTGTGGCCACCGAAGCCGGCGCGGCGCGCGACCAGATCCTCTACCTGCTGCAGCGCATCCATGCCAACGGTGTGGACGCCTACGTCTCGGTCAAACTCAGCCAGCTTGGGCTGAAGATCGACGAGAATCTGGCGATCGACAATCTGCGCGCGCTGCTGACAGAGGCCAAGGCGCTGGGGCTGCGCGTCCGCATCGACATGGAGGAGAGCGCGCTGGTCGACAGGACGCTCGACATCTATCGCCGGCTGCGCTTTGGCGAAGGGTTCGAGAACGTCGGCGTGGTCATCCAGTCCAGCCTGTATCGCAGCGAGGAGGACGTGCGCAAGCTGGTCAAGGAAGGGGCCTGGGTGCGGCTGGTCAAAGGCGCGTACAAAGAGCCGCCCGCTGTTGCCTATCCACAAAAGCACGACGTTGACGCCGCGTTTGTGCGTCTGGCCGAGCTACTGTTGGCCCTGGAAGCGGGCGTCCGCGGCGTTTACCTGGCGGCCGCCACCACGATGAAGCAATGATCGAGGCAGTGCAACGCTATGTTGCCGCGCACGACATTGCCAGGGACGCGTTCGAGTTCCAGATGCTCTATGGCATTCGCCGTGAATGGCAAGAACAGTTGGTGGCGCAGGGCTATCGGGTGCGCATCTATGTGCCTTACGGGACGGCGTGGTATCCATACTTCATGCGCCGCCTGGCCGAACGCCCCGCCAATCTGTGGTTCTTTGTGAACAATTTCTTCCGGGCGTGAATGAGGCGGATGCGGCCACGTTTTAAAGCCATCACACTGGAAATTTCTGAAGAACAGGTTTTCTGATTGAAAATCACCTCCATCCGTGATAGTTTTGTTAGTTGTGCTCCATCGTTAGAGTTTCACGGTTATAATCATTTTACAATTTGATGAGACGATGATTCATTGGTGTGCCTATTATGTTAGAACAAGACAGTAATGCGGTCATTGTGCCAATCGAGTTTCAAGGGGATATTCCAGCCGTCTATGCCAATAATGTGCTGATTCAGCATACGGACAGCGAGTTCATTATCACTTTTTTTGAGATTCTGCCGCCTATTATTTCACCCGATCCATCACGGCAGAATGAAGAAATTGCCCGAATGAAATCAGTGCCGGCGCGCGCTGTAGCGAAGATTATTATGGCGCACGAGCCTGCAATCCAGTTTCAATCAGCGATGCAGGACAATATCAGCAAGTTTTTAGCCCGGAATGAAGCTGGACAAGAATAAACCATGTACACAACCTTTGCACTTCATAGCCATATCAGCGCTGGCGCGGTGGAGTATCGCCTTTCATCAAGTCGCCCCAACCATCAGGAAGAACATATTGCGGCGATTCAGCGCTATACACACACGTTGATCGGACAGATCGCCGAGGGCTGGACATTGGTAATCCCAATTACTCTGACGATCGAGCGTGACGAGGACGGAGCTTATCTAGCTAGCGAAACGATTACCACAGTCTATGGTTACGGCCACTCCGGGCCGGAGGCGATCCAGGATTACATCCAGTCGCTCGTCGAGTATTTTGAGATTGTGAACGCTTCGACGCTGTTTGAGTCTCTGGAGTTGGCAGGCGAGTTGGGTAGTTACTTAACTAAATCGCAAGCCAAATAAGATTATTCCCTTATGCCGATCAAAGCAAAAAAGTTGGAACAGACGCTGATCGGGAAGCTGGGGTTTAGCCCTGCCCCTGCACGGTCGCCCGATCACAAGTGGTATCAATTGGAGATACCAGGAAGTCCGATCATTGCGACAAAGATATCGCATGGTGAGAAGGAGATATCCGCAAAGCTCGAAGGAATGATCGCCCGTCAGTTGCGGGTGAAGCGTGCGTTCTTGATCGAGTTGGTATCTTGCACCAAAAGTTCTGAGGAATACCGGGACCAAGTTACGGCGAACCCGTATCCACCATCAGAGATAGGTTTTTGAGAAAAAAGCTAGCGACCTCGAAAATCTAGAGATCGAGTAACGCAAGCGCTCTGAACGCAGGCGAGATCTGAACCAGATACGCCTCCAGTTCTGTTTCGGCGCGCTCGGCGTAGGTGGCGTAGCGAGCGCGCTTGTTGCGCACCGTTGCGTCCAGTTCGGGCAGCAATCCCATCGCCGCCTTCATGGGCTGGAAGGTAGCCGGTTCGGCGTGGGTGATGTAGTACAGCAGCGCGCCTATCATCGTCGTGCGCGGCAGTTCGAGCAGGGCTTCCCCGCGCAGCCGCCGCACGCTGTTGATGCCAGCCACCAGCCCGCCCATCGTGCTGCCGACGTACCCTTCGGTGCCGGTAATTTGTCCCGCAAAGAAGAGGTCGTCGCGCACCTGGCATTGCAGCGTTGGGCGCAGCAGCGTTGGGCTGTTGATAAACGTGTTGCGGTGCATCTGCCCCAGCCGCTCAAACTCGGCGTGCTCCAGCCCCGGGATCAGCCGCAGCACCTGCTCCTGTACGCCCCATTTGATGTTGGTTTGAAAACCCACCATGTTATAAAGCGTGCCCGCGACGTTGTCCTGGCGAAGCTGCACGACAGCGTAGGGGCGGCGTCCCGTGCGCGGGTCGCGCAGCCCCACCGGACGCATCGGCCCAAAGGCCAATGACTTCTCCCCACGTGCGGCCAGCGCCTCGATCGGCATGCAGCCCTCAAAGTAGCGCTCCAACTCCTTGTCCGCGCCCTTTAGCTCGATCTTCGGTGCGTCGAGCACGGCCTGGACAAAGCGCGCGTACTCCGCTTGATCGAAGGGACAGTTGATATAATCGCCCTCGTCGCCACCCAACTCGCTTTCGCGGTCGTAGCGGCTCTGGCGAAAGGCGCGCTGCATGTCGATGCTGTCGGCCACGACAATCGGCGCCATCGCATCGTAGAAGTAGAGATGCTGCCGACCGGTGAGATCCTGGATGCGCGCGGCCAGTGCACTGCTGGTCAGCGGGCCGGTGGCGATGATGGCCGGCCCGCTGGGGATGGCCGTCATTTCGTCGCGGCGGACAGTGATGTTGGGATGGCCGTGAATCAGCGCCGTGATCTCTTCGGAAAATTCCTCGCGGCTGACGGCCAAGGCAGCGCCGGCCGGGAGTGCGTGCTTGTACGCCGTGCGGATGACCATGCTGCCCATGCGCAACAACTCGCGCTTGAGAATGCCCAGCGCCCGGTCAGGGAGCGTCGACCCCATCGAGTTGCTGCACACCAACTCTGCCAGCCGGTCGGTGACATGCGCGTCCGTGCCGCGCCCCGGTCGCATTTCCACCAAATCAACGTGGATGCCGCGGTTGGCGATCTGCCAGGCGGCCTCGCTGCCAGCCAGCCCGCCCCCGACAATCGTAATGGACTCCGTCATGACTCTCCTCAGCATCCGTGCCTGCGCGAGTGCGCTTGCGCCGATAACTATCCTTTTGCAAGAGAGGTAGGATACAATGGCCGTAGTGCAGAAACCAAAATCAGAGAGCGATCACACGTCAAGGAGCAATTGATGAGCAGCGCCAGACGCCTTCTTCACGAGCTGGATTTACCCGACGGCGACCGTTACGACCTGCCAACCTCGACGCAGCGCTTCCCCGATGGCGCCCACTACCGCATTGAGATTCCCAGCGTCGAGGGGCCGGCTGCGCTGGCAGCAGTCATCGCGGCGGCGCAGCAGCACGGCGTCACCATTCACCGCGTCTCGCAGGGCAGCGGCATGATGCTGCTGACCAACGCCGAACTGCGCGAAATGGCGCGGCTCGGCGCAGAGCATCGCATCGAGGTGTCACTCTTCGTCGGCCCGCGTGCGGCGTGGGAAGGGTCGGGGCAGCCGCTGACGCCTGACGGCAAGCTCATGGGCTGGCGACACACGGGCATGGATCAGCTTGCCTACGCCTTCGACGACATCGTGCGCGGGGTGGAGGCAGGCATCCGCAGCATCCTGGTCGCTGACGAGGGGCTGCTCTGGCTGGTGAACCAGGCGCGTCAGCGCGGCGTGCTGCCGGCGGATCTGGTGGTCAAAGGCTCGGCGGTGCTGGGCGTGGCCAACCCGCTGGGCGTCAAGCTGCTGCAGGACAACGGCCTCGACACGATCAACATTGCGTCGGGCATTGCCTTGCCGCGGCTGGCGGCGATGCGCCAAGTGCTTTCGATCCCGCTTGACCTCTACATTGAGGGGCCGGACGGATTGGGCGGCTTTACCCGCTACTACGAAGTAGCAGAGATCATCCGCGTGGGCGCGCCCGTCTATCTCAAGTTTGGCCTGCGCAACGCACCGAACATCTACCCAAGCGGCGTCCATCTCCGAAGCCGCGGCCGTGGCGACCGGTCGCGAACGTGTACGCCGCGCCGCGATTGGGATGGAGTTGCTCGCCCGTTCAGGTGCGGCTTTCTTGGCGTCGCCTGTTGGGGCGGAAGGGCTGGGGGTTCCGCAATTGTGACCATTTGGGAATATGTTCCGCTCGCAGAGTATACGCCGCCTACCCCGTCGGTGAAGGCGATCTCAGAGAATTGGTTTGCAGAACTGCGCAGGCGTTTCGGCGCTGGGAAAGCACAGGCGGAGCCTTTCGAGGAGCGAGAATCGTTAAAAGCATTGCCTGCCTGGCAGCTTCAGCGCATCGCGCCGGCGCCCGCGTGGCGCGCTGCCGCGCAGGCGCTCGACGTCAGGCTGGAGCATTGGTTGGCGGATCGCCAATCACAGCATATACCGCTGCTTTTCATTGGACCGCCCTACAGCGGGCATGTTGAGATTCTGCAACTGTGGGCTGAACTTCACGATTGGCGGGTGATCGAGCCGCCCGCGTCCGAGGAAGTCTTCGCCGGTGATCTTTCCTGGTTATCAGACCAGATTGTCGATGATCAACCCTGGGTGTTTCCGCACCTCGAGCGGACTTATCTCCGCCACACCGAGGGCTTGGGCCTCATCCGTCGTTTCTTCGACCAGGTGTATGCAGGCAATCTCGGCTGCGGTCTCATCGGTTGCGACAGTTGGGGCTGGACGTTTCTGCGCAGGTTCTGGCCGGAACATTTATCCAACACGCTTGCTTTGCGCGCCTTTGACGAAAAACTGCTGTCCCACTATCTTCAGGCGTTGGCAAGCGGTGGAGAAGATCAGCATCTACTCTTTCGTCAATCCGACAATGGCAAATATGTGTTTCCGCCGCCAGAAGATGTCGCCGTCAACGGCTCCGTCCACCACAGCGATTATATGCAGCGGCTCGCGGTGCACAGCCGCGGCATCCTGGGGATCGCCTGGACGATCTGGCACAATAGCCTGCGTATCGAGCCGGACGAGGAAATTGCCGAAGAAGCGCAGGCCGAGGCAGTCGATCTGCCGGGAAAAACAGTCTGGGTTGCCCCGTGGAGCCAGATCAAACACCCGGTCATGCCGCCGGGCGCAATACGCCATCAGGCTTTTGTCTTGCACGCGCTGCTGCTGCACAGCGGCCTTACCGGAGAACAGCTTGCTCAGGTGACGCCATTGACGGCCGACGAGGTGACCGAAATGATTTACCTGCTGCAAAATGCCAGAGTGCTGGCGGAGTCCGCTGGATTTTGGCGGGTGACGGCGCAGGGCTATCCGGTCGCGCGCCAATTTTTGGTGGACAACGGCTATCCCGTCGACGAATTTTAGGAGCAACCCGATGAACGGTGCAAACAGCATCACAGACATTCTGGCGCTCAATCAGGACAACTTGATTGCTATCGCCTTGATTCTGGTCGGAGCCTGGCTATTGATCGCCGCCAATCAGCGCATCTTTCCCTGGCTGGCGAGCAGGGTTCCCAACCAGCACCGCAATTTCTTTCTGGCGGGCGAACCGGTGTTGCGTCTGCTGATCATCATGGTTTCCGTGGTATTAATTGTCACACGCATTATCGATCCCACGTTTGAAAACCTGGTAGTGCTCCTGAGTGCAACCGGCCTTGCCTTGGGGTTTGCCTTCAAGGATTATATCAGCAGCCTCCTCGCGGGCGTGGTGACGCTCTATGAATTGCCTTATCGCCCTGGCGATTGGATTGCCGTCAACGGCGCGTACGGCAAGGTGCGCTCGATCGGGACGCGCGCGGCGGAAATCGTCACGCTGGACGACACCGTCGTGGTGATTCCACATTTAAAGCTGTGGGATCAGCTCATTTACAACGGCAATGACGGCAGCCGCAACCTCATGTGCATCGCTGATTTCTATCTCCACCCCGATCACGACGCCGCACGCGTCAAGCAGGCGTTGTATGATGTGGCGCTGACGAGCGCCTTTCTGCAGATTGCCCAGCCGATCTTTGTGATCGTGCAGGAGAAACCGTGGGGCACACATTATCGGCTCAAGGCTTACCCGATCGAGCCGGATCAGCAACTCAATTTCGTCACGGATATGACCGTGCGTGGGAAGGCGAGGCTTGCGAGTCTGGATGTCAGATTTGCCCAGCTTCCGGTTTTTCCCGGACAGATGGAATAACACGCAAAGCAAAGACAAATAGGGGATTCTGGCAAAGCGTGGCAAAGCGCTGCCGCCTAGTGCAGAATCAGGTAACGTCCCCGGCACGCAGCACCGCACATCTGGCCAGTGAATTCATCTGCTGCGTGCCGGGGACGTTGTCTATGGAAACACTAGGCGAAGGGTCAAGTTAAGAATGGCGGCAATCGATTTGATTTCAGTATACTACATGCCATGAACACGATCAGGGATCTACCCACGCGCTGGGCGGGTGAATTGGCCATTGTCGGCGGGCTGCTCTGGATTGCTTACGCCATTTTGGCAATGTTGCAGCCGCTGGGCAGCGGCGCCGCTTTTACCAATGATTTGGGTCAGACGCTGGTGCCCAACCCCAACGCCTTCCGTCTATCCGGCGCCGCCTGTGGCGGCGCGCTGACGCTGTTGGGCCTGGCAGTCGTGGGGGCAGCCGCGCGTTATGAACTGCCTACCAGCGAACCCAAGCCCTTTGGCGTCTCCGTACCCAGCCGCTTTGGTGTGCCGATGGGGTGGGTGGGCGCGCTGGCGGGCGTGGCAACGGCGGCCAGCGCACTGCTCTTGCTCGTGCTGCCCACCGCCGCCATGCAACTCTTTGGCGCGGTGCTTGTGGCGTTGAGCGCGATGCTGGTCGCCATCGAGGCCAATGGCAGTGACCACGCCTATCCGATTGCGACGCCGCTCTTTCTGGTCGGTGCACTGGGAATGCTGAGTTTGGTAGCGCAGGCATTGCTGCCGCTGACGACATGGATGCTGCCTGTCTATGCGGCGCTGGTGATGGCGGTGTATGGCCTGGCATGGGTGCGCTTTGGCAATTTACTCAGCACTCACCGCCAACCAGACAAGGGAGGATGATTCACCAAGTTTGGTAGGTGTTTCACGCCGGAGTATACTGCCTTGCACGCGTAGAACACCGACGCCCTGTGTGTTCTACGTTTCCATTTCATCCATCACACAAAAAAGGATCGCATGAGCGACGGCTATTATCGGTTCCCCACCATTCACCAAGATACGATTGTTTTTGTCTCCGAAGATGATCTTTGGAGCATTTCTCGTCACGGCGGCGTGGCGCGCCGGCTAACAAGCAATCTAGGCCAGGTCAACTATCCGGCGCTGTCACCGGATGGCGAATGGCTCGCGTTTGTTGGGCGCGAAGAAGGCATGCCGGAAGTTTATCTGATGTCAGCGGCTGGCGGCAGTGCGCGGCGGATGACCTATCTGAATCACACCTGCCAGGTATTGGGGTGGACGCCAGACGCGCAGCAGATTCTCTTCTCGACCAATTACGGCCATTTTCATCCACAAGAATATGCGCTCTACACTGTCGCCATCGACGCCAATGCCGGCCAGGTGACGCCCGCCGGTCGGACCGGCGCGGGCGATTGCGTTTGGCCCCGCCGGCGGCGTCGTGATCGGCCGCAACACAGGCGACCCGGCGCGCTGGAAGCGCTACCGCGGGGGCACGGCGGGCCATCTCTGGATCGATCGCGCGGGCAATGGCGAGTTTGAGCGCTTCTTGCCCAACATGCGCGGCAATCTGGCCTCACCCATGTGGCTGCCCGACGCTGACGGCGGACGGATTTACTTCATCAGCGACCATGAGGGCATCGGCAACCTCTACAGTGTGACGCCTGGGGGCGACGACCTGCGCCGTCACACCGATCACGACGATTTCTACGCACGCAATCCCAGCACCGACGGCGTCCGGGTCGTCTACCATCTCGGCGCAGATCTCTACGTCTATGAGCCTGCCTCCGGCGTCACAGAGAAGGTGACAGTTACCTATCACAGCCCGCGCGTGCAACGCAACCGCAAGTTTTCGCCCGCCATCAGCTATCTGGACAGCGCGCGCCTCAACCCGACCGGAGACGCGCTGGCCGTCACCACGCGCGGGAAAGCATTCACTTTTTTCAACCACGAGGGCCCGGTCATGCAGATCGGCCAACGTGACGGCGTGCGTTATCGCCTGCCGGACTTCCTGAACGATGACCAATATCTCGTGATGGTGGACGACGCCAACGGCGAGGAGGAGTTGGTCATTTTCTCGGCCGATTTGGCAGAAGCGCCACGAAGGCTGAGCGGGCTGGACATCGGGCGACCGGTTGCATTGAAGGCGTCTCCAACCGAGGACAAGGTCGCTCTGAGCAACCATCGCCAGGAATTGCTGATCGTCGATCTCAAAAGCGGGGAGTTAACGCGCGTCGATCGCAGCGAGTGGCGTCCAATTGCCGGGATAGACTGGTCGCCCGACGGTCGTTGGCTGGCCTATGGCTTTGGTGTAAGTCTCAATGCCACCGAAATTCGACTCTACCATCTGCTTGACCCCGCAGCGGTGGAGAAAACGTCCGCCGCACCTTTGACGCACCCCAACCCGGTCACCGTGACGCGCCCGATCTTGCACGATGTGGCGCCCTCTTTCGACCCGGACGGCAACTATCTCTACTTCCTCAGTTACCGGGAATTTAACCCGGTCTACGACAACCTGCACCTTGACCTCAGCTTTCCGTGGGGGATGCGCCCTTACCTATTGCTGCTGCGCGCCGACCTGCCCAATCCTTTTCTGCCGCGACCCGACGGCGGCGATGACGCTAGGGAGCATGACGATGAGGAGGAGGAAGGAAACGAGGACGAAGATCACGAAGCCGGAGAGAATGATGACAGCGGCGAAGAGGGGGACGAAAACGACGATGACGAGGATAATGCGCTAGGCGAGCTCGATGGTGAGATCAGCGGCAAGCATGATCCGTCGCGCCACAGGAACGAATTGCCCCCCGAGGCGCCGCTCGACGCGTTACGCAAATCTACGCACAGCAGCGCCGACTCGCACGCGGGCAAGGAGCACGATCCCAAGCAGGAAAAAGAAAAGCGCAAGACGCGGCAATTGGTTATCGACCTCGACGGCATCGAGCGCCGTGTGCTCGCCTTCCCAACGCCCGACAGCCGCTACGGCCAGATCATCGGCGCACCCGGACGCGCCATCTTCAGCTCCTACGCGCTGCACGGCGCGCTGGATGGCGATGAAGATTGGAGCGACGAAGGAGAAGAGGGTGGTTCGCTGCGCGCCTGGGTGTTCAAGGAGTACAAAAGCGAGCCGATCGCCGAAAATGTCGCCGCTTTTGAGATCTCGCGCAACCGCAAAAAATTGCTCTACTTCAGCGGCAAACGGTTGCGCGTGATTTCGGCGACGGAGAAAGCGCCCGGCGACAGCGGCCCCGGCCGGCGCAGCGGCTGGATCGATCTCTTCCGCATCAAGGTGTCGGTGGCGCCGCCCAGCGAGTGGGAACAGATGTATCGAGAGGCATGGCGTCTACAGCGCGACCATTTCTGGACCGAGGATATGGCAGAAGTGGATTGGCACGCGGTCTACGCTCGCTATCGACCGTTGATCGACCGCGTCAGCTCGCGCAGCGAATTTAGCGATCTGGTCTGGGAAATGCAGGGCGAGCTGGGCACCAGCCATGCCTACGAATTTGGCGGCGACTACCGCGCTTCCCCCCATTACAGCCAGGGCGTGCTTGGCGCCGAATTTGTGTGGGATGCGGCGGCCGGCGGCTATCGCATCCAGAATATCGTCGAAGGCGACCCGTGGAACCCAACCGCAACTTCGCCGTTGGCAGCCCCGGGCGTCGATGTGCGCGCGGGCGACATCTTGCTGGCCGTCAACGGTCAGCGGCTAGATGAAACAACCTCGCCGGCGCAACTGTTGGTCAACCAGGCAGGGCAAGAGGTATTGCTGACATTGGCGCCACGCCCCGCGCCGCCTCAGGATGGATCGGCGGCGCCTGCATCTGTAGACAATGGCGCAGAGGTGGATAATGGCGCAGCAGTAAATGATGGCGCCCCAGTGGATGCGCCGGCGGAAGACCAGGCGGCCGCGCCTGGGGAAGACGCCCCATCCAGACCGGAGTGGCGCGCCGTGGTCGTCAAGACCATCCACAGCGACGACGACGCGCGCTATCGCGCCTGGGTGGAAGCCAAACGCCGCCGCGTCCACGCTGCCACCGACGGGCGCATCGGCTACGTGCACATTCCCGACATGGGATCGCATGGTTATGCCGAATTCCATCGCGGTTTCCTGGCCGAGGTGATGCGCGACGGGCTGATCGTGGATGTACGTTACAACAGCGGCGGTCACGTCAGCCAACTGCTGCTGGAGAAATTGGCGCGCCGGCGCATCGGGTACGACGCGTCCCGCTGGGGCGGCGTTGCGCCCTACCCTGCGGATTCGGTGGCGGGGCCGCGCGTCGCCATCACCAACGAATTGGCGGGAAGCGACGGGGATATCTTCTGTCACAGCTTCAAGCTTCTCGGCCTGGGGCCGCTGATCGGCAAGCGCACGTGGGGCGGCGTGATCGGCATTTCGCCGCGTCACCCGCTGGTCGACGGCACGATCACGACGCAGCCGGAGTACAGCTTCTGGTTCCAGGATGTGGGGTGGATGGTCGAGAACTACGGTACAGATCCCGATATCGAGGTGGACGTAACCCCGCAAGATCACGTGGCCGGTCGTGACCCGCAACTGGAGCAGGCGATCGTCGAAGCGCTGCGGCTCCTGGCCGAACAGCCCATTATCAAACCGGATCGCAGCACGCGGCCCAGCCGTGCACTGCCGCGCTTGCCCGGCCGCCAGCAAAACTGAACGGGCGAATTCCAGATTTCACAGCAGCGTGCGTCGTACTGAGCAGCCGGCGTGCTGGTTATTGCATTAAACGGCCAGTGCGACGCACGCTGCAACATCTTGAAACACACCCAAATTCGCCTACAGTTTGCAAAGCCTCCAAATAATCTCTATAATGGTTGCAGTTCAGGTTTGTTTGAATCGATATGCGAAAGTAGAAGGAATCACCCTGTTGGTTCTAGGCCAGATAGCGGCTGATTTTGCCTAGCTCCCAGTGTATGCTTTCCCTGACACGCTAGGGTTTGCAGAATAAATGTTTCAGTTCCGTCCAAAGTTACTACGTATCTAGCAAAAGGAGAATCTGTATGCGCAACAAGCGACTGATCTTGTTGTCCTTGCTGGTCATCGGCGTTCTAGTGTTAGCAGCCTGCGGCGGCGGACAGCCGACGGCGGCTCCTGCTGAACCGGCCGCGCCAGCCGTTGAAGAAGCCGCCACAGAAGCGCCTGCCGCCCGAAGTGGCGACCGAAGAATTGACGCCAACGGAAGCGCCAGCCGAAGAAGCCGCACCGGCCGCGGATACAGGCGCGGTGCTGACGATCTGGGCTGACGGCGAACGCGCGCCCATCCTGGAGAAGCTTGGCGACGAGTTCGCCGCACAGACCGGCGTCAAGCTGGCGGTGGTGCAGAAAGCCATCGGCGACATCCGCAACGACTTCAAAATTGCAGCGCCGGCGGGTAGCGGCCCGGACATCATCCTGGGCGCCCACGACTGGCTTGGCGAGTTGAACGGCAGTGGCCTGCTTGCCCCGGTGGACCTTGGCCCCAATGCCGCCAATTTTGCCCCGAACGCTGTGCAGGCTTACACCTACACCGACGGCAAACTCTACGGGATGCCGCAGGCAACCGAAAATATCGCCTTCTACTACAACACAGACCTGGCGCCGACGCCGCCGACCACCTTTGACGAAGTCAAAGCCATGTCCCAGGAGATCAAGGATGCCGGCAACAAGTATGGTTTCTTGACGCAGACCATCGGCGACCCCTATCACTTCTATCCTATCCAGACGGCATTTGGCGGCTATATCTTCGGCCAGAACGCTGATGGCAGCTATAACGCCGAGGATCTGGGGCTGAACAGCGAAGGCAGCGTTGCCGCCCTCGAGTGGCTCAACAGCATGTATGAAGACGGCCTGCTCGATCGCAACGGCAACATCGACGGCGACCTGATGCTGTCCGCTTTCCAGAATGGCGACGCCGCCATGATGATTTCCGGCCCGTGGGCGCTGAACGGCATCCGCGAGGCGGGCGTGCCCTATGCCATCACCAACATTCCGACGGGCACTCAGCCGGGCGCGCCTTTCCTGGGCGTCCAGGGCTTCATGATCAACGCCTTTAGCAAGAACCAACTGCTGGCGCAGACCTTCCTGCAACAATTCGTGGCGACCGATGCCACCATGCAAGCGCCTCTTTGATCAGGATCCGCGTGCTTCTGCCTGGATTCCTGTGTCCGGAAAAGATCGAAGATCCGGATCTGAAGGCAATTGCTGAGGCAGGGAATGTCGCCCAGCCCATGCCCAACATTCCCGCGATGAACTCGGTGTGGGGCGGTCAGGGCGATGCGATCACGCTGGTCAGCACCGGCAAGCTGACGCCACAAGAAGCCGCTGACCAGGCGCAGGCCCAGGTCTCAACGGCCATTGCAGGCCAATAACCACCCATGTCTGCTGCAACGCAGAAGGTCTCTGGGGGCGCGCAGGCGCCCCCAGACGCCGGGTCCCACAGTATCCTTTCTCTGATCCTGCGCATCCTGGCCTGGCGCTGATCGACGGCATCACCATCTGGCTGGTCTATCAGATGGTTTTCGATGGCTACTGGCCGTTGGCGGCAGTTCTTGCCTTAGTAACGCTCTGGGTCAACGTCGTCTTTCTGAGCGGACGTTTCTATCCACTTCGTTATGTCGCCCCAGGTCTCTCCCTCCTCGCCATTATGGTGCTGTACCCCATTTTGTTCACCGTCTATGTCTCCTTTACCAACTACGGCACCGGCCACCTCGTCACCCAACAGTTGGCCATCGAACAGATCGAATCCCAAACGTTCCTTCCCCCCGACGCCACCCTCTACAACTGGACTGCCTTCAAAAACCCCGCGGGAGACTTCATGTTGTGGATGGTCAATCCCAATGACCCTGCTGAAGTCTTTACAGTGACGCCGGGAACCGAGCCTGCACCGCGCAGTGGCGAGCCGCCAGCCGATATCGATGGTTATCAGCAGATTCCCAGCAACCAACTATTTGGCGCGCTGGGCGCACTATCTTCACTGACCTTTGGCGTCAAGCCCGACAATGCTTTTCAAGTCAGCCAGAGTGTCTTGGGTCAGGCAGCGCAGTACGAGCAGTTGTTTGTGTACGATGCAGCCCAAGACGCCATGATCGACCAGCAGGCGGGCGAAGTCTTCACAAATATTGAGGGCACGTTCACATCGGCTGCGGGGCAAAAGCTGAGTCCTGGCTTTGCGGCGACGGTCGGAGCGCGGAACTATCGAGCCTTGTTCACCGATCCAGCCCTGCGCTCCACCTTTGTGCAGGTCTTTCTCTGGACTGTGATCTTTGCGATCATGTCGGTCTTGCTGACATTTATCTTGGGCATGTTCCTGGCCATCGTCTTCGACGTGCCGGAGATGCCGCTGCGCGCACCGCTGCGATCGCTGCTGCTGATCCCGTACACCATCCCGGCTTTCGTGGCAGTGCCGGTGTGGGTGGGTCTACTCAACCCACAGTTTGGCATCATTTCGCAGATGATCGGCATGATCACCGGCGGCTGGGTGCCCCCCTGGTTTAGCGACCCCTTCTGGTCAAAGATCGGCATCCTGGTAATTCAGACCTGGCTAGGCTTTCCCTATATGTTCGTAGTGGTGACAGGCGCCTTGCAGACGCTGCCCAATGATATCTACGAAGCGGCTGATCTGGACGGCGCCAATGCGTGGCACAAGTTCCAGAGCCTCACGTTTCCGCTGCTGCTGGTCACTGTCGGCCCGCTGTTGGTAGCCTCCTTTGCCTTCAATTTCAACAATTTCGTCGTGATCGATCTCTACAACCGTGGCGGGCCGCCTATGCCCAACGTACCCACGCCTGTTGGCTACACGGACATCCTGGCGACCTACACCTATCGCATTGCTTTTGGCGCCTCGGGTGTTTCAGATTATGGATACGCTTCAGCCATCACGATCATGATCTTCCTGATCCTGTTCATCATTACACAATTCCAGTTCCGCTTCACCAACATGCTGGAAGAGAGGGGGCGCAATGTCTAAGGGTCGCTACACCGCCTCAGTCGGCTCTATCCAGCGCGGCAAACGCATCGCCCTGATGCTGCGTATCTTACTGGCGATTGTGATGTTGATCTTTGCCCTCTTCCCGATCCTGTGGATCATTTCGGCGTCGTTCAATCCGACTGGTTCGTTGGTAGGTCAACCGCTGATCCCGCAGAACCCAACTCTGGCCAACTATCAACGCTTGTTCAACGACCCGGTGAATCCCTACCCGCGATGGTACGTCAACTCACTCTTCATCGCGACCACTGTGACAGTGGTCGCTACGGCGATCACCACGTTGGCGGCCTACGCTTTTTCACGCTTCAATTTCCGTTCGCGACGCCCATTGTTGCAGGCCATCCTCTTGATCCAGGTCTTCCCCAATTTCCTGAACATGGTCGCGCTCTTTCTCATTCTGCAACAGTTTGGGAGCTATATCCCTGCCATCGGGTTGAATACCTATGGCGGCCTCTTTCTGGTTTACCTGGGCGGCACGTTGGGCGCCAACACCTGGTTGACCAAAGGCTACTTCGATTCGATCCCCAGGGATTTAGACGAAGCCGCCACGGTGGATGGCGCTTCGGGCTGGCAAGTTTTCTGGGTCGTGTTGCTGCCGCTGGTGCGTCCCATCCTTGTCGTCGTTGCGCTGCTCACCTTTATCGGCACCTACTCCGAGTTTGTGCTGGCGCGCGTGCTGCTGACCGACAAAATGATGTATACATTGGCAGTGGGTCTGAATCAGATGGTGGCAAACCAATTTGCGCAAAGCTGGGGCGTCTTCTCTGCCGGCGCGCTGTTGGCGGCGCTGCCGACGATCATACTCTTCATGTTCTTCCAACGCTATCTCGTCGGCGGCCTGACCACCGGCGCGGTCAAAGGATAAGTTCGACGCGTTGATCGCCAATCAAAAAAGGGGCGACCGCAGCGTCGCCCCTTTTTGATTGCATCATCGTCACGAAGCAAGGATGAAACCCACCATGAATTGGGACACCTTCCGCGAGGAGCGGCGGCGCGCGGGCCGCCCCTTTGTCGTCGCCCACCGCGGCGCCAGATTACTAGAGGCGGAAAATACTCTCCGCGCCTTTTTGTTGGCGCTGGCGCAGGGCGCGACGCGCTGGAAACCGACCTGCGCTTCACAGCGGACGACCAGCTCGTGCTGTTTCATGACCCGACGCTCGACCGCATGACCGAGGGCGCCGGCCTGGTGCGTGATCACTCGTTGGCGCAGCTTCAGGCATTGCGCACGCGCCGCCCCGGCGGTGCGCTGGGCGAAGATCGCATCCCAACCCTGGCAGGCCTGATCGAAGCCACCGGCGGCGGCGCGACCTTGTTGCTGGAACTCAAAGATCCGCTCTTCTTGCAGGAGAAATACGCGAAAATTCTGGTAGACACGCTGGAGCAGGGCGGCGTCTTGCGGCGGTCGGCGCTGATCTCCTTCCACTTCGAGCATGTGCTGGCCGTCAAGCGCATCCGGCCTGACATCCCGATCGGACATATCACGCTCAAAAACCCCTGGCCCAAGCGCGGCGCGCAGTTGCTGGGGCCGCTCTGGCCGCTGCTGTACGTGAATCCGCTCTATACGGCGCACGCACACCGCATGGGCAGCATCGTCGCGCCGCTCGACCCAACGCCGGAACCGCGCCTGCACCACTACGTCCGGTGGGGCGTGGACGCCGTGCTGGCCGATGATCCGGGTGGTGTGCGTGCACGCTTACATGATTCCTCAAAGCTGAAGTAAACCCGAAAGTCCGCCACCGTTTGGCCTTGATGCGTGCGTGCGCTATAATCGAGCATATTTTGCACGGCGTAGTCCGTAAGTGGAGTGATACATGTCACCGGAACTGATCAATACTATCGGCACCATCGTCGGCGTGCTCGTTGCCGCCCTGGGCGCTTTTCTGTTTGCTTTTTGGATTGCAATGGGGATCTGGACGTTCAACGACATTCGTTCGCGAACGCGTGATTGGTTAGTGATCACGCTGGCGGTCGCGCTGGTGTTGATCTTTCCCCTGATCAGCCTCATCCTGTATATGATGATTCGCCCCAAAGCCACGCTTGCCGAAGTCTACGACCGCGCTGGAAGAAGAAGCGCTGCTGCGCGAGCTAGAAGAGACAATGACTTGCCATCAATGTGGCGTGCCAGTCAGCGAAGCATGGGTCTATTGCCCCAACTGTCATGGCCAGTTGCAGCATTCCTGCCCAAGCTGCGGCAAGCTGGTGCGGAACGAGTGGGAAATCTGCGTCTTCTGTGGCGGCCCCCAACCGCGCGCCGCGGCAAGACCCCAACTGAGCACGGTGCAGGCGGCGCCGTCACTCCAGCCGGTCATGCCTGCGGCGCAGCCAGGCAGCACATCATTGCGCAATCCATTCCGGCGCGAGACGCCGCCCGCGCCGCCTTCTGCCGCCCCCTTTAGCGACGAAGTCGACGACGCGTATCGACCCGCGCGTATGCCGGAATAGCAGGCAGGGAGACAGGGGAGACAGAGAGACGGTTGGTTGCTCGATCCCCAGCACTCTCATTCCTCAATCTCTAATCTCTCCATCAACTCATTGCAACCACTTCCGCCCCTGTCACACGCAACAACTCCGCCACCGTCAACCGCAGCATCGTACGGTCGTCGCCGCCGCCGCCGAAAATAACGCCGGCCTTTACCGTTTGCACACTGGCATCCACGATCACCGGCAAGTGGGTTGCATGGCCGAAAGGCGGCACCCCACCAGCCGGATAGCCAAGCGTCGCCAACACAACGTCGGCGGGCGCCAGGGTTACGCGCTTCTTGCCGACGCCGAAGTGCTCAGCCAGCAAACGCGTGTCGACGCGGCGTTCGCCGTGACTGATCACCACGACCGGCGTTGGCGCAACGGCGGCGAGTTGCTCCACGAGAAAGAGCAGCGTCTTGATAATCTGGTCAGGCGCCACACCCAATGCCATGGCCGCGGCTGGCACCGTCGGTGTGTGGCCGATGTTGGGCAACAGTTCGGCTTGAATGGCGTACTCGTCGAGAAACCGCTGCAGATCAACCGGTGTCCAGTAACTCGGCTCCATTGAGTGGACGCTCCCCGCTAGATAAAATAGAGCGCAGAGGGTTGGAGCCGGACTGACGCTCTCCTCGCAGCACGCACCCACTCTCCTCCGCACCGATCACTCTTTGACCGCGCCGAGCATAATACCACGGATAAAGTAGCGTTGCAGGAACGGGTAGACGAGCAGGATCGGGATCATGGCGACAAAGAGCTTGGCCGCGTTGAGCGTGTTGCCGGAAAGCTGGGCGAGCATCTGCGCCTGGCCGCCGTGCAGCGCCGGCCGGTCGGCAATCACCAACTGCTGGATGTAGGTTTGCAGCGGGTAGTTGTCGGGGTTGTTCATGAGGATCAGCCCGTCGAAGAAGGAATTCCAGTGCCCCACGATGCTGAAGAGGGTGATGGTTGCCAACGCGGGCAGCGAGGTCGGCAGATAGACGCTCCACAACAACTGCCAGGGGTTGGAGCCGTCGATGCGTGCAGCTTCGTCCAGTTCTTTGGGAATGCTGCGGAAGAAATTCATCAGGATGATGACGCTCCAGATCGGCACCGCGCCCGGCAGCACCAGCGCCCAGATATTGTCGATCAGTTTGTAGCCGCTGATCGTCAGGTACCACGGCACAATGCCCACGTTGAGGATCATGCCGAAGACAAAGAGCCACATGAAGAAATTGCGCCCGGGAAACGCCCGCGTGCTGCGCGAGAGCGGAAACGCCGTCAGCACGGTCAAAGCGAAGTTGAGCGAGCCACCCAGCAGCACGCGCAGCACAGAGACGCCAAACGCGCGCCAAAATTTGTCGTCGTTGAGGATGTAGCTGTAGGAGTTGAGGTTGAATCCCACCGGCCAGAAGCCCACGATGCCCGCACTGACCGCAGCCTTTTCACTCAGGGAGATCGCCAACGTGTTGACAAGCGGGAACAGCGTCGACACCCCGGCTGCCAGCAGGAGCGCGGTGATCAGCCAGTCGATGATGCGGTCAGTTTTACTGCGCGAAGTAAACATACCGCTCTCCTAAAAAATCCTGTAGTTGGCAAACTTGCTGGCGGCCCGGTAGGAAACGCCGATCAATATAAGCGCCACGACCGTCTTGAAGAGACCCACTGCTGTGCCTAAGCTGTATTGTCCTTGAATCAGACCGATGCGATAGACATAGGTGTCGATGATGTCACCGCTCGAATAGACGATCGGGCTGTAGAGGTTGAAGATCTGGTCAAACCCGGCGTTGAGCACATTGCCGATGCTCAGACACCCCACCAACACCACCACAGGCGCGATGCCGGGCAGCGAGATCGACCACATCTTCTGAAAACGATTGGCGCCGTCCAGCTCCGCCACCTCGTAGAGCGTCGGGTCGATACCCGTCAACGCCGCCAGGTAGACGATTGCCTCGAAGCCAAATTCCTTCCAGACATCGCTGAAAATGATGACCCAGGGGAAAACATTGGGCTGACCCAGAAAATAAACCGGGCCGATCCCAAACACGCCCAGCATGTCATTGATCATCCCATCGCGCGCCAGAAGGGTGCGCAGGATGCCCGCCAGGATGACCCAGGAAAGAAAATGGGGCAGATAGACCATCGTCTGGATCGAGCGCCGGATGCGCAGAAAACGCACTTCGTTGAGCAGCAGCGCAAAGACGACCGCGGTGACAAGCACCACCGCCATCTTCATCGTGGCGATGAAAACCGTGTTGGTAAACACCTGACGCGCATCGCGCAGGCTGAACATGTAGAGAATATTGTCCAGCCCGACCCACGGCGACCCTTGGATGCCAAGCGCGGGGTTGAATTTCTGAAAGGCGATCACTGAGTAGACAAGGGGGACGAAGGTAAAGGCAAAGAGCAGCAGCAGCCCCGGCAGGATCATCAGGTAGTAGGCAAAGCGATCTGTGTCCTTGAACATAGCCATCCTTCCTGGCTGCACTATGCATCATGCGCGCAGGACAAAACTGATAGGCCACGGATTAGACGGATGTGACGGATTTACGCGGATTTTTCTGTATTTTATCCGTGAAAATCCGTCTAATCCGTTTTATCCGTGGCCTATTCTCCCGCTATTGGTTCATCTTCTCCAGCAGCGCCGCGCCGCCGCTGTTGTTCCATTCCTCGACAAACGCATCGAAGTCATCGAGCGATTTGGCGCCGGTGATGATCTGCAGGAAGGTTTCCTCCTCCAGCTTCTTCAGCGCCGGCCAGGTCGAATCGACCGCAATGATGCGCGACGCCACCGGGTCGGTGCGCACTTCCTCGTAGCCGCCGGCCAACAGTTGGGCGGCGTCCAGACGCGCCATACGCGTCCCCCAGTTGGATGGATCGCTGCGCGGCGCGGCGATGTCTTGCTGAATCTGGTCAAATTCGAGCTTCATCGCTTCGCTGAATGTCGCCGGATCGATCGTGCCGTCCAGCGCCTCCTGGTACTCCCGCCCCATTCGTTCGACGACATAGGGCTGTTCGATCAGGAACGGGATTGGGAAGAGCAGCGACCAAATCTCATTGAAGTTGGGGTAGTACTGCGGCGCATCGTTCAGGCCATAGCTCAGGTCGTTTTGCACGTTGAGAATCTTGAGCGCCACTTCCGGGTGCGCGTACCCTTGCTTGACGACGACAAAACTATAGGTATAGTCGCCCATCGCAAAGGTGTACTTGCCGTTCTTATCCTTGATCATAAACGGCTGCCAGTCGGCGTCCGGGTCGTTGCTGACCGCGTCGGCCATCGGCCACCACGGCACCCACCACGGCCCCATCATGATGCCACCCTTGCCGCCCACAATGATCTCGTTGGCCTTGTCGCCGTCCTTGGTGGCGAATTCGGGGTCAATCACGCCATCTTTATACAGCGCAGCGAGGCGAGCCAACGCCTCCTTTGTCTCCGGCTGCACCGAGCCGTAGGTGATCTCGCCGGCGTCATTGCGATAGAAAAGCTCCGGGAAAGCGCCGTACGCATTGAAGATGGCGTCGAAGCCGTGCAAATTGCTTGGCACCTGCACAGGGTTTAACGTGCCAGTTAAACCAAACGTATCCGCCGCGCCGTCGCCGTCCGGGTCCTGTTCCATAAAGGCGCGGGCAATGGCCTCCACGTCATCCACCGTCTCCGGCCCCTCCAGCCCCAGCTTGTCCAGCCAATCCTGGCGCACCCACACCATGATCGGCGCGTCGGCCTGCGGCTGGACATTGGGAATACCCATGACCTTGTCGTCGATGGTGGCTGCCGCCAGCGCGACGCCACCGGTCTGCCGCCAGTTTTCCAGAATGTCGGCGTTGGCGTATTTCTTGACGTAGGGCGTCAAGTCCTCGATCGCACCTGCTTCAGTCAACTGTTGAAGCTGGATCGGGTCGACGATCATGACATCGGGAATATCGCCGCTGGCGATGGAGAGGTTCAGCTTGTCGCTATAGCTGTCGCTAGGCGCCACCCACGCAAAAGTGACGTCGACGTTGAGCGTGTCTTCGATATAGCGCAGCGCCTTGTTGTCCTCGATCGACTCGCCTTCGGGCATCAGTGACGCGTTCTCCTGGCCGCCTTTCACCACCATCAGTGTTGCGCGTTCGGGCAGCGGGCTGTAGGCATCAGTCTGGCGCCATGCCTGCCCGGCGATGATCTCCGCAGGCGTCGTAACCGCGGCGGGCTGGGCGGCTTGTTCCGCGGCTGGGGTCGGCTGCACTGGGCCTGAGCAGGCTGACAGCACAAGCGCCAACAGTGTGACAAGCACCACCAGCTTCAGCAAAGCACTTTTCCTCATTGGATCCTCCTGAAACGTGTGTAATTGGGTTTGCGAGCAATTGTACGGCATCAGTCGTGGGAAAGCGTCGCCTGTTCAGATATATGAATTATGTTCGCCTCTGGGAATTTTTCTGGAGTATAGCACGGTCAAAGAAAGGGTGTCAATCTCAAGAAATTTGATTGACGATGCCTCTTTGGCTGTGCTATACTCCCACACAGTTCCGGCTAGTGAACATCTTTCATATACGTGAATAGACGCCTTACCCTGGCGACTTGATAGTCGCTCGATCCGCATTCGCCTACAGCAGAGGAGAGGATGGATGACCGCTGCCTGGCAGCTCGAACTTGCAGAAATCCATTGCCGTGTTGAATGGCGCAAAAACCAGTTGGCCTGGCAGATTAGCCATCCCAACGCGCCAAATGGGCAGACTCGCTTGTCTCCAATTGGCGCCATGACGGTAAACGGCCAGCCTGTGCAATGGACGCGGCTGGTCGGCGCGCAGGAAACGCTCGGGCCGCACGCGGCGCCGCGGCTGGTCGTGACGTTGGAGGACAGCGCCGGCTGTCTGCGGCTCGTGCGCCACTTCGAGCTGTTCGCCGGCCATGCCTTTGCGCGTACGTGGGGCGCGGTTGAATACATTGGCAATGAAGAGGACGAGCTGCCGCTGCTCGACGGCGCGGCCATCCTGCATCTAGCGGTGGACGCTGACAGCTTCATGACGCTGTTTCACGTCGAACAGTTTAGCTGGCCCTATCACAAGGACTTTTTCAGTCAGCGCCAGCTTCCCCTGATTCCCAATCTCACCCCCTACGAGTTGCGCATGGGCTCTTTCCCGGCGCATTACGTCATGCCCACCAGTTGCGCGTGGGTGGCGCTGCGCGCTGGCGCGCCTGACCCGGCGGACGCGGCGCCGGGCAGCGGGCTGGGGCTGGTGGTGGGCATCGAATTCAACGGCAAGAGCCGACTGCAAGCCTGGGCTACGCCGGAAAGCGTCACGCTGGAGAGCCGCATCGACGACCTGGCGCACCTGCTGCGTCCGGGCGAACCGCTTGAGCTGCCCGCCTGCTTTGTCGGCGCGTACCAGGGCGACTGGGATGAAGCAGGCTTTGTCACGCAGCGCTTCGCCGAAGCCTATGTCCATCCGCCCATGCCCGACGAACGCTACCCGTGGGTGCAATACAACTCCTGGAAGTACGGTCAGGAGATCGACGAGGCGCAGCAACTGGCGGTGCTGGAGCGCTGCGCCGAACTCGGCATCGAAGTCGCCATTCTGGACCTGGGCTGGGCGCGCACCATCGGCGACTGGCGTCCAAACCCGGTGAAGTTCCCACGCGGTCTGCGCCCAATCGCCGACCGCGCGCACGAACTCGGCATGAAGTTCGGCGTTCACGTGGCAATTGCCCAGATGGCATTGGATGCGCCCGCGGCGCAGGCGCATCCCGACTGGCTTGTTTACACCGGCAACGACTACTTCGGCGGTGCGATCTGCCTGGGCCACCAGCCTTGTCGCGAATGGCTGATCGAGTCGCTGGTGCGGCTGGTGGAGGAGGATCATCTCGACTACATTATCCAGGATGGCGAAGACGTGGTGAAGCGCTGCACGCGCGCCGATCATACCCACGCGCCGGGCGACAGCAACTACGCCAACTCCACCGCGGGTTGGATCGCGGATTCTAGCCGTGCGCCAGGCGCATCCGCACCTGGTCTGGGAGAATTGTGAAGATGGCGGCTGCATGATGACCTATCGCATGGCGCGGCTGGCGCACACGTCCATCACGGTGGACAACATTGCCGCCTATGCCACGCGTCAGGGGATCTACGGCGCTTCCTATCCCTTCTCGCCGCGCTACAGCGTACGCTACATGGAAGATGACCCGACGCCCTACACCTTGCGCAGCTCGATCTTTGGCGGCCCGCTGATCCTGATGCAGCGCATCGGCGATTGGAACGAGCAACAGATGGCGGACACCAAGGCGGCCATCGCTCAGTACAAACACCTGCGCACGCTCATTCGCGACGCCAAGATCATTCACCTCCTGCCGCCGCGCCACAATGTCGAGCACTTTGGCCGCGGCTGGGATGCGATCCAGGCGGTGAGTGTGGATCAGACGCGCAGCGTCGTTATGGTCTATCGGGCGCTGGGTGGGCCGGCTGAACGCACGATCCGGCCGCGCGGCCTGCGCGCCGGCGCGGCCTACCGCGTACGCTATGCGGATGCCGGTCTTGACATTATCGAAAGCGCCGCAACCTTGCAGGAAATTGGCCTGACCGTCACGCTCGACGAACTCAGCTCCGAAGTGATCGAGCTGGCGCTGCAGGAAACATAACCCAAGGCTCAGCCACAGGCTGTGCCACCAGATAGACTGTATCACCTTACAGACTGTGTCACCTTACAGGCTGTGTCACCTTACAGGCTGTGTCACCTTACAGGCTGTGTCACCTTACAGGCTGTGTCACCTTACAGGCTGTGTCACCGCACAGAAATGCAGGAGATCATGACGCAAACGCTTGCCAGATCGGGTTCGGCGTATGTGAGCGCCGACGCCGCTCATCGCAGTGGACAATCGGTAATGAACGCATCGGCAAAACGCTCGCATGGCAGGAAGGCGCCGGCCTCGTCCTGACGGCGCTGGAGCATCGAGCTTCTGGCCACACTTGGCGACCAGATCTGACGGCCAGCGACCTTGCCGATGGGGAATTTGTGCTGCATTGGAACGATGCGCCCCTTTCCGCCCGCCAGGCGACCGCGCTGCACGGCGCTCATGCTGAAGCCGGCCATGCTTCTGTCACGCTGCGCATTGACCTGGTTGTGGCACAGGCGCTGGAGATCAGCCTGTTCTACCGCCTGCACGCCGACGCCGCCGTGATCGAGCAATGGCTGGAGGTGACGCCGCGGCGCGCCGGCGCGCTGAGCCGCGTGGCCCCCATCACGATCAGCGCCGATGCGCTGCGTGCGCCTGTGCTTCACTGGGCGCGCGGGCTGCAGGGACATGGCGCGGGAATGCCGGATGCCGGCCCTTATCCTGCATTCCAAATCCGCCACGAAGCGCTGGGCGCGGTGGCGGTCGAGTCCGGCCTACGCTCCACCTGGCGCGAGATCGCCTGGTTTGCGCTGGATCACAATATTGCTAACGATTACAATGTTGCCAACGAAGGGCTGTTTGTTGGCCTGCTCTACTCAGGACGTTGGTCTGCCCACGCACAGGCGCTGGCTTCCGGCGTCACGCTGGATGTTTTCACCGAAGGCTACGCGACGCCACTCGCCGCCGGCGAACACTGGACAAGTCCAGCCGCGTTCGTCGGTCTCTATCACGGTGACCTCGATGACGCCGCCCATGTGCAACACACGTACATGCGGTCGGCCATAATGCCCGCTACGCCGGAAGATTTCCCGTGGGTGCAGTACAACACCTGGTTTGCACATCTGGTCGACATCGACGAAACGATTTTGCGTCGCGAAGCCGAGCTTGCCGCACGTCTGGGCGCCGAGGTCTTTGTGATCGACGCGGGGTGGTGGGCGCCGAGCCGGCGCACCAGCGACAATTTCACCACCGGTCTAGGCGTGTGGCAGCCGAGCGCCGAGAAGTTCCCCAGCGGTATCCCAGCCTTTGGCGACTATGTGCGCTCACTGGGGATGCGTTTTGGCATCTGGGTGGAGCCGGAGCGGGTCGATCTGCGCCAGCCGGCAACGTGGCGGCTCGACTGGCTGGTGCGCCATCACGACGCGATTGTCTCGCCGCCGTGGCCGCCGGACACGGTGAGCGGCTGGCTTTGCTTCGGCCATCCTGACGTGCAGGCGTGGGCGCTCGACTGGATCAGCCGGCTGGCAACGGAGGTGAACGCGGACTGGCTGAAGTGGGACTCCAACTGGTGGGGCGTCTGCACCTGCGGCCACCACGGCCACAGTACGACCGACGGCGAGTTTGCCCAGGTGCAAGGCGTGCATACCGTGCTGACCGAACTGCGGCGCCGCTTCCCCGATCTGATCATCGAGAATTGTGCGGGCGGCGGCACGCGCACCGATTTTGCCATGCTCGCCAACACGCACATCACCTGGCTGCACGACGCGTCCACCCCCAGCCGCCGCGTGCGCTATCACCTGGCCGGCGGCGCCTATCTCTTCCCGCCGGAGCTTTGCAACACCTGGGTGGTCGATGCTGAGGACGAGTCGCTGATGGATGCGGCGACCCCGCGCGCCGACATTGACGCGATTGCGCGCAGCCGCATGTTTGGCGCGTTCGGTGTTTCCGCGCGGCTGGAGGAGTGGACTGCGGGCGCCTTTGCCGCGATGCAGGAATCAATCGTTCAGTACAAGCAATTGCGTCCGCTGCTCAAGCACGGCCGCTTCTATCATCTGCTGCCTCAGGCTGAACTTGCCTGCCCCGATCTGGCCTTGAACGGCCAGTGGGAGGCGTACGCCGTCGTCGACCCCACAGCGTGTCGTGCTGCGATCTGGGTCTTCCGTGCGCTCGATGGTGAACCAACGCGTCGTTTGCACCTGCGCGGCCTGCTGGCAGATCGCACCTATACGCTGACGGACGCTGACGCCGCGCAGCGTGTGAGCGCTTCGGGTGCAAGCTTGATGGAAGAGGGCTTTATCGTGGATCTGAGCGGCCGCACGTCCGCACTGTTGCAGCTCCACACGGTCGAGCTTGGGAATTTGTAATTGTCCAGCCTGGTTCTATAGACCACGGATGGGACGGATTCGGCGGATTCTCACGGATTTCATTCGAACCACCGGACTTTTCCGTCTAATCCGCCGAATCCGTGGCTATCTTTGCGATAGCGTATAGTTATAGGGATTTTTTTGGGGAGACGACGAACGCATGAAGAGTCCAGTGCACATTGACACAAACTGGCACTACCACGGTTTGCGCGCGCTGGTGATCGAGAACAGTTGTCTGCGCCTCGTCATTCTGCCGGAACTGGGCGGCAAACTGTGGTCGCTGATCGACAAATTGAGCGATCGGGAGATCTTCTGGCACAATCCACGCCTCGCCCCGCGATCCGCGCCCTATGGTGTGGCCTACGACGATTGGTTCTGCGGCGGCTGGGATGAGTTGTTTCCCAACGACGCGCCCACCACTTTTGCCGGCGACGCCTACCCGGACCACGGCGAGTGGTGGTCAATGCCCTTCGATTGGGAGGTCACCACGCGGCAACGCGACGAGGTCACGCTGCACTGCTGGAGGGCCGGCGTCGTGACCAACACTGCGGTCGATCGCTGGATCACGGTGAGCGCGGACGATCCGCGCGTGCAAATCCGCTATCGCATCCACAACGCCGGGCCGCAGCCGCTCGACTTTTTGTGGAAGCTTCATCCAGCC
>JADJVW010000010.1 GCA_016710365.1 Candidatus Caldilinea saccharophila | reverse complement strand
ATGCCTGCATGTCGTTGCCCACAGCATAGCCGCTTTGCCCAAGCAGCACAGTGTCCAGGCGATCCAGCCGTCCATGTCCGCCTGGACACTGTCCAAACGGACAATGCCCGCCCAGCCGCGGCTGTAGTAGAATCAGATCATGGACACGGCTACTACGGATAAAGATAGGTTCGTCGGCGTTCCGTTTTACATCTTCATCACGGCGCTGCTGGGCAGCGTCGCGCTTGCAAACGCCGTGGCTACCTGGCGCGACGGCACTGCAGCGCTGGTCTGGCCGAGCCTACTGCTCTTTGCGGCGCACATCGGGCTATACTGGGTCAATCTGCGCCAGTTCACAGGCAAGCGCTGGCGGCTGTTCTACTGCGCCGCGCAGGCCACGCTGATCGTCATCCTGGCAACCTTGCCCTATGGCATCGACTCTAATGCCACGCTGGCAGCCTCGCTGACGATCACGCAGGTGGGCGAGGCCCTGGGGTTGTGGGGCAACACCCGGCGCGCGCTGTGGCTGGGCCTTTTCTACTTCGGGCTGCTTTCGATGCTACTTTCGCTGTCAGTTGCCCGCGACAAGCTGTTGCTGTCGGCGGCCGGCATCATGCTCAACGGCAACTTCATCGTCCTGCTGATGGTGCTCTACAACCAGCAACTGGCCGAACGCCAGAAGGCGGAAGAACTGACCGAGACGCTGGAGAGCGCCAACGCCCAACTGGCTGCATACGCGGCGCAGAATGCGGCGCTAACCTTGCAGGCCGAGCGCCAACGCATGGCGCGCGAGTTGCATGATACGCTCGCCCAGGGGGTGGCCGGTCTGGTGCTGCAACTGGAAGCCGTGAAGGCTCATCTGGCCGCGGGTCGCGATGAACGGGCGGCGGAGATCGTTGAGCAGGCGCTCGGCCGCGCCCGCACTACGCTGGCAGCATCGCGCGCGGCGATCGACGACTTACGTGCGACAACCACCGACCTGGCCGCAGCCATGCGCGAGCGGGCTGAACGCTTTTCCCAGGCCACCGGAATCCTATGCACAGTGGACGTGGCCACAGACGCAGGCGACGAACTGCCCAACGTCACCTTGGAGCATGTGCTGGCAGTGCTGGGCGAGGCGCTTGCCAACGTGGCTCGTCATGCCGCGGCCACCCAGGCGACGGTGCGGCTGGCGCGCGAGGATGGCGCTCTCCTGCTGACCGTGAGCGACGACGGCTGTGGCTTCGACCCGGCGCAGACGCCAGGCGCCGGTCACTACGGCCTGCTGGGGATGCGCGAACGGGCGCGGCTGATGGGCGGAAGCCTGAGCGTACACTCCGCGCCGGAACGGGGAACCTGCGTGCAGCTTGTCGCGCCGGCAATGGTTTCAACTGGATAGAGGAGCATGGAGCCAATTCGTGTGTTGATCACCGATGACCACCTGATTGTGCGGGAGGGGCTACGGCTGATTCTGGAGACGGCGGAGTACGTCGAAGTGGTGGGCGAGGCGCGCGATGGCGCGGAATGCCTGCGCATTGTCGCCGAGCTGGCGCCCGACGTGGTGCTGATGGATTTGCAGATGCCGGGCATGGATGGCATCACCGCCATCGGTCACTTGCGCCGCGACTTTCCCGCGGTTGCCATCGTGATTCTGACCACCTTCAACGAGGATGCGCTGATGGTGCAGGGCTTGCAGGCCGGCGCGCGCGGCTATCTGCTCAAAGACACCGACCGCACGACCCTGCTCAACACGATCCAGGCCGCAGCTCGCGGCGAAACGCTGCTCATGCCGGAGATTCTGCGCCGCGTGCTCACCGCGCAGACGAGAGCACCCGCCTCGGAAGCACCGCCCATCGCCACGCTGCTCACCAACCGCGAGCTGGAGGTTTTGCGCGCGGCGGCTCGCGGCGAGCGCAACAAAGAGATCGCCCATGCATTAGGCATCAGCGAGCGCACGGTAAAGGCGCACCTGGCCAGCGTCTTCAACAAGCTGGGCGTGGATTCACGTGCGGCTGCCGTCGTCATCGCCGCGCAGCAGGGATGGCTGGAAGCGGCAGAATAGCGCGGCATCGGGGCGATAGCCACAAGCGACGCGGCTCACACGGCCCAACGCTACAGCACCGGCGCATCACGCATTACATCTCACGCATGACGGGCTGCATGGCGGATCATTTCTTTCGATGAGCGTGTTATGATCCTTATGGGGACAAATAACCAGTTGTTCGCTCGATAATGAGTAGTTTTGCGGACGTCTACGCCGCCCGCAAAATGCCCCGCTCACCGATGCAGCGGAGGCGGCTACCGCCGCCCAATGTCCCGCTCACCTGGCGGGCTGACGCCCGCAGGTGAGCGGGACATTGGGCGGCCTAGTGATGTTTCTTGTTCACCTACCGATATGGAAGGAGATACAAATGCGAACGAACCGGATGCTTGTTCTAATAGGTGGGTCGATCCTTATTCTTGGATCACGCCTCCCTTGGATGTCAGTTCCCGTTCTCTTTGGCGTTGAAGGGCCTACTTTCGAAGCGATTGAAATAAGCTGGGAAGGTGACGGCTTTATCACAGGAGGTATTGGTCTCGCACTACTTCTTGTAGGGATATTTTGGAGGGGAAGAATTGAGAAAAGATACTCAATTCCAAGCGCAATCCTGGCTGTCTTGGCTGTCTTAGTGGTTATCGGAGATTTTTATAGAATCCTTGAAATCGACCCTGATGCAGGTTTCTTTGCGGCCACAGATGCAGGCATCTATGTGACACTCATCGGCGCTTTGTTGGCCTTAGCCGGTGCACTTTATCGCATCTCCGCGGATCAAGAGAGACAAAGCACTACATTACTTTCAAGTTCCTTGTAGTCGACAAGCCACTGTCCGACCATTCTCTGTTGTCTCTGGATCATTTACCCCCTAATGCTTTATTCAAGTGGGCGGCCCAACAAAGCAGGCAATTGACTGGTGGGATTCTGCGGCATTTTCAAGCATTTCTGGCTTCGGGCTTTCTCTGCTCACAGGCATTGTCCACGCCTGCTCATACGTAGGTAACGCAAACCGTTAGGCATCGCTTAGCTAACTACACTCCGAGCATCCATACAATCAAATCGTCTGTCACACATAGGTTTGAAATAGGAGAGATACTGTGACCACTGAAATTCAGAAGCGTTTCGAAGATGCTGCCCAATACGATAGCGTGATGGCAAAGGTGTTCCCTGGATATGAACAATTGCCATTGGTGATTTTGTCATACCTGCGAACGCGTCTTGGTCGAACTGCCCGTTTGCTAGATGCTGGGTGCGGCACGGGTGCCACCTTGGCAGCATTCGCCACCCGCCAACCTGAGTGGTCTTTTATTGGTGTTGACCCAGCCGAACCAATGTTGGAAATTGCGCAAAGTAAGATGAGCGCAATAGGTATGGGAAAGCGTGTAACGTTGTCTCATGGGACAGTTGACACCCTACCAGATGAACCTAAATTTGACGCTGCAACCTGCATTCTGGTGGAACACCTCCAGCCAGACAATGGCGCTAAACTTCACCTTCTTGAAAGCATTTATCGCAGAATGGTGTCAGGGGGGTGGTTCGTGTTGTTCGGACTGCATGGAAATTTAAGTACGGAGAATGCACAAAATGCACTTGACGCGTGGCTTGAATTTGTACTACTTCAGGGACTGCCAGAGACCACACGCGACAACGTGCGTCACCGAGCGACAGTCGAAGACTCACTGGTCTCCGAAGAACGTATTCAGGCGTTACTCCAAGAAGCAGGGTTTGTGAATCTTGACAAACTCTATCAATTTCAACTTTTAGGAGGGTGGCTTGCGCAAAAATCATGAATTCTCGCCTACGCGTGCGACAAAATCGTAAACTACTGACTTCAACCGGTAATTGGCTGCATGGCGGATCGTTCCTTTCGATGAACGTGCTATGATCAGCAAACACATATGATGCACATAGGTGTCAATCATGAAGATTTTCGATGAAAACGGCAAGATTTTGCTTACGCCGGCATCGATTGCATACATCCATCAACTGCTACTCGCTGAACCCGCTATTACAGGCATTGCGAATATGACTCGCCCAGAAATTCAGGAATGGGGTTCGACTGCACTCCACTTTGCGGCCACAGCCATTGAAACTGGAGAGTCCTTGCTCGTGAAGGTAAATGTCCCTCAGGATCAACTATGGTGGACACGCGAGCTTACAAAAAACTGCCCAGAGCTTTTACCGCATGTCTATGCTACTGGCACACAGCTAGCCGGTATACCTCTGGGCTGGACTGTATGGGAACGCGTATTCAGTGGGCTGAATCCTGGATGGCAAGGTCGCGAGTTCGAAATGCTTCTGGAAGCTGATGTCAAGTTTCAGCAGGCAGCTAAATGTCTGGAACAATCAGCTCGCGAGGCTGGGGTACTACACGAGTTGAACATTGAAGAAGTTAGCCGTGATCTCGAACGGGGAATGTCACGGCGTCCACCAGGCCCAGCAGCGCGTGTCATAGAGCGCCTAGGGCAAGATTGGCACTGGGTTACTACAGTGTGCGAATTTGAGGTGTGCCACGGCGACTTGCATATGGCAAACGCGTTATGTCGCTCGATACCGCCCGATGGAGAAGCGCTCTTGATTGACTACCATCCAGTGCGCATGCCATGGGCAATTGAACCGGCAAAGCCTGAAATACTGAATGCCGATCCCAGTCGTGTAGGCTGTCGTGATTTGATAATCAAGCAAGGACATATCCGAACAAAACATGGAATGTCCAGCCCAAAAGCTGACGATCTTAAACGGTTGCAGACTATTGTACTTGGCTGGTCAGCGATTCACATGTGGGGATACATCGGATCGAACCCTGACCCGCTATGGCGGACACATACAATTTGGCGTGATGAAAATGAGGCCTATATAGCTGCTGCGGCGCAGGCGTGATGATATTACTTTCAAGTTCCTTGTAGTCGACGAGCCATTGTCCACGCCTGCTCACACGTAGGTAACGCAAACCGTTCAACGACCTGTTATGCGGGAAAGCTTCTCTACAATACCTTCGCCATTTTGATATGCAGGCATTCCAGAGAGACACCCCTTTGGAGGGATGCATCAAATGGGCGATAAGCTATTGTCTCTAGCAATACCTTCGCCAGTCTATGGTTGAGTGATAAGAGCTTGAGTCGAGTGAATTGCGCCCATGCTGGCAACATAGTGAAGGATGGCAGCAACAATATGCGGATTGGGTGGTTCGAGGAAGCAATTCAATGGTTGCGTGGACATATCTACGACCACGGAAGAACGCTTTCAAATCCAAAACACCAGCGTCGGGATGTGACCTGCGAAAATCGGCAAGCTGGCGATGAGAAAGATTAACCATGAAGAGCGAAAGGTTGACTGCATTGGTGACGGGAGTCTCTTTGATGGTCATGAAGTCCTCCATGCCCCAGAATTGTTTAGCGTCGCGGAAGTTGAACTCGATTTGGAAGGCGCAGGCGATAGTAGTGAATCAGGGTATCGTGTGTGAGTTTGAGATCACTGCTGAAAAGCACCGCATGTGCGCGGACGCCACTCTCCAGATTGGTTTTGACCAGGATCACGACATTGAGTGGGTCGGCAAAGCACTCGTGCAACATCGTGGCTTGGTAAACATCAGTGCGAATCCCCTTGTCCTGACCGGTCGCCATCTGATAACGCTCTGGAATGGCCTGATAATTGAGCTTGTCGCCAGAGCGACGACGGGGGCCAGACTTCTTCTGTTCACCCTTGTACTCGAAGTAGAGCGCCGAATCGTGACGCAGTTTCGAGATCAGGTGCAACCCCAGACTTTGCTGCACCATCTGACAAACGTTGTTGTTGCCGAAATGACCATCCAGCACCAGATAGGTGAGGGGGAAGAGTCCACCAATCAGTTCCAACAACTTCTTGACCAGTCGCTCCATCATTCTCAGTTCGCCGTTCCATTCAACGTGACGTTTGTCTTTATTCTTGCTGCCTTTGGGACGTCCCGCCTTGCGCTTGCCTCCCTTTGGATTCTTCTTCGCTGCGCTTTTCTTGGTCGCACGCTGCTTCGCTTTCGCTGGACCCGTCCGTCTCTGCGTGCTTAACCACTTGCTCCGTCAGCAGCGGATGGGAAACAGCATCACTCACACTGACCAGAGAAAGGGTGAAGAAGCTGACCCCAGCGATGGGCTTGTTGTAGATCGACGAGAAAAAACGCATCCAACCCGTGTGTCTTCTTTCCGGCTTTGCTGACCACGCTCTCGTCGCCAACAACCAGATACACCTCATCAGGTTGGAACAGGTGGGTGCGGAAGAACAGCCAACTCATCTGCGCCCACGGCAGCACTGTGTTGAACCAACGCTGCACTGTCCGGTAGCTGCCACCCCTCTCCGTCCAGCGCGAAATACCCAACATCGTCACACGACCGGTCATTGCCAACATCGCGGCGATGATTCGTCCCAACTGACGTGTCGCTGTCTGATTCTGACATTGGTCCAAGCATTGAAGCAGTGCGATAATCTCGATCATGAGCGGTTCTGTCTGATAGGAATTCCACTTTTGTCGGTGATAAGCCTATCCTACACGACCGCTCTATCTTTCCCCTTTTTTGGCGAAGGTATTGTCAAAAGAGATGACGTTACATTGCACCGTTGTCAAGGTAGAGCCACATAAAGAATTACGCTGGAAATATCACGTTATCCTTCCCCTCCTCTTTCAAGGCGAACATAGTTTTATTATCGAGCAGGTCGAGCGTACCAAGGTTCGCTTCATAAACCGAGAAATCTTCAATGGCTTGCTTGTTTCAGCGCAAGCCAAAGACATTGATACCAACTCAAAGCAGGGTTTTGAAGCAATGGATAGAGCGCTTAAGGCCAGAGCAGAGGCTACCCAATAGCCGCCGAACAAGCGCATGTCTCGATCGAAGAACCGACGCTCGTACTGGGGTCTAGTGCGCATCTGAGGATGCGCATTAGACGAGGATCGGTTTTTTCGCACTGCGCATGTTTGCCTACGCCGGGATCGACACTGCGTGCTACGGAGTCTCCCCTTCCTCGCCCAACGCGCAACGCCCCGCTTCCAGCAACCGCACAATACGATCCACGTCATAGACGCAGCCACGCCAGATGCCGCCGCTGGCCTGCTGGAGCGCGCCCACAAGCGAGTATCGTCGGGGAGGCCGGGGTCGGGCGCGAGTTCCGGGTGGGGCGCACGGCTGGCCAGCACAGTGGCGCCTTCTGCGGGGCTGTAGCGCTGACCGTCGTGACCCACCAGATCGACGCGCCCCGTCAGCCGCACAGTATCGACCTCGATCTGGATTACGTCTCCTTCGCGCACGCGGCCGAGCGGACCGCCGGCCAGCGCCTCCGGCCCCACATGGCCGATGCACGCGCCCGTACTTACGCCGCTAAAGCGCGCATCGGTGATCAGCGCCACCTCTTTGCCCCACGGCAGATACTTGAGCGCCGACGTGATCTGGTAGGTCTCCTCCATGCCGCAGCCGAGCGGCCCGCGCCCCATCAGCACAATGATGTCGCCGGGACGCACAGGCTCAGTGTTTTGCTGCTCGTCTGGGAGCGGACGAGGACGTCCGCGATCCAATGGATCGGGACGCACGGGCGCGGCGGTTTGCCCCTTGATCGCAGCGATGGCAGCCTCTTCGCTGGTGAAGACGCGCCCGCCCTTTGCGATAGACGCCATCCGCGTCGAGCACGCTGGGATCGATGGCGGTGCTCTTGACGACCGACCCTTCCGGCGCCAGGTTGCCCTGGGGAAAGGTCACTGTGCTGGTGAGGCCGCGCGCCCGCGCCTGCTGCGGCGCCATGATCACGTCGTCCGGGTCGATGCCGTCGGCGGCGCGCAGATGGTCGCGCAGACGCTGGCGGCGCGCGCTGCTCTGCCAGGCATTCAGCATCACACCGAGCGAACAGCCGTGCACGGTCAGCGCGTCAAGCCGCAGCAGGCCCAGATCGCGCAAGTGCAGCATCACTTCAGGCACGCCGCCAGCCAAGAAGACGCGCACGGTGGGATGACCCACCGGCCCATTGGGCAGCACATCCACCAGACGCGGCGTTGCCGCGTTGATGCGGCTCCAGTCGGCGACGGTGGGCAGCGATAGTCCGGCGGCATGAGCGATGGCCGGGATATGCAGCAGCAAGTTCGTGCTGCCGCCAAACGCGGCGTGGACGACCATCGCATTGTGCAGCGCGTCTTCCGTCAAAATATCGGCGGTCGTCAGGTGATTGGCTTCCAGCAGCGCCAACGCCTGCGCGGACTGCCGCGCCATCTCCAGCCAGAGCGGCTGGCCAGAGGGCGTCAGCGCAGTGCACCAACGACAGCCCCAGCGCCTCGGCGACGACCTGGCTGGTCGCCGCGGTGCCGAGAAACTGGCAGCCGCCGCCCGGACTACCGCACGCATGGCAGCCCAGATCGGCGGCTTCCGCCAGCGTAATCTCGCCCTGCGCAAAGCGCACGCCCAGCGTCTGCACCTTGCCCGCATCTTCGCCTGCGGTTGGGGGTAAGGTCACGCCGCCCGGCACAAGAATCGAAGGTAGATCGTGTTGACCGGCCAGCGCCAACAGCATCGCCGGCAGCCCCTTGTCGCAGGTTGCCACGCCCATCACGCCGCGGCGCGTGGGCAGCGAGCGCATCAGCCGGCGCAGCACAATCGCGGCGTCGTTGCGATAGGGCAGGCTGTCCATCATGCCCGGCGTGCCCTGCGTACGCCCATCGCAGGGGTCGGTGACAAAGCCGGCGAAGGGAATCGCACCCAACCGCCCGAATTCCTCGGCGGCCGCCTGCATCAGCAGGCCAACTTCCCAATGGCCGGTATGATAGCCGAGCGCCACGGGGCTGCCGTCAGGATTGCGGATGCCGCCTTGCGTGCTCAGGATCAGGAACTCTTTCCGGCGCAGCAGGGCCGGCTCCCACCCCATGCCCGCGTCCTGCGTCAAACCAAAGATGTGGCCGCTCGGCGCGGTGCGCAGGAAGTCATCGTCTAACGGCAGGCTGCCGGCGGGGCCAGGGGCGCAGGTTTGCACGGCGTACAGGCTCGAATCGGCCGCATCGATGGCGATAAAGCCAGCGTTGGAACTAGCAGATGTTTGCGTTGTCATCAAGGCCCCCCAATGCACAAAGCGCGGACAAAACGCCGCAGAAAAAGTGTTTGCATAAACCATACCCTATCCACTTGCATAAGGTCAATCGCAAAGAGGAAGATCGGGGGAGACCCAGAATAACAGTGCCAAACCATCTGTGTCATTTGCGCAAAGAGAGCGATTTTGCTATTTTAGCCCCATGCAGCATTACGCAACCCGGCAGCGCACCGCGCAGGTTCGATGGCTTCGATTGGTGAACTATGCCTTGGCGGGCATCTTCGGCCTCGTCATGCCCTTTGTCTGCTGGGGGGCCGAAGCGACGCCGGGACATCCCCATGGGCGCGCACACCTTGTCTTTCTGGCGCCGCCGGTGGTCAACCAGCACCAATCGCTGTGGGCCGGGCGCAATGCCCACGACGTTTTGGCCGCCGCTTCGTCCGCCAAGACGATCGGTCAACACGAGTTGTGCACCACGCCATCAGCGCCATCCGGCGCAACGTCGCCCATGACGCCGGTCGGCAAATCCACCCCGCTGGTGCTGGCGGTCACGCTGTTGCTGCTCACTTTGTTTGAGACAAAAATATTGCTGCGCGGCGCGATGACGGAGGGTTTGCACGGCGTCCGATTGCCCTCCACCTCTTTACGCCATCGCTCGCCATCGACACCCCACCTCCACGCTGACTCACTTTCCACAGCAGTCCTTGTGTTAGATCACCTATATCCAGATCAATTGACTACTTCAGGAAAGTGAAGAATGATGCGTAAACAACTTTTGACCCTTCTCCTTGTGTTCTTGGTGGCGGGGCTGGCCGGCTGCACGGTCGCGCCCATGCAACCTGCAGGCTCAACAACCGGTATGAGCGAGATGGCCGGCGCGGACGCAATGGCAACCGAAGCGCCCCTGCCCGAACCGGAGCCAGGCAAACTGACTATCGTGGATGTGCGCGCGCGTCCTGCCCCATTGGTGGGCGGCACCGGCGCCGTCTATTTCACAGTGCTCAATGGCCTCGACACTGCGGTGCAACTCGTCTCCGCGGCAAGCCCGGCCGCCAACGTGGTCGAAACGCATGAGACGATCGCCGAGAATGGCGTCATGAAGATGATCCCGCAACTCGACGGTTATCCCATCCCAGCCGGCGAAGCACTCGTGCTCAAGCCCGGTGGCAAGCACATCATGCTCATCGACATCGTCAAGTCGCTCGAACCGGGCGATGAGGTCAACCTGACAGTGAATTTCGACAACGGTGACTCGATGGAACTGACCGTGCCCGTGCTCGACATGCAGATGAACATGCCGATGAACATGGAAAAGCCGGCTGCAGCCGGCGACATGGCCGAACACGGTGACATGGCGCCAAGCGACTTGATGTTGTCGCCTGAAACCAAAGCGGCGATCAACGGGCTGCCCCTCGACGATGTGTACAGCATCAACGAGGCGTTGAACGCGGGAGGAACCCTCGACCCTGCGGTGGCTCTGACCACGCTCGACGCCCTGATGGAACAGGTCAACGGCGTCAGTTGGCCCGTAGAGTTGGAAGAAAGCATCGGCACAATGAAAATGAAGGCTGAGATGCTGCGCGGCGCGATCGAGGGCGATGATATGGCCGCGGCTGGTCCGCTGGCGGCCGAACTGCATGACCTGCTGCACGAGATAGAGATGCACGCGACAGAATAGCCATCTCTCGTTGTTGCTTGATGGGACGCCAGAACGCCGAGCGCGCCCCAAAGATTGCCACGTCCCCGGCGCTGGTCACGAAGCCCTGAGCAAGTCGGGCTATCCCTGACCAGCGCCGGGGACGTTTTTGTCGAGATGCTTGTCTAAAGGTGACAGTCACTTTCGAAAGTGACTGTCACCAGAAAAGCGCCATAGATAGTCTTAAAAGTGGCGAACCTTTTGACAGCAACCAGTCGTTATGATATTCGTACTCTATTGTGAAAAATACAACGAAGGTACGCCGCGTCACGTAGCTTAGGGGGCGCCTCGTGTACTATAAAACGAACACTAAAATGATTGCCAACAAAGGGTAGTTGCGGTAAGGACGAACAGGATGGCGTGGCAGGAACGGAATGGGCGGCTCGGCGCTATGGAACTCAACAGGCAGGTCGACGCGATCTATGCTGCCGCTGTAGAAGCTGGCGCGGCGATCGCCGTGTGGCAGCGGCCAGGCATGGCGCACCCGCAAGCCGTGATCGACTTGAGTGCGACGCCAACCCTGGCGCCTATCAATTTTGCTGCACGCCAGCCGGCCTTTGTTTTTGCTCCGTTTGTCTCGCACCCGGCTGGGGCTGCGCTCCAGTTGCACGCGGATCTGTGGTTCGACGGCCAGACATTGCATACGCACCATGGGAACGGTTCGCACGACCGCGCACGACGCGGCGCACGTTTCTTTGCCATGCTCGACGACGCGCCCGCGTCAAGCCCGCGCGCCTGGTATCAAGCGGAGACGCTCCGCAACCATGCAGCCACCGAGCGCGAGTTCACCGCACTCGTGGGCAACGCCATCGATTTTATCCGTAGCACCGGGATTGCCAAGGTGGTCGTCTCACGCACCGCCGCGCTGCCGTTGCCGGCCAGTTTTACCCCCGCGACGGCTTTTGCCATGTTGTGCGAACGTTATCCCGATGCCTTTGTCTCGTTGGTGGCGATTCCTGGCGTAGGCACATGGCTCGGCGCCACGCCCGAAGTGTTGCTTACGCTGGACGATGCCGGCCTGACCACCATGGCGCTGGCCGGCACACAACGTCGCCCGCTCCACCAGCCGCTGGACACAGTCCAATGGGGGCGCAAGGAAATTGTCGAGCAAGAAATGGTCGGCGCTTATATTCGCGGCTTCTTTGCAAGCGCAGGCGTGGCCGATGTGCAGGAGCACGGCCCGCAGACCATCGCGGCCGGGCCGGTCGTGCATCTTCAGACGCTGTTCCGCGCGGATTTGCCGGAAGAAGCACGCCTGATGCTCGCCAACCGTGTGCTCAACGAGCTGCATCCCACCTCCGCGGTCTGCGGGATGCCAAAGCATCAGGCGCTTGCCTTTATCCTGGCGCACGAAGGGTATGACCGCAGCTTCTACAGCGGGTTCCTTGGTCCCGTTCATATTCAAGGCGCATCCAGCCTCTATGTGAATCTGCGCTGTATGCAACTTGACGGGGAGTCTGCCCATCTCTATGTAGGCGCGGGCATCACGGCTGATTCCGACCCTGCGGCGGAATGGCGAGACAGCGCTCAAGGCAGAAACAATGGTGGATGTGCTCGCATCCGAACCCCAGGCCACACAACCATAGCCGACAATCCGGTTGGAATCACGATGACAGAGGGTGTTTTTCCGCTCGTTGAACTTGCCATTCAGGTCTGCATTGCCAGAGGGGTGCGCGAGTTTGTCGTCGCGCCAGGCTCACGCTCGGCGCCGTTGACCATCGCCCTGGCGCATCACCCAGAGATTACCCTACGCGTTGTCTACGATGAACGCGCGGCGGGCTATGTGGCGTTGGGCATGGCGCAGCAACTGCGCCGTCCGGTCGGGCTGGTCTGTACGTCGGGCACCGCGGCAGTAAACTTTGGCCCAGCGGTTGTCGAGGCGTTTTATCAGCAGATTCCACTGCTCGTCCTCACGGCCGACCGCCCGCCTGAATGGATCGACCAACAGGACAATCAGGCTATCCATCAAACCGGACTCTATGCGCCGCACGTGCGCTACGCCGGTGTGCTGCCGAGCGACGATTATGCGGACACGCGCTGGCATAGTGTGCGGTTGATGACCGAGGCGTTGGATGCCGCGCAAGGACTGCAACCGGGGCCGGTGCATATCAACATCCCGCTGCGCGAACCGCTCTATCCGCCGCCGGCCTATCAGCACGATTTTCAGCGCGCACGCCAAATCCCGCAGACGATAGCTTCTTTGCCGGCGTTGAGCGAAAGAGCATGGCTGCCGCTACTCGCACAGTGGCGCAGCGCTCGCCGCAAATTGATCGTGGTCGGCATGATGGCGCCGGACGCGGCGTTGCACGCGGCGCTGCAACGCCTGCAGGCCGATCCGTCGGTGGCCGTCTTTGCCGACATCACCGCCAACTGCTGGCCACACGTTGCCCCGCTGGTGCACGCCGATGTGGCGCTGGGCACGCGCGACAACACCACACTGGCGGCGCTGGCGCCCGACCTGATGATCTACATCGGGGGCCAGGTAACTTCAAAATACCTAAAATCACTGCTGCGTGCGCGCCCACCGCAGGCGCTTTGGCGCGTCCAGCCCGCGGGGTCTGCGCCCGATACCTATCAAGCGACCACCGCGCTGGTGCACATGGCGCCTGCTGACTTCTTGACCGCGCTCGCGCCCGCACCGAGCTTTTATCTGACTGCGACTACACGCAAAGCTGGCGCGCACTCGACGTCCTGGCGCGCCAACAGCTTTTTCACCTGTTGCTCGACGCCCCTTTTGGCGAGTTCCGCGCGCTGCAACAAGTGCTCGCCGCGCTGCCCGACCGCAGCCATTTGCAGATCGGCAACAGCATGCCGATTCGCTATGCGAATTTCGTGGGCGTCAGCCGCGACCACGTTCCCGCGCAGATCAACGCCAACCGCGGCGTCAGCGGCATCGACGGCTGCGTCAGCACGGCGGTCGGCGCGGCGTTGGCTACCTCCACGCTGACGACGCTCGTTGTGGGGGACCTGGCCTTTTTCTATGATCGCAATGGCCTGTGGCAGCGCAACCTGCCGCCCAACTTGCGCATCGTGTTGCTCAACAACCATGGCGGCGGAATTTTCGATATTATCGAAGGCCCGCATAGCCTGGACGCTGAGACGCGCACCACCTATTTTTTGACGCCGCAGCCCCTCTTGGCGCGCCGCACCGCCCTCGACCACGGGCTACGCTATTCCCACGCCGTGAATGAGGAAGAGGTGGAGTCGGGGCTAGCCACTCTCTTCGCTCACTCTGGCAGCCCTGCCTTGCTAGAAATCGAAACCTCGATGGAAGTTAATCGCAGCGTCTTCCAGGCGTTTCGCGCGATGGTCGCCGGCTTGCAACTCTAGTACAAGTGGGCGTAATTCTGCCAGCAAATTTGGTAGGGACGGGCCCCCGTGCCTGTCCAGCTTCCGGGCGCACACGGGGTGCGCGCCCCTACCAGGCAACCAATGAGGTATTTTAGCCCGTGTGCACTAGCAAGGTGGATGACAGATTTTCACAGGAGAGGCAGGGCATTTCACCGCGTGCGCCAACATGGCAGGCGGTTTGCTGACAGGTCAGCGCGGGTCATTCAGCGCGGTCTTGCGATCCACCGTTTCGGCGCCTGACAGCAAGTCGTGCCAAAGCAGGAAACTGACAAAGCCGATCCCGACGCCCAGCCACAAGGTGCAGAAGCGAATGATCAGCGCGGCGGCGGTGGCTGTAGCGGTGCTCATGCCAAAGAGCCGCACTACCCAGAAGACGGCGCTGCCTTCAAAGCCGCCTAGCCCTCCTGGCAACGCAACGACGGCGCCGATCACGGTGCTGATGTTGAAGATAAAGACGGCCATGAAAAAGCTTTGCCAATTTAGCGGCGCGCCGAAACCGACCAACACGACGCCAAACGCCAACCCCGAAGTTCCCCACGCGACAAGACCACATAAAAGCGCCCAGGTGAGCGGCCCAGGGCGGAAGAGCAGATAGCTGCTGTCGTAGATCGTGTAAAGCTGATCGGAGAATTTGCGGATCAAGGGGATGCGATGCGTAATCGCCAACACGCGCAGCGCCAGCGGCCGGATTTGGATGACGATGATGCCCGCCACAAAGGCAATCAGCAGCGTCACCGACACCAGTTGAGCGCGCGATTCGGGAAAGGCAATCAGCCCGATGCTGGCCAGGATCAACATGGCAATGCCATCGATGATGCGCTCGGCGACGATGATGGGCGCGGTGACGCTCATCGGCGCGCCGTTGATGTTCTTGACCATGTAGGCTTTGAGCAGTTCGCCGACTTTACCGGGCGTCATCACCATCAAGCTGCCCACGCCAAAGACGCGAGCGCTGTCCCAACGGGAGATCTGTACGCCCACCAGCGTCAACCACCAGTGCCAGCGCAACACACGCACGCCATAGTTGATCAGCGCCAGCCCCAAAACCAACGGCAGCCATTGCCAGGGAAACGCCTGCAACGCGCTCTGCACCGCGCGAATATCGCTCCACAGCACGAGCACGATGTAGAGGATCAGCGCCCCTCCCATCGATAGAATCAACTTGCGACGCAGGTCTCGGCTCATAGCTGAGTATTATACCAGGGGCGAGGGGTGAGGGGCGAAGAATGGGGGAGAGGGGATTTAGTTATTTAGCGACAGGGAGACAGGGAGACAGGAGACTATTGCAATCTCCAATCTCTTAATCTCTTAATCTCCCTCTCTCCCCTTCTCCCCCTCTCATTTACGGATAGAAGCCGCGCAGACGCATCGCTTCTTGGATGCGTTCGATGGAGATAATATACGCGGCGGTGCGTAGGTCGCATTTGCGGCGCGTGGTCGTGCCGATGACGACATCGAGGTTGTCGAGCAAGGTGCGCTCCATCTGCCGGCGCACTTCGCCTTCGTTCCAGAAGAACGATTGCAGACCCTGCACCCACTCAAAGTAGCTGACGACGACGCCGCCTGCGTTGCAAATCACATCCGGTATAACCAGGACGCCCTTGTCAGCCAGAATTTCGTCGGCGTCGGGCGTTGTCGGGCCGTTGGCGCCCTCGGCGACGATGGTGGCGCGCACTTTGGGGGCGTTGTGTTTGGTGATTTGTCCTTCGAGCGCAGCCGGCACCAACACGTCGACGTCGAGCTCCAGCAACTCGCTGTTGGTGACTGTGTCCGCACCGTTGTAGCCCAACACGCTGCCCGTTTCTTGCACGTGATGCTGAAGCTGGCGCAGATCGATCCCCTTGGGGTTGTAGATGCCGCCGAATATGTCGCTGATCGCCACGATGCGGGCGCCACGCTCGTGCATGGTGCGCGCGGTCCAGCCGCCAACGTTGCCAAAGCCCTGGACGGCGACCGATGCGTCGTCCAAACTGCGGCCAAAGCGTTGCTTCATAATCGAGCGCGTGATGTAGGTGACGCCCAGCCCGGTCGCGGATTCGCGCCCCAACGTGCCGCCGATCGCGACAGGTTTTCCCGTGATCACCGCCGGGATCGAGTAACCGCGATGCATCGAGTAGGTGTCCATGATCCACGCCATAACCTGCGCGTTGGTGCCAATATCGGGCGCTGGGATATCGCGTTCCGGCCCGATGAAGGGGCCGATCTCGGTGGCATAGCGCCGCGTCATTTTTTCCAATTCGCGCATGCTCAGTTTGGCGGGATCGACGATCACACCGCCTTTTGCGCCGCCGTAAGGGAGGTTCATCAGCGCGCACTTCCAGGTCATCCACATGGCCAGCGCCCGGCATTCGTCCAATGTCACATCCGGATGATAGCGGATGCCGCCTTTGGTCGGGCCTTTGGTCATGTTGTGGTGGACGCGGAAGCCAGTGAACATGCGAATGCCGCCGTCATCCATCTGCACCGGGAAGTGCACGATCAACTCACGTTGGCAGGTGCGCAGATAAAGGCGCATGTCTTCTTCGAGATTCATATAGTTGGAAACGCGTTCCAACTGCCCAAGCGCCACCGCGTAGGCGCTCACGCGCCTGGGTGCAGGCGGCGGATCATAGGGAGTTTCACCAGTGGGATTTTCTTCGTCGGGATCGCCAGCCTGCTCGGAAGCATCGGCTGTATCCAGCATGGGTGCGGATGAGGGGAGATCGAAAGCGTCGGCGCCATTTTGCGCGAGCGTGTTCTCACCAGCTTGATCGACCGTCAACGAACTTTTCTGCTTAGCCATAAGTCACTCCTTTGTGAAACTTACTGGGTGTTTGGAGCACGCGACATCGCTGCCCGCTGCCAGTATTGTACTAGATTGGCGAGGTGATGGGAAGTAGAAGCACAGGATATTAAAGACCTTATCATGCCCGGCGATTTGCCTCACGCTTATCACCTTGCGTATAATGGCAAAGTTACAGTCTGACTATCCTCAACGATAGAGAACAGATCAAAAGACATCCGTTGTTTTTGTTTGTGCAATAGGTGGAGCGCTTGTCGCTTTTTTGGAGTGGAGTCTTCGCATGCGTAATACGACCATTTCATTGATTTTCATTGCATTGTTGACAGCACTTGCTGTTTATATCGTGCTGCCGGTTCCCCATCCGGACTGGCTGGTGCGCTCCGATCAATCGGGCAAGCCTACGCCGCTGGAGCTGAAGTTGGGGTTGGACCTTCAAGGCGGCACGCAAGTGATGCTGGAAGCCGATGTGCCGGAAGGCCGCGAATTGCAGGCCGGCGCGATGGACACCGCCAAGAATATCGTCGAGCGCCGCGTCAATGGCCTGGGCGTCTCGGAAGCGGTCGTGCAGAGCCAGGGCGAGACCCGCATCACGGCTGAACTGCCCGGCGTCAACAACCCTGACCAGGCGATCGAGACGATTCGCTCTACGGGTCAGCTCGAATTTGTCGACCCGCAGGGCGCAAACCTCCGGCAGGGCATGATCATCAACACCACCAACAAGCCCACCGCGGTGCAGAACTTCGTGGCCGGGCCGAATGCCGATCCTGCCATGACGCCGTACGGGGAGCAGCTCTTTACGACAGCCATGACCGGTGATGTGTTGCGCACAGCACTTTCGCGTCAGGATCAATATGGACAGTGGGAGATCGGCTTTGAACTGACCGGCGATGGCGCCGATCAGTTTTACAATTACACGAGTTCCCACATCGGTCAGCAGATGGCGATCGTGTTAGATGGCGTCGTGCTATCGGCGCCGGTCATCAACGCCGCTATCCGCGACCAGGGCGTGATCAGCGGTCAGTTTACTGACCAAGAGGCGGGTTCGCTGGCGATCCAGATGCGCTACGGCGCGCTGCCGGTGCCGCTCAAGGTGGTGGATGTGCGCTCCATCAGCGCGACGTTGGGTGCGGATTCAGTGCGCAGCAGCGTCATTGCCGGCCTGATCGGCATGGGTGCGGTCTTTGTGTTCATGGTGTTGATGTATCGCGTGCCGGGCTTGTTGGCGAACGTGGCGTTGATCATCTACGTCTTTTTTAACCTGGCGATCTACAAACTCATTCCGGTGACGTTGACGCTGGCGGGCATCACGGGCTTCTTGCTCTCGGTCGGTATGGCGGTCGACGCCAACATCCTGATCTTCGAGCGCTTGAAAGAAGAACTGCGTTCGGGGCGCTCCCCGCGTCTGGCCGTTGAGGCGGGATTCAGCCGCGCCTGGCCGGCGATTTTCGACAGCAACCTGACCACACTCATCAGTTGCGCCGTGCTCTATGTTTTTGGCAACCAGTTTGGCGCCAGCATCGTCAAGGGCTACGCGCTGACGCTGGGCATGGGTGTGCTGCTGTCGATGTTTACGGCCATTGTGGTGACGCGCACCTTTATGCGGGCGCTGCTCAGCAGCCGCTCGCAGCAGGACAAAGTCGCACAGACCATCGTCGGCTATTAAGTTTTCATCCGAAAATTTGGGTGCGGCGTCTTGTAACTTCTTGACACGACTAGATATTGCCAGATGCTCCGCAGAAGTTTCCGGCTAGACGCTAAGTGCACCGGATTGAAGAAATTTTAGCAAAGTTGACTGGGGGAACGCGCGATGTATCACATCGTTGAAAAACGTAATATCTGGTTTACAATTTCGGCCATTCTGGTTTTGCCTTCCCTGCTTTTCATGCTCTGGTCGGGCGTGACAAAAGGGCAGCTCCTGCCGTTGAGCATCGATTACACCGGCGGCACTGTCTGGGAAGTGAGTTTTGACCAGGCCGTGCAACCCGCGGACGTACGTCAGGTCTTTATGGATGCTGGCTACAGCGATACGACTGTCTTCACCGTCAACAATGACTCGACGGTGCAGATTAAATTCAAACCCGTGGACATCGGCCAAAAAGAGGCGCTGCGCGAGTCACTCGAAGCACAGTTTGGTCCCTTGGTGGAAAACAATTATCGCAGCCTCGGACCCACCATCGGGCGCGAAGTAAGCCAGGCCGCGGTCGTCGCCGTCGCCGCGGCCTCTTTGCTGATTTTGCTCTACATCGCCTGGGCGTTTCGCAGCGTGCCGCATCCCTTCCGTTATGGCGTTGCCGCTGTCATTGCGCTTGTTCATGACGTACTGGTCACGCTTTCGTTCCTGTACATCATGAATTTGATCGCCGGCTGGGAGCTCGACTCACTCACTTTAACGGCGCTCCTGACTGTGATCGGGTACAGCGTCAACGACACCGTGGTCATTTTTGACCGTCTGCGCGAGAACATCCATCGCTATCGCGGCGAGAGTTTCTCGGTGGTGGCAAATCGCAGCATCATCGAGACCGGGACGCGCTCGATCGGCACGCAGATCACTGTGCTGCTGATCCTCGTCGCCATCCTTGTGCTGGGCGGCGCCACACTGCAGCAGTTCGTCGCCACCATGCTCGTCGGCTTCGTCTCCGGGATGTACAGCTCGATCTTCAACGCCACCCAGATTCTGGCGGCGTGGGACGAACGCTCCCTGTTTCATCGCGGCGGCGCCAGAAAAACGTCCAACCACGGCGCCACGGCCCCCGCGTAGGATCGACCACGTTGTCGAGCGATGACGACGCACCACGTCAACATCGTCCGGCGTTACATTTAGATCAAAACGGCGAAGCCCTGATGCGCTTCGCCGTTTCTTGTTTAGAAGCTATTTGAAAAATTCCTTACACTACAACGGATTTAGCCACGATGCGCGCTGCGTTAATTCAAGAGGATAGACTCACCGTTCGCCAGGATTACCCGCTGCCTACGCCCCACGGCGAAGAAGCGCTGATCCGCGTGCGGCTGGCAGGCGTCTGTGCGACCGACATCGAACTGCTGCGCGGCTACAAGGGTGGCTTCCGTGGCGTGCTCGGCCATGAATTTGTCGGGGAAGTGGTGCGCGCACCGGCTGACCCTGGCTGGGAAGGTCGCCGCGTCGTCGGCGAGATCAACGTCGGCTGCGGCGTGTGCGCGCTGTGCCGGCGCGGCCTGGCCAAGCATTGCCGGCAGCGTACATCGCTCGGCATCATTGGGCGCGACGGCGTTTTTGCGGATTACACCCTGCTCCCCCTGGCAAACCTGCACCCAGTGCCAGACAACGTGACCGACGCCGCGGCGGTCTTCACCGAACCGCTGGCCGCGGCGTTTGAAATCCTGGAACAGGTCACAATCGGCCCAGAGCAGCGCGTCATTATTCTGGGCGACGGGCGGCTCGGCCTGTTGAGCGCCTTTGTGCTGGCGCGGACAGGATGTGACCTGACCGTCGTGGGTCGTCACCCGAACAAGCTCGCCCTGCTTGCCGGCGCGGGCGTCCACACGCGGCTGGCGACGCCCGCTACGCTGCGCGAGCTTGCCGCCGCGCCGGCGGACATCGTAGTGGAGGCCACGGGGGCGAAGGAAGGCTTTTTCGACGCGCTGTCCCTGCTGCGCCCGCTGGGCGTGCTGGTGCTCAAAAGCACCTTTGCCGACCGGCTCGACGGTTTCGACCTGAGCCGCCTGGTTGTAGATGAAGTGACGATCCTGGGGAGCCGCTGCGGCCCCTTTGCCCCTGCCCTGGCAGCGCTTGCGCAGGGTCGCATCGACCCGCGCCCGCTCATTCACGCCGAATATGGCCTGGATGACGCAGCCGAGGCGCTCGCGTGCGCCGGCGAGAAGGGCGTGCTTAAAGTATTGATTCGCCCCTAAAGGATGGAAGCGCCAAGCGGTGGGTAAAGTGGCAACGAGAAAACGCAGATAGGCGCAGATAGCATCAGGTCAACACGGATAAGCTCAAAGCAGCCAGACATCCGTGCTCATCTGCGTTTATCTGCGTCTATCTGTGTTCACTTCATACTGACCGCACCAAAGCTTTACCCTTGGCGCTCAATTGGTAAATTGTCAAAGATGAAACTTTGGGGCGGGAACGTCCCTCCCATCCTGTCCATTTATCGCTGCTTTCAGCCTTTGATGGCGCCTTCCAGCATCGAGCGGAAGAATGCTTGACGCGTGAAGAGAAAAATGACAATAACGGGTAGAATCACCAAAATGCAGGCGGCGGCCAACGCATTGTAGGCGGAAAGAGATTGAGAAATATACTCATAGATGCCATACATGGCCCCGCGCAGTTCGCTTCGGCCCAAAAGCAGATAATTGGCGATAAATTCGTTCCATACATTGACATAAGTCAGAAGAAAGATCGAAACCAGCCCCGGCGCGGCGAGCGGCGCTACAATGCGAACAAGGGCATTTAGCGGTGACGCCCCATCGATTTTGGCTGCCTCTTCCAGTTCGACCGGGATGGCGTCAAAGAAGCCCTTGACAACCCAAATCGCAAAGGGCAGTTCAAACCCGACATAAACGACCACCATAAACAGCCGCTCTTCATAGCCAGGAATCAACTGGCGCATCCGCACATTCATCTGGTATAACGCGAGCAGCATAGTCAGCAAAGGGACGCCGGAGAGCGCCAGCAACAACGTGAGCAGGAGACGCCTGCCCTGGAAGCGGAAGCGCGACAGACCGTACGCTGCCAATCCAGCCAGCAGCGTAGTAATGAAGGCGGCAAAGGTGGCGTAAAACAAGGTATTCGGCAGATATTGTGTAAACAGACGACCTGTCACCGATTGGCCGAAGAGGCTGTCTGGATTTGGTCGAAGCAGCAACACTCGGCTGTAGCCATCTAGTGAAAAACGACAGTTGCGCAAGTCAATCGCACGGCTTTCCGTATCACAGGGCAGCAGAATAGGCGGCTTACGGCGAACGTCCTCCGGCTCTTTGATCGATAGCAGTAACGTGCTGAGAATCGGAAAGAAAACGACAAAGCAGATGCCAATCAGCACACCATTGAATGGCCATGAACGCAGTTGTTTAGTGTTCTTCATAAGCGGCCGATAGCTTTAGCGTGAGCGCGATCAATCCGAAATTCAGCACGGCGATAAAGACCGATAGCGCGCCAGCCAATCCGAAGTCGAGCTTGGAGAATCCGATCGAATAGAGAAGATAACTGATCACTTCTGTGGAGGTGCCTGGCCCGCCGCCCGTCAGGCTGAAAACCATGCCGACGCCGTTGATGCCCCCCAGAATCAAGTAGAAAAGCGTCACCGCCAGCATGGGCTTGATCAACGGTAGAATAATACGCAGCAACAACTGCCAGTTTGACGCGCCATCGATCTTGGCGCTCTCCTGCACTTCTGGTGAAACGGTTTGCAGCGCCCCTAATATCAGCAGCGTCGTAAACGGTAAGATTTTCCACGTAGACGCTACGATGAGAAAAAGCAGCGCAGGCGCAGGCGGCAACGGCATGCGCGGGCCAAGTTGGTTGGGCGGCACGCTGGTCAAGATTGAGATGCCGTTTGGCTCGCCGAACAGCGCGGGATTGGCAAAAAAGGGCGAAAACAAGCCATAATCCGGCACCACAAACAGACGCCACACGGCGCCGGCAACTATGTCAGAAATGATCCAGGGCACAAAGATCAACGTAATATAAAGCGGCGTCAAGCGCAGACGTTGCCGCAACAGCAATGCAATGGCAAAGGAAGCGCCCAAGGTTAGCGTCACATATCCGAGCAGAAAGACGACAGTGTGCACCAGACTGCGCATGAAGGCAATGCTGCCGAAAAGCCGCTCAAAGTTCCGTGCTCCGACGAAAATAAATTGTCCTGTGCCAGGTTCAATCTGCTGAAGACTTAAAATGACCGTGTAAATCGTCGGGTAAAGCTGGATCGCGGCGATCACGAGCAGGGCGGGCAGGATGACCCAGAAGGGCAGCCATCCTCGCGCCGATAAACGTAGGCGTTTGCGTATCCAATCCATAGGTGTTCTTTGGAAAAGTTGCTCTTTTGACAACGTTGCGTGAGGAGAGAGCAGAGGGTTTCAGCATCGCCCTCTGCTCTCCAAAGGCAAACAGCTAATTGTTGCTGTTGTACTCTGCTTCGGTGGCGGCCAACGCGGCAGCAATATCAGCGTCGGGGTTGCCCTTGAGCAGGTCGAACATCGTTTCCGTGATGAGCTTCTTGGCCTCCGCTATGCGCGTGAGCGAGCCGTACCACGGTTTGCAGTCGCTGGCTTCCAACGCAGCCGCCCCTTGCTTGAAAATTTCGGTCTGGAAGGCCGCATCCTCGCGCACGCTGCTTGCCACCGGCACACCGCCGCCTGCACGCAGCACCCATTGCACCGCGCGTTCTTGCTGCATAATCCAGTCGATGTACGCCTTGGCCCCTTCTACATTCTTGGCGCCAGTGGGAATGACGAAGCCAAAGACATCCATGTGGCAGCCTGGCGTGGCGCCCTCCGGCGCAAAAATGGGCGCCAGCCCCATCACGCCAGCGTTTACTGCGTCTTCCATGTCTTGCGCTGAAATCGTGTTGAACTCCTGGCCGGTTGGCGACTTCAGCGGGTTAAGGTACTGATAGCCGATGTAGAAGCCGGTCGGGAATGCGCCGGCCAATCCATCCTTGAACGACGCCTCCTCCTCAAAGTTACCGACAAACGCTGCTTCGGGGGAATAACCATTCGCCACAATTTCTCGCATGAACTCCACGGCCGCAACGTTTTCCGGCGTATTCAGCCGCATATTTCCCTGACCGTCATCATAGCTTCCGCCAAACGAACTGATCACTTGATAGTAATAGCGCCCGGCGCCTTCTCCATCGAATGCGGTTGAACCCCAGTAGGTCAACGCAAAATTTTCGTCAGCTTTGAGTTCGTCCGCTTGGGCTAGGAACGCATCCGTGGTCTTAGGGAATCCCTCTGGATACAGGTCAGTCCAGAAGTAAACCAAGTAAGGAGATTCCGACACTGGGACACAGTAAATTTTCCCGTCCGGCCCCGTACATGCCTCCACTGCCTTTGGATCCAAATCGGCATACCAAGGCGCACTGGTGACATAGTCGGTGATGTCCTGCACCGTGTTGTTCAACAGGAAAGTTGGAATATCCGCCGTGCCGGTGCGCATAATATCAGGCACGTCCCCGTTGTTCTGAACTGCCGCCACCAAATCCAGAACGAGATTGTAGTCGCGTGGGACATTCACCCAGCGATACTGGCCGGCAAACTCTTCATCGAATTGGGGAATCGTCTCGGCAAGATAAAAGTTGCCCACGCGCTCGTTTGCTTCGGGATCCGTATTATCCTGGTCGTAGTAATACCAGGTAACGACAGGCACGGTTGCGTCCGATGAGCTCGACGCCGGCTCACTCAGTGTGGTAGGTGCGGTGCAGGCAGACAACATCAGCAAAAAACTCAGCAAGGCAAGCACAGATAGGACTTGACGATAGCGTGACATAACCAGCTTCCTCCTTCTTGCGTACAAATTGAAAACGTCAGTAGTTACAGAACCAGAGCGATGGATGGGGAGCAGATTTTGACAGAATTCACAGACAAACATCTGAAGATAAGTTTGAGGAGAGGCGCCGACAGCACAGTGTTCAGTTTTTAAGATAACAGGGAGGGATGGTATCGCACGTGCATGTCTTTGTCAATCTCACTAAAATCACCTAAGCTTGTCGCAACATGATCAAAAACCAACGTCCGAAAGGAGCATTCTCATGACAAGCAATGCGAGCGACGCACCTTTGTTAGAATCGATTCGATCATTAGTGGAACGGCAGGCCGAGGCTTGGCGACGCAACGACTTCGACCTGGCCGCGGGCGATTGGCTGCCGCACGGCGTTTTGACCTCGCCCGGCGGCGAGTTCCCCGCTTCCATCTTGCGGGCGACCATGGATGAGTTTCATGCCGGCTTTGCGGACCTGGAGATCGCGATCACGAACCTCTTTGCGTCGCCAGATGGGACAAAGGTCGCCATCGAATGGCTGTGGAGCGTGACGCGCCGCCGCGATGGCGTGCGTGGTGTGACCGCCGACGCCATCATTGTCGACCTGGTGGATGGCAAGATCCTCTCATGGCGTGAGTACTTTGACCTTGCCGGTTCGGTGGAAGCGTAAAACGTTGCATTTGCATTGACGCTTCTCTCCAACGCGGCTACAATCGAGGTTCTATGGCTCCTGAACGATTGCAAAAAGTGATGGCCGCCGCCGGCATCGGCAGCAGGCGCAAGTGTGAAGAATTGATCACCGCGGGCCGCGTCCAGGTCAACGGCAAGGTGGTGCAGACGCTGGGCGTCAAAGCTGACCCGGCGCGTGACCGTATTCTGGTCGACGGCAAGCTGCTGCAAGTTGCGCCGACGCATCAATATTACAAGGTGCACAAACCGCGCGGCGTGCTCAGCGATGCGGGCGGCGACGTCGGAGAGCGGCGCAATGTGCTGGATCTGGCGCCTCCCGATGCGGGGCGTCTCTTTCCCGTTGGAAGGCTCGATCTGCACAGCGAAGGGCTGGTGCTGCTGACCGATGACGGCGAACTCGCCCACCGGCTCACCCATCCGCGCTACGAGCATCCCAAGGTCTACTACGTCCTGGTGGAAGCCATGCCGACGACGCCAGCACTGTTGACATTGCGTCACGGCGTCGATCTGCCGGAAGGTCGCACGGCTCCGGCGGAAGTCGAGGTGGTTTACGGCGTGCCGGACGCCTTGAAATTGAGTCGCGGGCCGGTGGAGGGCGTCTGGCTGCGCATTGTGCTGCGCGAGGGCAAGAAACGGCAGATCCGGCAGATGACCGGCGCGGTCGGCTATCCTACGCTGCGTCTGGTGCGGTGGGCCATTGGCCCGCTGCTGTTGGGGGATGTGGAGCTTGGGCAATGCAAAGCGCTGACGCCGACCGAGGTGCGCACCTTGCGCCATGCGGTCGGGCTGGAAACCGCGACGCCGCGTCCTAAACCGTCAAAGCCATCTCCATCGACGCGTACGAGTACGCGTTCCGCGTACGGCGCACGCTCACCACGCGCAAAAGCGCCGGCGCGTGGCTTCGATAAACGACGCCCGCCGCGCCCACGCTGACACAACGACCGTTGCCACGCCATCTTGGGAAAATCGTCGATGAGCCTACTTGAAAGCAGCCAGATTGAAAGCTCGGTGCGTGCGTTGGGCGAACAGGTGCGTCCTGCCATCATCGCCATCGATGGCCCGGCCGCGTCGGGCAAGAGCACAGTTGGCTACAGACTGGCAAAGGCGCTCGACTATCTCTTCTTTGACACCGGCGTCATGTATCGCGCGGTCACCTGGGCGGCGCTGGCGCGCGGGGTCGCCATTGAGGATGAGCCGGCCGTGGGCGACCTGGCGCACGCGCTGGAGATCGATCTCTGCTCGCCCCAGCCCGCACAGCAGGATGGCCGTCACGCCACGGTGCGGGTGGACGGCCAGGATGTCACCTGGCTGATCCGTGCGCCTGAGGTGGATCGCAACGTTTCCGCGGTGTCCGCCTATTGCGAGGTGCGCCGCGCGATGACGGCCAAGCAGCGGCAGATCGCGCAGCGCTATGGCCGCGGCGACGCCGACCGCCCCGGCATCGTGCTGGTGGGCCGTGACATCGGCACCGTCGTGGTGCCTGACGCGGCCCTGAAGTTGTATGTGGACGCCACCCCGGAGGAGCGCGCCCGCCGGCGCCATCACGAGCTGCACCAACAAGGCAAGACTATCTCCTCCGAGCAGGTGCTGGCCGACATGATGCGCCGCGACCGCCTCGACAGCGAGCGCGCCCTGGCGCCGCTGCGTCCGGCCGCAGACGCCGTGCGCATCGACAACACCGGGCAAAGCGCCGACGCCACGCTGGTGCGGGCGCTCGATGCGCTGTGGGCAACCCTGGGGCAACTGTAGCTATGCTGGACGGCGTCGATCAGCGACGGATGAGTGTAGATCGAGAGCTTTCGCCCTTGACGCGCGAGAAGCTGGGGCAGTTCATGACTCCTGCCCCAATTGCTCGGTTCATGGCGTCGTTGTTCGCCCCCCCATCCGGTGAGATCGTCTTACTTGATCCAGGCGCCGGCATTGGGATGCTGACCTCAGCATTTGTCGAACAGGCTCTGCTTCAGACGGGCTTACGATCGATCACCGTTCATGCGTATGAGGATCGATCCTGTGATGCGCCGGCGCCTTGAGGCCACCCTGCAAGAGTGTCACGCATTCTGCGCACAGGGCGGCATCAAGTTTCGCTGGCAAATTTACGACGAAGATTTTATCGAGGCAGGCGTCGCATTGGTGCGCAATGAACACACTTTATTTGGGGCGCCGCCACAGCGCTTCACGCATTGCATCATGAACCCTCCTTATCGCAAGATCAACAGCCATTCAAACACCCGCATACAGCTCCAGCAGATTGGCATCGAGACATCGAACTTATATACAGGGTTTTTAGCGGTGGCCAGCCACTTATTAACGGCAGACGGTGAGTTGGTGGCAATTGTGCCACGCAGTTTTTGTAACGGCGTTTACTTCCGTTCGTTCCGCACCTTTTTCCTTCACGAAATGAGTTTCCGTCATATCCATGTCTTTGAAACGCGCGACCAGGCGTTCAGGGACAACGAGGTTTTGCAGGAAAATATTATCATTCACGCCGTCAAGAATCAGCACCGCCTACCGGTTGTCATTACTTCCAGTGTACGCGCCGAGCTAGACGACCTGACGCAGCGTGAGGCGCCATACGCGGAAGTGGTCAAGCCAGGCGATAGCAATTTGTTCATCAACATTGCAGTCAGCAAGGCGGATAGGCTGGTGATCGAGCGGTTGAGCGTGTTCACATCCACGCTGGCTGAGCTTGGCGTAACGGTCAGCACAGGGCCGGTTGTAGATTTCCGGCTACGCAGTGATCTTCGTCAAAACCCTACCCAGGATACGTTTCCTCTAATCTACCCTGGTCACTTACGCCATCATGCCGTGCATTGGCCGAAACTTGATGGCTCGAAACCGAATGCAATTGCCGCGTCTGTGAAGACGCAGCCCTGGTTGATGCCAAATGAATGGTACGTGTTGATTCGTCGTTTCAGCGCAAAAGAAGAAAAGCGTAGGATCGTGGCAAGCGTTTATGATCCAGGCCGCGTGCCGGGGAAAATGGTGGGTTTCGAGAACCATTTGAATGTACTTCATCGCAAAGGGAGCGGCCTGTCGCCTGAACTGGCGCGGGGTCTTGCCCTTTATCTGAATTCGACATTGATTGATCTGCATTTCCGCCAGTTTTCCGGTCACACTCAGGTCAACGCCAATGATCTCCGCACGTTACAGTATCCAAATGAAGCAACACTGACCCGGTGGGGCAGTCTGTTCAAGGATGCGTTTCCCAACCAACAAACAATCGATGCATTACTGGAAGCCGAGATTTCAACAATGGGTGTAACTTATAGCACTACTGATCCAGTGGATGCTCAACGCAAGATTGAAGAAGCTCTCGTCATTCTGGATGAGTTAGGTATGCCTAAGGCGCAGCGGAACGAGCGTTCTGCGCTGACTTTACTTGCACTATTTGCACTTAAGCCGGGCGACAAGTGGGAGAAAGCGTCCGCTCCCCTCATGGGCATTACGCCAATTATGGATTTTGTCCGTGATTACTCCGCCAAGACTTATGCACCGAACACCCGTGAGACGTTTCGGCGCCAAACAATGCACCAATTCGTGCAGGCGGGGATTGCAGTGATGAACCCTGACGAACCTGATCGTCCAGTGAATAGTCCTAAATGGATCTATCAGGTAACATCAGAAGTTCTTGGTCTGGTTCGAAGCTTTCAGCGCGCTGATTGGCGCACAAAGGTTGAATCGCATTTGAAAGAGCATGGCTCTTTGGCAGAACGCTATGCTCGTGCCCGCGAAATGTCAAAAATCCCATTGACAATCCACGGCAAAGCATTTACGCTGTCGCCCGGTGCACATAGTGAATTGATTGCGAAGATCATTTACGAATTTGGCCCACGGTTTGCGCCTGGTGCAGAGGTGCTCTACATCGGTGACACTGGCGCAAAGCAGTTCACCTCGATGTTGATACAATGGCATCTTTAGGTTTGAGTTTTGACGTTCACGGCAAGTTTCCAGACGTTGTTTTATTTCACCGCGCAATGAACTGGCTCTATCTGATCGAAGCGGTGACAAGCCATGGCCCAGTTGACAGCGAACGTCATCTTGAACTTGCTGATTTATTTGCAGACTCGACCGCTGGGTTGGTGTTCGTGACCGCCTTCCCCGATCGTCGCTCGCTAGGCCGGTATGCCTCTGAAATCAGTTGGGAAACTGAAGTGTGGGTGGCCGATCATCCAGAGCATCTGATTCACTATAACGGAGAGAACTTTCTCGGTCCCCATAAAGGGGGTGGAGTGGGTGAGTGAAGCCTTGCTAACCAACGCGCAGCATCTGGAACTCTTTTACTGGATGATGTTGACGCGCGTCTTCGATGAGAATGTAGTCGCGCTGTGGAAGCAGGGGCGTGGGCTGGGCGGCGCTTTCAGCCAACGCGGGCACGAGGCGATCAGCGTCGGCGCCAGTTTCGCCCTCGCGCCGGACGACGTGATCGCGCCGATGCACCGCGACCTCGGTGCGTATCTGTTGCGGGGCATGACGCCGCGCCGCATCTTCGGCAATTTGCTCGGCCGCGCCGATGGCGTTTCGGGCGGGCGCGACGCCAATTTTCACGGCATGGGCGATTTGGCGCTGAACACCATTGGCTTCATCAGTCACCTGCCGCATTCGCTGCCGGTGGCGCTGGGCGCGGCGATGAGTTTTGTCTACCGCCGCGAGCCGCGCGTCGCCCTCACCTTCACCGGCGACGGCGCCAGCAGCGCCGGCCTCTTTCACGAGACGCTCAACCTGGCCGCGGTCTGGAATGCACCGCTGGTCGTGATCGTCGAGAACAACCAGTACGCCTATTCCACGCCGCTTGACCAGCAGATGAAGTCGCCTAACCTTGTCGAACGCGCCGCGGCCTACGCCATGCCCGGCGTCACGGTGGATGGCAACGATGTCGAAGCCGTCTATGCGGTGACGCTTGACGCGGTGGAACGGGCGCGCCGCGGCGATGGGCCGACCTTGATCGAGGCCAAGACCATGCGCATGTTGGGCCATGCCATTCACGACGGCGCCGAATATGTGCCGCCGGCGCTGCTGGCGGAATGGGAGGCGCGCGACCCGCTGCACCGTTACCGGGAGAAACTGCTGTCCGCCGGCGTCGCCGACGCGGAGGAACTCGATGAGATCGTCCAACGCGCCACGGTCGAAGTGGCTGACGCAGTCGAGCACGCCGAGGCCAGCCCGCTGCCGGAGCCGGCCTCGGTGACGCACGGCGTCTATGCGGCGTAGCGGCTGGAGTCTACTGCACGGTTTGGACGCGCCTCCGCGCTGTGACGAAGCAAAGTAACAAAGCCTGTTGCGATCTGGTCGAGTAGAAACAATTAACGATGATGAGCACTGCAAGTCCCTTTGGGTTTTACGGACAAGAAGCCGTCGCCGATCCTGGCCGCGAGCTGACCTACATCGCCGCGATCAGCGAAGCCTTGCGCGAGGAAATGCGCCGCGATCCCAATGTGCTGGTGATGGGTGAGGACATTGCCGGCGACTTTGGCGGCGCGTTCAAGGTCACCAAAGGCTTTGAGGCGGAGTTCGGCGCGCGCCGCGTGCTCAACACGCCCCTTGCCGAGCTGGGCTTTGTCGGCGCGGCCACGGGCATGGCGTTGATGGGGCTGCGACCGGTGATCGAGATGCAGTTTGGCGACTTCATCTCGTCTGCCTTCGACAGCATCGTGCAGTTTGCCGCCACCACGCACTACCGCTGGGGCGGCGCGGTCCCCTGGGTCATCCGCGCGCCGTCGGACGGCGGCATCCGCTCCGGCCCCTTCCACAGCCAGAACCCGGAGGCGTGGTTCGTGCACACGCCCGGTCTGAAAGTGGTGGCGCCCGGCACGCCCGCCGACGCTAAGGGGCTGCTGATCGCCGCCATCCGCGACAACAACCCGGTGATCTACTTCGAGAGCAAGCCGCTCTACCGCTCGCTCAAAGGCTACGTGCCGCCGGGCGAGTACGTCGTACCGCTGGGTCAGGCGCAGCTCGCCCGCGCGGGCGGCGACCTGTCGATCATCACCTACGGCGCGATGCTGCAACAGGCGCTGGCAGCGACGGACAAGCTGGCACAGGAAGGCATCACCGCTGACGTGCTCGACCTGCGCACGCTCAAGCCGCTGGACACGTAGGCGATTCTCGCCACCGCCCGCAAGACCGGCAAGGTGCTGGTCGTCCACGCCGCCAACCAACTGGCCCGGCGTCGGCGCGGAAGTGGCCGCGCTGGTGGCCGCGCAAGCCTTCGAGTGGCTCGACGCGCCGGTGCAGCGCCTCGGCGGGCTGGACACGCCCGTCCCCTTCAGCCCGCCGCTGGAAGATGCGTATCGACCCAATGCCGCGAAGATTTACGATGCGGCGCGCTCACTCGCGCGCTACTGATTTGGCTCGTTGATGCAACACGTCGGGCTGGTAGCCTGACCTACGACTATCCTTGCTCCATTTACGTCCATCTATAGGCCGGTCATTCATGGCCGGCGATTCTTAATTTCGATAGGCCACATTTCCATAGGCCACGGATGAGACGGATTTGACGGAAGAAACCGGATGATTTTCGGATGAAATCCGTGAGAATCCGCCTCATCCGTTTTCTTGTCGCGGGCGCGGTCGAGTTTGTGGAAGCTCATGCCAGGGTTGGCCGGGTTAAGTTGGAGGTCGAAGGCGGTGGTCTTGGCGGTCTTTTGCTCCTCGCTGCTCAACCGGGCGTGCGCCCATAAGGTCATGCGCCCCGATGGGGCGAGGGATTCTCGCCCCATCGGGGCGCATGACCTTACACGCGGAATACCTTCATCACCTCGTCGCCCAGGTGGTTGATCACCTTGACGGCGATGCGGCCTGACGCCGGTTTGGCAAAGGGCCGCGACGTATCGCTGTTGAGCGTGGCCCACGCTTCCTCGTCGATCTCCGCCTTGAGCGTGGTCTTGAGCGCCTTATAGGGATCGTTAGCGCCCAGGAAGTAGGCATGACGCACGAAGAAACTCTCCTCATTGTAGTCGGTGTCGATGAACCAGCACGCGATGCCCTCCGGCCCGTCGCTGCGCACTTCGCCGGTGTTGGGATGAAAAACATCTACGCCGTTGATCCTGACCCGCACCTGGTTGTCTGTCACAGGCAGCACATCAATATCCGGTTCGCCGAAGATGACAAAGAGATTGCCCTTGCCCGTGTTCTTCAACTCGCCCGCCATGTGCAGGTCGGCGTTCATGCGCGCCTTGAGCACGGGGATGCGCCCCAGCTTGTTGAACTCGGTCGTGTGCGCCTCGTAATTGAAGGCGCAGGCGACCAGCACGTCGAAACCGGCGTCGCCCGCCTCGCGCGCGGCCTGCACCAGGTCGGGGCGGGTGACGGTGCCAAACTCCGGCCCGATGAAGATGGCGGCGCGCAATTCAGTGCTAGTGGCTGGTGGCTGGTGGCTGGTGCTTTGCAGTCCACCAGCCACTACCACCCCCTGACCACCAGCCACAAATCTCCCCTCCGCGCAGACCAGATCGCCCGGCCAGGGGACAAGGCTGGTGAAGTCGATCTTGTCCTCCTTGTGCGCCTGCTGCACGCCGGCCACCCTGAGCGTCTCCAGGATCATCTGCGTGAAGTCCTGCTCCTCGCCGTACGCGACCCCACCCTCTTTGAGCGGGTCGATCAACTCATCGTTCTCATCGACGCCGAGCACACGGTGCGGCGACAAGCTCTCCACCGTGAACGGCCCGGCCACGCGCACCCGCTTCTTGTCCTCGTAGGGCTTGTCGTAGAGATATTCAAATTCGGCCTTGGCCGCGATCGAGGCGTCGATCGCCTGCTGGCGGGCGATGCGGGCTTGCCACCACGCCGCGTGAAGCTGCGCCGCGTCCTCCGGCCACGGCTCCGCGGCGCGATCCGGCAGGTCGGCCAGCGTGTAGGCGCGCGTGAGCGTGTGGTTGAGCTCTTGCAGCCACATGGCGAGCTTGCGGGCATTGGCGTCGTCGCCGCGCACTTGCTCCGCCTGGAGTTGGTCAAGCAGCCGCGCGGCGGCGGGCGGCCAGGGTCCTTCGGCATGGCGCGGAATCTCCCACTCTTCCCACTGCTGCCCGCGCGCGGCGTTGAGGCTGGCAGCCAGCGGCTCCAGCTTCGCCTGCCATTCCTCCCAGATCACGTCGATCTCGGCGTTGTTGGCGATGGATTTGAGGGTGATGTGCGGCACGCGCTCGTAGACAAAGCCGTGGCGGATATTGCCGTGCGTTGGCTGGCTGGAGGGCGCGCTGCGGGTGACTTCGGCCTCCTTGAGTTGCCCCTCACGCGAGTCGGCCAGCAGGAAGTAGGGGTAGCGGGCGCCCATCAGCCGGGCGCGCCAGGGCCAGGGCGACGCGGCTGGTGTCGATGGTGATCCAGCGCCGACCCCACTGCTCGGCGACATAGGCGGTGGTGCCGGAACCGCAGGTGGGGTCGAGGACGAGGTCGCCGGGGTCGGTGGCCATCAACAAGCAGCGAGCAACAATTTTGGCATTTGTTTGCACGACATAAACTTTTTCTGTTGTGAATGAACCGGTTCCTACATCTGTCCAAACATCATTTATTGGCGCTGCATTAAAGTCATCCCATTTACGGATATACTGGAGTGAGGGCTGGGCTTGACAGAGTCGTCCTGCACTGCGAACTCTACCCATTCCTGTAGGATTAGTTTTCCACCCACCCTTGCCTGGTGTGATCTGGAGATCGCGATACTCAACCTCAAAAGTAGCGCTTTCAGGAGAGCTCTGGCTGGTTAGGTTATCCGGGCGAAACAAGCTCGCTTCGGGCGGAAGAGGATCTGCACCATTTAGTTCCTCTGTGGTCGCATTGCGATCTTCACCAGTCAAAAACAGAACACGCCTGTAAAGGTCTGCTGTCTGCATTTCACTCTTGTCAAAGTAAAGTTGGCGATATTTTATCGCCTGTTTGTTTTTCGCGAACCACAGTACGTAATCATGCACACCCGCAAGTGTGACGGTTCCGCCAGTGGGGCTCCCCGCCCCGCTTGTGGTTTTGAGGACGATTTCGCTAATACAGTTTGCATCCCCAAACACCTCATCCATCACCGCCCGCACCCGGTGCACATTCTCATCCCCAATCTGCACAAAGATCGACCCCGACTCCGTCAGCAGGTCGCGCGCCACGGTCAGCCGGTCGCGCAGGTAGGTGAGGTAGCTGTGGATGCCGTCGCGCCAGGTGTCGCGGAAGGCTTTGACCTGCTCGGGCTCGCGGGTGATGTGGTCGGCGTTGCCGTCCTTCACGTCGCGGCTGGTGGTGCTCCACTGGAAGTTGCTGTTGAACTTGATGCCGTAGGGCGGGTCGAAGTAGATGCACTGCACCTTGCCAGCGCAGCCCCTCGCGCTCGGCCAGGCTCGCCATCACCTGCAGGCTGTCGCCCAGGATCATGCGGTTCGACCAGTGGGCGTCGTGCTGGTAGAACTCGGTCTTGGCCTCCTCGCTGGGCAGGCCGTTGAAGTCACCAAAGAGGTCAAGTTGCGTGTCCGGCGTCTGCGCCCGCGCCAGCGCGCTCTGGCGCAGCAGGTCGTCCACCAGCACCTTGGGGTGCACCTTCTCCTGGATGTAGAGCGGTGGCGCGTGGACGACAAGGTCGCTCCAGTCCTGCTCGTCCTTGCCGCGCCAGACCAGTTGCGGGTCCAGGTCGCGATTGCGCCGCTCGTAGGCCACGCGCACCGGATCCTGCTGCTCCTTGTCGAGCACGGATTGGTACTCCGCGGTGGGGATATTGCGGCGTTTATTTTCGTCGTGCGTCAACGTCTCGACGGATTTGCCGGTGGTTTTCGCCATTCCATGTTCCTCAATTCATGCGCCCCGATGGGGCGGGAATTCGACGTGTCGTGTGTCTCAATTCATGCGCCCCGATGGGGCGGGAATTCGACGTGTCGTGTGTCTCAATTCATGCGCCCCGATGGGGCGGGAATTCGACGTGTCGTGTGTCTCAATTCATGCGCCCCGATGGGGCGGGAATTCGACGTGTCGTGTGTCTCAATTCATGCGCCCCGATGGGGCGGGAATTCGACGTGTCGTGTGTCTCAATTCATGCGCCCCGATGGGGCGGGAATTCGACGTGTCGTGTGTCTCAATTCATGCGCCCCGATGGGGCGGGAATTCGACGTGTCGTGTGTCTCCAATTCATGCGCCCCGATGGGGCGGGAATTCGACGTGTCGTGTGTCTCAATTCATGCGCCCCGATGGGGCGGGAATTCGACGTGTCGTGTGTCTCAATTCATGCGCCCCGATGGGGCGGGAATTCGACGTGTCGTGTGTCTCAATTCATGCGCCCCGATGGGGCGGGAATTCGACGTGTCGTGTGTCTCAATTCATGCGCCCCGATGTGGCGGGGTCGGGCGCTACGCATTTCGTCCCATCGGGACGCCTGCCCTTAGGTCGGTCATTCATGGCCGGCGATTCCTGAATATCCACCCCATCATTCATGGCCGCGTTCGCCGATGCATTCGCCATCACAAGCATCCCGTCGCGCGGGAGTGTCTCAATTCATGCGCCCCGATGGGGCGGGTCGTTATCCCCACACGTAGCGTTCATCGTAGTCGACCTCGTGACGGTGTAGGAAGTCCAGGTATTCGGCCTGGAAATCTTGTTTCTGGTGATGGGCGCGCTGGTTTTGAATGTAGCGGATGACAACCGCAAGACCCGACTTGCTGACGGTAAAGGCGCCGTAGCCCTCCTGCCAGGCAAAGGCGTGCAGCTCCGGGAAGGTCTCGTGAATCCATTTGGAGGAGTCGCCCTTCAGATATTGCGCGATCTGGCAGGGCGCAATGGTCGGCGGCGCCATGATCAGCGCGTGGATGTGGTCGTCAACTCCGCCGATTTGCAGCGCGGTCAGCTTGTGGTGGCGCATGACGCCGCCCATATATTCCCAGACGCGTTGCTCGATCTCCGGGCGGATGTAGCGGACGCGGTGTTTGGTGCTGAAGACGATATGGTAGAAGAGCGATGTATAGGTATTGGCCATCGAACAATCTCCATCATTCAATCGTCCCATCGGGACATGTGAATCTAGGCGTCCCGATGGGACGCGAGCATGGCGGCGAACGCGGCTTCGACTTTGGCCGCGAAGTCGGTTTCGATCTGGTAGACTTCGGCGAACTCGGCGAAGGCCCAGCGACCGTAGACGCCGAGGCGGTTAACGCCGGGAACCCAGTAGGTCTCCATCGTGGCTTTCTTTTCCTTGGCGTCTTCGCGGCGGTACCCCTTGATCTCCACGATTAGATGCAGTGGGCCGGCGTCGCCGTGACCCTCGCGCCCATGACCATCTCCCCCGTAGCCATCATCCACCTGCACGATGAAGTCAGGACGATAGATGCGCGTTTCGGAGCCGTAGCGGTAAGGAACCTCCAGCCCCAGGCTGTGATTCTTTCCCAATCACTGTCGAGCACAACCCAATTGACGTGGCAGCGGCGGGGATCGGTCTGCCAGCGCTCGCGCTTGGACGTGTTGAAGTTGACGTGCATTGTCGAGCCGGCCGGGTTGTACGCATCAAGCACGGCCTTGATGGGGCGCTCGCCCAGAAATGAGCGCGTAATGGCCGCCGTGATCCGTTCGCAGGCCATGTCGGCCAGCTCTTGATAGAGCAACTGAGCCGGATAGGCGCCGCCTTTGCAGACCAAACACGTGTCGAGCCACTCCTTGGCGATGCGCTTGAGCTGGCCGAACAGGTGCAGTTTCGGCTCATCACCAGGATCGCGCCACTTGGTGAAAAGCAGCCGCTTGGTCAATTGATAGAGCAGCGTTGCAGGACGCACATCCGCCAGATGTTGCAGGTTCAGATCGATCTCTTCGCCGATGATGCCGGCATTGCGCGTGATCGATGGGCCGACCAGATCAGGCGTCAGTTCCAGCACCGAATCCTCATTGAACTGGGCGCTCAGCCGTTCTTCGGGTAATTCCACGCGATAGCCCACGACGCGCGGAAAACGAATCTCCAGCGCGTCGCGCTCGGGGCGCACCGCGTGCACGTGCACCGTCTCACGCGGCGGCTGCGGCGGCGCCACCACCGGCTTGGCCGTAAAGTCAAAGGGAATGCCCAGCACGTCGGCATATTCGACGTTGAAGATCCCTGCCTCGTTGAGTTCGTAGGATTGGCGGCGCAGCGCCCGGCCGATCACCTGTTCGCAGAGCAATTGCGTGCCAAACGCGCGCACGCCCAGCACATGCGTCACCGTGTTGGCGTCCCACCCCTCGGTCAGCATCGACACAGAGACGACGCAGCGGATGCCTTCGCCCAGCCGGCCCGGCTTGCCGACCGTATTCATCACCTCGCGCAGCAGCTCCTGGTCGGTCAGATTCTCCGCCTGGCGCACGTCGCCGGTGCGCTCGATAATCTCACGGCGGAAACGTTCAATCTCGTCAGCGGCCATCTTGCGAAAGTTGTCGTCCAGCGCACTGCCGGATTCGAGCTGCTCGCTGTCGATCAACAGCGTGTTTGGCCGCGCCAGCGGTGTATCGTTCTCATCAAAATTACGGAACAGTTTCAGCCGGCCATTGACCAGGCTGGAACTGCCGTCCTCATTTTCTCGATAAAACCCGGAAATGTAGTCGTAGATCAACTTGGAAGTGGCGGTATTGTTGCAGACCACAATAAAACAGGGCGGCGCCTGGATGTCTGCGCGCTGCCAGAGTTCAAAAGTCTGCTGATAGTGGCCGTAGAGCGCATCCAGTGCGGTCTGCAACTCCACGGGCAGGCTCAACGGGTCAAGCGATTTGGCCTTGCCCCGGCCCTTCTTTGGCATCTGCTTGCCGATATGCTCCCAAAGGTTGCGGTAAACGGGCATCTCGTTGCCGGGGATGTTGTCGGCCACCGGCACGCGCGGCAGCTTGACGATCCCGCACTCGATGGCGTCCATCAGCGAGAAGTCGCTCATGGACCAGGGGAAGAGCGTGCCTTCGGCGTAGCCCGAACCGCGCAGGAAAAAAGGCGTCGCCGACAGATCAACCACCTGGGTGAGGCCAAGCTGGCGGTTGACTGCCTCCAACCCGGAAATCCACAGGCGCGCGGCCTCGTTGTTCTTTTCGGCCTCCTGTTTTTCGTCGCCGGTCAGGTCGCCTTCCTCGTCAATGCCGGGCCGTTCGCGATAACAGTGGTGCGCCTCGTCATTGATGGCGAGGATATGCTTGAGACCCATCAAATCGGGCATCACGCGCTGGAGCATCTGCCCCTCCGTCTCAAGCGTCGCCAGTTCTGGCCCACGGCCTTGCAGCAGCGCGCGCCCGCCCTTGGAGAGCGCCATCCGTTCGCGCAGCTTGAACGCGTGATAATTGGTGATGACGATCTTGGCGCGGTCCATGTCGCCCAACATGTCGTTGGGCACAAGCTCGCGGCTCTGATAGTAGCTGTCCGGGTCATTGGGCTGCAGCACACGCAGCCGATCTTTGATCGTGATGCCAGGCGTCACGATCAGAAAACCGCGCGTAAACTTCTTGCTGTTCGGTCTGCGCATCGCGTTGACCGTCTGCCACGCGACGATCATGGCCATGACCGTGGTCTTGCCCGCGCCGGTGGCCAGCTTCAGCGCAATCCGCATCAACTCCGGGTTGGCGTCATGGTTGGCATTCTCCAGATGCTCCAGAATGCCTCCGTTTGCTTTTTTGTCCTTGGGCGCAACCTCGGTCAGCCAGATCAGCGTTTCCACCGCCTCGATCTGACAGAAAAAGGGGCGAAAGCTGTTGAACGAATAATGACGCCAGTGCTGAAGCAGGCGCGCCGTCTCCGGCGTGACATCCCATCGTGACGAGTCCGCAATGGCGCGCCATTGATCGACGCGCTGGCGCAGTTGGTTGATGATCGGCGTCGGGTCGTACTGTTGGCGCTCCGTCGACAGACCGACGCCTTCATCGAAGATCAATTGTGGCTGACTGGGTGACGTCTTGCGCTTGCGCGGCTTCGGAACAGGGGTGATGAACTCCGCACGGCGTCGGCGTTCGATGATCTGCTGTGTTGGCTGGCCCTGTTCATCCAGCTCCCAGTGGCGGCCAGGGTATGCGTAGGGAGAATTCAGAATAGGTTGTTTGAAGAATTGCTCTTGCATCGTTGCATCATTTCCAGAATAAGGATGGTTTCTCTGCCCAGGTTCCTTCCGCGTTATCTCTGCTGCTCAGCACCTCCGCGTCAAGGGGAGCAGCTTTTTAATCCTTCCTCAATGTTGTTCAAAATGCGCGACATGCAGAATCAATTCGGGATAAAAAGCGTGAGCAGATGCGTCGCAGCGGGCAGGTCAGCCACAGTGGTGGTCAGTACAGCCGGGGCCAACTCAGAAGCGCCTGGCTATTTTGCCATTGTAAAACAAAGTCCCCGGTGCAACAAGGGCTTGCACCCCATTGCAAGCAAACTGTAAGGAAGCGCGATGCATGGGAAGTCGCCGGTGCGCACGATAGCAAAGTGCGCGCGGCGCAGAAGGTGGACAAGCTGCTATGCGCCGCCGCCACTCGATGCGGTCAGCGACGAAGCATTGCAGGCGTGCATGGCGCAACGCAAGCGTGAACTGGTGCGCGACGCACGCTGATCAATCGACGTAGCCGCGTAATTTGTGGCTCTGCTGTCCCACATAGAAGCCCAGGCTAAAGACCAGAGCCAGCAGGCCAAGCGCGCCAAGCAGCCGCCAGAAGAGCGCTTGGCCGCGCTGCGCAGACGGCGCGCTCCCATACAATTGACGCTGGACGCGCTGGCGCTCATGGCTGTCTTGCAGCGCCTGCGCCAGATCATGGCGAAACTTCGCATCCGGCGAAATCAACGCGGCGTCCTTATCAATCCATTGATCATCCATGATTATGCTTCCTCGTTCGAGTGGGGGTGAGGGGAGGTGGGTTCGCTGGTTTCTTCCACGTTTTCCCATCCTCGATCTTCGAGATCCTTGCGCAGCGCGGCCAGCGTTCTGAAATAGAGCGACTTGATGGCGCTTTCACTTTTGTTCATCATTTCGCCAATTTCAAGATTGGAGAGCGTCGTGTTGAGCTTGTAGAGCAACAAATTGCGCCGCTCTTCCGGCAGGCGATTGATCGCGTCCCACAATTCCTCGCGTTCGGCGTTGGCCTCGACAGTCTGTTCCGGGCGTGGCTCGTCGCTGCTACGCCACCAGAGTTTATCCAATGAAAACACCTGGCGGCGACTGTGGTCGCGATGCCATGGCGACCAGGTTGTGCGCGATCCGAAAGAGCCACGCCGAGAAAGGCAGCCCGCGATCCTCGTAGGTGTCGAGCTTATCCAGCGCACGGTAGAAGGTGCGCGCGTCAGGTCTTCGGCGTCTTGAACATTGCCCCGCGGTGATAGATATAGGAGTAAGCGCGATCCACGTACAGCTCGTAGAGTTGGCCGAACGCCTCCGGGTGAGTGCGGGCGCGCTCAACCAGCCGCGCTTCGTGCTCGACCGGCGCGGTGAGGGTCGTCTCCTCAGTTGCAGCGTGGTTTGGCTCCGGCAGGACGGGCGGGGAGGAAGATGCTTCTACAGACTCCGGCGACGGGGCGGGCGGCGCCTCCTCTTCAGCGTCTGTGGATACGGGAACCCGCGGGTGATAGGAAAATAACTTGGCAGGCCATTTGGACGACATGAACGCTCCTCATCACCGTTGTGCAAAAGACATGCGTCATTGTCGCGTATCCTGCCGGATCAACCAAATAGTATCGGGCATTCCCCAGAAGGGCGCAGCGGAAGTGCGTACACGATTTTGTCTCACACAAAGCCACAGAGAGCACAAAGTTGAAGATGGCGCGCCTTGTGTTCTTTGTGGCTTTGTGTGAGTTTCGTGAAGTACTGCAATCGCCTTTCTCTGCGACTCTGCGTCAAAGCTATTTTCAGGTTAGGAAAGCCCGATGATTTGGCCGGTTTCCGGGTCGATGTCGATGTCGAAGAAGGCCGGCCGCGTCGACAGTCCGGGCATCGTGCTCATCGTGCCTAGCAGCGGGTAGAGGAAGCCGGCGCCGACGCTGGCGCGGATTTCGCGCACGGGCACGGTGAAGCCGCTCGGCGCGCCCTTCAGCTCGGCGTCGTGGCTGATGCTCAGGTGCGTCTTGGCCATGCACATGGGCAGGTTGTCGAAGCCGGCGCGCGTGTACGCGGCGATCTGCTCCTCGGCCTTGGGCGAGAATTCCACGCCGTCGCCGCCGTAGATCAGCTTGACGATGGTCTCGATCTTCTCCTTGATGGTCAGGTCGAGCGGGTAGAGGAACTGGAAGTCCGACGGCTGCTTGCACGCCTCGATCACTGCCTCGCCCAACTCCACGGAACCGGCGCCACCGTCCGCCCAGTGATTGGAGGGCACGGCATCATACGCACCGGCTTCCATTGCCTTGCGTCGCACCAGCTCCACCTCGGCGTCGGTGTCGGTGTGGAAGCGGTTGACCGCCACCACGACCGGCACGCCAAAGCGGCGGGCGTTGCGCACGTGGACGGCGAGGTTGCTGCACCCTGCTTCGAGCAATTCGAGATTTTCCTCGGTGTAGGCGGCGTCGAGCACCTTGCCGGCGACCACCTTGGGGCCGCCGCCGTGCATCTTGAGCGCACGGATCGTCGCCACTAACACCACACAGTCGGGCGCCAGCCCGCTGTAGCGGCACTTGATGTCGAAGAACTTCTCCATGCCGATGTCGGCGCCAAAGCCCGCCTCAGTCAGCACGTAGCCCTCCGGCCCGACTAGCTTGAGCGCGATCTGGTCGGCGACAATCGACGAGTTGCCGTGGGCGATGTTGGCAAAGGGGCCGGCATGCACCAGCGCGGGCGTGCCCTCCAGCGTCTGCATCAGGTTGGGCTTGATCGCATCTTTCATGAGCACGGCCAGCGCGCCCGCCGCGCCGATGTCCTCGGCGGTGACCGGATCGCCCTGCCGGTTCAAGCCGACCACCATGCGTCCGAAGCGCTCGCGCATATCCTGCAACGAGGTGGTGAGCGCCAGGATCGCCATGATCTCGCTCGCCACGGTGATGTCGTAGCCCGTCTCGCGCGTGCGCCCCTTCTCCTGCGGCCCTTCCCCAATCGTGATGCCGCGCAACATGCGGTCGTTGGTGTCGACGGCGCGGCGCCAGGTAATGGTTTCCGGGTCGATATCAAGGCGCACGAAGCGGCTGATCTCCTCCGGCGTCAGGTCGTCGGGATTGGTTTTGTCGATGCTCAGCTTCTTGAGCCGGCGCAGCATGGTGCCGCTGAAGGAGCGCTTGCCACCCTTGAGCGGGCAGAGGCGCTTAAAAAGCGTCTCGTCGTCCATGTCCGCTTCGTGGAACATGCGCGCGTCGATGGCTGCGGCCAGCAGGTTGTTCGCGGCGGTGATGGCGTGGATGTCGCCGGTCAGGTGCAGGTTGAAGTCCTCCATCGGCACGACCTGCGCATAGCCGCCGCCGGCCGCGCCGCCCTTGATGCCAAAGGTCGGTCCCTGGCTGGGCTGGCGGATGCAGGTGAAGACCTTCCTGCCCAGATGCGCGCCCAGCGCCTGGCTGAGACCGACGGTGGTGGTCGTCTTGCCCTCGCCCAGCGGCGTCGGTGTGATCGCGGTGACGACGATGTAGTTTCCGTTCGGCTGATCCTTGAGCCGATCGCGCACATCGAGCGTGACCTTGGCCTTGTAGTTGCCGTACATCTCCAACTCGTCGGGCAGGATGCCGGCCTCGTCGGCGATCTGGCGGATGGGCAGTGGCGTGGCGGCCTGGGCGATGTCGAGGTCACTGGGCACGGGGCGTTTGAGGTCGGTCAATTTGTGCGGCATTCCATCGTTTCTCCTCGTTGAGTGTTTTGAAGATAAAAATTTCAGCCTGGCGGCGCCGACCGGCTATAAGGACGCAACCTATGTGCGGTTTTGCCCAGGATCTGCTGTCGCCAGTTTCAGAGGAGAAGTATACCAGACCTTTGCCCAACGAGCAGAGAGACGTTCAACTCGCTCAATCGGTCAGTTGGCCGTTGGGGGCATTTAGAACGTCGCCAGTCGTGGCAACATTGAACAGTTCAAGGAATGACGCCATGATCCAGAGATATCCGGTTCTTCATCGCAACAGTTCGCCGCAATCATAGCACAGGCATCACCGGGGCGCGCTGGCGCCAAACGCCGCCTGACAGAATGCGCAGCCGCATTTGACGCCGCGGCTCTTTTTATGGACAACTATTCAGATGAATAAACCTGCGGCACTCATCTTCCGTCAGTGAACGCGTGACGCGGGAACGCGCCAGGTCGACCAAAGCAGGCAATCGCAATTCATACGTACGAATCGTTCCATCTGCCCCTGCAGTAGCAAGGTGATTCCCATCCGGGCTAAACGAAACGCCAAAAACATTGCCGGTGTTGCCATGCAGGCTGACAAGCTCTTCGCCCGTGTTGACATCCCACACTTTAGCAAGCCGGTCGAAACTGGCGGAGGCTATCCGAGTCCCATCTTGGCTGAACGCCAGACGAAGAGCTAATCCGGAATGACCAGATAAGGTGCGCAATTTTTCCTCCGGAATTCAGGTCCCAAAGAATAATGTCGCCATCTTGGTTGCTCATGGCCAACAGATCGCCGTTTGGGCTGAGTGCAACGCCGTAAATATCCTTGCCATCCCCCGAAAACGCAGCCAATTCCTGGCCGGTTTCGCCATCCCACATGCGCACAAAATCGTCATCGCCGCCAGTGAAAACGCGCTTGCCATCCGCGCTAAAGCCGATGTTGGTCAACCAAACTGGAGCTTGGTGACCGGTGAAGGTGGCTACTGCCGTCCCGGTGGTTAGATCCCAGACTTTCGCAGTCGAATCTAGACTGACGCTGGCAAGGCGGGTTCCATTGGAGCTGAAAGCAAGCCCAAGCACCATGTTTTCATGCCCGGTGAACGTATGCAAATGGTCGCCGGTTTGGCTGTCCCACAGGGTGATCGTCCCATCCAGTCCGCCTACGGCGATTTCCCCGCCGTTTTGGCTAAAGGCCAGCCCGGTAAATCCGTCCGTTGGCATATCGCCTTTGGATAGGGTAAGCAGCAGCCGGCCTGAATCTGCATCCCACAATTTGCGGTTCCGTCAACACTGACCGAGGCGAGACGCTCGCCATCAGGGCTGTAGCGAACATCCCAGACAACATCTTGATGCGCCGCAATGGTGAGCACCTCGTGACCCGGATTGGCATCCCACACTCTGAGGGTTTCATCGTAGCCGGAGGTGGCAATGCGGGTTCCGTCTGGACTGCCTGCCACGCCCACCACGGTGCTCTTGTGTCCGGCCAGGGTGAGCAATTCCTGCCCCGAAATCGCATCCCAGACCCTGGTGACGCCATCCTGACCCGCTGTTATCAGCCTGCCATTGGAAAGAAAGGCAAGATCATACATGCCGGATAAGCGCGGCAGGCTTAGCAACTCTTCGCCGGTTGTGGCATCCCATACTTTGACACTGCCATCTTCACTGGCGGCGGCAACGCGAGGATCGTTGGGGCTAAAGGCAACCGCATGGATCACGCCGCCGAGTGGTAAGGTGAATCGTTCCTCACCGGAATCAGCGTTCCAGATTTTCACGAGTCCCTCATCTCCGCCTGTTGCCAGCCAGCGGCCATCCGCACTGAATGCAATCGCTTTTGTCGGCAGCAATGGATTCTGTAGCGACAAAACCTCACGTTGGGTTGCCAAATCCCAAACTTTGGAAGCCCCATCCATGTTGGCAATCGCCAGGTAGTTACCATCCGGGCTGAAGCTGATCTGCCTACCGCCAGGTTGTAGCCGACTGTATTAACCGCCGCCCCGTTCAGGGTGTATACCTTCTCCCCGCTGTGCGCATCCCAAAGGATCACTTGGGTGATCCACGCCGTTGCAAGGGTTTCGCCATCCGAACTGAAGGCGACGCTGGACGGTGATTCGCCCGACTCGTTCTCCAGGATAAGCTGGGGTTGTCCTGAAATCGCGTCCCAGATTTTTACCGTATGATCTTCGCCAATGCTCGCAATGCGGGTTCCATCCGGGCTGAAGGCCACATCAACGGCGCCTCTCACATGCGCGTGCACGGTGAAAACAGAATGCAGTGCGGGCAAGGCGAGGTGCAGCGCATTACGGGCTTCAAGCGTCTCCATTTTTTCGATGGCCTGAAGAGCCAACAGCACACTGCGCTCCGGGTCGATTTGCAGGTTATTGATGGAGGCAGCCGCCAGTTCTCGGGACGTGGCAAGGTTTTCAGCCTGAACCGCTCGTTGCCCAAAAATAAAGGCAACCAAGGCCAGAATGCCAACGATGACAACAGCAACCGTCAATAATGCCGTACGCTGGCGCAGGCGGCGATTGGAATGGACTTGCTCTTCGGCGCGTGCGCGCTCCGTTTCAGCCAGTTTTTGCGCGGCTTCCAGGGCGTGTTGGCGCTGGGCTTCCTGTTCGGCGGCTTCTTGCTCTATCAAGGCGTGAGATGCTTCAAGAAAGGTGCGTTCCAGAAGATTCAGATCATCCCCATGGATTTCAGACCATTCAAGCGCCTGGGCAGCCGTGCGCCACGATATGCCCCGCCGGGATCGCGACTCAGGGCGCCCCATTCTTGAGCGGCTTCTGTCAAGTGTCGATGCAGGCGTAGGCTCTCGCGGTTTTCAACGATCCAGTTGCGCAGCGTAGGCCATTCACGAATCAGCGCTTCATGGGCAACTTCAGCGGTGTTCTGATCGGTGATGATCAAACGTGCATTAGCAAGAGTCATCAACACTTCATGAACCTGTTCCCTGTCTTCCGGTTTCGAAGTCAGTTCATCAAAGCTGACCCGGCGGCGGGTATCGGCAGAGTTTGTGTCGTCACCCAATTCGGTCAAGCGCAAAATACCTGCCGTGCGATTACACGTTGCTCTGGCGCCAGTGGTCTTGAAAAACGGCTTCAGCCGTTTCCGCAATGGCGCCGCGAATTCCACCAGAGGCGATGTAGCCGCTGATGGTGAGGTTGCGTCCGCGCCGACGCTGCCAGGTTGTCAACAACGCATGAGAAAGCAGGGGCAGCGCACCCGGTTCCGGAATCTGGCCGGCATCGGCGCCCACATCATGGAGGAGTAGCTCAACCAAACCTGGCTCCAGTTGCCAATGGCCGTGCTGTGCAGGTTCTTCGATGGCACAGCGCAGCTCTTTGGCTGTCATGGAGCCAATATAGTCTTGGTGCTTGGCAAGCGCCTGCCGGAGTCGGTCAAAACGGGCGCAATGCGCATAAAAATCAGCGCGCAAAACAATCAAAATGATCGCGACCCCATCGGGTTGCAGCGCGGCCGTCAGCAGATTGTCAACAAAGGCGGCCTGTTCCATCTCACTCCGGCAAAGGGTGAACAATTCTTCAAATTGATCAACAACCAGCAATGCATGGGCTGCACCAGTCTCGTTTGTAATCTGCTTCAGAAGTTCGTTCAGGGTTTCTGGCTGACGGGAAAAGGCATGAACCGATCTTGGAAAAGACAACCTGCGCTCGGCATCTCTCTGGAGGCTGGCGGTCAGGCTATCCAACGGATGGGCCGTCGGCGTCATCACAAAAACCGGCCAGCCAGATGAAGATTGCTGCCAACGAAATGCCGGTATCAGCCCGGCGCGCACAACGGAAGATTTGCCGCCGCCCGAAGCACCCACAACTGCCAGAAAACGTTGGTTGTTCTTGATCCCGTGATGAACATGATTGACAAGGGTTTGGGTCAATTCTTCACGCCCGAAAAACAATTCGGCATCGGACTCATCGAAGTAGTATAACCCCTTGTACGGAGGAAGCCCGGCGGCGGGGGCATCTTCACGCCGAACGGACGCAGCAAGTTCAAGCAACCGCGCAGCGACCTCGGGTTGATCGTCTGCATACAAAGCGGGGATGAATCGAGCAGCCAGCGTTGCCACATCGGGCAACCGCTCATTCTGTTCCAAGCGCGAGATTTGGGCGTCACTGTAGCCCACGGCGATGGACAGCTCACGTTGCGTCAAACCGGCGCGACGGCGTAAGTACTTGAGCAGATCACCAAAGGTCGTGAATTGGTCGAGGGCAATCAAGGCACTTGAAACCGGCATACCGCCTCCTCTCAACCCTACCAACAGCCTCGTTTCAGCGATCGATAGTTTGACCTTGAGCAATGATGCGTCTAGGACGTGCTATCTCTTTTCCAGCCACGCCTGTCGATCGATTGTAGTGCAAAGCTCCTTCATGATCGGCCACTTACCCAAAACGACGCTTGCTCTCTGTAAGAATAGTGTAGCACGATTTCAGGCGAAATTGCGATGGTTTTCGGCTTCTGGCAAGAAATGTCAAGTTGAGCAGATGACGGGGTGCTATGCTGAATAGAGAGGGAGAGTGTGACGCTTTGCTCCGTCGATTAGATATCGGATACCCAAAAGGAGGTCAATCATGACACGCTTGTTTTCCACTTTCACTGTGTGCTTGCTTGTAACGGCGCTCTTGCTTGTGACAATGGTGGCTCTCTCCGGGTGCAGCGTGCAATTGATCCAACCATTGCCGCCGCCAACGCAACCACCTCTAGCGCCCGATCCTTCAACTGTGTCACCAGCCACTACGGTGACGGAGATGGTGGAGCGCGTCAACGCAGGAGATTATGCCGGGGCAGCCGAGCTTTTCGCGGATGATGCGCTGCTCTATTTTGTCGGCATGCCGCCCACCGGGATGGAGGTCTATCGAGGCAAAGAACAATTTCGCATCTTCATGGAGGAATGTTGCACAGGCCAAAATTTCGTGTGGGAAGTGACGCCTGAACGCGTCCACGGCGGTGCGGTCTATGCCGAGGCCAGGACCTGGATGGATTTTACGCGGGAGCTTGGGGTGGCTCCGAACACTTTCCACGAAGTTTTTGTGGTGAAGGATGGCAAGATTACCTTGTATCATTCCACAATGACGGAAGAGGCTTTGGTCAATTTCAAACCCGTCCTGTTCGAGGCAATCCCGGAGTTGGCTGCGTTCGTGCAGCCGCAGGCTGACTTGAGCGAACCCCCGGTTAATGAAATTACGGTGACTATCACCAATAGCACCTGCGCCTATGACGGCCCGATGACCTTGCAAGCCGGGGAATTGACCGTGACTGTAGATGTGCAGGATGAGCGATTTGAGAAGTATGCGGTAACGGCCTTTACCCTGGAGGAAGGGAAAGACCTGCTCGATTTGATGGCTTCCACCTACAACTCCGGCCCGTCTTCCTGGTCGGATATGGTTTTCTTCAAGGAGTTGCAACCAGGCGAAAACCGAACCTACGAAGGTGTTTCTGTGAACGAGGGGCTGCTCTATATGGTCTGCTGGGCAAGCCCGCCGGATATGCCGATTGGGAATGCAGGACCGTTTGTCGTGACAGAGTAATCTGCACAAACGTCGGCCCTAAGGCGGTTAGCATGCCCCACTCCTTAATGGTTTTGATTCAACCATATTGTGGGCTGCTAACCGCCGCTTTTCATTTTATCGCCCACGCGTTCGCCTTTTACCGGAAACTATAGTCTTACCGATCTCAGGATAGGGTGTCTGCAGCCTGTTTGCCCGTAATCTTGAGCGCATTGTTGCTGCTCTTCAGCAGCACTCCTTTGTTGAACTGGATCGCCACCATTTGACCATTCATCAGTGAGCAGATGATTTTTAGTGGCGCCTCTTATCGACATTTTATATCCTACAGAGGCTGAAGTAGCTCCAACAGCCGCGCCTCCAGGAAATTGTAGCCGGTCGCCCGGATCTCCAACGGCAGGCCGAGGTAGGTTGACGCCGCCTTGGCCTGTTCCATCAGCGCAGGATCGGGTTTTTGCACCAGGTAGACCAGCCGCTGGTAATTGCAGAAGTAATCCTCCTTGAGCTGCGGGAAGCGATCCAGCCCCATGCTCTTGAGGATCAGCGTGTCAAATTGACGCACCATGAAGTCGGTCACAAAATAGCTGCCCGGCTCCTCGTCCATCAGCGCCTGAAAGAGCCCGCCAGCATACCACTCGTAGCAATGCGGGCCGGCGATGCGCTCGACGCCCACCCGATCCAGCATGGCATCAAGCGCGCCGCCCGTGCCGCAGTCACCGTAGACAACGATCAGCCGGTCGTACCGGTCGCGCAGTTCGACAATGCGCTTCTCGACGGCCGGCGCGATACGCGCCGGGATCATGTGGAACGTGGCCGGCACGGCCACCACCTCCACTGCCCAGTGATGTCGCTCCTTAAGCGCCAGCACCTCACGCGCCAACGCACCGCAGATAATCAGACAAGTGGTCATAATAGTTAGAGATGGGAGATTCAGAGATGGTTCGATTGGCAGATGCTGCGTTACGACTATTCAATCTCCAATCTCTTAATCTCTCAATCTCCCCTTACCCTCTCCGCACCCGCCGCTCGCGCCGGCCGGCGCTTCCCCTTCCGGCTGCGGCGCACGGTTGGCGACGATCCAGTTCAGACAATTCTCGTCGTTGCCGGTCATGACATCCGCCGCCATGATCGCGGTCTTGATGTGCTCCTCGATGGGATTGGTGATCGCCGAGGTCAGGCCGGCGCTGATCGCCATCGCCAAAAACGTGCCGTTGAGCGGGCCGCGGTTGGGCAGGCTAAACGAAACGTTGCTGGCGCCGCAGCAGGTGTTAACCTTGAGTTCATCGCGGCAGCGGCGCACGATCTCGAAGACCTGGCGGCCTGCATAGCGCATGGCGCCGATCGGCATGACCAGCGGGTCGATCAGCACATCCTCACGCGGGATGCCGTGATCCATCGCCCGCTCGATGATCTTCTTGGCGACGGCCAGCCGCACTTCCGGGTCCTCGGAGATGCCGGTCTCGTCGTTGGAGATGGCAATAACGGCCGCGCCGTACTTCTTGATCAGCGGCAACACCGCTTCGAGCCGTTCATCTTCGCCCGTCACCGAATTGACCAACGCCTTGCCCTGATAGACTGAGAGGCCGCTTTCCAGCGCCTTGACAATCGACGAATCGATCGAGAGCGGTGCGTCGGTGATCGATTGCACCAGCTTGACCGCAGCGGCCAGAATCGCCGGTTCGTCGGCCAGCGGAATGCCGGCGTTGACGTCGAGCATGTGCGCGCCGGCGGCGATTTGGGCGTGCGTGTCGCTGATGACGCGCGAGAAATCACCTGCCGCCATTTCAGCCGCCAGCTTCTTGCGCCCGGTCGGGTTGATGCGCTCGCCGATGATGACGAAGGGCAGATCGTGACCGATGCGGACTTCTTTTGTGCGAGAGCTAACCATTGTTTCCATGAAAAAGACTCCTTGGCATAAATTTATGGAACGCCTGTCAACGGCAGGCGCAAAATTTCTTAACGGGCGCGTTCCGCCGGTCGATGCAGGTGCCGCTCGCGTGCTGGATGGGGCACTTCGGCGCGGAACGGTCGCGGCAGCAAGCCGGCCTCCTCCACGATCTCGGCGACCAGCTCTTCCTGGCGATAGGCCATGATGTGGACGCCCGCCACGCCCGCCATCTCGCGCACTTGCTGGATGATCTCGACGCAGATGCGTTTACCCTCCGCACGCTGTTTGTTTTTGGGCGCCGCCTTGAGTCGTGCGATCACCTCATCTGGGATGTAGACGCCCGGCACTTTGGTGCGCATGAACTCGGCCGCGCCGGCTGACCGCAACGGCCCGACGCCGGCCAGAATGTAACACTGATCGCAGACCAAGATCGCGCACCTGTTGCATAAACGTGCGAAAGCGGGGCATGTCAAAACAGTACTGGGTCTGGATAAACTCGGCGCCCGCCGCGATCTTCTTGGCCAGGCGCTGTGCACGCCAATCAAAAGGAGGTGCAAAGGGGTTCTCCGCCGCACCCAGAAAGAGTGGTGGCGGCACGGTCAGCTTGCGGCCGCTGAGGTAGACGCCGTGGTCGCGCATGATGCGCGCCGTGTGCAGCAGTTGGATGCTGTCAAGGTCGAAGACGCGCTTGGCCTGCGGCTGGTCGCCGGCGGTCACGTCGTCGCCGGTGATGCAGAGCACGTTGCGCACCCCATCGCCGCCGCCCCCAGGATGTCGCCCTGGATGGCGATGCGGTTGCGGTCGCGGCAGGAGACCTGGTAGACCGGTTCGTAGCCGGCGCGCGTGAGCAGCGCGCAGATCGCCACGCTCGACATGTGGCAGTTGGCGCCCGATGCGTCCACGGCATTGATGCCATCGCAGATGCTGGAAAGCACCAGCGCGCCATCGTAGACCTCCTGCGGGTCGGCCGAATCGGGCGGGTTGAGTTCGGCGGTCACGGCAAATCGCCCGGAGCGCAGCACGCGCTCAAGGCGGCTGCGTGGTTCGGTCCCAACAGACGCTAGTGTAGACGTAACGAATTGTTCATCCAAGACAAAGATCCCTTTATATATTTGTGGATTCAGGGGTAATTGAAATCATCTGGATCAATTGGGTTCTGTGCAACGGCTTTGACTCTCTCTCAACAGTAAAAAATAACTCCGCCTGAATTGAAGCCGCCGAGACTAAATGGATAGAATCGATTGCGCTCAGTCCATAGCGGATTGCTTCAGTATATGCAGCGTCGAAAACAGCCGTTGTCAGCGATATCCACCTATAGACTGCGGCGAAGAAGGCTTGATAGAAATCCGCTTCGACAGTACGGTTCGTATAAAGTGCTTTTGGCAGCACCTCAAGACGAACCAGTTGACTTGAGGCGAAGCGAAAATCTGGATGGCTTAAAATCGAAAGCGCGCGCTGCGAAATAGGATCGACGCCGCGTGCAGCCGCAATCAACACGCTGGAGTCAATGAATACCAGTTGTGAAGCCACGCTCCCTCTAGTGCTCGCCACGCCGTTCTGCAAGATCCTGTTCAAGTTCGCCCCAGTTTAACAGCGGCGTCCCCGAACTGACGATGCGCTTCCTTAATTCGCGCAGTTGTATGCCTAACGGGCTGTCTTTGCCAGAATCCTGATAAGAAATTGCGCTATTGGATTCGGCAACCTCAATGACGATTCTGCCGTCACTCTCCTGATTCACAACTACCTCGTCGCCAATATGGAACTGGCCTCGCACTGTTTCGGGCAGGGCAATTCGGTAGCCATCTTCAATGACTGTTTTGATCATCCCCTTGATTCCTCTGTCCGGTTAGCTCCCACTTCTATCGGCGCCCACCCCGCGGGCGTCTGCTGGTCTACACCCGTCAGCATGTTGATCCACGCCGATGTATCTTCGAGACGGCGGTTGACAGGCGGCTGAATCTCGATCAACTCATGGCCGTAGATCGGCATCTGCCGCGAGTTCTCATACGCCACGACCCACACACAGCGCATCTCCGGCTTGACCTCGCAGTGACCATTGGGGCGGACGCCCCCGCACGGCCCGTTGCGCAGATTTTTGGGGCACTCCATCGGGCAGGACATGCCGGTGGAGTGGAGGATGCACTGGCCGCAGTGGTGGCAGCCAAACAGGCGCTCCTTGGCGAAGTCCTCGGCCGGTCTGATCAGCCGCTCGACGCGTCCGTAGCCGATCTTGGCGATCAGCGGGTTGAGCGCCCAGGCCGCGCGCTCGGCGGCTTGATAGGTTTTCTCAAGAAGAGCAGGACGGTTGCGGAAAAAAGTAAACATGCTCTGTCACCATTCACATTTCTGCCGGGTGCGGCATGGCTTCAATCAACGCGCGCAGCACACGATTGACATCATCAGAACTCTGAAATACGGCCGCCACATCAGGGTCAAGAACGACCATGACCTGTTTATCCACTAGCTGTTCTGCAAAGCGATTTGACTTGCCTTTGTATAGTCAAACGCATATTCGTTGAGCATTTTGTCTTCAGCGTCACCTTGTACGTTTTTTCTCATGCGCTTCGCTCTCCCTTCGCGTTGCCTTGCGTGCACTGATGATGCGAATTGACTCGCTTCGTTGCATGAAAATTACAACAAGCAGTCGATTCTGTTCCGAGTGCCCGACGATGATTTCGCGATCTTCATCATCTGAATGCCATGCATCTTCAAAGATTGCTGCCAGTTCATCACGAAATACGGGAACTGCTTCCTGAAAGCCGACGCCATGTTGAAAGGCGTTCGACCGCGCCTTATTGCTGTCCCACGTGAAGTGCAGACTCATTCGACTCGGCGCCTGGAAAACTAACCTCTGCGCACGTGTCGCTCGCGCACGCGAGCAGGGGCGGGTTCGGGCGTGTCCTGTACAGGTGCGAGGTCAACCTCTGGCGCCGCAATCTCCCCGTCGAGCACCTGGCGCATCATGCGAATGTGCGCCGGGCCACTGCCGCAGCAACCACCGATCAGCGAGATGCCATTGGCGCGCACGCGGTCGGCATAGGCGGCCATCACCGCGGGCGTGCCATCATAGATCAGCGTTTCGCCCTCGAAGCGCGGCATGCCGGCGTTGGCTTTGGCGATCAGGATCAGCTCGGGCGCGGCGCGTGCATCTCGGCCAACGCCGCTTCGGTGTCGATCAGATTGTTGCCACAGTTGGCGCCGACCGCGGTCAGACCGAGGCCGGCCAGCGCCTGCACCATCTGCGCGCCGGTGACGCCCATCATGGTGCGCCCGCGCGTGTCGTAGCTCATCGTAGCGCAGATCGGGATCTCCGCCGAGGCTGAGCGTGCGCCTTCGACCGCAGCCTTGACTTCGTTGAGGTCGCTCATCGTCTCGACCCACAGGATGTCGGCGCCGCCCTCGACCAGCCCGCGCGCCTGCTCGGCAAAGGCGTCGCGGCACTCATCATAAGTCATACTGCCCATCGGGATCAGCAGCTCGCCGGTCGGCCCCATCGAGCCGGCCACCAGCACCGGATGATCGGGGGCATCGGCGGCGACGCGTGCATTTTGCGCCGCGGCACGGTTCAACTCGACCACGCGATCTTGGAAATTATGCAGTTTGAGCCGAAAGTGCGTACCGCCAAAGGAGTTGGTCAGGATAATGTTCGAGCCGGCCTCGACGTAGGCTTTATGGACATCCTGCACGCGTTCGGGGTGCGTAACATTCCACTCTTCGGGGCTGCCGCCGGAAACCAGGCCACGCGCAAAAAGTTCGGTGCCCATCGCGCCGTCGAGCAGCAGCACCGATTCACTCTGTAGCAGTTCTAGCAACTTATTCATTTATTCTCATTCCTGCGAATCTACTTTCCGAAACACTGTTTATTGTGCCAGAGGTGGCAGGATTTCTCAACTCCCCACGCGTGATAATCTTGTACACGGAAAACTACACCCGGCTGATCCATCGTATCAAAGCCAAAGCGCCACACATCAAGGTTATCTATCACTCGGACGGCGCGATTGCGCCCTGCCTGTCGCGCTTTGTCGAGGGCGGCGCCGACGTGGCGCACCCACTGGAGCCGCCGGCCAGCGACTTGGCTGCGATCAAGGCCGCGTTCGGCGACTGCATCGCCTTTACGGGCGGCATCGATATTCGCAAAGCGATGCAGGAGGACGGAGGCCGGCGTCGAGGAAGAGGTCAGGCGGCGCATCAGCAGTTGGCGGCCGGCGGCGGCTATATGCTCGTCCCCGCCAACCACCGGCAAGGCGACGCGCCGCTGCGCAGAACCTCTTTCGGCTCTACGCGGCGGCGCAGGAGTTCGGTCGCTATCCGCTGGCAAATGCGGCGCAGTGACCGGTGCACTCATTGCACTTTCCTGTCAATCCTCCGATTGGAGCAAATCATCAGGGTAGTGTACATACCCTCACAGAGCGCCATAAGCAATGAAAATCAGTAGTTCACGATTCTCACCGTAGTGACGACTTCAGTCGTTGCCTCTCTCTGGAATGGCTAAAGCCATCACTACAAATCGTGAACTACTGAAGATCGCTTTTCTCTGCGAGCCTCTGCATCTCCGCGCCTCTGCGTCAAAGCTGTTATCAGGGTGGAGATGGTATCCCCTACGCTTTGACGCCGCGGCGAATCTGCATGAACTTCTTGGCCGTTTCCACCGCCACCGCGGCGTCGCGGCAGTAAGCGTCAGCCTCGATCGCCTCGGCAAAGGCTTCATTGAGCGGCGCGCCGCCGACCAGCACAACGACATCCTTGCGGATGCCCTTTTCCTTGAGCGTATCGATGACGACCTTCATGTAAGGCATGGTCGTCGTCAGCAGCGCGCTCATGCCCAGGATGTCGGCGTCGTGCTTCTCGATGGCTTCGATGTACGCTTCAGCCGAATTATTGATGCCCAAGTCAAAGACTTCAAAGCCGGCGCCTTCCATCATCATCGTGACCAGATTCTTGCCGATGTCGTGGATGTCGCCCTTGACCGTACCGATCACCATGCTGCCGATCTTTTCGGCGCCGGTTTCGGCCAGCAGCGGGCGCAAGATCGCCATGCCCGCCTTCATCGCCTTGGCCGCCATCAGCACTTCCGGCACAAAGAGGATGCCGTCGCGAAAGTCGTTGCCGACGATCTCCATCCCGGCCACCAACCCGTAGGTCAACACTTCATAGGGCTGCTGACCGCGGCCAAGCGACTCGTTCACTTCTTCGACAATTTCGTTGGCCAGGCCATCGTAGAGATCTTCCTTCATCAACTCGTAGATCTCTTCTTGCGACAACTCGGACAAAATGATTTCTTCGCTCATAGTTTTCGTCTCCGTAACTCTTACGCCTTGGGCGTTGGTGGTCAAGTTGCCTATGCTTGATAGATTGGACACGTTGCGTGTTCTATTCACAGCCTCTGGTTTATCTAGTTCGCATCCGACGCCGCGTCGAGGCCGGCTCCACAACCGACGCAACCGGCGCCGGCAGGATGTCCACCAGATGCGGATACGAATCGCTGGCGTGCGGGATATGGATGGCGTCAACAAATTCGTCCTGAAAATCCTGCGCCACCGCGGTTTCGACGTAACGCACGCCGTGCGCCAGTTCCATCGCCTCGCGCCGCTTGGCCCGGTTGAGCAGCGCGATACGCGCGCCGTCGCCCGCGGCATTGCCAACTGCGGTGATGCGCTGCGGGTCGCAGTCCGGGATCAATCCCAGCACCAAAGCGTACAATGGATCGATATAGCTGCCAAACGCCCCGGCGAGCACGATGCGATCCACACGCTCGATGCCCGCACGCTTCATCAAGATCTTGGCGCCGGCATAGAGCGCAGCCTTGGCAAGCTGAATTGCGCGCACATCATCCTGCGTCACATAGAGGGGCTGGCCGTTGGTGGTCTGTTGCGCGGTGGCCAGGATGTACGCGCCCCGCCGCCCCTCCCAGATCAACCGATCCGTGGCGTGGGCGGCGTTGAAGCGGCCATCAGCCTGCAGGATGCCCGCCAGGAAAAGTTCGGCCACAACTTCAATAATCCCTGAACCACAGATGCCGGCGGCCAGATACTCCGGCTTGCCCGCGATGACCGACGGCGCGCTCGCGTCCCATTCGTCGGACCAGCGCTCGTCGCCGATCACGCGGAAGTTGGCGCGGCCCGTGTCGCGGTCGATGCGCACGCGCTCGATCGCGCCGGGCGCGGCGCGCATTCCCGCGCTGATCTGCGCGCCCTCAAAGGCCGGGCCGGTCGGGCTGGACGCGCTCATCAGCCACGCGCGGTTGCCCAGCACGATCTCAGCATTGGTGCCGACGTCGACGATCAGCTCGATCTCGTCCTGCCGGTGCGGCTCCTCGGCGACGAGCACCGCCACATTGTCCGCGCCGACATGACCGGCCTCGGCCGGTAACACATGGACGTTGGCCGCGGGGTGCAGGCGCAGACCGAGGTCGCGCGCCTTGATGTCCATCGCGTCGCGGTTGGCCAGCGCGAAAGGCGTCCCACCCAGTTCGCGCGGGTCCACACCCAGAAAGAGATGGATCATCGTCGTGTTGCCGGCGACTACCATCTCGTGGATGTCGCGCAGCTTGAGGCCGGCCGTATGCGCGGCCTGCGCCGCCAGCTTGTTAAGCGCCTTGATGATGGCGTCGTGCATCTTCTCGGCGCCGTCGTCGTTCATCAACACGTAGGAGATGCGGCTCATGAGATCTTCGCCGTAGATGATCTGCGGGTTCATCTCGGACTCGGTCGCCAGCACCTCGCCCGTGCGCAGGTCGCAGAGGTAAACGGCGACGGTCGTGCTGCCGATATCCACCGCCAGCCCGTAGATACCCTCTTCGTAGCCAGGGCGCACGTCGATCACCTGGCGGTCGTCCCAGACGATCACGGTGAGCGCACGCTTTGCCTGGCGCAGCGCCGGCTGCAGCTTGCGCAGCGCCGGCAGGTCGATGTCCAGGTTGACCAGCCCTGCCTCCCGTTCGAGCGCGTCTTGCAGCCGGCGCCAGTCCCCGCGATGCTCGCCCAGCGCGGCATCCTCGACCTGTACGTAAATCTGCCGCACCGCCGCGTCGACGTCGATGACGCGATTGCCCGCGGCCTTGCGAATGACCTGCTTGTGTGCACGGCTCTCCTCCGGCACATAGATCAGCACGTCGCCGGTCACCTGCGCGGTGCAGGAGAGGCGGCAGTCGTCGGCGTGCATCGAGTGCAGCAGTTCGCGCTCTTCGCTACCGGCTGCCGTGAGATGATCTGCCGCGGAGGTGATGGCGTGCTTGGCAAACTGCCCCTCCTCGACGCGCACCTTGCACTTGCCACAGGTAAGCCGGCCACTGCAAATGCTTTCAATGCCGACGCCCAGCTCGCGTGCGGCGTCCAATACCGTCGTGCCTTCGGCGAAAGCTCCTCTTCGCCCCGCAGGCATAAAAACAACCATTGAACCCTGGTCAGCCATTTCTCAATATCCTGTTCGATTCCGTATTTGAGTGATTGCTCATTCCGGCCATCATTCATAAAGCATGGTGATTTGATGGCGCCAGTATACCTGATGCGAGGAGCGCCAACAATCCGGGGTGACAGTCATGTCGCAATTCGTAATTGTCCGGCCGCAAGAGAAAATTGAGTTCTCGTCGCCGCGACCACTTCGGGCGCGAGCGCATAATAGTCGGTCGTTGCCGGCCCGGTCTCTTCGCGCTCGATCAGAATGACGTGCGCGTCTGGTGACATGATGACGTGATGCCAGATCGATTGGCGGACATTATACGCAACGCTGTGCTGCATTGCGATCACGAAGGATTGGGTCGGCGTCCCGTCCGCATCGTCGAACAGGATCAAGTCGGCCTCACCAGCCGTCAGGATAAAGACTTCGTTCGTGTTCCAGTGGCGCTCTACGCGAGTGAAGTTTTCCGGCGCAACAATCTCAAAGCAACGCAGCATCGCCACCTTCCACCCGGAGAATGTCAGCACCGACTGGTAGGTTTGCGCAAATGAACTGCCGATCTCAACCAGTTGCTCCAGTGCATTGGCGCTCACGCGTAGACTCCATACTTGCGGGCGGTTTCAATCAACGTGTGCACATTCTCTGGCGGCGTCTTGGGCGGCAGCGCGCAGCCTGGCCCTAAGATCAGCCCGCCGCCCTCGCCAAGTATATCGATGGCTTCACGTGCAGCTCTTTCAACGTCGGATGGCGCGCCCAAGGCCATCACGCCGCTTGGATCGACCGGGCCAAGCACCGTCGCGCGCCCACGTGTCGCCGCCTTCACCGCCGGCATATCCACCTTATAGTCGAGTTCGAGGACCATTGCCCCGGTCTCCACCATGTCCGGCACGATGGCGGTGGCGTCGCCACAGATGTGATAGGCCAGTTGGATGTTGTCGGCCTTGAGATTCTCCACCATACGTTTGGCGTAGGACCACTCGAAAGTCTTGTAGGATTTGGGCGAGCAGACATCTGGGCCCGAAAGCGACTCGCCGATCGAGGTCATGTGCGCGCCGGCTTCAATCTGGGCGTAGGCGTAGCGTGTGGTGACTGCCAGGGAAAATTCGAGCAGGCGATGTAGCTTCTTCGCCAACTCCGGGTCGCCGCCACCGCCGCGCCGCCCGCTGCGCGCCATCGGCCTGCGCCAGGCGCAGCAGAAACTCCTCCATCCCCAGCAGCATTGCCGCCAGCGAGAAGGGGGCCCTGGTCGGCGCGCGATGATGAACGCTTTGTCGCCGATCTCCTGCGCCACAATGCGCGTCGTCTTCAGGTTTTCGGTGAGGGAAACGCTTTGTACGGATCGGGCACTTTAAGCTTGTCGAGGTCATCGAGCGACCTGATAGCCGGGCGTGGCAGACGGGTGCGCTGCCTTCCATATACTCCACCTGCGCGCCGCACGCTTCGGCCAACGCGGCCGTGCCGTTTTCGAGTATCAGCACATCGTGGCCAAACTCGCGCCACGCCTTGATCTGCCCTTCGGCCATGGCTTCGCCGTTTTGGAAAAACTCCGGGAAGGGCATGCCGGAGTCTTCGGCCACCATCATAAAGTTGTGTAGATCGACCGGAACGCGGTCGGGAATGCCGCCAGCCAGCACGGTGCGCGTGCGTTCCAGCGATGTCATAGGTTGGGTCATGGGTGAATATCCTTCTCGAATATTGTGCTATCTGTCCTGCAAGCTGTTCTATCATCTTCTATTGCCGCTGAAGATACAGAATCAGGAGACCACCGCGCGACAAAACGTCGCGCGGAACCATCAACGTCGTCTGGACAAACTGATCGGAGCGCAGCATCTGGACGGGTGCATCGTGCCACAAATCGATCATGGCGACAAACCCCAGTGGCACGGCTATCCCGGCGTAGATGAATGTGTAGAGTAGTGATAGGTAATGTCCATGCCAAATTCAAATTCTCTGGTAAACTCAGCACCAAGCCATCTCATCTCTGCCGCTAACTAAAGGAGCGCGCCTCATGCCTGACTTTGTCGCCTATACCGACCAACACCTGACCACCGCGCTGCAACGTCTGGGCGAAGGCGTTTACACGATCGTCGCGCCGCTGGAGATCGCGGCGTGGCGCACCAAAGAACCCGTGCCCTTTGCCGCACGCACCACGGGCGAGCCGCTCCAGTTACAGATCGGCGACGCGTGGGGCGAGCTCTTCGACGCGGCCTGGTTCCGCTTCACCGGTGTGATCCCGGCGCAGGCGGCCGGCCAGCACGTCGTGCTGCTGCTCGATGTCAACGGCGAGTTGTGCGTGGTCGATGAACGTGGCGAGCCGGTGCGCGGCCTCACCAATGTCGCCTCCGAATTCGAGAAGAGCCTGGGCCTGCCTGGCAAACGCGTGCTGCCCGTCAGCGAGAACGCGCAGGCAGGGGTGCGCGTCGAAGTCTGGGCGGACGCCGGTTGCAATGATCTCTTCGGGCTGGTGCAGGAGAACGGCGTGATCAAGGATGCCTGGATCGCGGTGTGCCGGCCTGAAATCAAGGCGCTCTACTATGACTTCGAGGTGCTGCGAGGCGATGACCGTGCTACCCGCTGAAAGCGCGTCGCGCCCAGATCCGCTACGCGCTGCATGACGCCATGCACCTGATCTGGCGCGGACTGGATCCCGACGCCGTGGCAGCCGCCCGCGCCCGGCTGCGCGGCGAACTCGCCAAACACAACGGCGACGCGTCGTTAACGATCAGCGCCGTCGGCCACGCCCACATCGATCTGGCGTGGCTGTGGCCGCTGCGTGAGACAAAGCGTAAGGGCGCCCGCACCTTCGCCACCGTGCTGGCGAACATGGCGCTCTACCGCGAGTACGTCTTTGCTGCCAGCCAGGCGCAGCTTTTCCAGTGGATGAAAGAGGACTATCCCGGCCTCTTCGCACGCATCAAGGCGCGTGTCGCCGAAGGACGCATCGAGCCGCAGGGCGCGCTGTGGGTGGAGCCGGACACCAACGTCACCGGCGGCGAGGCGCTGATCCGCCAGATTCTTTACGGGCGGCGCTTCTTCCAGGAAGAATTTGGCGTGGAGGTCGACTATGTCTGGCTGCCCGACACCTTTGGCTACAGCGGCGCGCTGCCGCAGATCATGGCGCGCGCCGGCATCCGCCACTTTTCGACGCAGAAGCTGAGCTGGAGCCTGATCAACCCGTTCCCGCATCACTCCTTCCGCTGGCAGGGCATCGACGGCTCTGAAGTGCTGGTTCACATGCTGCCGGAGGAGACCTACAACGGTCCCGCCGCGCCGCGCTCGCTCGCCAAGATCGAGCAGAACTACCGCGACAAGGGCGTCTCCGGCCATGCGCTCATGGCCTACGGCATCGGCGACGGCGGTGGCGGGCCGGGTGAAGAGCATCTGGAGCGGCTGGCGCGGCTGGGCAACTTCGCCGGGCTGCCGCCGGTGCAGCAGGAATGGACCGCCGCCTTCTTCGAGAAATGGGCGCAGGAGGCCGACCGCTTCGCTACCTGGCAGGGTGAACTCTACCTGGAGCGCCATCAAGGCACCTTCACCACCAACGCCGCCAATAAGTGGTATAACCGGCGCATGGAGCAGGCGCTGCGCGAGACGGAGTGGATGGCGGCCATAGCGCAGCTTGTGACCGGTGCGGGCTACCCGCGCGCCGCGCTAGATGCGATCTGGCGCGAGGTGCTGCTCTACCAGTTCCACGACATCCTACCCGGCTCGTCGATCAAGCGCGTCTATGACGAGTGCCTGCCGCGTTACGCCGCGCTGCTGGCCGAAACCGCCGACCTGCTGCGTGCCGCGCAACAGGCGCTGGCCGCGCAGATCGACACGACTGTGGCCCAGCAGCCGGTGATCTGCTTCAACTCCTTGAATTGGGAACGCGCAACCTGGCAGAAAATCGGCCAGGCGTGGCACAACGTGCGGACGCCCGCGCTTGGCTACACCGTTTTCGATGCGGCGCAACCCGCTGATGTCTTCCCGGAGCCAGTCGCCGCAACCGACCGGCTGGAGAACGACCGGCTCGTCGTGCAGTTTGATGCGTCCGGCGCCGTTGTCTCTCTCTTCGACAAGCTGAACCAGCGCGAGTGCGTGCCGGCCGGCGCGCTTGCCAATCGCCTGGCGCTCTATCACGATCCGGGCGATACCTGGGATTTTCCGATGGAATACGCCGAAAGCGCGCCGCGCTATCTGGAGCTGACAGCGGCGCGCGCATGGGTCAATGGGCCACATGCCGTCGTCGAGCAGGCTTATCACGTCGGCCACTCCGAATTGATCCAGACGATCCGCCTGACCGCGGGCAGCCCGCTGGTCGAGTTTGCCACGCAAGCGCGCTGGCGCGAGCCGCGCACGATGCTGCGCGTCACCTTCCCGGTGGCGGTGCACGCCGACGAGGCGCGCTACGAGATTCAGTTCGGCCACATCCGCCGGCCCACTCATCGCAACACCACCTGGGACCTGGCGCGTGCCGAGACGCCGGCGCACAAATGGGTCGATCTGTCACAGCGCGACTACGGCGTGGCGCTGCTCAACGACAGCAAGTACGGCCATCAAATCAAAGGTAACACCATCGACCTGAACCTGCTGCGCAGCGTGCCCTATCCCGGCCCGCGGCTGGTGACCGATGACGCGGTGGCGCCCGGCGACCCGCATCCGGCCTATACCGACCAGGGCGACCACACCTTTCGCTATGCGCTCTACCCACATGGCGGTGACGGTCTCTGCGCGGGCGTCGTGCAGGCGGCCTATGACTTCAATATCCCCGTGCAGGTGGTGGAGGCGACGCCGCATCCGGGCGCGCTGCCGGTCGCCGCGTCGTGGATCGAGATCGACTCGCCCGATGTAGTGATGGAGACGGTGAAGCTGGCAGAGGATGGCGACGGGCTGATCGTGCGCGCCTACGAGGCCACCGGCGCGACGGTGCAGACGCACCTGCTGCCAGGATTCCTGCTCAGCAGCGTCGAGGAAGCCGACCTGCTCGAACGCCCGGAGCGCGCGCTCGACGTCGCCGGCGACGCTATCGATCTCATGTTCCGGCCCTTCGAGATCAAGACGCTGCGCCTGCGCCCGGTTCGTGAATCCAGCCAGTCTGAAAGTGTCCACCATGCTGTATCTTGAGGCGTTTTCCAAAGTCCTGCCGGTGCTGCTGCTCTTTGCGCTCGGCGCCTTCTTCCGGCGCGCCGGCTTTTTGCAGCCCACGACCATCGAGGAGATCAAAAAGCTGATCGTCAACGTGACGCTGCCGGCTGTGCTGGTGCTGGCCTTTGCCGCGGTGACGCTGGAGGCAGGCCATCTGGCGATTGGCGCGCTGGTCTTTGCGGCGTGTGCGGTGGTGCTGGTGAGCGGGCGCTTCTTGCACGGCTTGGCCGGCACGCAGTCAGCCTACCTGCCGCCGCTGCTGACTGGTTTCGAGGCGGGCATGATGGGCTATGCGATCTTTGCCGCAGTCTACGGCGTCGAGCAAGTCTTCAACTTTGCCGTCGTGGATCTGGGGCAGGTGGTCTTTGTCTTCTTCATCCTCGTCCCCTTTGTACAGCGACAGGGGGCGGGGGCGCTTCCCTTCGCCCAGACGGTGCGCGGCTTTCTGACCACGCCTGTGATCCTGAGCATCGCCGCCGGCATCCTGCTCAACCGGCTGGGCGTCGTGCCGCTGCTGACGACCTTTCCGCTCACCAACGCCCTGTTCGACACGCTCGGCTTGCTGGCCGCGGTGACAACGCCGTTGATCGGGCTGGTGATCGGCTACGAGGTCACCCTGCAGCGTCGCGGTCTCAGCGCACCGCTGCGTACAGTCGGCGTGCGCCTGGCGATCTGGGTGGTGGTGGGGCTGCTCCTCAACGCGCTGGTCGTGAGCCGCCTCTTTCCGGGCGACCGCATGTTGCAGGCCGCGGTGATGACGATGTTCGTGCTGCCGCCGCCCTTTGTCATCCCGCTCTTTATGCGCAACACCGCGGCGGAGGATCAGACGTACGTGGTCAACACGCTTTCGCTCGCCACGCTGGTGACGTTGGTGGCGTTCACGGTGGTGAGCGTGGTTTATGCGGCGGGCTAGCGCGCTACGGGCAGCACCTCCGCCACGCCACAGGAGTTATGCACGGTGCAAACTGGCGGTGCGACGCGCCGGGAACGTTCCCTGATTCTCAAGTTTGTTATGCAAGCCCAGAAACGCGGTTTTCTAGATCATTTCGACTCTGATGTATAATAAGGGTTGGCAGTGAGTCGTTTGCTGTTAGCCTGTTTGGTACGCGTAAGATTGCCAATCCCGCTTTGCCCTGCACCCCGCGATCATGCGCTGTCCCATTTTCTGCCCAAAAAAGGAGACCATACGATGCGCCACGATTACACCCATATCAGCGTGATTTTAGATCGCACCGGGTCGATGGAAACGATTCGCGATGACACTATCGGCGGCTTTAACGCCTTTCTCAACGAACAGAAAAGCGCGGCCGGCTATGCGACGATGACCCTTGTCCAGTTCGACTCACAAGACCCTTACGAGGTGCTGCACAAATTTGCACCCGTGACCGCCGTGACGGAACTGACGCGTTCCACTTTTGTCCCGCGCGCTTCCACGCCCCTATTGGATGCCATCGGGCGCGGCGTCAACGATTTGGAGCAGAGCTTGTCGCAGATGCCGGAAGCGGTGCGTCCCTCGCGCGTCGTAATGGTCGTCATCACCGACGGGCAGGAAAACGCCAGCCGTGAGTTTCGCAAGGATCAGATCGCCAAGATGATCGCCGAGAAGCAGGAAAAGCTCGACTGGCAGTTCGTCTTCTTGAGCGCGGATTTGGATGCGATCAACGATGCACTGGCGGCCGGCGTACGCTCTGCGGCGGTGATGGCCTTTGACAAGAATGAACAGGGCACACGCTCAGCTTGGGCTTCCACCTCGTCGCGCATCTTGAGAGCACGTGCAAACGCCGCCGAACGCGTCGAATTCACCGAGGAAGATCGCGCGAAACAGGCTGCAGAGAAGGAGCGTGAGTAATCTTCTACTGATATGCGCCGGGGGGCAGCAAGACGCACAGGCTGCTCCCCAACGCACATCACGCAGCAGCCTGCGTCAATCCAGCCTTGTTCATTGGTGCATCATGCGCTGCCGCGCTGCTGCCGCAACACCTGCGCGGTGGATCGCCAGTTGATCTCCGGATACTGCGCTTCCAACTCTCCTGCCACCGCTGCCGCCACCGCTTCAGGCTCGCCCTCACGCTCTTGCGCCTCGCCCCAGCGAAACTGCTCAGTGTAGGCATCAGAGCCGATCAGCCCGGAGGCCATCGCCGCCGCGTCGATGGCTTCGGAAAAGCGGTCGGACAGGGCGACGGTGCGCCGGTTGCGCCCGACGCTTGCCTTGACCTGGACAGGAATGTCGAACCAGTAGAGAATCTGGTAGGTTGCCATCGGTTTTTTCCTCGCTGATATTCTCGCACGTGGCGTCTTGGAACAAATTGGAGCAATCGTACCAGAAACGAGGCTGCGCATCAACCCGAAGCGAGCCTGCAGTTTGGATGCACACGCACCACGCACCACGCACCACGCATTACGCAGGAGCGTGCACAGCCAGCGTACCCTCTATCCCAGCCCTGTCGCCGCCCGCACAAACAGCGACGGATGGCGCAGCGCCGCGCCCAGCAGACCACGACGCACATCCATCGGCGCAGCAAAGAGCAGACCGGTCATCGACTGCAAGATTTCCGGCAGGGTGAGGGTATTGGAAAGATAGCCGCCCCACCGCCTGCGCGGCAGGCGGAAGAACGCGGCAAAGAAGCGTTGCAGTTGCGCCTCGTCAAAGGAAAGCAATGTCTGCAAGCCGAAAAGGTAAAGCCTGTGCTTGCGCAGCCGCTCCGCGGGCCACAGCGCATCCCACCCCGCTTTGGCAATGCTTGCCGGCGAAGCATCTGGCTTGTTCAGCGCCTGCGCCAGCGCATGGGCCACCACCGGCGCGTTGCGCAGCGCGGCCCCCACCTGATAGCCCGACGCGGGGTGCACCATGCTCGCCGCGCCGCCGTAACCCAGCACGGGCTGATCCAGATAGGGGATCGGCAGGTTCATCGGGAAGAGACAGAATTCCTCGTGCTCCACACCGGCGACGGCGCCGCCCATGGACGCCAGTCGCCGCTGCAGCCGAGCCTTGAGCAGGTCAAATGGCGCGGCCGGCGCGTGCGCCAGCGACGTTTCCTCCACAAAATAGCGCCCGCCGCCGAGGTCCATCGCGTAGAGAAAGGTCGGCGGCTCCTGCTGACGCTCACGCTCCGTCAAATAGTCCGAACGATAATCCATCAGCACGAGGCGACCTGTCCGCACCGGCGGCTGGGTAAAGGTTCCGACGACGCCGTAGGCAGCCTGGAAGGCCACTTCGCCGAGCGGCGGACGTTGCACGAAGACCGGCTTGTGGCCGCTGGCATCGACCACGACGCGCGCAGTCAGCGCTGTCCCATCACCTACGGTGACGCTGGCATGAGTGGCATGATGCGCGATGGCGCGGGCCGGCTGTTGATGCCAACGCATCGCGCCGCGCTCGCACTGCGCCAGTAGATGCGTCTGAAGTTGTGCGTTATCGAGCAACCCATAGACGCGGTCAAGCCGCAATTCCTCATCGGCGGCATAGGTGACGCAGTCGGTCCACCGATGGTGGAGCATGGCAGCCAGTCCAGCCGAAGGCAACTCGTCTTCCCAGATACCGTAGGTGTTGGGCCACGGCGCATCGGGGCCGCCAGGTGCAATTCCCTCGACACGCAAACCAGCTTCGCACAGCGCTGCAGCCAATGCCAGCCCAGCCGGGCCGGCGCCCACTACAAGAACATCGCTTTTCATGAAAATCTCTCACCAATTCTGTCTGGCCTGCGACGGCTGCGCAAGGTTCTTCTAGAAAACGCCATCTGTAGCGATCATAGTTGCTTTTGGCTTTTGGGGACAATCTTGACAGCCCTCATCGCTGCTGCTATGCTGAACGCATAAACGAACGTTTATTTGTTTGGCGGGAAATATGCGTACACGGCAGGCAATTTGCAGCGACGATCACACCGATCACACGCTGGCGCAGGCAGCAAGCAGCCATCTACTCGACGGCATCACCGCTACCCGCGCCGCCGCACTCTTCAAGGCGCTCTCCGACCCGACGCGCGTGCGCATTGTCGGGTTGTTAGCGCACACCGAACTGTGCGTAGGCGATCTCTGCCTGGTGCTTGGCATGAGCCAGCCCGCGGTGTCGCATCATTTGGGCCGCTTGCGCGCCTTGCGCATTGTCGAAACGCGCAAAGAGGGCAAGCACGTTTTCTACACACTGGCCGACGAACATATCCATCAACTTTATCATCAGGGCGTGGATCATGTCAGTCACGATTAGCAGGCTGTCCAAGCGTGAAATTTAGCGGCGCATCGATTCACGATGAAATCCTATGAAAAAACTGAAACTTGAACTCAACCTGGTGTTGCCGGAAATCGACCACAGCGACGCCTGTGTACATTTCCTGACGGAGCGGCTGCAGGTGCAGAGCGGCGTCGACTATGTTCATATCGCGCGCACCAATGGCTATGCTGATCTCTGCATTCACTATGACCCTAACCTGTTGTCTCTGTCTCAAATCGAACGGTTGGCGCTGACCGCGGGCGCTGCGGTGACATCACAATATCGTCACGAACAGATCCCGCTCACCAGCATCGACGCCGCCGATGTTGCCGACACCGTGACCGCCCGACTGACGGCGCTGCCTGGGATGGTGCACGCCAACGTCAATTATGCCGCCGGGTTGGCCTTTGTCGCCTACGATACGGCGCAGTTGCAGCGCGCTGATATTAACCGGGTATTGCAGTCGATGGGGTATCACGCGCGGGACCAGCGTCCGGTGCAGCCGTCCGCCCCGCATGGCGACCCGCAAGCAGCGGACGATCACAATCATGGCAGTGCACCCTCCTTTTTGCCTCACTGGGCGCAGGAGCGCTGGCCACTTTTGTTGGTGGCGGCCGCGGGTTTCTTTCTGGTAATCGGCTGGGTGGGCGAGATCTTCTTCGGGCTGGCGTCGCAAGTGGCCTTGCTGTTCTACATCCTGGCTTACCTTGCCGGCGGTTACGACGTCGCGATGCACGCGCTCCCTGCCTTATTCAGAGGCAGGTTCGACACCGACGTGTTGATGCTGGCCGCGGCCGCGGGCGCGGCCATTTTGGGCGAATGGGCGGAAGGCGCCTTTCTGCTTTTTCTGTTCGGGCTTGGCCATGCTGGCGAGCACTACGCGCTGGATCGGGCGCGCAACGCGATCGGCGCGCTGGGCGCGTTGATGCCGAGACAAGCCTACCTCAAACAAGGCGAGCAGATCGTCGAACAGCCGGTGGAGACGCTGCAAATCGGCGATGTCGTGGTCGTGCGGCCTGGCGACCGCCTGCCGGTGGATGGCGAAATCGTGCGCGGGTCGAGCGCGATCGACCAGGCCGCCATCACAGGAGAGAGCGTGCCTGTTGCCAAAGGCGAAGGAGACGCCGTCTTTGCCGGCTCCATCAATCAGGAGAACGCGCTTGACGTGCGCGTTACCAGGCTGGCGCAAGACAACACGCTCAGCCGCATCATGCAGTTGGTCGCCGAAGCCCAGGCGCAGCAAAGCCCAACGCAGCAATTCACCCAACGCTTTACGGCCTGGTTTGTCCCTGCCGTGCTGATCTTTGTGGGCCTGGTGATCGTGGCGCCGCCGCTCATTGGCTGGATGCCGCTGCAGGAGAGCTTCTATCGTGCGATGCTGCTGCTGGTCGCTGCTTCGCCTTGCGCGTTGGCGATCGGAGCGCCCGCGGCGGTGCTGGCCGGCATTGCCCAGGGTGCGCGCAACGGCGTGTTGATCAAAGGCGGCGTCCATCTGGAAAATTTAGGGTCGCTCAATGTGATGGCGTTTGACAAGACAGGCACATTGACCGCGGGCAAGTTCCAACTCACGGACATCGTCCCGGTGAACGGCGCCACACCCGACGCATTGTTGAGCGTCGCCGCGGCCGTCGAACAGCACGCCAACCATCCGCTGGCCGCAGCCGTCGTGCAGGCGGCGCGGCAAAAGAAGCTGGATTTGCCCGCGGCGGAGGGGTTGGAAAACATCAGCGGTCGCGGCGTCAAAAGCACGGTGAACGGTCAGCCCGTGCTGATCGGCTCCTTGCAGTTGTTTCGTGAAACCGACGGCCACGCGCCGAGCGCTTCCGTCGTGGAGGCCGTGCACCGTCTGGAGGCGGATGGCAAATCCACGATGGCGGTCAGCCAGAACGGTCGCTTTCTGGGCGTGCTGGCGCTGGCGGATGTGGCGCGCCCAGACATTCACATCACCCTGGCGGCGCTGGTGGAGCTTGGGGTCCAAAAACTTGTCATGCTGACCGGCGACAATGAAAGCGTCGCGCGGCGCATCGGCGCCGAAGTGGGCGTCACCGACGTGCGCGCCGGCCTCTTGCCCGAGCAGAAGCTGGACGCGATCCAGCGGCTACAACAGGAATTCGGGCCGATTGCCATGGTCGGCGACGGCGTCAACGACGCGCCAGCGTTGGCGACCGCGACGGTGGGCATTGCAATGGGCGGCGCGGGGACAGCAGTGGCATTGGAAACTGCGGACGTGGCCTTGATGGCCGACGACGTGGGCAAATTGCCGTTCGCCGTCGGCCTCAGCCGCTTCAGCCGTTCGATCATCCGTCAGAATCTGGTCATCTCGCTCGGTGTGATTGCTCTGCTGATCCTGTCATCAGTGTTTGGCGTCATCCAACTGAGCGGCGCTGTGATTCTGCACGAAGGCAGCACGATTGTCGTCGTGCTCAATGCGCTGCGGCTGCTGACGTATCGCCAATAGACGCCGATCCAGTTGGCGCTGGTTGCTCCTCAGCGTACAGGCTCCGCATCCGTCACGCCGCCCAACGCGTTGACGCTCAACCGCCAGCGACTGCCGGGCTGACACTGCGCAAATTCTGCATCAGTGCGCAGGTCGAATGTATATTCACGGTCATCGGCAGTGACGACGCACACATATTTTTCCGAGCGCTGCCCTAATTGTTGACCCGCGCCGAGGTTGGCGCCTGGCCAGGCCGCGGCCAATCCATCGCCGCGTTGGACGACGGTGTTGACCACGCCCCATTGCAGCGTGGTGTAGGTGCAATAATCGTCGTAAACTTCGTAAACGCAGTCCTGCACCACCTTGCCCATGCCGGTGCCTGTGTCCAGCGTGTAGGGCGTGCCGCAGACTTCCCGAGCGCCGGGCTGGGGCGAATCGCTGGTGGAGCGCACTTCAGTGCGACAACTGAGGTCGGCAGCGTTGGCCGGCGCCTCGTCCCGCCAGGCGCTGGCTTGTACAGGAACCTGCCCCATGATCGCAATGGAGCGTTCCCAGCGCGCATCGACGGCGGTTGCCACGGTGTCGCTGGTCTGGAACATGGCAAAAACGAGCCACCCCAGCCCCAAGAGCACCACCACGGCAAGGATGGCAAAGATGATCGTCCCACGCCCCATGCCGCCGGCTGCGGCTGGCGCCGGCGCGGCTGCCGGCGCGACCGGCGCCTTGTCCAGCGGCGCGCCACAACGCACACATTGGCGCGCGGTCGCGGGGTTCTCCATGCCACACGCCGTACAGCGCACGACCGCGCCGGTGTCGGGCGCATACGCGCCGACGACTTTTCCTGCCTCACGCGCCTTGCCTTCCGTCAGGTCGGCGCCGCATTGCCGGCAGGTTTTGGCGGTGGCGGAATTGCGCGCGCCGCAGAAGCCGCAGTGAATATCTGGCCCGGTTTTGGCGCGCTCGATCTTGGCCTGATCTTCGGCTATCGCGGCCGCCGCCGGCGCTTCAAACTGCACGTTGTCCGGTTGCGCCGCACCACAGCCGCTGCAAGTCGTCTGTGTGCCCGGATTGCGCGTCTTGCAGACCGGACAAGTCCACTCCAGTTCGACGTAGCCAAGTTCCTTTTGGCTCATGCTCACCCCCTTAGTTTTGCCAGGACAGCCGGACGTAAATTGACCGGTGGTTGGTGCGGCTGCTGATGGTTGACCTACTTTGTCCCGTCTGCGCCAGGCGGATTTATTTTTCTTGATTCTAGTCGTCAATTGGATTGCGCGCCAAGTTTGTGTTAATCGTCGTTCACAGCAATGTCTTGTAATCTTGTAGGTCAGGCTGATAGCCTGACGGCGTGGTTGCCCCAAGAGGCACCAAGCTGCGTCAGGCTGATAGCCTGACCTACTGGGCTGAGGGAGACCCCGCTGTCCAGCCTGTTTGCACTTTTCTCTGCGCTGCATACAATGGGACGCATGTCATTTCGCAAAGGCAGCACAAACAGCGACTCCCCATCGGCGCACAATGCAGACGGCGACGCTGATGAGCTCACATGGGATTACGAAGACGAGACTTTCGCCTACCGTCGTCCTGCTGGCCGTCCTGTGGCGCCGTCAGCAGCAGCCGCCGCGATGGTGGAAACGCCGATTGCAGCAAAGCCGGCAGCCGATGCGCGGACCCAGCGCGTGCAGCGCGCCTTGAACCGGGCGCTGGACGAATGGTGGCGCCGCGGGGTGTTGCCCGCCGACGATCTGTTGCGCGATGGGCTGCTCGTTCTCGAAGCCGGCCACGATCTCGACGAGAGCCAGCGCACGTTGCTGCTGCGCACGGCCTTGACGCGTCGTCGCGGCATGGTGACGGCGTTGCGTTATCAGACCGACCCCGAACGCACCGCCGTTCTGGTGGAGGAAAGTCTTTTCAAGTCGTCACAGCCGTTGGCCGCCAGCGAGCTGGCTCGGCTTCAGCAGAGCGACGACCAGAGCGCGGCATGGACGCCGGCTTTGGTCGAATTGCTGCGTGCAGCCGCGGCCATTGATGGCGCAAAGCGCACGCAGGCGACTGCCGCCCTCACCGTGTTGACCGCCGCACCGCTGCCTGTCGCCACGTTCGCCGAAGATGCGTTGCCAGTAGTCCCTCCCTGGATCGAAGGAGAAGCCGCATCACCACACGAACGCAACTGGCCGCGACGGCTGGGCAGCTTGATGCTGCTGGCGGTGGTGATAGGCGTAATCGGAGGAGCAGTCGTGTGGTGGCAGCGCACGCAGCCGGTCACCATGATCGAAGTCCCGCCTGGCGCGTATCGCGTCACATTGGAGCCAGCCGGTGTGGCGCAAGTCGTCGAGCTGCCGGCCTTTCGCATCGATCGCTACGAGGCAACCGTCAGCAATTATCGCACCTGTTACGAGCGCGGCGCGTGTCCCTGGCCGGCCACGCCCGCCAGCGCCACACGCGCCAACTACCTGCTCGACCCGGCATCCGCCCGCTTCCCGATGATCAACATTGACTACGACAGCGCCGACCGGTTTTGTCGCTTTATGGGAAAACGCCTCCCCACCGCGGCCGAGTGGGAAGTCGCCGCGGCGTCTGCGCCGGCCACCGGGCGCATGTATCGCTTCCCGTGGGGAGACGAATTTGCCGTGCAACGCGCCAATAGCGCGCAGCTAGGCATTGGGGATACTGTGCAGGTCGGCGCTTTCCAGCCGGCAGGCGACAGCCCGCTTGGCGCAAGCGACATGGCCGGCAACGTCGCCGAATGGACGTCGTCCACCGTCGTGCAGGATGCGGTCACGCTCTATCTGGTCAAAGGCGGCGCGTTTGGCGACGAACCGGACAAATTACGCACGATGGCGCTCGCACCGACGCCGCCACGCACGGCCACCAATTGGCTGGGCGTGCGCTGTGCAACAGATGTCCGCTAGAACAGTAGTTGCGTTCTATCGGGCGGCAACTTTGCACAAGCCGCGCGTTTTGAGTACAGTATCGCACCGAATCGATTGAACAAGCAGATAGAATGACATTTTTCATGGCTGAACAGCAAATCAAAACACTCGACCTGACCCAAGAACTGGAATTCGTCTCCAAACTGGCGCGTGAAGCTGCCACGATCGTCAATACCTTTTACATTGGTTCGTCAGAAGTACGCTACAAGCCCGGCGATGAACCAGTCACAGAAGCCGACCGCAGCGCCAACCAGCACATCGTGGAGCGGATTCGCGCCCGATTCCCGGAGGACGGCCTTCTCTCGGAAGAATCGAAGGATGATCTGGCGCGGCTGGACAATTCACGCGTTTGGATTGTCGACCCACTCGACGGAACCAAAGAATTTATCGCACGCAACGGCGAATTTTCCATCATGATCGGCCTGGTGGTCGAAGGAAGAGCGGTGCTCGGCGTCGTGCAACAACCGGCCACCAGCCTGCTTTATGCCGGCGCCGCAGGACATGGCGCCTATCTCTACGAAGATGGCGAACGCATCAGACTGACCGCCAGCAATTTTGCCGACATCAGAAATATGACGATGGTCAGCAGCCGCAGCCACCGGCAACAAATTGTCGACCGTATCCGCGCCCAACTCAATATCACCCGCGAGCGGGTTTCGGGCAGCGCGGGGCTGAAGGTCGGCCTCATCACGCGCCAGTTGGCCGATCTGTACATCCACCCTAGCCCAGGCTGCAAGGAGTGGGATCTCTGCGCGCCGCAAGCGCTGCTCGAAGCTGCCGGCGGGCGGATGACCGATTGCTGGGGCAATCCGTTGCGCTACAATAAACGCGATGTGCGCGCCCACAATGGCATCATCGCCACCAACGGCGCCGTTCACGACCAGGTTGTCGAGGTCGTCGCCTCCATCTGCGAGGAGTTCGGCTACAATCAAGACGATGGTTTCTGGTGAGTGGCGTGTTTGATCACGAAACATATCTTTCACCCCTGACCTGGCGCTACGGCGGCGAGGCCATGCGTCATCTGTGGAGCGAGGTGCACAAGCGACGACTGTTGCGGCGCGTCTGGGTTGCTCTGGCCGACGCGCAACAGACGGCCGGGTTAGTCAGCGCCGAGCAGGTGGCCGATCTGCGCGCCCATCAGGACGACATCGACATCGCTGCGGCAGAGGCGATCGAGCGCGAAATACGCCATGACTTGATGGCCGAAATCAAGACCTACGCGGCGCAATGTGCGGTCGGCGGGGCGATCATCCATCTCGGCGCCACCTCGATGGATGTGCTGGACAACGTCGATGCGATGCGGCTGCGCGCCGCGCTCGACATAGTGATCCGCCAACTCGAACAGGTGCTGGCTTCGTTGGCCGGACGCATCGAAGCGGAGGCGCACACCGCCACCATCGCCTTCACCCACATTCAGCCCGCGGAGCCGACCACCATTGGCTATCGACTTGCCCAGTACGGCCAGGATCTGCTGATCGATCTGGATGAATTGCGCCGGGTGCGGGCAAACGTGCGCAGCAAGGGGTCTCAAAAGCGCGGTTGGCACCAGCGCCAGTTACACGCAGTTGCTGGAAGGCAGCGCTTTGACCGCGCGCCAACTGGAAGCGCAGGTGATGGCGTCGCTCGGCCTGGAAGCATTTCCTGTTGCCACGCAGACCTATCCACGCAAACAGGATTGGCTCGTGCTCAACGCGCTGGCCGGTCTGTGCGCCACGCTGCACAAATTTGCCTTCGATCTGCGCATCTTGCAGAGTCCCCCCTTTGGCGAATGGAGCGAACCTTTTGGCGAGAAGCAGGTCGGCTCCAGCGCCATGCCCTTCAAGCGCAACCCGATCACAGCCGAAAACATCGACAGCCTGGCGCGGCTCGTGGCTGCGCTGCCGCGTGTGGCCTGGGACAACGCCGCGTTGAGCCTGTTGGAGCGCACGCTGGACGATTCCGCTAACCGGCGATTACTTTTACCTGAAGCCTTTCTGCTGACCGACGAAATCTTGCGCCGGGCGCAGGGACTGGTGGAAGGCATGCACTTCTGGACAGGCCCCATCGAGCGCAACCTGCGCGACTACGGCATCTTTGCCGCCACCGAACGCGTGCTGATGGCCGCGGTGCAGGCGGGCGGCGACCGCCAGGCGCTGCACGAGGTCATCCGTGAGCAGAGTCTGGCCGCGTGGGCGGCCCTGCAAGCAGGGCGCGCCAATCCGCTGGCAGAGTTGTTGGCCGCCGATGAGCGCATCACGCAATTTGTCCCCGCCGATGCGGTGCCGGGTCTGCTCGATGCCAGTGGACATGTCGGCGATGCGGCCGAGCGTGCGCTGGCGTTGGCCGCACACCTGCGCTCCGCCCTTACACCGGCTTCCACATCAATGTACGAACAAGGCGCGTTATGACCCACGATTCAATTCTGATCCTTTCCTGTAACGATGGCGCGGTCGACCTTGCGTTGGAGGAGTTGCGCGGCGTCGCGTCTGACGCCGTTCTCCTCGAAAAACTGGCCGAAGATGTGCTGCTGGTCGACGCCGGAATGCCGTTTGCCGCGCTAGCCGCAACCTGGCGGCGCACACCGCCCATCTTTGTGCGTCATCTTGCGCCGGTGCAGGTGGTGGCGCCGTTGGGCGGGCATACGGGCGACCCGGCGTATCTGGCGCGGATGCTGCCGGCTGCGTTGCCTCCGCTGGAGACCACGCAGAGCTTTTCTGTGCAGGCGCGCGTGCTGGCGGATGCAGCTTACAAGCCTTTCGACCTCAACACGCCGTTGTCCGCGGCGCTTAGCGGCGAGTCTGGCCCACCCTTGGATGTGCGCGCGCCGGCGCAGGTGGTTACGGTAATCTGCGCCGCGCTGAAAACCTGGCAGCCCGACCCGCAGCTCTTGCTGGGCGGCGCCGCGTTGGGCAAGGGTACGCGATTGGCAGCGCTGGCGGGTGTGTCGCTGGCGGTCGATAATCTGTCGAGTTGGGGCGGCGGTATGCGCCGTTTTGCGCGTGAAGAAGGTCAGATCAGCCGCGCCGAATTTAAGCTGCTTGAAGCGCTGGAGGTTTTCGGGATCGTGCTGCCGTCGCACGGCGTCGCGCTCGATTTGGGCGCGGCGCCCGGCGGTTGGACGCGCGTCCTGCGTCGCGCCGGTCAGTATGTCACGGCCATCGACCCCGGTGAGTTGGATGCGCGCCTGGCTGACGACCGCGGCGTCCGTCATCTACGCATGACCGCCGAGCACTATCTGCAAGCCGAACCCGACGCCTTCGACATCATCGTCAACGATATGCGGATGGACGCGCGCGACTCGGCGCGCGTCATGGCAGCGTACGCGAAGCTTCTCTATCCCCACGGGTGGGCGCTGATGACCGTCAAGTTGCCCGAGCACGACCGCAAACCGGTGCTAGACCAGACCTTTGCCATTTTGCGCCCGGCCTACACCCTTGCCGGCGCGCGCCAGCTTTTCCACAATCGCAGCGAAATTACGCTTTATCTGAAGCCGCGCCGCTAGCGCTCTCCCTTGCCGGATCGCGGATGAGACGTTCGCGCCCATTTGCGGACGAGACGTCCGCAATCCGGGGGTTTGTAAGCGGTGATGCAGTGACTGCCGGACAATCCATGTACGATGCAGCGGCCCTGACGCGCGTGCAAATTGGATCGTTCTGCGAAGGAAACGGCTTTATGATCAAGCGACTGCTACCTCCATTTATGTTTACACTGTTCCTGTTGATGGCGGCCGGTTGCTCTGCAGATCGGCTGCCCTCCCAGGCGCAGCGACTTGTCAGCCAAATCCGGCTGGCGTCCGAAGCCAGTGCACCGCCCGCCGACCCCGCCAATCAACTGTTGGTGAGTGGGACGGATGGCAATCTCTTTCTTGTGGATGCCGCGACCGGCGCACGCTTTGCGTTGACGACCGACGCTTCGCCGCAGCGCCAATATTTGCAGCCGGTCTGGTCGCCGGACGGCGCGCAGATTGCGTGGAAGCGCCGCGAGGGACGCCGCAGCTTTTGGAGACGACCCGCTTTGACGGCGCTGACCGCCGTGAACTGGATGTCCCTTTTCTGCCTTTTACCTTGCCTGGAGTCCGGTGGGCGACCGGCTGGCCTATTTGAGCAACTGGCTGTCGCTCGATCAGCCGTCGATGGCGTTGCGTGTGGTGGAATTTGATGACAACGGCGGCAGCGCCCGGACGTTGGCTGAGGGTCAGCCTTTCTACTTTTCCTGGGCGCCTGATGGACAGCGTCTGCTGACCCACGTCGGGAGCGAGCGGGTGGAGTTGCTGTCGCTTGACGGTGTTGCAGAGTCGCTGCAAATCTCGGGCGGACAGTTTCCTACGCCGCAATGGGCCGCGGATGGGGAACGGCTCCTCTATGCCACTGCCGACGCCGTGCGCCAGCGGCTCATTGTGGCCGACTTGCAAGGTCAAGAGCTGACGGAGCTGACTGATTATCCGGGGCGAATCAGCTTTTCGCTCAGCCCCGACGGCGCACGGGTGGCGTATATCGTTACGGAGCGGATGGCGCGGTCAAGCTCGCTCGGGCCACTCTACGCCGTCGACGTCGCTACGCTGCAAACGCGTGAAGTGACCTCCAACCCGGTGCTTGCGTTCTACTGGAGTCCGTCCGGTGAGCGGTTGGCTTATCTTGGCCTTGAGTTTGTGGCCGGGCAACTGGGGTTGCGGTGGTATGTGTGGGACGGGCGGACATCGACGCCGTTGGCGGGGTTTTTGCCTTCGCGCGCCTACTTGGACAACTATCTGCCATTTTTCGACCAGTACGCGCAGAGCTATCGTGTGTGGTCAGCGGATAGCCATGCCTTTGTGTTCACCGGCACGTTGGCCGACGGCCGCAGTGGCGTTTGGGTGCAAGAGGTGGTGGAGGGTAGCGAGCCGACGTTTATAGGCCCGGGCGTCTTTGCCGCGTGGTCGCCGCGCTAGCCGCCCGCTGTTGTCCCTGCCGTCTTGCTTTAGTCTGCCCGCTCTGCATCGTCGAGGGCATCCATCTCGTCGGTTTCTTCTTCGTAGCGGAGATCGGCGTTGGGTTGCACCGCCTCGGTGGCGCTGGTTACGTTCCAGGCGACCGTTTCTTGCAGCGGAAGATCCTCTGCATCAGCAGTGCTATGCGGCGGCCAGTGGCTTGTGATGGACGCAATCACTGGCAGATCATCGAGCGTAATGAGTGACGTAGCGGATAGCTGCGCGGTATGCATGGCGTCAGCCCCTGCGTCATCGGCTTGATCTTCGAGGCGCGGCGCGCCTTGCAACTGGCGATAGATGGTTGCCAAAATCTGGCTGGCCTGGGATGCGTTGAACTGACCCCGCAGGCGCGCATCGCTTTTTTCCCACAGCAGCCGCAGTTCGGCAAAATTCCACTCTGCGGTCAAAACGCCTTCGCTGCTAAAGTTGCCCATTTCGACCAGCACGCCATTGAAGCGTGGCGTCAGTTCTTGTGGCGCGAAAATAGCGGATTTGCCAAGATAAGTTTTCGTATGTGTAGCGTCGAAGGCGTCTTCGCCCACCAGAAATGCGCACGCTGCAAAAAGCTGGTTGTCTTGCATACGCGCTAATGTGCCGGCGCGAATCTTATTGTACTCCACCTGACTGGCGCTGGCGGCCAACGAGATCAACGCCTCGGCGCCTTGAAAGGCCAGCAACCGTCCCACTTCGGGGAAAAGCACATCGCTGCCGATCATCAGGCCAAGCGCGCCAACTTCGGTGCGAATAATGTCCCAGGTTGTGCCAGGCTGGCAGAAGCGCTCATCCTCCGGCGTCAGGATGACTTTAGCCTGGACGCCCAGTTGTGCGCCATCGGGGCCAAAGACCACAGCCAGGTTGCGGATCACACCATCGAAGGGATCGGGCAGATAGGCGCTTGGCGCCACCAGGGTCACACCGAACTCCTTGGCCAGACCGCCAAACAGCTCGGTGTAGCGCTCCCAGATCGTGGCGGACGCGACATCGAGCAAACCTGCCATCCCGATGCCGTAATTCGCTTTGAGAATGCCGGCCGCACTGCCCGCCATCGCGCCGACGATTTTCTGCCAGGTCGACGCGCCGCCGCGGCGCCCAACATCGGCGCGCAGCAGGAGCGAGGAGCGAAAATCGCCAAGCAGCGGCGGCACGATCATAACGCCGGCCAATTCGGGAAAGATCACCAACCGGGCGCGTTTGTTTTCGGCCGCGCGCAAAAAGCGGCGCAGCCCATCCCGATATTCGTCGAGCGTGATCGGCAGCCGCACGCGTTGTTGAACACAGGCCACAGTAAGAATGTCCAAACCGAGCATCCTTTACAGAATTTCTTGGTGATTCAAGCAGAAGGCGAGTTGTCCACTCGCCTTCTGCTTGACCAATCTACCAAGCGCCAAAGGAGAAAGAATACAGATAAGATTGCCTGACCCCTTGCCGATTTGACGACATGAGCGCATAGGTACAATGCTAGACGTTCCGAACGGCGTGGCCCCATCGTCTAGTGGACTAGGACTCAGCCCTTTCAAGGCTGCGACCGGGGTTCGAATCCCCGTGGGGCTACTACAGCGAACTAAAGTCCTTCTCCGCAAAGAGGACTCCGCTCAAATGAGCGGAGTCCTCTTTCTTATTATTTTGTTGTTGCGTTATTTTGTTTTCACGTGTCCGCACGGCGCCACATTGCGCCTGCGTGAGCGGTTACCTAATTTGCGTGTCCACGATGATACGTGTGGTGCATCGAGATGGGTTGATGTTGCTCCTTCAGCCGTGAACCCATCGTTTCCAGCCATTCACCCAGGCCATACAGCAGCTTGCTCAGTGTCCCCGGCTGTTGACTCTGGCTCTGTCTCGCCAACAATTCCATTTCCGCCTTGTGCACGCGCTCTTCATATTCTTTACGCGCCATCACCAAATAGTTGTAGTCAATCATAATCAAAAAACTCCTTTTCCGCATCGATAGACGCTTTGTCTTGCAGGTTGGTTCCCCAACGCTGAGCAAAGCATGCAAAACCGTCGAGTATCTATCCCAAAATGGTGCAACTGGCATCCAGCATCGCAACCAATTTTCGGATAAAGCTTTCATTGCCCGCGCCGGCCATTTATGCCCGCACGCATGAATCTATGATAGCCCAAAAATATTTTACTGCATGTGACGGAATTCACAATATTGGCGGGCAACCTGTAATCGATTACACATCAGCGCACGGTGCGGGGTGACATGACAACTCCGTCAGTTATGTGATAAGGTAATAGCTCCCAGAGAAGCCTTCTCAGGCTTTCTGACCCATAACAGACGCAATCATTGTTTACAAATGTGGGCAGCGACGATGAACGAAACCGATAACCTTTCAGAAGAGCACGTGAACGCACGGCGGTTGTCTCGACATCTTGCACGGCGCACCTCCTTGGCGTTTGCCTTATTCGGCGCGTTGTGGATTCTACTATCCGATTGGGTGTTGGCTGCGGTGGCGTCGCACCCAGCGGAGTTTGCCGCGTGGCAGACCTACAAAGGATGGGTATTCATCGGCATCAGCACGTTGATCGTTTATGGGACCTTAGCGAGGGCGGAACGGAAACAAGAGCGCGCAAACGCTGCACTTGCAGCCAGTGAGGGGCGCTATCGGCTGCTTTTTGCCAGCAATCCGCATCCCATGTGGGTGTACGACGTTGAAACTTTACATTTCCTGGAAGTAAATGCGGCCGCCGTCGAGCAGTATGGCTTTACGCAGGAGGAGTTCCGCACCATGGCCTCAGCGACATCTGGCCGGCCGAAGATGTAGAACATTTGTGGGCAAACACGGCAAAGGCCCGGCAAGCGCTTAACTTTGCAGGCGAATGGCAACATCGTAAGAAGAACGGTGAAATTTTTTCGGTGGAGACGACCTCACACCGTGTGGAATTTGCCGGACGTCCGGCGCGACTGGTGGTTGCGATGGATATCTCCGCGCGCAAACGCGCAGAGAATGCGCTGCGCACGAGTGAGCAGATGCTGGCGCGCTCGCAGCAAATCGCCCATGTCGGGCACTGGATGTGGAATCTCGCCTCAAATCGCATAGAGAGTTCAGAGGAAATGCAGCGCATCTTTGGCATCTCTTCGGATCTTTATATTGGCGATATGGAGTCGCTTCTCGCTCAGGATATCCATCCAGCGGATTTGGAGAGCGTCCTGGCCCAGCTTAAGGAATTTCTGGAAGTCGGCATGATGCGCGAAGGCGAGTATCGAATTGTGCGCCCAGATGGTGAAGTGCGGATCATCTGGGCGATTCCTGCTGACTCCGTGTTGGATGCAGCGGGCACGATTGTGCAGCTTTCCGGTGTGGTGCAGGATATTACCGAGCGCAAGCGCATCGAGGCCCAGCAGAGATTACAGGCCGCTGCTTTGGAATCCACGGCAAACAGCATCGTGATTACAAATATCGATGGCGTCATTGAGTGGGTCAACCCAGCTTTCACTGAGCTGACAGGCTATACCCAAGCTGAAAGTATAGGTCATAACCCGAGCGAACTGGTTCGATCGGGCGTGCAGGACGCCGCCTTTTACGAGAAGATGTGGCAGAGCATTTTGGCCGGCAAAGTTTGGCGCGGCGAGCTCACGAATCGGCGCAAAGATGGCGAGCTATATATCGAGGAGCAGACGATTACGCCGGTGCTGGATGAACAGGGGCAAGTCAGTCACTTTGTCGGCGTAAAGCAGGACATTACGGCGCGCAAAGCGGCCGAGGCGGAGCGCAGACGTTTGCTCGAGACGACGCAGGCGCAAGCTGCACAAACGTTGCAGATCATGAACAGTGTGCCCGAAGGCGTGCTCCTGCTGGACAACGAGGGGCGCATCCTGGTGGCCAATGCACTGGCGCAGGATTACCTGGCGCATCATCTTGCCTCCCCTGACGTGCTCGCCGGGGATCAGCCGCTCACCCGGTTGGGTGATTGTCTCCTGGCGAATCTGCTCAGTTCGCCCCCGCAAGGCGCCTGGCATACGATCAAAGCCGGCCAGCGCATCTTTGAAGGGATCGCCTGGCCAGTGGCCGGTGATTCAATGCCAGGCAGTTGGGTGGTCGTGCTCCACGATGTCACCGAAGCCCGCTTTATTGGACAACAACTCCAGCGACAGGAGCGATTGGCTGCCGTCGGTCAGCTTGCCGCGGGCATCGCGCACGACTTCAACAATATCATGTCGGTCATCTCCGCGTATGCGCAGATGACCATGCAGGCGCCCGGCCTGAGCGCGCGCGAACGCGAACGCATGATCGCTATCGACCAGCAAGCCATGCGCGCCACCCGGATGATCCGGCAGATTCTCGACTTCAGCCGGAGTTCAGCGGTCGATCATCAACCTTTGGATTTATTGGAATTGGTGAGAGAGCAGGTTGTTTTACTGCAACAGACGCTGCCCGAACATATCGAGGTTGAATTCACGGTGGATCAGGGCAACGACGCGCCTTTTTTCATCAACGGCGACCCTACGCGTCTCCAGCAGATAGTGATGAATTTGGCGGTCAATGCACGCGACGCCATTGCCGAAAGCGGCTTTCTGCGCTTCGCACTGGCCCACGTCACCGTGGCGAAGCCAAAAGAGGCGCCGTTGCCTGACATGAAGCCGGGCCAATGGGTGCAACTGACGGTGGCGGACACCGGCGGCGGGATGTCCCCAGAAATCATGGATCACATCTTCGAGCCATTTTTCACGACAAAGGCGCATGGGGAAGGAACGGGGCTGGGGTTGGCGCAGGTGCATGGCATTGTTGCGCAACATGATGGTCAGATCACGGTGGCGAGTCAACCGGGCGAAGGCACGCGCTTTGATATCTTTTTGCCCAGCACTGCAATGATCGTCCCTGAGCTGTCGTCCAGCCAGGCGGTCTCGACGCCGGTGGGACACGGCGAACGTATTCTGCTCGTCGAAGACCACGCTGCTTTGCGGGTGACCCTGACAGAATTGGTGGCAGGATGGAACTACCGGGTCGAGGCGGCTGTAAATGGTGAAGATGCCCTCGCCAAGCTGGAAGCCGCGGCCGAGCCGTTTCGCCTGATCATCAGCGACGTGGTCATGCCAAAGTTGGGCGGCGTTGGGCTGCTCAAGGCGCTGCGTAAGCGCAAGGATACGACCCCGCTGATTTTGTTGACCGGCCATCCAATGCGTGATGAGTTGGAGCCGCTGCGCGAATTTGGGCTGTGGGGGTGGCTGACCAAACCCCCCGACGCCGAACAACTGGCGCAGACGGTGGCTGAGGCGCTGGCCTAGAAGCTACTTTTTTGTCCGCAAATACACCAGGGAATAGACTGTTTGATCGCTCTTTGGTACACTTTCGGGCAAAGCTTCAGAGCAAACAAAACGACGCCCACCTCACAACTGGCGTATTTTCTGGTGGAATCAATCGCCTCAACCACAAAAAGGAGTCACATGATGGCATTTCAAAAAATCTCAATCCCGCAGGGAGAGAAGATTGAACTTACTGATGGCAAACTTCACGTTCCTGACCACCCCATCGTTGCCTTTATCGAGGGCGACGGCACCGGCGTCGATATCTGGGCGGCCAGCCAGCCCGTGCTCGACGCTGCCGTGGAGAAAGCCTATGGCGGCAAACGTCGCATCGCCTGGATGGAAGTCTACGCCGGCGAGAAGGCCAACGAAGTCTACGGCGAGCCGATCTGGCTGCCACAGGAGACGCTGGACGCCATCGACGAGTATATCGTCGCCATCAAGGGGCCGTTGACCACGCCCGTGGGCGGCGGCATCCGCAGCATCAACGTGGCGTTGCGCCAGCGGCTCGACCTCTATGCCTGCGTGCGTCCGGTGCAGTACTTCATCGGCGTGCCCAGCCCGGTCAAGCACCCGGAATTGATCGACATGGTGATCTTCCGCGAGAACACGGAAGACATCTACGCCGGCATCGAGTGGGAGGCCTATACTGCGGGCGCCAAGAAAATCATCGCCTTTTTGCAGGACGAGATGGGTGTCACCAAGATTCGTTTCCCGGAAAGCAGCGGCATCGGCATTAAGCCGGTGAGCGAAGAAGGCACCAGCCGCCTGGTGCGCGCTGCCATCCAATATGCCATCGACAACGAGCGCAAGAGCGTGACCCTGGTGCACAAGGGCAACATCATGAAGTTCACCGAAGGCGCCTTTATGCAGTGGGGTTACAAGGTGGCGCGCGAGCAATTTGGCGCGGAGCCGCTGGACGGCGGCCCGTGGCACAAGCTGCCCAACGGCATCGTGATCAAAGATGTCATCGCGGACGCCTTCTTGCAGCAGATCCTGACGCGCCCGGCCGAGTATGACGTCATCGCCACGTTGAACCTCAACGGCGACTACATCAGCGACGCGCTGGCCGCGCAGGTGGGTGGGATCGGCATTGCGCCCGGCGCCAACATCAACTACGAGACCGGGCGTGCGATCTTCGAGGCGACGCACGGCACCGCGCCCAAATATGCCGGCCAGGACAAGGTCAACCCCTCCTCGGTCATCCTCAGCGGCGAGATGATGCTGCGCCACATGGGATGGGGCGAAGCTGCGGATCTGGTGCTGAGCGCGATGGAAAAAGCCGTGGGTCAGAAGGTGGTCACCTATGACTTCGCCCGTTTGATGGAAGGCGCCACCGAAGTCAAGTGCAGCGAATTCGGCCAGGCATTGATCGCCAACATGGGATGATTAAGGCGATAGGGCGCATGGCGTCAACGCTGTTCGCCTTTTTCCGGACTTTCTTGGCCGCAATGGAATCTAAATTTTCCAACTTATTTGAGCGTGCGGTGACGCATGACCGGCTGCCGGCTGACATTCGCGGCGGCGCCCATCGTGACCTTGTCGAGAAAGGCAAGGTCACGTTTGTGTTGCGCGCACCCTATAAACCGGTCGTCAGTCTCGTTGGGGATTTCAACCAATGGGACACGCGGCGCCATCCCATGCAAACCGACGGCGCGGGTACGTGGTGGATCACCGTGCCCGACCCTGGGCGGACGCGCTATGGCTACTATGTGCTTGTCGACAACGACACGCACGCCTGGATTGGCGACCCGTATGCGCGCGAGGTGCAATGGAGCCAGGACGCACCGTGGGGCGTGCTGCCGGGACGCATGGCGCCATTTGCCTGGCGCGACCGGCGCTGGCGGACGCCGCCGCTGCGCGACCTGGTGATCTACGAGCTGTGTGTGCGCGACTTTGCCGGCGCGTGGCATGGCGGGCATCCGCACTATGGAAACTTCGAGCGGTTGACGCGCCAACTTCCGCATTTGACCAAATTGGGCGTCAACTGCGTCGAGCTGATGCCGATCCAGGCATTTCCGGGCGACTCAAGTTGGGGCTATAACCCCGTCTTCTATCATGCGATCGCCAATGCCTATGGCGGGCCTGAGGATTTCAAACGCTTTGTCGATACGTGCCATCGCGCCGGCATGGCCGTGATCGTGGATGTGGCCTTCAACCATGCCTGGGGTCAGCATCCTTATTACAACATCTATCCGCCGCTCTTCGGGCCAAAGGGCGAATGGTGGACGCGCTGGAATCCTTTCTTCCACCATACGCCGTCGAGCATCAACATGTGGGGCGGCGTCGACTGGGATCATTTCAGCCCGGAAACCACGCGCTATTTCCAGGACATCGTGCGCTACTGGCTGGCTGAGTATCATATCGACGGTTTCCGCTTTGATTGGGTGGGCGGCGTTGATTACGACAGCAACGAGCCAGCGCGCCCCAGCTTCGACCCCTATCACGGCATCGCGGCGATCTGCTGGGCCGCGCGGCAGGCGAAACCCGATTGCATCTTGATCGGCGAATTCTGGCAACTGGAGGGGACGCACGGTGAAAAGTCCGCGGCCAAACTGGTGCAAGAGACCGAAATGGACGCGGTCTGGAACGGCTATTTTCACCATACGCTGGATGACGTGCTCAACCACCGGTGGGAATGGGAAAAGCAGGATATCTACCGCGGTAGGCGGCTATCGCGACCTGGGCTTCGGCAGCGCCACGCAGGTGATCAACTACTCGTGCAGCCACGATGAAGTCCGCCCCGAACACGAGATCAAGTTTTATTCGGGCAAACACATCCCACGCCCCCAAAGAATGACGCTCCAGGATGTGGCGTTGGCGCGCGCCAAGTTGGGGCTGGTGATGGTCTTTGCCGCGCCTGGTGTGCCGATGATCTACGCTGGGCAGGAATATGGCGACGACAGCCCGCGCACCATCGACTTTGCGCCGATGCAGTGGCGTAAGTTGGGGCAGCCCAAATTTCGCAAGCACATGAATGTCGTCAAACGGCTGATTCGGGCGCGCAAGCAACATGCGGCCCTGCGCAGCGACAACATTCATTTCTTTGCACATCAGTTTGCCAGCGAACACATGCTCCGTTTCTGCCGCTGGGATCATGCGGGCGACTACGCAGCGTGTGCGATTAATTTTGACGCCAAAGCGCGCACGGTGGAATTGCCCGTGCCGCATGACGGTCGCTGGCGCGATGTCGTGGGCAACCGGCAACGCACCGCGGCAGGGGGACGGGTGAAGATCCGGCTTGGCGCGTATGACGCCGCGATCTTTGTTGCCACGCACCTGGGCAGTTCAGCGCAAAGATAGACTGTGGAAATAGATCGCGGAAGTAGACCGCGCATTGGACGGATGAGGCGGATGCTTGCGGATTCTACCAAACACCGCTGCGCGTAACTGATCAGGTTGCCGCTGCAGAACTGGGATCATGCCATGTCACAAACCAACCCAGCACGAGACCCTGCTCCCATTCCCTCCTCACGACAAACTTTGGTCGTGCACGCAGGCTATGAAGGCTTTGTGCTGGGCGTCGTGCTGCTGATGCTTATCAACAGCGTGCTGCTGGTGCTGCCGATTTCTAACGATATACGGTCAGTGGCGTGGCTCATGAATGTCTTGCTGAGTATCTTTCTGATGGCGGACGCCATCACGCGTTTTGTACGCTCGGCTGACCGTCTGCATTGGCTGCTCAATCAGTGGGGATGGCTGACGCTGATAGGAAGCTCGCCTGTTCCCTTTGCCACGGCAGGGCGCTTAATAGCGATAGGGGCGACGCTCCGGCGGCTGCGACGCGCGGACATTGAGGCGGTCGGCGTCAGCATCGTTGCCAAGCGCGCGCAGAGCACCCTGCTCGGTGTTTTGTTGGCTGCCATTCTTGTCTTCGAATTGGCGGGCATCCTCGTGTTGCAAGCTGAAAACGCCAGCCCGGACGCCAACATCCTCACCGCCAACGACGCCCTCTGGTGGAGCTACGTGACGATCGCGACGGTTGGCTATGGCGACCGCTATCCAGTGACCGACTATGGGCGATTGGTCGGCATCGCCGTAATGACGGTTGGCGTTGCGCTTTTTTCCGTGATCACCAGCTATCTGGCCGATTGGTTTCGCCGCCCGCACGCCACGCCGGCCCGTCATTTGTCGGTAGGCATGGAGAGAGCCGAGGAGGCGCCCGCTTTGATTGCCGCCATGCGCCAGGCGCTGGATGAGAAGGCGCAGGCCGACCAGGCGGTGCTGGATGAACTGCGCGCCCGTCTCGATCAGCTCGAACGTCAGTTGTAATAAGGAATATTCGCATGTTTGCAGCCAACCCACTCCTCGCGTTCTTGTTTCAAGTAGCATGGCGCGTCGGCCTAGCGGCCGGCATTATTTTTTTCACACGTTGGCTGGCGCCGTGGAGTCGGCGCCGATTGCATCCCATCCTGCTGCGCACAGCTTTGACGCCTGCTCTGATTACGCTGGCGATCACGACCGTTTATTACGGAATATGGATCGCGGCCATCATGACAATCCTGGGGCTACTTGGCTTTCCGGTGCAGGCGGTGCTGGCGTCGGCTGGCGTCGTGGTGGTCGTGCTGGGCGTGGCGTTGCAGCAATCGTTGCGCGATCTGGCGGCCACGGTGAACTTCCTGCTCTTCGCGCCCTTCAAGGTAGGCGACACGATTGAAACCAACGGCGTGACGGGGACCGTACTCGAAATCCAGCCGCTCTCCTCGAGTATTCTGCGCGCCGATCGAAAGACCGTGATTCTGCCGAACGGACAGATTCAACAAAACGGCATCATCAATTACTCAAAGGTGGGCGTCTTGCGCATCGATATGATCTTCAGGATCAGCTACGACGACGATATCGGGCAAGCGCGGCAGATCGCCCAACAGATGCTGGACGCCGACCCGCGCGTCCTGCGCGAACCGCACCCCGTGATCATCGTGCTGGAGTTGGGCGAGAGCAGCGTCAACCTGGGCGTGCGTCCATTTGTCAAGGCGCAGGATTATTGGCAGGTAGAGTGGGATATGAACGAGCGCATCAAACTGGCTTTTGACGCGGCGGGCATCGCCATTCCTTTCCCCCAGCGCGACATCCACCTGATCCCCATCTCGGATCAGGTCGCATAAAAGAGTCTGCGGTTGTGGAAATACAGTACTTCACGAAACTCACACGAAGTCCCCAAGAACACAAAGAGCGCCATCTTCAACTTTGTGCCTTTGCGGCTTTGTGTGAGGCAAAATCGTGAACTACTGAAAGAAGAAATCGCCGCGCCTGTTTATGCCCTGGCGTCATCCACGGGGCGGCGCCGGTAGAACTCAGCCTGCGCCGGCGGCAGCGGCGTGTTGCCCAGCAGCAAATCCGCCGCCTTCTCCGCCACCATCATGGTCGGCGCGTAAATGTTGGCGTTGGTGACGTAGGGAAAGACCGACGCATCAACCACGAACAGTCCTTCCACGCCATGCACTTGCATCGTGTCAGGATGCACCACTGATACCACATCCGTTCCCATTTTGCATGTGCCGCACGGATGATAGGCCGTCTCGCCGTCGCGCGCCACCCAATCCAGAATTTCGGCGTCGCTTTGCACGGCGGGGCCAGGCGAAATCTCACCGCCATCGTATGCAGCAAAAGCTGGCTGGCCCAAAATGGTGCGCGCCACGTGGATCGCCTCGACCCATTCGCGGCGATCCTGCGCGGTGGAGAGATAGTTGAAGCGCAGCGCCGGGTGGATCGTGGGGTCAGTGGAGCGCAGCTTGACCGACCCGCGCGCGTCGGAGTTCATCGGCCCGACGTGCACCTGGTAGCCGTGCCCGCCGCTGGGCGACGTGCCGTCGTAGCGGATCGCGACGGGCAAAAAGTGGAACATCAGGTTGGGATAATCTACCTCGTTGTTGCTGCACACAAAGCCGCCCGCCTCGAAGTGGTTGGTGGCGGCCGGCCCGCGGCGCAGGAAGAGCCACTGCGCGCCGATCCATGGCTTGTTCCACCACTGCAGCGCCGGCGCCATCGAAACCGGCTGTGTGCACGCGTGCTGCACATAGACCTCCAGATGATCCTGTAAGTTCTCGCCGACGCCGGGCAGATCCTGCACGACCGGGATGCGCAGCGCCTCCAGTGCGGCGGCCGGGCCGACCCCGGAGAGCAGCAGCAACTGCGGCGAGTTGATCGCACCGCCGCAGCAGATGATGCGTCCCCCACGCACAAGCTGCGGCGAGCGACCAGCCTCCGCCACCTCGACCCCGATGGCGCGCTTCCCTTCAAAGACGATGCGGGTTGTGAAGGCGCCGGTGCGCACGGTCAGGTTCGGGCGAGCCAGCACCGGGTGCAGATAGGCGCGGGCGGCGCTCAGCCGGCGACCACGATGGATGTTGCGGTCGAACGCGGCGAAACCCTCCTGCCGGTAGCCGTTGACATCGTCAGTCAGCGTATAGCCGGCCTGCTGCACCGCCTCAAAGAAAGTGCGAAAGAGCGGGCTGCTGGCAGGCCCCCGCTCCAGGAGCAACGGACCGTCGCCGCCACGGAATTCATCGGCCCCGGCCAGGCAGTTCTCCATGCGCTTGAAATAGGGCAGACAGTGCGCATAATCCCAGCGCGTCAGGCCGGGGTCGCGGCTCCAGCGTGCGTAGTCGAGCGGGTTGCCGCGCTGAAAGATCATGCCGTTGATGCTGCTCGACCCGCCCAGCAGCTTGCCGCGACCGTGCGCGATGCGCCGGTTGTGCATGTGCGGCTCCGGCTCGGATAAGTAGCGCCAGTCGTAATACTTGGAGCCGATCGGGTAGGTGAGCGCGGCCGGCATGTGGATGAAGATGTCCCACCAGGCGTCGCGGCGCCCGGCCTCCAGCACGAGCACGCGCTGGCCCGGGTCGACTCTGAGGCGGTTGGCCAGCACGCAGCCCGCCGAGCCGCCGCCGATGATGATCGTGTTGTAAAAATCGGGTTGTGTGGTCAGCATTGCTCACGCCCCGATGACAGGGCCTGGCTCTGCCTGATGATTACGGTGACATCCAGAGCGCGCATGGCATCCACTGCACACTCCCATGCCCCTTCGTGACAAAGACCATTCATGGCTGCATCCTCATAGGCCGCCAGCGCGGTTTTGATACACGCTTGGCGCACGGCCTCTGCCAGCGTTGTCTGTTGTGCGCCCATTCGTTCACTCACCATTTGTCTAGATTGCCCCCGCCTGCATGACACTATCTCAAGGTATTTTAACCGGATCAGATAGGCCGTAGCCGCTTTCAACCATCTCCTTCAGCCGCTGGGTAAAGCGAGCCGCCGGTGCGCCGTCGACAATGTCGTGATCGATGCTAATAGTGACGTTTAGATACTCACGGATTTCGATCCGATCCTCAACGGCGCCCGGTTTCTTGGCGATGCCGCCCAGCGTCAACTGGAGAGTATGGTTTGGCACGGGAAGACCCCACCCGCTTCCCGCGCCAAACATTCCCACCGAAGTCACGAGCACCGTCCCGTAGTACTCCTTGATCAGCCTGGGGTTTTGAAAGAGAATCCAGAGAAAAAACCGTCTGGCAAAGGCCGGCAGCCAGACAAATCGTTCGATAAATTTGGATTCCCGGCTATGCTGATGCTCCTGCTGAAAGCTCCGGATTTCTTGGTGAAGCGCGTTAAAGGTTTTCTTGTTCACGGCTCGGAGGATATGGGGCCGAATCGTCTTTTCCCCTTCCACTTCGACTTCAAAAAGAGTGTTGACATCCACCTCATCAAAAAGGATCAGTTGCCTCTTCCAATTCCGATACGCGTGCATCTGCTTGTTGCTGTCGATGGCTTGGCCCAGACAGGCGAGGAAGAACGCCGCAAAGGAGAGCGTCTCTCCCGTCTGCTCCTTGTGCTGGCGAATAATTGTACGTGCGCGCGTTACGTCAAACTCCACCAGCCCATGCACTGTATGCTTGCGCAGCCCCATCCGACCGCCATCCACCATGAGCAGCCGGCTGCGCGGGTAGGGAAGGACGGTGTACATTTCGTTGTTTGCTTTCATGGTTCCTGCTACTCTCCGTGCTTGTCCGGATCGCCAAAGTAGCGGCGGATTACCTCCACGGCGTTGTGAACCCCCTGTTCAGCCCGCACGGCTTCGCCGCACGCGCGGGCGCGCTGCCGCATCTCACGATCGGTCACGGCCATTGTGATCGCATCTGCCAGTCGCTCCGCAGTCAGCTTCTTCTGTGGGATGGGAGGCGGCCCCAGCCCCAACGCGTGGATGCGTGCACCCCAGAATGGCTGGTCAAGGACAAAAGGCACAACGACCGTAGGCACGCCGGCGCGCACGCCTTCCGCAGTGGTGCCTGCGCCGCCATGATGCACGACCGCGGCCATGCGCGGGAAGAGCCAACTGTGAGGCGCCGAGTCGAGCACAAAGACGTTGTCCCCGGTTGACGCTGTGCGCAAGCCGCCCCAGCCAGTGAGCAGCAGCCCGCGTTGGCCGCTCATACGCAGCGCGTCGAGGGTAAGCCGGGCCAGTGCATCCGGGTTGCGCCCGGCCATGCTGCCAAAGCCGATGTAGACCGGCGGCGCGCCGGCTGCCAGAAATGCTTGCAATTCGGGCGATGGTTGCCAGTCCGCCGTTGCGTCCAAAAAGAGATAGCCGGTCACGTGGATGTGGGCCGGCCAGTCCGCCGGATGCGGGATGATGCGGGGGCTGTAGGCGCTCACCATGGGCGTGGATCGTAGCGCCCGGTGAAAATCGGTGGCTGTGTAGGTGGACAACCCTAGCCGCTGCCGAAATTTGTTCACAAACGGGCTGTACCACAGCCAGAGCGCCCGCAGCATCGCCACGCCGGATAGGTAATTGTGCCATCCGCCCAGATCGCGCTGGATCGGCCAGGAGGGCGCGGGGAAAGCCCGCGTCGGCAGCAGCGGCGTTGGTTCGACGTGGACAATCGGGATGCGCAGCGCCTCGGCGATGGCGTGGCCGAAGGCGCTGAAGACGCCCAGGCAGAGCAGCGCGTCCGCGCCGCGGCAGGCGGCGTAAGCGTCCTCCGCCATCTGCATGATGACCGGCGCGATCATCGTTCTGACCGCACGGATCGACCAGAGTGGATTGGCGCCGCCGCTTTCCATGAACCTCCGCCCCGTATCGCTCGCCATGATCTGCCGGACATCGCCGCGCAAAGGCGTAAAGTCCACAGCGTGCTCTTGCGCGAAGTCGGCAAAGTCTTCGGGGGCGGCCAGCAACACCTGATACCCTGCCTGTTGCAGCCCTTTGCTCACTACCACACAAGGCTGAATATCCCCGCGGGAACCGGCGGCAAAGACGGTGATCTTCATGCGGCCTCCCACCAGCGCAAGACGCGCAAGGCGCGTAGTGTGTTCCAGCGGCTGGGGCTGCCCGTCTTTTCCATGATGAAGAACTCCTTGCCGGCGTACCGTTGCTGGACGGGCCACATTCCATCCTGACGGCGGCGGCTTTTCAGCAGCGCCATCGCATCTTGCAGGCGCACGTCGCGAGGCGCGCCTGCGCGCGCAAAGTAGCTCAGCCCGCGCAGCACGTCGTAGTGCCAGCGCGGCGGATAGGAAAGCATGGTGAACTTCGGGTTGATCACCTCGCCGCTGTGGTCGGATTTGTAGAGCCGGTGCTGCAAGAGAAATTCGCGCGCCTGTTGTTCGGCCGCCAGCACATCGGTTTTCAACGCACCGGCGTCCTGCTCGGCGTAAATGCGCAGACCTTCCAGCACATTCAACGTCGTGTGAAAGGAACTGTGATGTGGCTGCGGACGGCGGTGGCGACGGCAGTTCCAGGCGCCGTCCGCCATGACCTCGCTCAGCAGGTTTTCGACAATCCGATCGATGCGAGCGTCGTCAATGCCGAAGTAGACGCCGATCTGCAACGCCATGCCGACGATGCAGCGGTCGAGGCCGGCAAGCTGGCGGCGAAAGGCGGCGTCAGCCTGCGCGCCCAGCAGTTCATCCAGCACCCGATGTGCGCCGCGCTGTGCTGCGCCGCAACTGGGCGGGATGCCAATGTCGATCAATACGAGCAGGGTGTAGGTTGTCGACACCCACTTGGGCGAATAGACGCCGCCACCCCAGCGTCCGTCGGCGTCTTGATGGGCCAAAAATTGCGCTCCCCAGCCCGCCGCCGCAGTACGTTGGCGTTCGGCGCGCCACACCGGATCGGGCGCGTCGAGCAGATAGCGTTGCGTCTGCCAGCGAATCGCCGGATCGCCAGCCATCAGCCAATCGATGAGTTGCGGCATGAGAGGCCTTCTTGTGCAATTGGCGAAACGATAAAGAGCCTGGTTTGACCTCTGCTCGGCTACAAATTCAGGATGACCGTTGCCAGGCGATTGGTCTGAAGCAGCCTTATTGTATCATAGCTTGTATCACAGCCAGGTCGGGCATGCTGCCGTTGATCGGCAGCGCGACAGAGAGATTGAGCCGCACCCATGACGCTTGCCAGAATTTCTGAGAGATGATATACCGAAAGGCGAGCAACTTCTTTTCACCCTTAGCGCAAGGAATCGACCCTAATGACCAACCTGATACGCACCGCTTTGCTGGCGCTGGTGCGGTTTGCCGTGCTGTGGGTAGTAGATGCGCTGTCGCTGTTGCTTGCAGCCTGGATCGTGCCGGGGATTGTGCTGCAAACAGTTGACGATGCGTCCCTGCCATTGGTCGCAGTGTCGGCGGCGCTGCTGCTGGCGATTGTCAACCTGCTGATTCGTCCGGCCATTATGTTGGTGGCGCGTCCATTAGGGTGGGCCGCGCTCTTTGGAATCGGCTTCTTTGTCAACGCGCTGGCGTTGTGGCTCACGGCCTGGCTGCTGCCGGGCTTCGAAGTGACCTTTTTGGGTGGCATTGTGGGCGGCCTGGCCTTTGCATTCTTCAATGCCATCCTCACCGGTGTGCTCGAACTCAATGAGGAAGGGTCGTTCTACCAGAATCGCATCGAACGCCGCGCACGCGCGCAACCCTTCGACAGCGCCAGCGAGCCAGGGCGTGGCCTGATGATGGTAGAAATCGATGGCCTGAGCTATTGGCATATCCAAAAGGCGCTCGACGATGGCTTGTTGCCGACCTTGCGCCAGTTGAGCGAGGAGCATGGCTATGTGCTTTCGCACATCGATTGCGGCCTGCCTTCGATGACCTCTTCCTGCCAGGCGGGCATCATGTTTGGCGACAATTATGATATTCCGGCCTATCGCTGGTACGACAAAGCACAGCAGAAAGTTTACGTCTCCGCTTCCGACGCGGCCGAACTCAACGCCCGCTATGGACACGGCCAAGGGCTGATGCGTCACGGGTCGAGCATCATGAACATGCTGAACGGCGATGCGGAAAAGTCGATGTTCACGATGTCCAATTTGTTTGAAACCGATGCGGTGGAAAAGCAACGACGTGCACAGGATGTGGCCTTATTGCTGCTCGACCCCTATTTCCTCACGCGCGAGCTGGCGATCTTCTTCACCGAAGTTGTACGCGAGCTGTGGGAAGGCTGGCAACAGAAGCGCAAAGATGTATGGCCGCGCCTCAATCGGCTGGAGCATGGCTATCCTTTCTTGCGCGCCGCCATGTCTACGTTCATGCGCGACATTTCAGCGCACATTGCCATCCTCGACATGATGCGCGGCTCGGCGTCGATTTACATGCTCTACCTGGGCTACGACGAAGTTGCCCATCACTCCGGCCCATGGACGAGCGACGCGTTTGGCGATCTCAAGCGGCTGGACAAGACGTTGGCGCGGATCTATCGCGTTGCCAAAGAAAAAGCGCCGCGTCCCTACGACTTTATCCTGCTTTCCGACCATGGCCAGTCCTTTGGCCCCACCTTTTTGCAGCGCTACGGGGTGACGATCAAGGAGTTTATCGAGCAACAACTGCCGCACGGCACGACCGTTCAGCAGGAGATCGGCGGTGACACAGGCGCTTATGGTCTGCAGGGGGTCGCCGGTGAATTGGCCAATATGCAGGATGCCAACGCGACGAACGCCCTCGGCAGCGCAGTGGCGAAGCAGGGGCAAAAGTTGGCGCAGATGGGCGCCAATGCCAGCAACGTAGCCACCTCGACAGTACCCGCCGCGGTGACGGCCTACGGCAGTGGCAACGCCGCGCAGGTCTATTTCGACCTTTTTCCGCGCAAGATCATGCTGAGCGAACTCGATGCAGCCTATCCTGGCATGGTCGATGCCCTGGTGCAACACGAAGGCATCGGCCTGGTGCTCGGCTACGCAGACGACATGACGGCTGTGGTGTTGGGCAAACAGGGACGGCGCAATCTGCACACAGGCGAAGTGGTGGGCGACGATCCGGTCGCGCCCTATGCACCGGCGCAGGGCGTAGCCGCGGCCAGCATCGAAAAGCGCGTCTGGCAATTGAAGCGGGTGATGGACTTCCCCAGCGCCGGCGATCTCTGGGTAATCAGCACAGTCTATCCTGACGGCACCGTCGCCGCACTGGAAGAGCTGATCGGCAATCACGGCGGCTTGGGCGGCGAGCAAACCGACGCCTTCCTCTTTCATCCGTCAGATATGGAGGCGCCCGACACCCGCAACGCCACCGACGTTTTCCACATCCTCAACAACCATCGCAACGCACCGATTTTGGAAAAACCGGCGCCCGCACAGCCCACCGTCTCCGACTGGGCGCCGGACGTGCTGATCGAAGGCATCCGCCGGTTCAAAGTGTGGCTGCCGCGTGCACTTGGCTGCCTCACGCTCGACCGCAACGCTTATCAGCAAGTCGTCGCAGATCCTTACATGACCGGGCCGGCGCTGCTGATTGCAACGCTGCTGACGATGCTTTACTCCGCGGTTACAAACCGTGGATTCGACTTGGTTCAAATGGTCAACGACCTTTTCTTTTACTTCGTTGGTGTGGCGGTGGTCTTTGCCGCGGGCTGGGTGTTGACCAGGCGCGGCTCCTTTACGCGCACCTTCCGCGCCATGGGTTTTGCGCAGAGCGCTTCGATCCTTGTGGCTTTCGCCCTGGTGCTGCCCTTCACCGGGATTGTTCAATCGTTCGTGCTGGTGCTGAGCTTTCTGACGACGTGGCTCGGCGTGGCAACTGCGCACACAGTGCGCGGCTGGCGGGCGGCCTTGCTGCCGATCATCGCTTTCCTGGTAGTGATCGTGGCGTCATCGGTTGCAGGGATGTTGTTGGCCGGGGCAGCATACACATTACAAGCGCTCTTATATGACATCGGAATCAGGCAATAAAAACAGGTTGATGCAGGTATGAAAATTCAGAAAGCGCTCATCACCGCGGCCGGACGACGACAGCGGACACTACCCTTGCAGACGCTGATCGACCGCGATGGCGTCGAGAAGTCGGTGCTCACGATCTTGATCGAGGAAGTCCTGTCCGCCGGGATTGACGAGATCGGCGTGGTCGTGCGGTCGGGCGACGAGCAGGCGTACGCACAAGTTGCCGGCCCGCATGCACGCAGGCTCCATTTCGTCCATCAAACCGAACCGCTAGGGCATGGTCACGCCGTCTACTGCGCTCAGGGGTTCACGGGCCGCGACCCTTTTCTGCATCTGGTCGGCGATCATCTTTACGTCAGCAGCGGGGAGCAACGCTGTGCGCAGGCATTGGTGGCGATGGCGGAAGCGCAGGCGTGCGCCATCTCCGCAGTGCAACCCACGCGCGAAGGTCTATTGCCCTACTACGGCGCGGTGGGTGGACGGCGCGTCCCCGGCTCACAGGGGATCTACGAAGTCGATGCGGTCATCGAAAAGCCCACGCCGGCGCAGGCCGAGCAATATCTCATCGTGCCGGGGCTGCGCGCCGGCTCCTATCTTTGTTTCTTCGGGATGCATGTCCTCACTGCCGGTGTAATGAGCATCCTCGAAGCGCAGATTGCCGCGGGCGCCGCGGGTGAACAGCCTGAACGCGGCTACACCCTCTCCGCGGCATTGGTGGAACTGGCGCGCCGCGAAGTATCTGGCGCTCGAACTGGCGGGCAGTCGCTACGATGTCGGCGTCAAGTATGGCCTGCTCACCGCGCAGATGGCGCTGGCGCTTACCGGCGACGACCGCGAGGAAGTGCTGGCGCGGCTGCTCGAGTTGCTGGCGCAGCGCGAATTGGGGCGTCGTTAGAGCAGCGTTGGACTTATCCACAGATTTACCCGGATGACGCAGATTCCGGCGAGAAGGTTGGGCTGTGGCTACTTCTAAGACTCCAGCACAGGCCCGCATCTGTGAAATCTGCGCCCTCTGTGGATAGATTTTTTTAACTCGGAATTGATTCAGGCGCCCTCGTCGAAGAAGATCGGGTTGGTGATGGCAAGCAGCGCTCCGGCCTGATCGCGCACTTCCGCTGCCAACCAGTTTGCATCCACCGGCGTCAATGTGTAGAGAAAGCTTCCCTCAACCTCCACAGCTTGCTGATGCAGCAACTGTCCGTTGGCAAGCACGCGCAAAACCGCGCCTTCAGGGCAAGCCTGCCAGCGCACGTGGACTGTGGCGGGCTGCGTGACGATATCACCCATCCTGCGCACTGCTCCGTCCTGCTCCTGCGCCTCCAGCGTCAACCGTGGCCCGCTGCTCAAATAGAGATGACCCGCCGCGATCGCCCGCAGCAGCGCCGCTTCCGACAGTTCCTCAGCGTAGATGACGTTGAAACCCGGCCCGGCTGCATAGTCCGCGGTGCTGTGTGTGTCGCTGCCCGCAGTGGCAACTAGCCGATGTCCCTGGTTGAGCCAGTCATAGTAGAGCGCCAGCGCCAACTCGTTGTTGGAATCGCCTGCCCACACACCGTTCCAGATCTCGATGATGCGCGCCGCGCCCGGCATCATCTCGCCAAAGCGCCATGCACAGCCCGTGCAATACGGGTCGCCGCCCGACGCAGGATGAGCCATGATGAAAAGGTGGCCGTTGGCATAAGCTTCTTCGGCCAGCCGATTGATCACGTTGTCGCCGGGGCGAAAACGCCAGTCGATCCAGCGCCGTGCGCCGAGCACGAGTGCATGGCCCCAGAAGGTGGTCAGTTCCACGCCGCCTGCCACGAGCAGGTCGGGGCTGGACAGTGCGTCCACTTGCGCCAGCGGGGAGATGGTGTTGTGATCGGTCAGAAACAAGAAGTCGAGATCCACAGCATGGGCGGCCTGGATTAGTTGCGTCACCGTGCGGTCGCCGGCGTCGGAATGGTCGGTGTGGCTATGCAAATCGCCGCGAAACCAGCCCGGTGCGTGACGAACGACCTGGCCGGAGGCAGCTTGTCCAATATCCGGCGTAACGCCGCCTGGCGCGCCGCTGCTGATCTCAGTGCGGATTTCAATGTCGAGCGTGTAGTGCAACGGCGCGCCGGGCAAGATGCGATGGGCGTCGATCTGGACGATCCACGCCCCCGGCGGGAGGGGGCCAGGCAGATAGCCGGGCGTCGCGGCGTTAGCCTCGATCCACACATCGTGCCGATTCCCGCCGCGATGGCGTGCGCCGCGCCAGCCTTGCGCGTCGAAGAGGCTGAGCGTCAGCATGTTATCCAGCCCCTGCGCCGCGGCGGGTTCACAGACAAAGTGAATGTCCAGCCGCGTGGCGTCGTCGGGCATGACAAAAGCGTGGGGAATATGACGTTTGGCGTCACGAACGGTGAGGACGCCTTCGAGACGAAAGTAAATGGGCAATGCATCACGTTGCGAGATCATCGATTTATCCTTATCACCACAACCCCAGCAGATGGACGAGCAGCGGCGCTAACAAGGAAGTCGCCAGCCCGTTGAGACCCATCGCCAGCGCCGAAAAGGCTCCGGCGACTTCACTGACTTGCAGGGCGCGCGCCGTGCCGATGCCGTGCGAGGTCAGACCCAACGCAAAGCCCTGCACGCCTGCATCGCGCACGCCCACCCGCTCCAAGATCGTCGTGCCAGCCATGGCGCCGACAATGCCGGTGAGGATGACCAGCACGGCTGTCAGCGAGGGCAACCCGCCGATCTGTTCGGAGACGCCCATCGCAATCGGCGTCGTGGCGGATTTGGGCGCAATCGACGCGATCACATCTTGCGGCGCGCCCAGCAGCCAGGCGATCAGCGTGGCGCTCAACACGGCGGTGACGGAGCCAGCCAGCAGCGAAACCAGGATGGCCGGCGCCGAGTGGCGCACACGGTCAAACTGGCGGTAGAGCGGTACGGCCAATGCCACCGTAGCCGGCCCCAACAAGAAATGCACAAACTGGGCGCCCTCGAAATAGGTTTCGTATGAAGTGTTGGTCGCGCGCAGGATGACGACCAGCAGGACGATCGCCATCAGCACCGGGTTAAAGATCGCCTTCTGCCCGCTCTTGCGAAAGCAATAATCGCCCACCAGATAAGCCGTCAGCGTCATGGTCAGGTGGAGCAGGGGGCTGGCGGCCAGGTAGACCCAAATCTCACTGGGATTGGCGATCACGCTGCGCCTGCCTTTTTCTCTTGCGTCAGCCGTAGCGCCCAGGTCATCACAACGCCGGTGACGACGATGGTGATGACCGCGCTCAGCAGCAGCGCTGGAAAGCGCCACCCAATTTTCCACCAGAAGCTGTGCGTGCAGCATCACCCCGACGCCCGCCGGGACAAAGAGCAGCGACAGGTTGTGCAACAACCCGCCCGTCACCGCGCTCAGGTCATCCGGGACCTGACGGCGCATCAGCAGCGCGCAGAACAGGATCACCATCCCCAGCACAGGGCCGGGCACGGGCAGGCGCAACAATCGGGTCACGACTTCGCCCGCCAGTTGGCAGGCCAGCAATAGGGTAAAAATGAGGACGATTCGATTGGACATGTCTCTATTTTTGTAGCCACGCCGGCAACTGATCGCGGCGTGGATAGCTGGACTGAGCGCCAGGCGCCTGGACGCTGATGGCGGCGATGGCGTTGGCGCGCGTGATGGCGTCGCGCATTGAGCAGCCACTGGCCAGGCAATAGGCCAGGCTGCCCACAAAGGCATCGCCGGCGCCAGTCGTATCCACCGCGGTCACAGCTTGTACGGGAATGTGTTCGTCCTCCGTAGCGGTGACGTAGAGACAGCCACGCGTGCCCAGCGTGATCAGCGCGGCTTTTGCTCCGCGCTCCAGGATAACCGCCGCGGCCAGGCGCGCATCGTCAAGCGTGTGTACAGGAAGGCCGGTGAGCAACTCGGCCTCGCTTTCGTTCGGGCAGAAGATGTCGGTCAGTTGGTAGACCTCACGCGGAATTTCACTGCTGACCGGTGCGGAGTTGAAAATAGTCACGACGCTCGCGGCCTGCGCAATCCGTAGGGCGGCCAGATTGGCCGCCATCGGCACCTCCATCTGGCAGAGCAGCACCTGCGCGCCGGTGATGGCGCCGCGCGCCTGTTCGACATCCTCCGGTGAGACCAGACCGTTGGCGCCCGCAATCACGACAATGTTATTCTGGCCGTTTTCGTCGATCGTGATCACGGCGACGCCTGATGAGACGCCCTGGCTGGGAAGGACGAAATCGGTATGGATGCCCTCGCTGGCGAGATTGCGGCGCATATCTGACCCGAAGATGTCGTCCCCCCACCCGCCCGATCATTGTGACGACCCCGCCCATACGCGCCGTCATCACCGCCTGGTTGGCGCCCTTGCCGCCGTAGCCAGTCGTAAACCGATCGCCATGCAGCGTTTCGCCCGGTCGAGGAAAGCGTTCCACATAGGCGTTCATGTCCAGATTGATCGAGCCGACGACACAAATTGCAGGTGCAGCCATCTTGGTCTCTCCTTGCTCTCCCGCATGGGGATGAATTTTACGACTGAAAAACCGAGTTTCTTGAAGAAACTCGGTTTTTGTTGAAAGTTCGTCCATGCAGTCTAGCACAACACACGTCGGGCTGGTAGTTATTGGCGCAATGCACGTCGGGCTGGTCGTTGGTGAAATACACGTCGGGCTGGTAGCCCGACCTACTGGCTGGTTATTGGTGCAATGCACGTCGGGCTGGTAGCCCGACCTACTGGCTGGTTATTGGTGCAATACACGTCGGGCTGGTAGCCCGACCTACTGGCTGGTTATTGGTGCAATGCACGTCGGGCTGGTAGCCCGACCTACGGTAGCTTGCGGGGTGACGTGTTGCCGTTGCAGCGTCGCGCGCGTTGGCTCGTTTGAACGAATCCGTGCACTTGAGTACAATGGCAGCCTATGAACACACCCTATGCATCATCCGTTTACGAAGAAGCGGCCGCCTTCGTGCGCGGCCGTATCCGCCATCAACCGCAAGTTGGGCTGATCCTGGGCAGCGGGCTGAGCGAGCTGGCCGACCAGATCGCCGACGCAAACATCATTCCCTATGCCAAGATCCCCCATTTCCCGGTCAGCACGGTGGCGGGTCACGTCGGGCAGTTGGTGGTAGGGCAATTGGCCGGCGTCGCTGTCTGCGTTATGCAGGGACGCTTTCACTATTACGAAGGTTATCCCATGCAACAGGTGACGCTGCCCGTGCGCGTCATGCAGCGCCTGGGCGCCAATCTCTTGATCGTCACCAACGCGGCCGGCGGTCTCAATCCAGCGTTTGCCACCGGCGACATTATGCTGATCGAGGATCACATCAACCTGGCCGGCATGGCCGGCGCCAACCCGCTGCGCGGCCCCAACCTCGAAGACTTTGGCCCGCGTTTTCCGGCAGCCAATCACATCTATACGCCGCGGCTGCGTGCGCTGACAAACGAAGTGGCCGCGCACACTGCGACTCCGCTGCGGCGCGGCGTCTATTTACAGCTTTCCGGCCCGAACTTTGAATCGCCCGCGGAGGTGCGCATGTTGCGCGGCCTGGGCGCCGATGCGGTCGGCATGAGCACGGCCGCGGAGGCAATGGTGGCGCATCATGCCGGCATGGAAGTGCTTGGCCTGAGCACGATCACCAACGTCGCTATCGACCACCTGGAGGCGACGGGGCAACCTTCGCATCAGGAAGTGGTGGAGGCAGGCGCCGTGATTGTGCCGCGGCTAAGCGCGCTGCTCTTGGGTGTCCTGACGCGACTGGCGTCATTATTGTAGAGGGATCAAACTCGAACCATGCAATTACTGAAAAATCTTTTTGGCGCCAAGCTGGATGGCATGGCGCTGGCGCAATCGCAGGAATTGAAGGAATACGCGCAGATCGACTTGCTGGCGCAGTTTGCGACGCCGCGTGCACTTCATGCCGCGACCGCACAGCGCGACTGGAGCCGCGTCCTGCCCAAACCGTATGCGGAGATGATCGCGCTCTTTCAAAAGCAGGGCTGGCTTGCGGCCACCGGCGCCGGCTATCAGGTGACGGAGAGCGGGCGCCCCTGGGTCGATGCCTATCTGCACCGCACGGAGCAGACAAAACACGCGGCGCGCCAGGGTGTGCACGAAGCGCTGGCGCAGATGATGACGAGCGAGGCGCTGACGATTCGTCGCCAATACGAGAACCGCACCCCGCTCGGCAAGGCGGAGTGGACCGGGCCGGAGCCCCCCATGAACCACAGTGCAGTGACGCGGCGCATCTTTTTCCTCGACCATTGGTTGCTCGACGGACTCAGCCCGGAAACAGTGGCGTGGCTGAAACTCTATGCGGCTGAAGAACATCTGTGGGGCGCTACCTGGCGCGTGACGGCCGATCAGATCCCGCCAGGCGTCGCTCAGGAGTTAGCACGCCCGGACATGGACATCAGCGAGGCGGTCTACTGGCGCGCCCACGCGATCGCACTTTACGTCAACAACCAGGAAACGTGGCAGCGCGTCAAGGGCGGCGACCATGTGCGCCGGCTGGAGATCGTCGGGCCCGACGACGCGCACACGTGCGAGCCATGCCGTCAGCACGCGGGCAAGCAGTATCTTGTCGCGCGCGTGCCAGAGTTGCCGCACCGCGGCTGCACTTCCCCGCTCGGCTGTCGCTGCCGCTACGAACCAGTATTGGAAACGATAGAAGAAATCCCGCTGACAGTGGGATGAGGACAGTAGACGGCGGATTTCCTGCGCAAATGGCAACGGTTCAGCCGGCTTTCGATAGACCACGGATGAGGCGGATAAAAATCTGTCTCATCCGCCTCATCCGTGGTCTATCGTTTTAACCGTGGAAATTTGGCTCATCCGCCGACGCTGCTATTGCTGAACGGTCTGTCATTGGCTGTAGGGGCGCAGACGCTTTGCCGGCCTGGGTGCGCATCTCCCAGCGCCACGTTAATGCCGACACGACGATGCCCGCCAAGATCAGCGCAGCGACCAGGAAGAACTGGTCATGCAGCGCCAGCAAGATGGCCTGGGGCGTTGCTGAATCCAACTCAACGCTGCCATAATGAACCACGCGGCTGGCGAAAAATGCGCCCCGCGCCGCCATACCGGTCACCTGGCCGAGCGTGCGCACCACTCTCAGAATGCCTGAATCCACGCCGCGCCGTCTACGCCGCACCGCGCCCATGATGGCGCTTTTGTTAGGCGAGTTGAAGATCGACATCCCGATCGACACCGGCAACATCCGCAACACAAACCCCACCTGCGAACTGTCGAGCTGCAATGTCGTCATGGTCAGATAGCCCGCCAGGATAAAAACAGGCCAAGCAGACTGACCGGCGCACCCAGGCGATCGGACAGCGCGCCGGAGATCGGCTGCAACAGCACCATGACCAGCGGCACGGCTGCCATCAACAGCCCCACGCGCGTCATGTCCAAGCCGAGCGCCAGGTTCAAATAGATGGGCAGCAGCAACACGACGCCGGAAATGGCAATAAACGCCAGCGTCGCGGTGAAGAGGTTGAGCGAGAAGGCCGGCACGCGAAACAGAGAGAGATCCATGAGCGGGTGCTGTACGCGGCGCTCCACCACGATAAAGATCGCCAGCATGAGGATGCTGACGGCCAGCAGTCCCAGGATCCGTGGATCGGTGAAGCCTGCATTCTGGCCGGCGGTCATCGCCAGCGTGAACGCCAACAGACCGCCGCCCATCACCACGGCGCCGAGAAAGTCAAACCGCTCGCGCCGGTTCTGCGGCGCCATCGGCGGCAGGTAGAGCAGCACCAGCAGCAGGGAGATCGCGCCGATCGGGATGTTCACGTAGAAAATCCAGCGCCAGCTCAACGCACCCAGAATCAAGCCGCCGGCCACCGGCCCCAGCACGATCCCCAGCGAGATAAAGCCGGCGGCCAGCCCCAACACCTGACCGCGCTGCTGGGAAGGCCACGCCTCGGTCAAAATCGCCGTGCCCAGTGCAATCACCATCGCCGCGCCCACCGCCTGCAGGACACGGAAGCCGATCAGCCAGTAGACATTGGGCGCTAATCCGCACAACATCGAGCCAGCGAGAAAGGTGGCGATGCCCGTGACGAAGATGCGCTTCTTGCCCATCATGTCGGCCAGCCGCCCCATGCCGACCAGCAGGAGCGTCAACGTCAGCAGGTAGGAGAGAATAACCCACTGCACAGTGGGAAAGTCGGCATGCAGGCTCTGCATCAGCGGCGCAACGGCCACATTGACGATGCTGCCGTCGACGCTGCCCAGGAAAAGCGCCAACCCCACGGCAAGCAACACCCACCATTTCTTGCTGTAATCGACCGGCGGCCGGGTCGAATGTGATAAAATCGCAGCTTGAGTCATAGTTGAATCCACCTACTCCGCCATCAGACGATAGATCACGCCGCTGCCGTAATCGAGTGCGTACAACTCGCCCGCTTCATCCTCGCCAAAGGAGGAGAGCACGAAATCGGCGTCGAGAATCTCAGCGTTGCGCCAATCGCCGCTGCCGTTGGGCGCCAATGCCCAGAAACGGCCGCTGCAATAATCGCCATAGAAGTAGATGCCGCGCCACTGCGGAAATTCGGCGCCGCGATAGACGTAGCCGCCGGTCACCGAACAATTGCCGCCCACGTGCGTGTAATCGGTCACAGGAAGGGTGAGGCCAGTCTGATCACAATCAGCCGTGTTGAAGCAGCTCCTCCCTTCCATGATTGGCCAACCCAGATTCTCGCCGCCCGGCGCGCCCGGTTGCACGACATTGACTTCTTCGATCTGATTCTGGCCGACATCGGCCACCCAGAAATCGCCCGTTTCACGGTCAAGCTGGTGCGCCACGGGTTGCGCAGCCCAATGGCCCACACCTCGTCGCGCACATCCTGACCCTTCCAATCGGCGCTGACGAAAGGGTTGTCCGCGGGAATCTGATAAGGTTGCGCAGGGTCGGTGGTTACATCAAGGCGCAGGATTTTGCCCAACAGCGTGGCGGGGTTCTGGCCGTTGCCAAAGCGGTCGTTGGCCGCGCCGCCGTCGCCCAGCGGCACGTAGAGATAGCCGTCCGGCCCAAAGTCCAGCATCCCGGCGTTGTGGTTGGCGGCCGGCTGCGCCACGGTCAGCACGGTAAAGGCGCTTTGTGGGTCGGCCTGATTCGGGTCGGCGTCCGTTACCGTGTAGCGCGCCACGGTGGTCGCGCCCTGTTTGTCCGTGTAGTTGATGAAGAAATGGCCGCTTTCGGCAAAGGTGGGCGCAAAGGCCAGGCCAAGCAAGCCTTGCTCGTTGCCCGCCGCCGTGATTTTGCTGCTCACGTCGAGGAAAGGCGCCGGCTGCGCCTCGCCGTCAGCGATGACCCAAATCTTGCCGGTCTTCTCGACGACGAACAGCCGCCCGCTACCGTCGCCCGCGTGGGTGAGAAAGACTGGCGCTTCAAAGCCATCGTAGGCCGGTGCAAGGCGTATGCGCACCTGATCAGGCGCCAGCGGTGTAACCTCCGAGGTTACGGTTGGGGTCGGCAATGGTATGGTTTCCGTCGCCGCTGCGTCTGCCGCGCGCGCAGGCGCGGCGGCGACGGTATTTTCGGCAGCGGCAGCCGGCGCGGGGGAAGTCACCGCGGCGGGCGCGCCCTCGCGCGGGGAAAATGCCGGTGTACACGCGGCCAGCAGCAGCGCAAAGAACAGAATGGAAGCAGGATAATGCTTCATGAACGTTTGGTCTCCTTGTGGATAACGTATAAGTCTATCGGCGCCTCTTGACCAACGCTGGGAATAGTCTCGCCCCTCTGCTGGAACGCGCCCGGTTTAGCGTTGCGCCGGCGGCAGCCAACGCGGGTTGTCGACGATCGCCGGCGCGCCCTCCTGTGCGACAATGAGCTTGCGGAAGCCCTGACGCTCGATGGCGCCATAGTCATGGCCGGCGTTGGCCGGGTAGACCCAGAAAAAGACCAGGTCTTCGGCGATGCTGACATTGACAGAGCGATGCGCCCAACGCGGCGGCACGTAAACAACCGCGCCCGGCGTCATCTCGGCCACATGCCAGTCGCCCTCCGGCGTTTCCATCACCATCATGCCGCGCCCGCCGAGACAATAGTAGACCTCCCCTGTCTCCAGCACAGCATGAAAATGTCCTTTTGTCATGAAATACTCATCGCCGACTTTGCCGGGATGCAGAATGGTGAGGCCGGACGAAAGCTCACCGTCCACGCCGGGGCGATCCACCGCGTAGACTTTGTAAAGCATCGGGTCGCCCTGGGCCAGAATGGCGTCAAACGCAGATTGGTCCAGAAACTGACCGCGCAGCGACGATAAGCGGCGCACGAGCGGCTCGACGCCTTCGATGCGCGCTTCAAATTGATTTAGGAAAAAGGTAAAGGGTTGTTGAGTCGTCATCTGTTGAGTTGTTATCTGTTGAGTTGTCATCGGGTTCACTGTCTATCTTTGCGTGTGAAATGGGGCTGAAGCAGCGGTGTTCGATTATCGCCTTCAATCTGCCAACGACGGTGCGGATTGTCAAATCATGTCAGGCGCAATTCAACCGGGGGACGCTTGACAAAGTGCGCCGATCCACTTATACTATCTACCAACCCCCTCCCATAGGGGGTGGGGCAAAAAAAGGCGGCGAAGATGTTGGATTCAGCTAAAAAACAGACGTTGATCAACCGGCTCAAAAGCATCGAAGGGCATGTGCGCGGCATCGAGCGCATGGTGGAGGAGGACGCCTATTGCATGGACATTCTCAAGCAAGTCAAGGCTGTGCAGCAGGCATTGGAGCGGGTGAGCGCGTTAACGCTGGAGAATCATCTCAACACCTGCGTCACCACTGCAATCCGCAGCGAAGATGATGTGGAGAAAACGCGCGTCGTCACCGAAATCATGGATGTTTTCAAGGCCACCGGCAAGTTATAGCCTTAGCGCTAGATTGCCGGCCCTGGCGTTCAGCAACAAGTCAACTTATCAATTAACAGGAGCAAGCAGATGAGCACCAAGACCTACAACGTCCCCGCGATTTCCTGCGGCCATTGCACCGCCACCATCGAGCGCGAACTCAAGTTCGTCGATGGCGTCGAGGAGGTCAAGGCCGAACTTGACAGCAAACAGGTCACCGTCGAAGTCGAGAACGACGATGTGTTGGCCGAAGTTGAAAAGATGCTGGAAGAGATCGGTTATCCGGCGGCGTAAGAGAGGACAAGAGATTGGGAGATTAAGAGATTGGAGATTAGAGATTAGAGATTGCGTACATGACGCATCGTGCGCGCTTTGTTTAATCTCCAATCTCCCAATTTCCACTCTCTAATTTGCGAGGCAAAAGTTATGACGGCAGCAACCACAGTCGCCCCCAAAAACACACAGACCAAAGAACTGGTCATTCCCATTGTCGGCATGACCTGCGCCAACTGCGCCAACACCGTAGGGCGCAGCTTGAAGCGCATGCCGGGCGTAGATGAGGCCAGCGTCTCCTATGCCAGCGAGCGCGCGACAATTTCCTATGATCCCAAGCGCGTCACGCCCGAGCAGATGATCGAAATGATCAAGGGCGTCGGCTACGGCGCGGCGTTGGCCGAGGCCGATCTGCCTGTGGCGGGCATGACGTGCAACAATTGCGCCAACACGATCACACGCACGCTCAAGCGGCTGGATGGCGTGCTCGACGTCAATACGAGCTATGCCAGCGAACGCACCCACGTCACCTATCTGCCTTCAATGGTCGAACTTGGCGACATCAAGCGTGCGGTGCGCGACGCCGGCTACAAGATCATCGAGGTCGAGGGCGGCGAACAAGAGCAGATCGATGCGGAGCAAGCCGCGCGCAACGCCGAGATCGCAAACAAGCGGCGCAAAGTCATCGTCGGCGCGGTGCTCAGCACGATCATCATGATCCTGAGTATGGCGGAGATGGTTGGCCTCGCGCTCGATTTTCCGGGACGGCTGTGGCTGGTCGCCGGCCTGACGACGATCGTTCAGGTCTACCTGGGCAAGGATTACTACGTCAGCGCGTGGAAGGCGCTGCAAAACCGCACCGCCAACATGGACACGCTGGTGGCGATGGGGTCAAGCGTCGCCTATTTCTACAGCCTGGCCGTGCTCGTGCTGCGGCTTGACCCAATGCACTATCACGTTTACTTCGAGTCGGCGGCCATGATCCTGACCTTGATCACGGTGGGCAAATTCCTCGAAGCGCGCGCCAAAGGCCAGACCGGTGAGGCGATCCGCAAGCTGTTGGGGCTGCGCGCCAAGACCGCGCGCATCGTGCGCGGGGATGGGGCCACGGCGGAAGAGCTCGAAGTCCCGGTGGAGGATGTATTGGTCGGCGATCTCGTCGTCGTGCGGCCGGGCGAGAAGATCCCGGTCGATGGCGCGGTGACCGCGGGCCAGAGCACCGTGGACGAGTCCATGCTCACCGGCGAGAGCCTGCCCGTGAGCAAGACAGCAGGCGATTCCGTCATCGGCGGCGCGATCAACAAGACCGGCAGTTTCCGCTTCCGGGCAACCGCCGTGGGCAAACAGACCGCGCTGGCGCAGATCGTCAAGATGGTGCAGGACGCCCAGGCCAGCCGCGCGCCGATTCAGGATCTGGCGGACAAGGTGTCGGCCATTTTCGTGCCGGCCGTCATGTCGCTGGCCCTGCTCGTCGGGCTGTTCTGGTATTTCTGGGGCGCCGCCGCCTTCTATCCACACGAGAGTCCGCTGGGCATCGCGCTGATCTTCATGGCCACGGTGCTGCTCATCTCCTGCCCGTGCGCGCTGGGTCTGGCCACACCGACCGCGATCATGGCGGGCACCGGCGTCGGCGCGCAGCATGGCATCCTGATTAAAAACGCCGAGGCGCTGCAAAAAGCTGGCGCGATCGACACCGTCGTCCTCGACAAGACCGGCACGATCACCAAAGGCAAGCCCACGGTGACGGATGTGGTGGCGAGGGGCGAGGGGCGAGGGGAGCGGAAAGACGAAGAGACCAGAAGACAAGGAGAGGGGGAGACAGGGAGACAGGGAGAGGAAGCGACAGCAGTCTCCAGTCTCCAATCTCCAATCTCTCAATCTCCCAATCTCTCAATCTCCCAATCTCTCCTCTACTACGCCGCCTCCGCCGAGCGCGCCAGCGAACATCCCCTGGCCGAGGCGATTGTGGAATATGCCAAAGCGCAGGGGGTGACGCTGAGTGAAGTCGAGTCGTTCGATTCGATCACGGGGCGCGGCATCGAAGCGCGCGTCGATGGGCAGGATGTGTTGCTGGGCAGCCCCGCGCTGATGACCGCGCGCGGCCTGGACATCACGACAATGCAGGCCGACATCACTCGCCTGCAGGACGAAGGCAAGACGGTCATGGCCGTGGCTGTGGGCGGCGCGTTAGCCGGCTTGATGGCCGTGGCCGATACCGTGAAGGAGAGCAGCGCCGAAGCGATCGGGCGCATGCACGCGCAGCAACTGCGCGTGGTCATGCTCACCGGCGACAATTGGCGCACGGCGCAGGCGATTGCGCGCCAGGTTGGGTTGAATCCCGAGCAGGAAGTCAAGGCCGAGGTGCTGCCCGGCGACAAGGCTGACGCGGTGAAGCAGGAGCAGGCGGCCGGCCGTGTGGTGGCAATGGTGGGCGATGGCGTCAACGACGCGCCCGCGCTGGCGCAATCCAACGTCGGCATGGCCATCGGCACGGGCACGGATGTCGCCATCGAAGCCGCGGACGTGACGCTCATGCGCGGCGATCTGCGCAGTGTGCCGCAGGCGATCCAACTCAGCCGGCGCACCCTGGGCACGATCAAGCAGAATCTTTTCTGGGCCTTTGCCTACAACGTGGCTGCGATCCCGATCGCCGCGGGAATTTTGGTGCCCTTCCTGGGGCCGAAATTCCAGCTCAATCCGATCATCGCGGCCGGCGCCATGGCCTTCAGCAGCATTTTTGTGGTGAGCAACAGCCTGCGCCTGCGTGGCGTGAAGCTTTGACAGCCTGGGATTGACCGCGGCTGACGCGGATCGGGCGAATTGCCCCGGATCTTTATCCGCGGTGATCTGCTCGTTCCGCGTCAGCCGCGGCCCATGCTTCTACTTCGGCCCGATATAGACAATCTCCATCAGCATGCGATCCGGCGTCTCAAACATCACCTGGTAATAGGTGCTCTGCTCATCACTCGAAAAGTCCGGGCGATGACGCGGGGTCTCGAAGAGTGTAGCCACGTCGTGCGCCTGCAACCAGTGCACTGCTTCATCCACATCCGCCATCGAAGCCGCGGCAAAGGCGAGGTGATTCAGCCCTGGCCCGTCATAGTCATTGCTGACGTCCTTGACCTGGCCGCTGAACCAGAGGCTCTGCCCCGACTCGCTGCCAAGTCCGATCATCCCGGGCCATTCGCCGAGCAGTCGCCACTCCAAAAAGGTCAAAAGATCGCGATAAAATGGCAGGTTGTCTGCATCGACATTGAACTGCATGTGGCCGAGTGGTGCGTTCTGCATAGTTTGCTCCTTCATCTGGATGGAAAGGACAGGACGCGCTGAGGACGCCAACTTTTGACGATTGTCCTGTTCAATACAGTATAGAACAGATGGGCTACGCAAGCAATTCTCGGAACACACTGAGATGTCACTTGCACCGATCGCGGTTTCTTGTCACTGCGCAATCAGCCGGGTATCGTCCGGTTTTGCCGGACTGAATCCGTTATGCTGGTGCAAGGTACGCGACAGATTCAAAAGAGAGGTGTTCAATGCGAAGAAGCTGGTTGTGGATGCTCCTGGCCACGCTGGTGTTGACAGGCAGCGCGCTGCTGCTCCGGCCTGCGCTGGCCCAAGGCCCCGGGTCGAGTCTTTACCTGCCTTTGGTGCTCGGCGGCGCCGTCTCGCCGCCCACGCCCACGCCGACGCCCACACCACCGGGCATCCAGCCGCCGGTGCTCAAGTGGCAGCGCGGCGGCTGCTTCGCCTCCTGGTGCCAGACGGGCTGGTACGCCTCGCCCGCCGTGGCCGACCTGGACGGCGACGGCACGATGGAGGTGATCGCGGCGGCCTACGACCTGGTGATCCTCGACGGCGCGACGGGCGCGCTGGCGCAGCGCGCGGCCAACTCCAGCCGCGCCTGGCCCGGCGTGGTCGTGGCCGACATCGACAACGACAACTCGCTGGAAATCGTCGTCGGGCGAGGCGGCGACCAGCTTACCGTCTACAACGCCGACGGCAGCGCACGCTGGACGCGCCATCCCTTCGGCGCAGGCGAGGTGCGCACGCTGGCAGTGGCCGATATCGACCAGGACAGCCACCTGGAAATGGTGGTCGGGCGCGTCGGGCGGATCGACCAGGCAACTGAGCGTCTACGAACCCGACGGCAGCGTGCGCGCGGGCTGGCCCGCACGGCGCGCGGGCGAGGCGGGCTACGGCTGGGGCATGTACAACCAGAACGCCGCGGTGGGCGACCTCACCGGCGACGGCTACGCCGGATCATCGCCGACCGACACGCACTATATTACCGCGCTCGATCGCGATGGCAATCAACTGCCGGCCAACGCACGCTACAACAACTTCAATCCCAAAGGCCCCAAAGTCTGGAGCCAGGTCGGCGTGCACGTGGATGATGCCGTCGATCTGCGCGGCTATGCCAACTGCGGCGTCGAGCACCGGCCCAACTTCGCCAACAGCGCGCCGGTGCTTGCCGATCTCGACGGCGACGGCGTGCGCGAGATTATCGTCGTCGGCAATGTCTACGACTGCGGCGCGGACCCGTACCGCAGCCTGTACGAGATGCCCTTTGTCTTCAACGCTGACCGCAGCCGCTGGCAGGCAAGGGGCTACGACTGGACCGTTCTTCCTGCACCTGACGCCAGGGCCGCGCCGCTGAGCGAGGATTACAACGTCATCGAGTCGGCGCCGCCCAACCCGGTGGTCGCCGATCTCGACGGCGATGGTGTTGCGGAGATTCTCCACGCCTCCTACGATGGCCGGCTCCATGCCTGGTGGCTCGACAAGACGGAGCACGGCGCATGGCCCTATTCGGTTTATGACGCCGACGAAGGGTTCTACCGCTTCGCCTCTGAACCCGTGGTGGCCGACCTCGACCACAACGGCAGCGCCGAGGTGATCTTCACGTCGTGGCCGCAAAAAGGTGGCAACCGCACTGGCAAACTGCACATCCTTGATGCGCTGGGCGCCGTGCTCTATGCAGGCGATCTGCCCGCACCCTTTTCTGGCGACTGGAACGGCGGGCTGGCTGCGCCGACGCTCGCCAACATCGACGCCGACGCCGACTACGAGCTGGTGATCAACACCGCGCACAGCGGCGTGGTCGCGTACGATTTGCCGGGGACCGCTGGCGCGCGTATTTTATGGGGCACGGGGCGCGGCGGCTATCTGCGCAGCGGAGCACAGTGAGCAGGAGCACTCTCACAGATTTGCCTTGCAGCCTATGCCATCGTTACACTGCCAGCGCACAGTAGAAGCTGATGCATTTCCAGACAGTTCAACCACCTGAAAACCACAAGCATCATCAATGACAAGGGAGAGAATAATGTCTGTTACCAAGAATGACTTCACCCCGGAAGAATGGCGCACTGTCGTCGGTCTGCCTGTCGCAGTATCGATGGTGATTTCCCTGGCCAGCCCCGCGATGGGGGACATGCTCAAGGAGTCGCTGGCGCTCGCCAGCAAGGTGGCCGAAATTGCCAAAGACCCCAACGCCACCGGCCTGTTGGCGGAACTGGCCGTCGAATACAAGGACAGCGCGACGCTGAAGCAGGCGCAGCCGGAACTGGAAAAATCCGGCGTCGACGCGGCGCGGGTCAAGCTGTTGGAGGAGGTGCGCGCCTCCGTCGCCATGCTCGACGAAAAGGCCGGCGATGAAGCCGCGCCGGTGAAGAGTTGGCTCTACAGCGTGGCGGTCGCCACGGCCGAAGCCAAGGAAGGCGACTTCCTGGGGTTCGGCGGCGTCAAGGTAAACGAGGCAGAAACCGCGGCGCTGGCCGAACTCGCCGCCATTCTGCAAGTCGCTGCGCCATAAGCACGTAGGCATCAGTAGTCGTTCACGATTTGGCTTCACACGGAGACACAGAGCCACAAAGGTAAAGGTGGCGCCCTTGATGGCTTTGTGTGAGTTTTGTAAAGCACGATCCACAGAGTGCGCAAATGTCGCAGAGAGCAGGGCAACCTCTGCATCTGTGACATCTGTGACATCTGTGGATATTCAGTCGTTCACGATTTTGCCTCACGCGAAGTCGCGAAGTTGAAGAGGATTTCCTTCGCGTTCTTCGCGGCTTCGCGTGAGAATCGTGAAGTTCTGATATTTCCTGAAGTTAGCGCGCCGGCCGCGGCGCCAGAAAGAGCTGCGTCGCGACCACCCCGTCGCGCACGCGCATCTGCGGCATAGCGGCCGCTTCGTCATCTTGATCGTCATCGCCGCCGGCCGCGGCCAGCATCTGCGCACGACCGAGCGCCACCGCCGTGGCTACTGCTTCGCCCGCGGCCAGGCCACGATAGAAGCCCGCGGCGTGGTCGGCGACGGCTTGCGCCATACCCACCACGCAGTCGACGTGGCGCGCCAGCGCGGCCGCCTGCACGTCCGACCAGCACGCGTTGAGCACGACGCAGCGCGGGGAGCGCGTCGGGCGGCAGCGCCGTGGCCCGCCCGTTGCTCTCCTCCACGATCAGGCTGCCGTCCGCCGCGCCGTGGCCGGCAAAGTGGAGAATAGCGGGCCGGTGGCGCAGCAGCGCGTCGATGAGATCGCCGGAGCGCACGGCCCACTGCTGGTGCAGCACAAAACCGTCGTCCCCTTCGCCCTGGCGCAGTTGCTCGTCGATGGCGCGCACCTCCGCGTCGAGGCGCAGCCGCTCCGTGTCGAGCGGGTTGGCCGCCAGCACCAGGATCACCCGCCGCGGCTCCGGATCGGCGTGCGCGGCCAGTTCGGCCTTGATCTGCGCCATCTCGTGCGGGCGGTTCACCGCGTTGCGGTGCAGCGCAGGCGGCGGAGAAGGTCGCGGCGGTCGACAATACGCTGGCGTGTTTCGGCATCGGCGTCATCCGGCGGCTGGTCAGCCAGCGCGTCCATCATCTGCTGTGCTTCGTAGGGCTGGAACAAGGCGCTGCGCCGAACAGGGCTGTAGCCGCAGATGCGTCGGCCGCCTGGGCAAAGGCAAGCAGCGCGCGGGCAATGGGCGAAAGTTCCTGTGATTGCGTGGTCTCCTCACAGACGCGCCCGGGCCGAGAGTTCCGCGACGGCGTTCTCGTCGCCGTTGGTCTGCGCCTGGACGATGAGCGCTTCGACGGTCTGGATGAGAGGCTGTTCCAGTTCGGAAGGGACGGTGCGCCAGAAGGCCAGCATCTTCTCACTGTTGCCGACGCCGGCAAAGGCCTGCACGAGCGCGTTCATCTGCATAGCAGCGCGCAGCTCCAGGTTTTCTTTCAGAAAGGCATCAAAGTCGGCGCGTAACTGCGGGTCGGCGTCGAGCGCGGCCTGGAGCGTAGCGTCATCGGTCAAGCCGGCCGCGTCAAGGCGCGCCTGCAGGTTGAGCGGGAAGTGCAGCGGTGCGGAAGCATCTGGGGCCATGTTCGCTCCTTGTCGGTGAGGCGGCGAGTTGTCTGGTGGGGTGATTGTAGCATGGATTGGGGGGGAAGGGGGAGACAGGGAGAGGGGGAGGGTTTATTCGCAGATGGCACGGATTTCACAGAGGGTGGGGAGGCTCCAAAATCTGTGAAATCTGTGGATAGTTCTTTCTGCGCCTCTGGGGTGTAATTCAACTTGGGAGGCGCGCATTACGTCCCCGGCACGGTGCACAAGCGTTTTGGTCATGCCGTCATCTGCTGCACCGTGCCGGGGACGTTTCTTGCTCCAACCGTGAAGTACACCCGCCTCTGCCGCCGGCTGGAAATTCCTTCCGAAGCACGGTACGATAGCAGCGTCCCACCCGCGACCGGTGAGCAAGGCGCGCGATGCAGGCAGTCAATCCACAACAGAGCGAGAAACAGGCGGTCTTTGCCGACTTTGCGCGCGAGGCGCTGAAGGTGCTGCTGGCCGCGACGCTGGCGCTGGCCTGGGCCTGGGCGAGTTATGTAGGTCTTTTCGACCCGGCGCGCGTGCTGTCCAGCTATCTTGTGCTGGCGGTCGCCGGCCTTTCCAGCGTGGCCGCCTATATGCTGTCGAAAGAGCGGCTGGGGCTGGCGGTGAGCGTCTATCTGCTGGCGCTGCTCGTCCAGATCACGGTGGTGGTGAGCGCCTACGCCGACGCCCGATTGCTGGTGCTCTATCTGATCGTGGTGCTGGTGGCCGCACCGCTGACGCGCCCGGCCGGGCTGGGGCTGACGACGCTGCTCACCGTGGCGACGATGGCCGCGCTGGCCGCGGCGCGCGCCATCGCACCGGTGGATCTGATCATCCCGCTGCTGTTGACGCTGCTGACCGCGCTGGCCGCATGGCTCAGCACGCGTCGCCTCTTCACCGCGCTGGAGTGGGCGCTGACCATGACCGACCACGCGCAGCGCAGCGCCACCGAGGCGCGCGAACATCGCTCCGAGTTGCAGCGCGTGCTGCATAGCCTGGATCTGGCGCTTTCACGGCTGGAGCGCAGCAACCGCGCGTTGGTCTTTGCGCAGGAAGCCGCGGAGAAAGCCTATCGCTTCAAGTCCGACTTTGTCGCCAACGTCAGCCACGAACTGCGCACGCCGCTCAATTTGATCGTCGGCTTCAGCGAAATGATGACCACCGCGCCGGAGAGCTATGGCGGCAAGACGCTGCCGGGCGAATACCGCGGCGATATGCTGGCGATCTACCGCAGCTCGCGCCACTTGCTTGACCTGATCAACGATGTGCTCGACCTGTCGCAGATTGAGTCGGGGCGCATGGTGATCCGCAAGGAGCGCGTGGCGTTGACCAGCGTCATCCAGGAAGCGACCAACATCGTGCGCGGGCTGGCAGAGGCGCGGCGCCTCCAATTGATCGTGGACGCGCCGCCGGAAACGTTGCTGGTTGATCTGGACAGGATTCGCATTCGCCAGGTGTTGCTCAATTTGCTCACCAACGCCATGCGCTACACAGAGCAGGGCTGGGTGCGCATCGACGCCGCAAGCACCGCAGACGAGGTCACGATCCGGGTGACGGACAGCGGGCGCGGCATTGCGCCGGACAAGTTGCAGCGCGCGTTCGAGGCATTCGACCGTCTGGACGAGGAAGAGCTGACACACGGCAGCGGCCTGGGCCTGGCGGTCAGCAAGAAGTTCGTCGATCTGCACGAAGGGCGCATGTGGATCGACAGCAAGCTGGGCCGGGGAACTTGCGTCAGCTTCACGCTGCCTTTGCCCACCCAGGATGAGCGGCTGCCGCTCTCTCCGCTGCGCCTTTCACAACCGTTGCGCCGTGAGCAGGAGCGTCCCCTGGTGCTTGTCATCCACGACGATCCGCGCGCGGTCGGGTTGCTGCGCCGCTACATCAGCCCCTGCGATTTCGTCCTGGCCGAAGATGTCGAGCGGGCGTGTGCGCTGATGGCCGCCCAACTACCGGACATCGTCCTGGTTGAGCCACAATTTGCCGACCAGTGGCAGGCCGCGGCAGCAGCGACAACCGCGGGGAATGGAGCGCTCGTCCTGGTGGCGCCGCTGCCTAATGTGCATCAAGTCGGCGCGTTGCTCGGCGCCAGCGACTTTCTCCCCAAACCGGTCACGCGCGACGATGTAGCGTTTGTGCTGCAACGCCTCCCGTCGCGGCCGCGCACCGCGCTCGTCATCGACGATGACCCGCATATTGTGCGGCTGATCGGCCGTATGTTGCGTTCGCTGATCCCAGAACTTCACGCGCTGGAGGCGTTTGGCGGCGCGGAAGGGCTGACCATCGCCCAGACGCATCATCCCGACATTATCTTTGTGGATCTCAATATGCCGGGGATGAGTGGGCAGCAATTGATTGAAGCTGTCAACGCTGACCCGCGCCTGGCGAGCACACCCATCATCGTGGTGTCGGTGCGCAGCATCGAACAGGAGAACGCGCCGCTTCAGGGCGAATTACGCATCCGGCGCCCGCAGGGTTTTGCGTTGAGCGAACTGCTGGCCCTGCTCGAAATCACCTTGATGGGGCTTACGCAAGCGGAAGCAACGTCCCCAGCCAACGCCGCAGCACGTCTAGCAGCGCTGGCTGGCTGACGGGCTTGACGAGCGTGTCGCTGGCGCCCAGGGAGAGCGCCAAATCGTGTTCGCGCAGGACGGAACAGACGATAATGGGCGTGGCCGCAAGCGCAGGCTCCTTGCGCAAGGCCTGCAACACCTCCCACCCGTCTTGATGCGGCATCATCACGTCCAGCACAACGGCCTGCGCGGCAGATTGACGCAGCCACGCCAGCGCCTCATCGCCGCTCCCCGCGCCGGCCACCACCACCCGATGTCCCGCCAGGTAGCGCCGAAACAACTCGATGAGGGTGCGGTTGTCGTCGATAATCAAGACGGTGGGCGTCTGCGCGGTCGGCAGCATGATTTCCGCGGCCCACGCCTGCGGGGTCTCATCGAGCGTCAGGCGTCCATGCTGGGCCGCCAGCAACGATTGGGCCACGGTAAGCGCCACGCCCTCACGCTGATGAGCGGGTGAGACGCCCTGTCCGGTCGCAGCATCCGCGCTGGCTTGTCGCAGATGAAGATGCACCATGCCGGGCCGCTCCTCAACCGCCAGCGCCAACGATGCGCCATCCGGCAACACATCCAACGCATAGCTCAGCAGGTTGAGCAGCGCCTGACGCAGGAGGGTGCGGTCGGCCAGCACCGTCGGCGCCGACGCCAGGGCTGCGGTCTGCACCGCCATACCGCGCCGTTGCAGCCGCGCCTCCAGCAGATGGCAGACGCCATGGACGATGTCGGGCAAAGCCATCGCCTCGCGGCGCGCTTCCTTGCCCAGCCGCGCCAGCTCCTCTTCGGCCAATGCCTGTCGCGAGTTCGGCGCGTGCTCGTCCGGCGCTAGTGTAGAGATGGGCAGCGTCTGATCAGCGCGCACGCCCAGCCGGTCTTGCAGTTGAGCCGCCACTGCCTCGACGCCTTTGGTGAATTCTCGGTAGGTTTGACGCCGGCTCAAGCCCAACTTCTGCTCGATCTCCTCGATGGTCAGCCCGTCCACGCAGCGATAGGTCAACACGGCATAGGCGCGGGCGGCGTCGCCGTGCGCCGTGGCGTGCGGACGCAGCCGCTCGATGCAGTCGAGCAGGGTGCGACGCAGCGCCTGCGCGTGGGTCAGGCGGTCGCCCGCGGCGCCCGCGGCGAGCAGCACAGTCAGCGGATGATTTTGCAGAAAGGCGTTATCGTAGAGGTGAAGCAGCGCGCTGCGCACTCCCTGCGGCAAGTCGGCCGCGGCTTCGTCGACGCGCGCGGCGTCCGGCGTGATTTCGCTCATCTTTTTTGAAGTTTGCAAAGCAGGTGGAAGTGCGGCATAGTATTACCATTCATTTTGTTACGCTTGCTGAAAGTGTAACACGTTCTCCCTTCCTCCAAAATTAAAATATCGATGCAAGGATTTTTCGCCGACAGCTTCTAGCAGGTGTACGTCGCGTTTGACCGACGCGGTGCATCGGGCTGCGCTGATCATTTCACTTTGTGCCATTGGAGGCGACGATTGGCTGCTGTTACCACGGCTTCTGAACAAAGATCGGCAGGCGCGCGGCGCGGCGTCAGCCGGCAAAGCGTGCGCCGCAACCTGAATGGCTGGCTTTTTGCCTCGCCCTGGATTCTCGGCTTTATCCTCTGGACGGTGGGGCCGATGCTGGCCTCGCTGTGGATGGCCTTCACCAACTGGGATCTGATCACGACGCCCACCTTTGTCGGCGCGCAGAACTTCACCACCATGTTTGCCGACAACCTGGTCTGGAAATCGCTGCAGGTGACGACTATCTATGCGCTGGTCAGCGTGCCGTTGCAGATTGTCTTTGGGCTGGCGCTGGCGCTGCTGTTGAACACCAACATCCGCATGTTGAGCTTCTATCGCACGGCCTTCTATCTGCCGTCGGTGCTTTCCGGCGTGGCCGTGGCGCTGCTGTGGCGCTGGCTCTTCTCGACGGAGTTTGGCCTCTTCAACGCCATGCTCGCCAACATCGGCATTCGCGGGCCAAGCTGGCTGGGCGACCCGCAGTGGGCGCTGCCTTCGCTGATCCTGATGAGTCTGTGGGGCGTCGGCGCCGGCACGATCATCTATCTGGCCGGGCTGCAGGGGATTCCCACCGATCTCTACGAGGCCGCGCAGGTGGACGGCGCGTCGAGCTGGACGCGGCTGTGGAATATCACGCTGCCGATGATGACGCCGGTGCTCTTCTTCCAGCTTGTCACCGGCTTTATCGCCGCGCTGCAGGTCTTTACGCAGGCCTTCATCATGACCTCCGGCGGCCCCAACAACGCCACGCTCTTTTACCTGCTCTATATCTATCGCAACGCCTTCGAGTACTTCCGTATGGGCTACGCCAGCGCGCTGGCCTGGGTTCTCTTTATCTACATTCTCGTGCTGACCCTGGTCGTGCAGCGCTCCTCGCGCTACTGGGTCTACTATGAAGGCGATGACCGCAAAGGATAAAAAAGATGTCGGCTACTCCTGACACGCTGCGCACCGCCACTCATGCGGGCCCGCACGTCACCATGCGGCAACGAAACCTGTTCAACAGAACGCTCACCCACCTGGTGCTGCTCTTCGGCGTGGTTTTCATGTTTATCCCCCTGGTGTGGACGCTCTCGACCTCGCTCAAATCGCCAGGTGAGGTCTATATTTTTCCGCCGACGTGGATTCCCAAGGAAATTTTGTGGAGCAACTACTATCGTGCGGTGACCGCGATCCCCTTCTTTCTCTACCTGTGGAACACCGTCTTGATCACGGCGCTCAGCATTGTCGGCAAAGTGGCCTCGATCACGCTGGTCGCCTTTGCCTTTGCACGGCTGCGCTGGTGGGGACGCGACTTCATGTTCCTCGTGATGCTGGCGACGATGATGCTCCCGCCGCACATCACGCTGATCCCGCAGTTCATCATGTTCAAGTGGTGGGGCTGGCTCGACACCTTTCTGCCGCTGATCGTGCCGGCCTTCTTCGGCGGGCCCTATCTGACCTTCCTGGTGCGCCAGTACCTGCTGGCAATCCCGCGCGAACTGGACGACGCCGCACGCATCGACGGCTGCTCGGACTTCGGGCTGTACTGGCGCATCATCATGCCGCTGGCCAAGCCGGCCGTGCTGATCGTCGTGATCTTTGTCTTCAACGGCGCCTGGAACGAATTTCTGCTGCCGCTGATCTACCTGCACAATCCCGACCTCTTCACGCTGGCGCTGGGCCTCCGCATGTTCCAGGGGGAGGCGAGCACAAGCTGGAACCTGCTGATGGCCGCGTCGCTGCTCAGCATGTTGCCGGTGGTGATCTTGTTCTTCACGACGCAGCGTTATTTTATCCAGGGCATTGTCTTTACCGGAGTCAAAGCCTGACAGAGCATCCATCCGCCTCTCCTGGCGCCGCACACGCCTGCCGCATCTCAGCGGCCGGTATGGTGCGCATGGCAAACCAGGGCAGGCCGTTTACGATTCGCATTCACCATATTCTTTTCAGGAGGAAATTATGCCAGAATCAACCTTAAGCCGACGCGATTTTCTACGCAATAGCGCCATCGCCGCCTTTGTCGTGGGCGGTCTGGCCGCGTGTGCGCCGGCCGTCCACCGGCGCCCGGCGGCGCACAGGAGGCCGCCGCGCCCGGCGCCGAGGCCGTCACGCTGACCTTTGTGTGCGACATCATCAACGAAGGTCATGTTGCGGTGCGCGACAAGTGGGCGAAGGATTTCTCGGAGCAGAATCCAGGGGTCACGGTGCAGCACCAGCCGACCGCCAACGCCGACTACAACACCAAGGTGCAGACGCTCTTTGCCGCGGGCACGCCGCCCGACATCTACCGCTATTTGCAGGAGATCTCGCCGATCATCACCGTGTCGCAGAAGGGGCTGCATCTGCAACTGGACGACTTCATCGCCGCGGACAGCTACGATCTCTCCGATTTCCGCCCCGATGCGGTGCGTCTCTACCAGTGGGACGGCAAGACTTTTGCCATGCCGCGCGATTACGGCAACCAGAATCTCTTCTACAACGTCGATCTCTTTGAAGAGGCGGGCGTCGAACCGCCGCCGGTTGACTGGGAAGACAAAAGCTTCACCTTTGAAGTCTTCCTCGATATGTTGCAGCGGCTGGTCAAGCGTGAGAACGACCGCGTGACGCAGTGGGGCTTCCTGGTCAACCGCGGCCAGCGGCCGTGGGCCTCGTGGGTCTACTCCAACGGCGGCGCCCTGGTGCACAAGAACGAGCAAGGCGTTGCCACTGACTCGGCGATGGCCGACGAGGCCACCGTCGAAGCATTACAGTTCCTGCAAGATTTGATGTACACATATGAAGTCTCGCCGCGACCGGACCTGGAGTCAGAGCTGGGCGGCGTCGATCTCTTTGCGACCGGCCGGGTGGCGGTGATGCTGACCAACCCGTCGGCGGTCAACCAGTTCCGCGCCATCGACGCGTTCCGCTGGGATGTCGGCACGATCCCGATCGGCAAGGCGGAGCGCCGCGGCACGGGCGGCGGCGGCACGGGCTGGGCTTCGGGCGCGGCCACAAGCATCCGCAGCAGGCGTGGGAATTCCTCAAATATATCACCACCGCACAGGCGCAGTTGGACGAAGTGGCCGTCGGCGCCACGACGCCTTCGCGCGTTTCCGTGGTGACCTCGGAGGCTTTCCTCGACCCGAACAAGCCGCCCACGAACGCCAAGGGGTTTGCCCAGGCGCAGGAGTATGTCGTGCGACCCGGTGCACGTCAACTGGCCGGAGATCACGCAGCGCATCTACTCGCCGACCATGGATCTACTGTGGAGCGGCACAGCCGATGCAGCGACCGTGGGCGCCCAGATCAAGCAGGAGTCTGACCCGCTCTTTGTGCAAAGCTGAGCAACGCACAAATTACAAGGGTGCGTCCCAGGATTTAGGTGAGTTCAACAGCGGCGTGCGTCGCACTGGTCAACAGATAGTTCTTTGCGACGCGACCTTTGACCAGTGCGACGCACGCCTCCTATCCTCTGAGACGCACCCAATTACAACTCTCTGATTTGGTTTGCCCACACGGAGACACAAAGAGCACAAAGGGAATCCCCTTCTGCGTCTTTCTTTGTGTTCTCCGTGTCTCTGTGTGAGGCAAGATTTGATTTTTGATACTCTGTGGCAGTTTTGCCGCTTCACAAATAAGGTCTACTTTCGGCCTGGAAATACCTGGAGATAACGCTTGTGATGGAAACGCGCAAACCAAACGTCATTGTCTTCTTTACCGACCAGCAGCGCTGGGACACGACCGGCGTCCACGGCAACCCGCTGGGGCTGACGCCCAATTTCGACCGTATGGCGCGCAGCGGCACAGATGTGCACTATTCCTTTACCTGCCAGCCGGTCTGCGGGCCGGCGCGCTCCTGCTTGCAGACCGGGCGCTACGCCACCAACACCGGCGTCTTTCGCAACGGCATCGTGCTCGACCCGGCGCTGGAGACGCTGGGCAAGTGCTTCCGCGCGGGCGGCTACGCCACCGGCTACATCGGCAAGTGGCACCTGGGCGACGCGGACCCCGTGCCGGTCGAGCAGCGCGCCGGCTATGCGGAATGGCTGGCCGCCAATCTGCTCGAATTTACCTCCGACGCCTACGACACGCTGCTCTACAACACCGCGGGCGAGCCGGTCAAGCTGCCCGGCTACCGCGTCGATGCCATGACGGATGCGGCGATCCGCTACGTTGACAGCCATCAAGCGGAGCCTTTCTTTCTCTTTCTCTCTTACATCGAGCCGCACCACCAGAACCACCTCGACAACTATCCGGCGCCGATCGGTTATGAAGAACAGTACACCGGCCGCTGGACGCCGCCCGACCTGGCCGCGCTGGGCGGCTCTTCCGGCCAGCACCTGGGCGGCTACTTCGGCATGGTGAAGCGGCTCGACGAGGCGTTGGGCCGGCTGCTGGACGCGCTGCGCAGCCTCAACCTGCTCGACGACACCGTCGTGCTCTTCACATCAGATCACGGCTGCCACTTCAAGACGCGCAACAGCGAGTACAAGCGATCGTGCCACGAAAGCTCGATCCGCGTGCCGACCGCGCTGTGCGGGCCGGGCTTTGCGGGCGGCGGCCAGCTCTCCGAACTGGTCAGCCTGATCGACCTGCCGCCGACGCTGCTGGACGCGGCCGGGCTGCCGATTCCGGACGCCATGGAAGGGCGCTCGATCCTGCCGCTGGTGCGCCGCCAGGCTGCGGCGTGGCCGGAGGAGGTCTTCGTGCAGATCAGCGAGTCGCAGGTGGCGCGCGCCATCCGCACAGCGCGCTGGAAGTACTGCGTCAACGCGCCTGACGGCGTGGGCTGGCGCGACGCCGGCTCGGATCACTATGTTGAGGAGGCGCTCTACGACCTGCACGCCGACCCCTACGAGCTGCAGAATCTGGCCGGCATCGAGGATCTGCGCGGCGTAGCCGACGATCTGCGCGACCGGTTGATTGCACGCATGGTGGAAGCCGGCGAAGCCGCGCCCGTGATCGATCCCGCGCCGACGCGGCCGGGCTTCCAGCGCGCGGTCTCCATCGAAGAAGTGCGACGGCGCTATCAGGAGCACAGCGCCTGACCGTTCGATTGAAAATTGCCCATGTCAACGCGCAGTCGCAGAAATGCGTAGAAGCGCAGAGAAAACGGCGCCATTTGCGTTCTGAATGGCGCCTGTGTTGGCAAAGCGTGGCACAAAATTGGCACAAGATCGTCAGCTAATTGTGATACGATGTTGCAAAGCATCATCTACTCCTGCGTAGCAACACTTGCATTACCAGCGAATATATCCCTGGCCCACAGTGCAGGGCGTGTTGTGGGCGTTCCGCACAGTACACATGAAGTAAAACTCGTTCAATTCGTGCGCATCTGATTGTCAAGAGGAGGAATATTCCGTATGCAACCCAAGAACACATTGTCGCGTCGCGATTTTCTGCGAGCCAGCGCCGGCGTCACCGGCGTCGTTTTGCTTGCCGCCTGTGCACCGGGCGCGGCGCCAGGAGCAGCGCCTGCTGGCGGTGCAGCAGCGCCAGGGACAGACCGCGTGGAGGTCACCTTTATGGGCTGGGGCGCCACTGAGGAAGACGAAGGCGTCAAAGCTGCCATCGCCCAGTTTGAATCCGAGCAGGATGCGGTCAAGGTGACCTGGCTGCACACGCCCGAAAACTACCTGGAAAAATTGCTGACCGACATCGCGGCCGGCACGCCGCCGGACACCGCGTTTGTCGGCTCTGGCGATTATCGCACCTTCATCCACAACAGCCTGCTACTCGACATTACCGACAAGCTGAAGGCTGACCCATTGCTCAGCGCCGAGAACTATTTTATTGAGCCGCAGGAGACCGATCGCTGCACCCAGGATGGCAAATGGTATGGCATCGGTTCGTGCTGGGTGGCGCCGCACATCTACTACAACGCCGACATCTTTGCCGAGGAAGGCATCGAACCGCCGAGCAATGACCCGGAGCAGGCGTGGACGTGGGATCGCTTCGTCGAAGTGGCGATTGCCTTGACCAAGGATGTCAACGGCAATCATCCCAACGATAGCGGGTTTGACCCCGATAACATCGACCGCTATGGCGTCGATTGGCCACATTCGGATCTCATGATTCACTCGCTGATTCAGGGCAACAACGGCTACTGGATTGACCCCAACACCGGTTTGCTGGTGCTTGATCAGCCGGCCGCCACCGAAGCCATCCAGAAAATCGCCGATCTGGTGCTGGTGCATCGTGTCAACCCGGTTGGCACCGCCATGCAGGCGCTGGGAATGAGCAACACGCAAATGCTCGAAACCGGCAAGCTCGCCATGGCCATCGATGGCTCGTGGGCGCTTTCCTGGATGTACAAAATCGAGCCTAAGCTCGGTACGGGCGTGCTGCCCGGTCTGGCCGCCAAAACCGGCACCAGCATGCAGGCGCACTTGCATTCGGGCTTTGCCTCGACCAAACATCCCGAAGAATCCTGGGAATGGGTGCGCTTCCTTTCGACTCCCTTCTACCAGACGCAATTCTGCAAGATCGGGCTGTGGCTGCCAAGCCAGACCGATTTGATGACCGAAGAAGGCTTGGCAACATGGATTACTGAAGGCGTGCATCCCGAAGGCTATGTCGATATTCCGACCAAGCTCCTGCCGCAGTACGGCGGCGTCCTCTATCAGCCGCCGGGCTGGGCTGAGGCCACTCAGATCGTTACGCCCGCACTCGATAAGGTCTGGGTGGGTGACGCCACCGCCGAAGAAGCCATGGCTCAGGCCGTGCCAGATGCGAACAAAGTCCTCCAGGAAGCCGTGCAAGGATAGCTATCGTCACTGTTTCGCAGATGCCGGTGTGGTCAAAGACCACACCGGCATCTGCGAAACAGCCATATCCGTTGTCGCCAACCCAAACGAACCGCCTATGACCGCCACACACTGGTATACCCGTTTTACGCCGCGCACATTGGCCGGTCGACGCACGCTGGTCGGCTATATCTTTATCTCGCCCTTCATCCTGGGTTTTCTGATCTGGTTCATGATCCCAGCGGGTGTGGCGCTTTGGCTGACCGTCCATGACTGGAACTTGATTTCGCCGCCCAAGTATGTCGGGCTAAAACACTTTGGCACGATGGTGGCCGATGACCGCTTCTGGCAGTCGCTCAAGGTGACCACCACCTACACCCTGGTTTCGGTGCCGCTCGGGCTGGTGCTGGGCTTCATGCTTGCCCTGCTGCTCAACACCAAAGTGCGTGGCATCACCATCTTCCGCACCGTCTACTATTTACCCAGCATCGTGCCGGCGGTCGCCAGCGCCGTGTTGTGGGCGTGGATTTTCAACACGGAGTACGGCCTCGCCAACGTTGGGCTGCGCGCCCTGGGGTTGCCCAAGATCGCCTGGCTGCAGGATCCACAATGGGCGCTGCCCGCGCTGATCATCGTCGCGCTGTGGGCATTCGGCAGCGGCATGGTGATCTACCTGGCCGGCTTGCAAGGCATCCCGGATGTTTTCTACGAGGCAGCGGACATCGACGGCGCCGGACGTTGGGCGCAGTTGCGCCACATTACCATTCCGCTGGTCTCACCGGTGATCTTCTTCAACCTGATCATCGGGATCATCGCATCGTTCCAGGTCTTCACGATTGCTCGGCTGGTGACCAACGGCGGCCCGCAGAACGCCACCCTGGTCTTTGTGCTGTATATGTATCAAAATGCGTTTCAAAACCTGAAGATGGGCTACGCCGCGGCGTTGGCCTGGGTGCTCTTTGTCATCGTCGTTGTGCTTACCCTCTTCGTTTTCAAGTTTATCGGCAACCGCGTGCATTACGAGGACGCTCACTAATATGACCACCCAAGAACAGACCGTCACCACCTTGCGCCGTTCCGCGCCAGCTTCCAAACAGCGCGTCGTTTGGGAGCGCCGTCTGTGGAAAGGTTTGATTATCACTATCTTGGTCGTTGGCGCCGTGGTCATGTCGCTGCCCTTTGTCTGGCTTGTGAGCAGTTCCTTCAAGCCCGAGGAAAAGATTTTCATCTTCCCACCGCAATGGATTCCTAACCCGTTCCGTCCGCAGAACTATGTCGAGGCGCTGCTGTACAAGCCCTTTGGCCTCTATTTCTTCAACACGCTGCGCATCGTGGCGTTAAATTTGGTCGCCATTCTGTTATCGGCTTCGTTCTGCGGCTATGGCTTTGCACGTATCCGCTTCCCCGGCCGCGACTTCTGGTTCGGCCTGGTGCTGGCAACCTTGATGGTGCCCTACTTCGTGCTGATGGTGCCGCAGTTTATCATGTTCAGCCGCTTTGGCTGGGTGGACACCTTTCTGCCGCTGACGATTCCCTTCTTCTTTGGCGGCGGCGCGTTCAACATCTTTCTCTTCCGTCAATTTTTTCGCTCGTTGCCGGAGGAACTGGCCGACGCCGGGCGCATCGATGGCTGCACCGAGTTTGGCATCTACTGGCGCATCATGATGCCGCTTTGCAAGCCGGCGCTCGCCACCGTCGCCGTCTTCACCTTCCTGGCGGCGTGGAACGACTACATCGGGCCGCTGCTCTATCTGCGCTCCGACTACAACTTCACCGTCGCCATCGGGCTGGCTACCTTCCGCGGCGTCATGCGCACGGAGTGGAACCTGCTGATGGCGGCATCGACGGCAATGATCCTGCCGGTCATCTTGCTCTTCTTTTTTGCCCAACGCTACTTTGTCGACGGTCTCGTCCTCAGTGGCCTCAAAGGCTAAACCAAACCAAAAAATCATGCCTACACAATCTGCAAAACGCCAACTCACACCCGTTCCCTTCACCCAAGTCACGCTCGACGACCCCTTCTGGGCGCCGCGCCAGGAGACGAACCGCGCCGTCTCCATCCCGCACATGCACCAGATGCTGGTCGATACGGGGCGCATCGCCGCCTTTGACCTCAATTTCGAGCGCAAGGTTCCCTCGCGCATCGTCGAGATTTTTGGCGATTCCGACCCGGCCAAGTGGCTGGAGGCGGCCAGCTACTCGCTGATCACCCATCCCGACCCGGAGCTGGCCGCGCTGGTCGATGCGGTCGCCGACAAGATCATCGCCGCGCAGCAGCCGGACGGCTATCTCAACACGCACTTCACGGTAACGCAGCCGGAGATGCGCTGGAAGAACCTGCGCGACTGGCACGAAATGTACTGCGCCGGCCACCTGATGGAGGCGGCGGTCGCGCATTTTGAGGCGACCGGCAATCCCAAGCTGCTCAATGCGCTGGCGCGCTACGCCGATCATATCGATGAGCGCTTCGGCCCCAACCCCGGCCAGCGCCGCGGCTATGGCGGCCACCCGGAGATCGAGCTGGCGCTGGTGCGTCTCTACCACGCCACGGGCGAGGAGCGCTATCTGGCGCTCTCCAAATACCTGGTCGAGGAGCGCGGCCAGCCCGACCCGCACTATTATGACCTGGAGGCCGTCGAACGCGGCGAAGACCCCAAAAACTTCTGGGCCAAAAAACTACGAGTACTGCCAGGCGCGCGCCGCTCCGCGAAAGCATGACAAGGTCGTCGGCCACGCCGTGCGTGATGTATCTGATGGCAGGCGTGGCGGATCTGGCGCATGAGTACGACGACCCCACGCTGCTGGCGGTCTGCGAGCGGCTGTGGGCGAATCTGGTGCATCAGCGCATGTATCTGACCGGTGGCATTGGCCCGTCGCGCCACAACGAGGGCTTCACCACCGACTACGACCTGCCCGACGAGAGCGCCTACGCCGAGACCTGCGCCTCGATCGCCTTGATCATGTGGAACCACCGGCTGCTGCAATTTGCCGGCGACGGCAAGTACGCCGACATTGTCGAGCAGACGCTCTACAACGGCTTTATCAGCGGCGTGTCACTGGCAGGTGACAGCTTCTTCTACGTCAACCCGTTGGCCAGTGACGGCGCGCACCATCGTACGCCGTGGTTTGAGTGTCCCTGCTGCCCGCCCAATGTCGGCCGCATCCTCGCTAGCCTGGGCAACTATCTCTACTCGACCAGTGACGGCGGGTTGTGGGTGCACTTCTATGCCCAGAACAGCGCGCACGTGACGGTGGACGGCCAGCCGGTGCAGGTGCGGCTGACCTCGAACTATCCGTGGGAGGGCGCGGTCAAACTGGCGCTGACGCTGGATGCGCCGCAGCACTTTGCACTCAACCTGCGCATCCCCGGCTGGTGCGACGAATGGGCAGTCACGGTCAACGGCGCCGCGGTGGAGAGCACGCCTGCGAGCAACGGCTATGTGGCGATCACGCGCACGTGGCAGCCGGATGATGTCGTCGATCTCGATCTGGCGATGCCGGTGCAGGCGGTCTATGCCAACCCCAACGTGCGCCACATGCAGGGACGGCTGGCCTTACAACGCGGGCCGATTGTCTTCTGCATGGAAGGCGTCGACAACGACAATATCGGCCTCGACCGGGTCACGCTCGACCCCGCGCAAGTGGCCGGCTTTCGCGTCGAGCAGCAGCCGGAGATGTTGGGCGGCGTCGTCGTGCTGCGTGGCTCGGCGCAGGCGATCACAGAGGAAGGCTGGGACAACCAGACGCTCTACCGTCGCAACCAGCCCTCCAGCGTGGCAGCGCTGGACGTGGTCGCCGTCCCCTACGCCACGTGGGACAACCGCACGCCGGGCGAAATGCGCGTCTGGTTCCGCGCGGGATAAAAACAACAAAGCATAGCCCACGGATGCAACGGATTAGACGGATTTGCACGGATTGAACTCTGTGTAAATCCGTCTAATCCGCCAAATCCGTGGTCTATCTTTCCCTTTCCCTGCTCACGAATTATGTATTCTCTCCGCAACGTCTTCTTCACCCAGTGAGGCTGGTATGGATCATCCACTGCACCCTGTGAAAAAAGGCACGGTCAAGCTGTTGCCTGGACTCTTTCGTCAGCGTTTCGACCTGAACCGCAAGTACATGCTCTCCCTCAAAACGGAGAACTTGCTGCAGAATCATTACCTGGAAGCCGGGCTGTGGAGTCCGGCGCACCGGCTGGGCGATATCCACTGGGGCTGGGAGTCGCCAAGCTGTCAATTGCGTGGTCACTTTCTGGGCCATTGGTTGTCAGCCGCCGCGGCCATCGCCGCCAACACCGGCGACCAGGAGATCAAGGGCAAGGCGGACCACATCGTCGGCGAACTGGCGCGCTGCCAGCAAGAGAACGGCGGCGAATGGGTCGGCTCCATCCCAGAGAAATATCTGGATTGGGTGGTGCGCGGCAAGCCAGTCTGGGCGCCGCATTACACGCTGCACAAGACGCTCATGGGATTGTGGGATATGTACGCGGTCGGCGGCAATACCCAGGCGCTGGAGGTGCTGGTCAACTGGGCGCGCTGGTTCCACCGCTGGAGTGGGCGCTTCAGCCTGGCGCAGATGGACGACATCCTCGACGCCGAAACTGGCGGCATGCTCGAAGTCTGGGCCAATCTCTACGGACTGACCGGCGAACGAGAGCACCTCGAACTGGTGCAACGCTATGACCGCCGCCGGCTCTTCGATCCACTCATCGCCGGGCAGGATGTATTGACCAACATGCACATGAACACCACCATCCCCGAAGTGCATGGCGCGGCGCGAGCCTGGGAAGTCACCGGCGATCCACGCTGGCGACAGATCGTCGATGCCTACTGGCGCAGCGGCGTGACCGCGCGCGGCCAGTACATCACGGGCGGGCAGACCAACGGCGAGGTCTGGTCACCGCCCAATGCGCTTTCCGCCCGCCTGGGCCACCGCACGCAGGAGCATTGCACGGTCTACAACATGATGCGTCTGGCCGACTATCTGCTGCGCTGGAGCGACGACCCGCACTACGCCGACTATTGGGAGCGCAACTTGTGGAACGGCATCCTGGCGCAGCAGCACCCTGAAACCGGGATGATCGCCTATTTTCTACCCTTGCACGCCGGCGCCGAGAAAGTATGGGGCACGCCGACGGAGGACTTCTGGTGCTGTCACGGTTCGCTGGTGCAGGCGCACACGATGGTAGCCAATCACATCTGGTTTGAGCACGCCGGTGGACTGACGCTCAGCCAGTATGTTCCCAGCGAGCTTACCTGGCAGCAGGACGGACAGCCGGTAACCCTGCGCCTGACCCAAGACGCACAGCGCAGCGCAGCGCACCGGCCCGACAGCCTGGCCTATCAGCTTCACGTGCAGGCGTCGCAGCCGGTCGAATTCAGCCTTCGTCTACGGCTGCCGTGGTGGGTGAGTAGCCCCGCACAGCTTCATGTTAACAGCGAAGTGCTGCCGGTGACCGGCGGGCCATCGAGCTATGTGGAGATTCGGCGTTGCTGGGCAGACGAATCAGTGCATCTGACCCTGCCTAAGACGTTGGTGACGACGCCGCTTCCCGATGAGCCGGCGCTGGTTGGCTTTCTCGATGGGCCGGTGGTTCTGGCCGGACTCAATGCGAGCACAGAACGAATTCAACGGCGCAGCCAGGGTGACAGCAATCATACGGCTCAGCCAACTACCGGATCAGCGGGATATCTCTACAAGGCAACGCTGCCGATCCACAAACGCTCCTGGTTGCTGATAGCGAGCGGGAGTGGGGCGAATGGCGCAACGGCTTTCGCACGCGCGGCCAGCCACAGGACATCCGCTTCGTGCCATTGTATGAAGTTCGAGATGAGGTATTTACGGTTTACTTCCCGGTTGTAGACAACCTGCAGGAATGAGGCGAAGGCGATCAGCGGCGGCGGTCACAAGCCAGAGAGATTCTTTGACCCCTACGCCACGTGGGACAACCGCACGCCGGGCGAGATGCGCGTCTGGTTCCGCGACACATAAAGAGCCAGGGAGAATCGAACGCGGATGACGCGGATCGGACGGATTTACACAGATTTTTATCCGCGCACATTCGCCTGATCCGCCAAATCCGTGGTCTATCTTTCCCTTCTCAAATTGCCGCCGCGGTTTGACTGTGCTAGACTACCCATTATCGTGTTTCTTTTTGAAATTCTCTGGCTCCACGCTGGAGTTGGGCATCATGACCCAAAGATGTGGGAGGTCTGCATGAAGTCGAAGCGAGCGCGACGCATTGGCTGCCTGGTCGCGTCCCTGATGGTTCTTGGACTAGTTGTAACTGCATGTACGCCTGATGCTGCGCAGTTGATTATTTCGCCACAGCTTGGCAGCCAATTGACGGCGCTGGAATCAGGCAACGAGATCGTTGCGGCTGCCGCTGTCGAGGCGCCCAAGTTATCCGAGTTGGCACCGGAGCAAATCGTCGCCGGGCTTCCCGACGATGTGGCGGCGGCTCTGGATGCGGCGGACCCGGCTAACGGCGAGCAGATCTCATTAGCACGAGGCTGTATCGGCTGCCACGCGCTTGACCCCAACGTCACGATGACCGGCCCGACCTGGTATCATGTCGGCGACACCGCAGTGAGCCGTGTGCCCGGCGAAAGCCCAGCCCTCTATCTGTATCATAGTATTGTCAACCCCGGCAGCTTCGTGGCGCCTAACTATCCTAATAATATTATGCCGGCGAATTACGGCGAACAATTGAGCGTGCAGGAACTGGCTGACCTGATCGACTATCTCTTACAGCAGAACGCAGCCAACGCAAGTTGACGGACGCCTACAGCCTGAAAGCGATGTTTTTGCTCAGGCGAAGGGATGTAGAATCAGCAGGAGGCGAGCTTTGCTTGGCTCTCCTTTTTTGTTGTCCGCTCTTGCTTTGTAAAGATGCTGCTTGTCTGATAGCACTTAATTCATGCTATAATCCAGACAATGGCTCAAGAACGAATTACCCCGCGCGTTGCTGAACGACGTTGTCCAAACTGCGGAACGCGCGTCGCGCGCAACGCTGAAAGCTGTTTCATGTGTGGCTACGACCTGCGCAACCAGACGCAAGGCCGGCGGCGCTTTTCGTGGATCGACATCCTGTTGGTGGCGGCAGTGTTGGGGGTGTTGGTCTTCTGGTGGCGCGTCGGCACAGAGTCAGTCCAGGAAGCCGACGCGCCGGATGTCGTGCAGGCCATCTTGCCGACGAGTATTCCACTGATGGACGCGACTGCAACCCCGACGCCCACTGCCACAGCCCCCCCGACGCCGACGCCTATTCCTGTTGTGCAGGAAACATTGCTGATCCGGCATGTCGTGCAAAGCGGCGAGACGCTTTTGTCGATCGCGATCGATTACGACGTATCCGTGGAAGAGATTCAGCGCGCCAACAACCTGACCAGTGAACTGATTCGCGCGGGTGATGAATTGTCGATCCCGGTCATTCGCGACAGCGCGGTGGCGCAATCAAGCGCAGCTTCCACCAATTTTGAATACGTCGTGCAGTCCGGCGACACGTTGAGTACGATTGCCACGACATTTGGCAGCACGGTCGAAGATCTGCTCATCGCCAACGAACTTGCGGCAGGCGAGTTTATCCAGCCCGGCGACGCCTTGATCATTCCGATCCTGGGCGCACCGCCGGAAGCGCTGGCATTGACGCCAGAGCCAACCCTGCTCGCGACTCCGCAATCCGCCGATGCCACCACGACAATCATCTATGTCGCCCCCCGTCCGATCGCTCCCCCAGAAGGCGCCGTGATTGCCCGGAGTGATCCGGTCATTTTCCAGTGGACTAGCGTCGATCTACTGGCGTCGAACGAGTGGTATGTCGTGCAGGTCCTGCCGCGTAACCTGACGGCGCGAACGCTGCCGACGGCGTGGACCAAGCAAACTAGCGCCCGCCTCGAACCATCGTTGGCGCCCGAAGCGGGACAGGTCGCCGACTACGCGTGGCTGGTCTCGGTGGTGCGCGTCAGACGCAGCGCCGACGGTCGTATCCTGCTGGAAACGGCCAGCCCGGCCAGTTCTGTCCAGACATTCAGTTGGAAGTAAGCGAGGAGAGTGGCTGCACCATGCATGTCCAGCTTCAACATGTCGCGATTGCCCGCCCGCCAGGAAGCGATGCGGCTGCACGCGCTTTTTATGATGAGTTGCTTGGTTTAACCGAAATTGCACCGCCGCCCTCTCTGCAGACGCTTGGCGTGCTCTGGTACCAGATCGGCGCGAGCAGCGAATTGCACATCTTTGTGGAGGAGCCACTGGGTCAGGATCGCTCCGGTCGCCACTTCTGTCTGGCGGTCGAAGATGTCGAGGCGCTGCGTCTGCATCTGATCGAGTCAGGCATCAGTGTAGTGGGCGACGTGCCCATCCCGGACAGGCCGCGTTACTTCGTGCGCGATCCGTTTGGCAACCTGATCGAACTAACCACTGTCAAAAGCTAAGTCTGCCACGCTACAAAAGATCTATTTCCCCGGCCGGCTTTAAGGAGTTCCGTCCACCATGTCGTCACCCGTCTTTATCGGCCTCGATCTGGCCTGGAGTGAGCGCAACCGCACCGGCGGCGCCGTCATTTGTGAGGGCGTCTTGGTCGCCGCTACTGGCCTGCTCACCGACGACGCTTCGATTGAAGCGTTTATCGCCGCGCACCTGCCCGCAGACGCGGCTGCCGTGATCGGCGTCGATGCGCCGCTGCGCGTGCCAAATTTGGGCGGACGTCGCCGCGCCGACCATGAAGTTTCGCTGGCATGGGGAAAGTTCGACGCCGGCGCGTATCCGGCCAATCGCACGCTCTTATCGCGCAATGGGAGCGTGCGCGGCGAGGCGCTGGTCGAGCGGCTGGGCAAACGCTTTGGCTGCGTCGAGACCGCGCCGATTCCCCATCGCGGCAGGGAACGCTACATTTGTGAGGTGTTCCCTCATCCTGCGCACGTGGTGCTTTTCGACCTGCCGCGCACCCTTAAATACAAACGCAAATCGGGCCGCGTGCGGGAAGCCATTGCCGCCGAGTTTGCGCGCTACCAGCAACTGCTCGCCACTTTGAGCAACGCCGAACCATCGCTCGCCGGCCTCGAACCGGTGACTGCGCTTGACGCCGGACGGCTGCGGGGACGAGCGTTACAGGAACTTGAAGAGAAGCTTGACGCCATCACCTGCGCCTATGTCGTGTTTTATGCGTGGCAGCATGGGCCAGCTTCCCAGCGCGTCTACGGGAGTATAGACGAGGGACATATCCTCATCCCCTATCCGGCCCCCACCGCGGCAAAGCTACAGAACTCACCTGGGACAGAAGGTCTGGCGGCTGGCGTTGCGCCCTCGTCGCCTGTTGCCGCCCCGCCAACTACTGCCCCGCCAGTGCCCACGCTGCCGGCTGATGCGCTGCCGGCTGACACACTGAACGCTCGCATTGGCGTCCTCACGCGCCGCGAGGTTGAGGCGCGCATCCTGGCTCCGCTGGTGGCCGCCCTGGGCGATGCTTTTGGCCGTGAGGAGGTGATCGCGGTCGTGCGCGACGCGATCATCCGCATTGCGCAGGAACAAGGCAGTCAGCTTGCCAAAAGCATGGGAGATGACTCCTTAGCCGCCTTCGCTGATTCATTACGGTTCTGGACGCAAGATAATGCGCTGGAAATCGAGGTATTGGCGCAGGATGAAGACCATTTCAATTTCGACGTCACGCGCTGCCGCTATGCTGAGTTATATCAGGCGCTTGGCATCCCTGAACTGGGCGCCGTCCTCTCCTGCAACCGCGACTGGGCGCTGATCCAGGGCTTCAACCCTGCCGTCGAATTGACGCGCACGCAGACGATCATGCAGGGCGCGCCTTATTGTGATTTCCGGTATCGACGCCAGCCCATCGAACTGGAAGAAAAATGAGTGCGGCCAAGTCAGAACCCACTCAGTACAGCGTCCAACTGATGCTGCCGGAAGCTGCCACGCGCGCGCTGGATGCGTGGGCCACGGACGCCGCAGGCGCCAGTATCCCAGCCGCGGGGTGGCACATGACGCTGTTGCCTGCCTTTGCGTCAAAGGCAGATGAGGCGAAACTGATGGCGCTGATCGAGGAAGTCGCGCTTCGACATGCTCCTTTCGCCGTGCATCTGTCCCACGTCGAACTTGTGGCCGATCATACGCGCGCTGGCTATGCCGCGCTCTTCTTGACAGACGGCCACAGCCAGACGCAACACAGCCAGGCGCAACACAGTCAGGCGCAACACAGCGCGCTCTATGCGTTGCAAGCAGACCTTGCCGAAAATTTGGCGACGATCCGTATCGGGACCCAATCCACGCTGGACGATGCCAGCTTTCGACCCCACGTGACATTGGCATTGGCTGTTTCCGAAAAGGAAGGCGAGCGCCTGGCTACTTCGGCGCGCCGGGCCGCCCTCCAAGTCTCAATGGATGTAGGGGCGATGTGGGTGATGCGAAAAGCAGCGATGGCAATGGGGCAGATCGCCCTCTGGCAACGCCGTTTTGCTTTGTCGAAAGCACAAGGCGTGAAAAGATAGCCATAGCAGTGTTTTTCACGCAGTCTGTTAAACCAACAGAGGAGCAAGAAATGTCCATGCTTACCAAACGGCAACTCGCCCACACCTACTCCATCGTAGCACTCGATCCTGGCGTCGGCCAGCTTGGGGTTGCGGTGCAGTCACACTACTTTGGCACGGGGAGCGCCGTACCTTGGGTGGGAGCCGGCGTCGGCGCGGTCGCCACCCAGTCCTTTGTTGAAATTTCCTATGGCGCTTGGCCTGGCGATGATGAAAGCGGGCAAAAGCGCATCCCAGGCGCTGGCCGGTTTGATCGCTGCTGACCCGCAACAGGAGCGACGGCAGGTGGCCATGGTGGATATCCACGGCAACGTCGCCGCGCACACCGGGGAGCGCTGCATTGCCGCGGCCGGACATCGCACCGGTGACGGCTATTCGGTGCAAGCCAATTTGATGTTGCGCGCGACGGTGTGGGATGCCATGGCGGAAACCTATGAAGAGACATCGGGCGAGCTGGCAGAGCGCATGATGGCGGCGCTGGAAGCGGCGGAAGCCGAGGGCGGCGACATTCGCGGGCGGCAGTCGGCGGCGATGGTGGTGGTCAACGCCGCCCCGTCCGGTCAGGCATGGCAGGATCGCCTCGTTGACCTGCGCGTCGACGATCACCCGGAGCCGCTGGTGGAATTGCGCCGGCTGTTGACCGTGCGACGCGCTTACGACGGCTGGAACGCGGCGGAGGCAATGTTGCAGGGCGACAATCTCGCCACGGCAAAAGTAGCCGCCGCGGCGGCGCGCTTCAGCGAGGCGCCCGACCTGATGCCCATAAACCCAGAAGGCTTATTTTGGTTTGGCTGTGCGCTCGTGAATGCGGGCCAGTTGGACGCGGCGCTGCCCTATTTCCGCCGGGTGTATGCCGTGCAGCCGGTTTGGCGCGAACTGATCCCGCGCCTGGCGGACGCTGGCCTGCTGCCGCAAGATGTCGTGCGCTTACGCCGCCTGATCGAGCTCTAATTCAGGCGCACAGCGTGCGCAGCGTCGCCTCCAGCACCTGCACCGCCTGCCAGTACTCGTCGAGCGGCAGGTGTTCGTGCGGCGTGTGATCCAGGCTGCTGTCGCCCGGCCCGTAAGCGACGATCGGACAACCCCACGCCGGCCCGACGACGTTCATGTCACTCGTCCCCGTCTTGAGCACAAACCCGAGCTTCTCCGCCGGCGCCACTTCACGCAACGCGACCAGAAAACTGCGCACCAGCGGGTTGCTGCGCTCGCCGCGCCAGGCCGGTTCGTAGGAACTGAAACGCAGGGTGATAGATGTGAGAGGACCGGGAATCGTAATCTCGGCGGAACGTGCGGGGGTGATGGAGATTGGAGATTGGGAGATTGGAGATTGTGGGATTGGGGATTGTGGGATTGGGGATTGTGGGATTGGGGATTGTGGGATTGGGGATTGTGGGATTGGGGATTGTGGGATTGGGGATTGTGGGATTGGGGATTGTGGGATTGGGATCAGTGAAGAGTAGCTGAATCTCCCCTCTCCTTGTCTCCCCTCGCCGCCGCCCACGCGCACACCTCCGCCGCAAAAAGTCCGCGTCGAAGTCCAGCGGCAGACGGACGCCGGCGCTGGCAACTACGTGATCGTGCATGACATCGTCGGTGAAAGTGACCAAGCGGCGCAGGCTGGGCAGCAGTTGGTCGAAGGCTTTTTCTCGCCCAGCATTGAATCGCGCCGCGTAGTCATTCACCCAATTCCAAAAGTCGACAGCCACGGTGGCGACGCCGGCATCCGGCCCGGCAGTGTGCGCCATCGGTTGCGCCGCTTCCATCTCCACCAGCAGGCGACCCTTATAGCCGAGCGTGACGCGCGTCCAGTGGCTCGGCTCGCCGATGATACAGGCGAGCGGCTGCGGCTCCTGTACGCCTTCGAAGCGGTCGCGGATGAAACGCGCGCCCTTGCTGGTGGCCGCTTCCTCCTCCACCGCGCCGACGACGACCAGCCGCACGCCGTGCGCGTGCGCCCACGTGCTGCCGACACGCCCGCCGCCGCCACAAAGGTCGCCAGCGGCCCTTTGGCATCCACGCTGCCGCGGCCGTAGAGCACATCGCCCTCCGCCGTCGCTTCGATGCGCACAGGGATGTCACCCGGCACGGTGTCGATGTGGCCGAGTAGCACGATGACACGGGCGGCGTCCGCCGCGCCCAGTTCGCCGACCGCGTTGCCGGCCGTATCGACGAATGCGCGGTCATAGCCGGCAGCGCGCATCTGCCCGGCGAGCCACGCGCTGGCCTCTGCCTCCTGATGCGAGAGGGACGGAATTGCCACCAGCCCGCGCAATAGATCAACTGCCTGCTCTCGATTCATGTTTGCTACCCTGCAAGCTGGCACACTGGTGGAGTTTTACACAATAGACCACGGATTAGACGGATTAGGCGGAAAAATCACGGATTGTTTTCACATTAAATCCGCGAGAATCCACCTAATCCGTTCCATCCGCGGTCTATTTTGCTTGATTTATACAGTTGCGCCTACTGCTGTAAAACAGTACGCAGCGCCCGCACACCAATCTCAATCTCGTCTTCCGCGATGACCAGCGGCGGCAGGAAGCGGATCACGTTCGGGCCGGCGGGCAAGGCCAGCACGCCGTGATCCTCCATCAGCGCCTTGAGATACAGCCCGGCCTTCTGGCGCAGCTCGACCGCCAGCATCAGCCCGATGCCGCGGATGTCGCGCACCAGCACGACGTCGGCCAGCTCCTCGCGCAGGCGGCGTAGGAAGAGGTCACCCATCACGGCCGCGCGTTCGATCAGCCCTTCGTCCTGGTAGGTCTCAATCGCCGCCAGCCCGGCCGCGCTCGCCAGCGGGTTGCCGCCAAAGGTGCTGCCGTGCGCGCCGGGGTAGAGCTTCTCCTGTACGCAGTCGGTGTAAGCGATGGCGCCCATCGGAAAGCCGGCGCCCAACCCTTTGGCAAGGCAGATCATGTCAGGCTGTAGATCGTGATGCTCGAAGCCAAACCAGCGCCCGGTGCGCCCAAAGCCGGTCTGAATCTCATCGATGACGAGCAGGGCGCCGCGCTCACGGCAAAACTGCTGCACCCCGCGCAGAAAATCACCGTCGCCGAGGTTGACGCCGCCTTCGCCCTGCACAACTTCCAGAAAGACGGCAGCGATGCTTTCGTCCAGCGCCTCGTCGGCTTTGGCGAGATTGTTGTAGGGCAGATGCGTCACATCGAGCAGCGGCTGGAACGGCTCACGATACTTCTTCTCCCACGTCAGCGAAAGCGCGCCGACCGTGCGGCCATGAAACGCCGAGCGAAAGGCGATGGCGCGTGTGCGGCCGGTCGTCAGCCGCGCAAATTTGAGCGCGCCGTCGATGGCTTCGGCGCCGCTGTTGGCCAGGAAAATGTGGTTGAGATGCGGCGGCAGCACCTCCACCAGTTTGGCGGCAAAGCGGGCGCGCACGTCGTTGTAGAGAAAGTTGGGGCAGGCGATCAGCGTCTGTGCCTGCGCAGCGATGGCCTGGCTCAACGCCGGGTGGCAGTGTCCCAGCATCGCCACGCCCTGCGCCGCGGTCAGGTCGAGATAACGCCGGCCGTCGGTGGCGTAGAGCCAGCAGCCCTCGCCGCGCGCAATGACAGCGTCGTTGCGCCGCGCGGTCGTGCCGCCGAGGATGGATTCTTCGAGTTCTGCCAGGTTCATGTCAATCGTTGTGGCTTGCATCAATCGCTCACTTTACTTGCGCCGAGGCCAAGCCGCGCCCAGCGCTCCTGTTTGCTTCATCAGTACGACCGGCCAAAGATGGCAACTTTGGTGGCGGGCTTGCCCGTGTAAAAACAAGTTCCGTCACCGTCTGGCTGCTCGAGCGGAATGCAGCGCAGCGTCGCCTTGGTCTCCGCCTGGATGTGTTCTTCGTCATCGCACGCGCCGGCCCACCAACCGCGGGCAAAACCGGTATTGATGGCCTCCTTCAGTTGTTCGTAACTGGTCACATCGGTGATGCGTTCATCGCGGGCTTGCGTCGCCCTGGCCAGCAGGTTGGCCTGGATCTCCGCCAGTAAGTCATCGATGCGCTGCGCCAGCCCAGCGCGCGGCGAGATCTGCTTGCCTTCCCTGCCAGGAATATCACGGCGACCGACCATCACCGTTCCGCTCTGCAGGTCGCGCGGCCCGATCTCGATGCGCACGGGCACACCCTTCAACTCCCACTCGTTAAATTTGAAACCGGGCGTGAGATTGTCGCGGTCGTCCAGCTTGACACGCAAATTCTGCGCGATCAATTCCTGCTTGATCGCCGCGGCAGCTTCGAGAACGGGCGCCCGCTCAGCGTCGCCCTTGTAGATCGGCACGATGACAACCTGGAGCGGCGCCAGCTTGGGTGGGAGGACGAGGCCCTTTGTCGTCGCCGTGCGTCATAATGATGGCGCCAACAAAGCGCGTGCTCAGCCCCACGATGTGGTATAACAGTATTGCTGCTCGTTGTTCGGGTCAAGGAACTTGATATCGAACGCGCGCGCAAAGTTCTGTCCCATGTAGTGCGACGTGCCTGACTGCAACGCCTTGCCGTCGCCCATCATTGCCTCGATCGTCAGCGTCATCTGCGCGCCGGCGAAGCGTTCTTTCTCGGATTTTTCGCCACGAATGACCGGGATCGCCGCATCGTTAATCGCAAAATCGGCGTAGACATCGAGCATACGTTGCGTTTCTTCGAGCGCTTCGTCGCTCGTGGCGTGGGCAGTGTGTCCCTCTTGCCAGTAGAATTCCAGCGTGCGCAGAAAGAGCTTGGTGCGCATCTCCCAACGGATGACGCTGTTCCACAGGTTAATCAGAATCGGCAGGTCGCGATAGCTCTGAATCCAGCGGGCGTAGGTGTGGCCAATGATGGTCTCAGAGGTTGGACGGATCGCCAGCGGCTCGGCCAGTTTTTCGCCGCCGCCGTGCGTCACGACAGCCAGTTCCGGCGCAAAGCCTTCGACGTGGCTCGCTTCTTTCTCAAAAAAACTCATGGGGATCAGCATCGGAAAGCCGGCGTTCTCGTGACCGGTTGCCTTGAAGCGCCGGTCGAGCGCCTGCTGGACATTTTCCCACAGCGCCCAGCCGTAGGGGCGTACGATCATCGTCCCGCGCACCGGGCCATAATCTGCCATCTCGGCGCGCAAGACCAGGGAGTTATACCATTCGTTGAAGTCATCGGTGCGCGATATCAGCGCCTGTTCGTTTGCCACTCGTTCTTGTTCCTTTCCTGCCGTCAAAGGACAACGGGTTTAGTTTATAGTTTTCTATGCATTTGGATCAGGGTTCCACCAACACGGCCCTTTGTCCTGCCGCGCCTCAACTGCACGTGTGCGAAGCTCTGCCATTTCTTCTGGCGTCAACGGCCGGAATGACTGCGCCGCGGCAAAGGCCTGATCCTGCTCGTTGGGAAAGCTGAGCCCCAGCAGCGCCACGTCTGGGTCGAGCGTCAGCGTGTAGTGCAGACATTCGCTCACTGTCAGGCGCGGCAGCACGGCCACGGCATCATCCACGCCGCCGGAGGAGAGCTTGCCGCGCGGGCGCAGTTGCAGCGGCTGGTTATAGCCGGCGGTGTCGCCCAACAGCTTACCGGCGCCAAAGGTCTTGAAGCAGATGCTGCCCACGCCGCGCGCTTTGGCCAGCGGCAGAATCCCAGTGATGTAGCGTTCGTCCACAAACGGCCCGACTGGGAACATCACAATGTCGCACAGACCGGCTTCGATGGCGGCCTTGAGCACATCGGGATGGTGCGAGGAGATGCCGCCAAAGCGCGTCTTGCCGGCCTGGATACACTTGGCAAGCTGGTCAAAACCACCGCCGGGCGCGGCCAGTTGCTCAAAAATTGTCATGTCCGACAAGCCGTGGAAGACAAAAGCATCGGTGTACGCCAGTTCAAGGCGGCGCAGCGACGCCTCGATCTGTGGCGCGACCGGGTCGAGCAGGTCGTCGATCTTGGAGACGATAAAGAGGCGATCGCGCACGCCTCTGACCGCCTGCCCGACGATCTGCTCGGAATAGCCCTCCTCGTAGCCGGGCGCGGTGTCGACGACATTCAGCCCGGCGTCGATGGCGCGGCGCAGCGTGGCGACGCACGTCTCCAGCGGCAGGCTGCGGTCGGCCAGGTCGCCGCTGCCCAGAGCGCTAGCGATGAATCCGGTGTGCCCAAGCTCACGGCGCGGGGAGAAGCGCCTAACCTGCGTGGTCTCATCGATCTTCGATATCAAGGATTCTGATGGCATGTTGTTCGTCCAGAATTTCAAACCAGAGGGTCACATCACCAGAAACGGTGATGCCAAAGACACTGGGGTCGAGCGAATTGGCGCTATAGTCGAGCGAATCGGGATCATCGCGCAGCGTCTCAATCACTGCCCAGATTTGGCGGACAATCTTCCGATCGAGCAGCCGCAGCGCAGTCGTCGCGAGCGGGGAAAAGTAGAGCGTCCGCTTCACGGCAGCAATCCATCAGCCTCAAGCAAAACTTCAACTTGTTCAAACGTGTATGCGTTGCCCGCATCAAGGTCGCGACGCGCCCGCTCAATGCGCGCCAAGCGACGATAGCACCGAAGATCCTCAACGATCTGATTCCATGCGTCAGGATGCACGAGGACGCCGGCGCCATGTCCCTGGCGCGTCAGCAAGATCGGCGCATCCTTCAAACCATCAAAAATTTCCGGTTGCCGGGTGCGCAGGTCAGTCACGGGCACCGTTTTCATCGCTGGATAGCTCATCGCTCACTCCTCGTTGCTCAACAAGTGACACAGACACTGGGTGGAGAACCGAACATCACCAACGACATTATAGCGCCATCACAATGTCATGCAAGTACAGTGGCTAGCCGATCTGTGTACCGCCGCCGGCCAGCGCCGCCGAGATCGGCGCCTCGACGCGACCGTCGGCAAAGATCACCTTGTGCACGCCCTCATCGATCGCTTCGACTGCGCCCATGACCTTCTTCTTCATGCGTCCCTCGGCGAACTGCATGAAGTCGTTGGCCTTGGCCTTCGGGATTTCGCGGATCAGCGACGACTCGTCCGGGAAGGCGCGCAGCAGGCCGGGCACGTTGCTCAGGATGATCAGCGCCTCGGCGTGGAAGGCTGCGGCCACCATCGCCGCCGCGCGGTCGCCATCCACATTGATCGCCTCGCCCTTGTCCGACGCGCCGGGCGGGGTGAGCACCGGAAAGTAACCGGCGTCGAGCAGCGTGCGCAGCAGGTGCGTGTTAACGCGCTCGACGGTGCCGGTCCAGTCGTCGCGCAGCACCATGCGTTTGCCATCGATGCGCACGCGCAGCGTCTCTTTGCGCGTGCCCTCGAAAACGCGCCCGTCCAGCCCGCTCAGCCCGACCGCGTTGACGCCGGCCGTCTGCAACTTCTCCACCCATCGCTTGTTGAGCTGGCCGCAATAGACCATCTCGAAGATCTCCAGCGTGCGGCGGTCGGTGCGCCGGCTGACATAGCCGCTCTCGCTGGTGACGAATTCTGGCGGATGGCCCAGCGCTTCGGCCACCTCGTTGGTCGTCTCCGCGCCGCCGTGGACGAGCAATAGCTCGCGGCCCGCGCCGCGCAGGGTGACAATATCGGCGACGATGGCATCGATGTTCAGATCTTTGCCGCCGCCTACTTTGATGACAATCATGCTTTTTTATCCTGTCTGGACTGAGTAAAACTTCAGGGTCACCCTTTTCGTTGGCTTAAATACTCGTCCACTTCTTGTTTGACTTCCAGCCAGACAGGAAGCAGATTGAGATGTTTTGCCCATTTGGTAAAGTATGCCCAGTCGATCTCATCGCGTGCAACCACCAAGATACCCGCAATATCTCGAATATGTTTTGGTTGGTGACTAAGCGCGTAATAGTGCACCTTGTTCAGGATTAAATCCTCCGGTGCATGTACATAGACTTCACCTAATGGCTGGCCAACGTCGACTAAACGGCGGCGCGCAAGCGCGGATTTCCGGAATTCGTCGCCACTTTTCAGCAGGAATAGCTCTGCCTTGTGTCCGCTATCCAGATGGATCGCATTGACGGGAAGATCGCCTTCCGGTTGAATGAGCAGGTCAAGCAGGATTTCCGGTGGAACCAGCATCTGCCGCTTTTCCAGTTCCCAAGATAGCTCCTTGATGCGGTTGCCGGGCAGTGAGATCACAAGATCCACATCCAGCGTGCTGCGTGGTTCGCCCCATGCAACCAGCGCCAATGAACCGCCCAGCAGATACTCGACATGCGCTGCTTGAAGAGCATCAATCACAAGTCGGGCGAATTCAAGAATCGACATGCTCTGCATCGATGCGTCTCTGCTGTTCATATTCCACCAAACCTTGTCGCACGATTCTCAGCGATTCGGCAATCTCCAATTCCGGATAGCGTTTGCGCAGTCGATACGCAGCCGCTTGTTCCAGATCATGGATCATCCCAGCGGCGATTGCCATGCGCTCCGCTGGCGTCATCTGGCGCAGGATTTCCATCTGTTCCAGATCGATCTCCGCCACAGCGCCGGCGATCTGTCGACGCATCTTGTCGGTGACGATGAGCGGCGTTTTGCGGTGATAGCTTGGATTCTCCATGAGTTACCTTTGTAGCGCCTACTCGTCGCCCCTGGGCGGCGGGAGATACGGGATCAACCCCTTCTGGAACGCAATCTCCTGGATATGACGGGGCGCATAGCGTGCATCGATATACAATCCGTTGATCGAGATCATCCATGCCATCGGGTTTCGATCCAGCAAGCTGGGCAGCGTCCAGTCGGATCCATGACGCCGATGTTCATCGTGTCGCGGATAGATTTCGATTTGTTGCCGATTGTGCTCTTTGCTCAAACCAAAGTGAGTGGCGATATCATCGGGCTTGATGTGGGGCGTTTGCGTTTTGTCGAACGCAAAGTTCACAGTAGCAACGGCATGGATGATGCCACTCGCCCAGGCCGCTGCCTTCCCGCCCAATAGCGGGGACGGGCGTTTACGCGCCAATGCAGCCGCCATCCAGCGGCACATTTGAGCGTATTCTTCATTCAGCTGTTCGATACAGAAGGTATTGGTCATGGAGACAATGTCACCATACTTTTCCTTCATTGCGGCAGGCGCCGATTCACTTTTCGCAGGTGAAGGCATGTGGCTTCTACTCCTTTTGCTCAGCACCACTCGTCATATACTCAGCGGGCGTCATCACACGAATTGCGGTTTTGCCACTAAAGTGGCGCGCGTTCCATGTCACGAACACATCGATGTCAGGCATCCGTTCCACAAGATGCAGGATCAATGCATCGAGATAGGCGATCCGCTGAGCCATCATCTGTAGAGGGCTTTCAACCCACTCACGCCGAAAACAACCTGCGGCTTCCTGTCCTTCCACAGCCGGGAAGATGATGTTCAATTGGTAGGCGTCACGCAGCCATAGCGGCCACTTCCGGAGTTGGTCTTGAGAAAGATTGAATGATAGCTTGCCCAAGACTTCCATGATGCTATAGATCGTGGCTCCGCGTGGTTTTGGCGGCGTGATTGACAAAAATTGATGGTTGATCGGCTGACGCTCATCTCGCTGAAAGGCGAACGCCAGGATCAGCACATCGCTGTCGATTACAATCACGCGCGCCCCCGCCGGCTCGCCAGGAACTCATCGAATGAGCCGTCTTCCTCCACCCCTGTAAGTTCCGTGCGTATGGTGGCTGCCAGCACTTGTCCACGCATGACGGCCTCCGGGCTTTCATCCGGTGCTTCGAGCCAAACTGCGGGTTTCGCGCCCTCTTTCCATTTCACACTTCAGGCGATCCACCTCTGTCACCGGCACGCGACGATAGCCACTCCCTGGCAGCCGAATCATGCGAATGATTCCATTTCGCTCCCAACTCCGCAGCGTCTGCTCGTGCACACCCAACCGCTCGGCTGCACGTTTAAGGGTCAAAGCTCCACCCTCCTCTGACATCATGCACCTCCCGATGAACTATCAACATTTTATAATATTTATCAGTATTTATAAACTTACGCGGTTGCTACACCTATACCGGATGCAGCCCCGCAAAGCCCAGCCCGGCCGTCTCCTCCCAGCCGTACATGACGTTCATCGCCTGCACCGCGCTGCCGGCCGCGCCTTTCATCAGGTTGTCGATCGCGGCGATCGCCACGACGCGGCCTGTCGCCGCGTCAAGCTCGAACCCAACGTCGGCGTAATTGCTGCCGGCCAGAATCTTCGGTTCCGGGTAGCGATAGAGGCCCGTGCGCTCCTTGACGATGCGCACGAAGGGCTCGTTGCGGTACACCTGCCGGTACGCCTTGAAGAGATCCTTCTCCGCCGTGCCCGGCTTGACAAAGACGTGCGCGGTCGCCAGCACCCCGCGCACGTTGTCGATGGCGGTGGCGCTGAGGTGCACAGCCGGCTGCGCGTCGACGCGCCCCAGCGCCTGCAAAATTTCCGCGGTGTGACGATGGCCGGTCGGCGCAAAGCTGCGCATGACGCCGGCGCGCTCGGGATGATGCGTGGCGTCGCTTGCCTTGTTGCCCCCCTCGCTGGAACCGACCTTGACCTCGCAGATCACGCCGCGCACCTCGTCGGCCAGACCGGCCGCGAAGAGCGGATAGATCGCCAGCGTGGTCGCCGTGGCATTGCAGCCCACGCCGCTGATATAGCGCGCCGCGCGCATCTCCTCGCGATGCAGTTCGGGCAGCCCGTAGACGAACTTGGCGAGCCATGTTGGGTTGGTGTGCGGCTTGCCGTACCAGCGCACGTAGTCGTCGGCGTTGCGCAGGCGGAAGTCGGCGCTCAGGTCGACGATGCGCTCGGCCAGCCCCGCGTAATGCTCGATCTTCTCCATCGCGCTGCCGTGCGGCAGGCAGAGAAAGAGCAGGTCGCACGGCAGCACTTCCTCCGCGCTGACGAACTGGAGCTTGGTGCGCCCGCGCAGATTGGGATGGGTGAAGTGGACGAAGGCGCCGGCGTTGCGTTCGCTGGTCACCTGCTGGACGGTCACGTGCGGGTGGTCGAGCAGCAGGCGCAGCAGTTCGCCGCCGGTGTAGCCGCTGGCGCCGATGATGGAAACTGAGATTGGCTCACTCATGCGCGCTAGCTCAAGCCTTCGATAGCGGCGCGCGCTCAATGGCAAGCCCCTTCGCATAGCGCGCCATGAACGCGGCAAAGCCCTCCACGTCGCGCGGGTCGGGCGCCAGTGTGATGGCATTCTGACCGGCAAAGACCTTGGCGGCGAGATAGGTTTCCAGCGGCTCGTTTGCTTCCCGGTTCAGCAAGTAAGCAGCGAGGAGCGCAATGCCCCACGCGCCGCCCTCGCCCGCAGTCTCCATCACGGAGACGGGCACATTCATGGCCGCGGCCATGATGCGCTGGCCGACCTCCGGGGTCTTGAAGAAGCCGCCGTGGCCGAGAATCTGGTCGATCTGCACCTGCTCCTGATCGAAGAGGATGTCCAGCCCGATCTTCAGCGCGCCGACCGCGGCGAAGAGATGCGTGCGCATAAAGTTGGCCAACGTGAAGCGGCTGTTGGGCGTGCGCACAAAGAGCGGGCGCCCCTCCTCCATGTGCGTGATGTGCTCGCCCGACACGTAGTTGTAGGCCAGCAGCCCGCCGCCGTCAGCGTCGCCCGTCAGCGCGGTCTTGTAGAGCGTTTCGTAAAGCTGGGACTCGCTCGCCTCCACACCAAGCGCCTGGGTGACTTCCTGGAAGAGGTCGATCCAGGCGTTGAGGTCGGAGGTGCAGTTGTTGCTGTGCACCATGGCGACGGGCTTGCCGGTAGGCGTCGTCACCATGTCGATTTCGGGGTAGAGCTTCGACAGCGCCTGCTCCAGCACGATCATGGCGAAGACCGACGTGCCTGCCGAGACATTGCCGGTGCGCTGCGCTACGCTGTTGGTGGCGACCATGCCCGTGCCGGCGTCGCCCTCCGGAGGGCAGAGCGGGATGCCGGCCTGGAGTTGCCCGGTCGGGTCGAGCAGCCTGGCGCCTTTCGGCCGTGAGCACCCCGGCGGTTCACCCGCCACGAGCACTTTGGGCAGGATGGCGCCCAGCCGCCACGGCATCCCAGCCGCGGCAAAGCGGCGCGTCGAACAGGTCGAGCATGCGCGCGTCGTAGTCGTTGATCGTGCTGTCGATGGGGAACATGCCCGACGCCTCGCCGACGCCCAGCACCTGCTCGCCAGTCAGCTTCCAATGCACGTAACCGGCCAGCGTGGTCAGGAAGGCGATGTCCTTGACGTGCGGCTCCTGGTTGAGGATCGCCTGATAGAGATGGGCAATGCTCCAGCGCTGCGGAATGTTGAATTGGAAGAGGTCGGTCAGCTTCTCCGCGGCCTCGCCGGTGATGGTGTTGCGCCAGGTGCGGAACGGGACGAGCAGCGCACCCCCCTGGTCGAAGGGGAGGTAGCCGTGCATCATGGCGCTAAAGCCGATGGCGCCGATGGTGTGGAGCGGTGCGCCGTACTGCGCCTGCACACGTCGTTGGCAAAGGTCGGTAGGCGGCCTGCAGACCCGTCCACATCTTCGAGGCTGGTAGGTCCAGACGCCGTTTTCGTAGCGGTTCTCCCATTCGTGGCTGCCGGAGGCGATCGGCGTGTGATCGGCGCCGATCAGCACCGCCTTGATGCGCGTCGAGCCAAGCTCAATGCCCAGCGCGGTCTGGCCACCGGCGATAGTGTTGCGGATATCGTTTTGATTCATTTTGAAGCTCCTATGGTTCCACAGATCGTCGTTTATTTTTTGCGGGAAATGACTGAGGACTTCCTATGCAAGATACACGATACCCGCTACATTCTTCAACTATCACGCCCTCCTTCCAGGAAGCTTTTAAGCCTCCCAGTGGACCATCAAACCTCAACGTTCGAGCAGAGCAATCGCAAGAGAACGCAGATAGTCGCAGATAAAATTGGATAAGCGCAGATAAGCGCAAAGCAGCGATGCGGCAAAGCATCTGCGTTTATCTGAGGCTATCAGCGCTTATCTGTGTTCCCTTTCAATGCGCCAAACCAAAGCTTCTTGGTTGATAGACTACTAGAAAATAGTCGCGCCCCTGCGCTACTCCCGACGTCAGCGAAACCGGATGTGCAGCCGGTCCACCGTTGCGCCAGCCGTTGGCCGCGGCCCAGCCATCCCGCCCGACGCGCAGACAGAAGTCCGCCACCTTACCCGGAATGTCCACACCCGTCGGTGCGATGCTGTTGCGGAACTCCATCGTGTAGTTGACCTCGTTGATGAGCAGCCCGCGTTCCGGGTCCTCGAATACGTCAATGGCCACGACGCCCCCGCCCACCGCCTTGGACGCACGCACGCAGATATCGTCGATCTCCGGCGTGATCGGACAGTTGCTCGCCTTGCCCCCGCGCGCCGTGTTGGTGATCCAATGCTCGGACGCACGGTAGATGGCAGCGATCGTTTCGCCGCCGACCACGAAGGCGCGAATGTCGCGCAGCGGCTTGTGGATGTACTCCTGGATGTAGAAGATCGAGTGATGATAGGAGCCGAGCACCTCCTTGTGTTCTAGGATCGCCTCGGCGGCTTCGCGGTCGTTGATCTTGCTGAGCAGCCGTCCCCACGAGCCGACCGCCGGCTTGAGCACGACCGGATAGCCAAGCTCCTCGATCGCCTGGAGCGCGCTCTCCGGCGTGGCGACCAGATAGGGCTAAAGGCGGCGACGCCGGCTGGTGAGTGCGCTGGTCGTCTGCAGCTTGTTGCCGCAGTTGTCCGCCACCAGCGCGGTGTTGACCGTCTTGATGCCCTGGTCGTTGAGGATGCGCAGGCTGTAGAGCGCCCGGCCGTGGCTGATGCAGCGCTCCACCACCACGTCGAAGCCCTGGAAGCGCCGCGTGTGCGCCTCGGCCGTGATGTCGAAGATCAATGTATTGTCGTCGATCAGGTCGAGATCGACGCCGCGCTTGTCGAACGCCTCGAAGAGCAGCTTTTCTTCGGCGCGCACGCGTGAATAGAGAATGCCGACGCGCATTATTCGCCCCAATCCTCTTCTTCTTCGGGCGCCGGCGCCAGCGTGATGGGGTCGATGCCGGTCACTTCCAGGTCGACGCCGCACTCCGGGCACTGCACGATCTCATTTTGCATGACGTTGGTCAATTCGATTTCGGCAAAGCATTCAGGACATTCCGCTGTGCCAGATGCTGTTTGAAGGGCCATGATGTAAATCTCCTTTTGTATTCAGGTTTGTTGAAATAGAGATTGGAGATTAGGAGATTGAAGATTTAGCGATTGCGGAAAATGCAGTCTCCAATCTCTCAATCTCTCAATTACTGCCTTTGTCATTTCTTCCGTTTTTGCCGTCCCGCCCAGGTCGGCAGAAAGGATGCCATTGGCCAACGTGCGGATGACCGCGGCCTGCACCTGGGCTGCTGCGGCGCCTTCGCCGAGGAATTCGAGCAGTTGCGCCGCGGCCAGAATCGCCGCGCAGGGATTCGCCAGCCCCCGACCGGCGATATCCGGCGCGCTGCCATGCACCGGCTCGACCAGCGCGAAATTGTCGCCGGCGTTGGCGCTCGGCGCCAGCCCCAGCCCGCCGACCAGCGCGGCGGCCGCGTCGCTGAGAATATCGCCGTAAAGGTTGGGCGCCACAATCACGTCGTAGCGCTCCGGCTCGCGGATCAGGCGATAGATCATCGAATCGACGATCTGCTCCTCCACCTCCACGTCGGGAAACTCGCGCGCTACGGCCAGACACGATTCGCGGAATAATCCATCCGTCAGGCTAAGCACGTTGGCCTTGTGGACGATGGTCACCAGGGGCGAGGGGCGAGATTGGGAGATTGAGAGATTGGAGATTGCAGATTGGAGATTGCGCGCAGGTGCGTTCATCTCCACTCTCCAATCTCCAATCTCTACTCTCTTTGCTGCCCGCGCCCGCGCCTGCTCGAACGCCTTGCGCGCGATGCGCTCCGACGCGCGACGGGTGATGACGCGCTGGGCCACGGCGGTGGCGCCGCCATCCTCCAGCCGCTCCTGGCGCACGTAGAGACACTCCGTGTTCTCACGCACGATGAGCATGTCGATGCCGGGCCGGCTGCCGGGCACGGGCATGGAGACGACCGGGCGCAGGTTGGCGTAAAGGTCGAGCTGCTTGCGCAGCGCCAGGATCGGGCTGTTGTAGCCTTCGACCTTGCGACTGGGCGATTGCGTCGCGCCAAAGATCGCGCCGTCGCAGCCGCGGATCACCGACGCGGTGCGCTGTGGCAACGCCGTGCCGGTGCGCTCGAAAACTTCCCAGCCCGCGTCCAGCGGCACAAAGTCAAAGGCCAGCGGCAGCGCGGCCAGCACCTGTTGTGCGGCGGGCACAACCTCTTGGCCGACGCCGTCGCCGGGGATGAGGGCAATTCGATAGGTTCGTTCAGACATCAATCACAATTCGCTTTCAATCAGAATTTGGTAGAAACCTTGTCACTTTTTGACGCAGAGGCGCTGAGATGCAGAGAAAACGCAGAGAAGATAAACCGATTTCAGTACTTCACGAAACTCACACAAAGCCACGAAGATCACAAAGGACGCCATCTTCAACTTTGTGCCCTTTGTGTCTTCGTGTGAGGCCAAATCGTGAACTACGGGATTTGTTTTTCTCTGTGAACCTCTGCGCCCTTTGCGTCTCTGCGTCATAGTAGTTCCAATCCGTGCAAGATGGCGAATACGCCAAACGCAACAATCACACCACCAGCCAGCCAGTTGATCCAGCGCAACGCCTGCGCCGTAACCGCATTGCGCAGCAGCGACACGCCGCCCGACAGCAGCAGCCACCAGCCAGCGGACCCGGCAAAGACGCCGGCAACGAGCAGCAACGCGGCCACGGAATCACCGCTGCTGGCTGCCAGCCCGGCGCCGGCAAAGATCGCCACAAAGGACAGAATCGTCATCGGGTTGGTCAACGTCAGAAAGAGCGTCGAGCTGTAGGCGCTGAACAGGCCGCGACTTTCGATCGCGGCCGCGGTGGCAGCCGGCGCAGCCGTGAATGTGCGCACGCCCAGATAGCAGAGAAAGAGGCCGCCCCGCCAGCCAAGCCAAAACTGCTGCTGCACCAGGAAAGCCGTGATCAGACTCAACCCGAAGGCGGCAATCGCCCCGTAGATCGCATCGGCCCGTGGCCGCACCCAGCCCTGGAGACCAGCCCGTCGCGCCGTTATTCAGCGTGCGCTGGATGCAGAGCAGCCCAATCGGCCCCACCGGCGCCGCAATCGCAAAGCCAAGCATGAGACCGCGCAAGAAAAGTGTTGTGTCCATCGCGCTGTGCTTTCGTTGAGATTGGAGATTAGGAGATTGGGCGATTAAGAGATTCCTCAAAAGCCAAGTCGTCAATCTCCAATCTCTAATCTCTCAATCGCCTAATCTCTAATTCTCACCAATTCCCACTATACGGCCCGCCGCCGGCCAGATATTCCTGCACCCGCGCCCGGCACGCACGCTGCATGTCCGGCGGCAGGTTATGCAGGCTGAACCACGCGCAGCCTTCGATCTCCCAGGTGTCAGGCGGCGCTGCACCCAGATCGAAATCTTCGCTGACATAGACGACGATATGATCGCTGCGCCTCAGGTAGTTGCTCAAGTAGATGCCAAGCAGCCGCGGCTCACCCCGCACGACGGCGCCAACTTCTTCACGCGCTTCACGCATCGCAGCGCCCACCAACGACTCGTCGCGCTTGACGCCGCCGCCCGGAAAGTACCACTTGCTGGCGTAAGAGTGGTGGATGAGCAGCGTCATGCCCTCGCGCACGAGCAGGATGCGCACCGAAGGCGTCACCGGGCGCGTGAAGGGCAGGATGAGATCGTAGCCGCGGCGCGCCATCCGCAGCAGCAGCGTGCGCAGCTTCATGGCACCGCCAGCTTGCGCTTCACGTACGCCACCAGCCCACCGGCTTCGACAATGCCCATCACGCTGGCGCTCAACGGCGGGAAGGCGAATTCACCGGCCACACAGCGGATCACGTGGCGCTCTGTGTCGACGGTCACGGTTTCGCCGGGCTGAATCGCTTCGACCGCTGCCGGGCAGACGATGGCCAGCAGCCCGTTGTTGAGCGCGTTGCGGTAGAAGATGCGGCTGAAGCTCGCCGCAATCACCGCGCCGACGCCGTTGTAGACCAGACACGTCGCCGCCTGCTCGCGGCTCGACCCGCAGCCGAAGTTGCGCCCGCCCACGATGACATCACCGGGCTGGACATTGGCGGCAAAGACCGGGTCGAGATCCTCGAGCGCATGGCGGGCAATCTCGGCGCGCTCGGTGACGGTATAGGTGTACTTGCCCGGGAAAAGCACGTCGGTGTTGATGTTGTCGCCGTACTTCCAGGCGCGGCCGGTGATGTGCATAAGTGTTCCTTATGAGATTGAGAGATTAGGAGATTAGGAGATTGGAGATTGACCCGGTGTCCGAGTCAACCCAATCTCCTAATCTCTCAATCTCCCCCGGATTCACGATCCTGCCCGCAACGGCTGAAGCCGCCACGACCGCCGGATTCGCCAGGTAGATCTCCGCATCCGCCGTGCCCATGCGGCCGCGGAAGTTGCGGTTGGCGCTCGAGATCGTCACCTCGCCCGGCGCGGGGATGCCCATGTGGTTGCCCATGCATGGCCCGCAGCCCGGCACGCCGATCACCGCGCCCGCCTCAACGAACGCCTGGATGTAGCCGCGCTCCAGTGCCGCCTTCAACACCTCGCTCGACGCCGGGATGACGAGGAAGCGCACGCTCGGCGCCACGCGCTTGCCGCGGATGACCGCCGCCGCCGCCGCCAAATCTTCCAACCGCCCATTCGTACACGTGCCCAAAAAGGCCTGCTGCACCACTGTCCCCGCCACTGCCGAGAGCGGCACGACGTTGTCCACGCTGTGCGGGCAGGCGACGTAGGGCTCGAGGTCGGCGGCGCGGTAGTGGTGGGTGGCGGTGTAGGGCGCACCTGCGTCGGGCAGGAGAAATTGAGAGATTAAGGGATTATGCGATTGTGCGATTGGGTGATTGGCGGCAATCTCATCATCACCAAATCTCTCAATCGCATAATCTCCTAATCTCCTTTTCAGCCCCTTCTTCAAATACGCGACCGTCTTCTCATCCGGCGCCACCCACGCATTCTTGGCCCCGAACTCGGCCATCATGTTCGGCAGCACCATGCGCGATTCCAGGCTCATGGCGGCGATGCCGCTGCCGTGAAACTCGACGGATTGGTAGAGGCCGCCGTCCGCTCCGAGATCGCCGATCACGCGCAGCGCGAAATCCTTGGCGGTGACGCCGGGCGGCAGGTCGCCTTCCAGCACGATCTTCATGCTCTCCGGCACGCGCAGCCAGAGTTCGCCCGTCGCCCACAGCGTCGCCACCTCGCTGCGGCCGATGCCGGCGCCGAACGCGCCCAGCCAGCCGTAGTGCGTCGTGTGCGAATCCGCGCCGAGGATGAGCTGGCCGGGCAGGATCAGCGCCTCCTCGCTCAGCACCTGGTGGCAGATGCCGCGGCCGACCTCGAAGAAGTGGCGGATGCCCTGCTCCTGCACGAACTGGCGAATCTCGGCGTGATTCTGCGCGTGCTTTGTCGTGGGCGCGGGTACGGCATGATCGAGCGTAATGGCGATGCGCTCCGGAATTAGCACGCGATCCTGACCGAACTCCTGCCAGATGCGGCGGATCGCCGCGGTGTTGTCGTGGCTCAGCACCACATCCGGCCGCGCATCGACCACCTGGCCAACTTCGACAAAGTCGAGGCCGGCAGCGCGCGCCAGGGCTTTCTGGGCAAAGGTCTGCGCGGCCACTACTTGCGCTCCTGTGACAAGTGAGTTGCTGGGTGAGCAAGGTGCGATTTGACGCAGAGGCGCAGAGTAGTGTTTGTCTTCATAGCTCTCCATTCAGCAGCAGGTAGGCGACCGCAGCCACGACCACGCGATCCTTGATCTCCCCGCTGCGCACGGCCTCCTTAAGCCATGCCGGTGACACCCAGGCGCAAGTAACAAACTCGCCGTGATCATGATGGGTGACGTCGGTTGGCTCCAACCCGCGCACGCGGTAGATGTGGCTGCATGCCACGCCAAAACCGGGGTTGTCCCAGACCGCGCCGAGATAGGTCACAGTCTCTCCACTGACTACTGCCGGTGCGTAGCCGGTTTCTTCCCGCAGTTCGCGCAGCCCGGCCGCCTGCAAATCTTCGTCCGCTGCCGCCAACCCGCCCGGAACCTGCCAGACGACCTCACCCACGCCGTGGCGGTATTCGCGCTCCAGCAAGATTTCGCCCGCCGCGTTGAAGCCGATCACGCCGACGCCGATGCCCGCCGGTTCGATGCGTGTGTACTCATAGCGCTTGCCGTCGGGCAATTCGACCTCATCCACCACCACGCCCACCCAGCGGTTACGAAAGACGCGGTTGGAAGACAGCGTTTTCCAGATGACCGGTTCCTGATGCGACACGACTGCACTCCAATCCCGTAGGTGCGGTTTGTAACCCGCACATTGCCATCGACCAACGATCCCGTAGGTGCGGTTTCCAACCGCACATTGCCACCAACCAATGATTTCACCGATTGGGAGCACGTGCGGTTGGAAACCGCACCTACAACAACCCGCACGCCAATCTCCTCTCTCACGCCGGCGTCTCCTCTCTCACGCCGGCGTCTGCTCGATGCCCTCAATCACGGCGGCGCTGATCTGCCCGCTGTGATACTCGCGCAGCAGAAAATCAACGTCGTCGAGCGTGAGGCGCTTCTGGTCGGCCAGCGCCTTGATGTGCGCGGTGACGGCCTTGACCTCGTCGTCGCTGAGCGCAAGCTGCAACTGCTCGGCGCGCTCCTTGATGGCGTTCCAGCCGGTCAGCCGGTGCGCGACGTGGATGTAGCGGCTCAGCCCAAAGTCGGCCGGGTCGAGAATCTCGTAGGTGCTCGGGTTGTTGAGGATCGCCTTGGCGTGGATGCCGGCCTTGTGCGTAAAGGCGGTGAAGCCGGTGATGTAGTTGTTGAAGGGCACATCGACATCGACCAGGCCGGCGACGTAATTGTCGATCTCGCGCAGCAGCGGCAGGTTGTACTTGGCGCGTACCGCTTCCGGGTTGTGGGCGTACATGCGCGCCACCAGCCCACCCAGCGGCGTGATGCCGTTGCGCTCGCCGATGCCGAGCACGGAGGTATCCACATGCGTCGCGCCCGCCTCCAGCGCGCAGAAGGCGTTGGCGACCGCGCAGCCGGTGTCATTGTGGCCGTGAAATTCGATGTCGCAGGAGACGATGCCGCGCAGCGTCTTCACCAGGTCGAAGACCTGCCGCGGGTTGGCGACGCCCACAGTATCGGCGATGCCGACGCGATTGACGCCGATCTTGTCGACCGCGCGGTAGATCGTCAGCAGATCGACCAGGTCACTGCGGAAGCTGTCTTCGGAGCTGAAGCGCACTTCCAGCCCCTGGCGCTTGATAAACTCGATGACCTCGATGGCCGAATCGATGATATACGGGATGTCCTTGCCGTGCGAGAATTGGCGCAGGAAGCTGCTGGTGCCAAAGACCACATCGATGCCGTCGGCGCCGGTGTCGATGGCGAGCTTGGCGTCGTCCATGTGACAGCGCACGTGGGTGAGCAGCTTGGTCTTCAGCCCCAACGTGGCGATGCGCTCCAGGTCGGCGCGGCTCTGCGGGCTGGCCGCGGGCGAGGTCAGCTCGATGTACTCCACGCCAAACGCGTCGAGCAGGCGGGCGATCTCCACCTTCTGCTCGCTGGAGAAAAAGGCGTTGGCGAACTGCTCGCCCTCGCGCAGGGTGGATTCGATGATGGCAAAACGGTCAAGACTCACAGCGCACGCTCCTCGTGGTAAGAACCATTTCCAGACAAATAAAAAACCGGCGCATCCGTCTGGATGGCCGGTTGGGTGTCGTCACTGAACCCGAGCAAGCACAAATCACCAGACGGTGTGGTCCGGAAACTGCTTCTTGCTCTGCTTATTGATGGCGAACAAATTGAACATTTCTACATTGATCCAGTTGTGGCAAACAATGAATCGATTGGCTGTCGGGATGCTACTCGATTGGTGGATGTGTGTCAAATCCGGCGACGTTGTTCATCAGTTTGACGAATTCACAGATAAGCTTCATGATGGCCAGTAACGCCTGTTTGTGCAGGGCGTCTCTCCAAAACACCGCCCGGAGGTGTTGCATGACAAGCAATGATCCGCTACCCACCCGTCCCCTCTACGGCAGCGAGAACGTGCTGCGCGAGAAGTTCGCCGCGAGCATCGCCGGCCAAAGCGAATTGATGGACAGACTTGCCCAGCAGTTGATCAGCATCGAACTCGCCATCCCCGGTATTTATGCTGCGGTGCTCAAACTCGTCGCCGGCGAACAAGCCACCATGACCGTGGATGTCTGGGTGTACGGTGCGTTTGGCTGCTGGTTTGTGGCGCTTGTGCTGGCGTTGATTAGCCTGATTCCCCGCACCTGGCAGGTTGACCCGACCCTACTCAGGGCGGATACACAGGCCAAAGGCGCGCCCCTGGGGTTGGAGGATTTCTACCGCAAGAGCGCGGCCTACAAGCGGCGGCTGTTGATCCCTTCGGCGCTGCTCTTTGCCGCGGGCGTTTTCTGTTCGGCCATGTCGGTCTTCTAGGGAGACAGCGTTATGAAAAGACGACTCAAGTATCGCTGCTGGAGTTGCGACCGCGAATATTCGATGACACGCGAGATTGTGGGCAACCCGCAGATCATCGTCGCCTGCCCTTACTGCGGGAAAGAGGGCGCGGTCGATCTCGATCCGTTCCGTGACAACACGGTCTCGATCTACCAGTCAGCGGATGCGCCGGCCGCGCCCTCCATCCCGACCTATACTTTTCCAGACGTGATCCCGACATCCCAACCCACTGACCAGGATTCTTGACCGTTTCCACAGCATCTGCCGTTGTCCACGGCGGATGCCTTCACGACAAGGAAAGACCAGCCATGCCCACCCCGCCCCGCGGCGCAGCCTTCATCATCCGCCCCGACGCCGACCTGATTGAGCGCTACCCTGTCCTGCGCCACAACGCCAACGACCTGGCGCGGGCCTATGCCCGCAAACAGTTTGTCACCGACGAGACTTTGCAGGCGATCGGCCGGCAACTGTGGCAGGCGCTGGCGATCGACGACGCCTTTGCCGCCGCGCGGCAGGCCGCCGGCGCGCTGACGCTGCCGGTCATCATCGCCAGCCGCGCGGCTGCCCTTCAACAACTGCCGGAGACGCTCCACCACCCGCAGCATGGCTTTCTCGGCCGCGCCAACGGCTTCACATTGCTGCGCAACACGGATGGCGCGCGGCCGGCCCTGCCCGCGGTCGAGCATGGCCCGCTGCGCGTGCTGCTCTTCACCAGCCTGCCCGACGACCTCGACGCCGAAAGCGCGCGGCTCGATGTAGAAGAGGAGCAGGCGCAGGTGCTGGAGGCGCTCAATCCCTTTGTGGCCGAAGGGGGGGTGGTGCTGGAGACGCCGGACGATGGCCGCTTCAGCACCTTGCAGACGCTGCTCAAAGAGTTTCGCCCGCACCTGCTCTTTCTGAGTGGACACGGCAAGTTTCACCATGCGCCGCACAGCGGCGCCGCGCCCTACGCAACTTTTCTCTTCGAGGGCGAGGAGGGCGGCGGCGACGCGGTGCATGAAGCAGCGATCGCCGAGGCGCTGCTGGGCACCGGCGTGGGCTGCGTGGTGCTCTCCGCCTGTGAATCGGGGATGACGGCCAGCGACGCGCTGAGCAACGGTCTGACGTGGCGCTTGAGCCAACTCGGCATTCCACACGTCGTCGGCATGCGCGAATCGGTGCTTGACCGCGCGGGGACGCTCTTCATCCGCGCCTTCTGCGAAGCGATCGTGCGCCAGACGCCGGTCGATGAGGCGCTGCAAGCGGGACGCCGGGCGATCATCACGCCGCTGAAGGATAGCCCGCGGTTGGGCGACGACGCCAGCGGGCTGGCCGAGAGCAGCCTGGGCCAGTGGCCGCTGCCCAGCCTGATCAGCCACGACCCGGCGCAGCCGCTGATCGACTGGAACTTTACGCCACACGCCCGTGAGCTTCTGCTCAACCAGACCCTCAACACGATTACTTTGCCGCCGCGCTTCATCGGGCGGCGCGCCGAACTGCGCACGTTGCAGAGCCGGCTGCGCCAGGCGCGCTTGCACCAACTGCTGATTACCGGCCCTGGCGGGCAGGGCAAGACCGCGTTGGCCGGCCGGCTGGCGCAGCTCTTCGAGCAGCGCGGCCTGACGGTCTTTGCCTGGTCCGCGCGGCCCGAAAATGATTGGCAACTGTTGCGGCTTGAGCTGGAGCTGTCGTTGAGCACCGAGAATATCGAGCGCTACAACCGGATGCTGGATCGCCTCCCGGATGAGGAGGCGCGCCGTTGTGCTGCTGCGCCTGCTGCTACAACAGCACGGCGGCAAGCTCGTGCTCTTTTTCGACAACCTGGAAAGCTGCCAGGCGCCGGGCACCCAGCAGGTGCAGGATGCCCGGCTTGCCGCGTGGATCAGGGCAGCGCAAGGGCTGACGCGCCAGGGGTTGATCCTGTTGCTGACCTCGCGCTGGAAGTTGCCGGGCTGGCCGGAGGCGGATCATCTGGCGCTGGGCCACGCCAGCTACGGCGACTTTCTGCAGATGGCCAACCGGCTGCTGCCGCTCTCCTTCCTGCGCCGCCGCGATTGGCTGCGCCAGGTCTACGCCACGCTGCACGGCAATGGCCGCGGCCTGACCTTCTTTGCCGCGGCCGTGCAGGGCATGACGCCGCAGCAGGAAGCGCAATTCCAGCAGAAGCTGGAACAGGCGGCAACCGAGACCCAGACCAACATGGCGCTGGCGCAGATTGTGGAGCAGTTGCCTGCGCCGGCGGCCACGCTGTTACAGCGGCTGCCCGCCTACCGGACGCCCATCCCCCTCGAAGGCATCGTCGCGCTGGCGTTGGAGCTGCCCGACCCAGCCGCGCACTTGCAGCGGCTGCTGATGGTCTCGCTGGTCGAGCCGTCGTTTGCCCACGATTTGCGTTGCGAGGAGTACCAACTCTCGCCGTTGGTGGCGGATTGGCTCAGCCAGCAAGGGGTCGCCGCGCCCGAGCCGGCGCTGCTTGCGTGCGCCGCTGAATACCAGCACTATCTCTTTCGCTACGAGCGGCGAACGCTAACGCAGGCCATCGTGGCGCACGAAGCGTTGCAGATGGCAGGGCAGCGGGCCGCCGCGGACCGGCTGGCGCTGGAGCGGATTGTTGGCCCGCTGAATCTGCAAGGTCTCTACCGCACCCTGCTGGACGACTGGCTGCCGTCGATCTGTGAATCGGACGACGCGCAAACGCGCGGCGCAGCTCTGGGTCAGACCGGAAACCAGTATCACCATTTGGGCGACTACGACACGGCGTTGCGCTATCTGGAGCGCTCGCTCACCATCCGTCAGGAAATCGGCGACAAACAGGGCGAAGGCACGACCCTCAACAACATCTCGCAAATATTCAAGGCCCGTGGCGACTACGACACGGCGTTGCGCTATCTGGAGCGCTCGCTCACCATCCTTCAGGAAATCGGCGACAAACAGGGCGAAGGCACGACCCTCAACAACATCTCGGCGTTGTATCATGCCCGTGGCGACTACGACACGGCGTTGCGCTATCTGGAGCGCTCGCTCACCATCCTTCAGGAAATCGGCGACGCGGCCGGGTTGTGCGCGACGCGCTTCAACATGGGACACATCTACTGGCAGCATGGGCAGCAGCAGGAGGCGCTCAACGCCTGGGTCGCCGTCTACCGGCTCGCCACCAAGATCAATCTGGCGCAGGTGTTGCAGGCGCTGGAAGGGCTGGCCGGGTCGTTAGGCATGGCGGGCGGGCTGCAAGGCTGGGCGGAGTTGAGCCGGCGCATGGCGGAATAGCGTGGCGGCGATGTAAGGCGCGCAGAAAGGGATTCTCAGTACTTCACGAAACTCACACAAAGCCACAAAGAGCACAAAGGACGCTATCTTTAACTTTGTGACTTTGTGTCTCCGTGTGAGGCAAATCGTGAACTACTGATTCTGCGTTGAGCAAGCCGTCACGTTATCGGCACCTGAATCGTCGCGTTTACCCCGCGCGCTGACGCTGGCGCCACCGTCAGCGCACCGCCCACCACCGCCAACATGCCTGTGTGCAGCGCCAACCCCTGACCGGCGCCGGCATCGTTGGCTGCACCCTCACTGCCCATGCCGTTATCTTCGACCGTGATCACAAGGTCAGCGTCAGCCTTGACCGTGACGTGCAGGGTCAGCGCTGTGTCGTCGCGCCTACAGCCATGGCGCGCCGCGTTGCGCACCACCTCGCGCACCGCATAGAAGGTCACCTCCGCGCGCAAGGCGGAGAGCCGACCGGCTGCACTTGCCGCGGCCGCGGTGGCGGCAAAGGTCACTGCGTCAAAGTGTGACGCCATCTCCTCTTCGACCAGCCGGCGCAGCTCTTCCAGCAACTGACCCTGCGGGCGGATGGGCGGCCGCGCCGGCAGCGCGCGCAGCAGGTCGGCCGCCTGGCGGTGCGCAGCGGCCAGCAATTGCCCTGCCTCTGTCGTCGCGGCGCCGTCGCGCTGACCCAGCAGGATCAGCGCGGCGTGCAGGTCGGGCAGCACCTCGTCGTGGAGCACGCGCCGCAGTTGCCGATCCGCCACCTGGCTTTCTGCCCACTGCGTGCGCGTCAGGTCGAGCAGGCGCCGCGCCAGCGCGGCCGCGGCCAGCAGGTCCAGCAGCCGCTCGCCGGCGGCGCGGGCAATCGCGATCTCCTCCTCGGTGTAAAGCGCATCGCCGTGGCGTCCGCCCAGCAACAGGACGCCGATCAAGCCCTGACCGCCATGCAACGGGACAGCCCACGCCACGTCAGGCTGCGCCGGGTCCTGCACGGGAATCACCAACGTGTCGGCGGGCAGGCCGGCAAGTTGCGGCAAGGTCGTGGGCGCGGCCGCGTGGGGCGGATAGACCAACGGCTGCGCGACCAGTGCGGCCAGAGCGCCGGCCGGCGCCAACGCCGCATAATCCGTCTGCAAGACTTCGTTGCACAACGCCGCAAAGGTGGCGCGCGCATCTCGCACATCGCTCTCCGTGCCGCGGTTGGCCGGCGTAATCAGTTCTTCAACCAGGTGGGTGCTGACCACAAAGGGTTGCAGGCGCCGCACAAACGCTGTCTGCACCGCAAGCGTGCGCCAGCCAAGCAAGGCAAAGAAGAGTGTCATGAGCAACGCCGTCAGCAGCAGGCTGTAGACAGGGCGCAAGCCCGCGGCCAGCGCCGCACCGACGACGACGCCATAACCGATCGCCAGCAGCCACGCCTCCCGCCAGTGGCGGCGCAGCGCATGGCGCGGCAGCACGCGGCCACTGAAGACCTCATATTGCACCAATGCATAGCTGATACAGACAATCACCCCGGCCAGCAACGCCGCAACGAGCAGGTCGGTCCAGGCAATCCCCAGCGCCAGACGACGGGCGCTATCTGCATCCGCAGTCCAAAGGTCGAGCGCGGGCAGCGTACGGCCAAAAAGCTCATTGGTTGTGACCGGGCCTGGCGTACGCGCCACCCACAGCAGGATCACGGCCACCAGCACGCCGACAATCAACAGCAGCACATTCGCAGCCAGCAGCCACGGACGCGCCCGGCTGCGCGCTTGCGCCCGCTGCACTGTCGGCGCCGGCGCAGGATGCACCAGCGCGTCAAGACTGAATCCCAGGCTGGCCAGCATATAGACCGGATAGAGCACGAAGAACCAGGGCGCGCCGAAGAGGGTGGTCACGCGACCAAAGCGTAGATTGACCGCATCGAGAAACGTTGGCAGGTCCGCCGTGACAATCAGTGCGACGGCCAGCCCCACGACCGCCACAATCAACCCGGCCAGCGGCCAACGGTGGCGCGCCAGGCTGTTTCCTGCTGCGCCAAAGCCGCCGTACCAGAGGACGATGCCATACCAGGCCAGCGGCAAGGCCAACAGCGGCAGCCAGCCCACCTCCCACCACAGATTGAGCGCCGCGCTGGCCGGCCCTTCGCCGCTGGCTAGAATCGCCGTGTGCGCGGCAAAGAAGGCGCTGCCCAGCCATGCCGCCAGCGCCAGCAAGGCCACGCCCGGCGTGCGCCGTTCGGTATTCAGCAGCACCATCAGCCCCAGCCAAAGCAGGACGATGCCGTTGGTCAGCGACAGGGCAAGCAGCGGCCAGTCGAACCAGAAGAGGCCGGTCATGGCGCCGGCGGCCAGGGTGACCAGCCATCCTGCGTCTCGGCCAGCGGCGTGCCGTCATCTCCCCACACGAGCAGGCGGCTGGCGGCGACGATCAGAGCGGCGCGCGTGCGTGCGACCTTTTCGTCGGTGGCGCTGTCAGCCAGCCCCCACGCGGCGTAAATCTGGCCGTTGATGCGGCTGATGGTGCGCTTGTCGCGAAAGCCCATGCGCTCGGCGATCTGTTCGTTGGTCAGACCCTGAGCAAGCAGACGGGCGACCTGCTGCTCGTGGGGTTCCAGCAGCGTCATGGGATCGTGTGCATCCTGTGCGCTCACTGCTTCGACGCGTGCTTCAATCTCCGGGTCGATAAAGGAACGACCGGCCACCGCATCGAGCAGGAGCGGCAAGACCAGTTCGGGCAGCAGGTAGTTGGACTTGCGCACGTATGCGTAGTGGCTGAGGATGCCGGCGGCGCGGAAGTCGCGGTAATACTGGGCGTCGTCCTGGATCGAGTAGAAGAGCACGGGCAGTCGTGGGAACTCACGGCGCAGCGCTACGGCGGTCTGCACGCCATTCATGGCGCCGGCCAACTGTACATCAGCGACCTTCAGCCTTGTCAAGCACCTGAGTGCACGATCTAGCGCACACAGGCGGTTGCCCACCACTATCATTTTCGCGAGAATCAGCCACAGCGGTCAAACGCCGGCTATGGCCGAGGTGTACTTCACGGTTGGGCAGGCAACGTCCCCGGCACGGTGCACAAGCGGCTTGGACATGCCGCCATCTGCTGCACCGTGCCGGGGACGTACTAGACGCCCCAACTTGAAATACACCCATATGGCCGCTCGCTTGGAATCTGTTTCAGATTCATTGTCATGAGGAGGGAATCCAATGAAATTGTATCGAAGGTGGTTGACGCTATGCTTTGTGCTGGCGGCGCTGCTGGCGAGCTGCAAGTCGTCGCCGCCGGCATGGCCAGCAGCGCAAGACGTGCATTGGTCGACCTATACGCGGGAAGATGTTGGCTTCAGCCTGGAGCACCCGGACACCTTCCGTCCCGAGCAAAACGGCGACGACACAGTCTTCTACAACAACGGATTTCCCAGCTTCCGGGTGCTGCTGGTCGACGCACCGGCGGCCAAACGGCGCGGGCTGTGGGTGGTAAGCCAGCCGCTGGAGACGGTCACGGTGGCCGGACAACCGGCGCAGCGCTATGTCTATGACCACGGCGATTTCGTCACGTACACGCCGACCGTCGCCTATGTGCTGCCGCAGTATGACAAACAACTGGGCATCGAGTTCCGCACCGACGGCGCCACGCTCAACGCCACCGCGCAACACATGTTGGATTCGTTCCGGTTGACAGGGAAGTGAGGAAAAATATCCATGCGCATCAAAATGATCCTGCCGGCGCTGACGGAGGCGCTCAGCCCCTTCTGGCGCCCGATCAAGTATTCACTCTTCCCGCCTCTGGGGCTGGCGACGCTGGCCGGCTACCTGCCGAAAGATTGGGACGTGGCTTTACAGGATGAACATGTAGAGAAGCTGGAACTGGACGACAGCCCCGACATCGTGGTGATTCAGGTCTACATCACCTCGGCGCGGCGGGCGTATGCGCTGGCCGACCAGTACCGGCGACGCGGCGCACATGTCTGTCTGGGCGGCTTGCACGTGACATCGCTGCCGGCGGAGGCAAACCAGCACGCCGACACCATCTTTCTGGGGCCGGGCGAAGACACGTGGCCGCGCTTTCTCGCCGACTTCCAAGCGGGCCGGCCTGGCGCGGTCTACCAGTCGCAGCAGCGCACGTTAGAGCACCTGCCGCGCGTGCGCCGCGACCTGATCAAGCGCCATCTCTACCTGGCGCCCAACTCGATCGTGGTCTCACGCGGTTGTCCGCACCACTGCGACTTCTGCTACAAGGATGCCTTTTTTGCAGGCGGGCGCAGCTTTTACACCCAACGCGTCGACGCCGCACTGGCCGAGATCGACCGGCTGCCCGGCCGCCATCTCTACTTTCTCGACGACCATCTCTTTGGCGACCCGCGTTTCGCTGCCGCGCTTTTTGAGGGGATGCGCGGTATGGGCCGCGTCTGGCAAGCGGCGGGGACGGTGCAGAGCGTGCTGCAAGGTGACTTGGTGGAGCGGGCCGCGACGTCCGGGCTGCGCAGCCTCTTTGTCGGCTTCGAGACGCTGAACCCGGCCAACCTGGCCGCGCAGCACAAGGTGCAGAACCTCAACCGCGACTACACGGCCGCGATCCGGCGTCTGCACGACAACGGCGTCATGGTCAACGGCAGCTTTGTCTTTGGCATGGATGAGGACGACGAGGGCGTCTTTGCGCGCACCGTGGGATGGGCCGTGGCGCAGGGCGTCGAGACGGCCACCTTCCACATCCTCACGCCCTACCCCGGCACGGCGCTGCATGCACGCATGGCCGCGGCCCGGCGCATCCTCCACGAAGATTGGGATCGCTACGACACGCGCCACGTCGTCTTCCAGCCAGCCAAGCTCAGCCCGGCTGTGCTGGAGGCAGGCTACTGGCGCGCCTATCGTGACTTCTATGGCTGGGCCAACATCGCCCGCGGGGCGTGGAGCAAGCCGACGCTGGGCGGGCGCCTGCGCCATGTCGCCTATGCCGCCGGCTGGAAGAAGCTGGAACCGCTGTGGGACTGGGTGATTCGGGTGCAGCGAGTGGCTGGAATGCGGCCTGTATTGGAACGGGTGCTCGATGTTGCGTCGCTTTCCGGCAAGAGCAATGACAAGGAAGTTGCGCTTACAGCAGCGCCGGTGTTGCCGCCCAGTTAAAGGCCAGCATCGCCTTAGCGGAGGATACGGTGGCGAGGATGCGATATTTTTCTTGTAGTCTGGAACCCCTCGTTGCGTATATACTTGTCTCGGCGACAGATCATGCAAAACAGCGAGCACGCTTATGACAATTGATATTTCAACATTATGGGATTTCGACCAACCCGAGGTAAGCGAAGCGCGTTTCCGTGCTGCGCTGCCCAATGCATCCGCGGACGAGGCCATCCTACTGCAAACGCAAATTGCTCGAACCTATGGCATCCGCCGTAACTTCCTCCACGCCCAACAAATCCTTGCCGACATTGAACCGCAAATCCAGCGCGCCAGCGTGGAAGCAAAGGCGCGTTACTATCTTGAGTTGGGACGAACCTACTGCTCCGCTACACATTCTCCAGAGTCACAGACAACTGCAAGTAGAGAAGTGGCGCGCTCCGCCTACATGCACGCTTTTGAACTTGCGCACACTGGAAACCTTGACAGTCTGGCGATTGACGCTCTTCATATGATGACCTTCGTAGAGTCCGCACCCGAAGAACAGGTCGAGTGGAATCGTAAGGCTATGGCGCTTATGCAATCCTCTTCACAGCAGGATGCCAGGCAGTGGGCAGGCGCTCTCCACAACAACACAGGCTACGCGCTTCACCTTCTCGGTCGCTATGAAGATGCACTTCTGGAGTTCCAACTGGCACTGATTGCACATGAGCGGAGCGGAAATCCGCAGACAATTCGAATTGCCCGTTGGATGATCGCGTGGACATTACGCGCCCTTGGTCGTTTCGCCGAAGCAATCGAGATTCAGTTGCAGCTTGAAAAAGAATGCGACGAAGCGGGCCAACCTGATAGGTACGTCTTTGAAGAGCTTGAACTGCTCTATCAAGCATTCAGCGACAGTGAAAAAGCCGACTTCTACGCAGCGCGCCGAAAGGCTTCCACGTGACCACAATGGACTGATGGCTGACAAAGCAAGCAGCAAACAGGAACGTTTTCACTGTAAAGCAGCGCGCGGCTATGACAAGCCGCTCTCTATTCAGACGCGACCGACATAGAGGCGCGTGTCATAGAGCATAGTCACCTTGCCACGCTCGGCGGTGGCGGCAACCAGCGCCTGCACCGCTTCGACCATGGCCCCATAGCGCGGATGATCGGCGGCCGGCATGTAGGATGTCGAGCTAAGCCGGCTGACGACGCCCGCAGCATCCAGCAATTGTCGGTTGACAAAGGCATGCTGGGCATAGCCACCCAGCGCATAGAAACCCGCAAGCGTCTCTTCATCGACGACACGGGCATGGTCGACTGCGGTGTAGTCCAGCCCGAAGCGCTCGATAATCTGCTGGTAGCCAGCCAGAAAGGGCGCACCGGACTCGCGGCGGCCATTCCAGACCAGGGCGACCTGACCGCAGGATGCGCCGGAACTCTTGCCGCGCTGCAGGGATATCAAACCAATGAAAAGCCTGGCCCGCGGTCACAAAGTCGATGCTGCGGTCAGGCAGACCGGTGGCCTCGGCCGCACCCAATTGGCTACGATAGCCAGGATGGCCCCCCAACATGCGCTCAGCCGCTGCGGCCATGCGCGGGTTGGGTTCGATGGCATGGACGGTGCAGCCAGCCGTCAGCAAGAGCCGCGTTAACAGACCGGTGCCGGCGCCCACATCGGCTACGGTCGCAATCGGTCCCAGCCCATAACGTTCCACGAGACACGCAAGCACAGCATAGGGATACGCAGGCCGCGCCCGTACATAGGTCTCCACACGGTTGGAAAAACGATTGATGCTGTCCGACATAGCACTGCTCCTCCGATCTACCCAAGCACTATTGCATCCAGAAGCGGTACATGCTGAAACCCATAGAAACCAGGTCTGGGATAACATTCAGTTGACTCATGAATTGCCAGACCACAGTCCAGAAGAAAGCGCTGAAAGCCTCCACATACCAGAAAAGAAAGATCAGCAACAGATAGCCAAATGAGTAGAGGGGCTGGAGCATCTGCAACACGCTCAGCGGCAGCCACGGCGCCAGCACGCCAAAGCCATCGAGACCGGGCATCGGCAATAGATTGAGCACAATGGCTGTAATCTGCAGGAAGATGAGCAACGCAATCGCCGACCAGAAGGTCAAATGGCCCAGAAAAAACCCAATATCATTGTTGAGCAGAAAGGGTATGGCCAGCAGAGCGGCAAAAATCGCATTGGCCGCCGGACCCGCAGCCGAAACCATGCTGTTCATCCAACGCGAACGTATCGCCGCGCGGTTGATATAGACTGCACCGCCCGGCAACCCGATGCCGCCCAATAGCAAGAAAACCACTGGCATGACAATACTCAGCACGGGATGGGTATATTTGAGCGGATTCAAGGTGAGATAACCGCGTTCTTCCACACTGTAATCGCCGCCGATGTAGGCCGTCATAGCATGGCCAAATTCATGCAGCGCCAGCGACACGATCCAGCCCGGCGTGACAAAAACAAAGACAATGACCGGAGAAGGGTCTTCAAGCATGTACAGGGCAACACCCGACACAATCATGGCGGCCACCAACCCTAGAAAGACCGGGCTGATGCGCCATTGGGGGCGCATTTTCGCCGCCCGTGCCTGCGCCGCCTCGGCCCGCACTGCCACGGCCGAACGTTCGTAGACGCTGACCGGGGCCTGGACCACGGCGTTGCGGTCAATCTGCCAGCCGGCCAACAGGCCGGCCAGCTCTGAATCCGGGTGATCGATGACACCCACAAGCAGGTCGCGCGTAGTGGCAAAGGGCGAGCCAACCGCACGCGCCTCCCCAAAAGCCGTCTCCAGTGCATGCTGCAAGGATGGCTCCAGCTTGTTCTGTGCGCCGTCGCCTTTTTCGCTGCGCCAGACAACCATCTGGCGCGAACCAAAGTGTTCCTTGATCTGTTTTGCCATTGCCGCGGGATCATGGCCCAGTGCGGCCAGTACGCCAAAGGCGTCGCCATCTTTCTGTGCCAGCACGCCCGCGAGAAGATGCCCACAAGCCAGCGTCTCCGCGCGCGAGCGACCGGCGATGCTCCCAGCTTGCTGAAAGGCGCGAACCGCTTGAAGAGAAAATTGGTCGGGTGTCAGAGACTGCATAAAGACTTCCTGCTTTCTAGCGGCGCGGATTCTACGGGGGCGATAGATATCGCCGCAGCGTCGCTGCTCCATTATAGTATGGGTTGCGTATTTGCGGGGGTTTCGCATCCTTGCGGTATGCTATTGGCATGACAATACCGGCGTGGCTCAGCGAACTCAATCCTGTCTGGCTGGCATTCATCGCTACTTGCTTCACCTGGGGCGTGACGGCGTTGGGCGCAGCTATGGTCTTCCTGTTCAAGACCGTTGATCGTCGCGTGCTTGACGCCATGCTGGGCTTTGCTGCCGGTGTGATGATTGCAGCATCCTTCTGGTCGCTGCTGGCCCCGGCCATTGAAATGGCCCAGGAGAGCGGCAAAACCGGCTGGTTTCAGGCGGCCGCTGGTTTTCTGCTTGGCGGCTTTTTCGTCGCCAGCATTGACAAAGTGCTGCCTCATCTGCATCTTGGTCTCCCCAAATCGCAGGCGGAGGGCATCAAGACGCAGTGGCAGCGCAGCATCCTCCTGGTCATGGCAATTACGCTGCACAATCTGCCCGAAGGGCTGGCAGTCGGCGTGGCCTTTGGCGCGCTGGGCAGCGGGCAATCGGCGGCCACACTGGGCGCAGCCGTGGCATTGGCCATCGGTATTGGCCTGCAAAATTTTCCCGAAGGCATGGCGGTTTCGATTCCACTGCGCCGCGAGGGCTTTGCACGCACGGAAGCCTTCATGTATGGCCAGGCATCGGGCATGGTCGAACCGATTGGTGGGATCATCGGTGCGCTGGCCGTGCAGCTTGTTGCGCCGATTTTACCCTACGCCCTGGCCTTTGCTGCTGGGGCCATGCTCTTTGTCGTCGTCGAAGAACTCATTCCCGAATCACAACAGGGGCGCAACACCGACCTTGCCACTGCCTTTACCTTGATCGGCTTTGCCGTGATGATGGTCATGGATGTGGCGTTGGGATAAAGCAGCAGCACTTCGCAAAAAACTAGCGCACGACGGCGTACATAAGCCAGCAGCCGGAAACCGAGTTTCTTGGAGAAACTCGGTTTCTCCGTGCCGCGCCAACCAGTGGCTCATATACACCCACGTGCACTAGCGGCTAAAGCGATCGCGTTTAGCGGCTAGTTTTCAAACAGTAGCGGCTGAAGTGGTCGCGATTAGCCGCTACTGTTGAGTGCTTCAGCGGCTAATCTTGATCACTTTAGCCGCTGAAATTTTTTTGGGGCGCAGAACACCTTGCACAAAGCCAGACCAGAGGGTGCGCCAGGCAAGCGCAGAGAGGGGATTAGCGAGGGCTGTCTGCGTTCTTTTCGTCTTTATCCGGCGCGTGCGACCAACGCTCGTGCAGCGCAGTTGTGCCGCTCCACCAGGCCGCCCACGTCTAGATGCACGGGTGCACCGTCCATGATCAGCACCCGGCCATTGACCATTGCCCAGTCAACAGGCTGTGGCTGGCAAAACACAAGCGCAGCCACCGGGTCGTGCACGGCGCCGCCCGCGTGCCAAAGCGTATCGAGGCGAAAGGCGACGAGGTCCGCGGCCATGCCCGGCGCCAGCGCGCCGATGTCGGCGCGACCCAGCACGGCCGCGCCGCCCAGCGTGGCGATCTCCAGCGCCTCGCGCGCGGTCATCGCGTGCGGGTTGCCCATTACCCTCTGCAGCAGCAAGCATTGACGCACCTCGTTGAGCAGGTGGCTGCCGTCGTTGGAGGCGCTGCCGTCCACGCCCAGTCCCACAGCTACACCTGCATCGCGCATCGCACGCACCGGGGCAATGCCTGACGCCAGCCGCATGTTGCTGTTTGGGCAGTGGGCGACGCCGGTATGTGTGCGCGCAAAAACATCGATTTCGGCCTGGTTGAGATGGACACAATGCGCATGCCACACATCGTCACCGGTCCAGTTCAGATGCTCTGCAAAGTCACCGGGACGGTAGCCAAAGCGCGCCAGGCAAAACTCTTCTTCATCCTTGGTTTCGGCCAGGTGCGTGTGGAGGTGCACGTTCATTTCCGCGCCAAAGCTGCGCGCCAACGCCGCACTCTCGCGCATCAGGTCGGGCGTCACGCTGAAGGGGCTGCACGGCGCCAGCACCACGCGACGCATGGCGAAACGGCTTGCGTCGTGAAAGGTCTCCACCACGCGGCGGCTGTCGCGCAGAATCGACGCCTCGTCCTCGGTGACGCGGTCCGGTGGCAGCCCGCCCTGGCTTTCGCCCAGACTCATGCTCCCGCGCGCGCCGTGAAAACGCATGCCGATTGTCTCGGCCGCGGCGAACTGGTCATCGAGCCGGCTGCCATTGGGCCAGAGATAATGATGGTCGCTGGACGTGGTGCAGCCGGAGAGCAGCAGTTCGGTCAGCGCCAGTTGCGTGCTGACGAAGACCGCCTCCGGCGTAAGTTCAGCCCAGATCGGATAGAGCGTCTTGAGCCAGTCGAAGAGCACAGCGTCCTGCGCCGCGGGGATCACGCGCGTCAGCGTCTGATAAAAGTGGTGGTGCGTGTTGACAAAGCCCGGCAACACGATGCGGCCGCGCGCGTCGATCACTTCGTGCGCGGCTTCACGCAATGCTGGGGGCAGGTCGGCGGTGACGCCCACCCAGACGATGGCCGAGATGCGCTCAAGCTGGCGTCAGTGTATACGATAAACGAACGGTGCAAGTGCGTCAATCTTGAGCAGGAATCAGTGGCATTGATCCAGGCGTCGTAGATTTCGCAGACGCTTGTTTTAATTTTAAAGGATTGCGGGAATCCAGGCTTCAGTCTATGATATGCCTGGCGAGAGAAAATATGTGGCGCCTCCTGACAACCTGGAGAAAAACAGAGTCTATGAATTTTTTTTCACAAATCTTCCAATATTTTGATGCACTATTTACCGGCATCGGCTACGCGTTGGCGCTTGATCCGCAGCTCTACGCCTATGTCAGCGCCAACTCGAATTCGAGTTGGCTGGTGATGGGCGTGGTCTTCCTGGCCGGCGCGTCGATGCTGCTGGGCCAGAGCGTAGTGCTTTTTGTCAATCGCGTGCGCCGCGGCCGCTTTGCGCTCAGCATCGCCTTGAACGGCGTGCTCTTTGTGATCAGCTACGTGATCTGGGGCGCGGCCATTGGGCTGATCGGCAGCCTGCTCTTTGCCGACAAGCTGGAAATCCTGTCGCTCATGCGCATGGTTGGCCTCAGCACCGCGCCGCTGATCTTTGGCTTCTTTATCCTTATCCCGTGGATGGGGCCTTTCATCGGCAAGCTTCTCAACATCTGGAGCTTTCTGATCCTGCTCACAGTGGTGGAATTTGGCTTTGACGTCGGCCTGGTGCGAGCGCTGATCTGCGTGGGGCTGGGCTGGTTGCTCATGCTTGGGCTCACCAACTTCATCGGCAAGCCATTTATCGCACTGCGCAACCGCATCTGGCACGCGGTCACCGGCACGTCGATGGATGCCAGCACCCAGGATCTGCTGCTGGAGTTCAGCCAGTCTCACGATGCGCCGGCGTTACTGCGCGAGGGGCGACAATGATTCTCTATTTGATGATCGGGATTTTCCTGCTGCTCTTCGTGACTGCGGCGTTGGCGCCGCTGGAATCGCTTGGCTGGTGGGCGGGCTGGTCGCGTGAAGAGAGCGAAAAGGGGCCGTCTGAACTCGCCGAAGTTTCTGTCAGCGATTCGACCGCGGTCGAGCCGGAGATGTACGTCATCTACCTGTCCGGCATCGGCGCTATCTCCGGCGATTCCTTCCCCGACGAAGAATATCCCTTTCTGCACGGTCTGGAAGCGCGCTTGCCCAACGCCAGCGTCATCACTGACGTCTATCCCTATTCCGTGACCAACAACGGACTGACCGGCCAGCGCATGCTCGCCGGTCTGTGGGAGCGGATCGAGAAGATGCGTTTCAAAAATCCGAACAGCCTGCTCGCCATGTTTGTCAATCTACGCAACGCGTTGCAGATGTTTGTCTCCGCCGACCGCCGCTACGGGCCGATCTACAACCTGGGCATCGCCAACGAAATTTACCGCGTGCTCGTCCGTCAGGGCTACCGGCCAGAGAACAAGCGCCCGATCGTGCTGATCGGCTGGAGTGGCGGTGGGCAGATCGCCATCGGCGCGGCAGGCTACCTGGCCGCGCTGCCCAGCCCGCTCTACGTGATTTCATTGGGTGGGATGCTCTCCGACGACCCGGGGCTGGAAAAGCTGACGCATCTCTGGCACCTCTACGGCGTGGCGGATCCGTTGCAGGCATTGGGCGGTTTGCTCTACGCTGGACGCTGGCCACTGATGCCTAATTCACCGTGGAACAGCGCCATGGCAAATGGTCGCATCGATATTATCTGCCTGGGCTTCTATTCGCACAACGGCAAGGGCAACTATTTTGATATGGAGACTAAGTTGCCCAATGATGCCCGCAACCGCACGCACGGTGAAAAGACGCTGGATACGATCCTGCATATTCTGACCGACCAGGGGTTGTTGAAGGCAAAAGTGTGGACGCCAGCCCTTGCCACGGCTGCCTCTCCATCCCCTGTCGCCCCTGACCTCCCATCGCCAACGCCAGCAGAGGGGGCTGTTGCGGTAGGCGGCATTGGCGATCCTTCGATTTGATCGCCACGTGTCAGAGTAACAGTCACTTCCCTTTGGAATGCCAAAGTCCCGGTTTTCAGTGATATACCCTGAAAACCGGGACTTTGTTTGTCATCCGACAATGCTTTGGTATCCCCGAGAGGACTCGAACCTCTGGCCTCTTGGACCGCAACCAAGCGCTCTAATCCACTGAGCTACGGGGACATATTGAGTTGTGTTTGCACATCGCCGTGTGACGTCAAAGGCGGCTGACGAACTGGCGGGGAGGGAGGGATTTGAACCCTCGAGGGACGAAACCGCCCCTACCCACTTAGCAGGCGGGCGCACTAGACCAGGCTATGCGACCTCCCCGTGTTTCCCGTGTATTGCGGTGCTGGCGGAGGGAGAGGGATTCGAACCCCCGGTGACATTGCTGCCACAGTTGTTTTCAAGACAACCGCCTTAGACCGCTCGGCCATCCCTCCAATTGGGTCTGACCCTTCTGGCTGTCAGCCATTTTCGACGCCTTGTCAATGTGCATGTTACTCGACAGCAACAAACGCAGTATACCCGCAGGTTGAGGCGTGTGTCAAATAGAATGCGCCGCGCGGGGGTCTAATTCATCAGGCTGCGCCATCGTGACGACAACCCGCCTCTATCCCGTAACATTGCGATAAGTCCACCAGATGCGCTGTGCTGCCGTCATCAAGACGAGCGCCGCCATCAACAGAAACAGCCAACCGACATACGCTGGCAGCAGAAAAAACAGGGTGTAAAAAACAATCGTCTCGGCGCCCTCGATCAGGCCGGCGGGCATCGCAATGGTGGTGAGATCATCGGTTGTCCCTGCGCGCCGCTTTTCCAGGATGGCAGACAGCACCGACCACGAAAGCAGATTCATCACATAGGCAGCCAGCAAAGCGACTACTGCCCACAGATTGAAAGGCGTCGGCGCCGCCGCCGTAAAGGCGATGGGCACGGCGAGATAGACGACAAAATCCAGGATTAGATCCAGATAGCCGCCAAAGTCGCTCTGTTTGTGGTGCACGCGTGCGACGACGCCATCCAGCCCGTCGAGCACACGATTGACAACCCACAGCAGCACTCCCCAGCCATACGCCTCCTGCCAGACGGCCCACGCCGCAAGCAGTCCAAAGAGCAGCGCCACCCCCGAAATATAGTTTGGATGGATGGCCGCGGCCCAATCGCCCGCGAGCGGCGTCAGCAGCCGATCTTTCTGTCTACGCAACACACCATCGCGCATAAGCCCTCCCAAAGTCTGTTGCTGGAGCTGAGAAACAGATGATTTGCCCCAGCCAACCGTTGGCGGGCGCCCTGATTATGAGGATCGCAAGCCAACTCCTCTGTAAGTTGCTCTACACGCGGATCACATCGAGACCCCCCATGTAGGGGCGCAGCACATCCGGCACCACCACGGCGCCGTCGGTTTGCTGGTAATTTTCCAGAATGGCGATGATGATGCGTGGCAGCGCCAGCCCGGAGCCATTGAGCGTGTGCACGAATTCCGGCTTTTCGCCTTCTGCCTTGCGGTAGCGGATATTGGCGCGCCGCGCCTGAAAATCGCGAAAGAAAGAGCAGGAGCTGCACTCCAGCCACTCTTGTGAGCCGGCCGCCCATACTTCGATATCATACTTGATGGCCGCGACAAAGGAGAGGTCGCCCGTGGCGATAGCAAGGCGGCGATACGGCAGCCCCAATCGTTCGCACAATTCCTCGGCGTTGCGCGTCAAGGATTCCAATTCGTCGCGCCCTGTTCCCGGCTCCACGAATTTGACCATTTCCACCTTCTGGAACTGATGGACGCGCTTGATCCCGCGCACATCCTTGCCCGCGGAGACCTTCTCGCGGCGGAAGCAGGGCGTATTGGCGACATAGTAGATCGGCAACTGTCCCGGCTCGATAATCTCGTCGCGGTGAATGTTGGTCACGGGCACCTCGGCGGTCGGGATGAGCCAGAGATCCTCTTCGGCGTCGCGATAGAGCACATCGCCAAATTTGGGCAGGTTTCCCGTGCCAACCATGACATCGGCGCGCACCATGAAGGGCGGGTAAATTTCTTCGTAGCCATGCTCGCCGACATGCACGTCGGTGAACCAGTCGATCAGCGCGCGCTGCAGCCGCGCGCCGGCGCCTTTGAGCAGGTAGGCGCGCGTGCCGGCAAGCTTGACCCCGCGCTCGAAATCGATGATGCCCAGCTTTGGCCCCAGTTCCCAGTGGGGAAGCGGCGTAAAGTCAAAGACAGGCTTGTCTCCCCACTCTTTGACCACCTGATTGCCGCTTTCGTCCGGCGCCACCGGCACATCCGGTTCAGGGATGTTCGGAATGCGCAGCATCGCATCCTGAAAGTCGGCCTCCACCGTACGCAGCTCGGCATCAAGGCGTTCGATGTCGCTGCCGATCGCCCCCATATTTGCCTTGAGCGCGTTGGCTTCTGCGGTGCGCTTCTCGCGGAACAGGGCGCCGATGTTGCGAGAGCCGCTGTTGAGCTCAGCGCGCAGCGTCTCCACCTGCGTCAAAATCTGGCGGCGCCGCAGGTCAAGTTCCAGCGCTTGCTCCCACGGCGCATCCTCAGCGTTGAGTTTTTGCATCGCCTCGCCCAACGCCGCGCGGTTCTCACGCATCCAACGAATGTCAAGCATCGTTTCCTCCTCTTGAGTAAAACCAAACCCGATTATTTCCAAACAAAAATCCTTTCGCCTGTTCAGGACGAAAGGATTCGTGGTGCCACCTGAGTTTGCAGCTGGCGACGAGCGCCACGCTGCCTCATTGCCCGCTAACGGTGGGAAGCCGCCCGGCCATTGCCTGCCGGGAACTCTGGAGAGGCTAACTTGACGGCGCCGGCTGCCTCACACCACCCGGCAGCTCTCTGAACGGCGGAGCGTCACTTCATGGTCTCCGTCATCGTCGTTCGGTATCGTTTGCCATTATATCATTAGCATGAGCATAAAACCAAGTTTTACTCACTCGTTCGTCAAAGGCGTTCCGAAGCGCTGCAACGCAGTGTTTGCTCACGCGGCTTCGGATGCAGCCGGCTCGACAAACGCCAGCGGATCGCGCTGCAATGCGCTGAGCGCCGCTTGCCACATCGCCGCTGCATCGAGCAGATGCACAGTTGCACCGAGCACGCGCCCCACGCGCAGGTCAGGCTCTTGCAGCAGCAGCCCGATGGGGTCGTAACGCTGGTGAAAGCCGGCGAAGTCGTGCGTGGTGTAGCGCTTCACGATACGCCTGCCGTCGCCATCCACCAGCGTGTACTCAATCGGTGCGCCAAAGAGATAAGGCGGCGCCACCAGCTCCTCGATGGCGTGGAAGGAGGTGTTGGGGTGCAGCCCGCAGCCCAGCATCAGGATCTTGCCGCGGCGTCCCGGCAAACAATGGAAGGGTGAATGCGCCCGCACGGTGTAGCGTCCGCCGCGGAGGCCAGCAACATCTCCGCGGCTGCGCCCTGCCCGCACACCGAATGCGTCGGGTGCAGGCTGCGCAGGACGCCAGGCTGGCGGCGAAAGGTCTCTGCGATGACGCCGACGTTGGACGGCGTCATCGCCAGATCAAAGTGTGGGTGGCCGGGCGTCACCGCGGCGTAACTCAATGCCGGCATCAGCAGCGCGCCCTCCGTCCCTAGCGCGGCGCGCAGCCCGGCGATTACCGTTTCCGCGCCGCCGGGCACATGCCCAAGCGCGCGCAGTGAGGCATGCACCAACAGCACGTCGCCGCGGTGTACGCCCACCGCGTAGCAGGTCTTGCGTATCTGTGCGACAACGGCGTCAGCTTGCATTTAGGCGTACGCTTCCACCGGCAGACACGCACAGACCAGATGGCGGTCGCCATAGACGTTGTCGATGCGCGAGACGTAGGGCCAGAACTTGCGCTCGCGCACCCACGGCGCCGGAAATGCGCCCTGCTCACGGCTGTAAGCGCGATCCCAGGCGCCGGCAATGATAGCCGCGGTATGGGGCGCATGTTTGAGCGGGTTGTCGTGCGCGTCGCTGCGCCCTTCCTTGACTGCGACGATCTCGGCGTGGATCTGAATCATGGCCTGGCAGAAACGCTCCAGTTCAGCCAGTGATTCGCTCTCGGTCGGTTCGATCATCAAGGTGCCCGCGACCGGGAAGGAAAGCGTCGGCGCATGGAAGCCGAAATCCATCAGCCGCTTCGCCACATCCTCCGCGGTGATGCCCGTCTCATGCTCCAGCGGGCGCAGGTCAATAATGCACTCGTGCGCCACGCGACCGTGCTCGCCTTTGTAAAGCACAGGATAGAAATCATCCAGACGCTGCGCAATGTAGTTGGCGTTGAGGATGGCAACCTTGGTCGCGTCCGTCAAGCCCTGTGCGCCCATCATGGCGATATAGGCGTAGGGAATGGTCAGGATGCCGGCGCTGCCCCACGGCGCTGCGGAAACTGAACCGACCGCGTCTTTGCCGCCCACACGCTCCACCACCGCGCTGTTGGGAAGGAAGCGCGCCAGATGCGCGGCCACACAGATCGGGCCGACGCCCGGGCCGCCGCCGCCGTGCGGGATGGCGAAGGTCTTGTGCAGGTTGAGGTGGCAGACGTCGGCGCCGATGGCGGCCGGACTGGTCAGGCCGACCTGGGCGTTCATGTTGGCGCCATCCATGTAGACCTGCCCGCCACGCGCGTGGACGATCTCGCAGATGTCGTGGATCGCGGCTTCGAAAACGCCGTGCGTCGACGGGTAGGTGACCATCAGCGCCGCGAGCCGATCGGCGTGCGCGTCGGCCTTGGCGCGCAGATCGGCGATGTCCACGTTGCCGTTTTCGTCACAGGCCACGACGACCACTTCCATGCCCGCCATCACCGCACTGGCCGGATTGGTGCCGTGCGCCGAAGAGGGAATCAGGCAGATGGTGCGATGCTCCTCGCCGCGCGCCTGGTGGTAGGCGCGGATCACCAGCAGACCGGTGTACTCGCCCTGTGAACCGGCATTGGGCTGCAAGGAGGTCGCGGCAAAGCCAGTGATCTCGGCCAGCCATTTTTCGAGCCGCGTGAAAAGCTCCTGATAGCCCAGCGACTGATCCGCGGGAGCAAAGGGATGCAGGTTAGCAAATTCCGGCCAGGTGATGGAGATCATCTCGGTCGTGGCGTTGAGCTTCATCGTGCACGAGCCAAGCGGGATCATCGACTGCACCAGCGACAGGTCGCGCGCTTCCAGCCGCTTGATGTAGCGCAGCATTTCATGTTCGCTGTGATAGCTGTTGAAGACCGGATGCAGCAGGAAGTCGCTGCTGCGTGCAAACGGCGCCGGATAGTCCAGCGTCGCCGCTTGCGCCAGCGCTGCAAAGTCGGCGGCGCCGGCGTCGCCAAAGATTTCCAGCAGCACGCGCAATTCCTTGAGCGTGGTCGGTTCGTCCACGGCTACGCCTACGCTGCCGTCTGCGAAGTAGCGTAGGTTGACGCTGTTGGCGTGTGCAAGGCGCTCGATCTGGGTCCGGGTGCGCGGGCCGCCGCTCACCTTGAGCGTATCAAAGATCGGGCCATCGTTCGTCGTGTAGCCCAGCGCGTGTAGCCGCGTGCGCAGCAGTTCGGCCAGCAAATGCGTGCGACGCGCGATGTCGGTCAGCCCTCTGGGGCCGTGGTAGACGGCGTACATCGACGCCATCACCGCCAGCAGCACCTGCGCCGTGCAGATGTTGCTGGTCGCCTTGTCGCGACGGATGTGCTGCTCGCGCGTCTGCAACGACAGGCGCATGGCAGGATTGCCTTCCGCATCGACGGAAACGCCGACCAGACGCCCCGGCATCAACCGCTTGAGATCTTCTTTTGTAGACATAAAGGCGGCGTGCGGCCCGCCAAAGCCCAGGGGCACGCCGAAGCGCTGGCTGTTGCCGACGGCAATATCGGCGCCAAACTCGCCCGGCGGCGTCAGCAGCGTCAGCGCCAGCAGATCGGTGGCAACCGTCACCAGCGCGCCCGCGGCGTGCGCGCGTGTGCAGAACGCACGGTAATCGTGCACCGTGCCTTCGGTGTCGGGATATTGCACCAGCGCGCCAAAGGTCTGGTCGCCAAAGTCGTAGGTCACATGGTCGCCCACCACCACGGTGTAGCCGAGTGGGATGGCGCGCGTGCGCAAGACATCGATCGTCTGCGGATGACATTTTTCCGAAACAAAGAAGATGTCGCCGGTGTGGCTGCGTTTCTGCGCGCGCTTTGCCATCGTCATGGCCTCCGCCGCGGCAGTGCCTTCATCCAGCAGCGACGCGTTGGCGATGTCCATGCCAGTCAACTCCATCACCATCGTTTGGTAGTTGAGCATTGCTTCAAGCCGCCCCTGGGAAATTTCGGCCTGATAGGGCGTGTACTGGGTATACCAGCCCGGATTCTCCAGGATGTTGCGCAGGATCACGCCGGGAGTCAGCGCGCCATAGTAGCCCATGCCGATAAAAGAGCGATAGACGCGGTTGCGCTGGGCCAGGCTGCGTAGATCGGCCAGCACTTCGGATTCGCTGCGCGGCGGGTCGAGCCGCAGCGGCTCCTGCAGGCGAATCTGCGGCGGCACGGTCTCGTCAATCAGCGCGTCCAGGCTGTCGGCGCCAAGCACCTCCACCATGCGCTCAATGTCGGACGGCTTGGGGCCAAGATGACGGCGGGGAAAGGCGTCGAGCGGTGCGAGCAGCTCGACCAGATCGGCGTGTGGCATAATAACTATCTCCTTTGACTTGGTTTCCCACAACAAAAAACGGGCATTCCAAAGAAATGCCCGTTGACTCTGTCCTCGACCTGAGAGATTGACCGGAACGGCTGTGTCCGGCTTGCCCCGTGGGTGGCGGCGGGCAACCTTGCCTGACGCGCTTTCCAGAGTTGCCTGCGCATTGCGATCCATTTGCCTGAGAGTGTCACAGCGCGGCAGTGGCGCGCCTGCGCTGCTTGCACCTTCGGCGACCGGCGGGGACCTGGCGCTCTCTCACGATGTGCTACGGCCTATGCAATTAACTGAGTCGAAGTATACCACATGCGGCATGACGTGCAACCAGTTTGCGCGCCCACGATGCGTCCCAAAAACTGGCAACCCAATTCGTAGGTCGGGCTATCAGCCCGACGGTGCTTCCATCATCTTGTTGAGCGTCGTCGCACCTCGTCGGCCAGACCTGCTGCCGGTTGACGCCATATAAATCGTTGACGCAACATCGTCGAGCTGATAGCCCGACGGTGCTTCCATCATCTTGTTGAGCGTCGTCGCTTCCGTCGCCTCGACCTGCTGCCGGTTGACGCCATATAAATCGTTGACGCAACATCGTCGGGCTATCAGCCCGGCGGTGCTTCCATCATCTTGTTGAGCGTCGTCGCTTCCGTCGGCCAGACCTGCTGCTGGTTGATATCACCCGGGGCGTTGACGCAACATCGTCGGGCTGGTAGCCCGACCTACGGAAGGCTTCCCAAAAATTTGGCAGCCCGCTTCGTAGGTCGGGCTATCAGCCCGGCGGTGCTTCCATTATCTTGTTGAGCGTCGTCGCACCTCGTCGGCCAGACCTTCTATCTATTCCTCAGCTCGCCACCTGCAATCGTCGCCGTCCGTCGGCGGCAAACTCCGCCATGACATTGAGCTGCTCGGCGTGCCCAGACAGACCAGCGCATCGCCCGCTTCTACGACGAAATCACCGCCCGGGTTGGTGTCGAATGTGCGCTTGTCGCGGCGCACAGCCAGCACGTTGACGCCCGTCTGCGAGCGCACGTGCGCGTCCCCCAGCGTGTTGTGCACTAGCGATGAACTTTCCCCAACAATAATCTCCTGCAGCCGCAGCTCCAGGTCATCGCGCCGGATGACGACGTCGAGAAAATCCATCACGCTGGGATAGAGTAGCTGTGTTGCCATCTGGCGCCCGGTGGTGACGTAAGGGTTGATGACTTTGTCGGCGCCGGCGATGCGCAGCTTGTCCTGGTTTTCCGGCTGGTTGCAGCGTGAAAGAATAAAAACATCGGGGCGCTTCTGGCGTGCGCTGAGGACGACGAAGACATTGGTGGCGTCGTTGGGCAGGCATGAGCAAAGCCCGGCCGCGCGCGACAGGCCGGCGCTTTCGAGTACATGGTCGTCGCTGGCGTCGCCGGCAACGAACAGGATACCCATTGGCTCCAGTTCGGCCGCAAGGGCCAGGTCGACGTCGATCACGACCAGACGCACCTCGTTGGCGTGGAGCTCTTCCACCACCTGCCGCCCCACGCGCCCGTACCCACAGATGATCGCGTGTTCTTGCATATGCGCAATCTTTCTCTCTGTGCGACGGCGCCGCAGATAACCCTGCAATTCACCGGCGACGATATAGTCAGTCACCGTGCTGAACGAATAGGCCAGCACGCCGACGCCGCCAAAAATCATGAGCATGGTGAAGAGTTCGCCGGCCTGGGTCAAGGGGCGCACCTCGCCATAGCCGACGGTGCTGAGCGTGATCACAGTCATGTAGAGGGCATCGTGCACCGACCACTGTTCTAGCGTCATATAGCCTCCGGTGCCGAAGGCGATCAAAATTGCCAACAATATCAGCACCATGCGCAGCCGGCGCAGCAGAGTCGGCTCGGTGCGATTCACGCGCTGTCTCCCTTGAGGCCGGCCCGCGGCGCTGGCAGAGATGCCGGCAAGTCCAACACAAAGACCGCAAACGACTCTCCTGTCGGGCGAAAGCCAAGGCTGCGATAAAGCTGTTGGGAGCGGTGATTGGCGGCCTGCGTATTGAGCATTGCGTAGTCACACCCTTGCTCCTGGGCAAGTTGCAACCCTGCCAGCAGAAGCGCGCGGCATACCCCTGTCCCTGCCAGTTGGGGTGCACCGCGAGCCTGGCAATGGTGCAGGCGTCTCGATTCAGCAGCAACGAGCTGTAGCCGATGAGTTCGTCACCCACTTGCGCCACCAACAACGGCCCCTGCCATAGGGCTTCCTGCAGGCGGCGCAGCGAATAGCGCCAGAGCGGAGGGAACGCGACAGCGTCCAGGTCAGCCAACCTTGCCATGTGGTCGGCCGCCGCCATATGGATGGCGCAAGCTGAGCGCGCCGCCGCGATCTCCCAATGACGTTTCTGCAATCGCTCCAAGACAAAAAATTGGACGTGTTCGGTAAGCGTCATCCCCGCGCTGTGCAGTGCACGGTCAAGCCACCCATCGTCGCTGTAGGCGATCAATTGGAGTGGATGGGATGTCTGGGCGTAGCGCAGGGCAAAAGCGCCCAGCAGGTGTTGCATTCCATGCGTCGGTGAGAAGTGACGCTGAAAAGCCACACCGCGCAGGTAGATGAGCTCGGGCGCATTGGCGGACAGCGAGGGAGGTCGCTCTTCAGCGACGGTGACCCATGCGCCTACTAGATCCAGTGATTGCGCTGCGCCTGCGCGGAGCAGGAGGACGCGACCGGTGGCCAGCGCTGCCATCAGGTCTTCATTGCCTAACGTCAAGTGGACGTTCCGGCTGCGCTCCAGTAATTTGTGGAGCGCAGCGGCGTCTTCTGTGGTGGCGATTTGAACAAGCATAGACGTAGTTGGCTGTTTGTGCAGTTTCAGCATCATCCTGGCTTTATTGTAACATGGGCCATCAGACGCACGGCCTTTTGAGAGAACTGCTGAGAGGACTGCCACATGACCCTGCGCCCCTTCTTGCTGGCGTTGGTTTCGGCGGCGCTGTTTGGCGCCGCAACGCCTTTGAGCAAATACCTGCTGATGGATTTAGGCCCTTTTCAACTATCCGGCCTGCTCTATCTGGGCGCGGCGGTTGGCGTGCTGCCGGCAACGTTGCGCCGGCGTCCGATCCAGCCGCCGTGGCAGATGGACGTCCCCACCCGGCGGCGGCTCCTGGGCGCGATCTGTTTTGGCGGGATCGTCGGGCCGGTGCTGCTACTGTTTGGCTTGCGTCTGGCCGCGGCGACTTCGGTTGCCTTGTGGTTGAACCTGGAAGCGGTGGCGACGGCAGTGCTCGGCGTGTGGTTCTTTCGCGACCACTTGGGGCGCAACAGCTGGATCGGCGCCGCCGGCATCCTGGTGGGGGCGCTCGTGCTGAGTTGGGGACAAGGCGCCGCCGGTTGGCAGGCAGGCTTGCTCGTGGCCGCCGCCTGTCTGTGCTGGGGCTTCGACAATCATCTCACTGCGCTGATTGACGGCATTACACCCGCACAGAGCACGCTGTGGAAGGGTCTTGCCGCCGGGTCGGTGAATCTGGCCGTCGGTCTGGCCGTCGAACCGTTTGGCATCGGTCTCACCGTCGGGGTTGCCGCATTGGTGGTCGGCGTCTTCGCTTATGGCGTCAGCATCGTTCTGTATATCACAGCCGCCCAACAACTCGGCGCCACGCGCAGTCAGTTGATCTTCAGCACCGCGCCCTACTTTGCCATCGTGCTCTCTGTGATGTGGCTCGGGGAAACCATCAGCCCGGCGCAGATCGCGGCGGCAGTGCTTGTCGGCGCCTCTGTCGTGCTCTTGACGGTGGAATGGCACAGCCATGACCACGCACATGTGGCGCTTGACCATGAACACTGGCACGACCACGCCGACGAACACCATGTCCATCAGCACACGGACGCACCAGGGTCATCAAACCCCACTCCCCATACTCACCGCCATCAGCATACACCTTTACACCACGCCCATCACCACTGGCCAGATTTGCACCACCGCCACGAGCATGAATAGCAATCTCCAATCTCTCATCTCCAAATTTGATGGTGAGAGATTGGAGATGAGAAGCATTTATCCGATGACTTTGCGGTTGCCGTAGAGACGCGCGTAGTAATCTTTGAATTCGCCGCTGCGAATTGGCTCCCACCACCAGCGATTGTCGACGTACCAGCGCACGGTGGCGCGGATCGCCTCTTCGTGCGTGTGCTCCGGCTCCCAGCCCAGCGCCATCAGCTTATTGACGTTCATGCAGTAGCGGCGGTCGTGACCCTGTCGATCTTCGACGTGCTGGATCAGGCTGCGCGGCTTGCCCAGCTCGTCGAGCAGGATTTCGACCATCTCCAGGTTGGTCATCTCTTTGCCAACGCCGATATTGTAAGTCTCACCAAGCTCCCCTTCATGCAACACGACGGCGATGCCGGCGCAGTGATCCATCACATATTGGTAGTCGCGCATCTGTCGGCCGTCGCCATAGACAGGCAGCGGGATGTCGCTGAGCGCGTTGGTGATAAAGAGCGGCACGACCTTTTCCGGGTACTGGAAGGGGCCGATATTATTGGCGCCTCGGCTGATTGTGACCGGCAGCCCATAGGTGATGGCGTACGCGTTCACCATGTGGTCGCCGCTGGCTTTGCTGGCAGCGTAGGGGCTGCGTGGGGTCATACAATCGGTTTCAAGGCTGCGATGGTCGCCGTGAATGTGACCGTAGACTTCATCGGTGCTGACCTGGTGATAGCGCAGGTTGCCCGCCTTATGTGCGGCTTCAAGCAGGACATACGTGCCATAGACGTCGGTCTGGATAAAGGCATCGGGGCTCATGATGCTGCGGTCAACGTGCGTCTCCGCGGCAAAATTCACGATCGTATCAATCTTGTAGGCGCGCACGGCCCCGTCTACTGCCGACGCATCACAGATGTCGCCGTGCACAAAGCGGAGGCGGCTGCCATGTTTGACCTGGATGTCCTGAAGATTCTCCAGCCGACCGGCATAGGTCAACTTGTCGTAGACAACGACGTTGTAGCGAGGATAGGCATCCAATATATAGCGAACGAAATTGCAGCCGATAAAGCCCGCGCCGCCGGTGACTAACAAATTTTGCATAAAAAGCTCCTCAATTAATTAGTAGATCGGGACTTTAGCAAATAAATTGACGGAATGGATCAGGTGTCCTTGTCCATTCCCGGTGAAAAACCGTACAGGCGTTGCCACGTGCGTCTAAGTCGACGTTTACGTCCTGGTTGGCGATACGCCGGCAGCGGAAACTCCACTGTCAGCGTCAGGGAAGGAAGGTCATCAGGCGCCTGTACACACCACGGACGGAGGTCGCCTGCCGCCGCAGAACGATACGCCGGCCACCAACGCGCCCGCTCTTCGGCAGCGCCGTTGAGCGCCAGAAAACCGATGTCGTGACTCAGATGTTGACGCGCAGTGTGCACGACATCCAGCATACGCCGCCAATGTGACGCCAACGTTGCGTAGACCATGTCGCTGTGTTCCGCGCTGCCGGTCAGAGGCAGAAACCTGGCCGCGTAGGCGCGGGCGAGCTGAAAGGCGGGGAGCAGCGCATCGATGGAAAAGACCACGTGCACGGTGGAGACGCGTTCACTCACACGCGTCAGCAGCGCGACCTGCGCCGGGGAAAGGTCGAAATAGGGGCCAGGCTCGAACATCTGCCACTCGCCGTAGGCGCGCTTCAGGCGGCGCAACCGTTCCGTCACCTCGCCAGCCAATTGCGCGGCGGCATGAGCTTCCTCCGTCACGCTGCCTGGGGCAAGTCGATACATGGGCGCGAGGACACGCGCTTGCAACCCATTTTCAACGGGGGCAAGTGAGGCGTTTTCATGCCCGGTGCACAACGCCGCCGCCAATGCAGGAATAGAAACAATGGTCGAAGTCGCAGCTTGCGCCTGCACCGAAAGAATGCTCACTTCCCTCTACAGCAGCCCCACCCTGGAATGGTCGCCCAACGTCATTTTGTACGCTTTGGGCTTGATCGGGCTGTAGGTGATCTCGACGTCACGGCCGATGATGCTGTCCTCGATGCGGCTGGGGACGCCGACGATGCGGCTGTGATCCAGCACGATGCTGTGCTCGATCTCGCTGTCCTCCACCAGCGTGTGATGAAAAATGCTCGTGAAGGGGCCGACGTAGCTGTTGACGATGCGCGCATCTTCGCCGATGATCGCGGGGCCGCGGATGACGCTGTTGATGATCTCCGCGCCGCGCTCGATGGTGACCAGGTGGTCGATCTTGCTGTCGCGGTCGATATAGCCATCGACTTTGTGCTCCAACTCCGCCAGCACGCGGTTGTTGGCGTCCAGCATGTCGATGGGCTTGCCGGTGTCGATCCACCAGCCGCGGTGGATGTAGGGATGCACGGCACAGCCGTTTTCCACCAGCCACTGGATGGCGTCGGTGATCTCCAACTCGCCGCGCCAACTTGGCTTGATGGCGTTGACCGCCTGAAACACATGCGCATCGAACATGTAGACGCCGACCAGCGCCAGGTTGCTGGGCGGGTTGCGCGGCTTCTCGACCAGCCGCTTGATGCGCCCCTGTTCGTCCAACTCAGCGACGCCGTAATGTTGCGGCTCGTCGACCGCGGTCAGCACGACCTGGCTGTTCCACTCGCTGGAGGCAAACTGGCGGATCAAGCTGCTGATGCCACCCTGGATCACGTTGTCGCCCAGGAACATCACAAAACGCTCGTCGCCCAGAAAGTCCTGGCTGATCTTGACTGCGTGCGCCAATCCCAGCGGCGCTTCCTGCGCGATGTAGGTGATGTTGACATCCCACCGCCGCCCGTGCCCGACCGCCTCGCGAATCTCTGCGCCGGTGTCGCCAACGACGATGCCGATGTCATCGATGCCGGCCTCCTTGATCGCTTCAATGACGCGAAAGAGCACCGGCTTGTTGGCAACCGGCACCAACTGCTTGGCACGGTTGAAGGTGATGGGGTAAAGACGCGTGCCTTTGCCGCCGCTGAGAATCAAACCTTTCATGGAGCAACTCCTTTTTTATTCTGCGTTTAGCAACACCGCGCCCAGTAGATGCGCCTGCACACGCGCGAGCACGCCCTTTGCCCGCAGCGCCTGTTCCTTCTTGGTGCTGCCGCCGTTAACCAGCAACACCACGCCGTCGACCTGGCTCGCCCACAGCGCAGCATCGGTGACGTGCAACAAGGGCGGCGCATCAATGATCACGTAATCAGCCAGGGCCACGAGTTCGGCCAGCCGTTCGCCCAGTCGCTTGGTGCTCAGCAGCGCAACTGGATTGATGACCGACGGGCCGCTCGGCAGCACGCGCAGCTTGTCGATTGTACTTTCCAGCAACGGTGGCGGGCCGCCGCTGTCTATCCACTGCGCCAGACCGGTGGCATTGGCGACGCCCAATAGTTCGTGCTGGTGCGGCTGGCGCAGGTCGCCGTCGACCAGAATGACGCGGTCGCCGGATTGCGCCATGACGACAGCAAGGTTCGCCACCGCCGCGGCTTTGTCAATGCCGCCATCCACCGCCGCCACCAGGATCGAGCGCACCGGCTTCTCCAAGCTGGAAAATTCCAGGCTGGTGCGCAGGCTTTGATAAGCTTCGGCGGCGGGGCTGTGCGGCTCGGAAAGTGTAATCAGGTTCATTATTGCTTCTCTCCATCCTTCCTCTTTACGCTCACAACGCCGATCAACACGCTGTCTGCATCATCCGCTTGCAGCCGCACACCGGTCTGCCATTCATACATGCCGGCGATGACGGTGTAGCCGCCGGGCTGCAGGGTTGCCGGCAGCGCCAACGCTACGCTGTGCGTCCCACGCCACCCGTGTGGCCAGGCGGACGCGGGCAGTTTGCTCACCGCGTCGTAGGGCGACCCATCCCACTGCGCCACGTTGGCGCCGGTCGCATCCAGCAACTGCACGAAGACCGAAACATCGTCTACGGATGGTGCATCTGCCTGCCAAAAGAGCGTCACGGGCAGCGACTCCCCGCTGCGAGCCGCCGACGGCAGTGTGGCGCCTGTCAGGCGCAGCCCGCCCGCAAAGGCTGCGTCCAGCGGCTGTGACGCGACGCCCTCGACCGGAGCAACCGGCCTCCAGAGCGCATCAGCTTCTTGTGTAAAACCGCCTAGTCGCACCATGCTGCCGGCTTCCAGTACGGGCAGCGGCGGCTCAACCTGCCGGACGGACAAACGAGCGCCCTCTTCCCACCCGCTCTCGTCGGCATAGACGCCGATGCCCAGCACAAACTCTTTGGCGTCCAGCGTCCACGGCAGCGTCTGGATAAACACCGGTTTCCCCGGCGTCCACAGCGAGGTAGGATACCATAGGACGACGGTCGGCGGATAAAAACGGCTGTCGTGCAGCGTTTGCAATTCCCGGTCCAAATAGCCGACGTAGAAACGCAGATCGCGGGCGAGTGGCCGCAACGCTTCCCACACCAGCGTCACCACCAATTCGCCGTAGCGATCGGCTCCGACCGTGTAGCCGCGCAGCGCCAGCAGGTCGCCGGACGCGTCGCCAAAGACAATCGAGGTCTCCACCCATCGTGCGTCAGCCGCGGTCAACACGGTGGGCGCCTGCCAGGCGCTGAAAAAGCCTGCTGGCAATGACTTTTCCTTTGCGCCCCGCTGCAAAAGCAGATAACCATCCTCGGCCGCGGCAATGCCAAAATCGTTCGCCAGCAACGTATCGACGTCCCGCTTCAGGTCGCTCGGATGCTGCGGCCACGCCGGGCCGGTCACATCCAGCCATACATAATCGGCGTCGTCCACGCGCGGAAAGATGTACACCGTCCGGCGCCCGCTCACGTGCGGGTTGAGGCGATCCTGCGCCGAGACCGCGGCGTCGGGCGGAATCTGCGCCATGATGACCTGGGCGCGGCGGTGGTGGTCTGTCTCAGTCAGCGCCAGATAGTGACCGCTGCCCGGCAGCACGCCCCACAAGCGCTGGCCGAGCAATGCGCCGCCGAGTACGATGGCAGCCGTTGTCCAATAGAAGGCGGATGGCGCGGATTGGGCGGATGGGTGCAGATTTGCTTTTGGTTCGCTTCCTGCTTCTATGTTTCGGTGCTCTCCTGCTTGTTGGAGCGTGGATGCTACGGATACGGATCCAGACTGATCTTGATCCACGTCGATCTGCTCGATCCGCGCCATCCGCGTGCCATTACTTGTCACGATTTCTTGCGCACGCGCCACGCCCATCACCGCGGCGAGCATCACAAAGGGCAGCACCGGCGCGGCGTAGATCAACGTCGTCACCTGGTGCATCGGCGCAAAGTCGGCCAGCAGATTGATCGCCAGCGACGGCAACGCCAGCAGCAGCACTTCCGGCGCCAGCAACGCGGTGAAGCCCACCGGCAGCAGCAGCTCAAAAAAGTAGCGTCCGATCCCTGCTTGCTGAAGCTGAGCGATCAGCAAGTCGGGTCGCGTCATCAGGCTGACCAGCTTCTGCGTCGTTGTTTCGCCCAGATAGGCGTAGCGCCCCCAATGGATATTGCCGCCAGCGACAGCACTCTGAATCCCCAATACCGCAAACAGCGACCAGCCGCCCGCCAGCAGCGCGGTCGTCCCCCCCAGCCGCGGGCGGCGCAACACCAGCCACGCATAGAGTCCCATCATAGCAACCAGCAGGCCGATTTCCTCCTTGCAGCTTGCTGACAGAATCGCAAAAAGCACAAACCAGCGCGTGCGCCCGGCGGCGAGAAAGTAGAACGTTGCCATCAGCAAAGTCGGCGCCAGCGTCACAGGGTGAAATTCCAGCCAGTTAGCAGCCTGGATCGTCGGGTTGAGCAGATAAGCCAGCGCAAAGACCAGCCCCAGCCAGTCGCCCAGCCCGCGCCATCTCGCCAGAGCAAACAGCGGGATCGCCCCGAGCGCAACGATAACCGTCTGAAACACAAGCAGCGACTCCGGCGCGGGATAGAGGCGATAGAGCAGCGCGATCGGCAGCAAGATCGGCTCGACGTGATAGGCGAGCCGATTGGTCTGGTCAGTTTCCTGGTTGGTGAGGCGAAACCAGTCGCCGTGCGCGGTGTTCCAGATTGCCTGGTTCAGGTTGCCCAGATCCAGCGCGCGCGCCTCAAACGTGTGATAGCGCAGCAACGTGAGATAGCTGAAATAAGCGGCGTACAGCAAAACCGCCAGCGCAAGCAGCGCCAGCGGTAAAAAACGGAGTATGGAATGGGGATGGCGTGGAGTGGAAGGATTCACGCGGCTGAAGACGTTGTCACGCTGTCTTCGGCGCGCCGACGCCACCCGGCTGCACTTCAGGCTGGGCGACTTCGCGGCTGCTACGTGGGATGGCGCCAAGCACAGGCAAGCCCAGCGAGCGCTCGATAGCAGCAGGCGTCCGCAACAGGTCAGCCTCCACCCATGTCAACAGCAGCACCAGGCCCAGGCCAAGCAGCAGGCCGAGCACGGCGCCGGCCACCGCGTTGAGCAACGGTTTGGGCTGCACCTGGCTGTAGCCAATATCTCGGCTGCGCAACTTTACTTCGATGCGGTCGCTTTTGTCGAGTTGAGCATAGTAGGCCGTGCGCTCTTCGAGAAACTCGTCCGCAAAGCCCAGCGCCGCCAATTTCGCCACCTCACCGTCAGCGTTGCGCACCTGCATTTTGATGGTAAACGTGCTGGAATCCGGCTCGATCTGCGTGTTCGCCAACAGATCGTAGGGGTTCATATCCAACTGTTGACGGGCAATCACACGTGCAGCGACTTCGGGCGTCTTGAGATTGGCCGTAAAGTTGCGCATCAGGTCTTTAGCAGTGTTGCCCAGCCCCCAATCCGGGCGAGCCGGCACGGTGCTGACCTCGACGACTGCCTGGTAGAGCTCCTTCTGCACCGAGCTGATGCCAAAGGCCGCCGCCGCCCCTAACACGACCGCCACTACCACAATCCAACCGCGCTTGCGGATAATCCGCCAATATTCTTGTAAAGTCACACAACACCTCGATTCCGTGTCAATCGCTGATTAAGCTCCAGTTGCTGCAACTCTTTGTGCGCAGTGCGCCGAGTTGCGCCAAACGTCCGGGAGCAAAATCAGCCTATCTTTCACTTCTCTTTGGGAATGACGCCGATCACTTGTATCCCCATCGCGTCCAGCTCGTGCTCGTTGCGCACCGAATCATCCAGATAATAGAGCAAAAAGACCAACCCGACGCCCACCAGAAAGGCCAGCAGGATGCGCAGTGGCAATTCGACCTGCTCGCGCACGCCGCCGCCGACCGCGCCGATCGAGGGGCCGTCGATCAGCGTGACGCCGGCGTTATCTGTGCCAAGCTGCTGAAAATAGAAGGTCGTATTCTGCATCAGCTCATCGGCCGCGGCCTGGGCAATCGCTTCCAGTTGCGCGGGATCGCTCCAGGTAAAGGTGAGCGTGATGATGCGATGGAGCTTGCCGGTGGCTGCGCTGGCCTGAATCACGCCCGCGGGCACGGTGATATTCTGCGCGCTCAGCCGCTGGCTGACATTTGCGGCAAAGAGCTGGCTGCGCACAACTTCGGTGAAGTCGTCCACCAGATACTCGCTGGTCAGCCAGGCATAATAGCGTGGATCGTAGGCCGTGATGTCCTGCTCGGCGGCCGGCAACACGCCGACCAACATGCGCATTGTCGCACTGAAGGTTGGGGGTTTGGGCTGCCACGGCTGCAATTGAGCGAGGCTCAAGCCACCTGCCAGCAACGCCAACACTACCGGCAACCACCAGCGCCGCCGCAAAATCGCCCAATACTCACGTAATTCCATAAGCTGTGATCAGATTCTCAACACTCATCACCACAAGTCATGTCCAGTCACACTCGCCTACCACCTTCATGCCTGACCATTATACTATAAGACGCCGTTCAGGTAGGTCAGCGCTTGCGCCGGAACGTCTCTGTACTGAAACGTTCCGCTTGCGCTCGGCAAGCGTCAGGCCGATAGATCTGCACATCGAACGCCTGCAAAACAGCCAGCAAGCTTTCCACAGTCTGCGCCGCAAACAACTCGCCCGTGACGCCCGGCTCCACCGTATCAAGTGCGCCGCCGCCGGCAAAGGCGATGACCGGTCGCCCCGCGCTCAACGCCTCGACGGGCGCGATGCCGAAATCCTCCAACCCGGGAAAGAGGAACGCCTTGCAACCTTGCAGCAGTTCCCGCACACGTGCGCGCGGCTGACGCCCGACAAAGGTGACATTGGGCGTCGCCTGCGCCTCCAGTTCGGCGCGATCACGGCCATCACCGACGACGATCAGCTTTGCTTGCGGCAGATGGCCAAAAGCTTGCACGGCCAGGTCGATGCGTTTGTAAGGAATCAACCGGCTGACGATCAGATAGTAGTCACTGTTGGCGCTGTGTTGGGCGGGGCGGAAATAGCCGGTGTCCACCGGCGGATGAATGACGACGCTCTCGCGCTGGTAGATGTCGTGAATGCGCCGCTGAATCTCGCTGCTGATCGCGATAAAATGGTCGACGCGCTGCGCGGCGGCATAGTCCCATCGCCGCAACTGTGTCAGCAGCGGTTGGAGCAACGCGCCTGTTGCTGCGCTGATGCGCTCGCGCGCGCGGTATTGATCAAAGAGCCAAAGAAAGCGCGTCGGCGTCAGACAATAGCAAACGTGCAGCGCTTTACGGTCATGCCTACTGGTGCGCACACCGTGGCAGAAGCCGCTCTTGTTGCTCAGGACCAGATCGTAGTCGCTGAGGTCAATGCGCCCAAAGGCGAGCGGATAAAGGGGAAGGTAGTTCTGGTGGCGCCGGGTGACGCCGGGCAGCCGCTGCATAAAGGTTGTGCGAATGTCCCAGCCCCGATATGCGTCCGGCATTGCTTGGCGGTCGTATATGCTGGTATAGACAGGTGCGCACGGAAAGAGGCGTGCCAACTCTTCGAGCACGTTTTCGGCGCCGCCCATCTGGTTGAGCCAGTCGTGGACAAGCGCCACGCGCGATGCGCCCACGGGTGACGCTGTTGTTGAGGTTGTAACGGATCGATCGACCATTGGCCCGATTGTACTGCACAGCGCTGGAAGACTGAAATTAAACAGAGGAATGGAGAGGGATCATTGCTGTTCCTGCCATCATCCCCAATCGCGCAATAGCCTTCTCTCGATCAACATTTTTCAACCTTGCCACAACCGTCGCGCAACATGTTGACCATAGGCTACAGGTGCTATCCCTATTTGATCTGTGGCAAGTGTGGCGGAAATGGCCGGGGAACGTCTGCAAAACCTTCCCTGCGTCTCGCCTAGTTTTTTTGAAACGGAGCAGCTATGTACTCGTTTGACATGACATCTGAACAAAAGATGTTGGTGGACACAGTGCGCAGATACGCCGAGAAGAATCTGCGTGCAGTCTACCGCGAGGCTGAAGAATCCAAACAAGTGCCCGACAAGGTTGTGCAAATGGGCTGGGAGTTGGGGCTGCTTCCCGGCTTCATCGACGCCCAGTATGGCGGGTACGGCGAATACTCGGCGTTGACCAGCGCTCTTTATTTGGAAGAAATGGCGTGGGGCGACTTGGGCATCAGCCTCCACTTGTTGACGCCCAATCTGTTTGCCATCCCGATCGCCCAGTTTGGCAACGATAAGCAAAAGGAGCAATACCTCGCGCTCTTCTGCAACGACTCATTCCCCAGGGCCACGGCAGCGCTGGTCGAGCCGGTGGTGCAGTTTGACCCGGCTGAGCTCCGCACGACTGCCGTCAAAGAGGGCGACGGCTTTGTCATCAACGGCAAGAAGACCTACGTGCCCCTGGCGAAGCAGGCTGAATTTTTCCTGGTCTATGCCCAGGAAGGCGGCGTCACGCAGGCCTATATTGTGCCCGGCGATACGCCCGGCATCAAGATCGGCAAGCGCGTCAAGCTGATGGGTGTGCAGGCGCTGGAGATGTACGAAGTTGAGTTCGAGAACGTCGCTGTGCCCAAAGCCAATCGCCTGGGCGGTCTCAAAGGCATTCGCATTCAGAAGTTGCTGACGCTCAGCCGCATTACGCTGGCGGCGCTGGCGGTCGGCATGGCGCGCGCGGCCTATGAATATGCCGTCGCCTACGCCAAGGATCGTGTGGCCTTTGGCGAGCCGATCGCCCACCGCCAGAGCATTGCTTTCATGCTCGCCAATATGCGCATCGAGATCGAAGGGACGCGCCTGATGGTGTGGGAAGCCGCCTATAAATTCGATGCCGGTGAAGACGCCGCCAAGGCTGCCTTGCTTGCCAAAATCTACGCCGACAAGATGGTGCTTGACGTGACCGATGGCGCCGTGCAGGTGCTGGGCGGGCATGGATACATCCGCGAACATCCCGTCGAGCTGTGGCTGCGCAATGGCCGCGGCTTTGTGACGATGGACGGCGCGGTGGTGGCATAAGGCAAACCCGTAGCGCGACTGGCGAAATCGCGCTATATGCGTGAAAAGGAAATAAACCATGGCTATCGAATTCAAGACACCAGAAGCAATTGAGAAACAAATGCGCCAGGTCCAGATCGTAGCTGAGCACGCTATGCGTCCGGACAGCCGCCGTTTAGATGATAACGAACACGAACGCCCCGCGCGCTACGTCGCCATGATGCTGCCGCAAATGCAGGAAATGGAACGCGCCAACATCGCAGCCGCCAAGGCGCGCGCTGCCAAGAAAAAAGAGGCGGCATTGGCGACGCAATCCAACGGTCATGGCGGCGTCGCGGTGCTGGAAGCTCCTCCCGCCGAAGAAGCCAGGCAAAGCACAGGCACAATGATGTTGGTGCACATCATCGAAATGTTGAGTTGGGGCGACGCCGGCATCTATCTGTGCATTCCCGGAGGGGGGCTGGGCGGCGCGGCGGTGCAGGCCGTCGGCACGGCTGAACAGATCGAACGCTTTCTCACGCGCTACACCGAAGGCCCGGCCAAATGGGGCGCCATGGCGATGACGGAGCCGCAGGCTGGCTCCGACACCGGCAACATCCAGACGACCGCCACCTTCGACCCGGCGACCAACGAGTGGGTCATCAACGGTCAGAAGATCTTCTGCACCAGCGGCAAGCTGGCGCTCGAAGAGTCCGACGGCATGGTTGTGGTCTGGGCAACGGTCGACAAGAAGGCTGGACGCGCCGGCATGAAGCCTTTCGTCGTCGAAGCGGGCACGCCGGGCGTGATCATTGCCAAAGTCGAGGAGAAGCTCGGCATCCGCGCCAGTGACACGCCGCGATCATCTTCGACAACGCGCATCCCGGCCGACAATGTGCTGGGCGACGCCGAGGTCAAGACCAGCGGCGGCAAAGGCTTCAAAGGGGCGATGAAGACCTTCGACTCGACCCGTCCGATTGTGGCGGCGAGCGCCATCGGCATCGGGCGGGCGGCGTTTGAGTTTACCCGCGACACGCTGGCCAAAGAAGGCGTCAAAATGGAGTATAACAAGCCCCGCTGGAAACTGTCTGCGGTGCAGGCCGACCTGTTGGAGATGGAAGCGCAATTGCGCGCCGCGTGGCTGCTCACGGTCAAGGCCACGGCGCTGCTCGACGCGCGCGAGGAAAACAAGCTGGAATCCTCGATGGCGAAGGCCAAGGCCGGCCGCGCGGTCACGATGATTACGCAGAAGGCGGTGGAGTTGCTCGGCCCACTCGGCTACAGCACCGAGTTGTTGGTCGAGAAGTGGATGCGCGACGCCAAGATCAACGACATCTACGAAGGCACCGGGCAGATCAACACGCTGATCGTGGCGCGCGAGATTTTGGGCTACACCCGCAACGAGCTGAAGTAAAGTATAAGTCCCTCACTTACAGATATCTAAAGACGCGGTGACATCATCCTGGGCGGCAGCCGCCCAGGATGATGTTTTGACAGATAAATTGCAACTGGCTATAATGACCCCATCCAGCCAGATAATCTGCATCGTGCGCGCTGATGCTTTTGCGTCGAGCGATTCTTACTACAGAGTTACAGCCATCAAGAGGGCAATGACATCTCATCCTGAAATGGATTGTGGGTCCTGTGGCATTCCTCTGGACGTTTCCCCTCCGCAGCAAATTTCGGATAGATAATAAGCCGCCTTAAAGCGGTATGACAGCATTCTGAACGTGACGCCCGGGCTCATAAGTTCGAGTGGCGCCGCGCATAGTCATGTGCGGTCATCGGTCAAAGGTGACTTTTACCGAAACAGATTCTTTTTACTTCGTTTATCAATGTCCAAGCAGGTTCTAAAGATCAGGAGAAAGATTTATGAACAGAATGGATGGATTATCTCGGCGTGATTTCTTGAAGGGCGCCGCGATTGGCGCCGCTGGGCTGGCGCTGGTGGCCTGTGCACCCGCGGCTGCGCCCGCCGGGCAACAGGCAGCGGGCGGCAGTCAAGCGCCAATTTCCCTCATGTACTGGCACGCGTGGACCGAACAGTGGGAGGAAATGACGCAGTTTGTCTGCGACAGCTTCAACAGCAAGAATCCCGAACTCAAAGCAGAACAGAATGTCGTGCCAGGCGCTGAATTGATGACAAAGCTGCTGAGCTCGGTGGCGGCTGGCAACCCGCCGGACATGATCACGGTCTACTCGGCGATCAATATTCCCAGCCTGGTGGAACAGGGCGCTGTTCTGGCGCTCGATGACTTTGGCAGCGGTGAAGACTTGGCCGCGGCCAAAGATTGGTTCCATCCTTCCATCATGGATATGGGCAGCTACAACGGCAAACTCTGGGGACTTTCCTACTGGCAGCAGACTTCGTGCCTGGGTTGGAACAAGACCATCTTTGAAGAAGCCGGGCTCGACCCAGAGAAGCCGCCGGCATCGCTGGAAGAGCTTGACGAAATGGCGGAAAAGCTGATCCTGGAAGAGGATGGCCTCATCACGCGCATGGGGCACATGCCGACCGATCATTGGATGTGGGCCGCCCCCTTTGATGGCTCTTTCTACGATGAGGCAAATCGCAAAGTCACAGCGAACGACCCGAACATCGTCAGCATGTTCGACTGGATGGCTTCGTATTCACAGAAGTACGATGTAACCAAGGTGCAGGCTTTCCAGCAGGGTCTGGCAAGCGAACGCGCCGGCGTGCTCGATCCCTTTATTTCGGGGCGCATTGCCATCCATGAAGTGGGCGGCGCCTGGAAACTGGGTGACTTTGCCAAATATGCCGAGGATGGATTCCGCTATGGAATTACACATGCACCGCAACCCGGCGGCACGAAAGAAGTGACCACTTACAGCTATGGCGACTTTACTGTGGTGCCCAAAGGCACGAAGGCGCCGGCTGAAGCCTGGCAGTTTGTCAAGTACACAGGTGGGCTGGGCGGCACGCTGGAAGATTACTTCACCGTGCTGACCTGGGGAGAACGGCCGATCAATGTGCCGGTCACCACCAAGATGCTGGACTACGAACCCTTCCAGAAGATGCTGGCCGCGTATCCGGGCTTCCCCGAAATGGTCGACATGTTCCTCAAGGGCGACCGTGTGCTGTTGCCGCCCAAGATGCCGGTTGGCACCTTCTATCAGGATCGTCTTTCCTCTGCACGCGACAAGGTGCGCCTGCTCGATGGGACGCCGCAGCAACTGATGGACGAAGTGACCGCCGACGTTCAGTCTGAACTGGACAAATTCTTTGCTCAGCAGGGTTGATTTGTTTGGTTTCTGGCCTATCTGGGTTGGTTCGAGAACCGATCTCTCGAACCAACCTCATCTCAGTTAGAAGCTGTTTGAAAAACCTTCTACTTTGACGCGGAGGCGCAGCGATGCAGAGAAAACGCAGCGGAATACCTGCAGAGATATCTTTGCTTTTCCTCTGCGACCCTCTGCTATCTCGCGCCTTCGCGTCAAAAATGCCCTTTTTCAACCAGCCTCCCAGAAAGGCGAGTTCCCTTGACCAACTCCAGTAATAAGCCGCTGTCAGCGTCCACGGTTGCGCAGCCGGCCTTAGCAACTTCTCCCAAGCCCAAGACGCGCAGCAATCAAGTGACGGCACGTCGGCTGACCACAAGCTTGTTGAAACACGGCGCCTTGATCTTTTTTGGACTCTTTTTTATCTTCCCCCTCATCTGGATGTTGAGCACAGCGCTGAAAACTGACAAGCAGGTGTTGAGCTATCCGCCGAGTTGGATTCCTAGTCCGGTCATGTGGGGCAACTTCATCGACGCGTTCTTCTTTGTGCCGTTTGGAACCTATCTGATCAACACGCTGATCGTCACGCTGCTGTCGGTGATCGGCGTAGTAATTTCGTCCGTACTGCCGGCCTACGCGTTTGCGCGCATGGAATGGCCGGGCCGCGAGTGGGTGTTCGTGCTTGTGATCAGCACAATCATGCTGCCGTTTCAGGTGACCATGATCCCGCTGTACGTGATCTTCAGCCGGATCGGCTGGACCAATACGCTGCTGCCTTTGATCGTGCCCCATTTCTTTGGCAATGCATTTTTCATCTTTCTTTTTCGCCAATTCTTCCGCGGCATCCCCAACGAACTCTCCGATGCGGCGCTGATCGACGGTGCGGGCGAGCTGCGCATCCTCACCAGCATCATCCTGCCGTTGTCGAAACCGGCCATTATGGTGGTGGCGCTCTTTCAGTTCCTGAACAGTTGGAATGATTTTCTGACGCCGCTCATCTATTTGAACGACACCCGCTGGTTCACGATCTCATTAGGGTTGGCGCAGATGCAAAGCTCCTACGGGTTAAGCCGCTTCTCCTTGATTATGGCTGCCACCTCGCTCTTTACCGTGCCGGTCATCATCCTGTTTTTCTTTGCGCAACGCTCCTTTATCCAGGGCATCACTTTTACGGGCATGAAGGGTTAGGAGAAGAACGATGACCGCAGCCGCAATGCAACGCCAGGCCGAACAGCGCAAACAGCGCAAACGCTTTTGGAAGGCCATAGCCTTCTGCTCGCCCTGGTTGATCGGTTTTCTGTGTTTTGGCGTGATCCCGATCATCGCCTCTTTCTATTTCTCTTTTACCACCTATTCGGTCTTGCAGCCGCCGCGCTGGATTGGGCTGGATAATTATATTTCGATGCTCACCAGCGACAGGCTATTCTGGTTGGCGCTGGGCAATACGCTTTATTACACGGTCCTCTCCAACCTGATCGGGATCGTGCTGGCGTTGAGCCTCGCTATGTTGTTGAACATGAACGTGCGCGGCATGACCGTCTATCGCACGATCTACTATATCCCGGTGATCATTCCTATCGTGGCTTCATCAATTGTCTGGCTCTGGCTCTTCAACCCTCAGTACGGCGTGTTGAATCTGCTCGTGCGCAACCTCGGCATCGCACCAATTCCGTGGCTGACCGATCCAGGCTGGTCGAAGCCTTCGTTGGTATTGATGAGCCTCTGGTCGGTCGGCAATGCCGTGGTCATCTTTTTGGCCGGCTTGCAGGATGTGCCCAAAGAGCTGCTCGAAGCTGCCGAGCTTGATGGCGCCAACGAGTTCCAGCGTATCCGTTCGGTCATGATCCCGATTATTACCCCGGTCATCCTGTTCAACCTGGTGATCGGGCTGATCGGCGGTTTCCAGGTTTTCTCGCAGGCTTATATCATGACCAACGGCGGTCCGGCCGATTCGACGCTCTTCTACTCGCTCTACCTCTATCAGAACGCCTTTCGCTTCTTCAAGATGGGGTATGCCGCGGGGATGGCGTGGGTGCTCTTCCTGATCATCCTGGTCGCCACATTGCTGGTTTTTCGCAGTTCCTCGCGCTGGGTGCACTATTCAGGCGAGTAACCCAAAGGTCTCCACACCATCTCATTCACTATCCGTATCATTACCGTAAAAACACAGTAAAAACAAAAACATTGGATGCAAATGACATGCCAAAAGAAAGTATGACGCCCAAAGAGCGCTGGCTCGCTGTGCTCCAGCGCAAGACGCCCGACCGCGTGCCGATGGATTACTGGGGCACCGACGAGACGATGGCAAAGCTCCAGCAGCACCTGGGTTGTGCAGACGAGTGGGAAGTCTTTCGCGCGCTCCACATCGACCGCGTCGTGACAATGAGACCCGAATATGTCGGCCCGCTTATCGACGATGACCACGATATGTTTGGCTGTGGCTTCCGCGATGTGCAGTATGAAGGCGGTTTCTATCGCGAGTGCGTCGTTCACCCGCTGGCCACCTACGAAACGATCGAGGAGCTAGAAGCCAATTACGCCTGGCCTAGCGCCGACTGGCTTGACTATTCGAGCATCCCCGAGCAGCTTGTGGGCAAAGAGGAGTATCCGATCCAGGGCGGCGGCTCCGAGCCATTTCTGACCTACGCCCGCCTGCGCGGGATGGAACAGGCGTACGTGGATTTGCTCGTCAACCCAGAGTTTGCCCTCTATTGCCTCGACAAACTCTTCGATTTATCCTACATCAACACGCAGCGCATCTACGAGCAGATTCCAGGGCAGGTGATGCTCTCCTATGTAGCGGAGGATTTCGGATCGCAGCAGAGCCTGCTTTTTTCGCCTAAGACCATCCGTGAAGTGTTTGCGCCGCGCATGAAGCGCATGATCGACCTGGCGCACAGCGCGGGCGTCTACGTCTTCCACCACAGCGACGGCGCCATCCGCCCCATTCTGCCCGACATGATCGGCGTCGGCATCGACATCCTCAACCCCATCCAGTGGCGCTGCCGCGACATGGAGCGCGCCGAACTCAAGCGCGACTTTGGCGACCAGGTGATCTTCCACGGCGGCATGGACAACCAGCACACGTTGCCATTTGGCGCGGTGGATGATGTGCGTGCGGAAGTCGCCTACAACCTGGAGGTGCTTGGCGCCGGCGGGCTACATCCTGGCGCCCTGTCACAACATCCAGTCAATCAGCCCGCCGGAGAATATCGTGGCCATGTACGAGACCGGCTATGAGTTGGGATGGCAATAGCGCCGCATCAGTCGCGCCGCATCAGCCGCGTCGCATCAGCCGCGTCGCATCAGCCGTGCCTGCGCAACAGACAGCGCGCCACTTCGCGACCGGCTGAAAGATTAGCCATCATCCAAAGAGAGTGAGCGATATAACCATGAAGGTGAGACCAGAGCAGGTGGCGATTGTCACCGGCGCCAGTGCGGGCATCGGCGCAGCGACCGCCGCGGCGCTGGCCAGGCGCGGCGTCCATGTGGCGCTCGCCGCACGCCGTGCGGAGCGGCTGGAAACGCTGGCCGCCTCCCTCCAGGAACGCTGGAGCGTGCGTACGTTGGTGCTGCCGACGGACATGGCGCAGCGCAGCCAGATCGAGCGCATGGTGCAGGCGACGCTGGCGCATTTTGGCCGCATCGACATCCTGATCAATAACGCCGGCCTGGGTTTACAAGGCGATGTCACGCAACTTGATGAGACGCAGCTTCGCTATCTGTTCGATGTCAACGTCTTTGGCCCGCTCTTTGCCATCCAGTCGGTGGCGCCCATCATGGCGGAGCAAGGTGGCGGCGTCATCGTCAATGTCAGCAGCATTCTGGGCAAAATCGCCGTGCCGTCGCTGGGCATGGTCGGGGCTTCGGCCGGCTACACCGCGTCCAAGTTTGCGTTGGGCGCCTTTTCGACCGCGGCCCGCATGGAGCTTGCCGCACAAAAGGTGCATGTCATCACCGTGCTGCCAGGCATTACAGCTACGGAGTTCGATGAAAGCTTTCTACTGTCGCAAACAGCGCGGGCGCGGCCCGCGCGCCGCCGCGTTGGGCTGCTGGGGCGCACGCCGGCAACGCGCGTAGGCGAACGCATCGTCGAGGCGATCGAGCGGGAAGAACGCGAAGTCTATATCACCGGCAAAGATCGCCTGGCCGTGCTCGGGGCGACGGCGCTGCCTGGCCTTTGGGAATGGGGGCTGATGCGCCTGCGTTGGTGGCGCATGGCCGATAAAGCGCGCTGGCTGCGCATGGGTGCGCTGATACTCAGTACAGGCACGGTGGGGATCGCCCTGGCGGTGGGCGTCGCTAAACGCATCCCCAGGCGTCTGGCATGAGAACCTGTATGGAAATTTCTCACCTCTGACGCGGCGTCTCCGCGTCGAAATGGGCGCCTTTCAGTAACGATTTGAGCGGGAGAAGCTAATCGACGATTTCGCTGTCGTCTGGCATCAGCTCTTCATCGGGCGTAAAGGCCATATCCCACGCACGGCGCGTCACCCGGTGATAGACGCTCTGCAATTGCGCGTAGGCTTCGCCGCCATCCGCGCTGGCGCTGATCGGCCCAAGGCGGCGCAAGAGGGCAAGCTCGACCAACGGCTGCACCAGATGGTAGTGAACGTCCTCCAACACTTTACGACGCCCCCAGAAGTCAGCAATGTGATCTTCGAGTTGGATAACGTCTCCGGCGTCTGCCTGCGAACTGTGCAGCGGCGGCGTATAGAAGGCGCGTTCCGCCACGGCCGAGGACTCTAGGGTGGGGACAGCGCGCGCAGTGGACGCCTGGAGTTCGCTATTGCGCTTTTCATGCAGCGCGGCCAAGACTTGCTGACGGTCGCGACCCCGCAGCCGCAGCAGGAGCCAGGGATCTTCCGCCACCATTTCGCCCAATTGGACATAGACGGCGGCCAAGGCGCGGCAAGGACATTCCATCACCGTCGGCGTCTCGCCTGGCAACGCACAACGCTGCTCGATCTCGCTAACGTCCGACGGCAGGAGCCAGCTCCCAGCATCCAGGAAAACTTGCTCGATTTCAGCCGGCATATTACCTGCCAGCAACTGGGCAACAAAGAGCGCCTGGCTGCCCAGCGTGTCGATGATGGCGGCCCACTGGGGTTCGGATAGGATCGGGAAGCGGATCTCCACACCCGTTACGCCGCCTTCGCGCGCCACGACCTGCGCCTGAATCAACCCAGGTTGCACTTCCAACCGTTTGACGCGCAGCCCGCGCAGCTCGTTCGCATCGGACGCAACGCCAACCTGTTGCATAAATTTCGTCCAGCGGCGCATCCACCAGGCGCCGGTCGTGGCGCTGCCCGCCATCGAAGTAACGGCCATTTGCTTACCTCATTCGTCCAGCGTCTCGCGACGCAGCGTCAGGATCTCACGCAATTCGTCGGTGTTCAGCTCTGTGAGCCAATTTTCGCCGCTGCCGACAATCGTCTCCGCCAGCGACTGCTTGCTTTCGAGAATGGCGTTGATGCGCTCTTCCAACGTGCCCGCCACCACAAATTTATGCACTTGCACGTTGCGGCGCTGCCCGATCCGAAACGCGCGGTCGGTCGCCTGATTCTCAACGGCCGGATTCCACCAGCGGTCAAAGTGGAAGACGTGATTGGCACGCGTCAGGTTGAGGCCGGAGCCGCCTGCCCGCAGGCTCAGCACAAAGATGGCCGGCCCGTCGTCACGCTGGAAAGCCTGCACCATGCGATCGCGTTGCGGCGCAGAGGTGCCGCCGTGCAGGAAGATCACGTCCGTCTGGAGTCGCTCGATTAAATGGCGCTGCAACAGCGTGCCCATCTCGACAAACTGCGTGAAAATCAGCGCATGATCGCCGACGGAAAGCGCTTCTTCCAGCATTTCGGTGAGGCGCTCCAACTTGCCACTGCGCAGCCGCAGCGGGGCTTCCTGCTTGAGATAGTGGGCCGGGTGGTTGCAGATCTGCTTGAGCCGCGTCAGCAGACTCAGCACCAGACCGCGGCGCTGAATCCCGTCAGCGCGGTCCAACGCGGCCAACGCTTCCTGCACGGTGTTCTCGTACAGCGTCGCCTGCTCCTGGGTCAGCGAGCAGTAGACGACCATCTCGTTCTTTTCCGGCAGATCCGAGATGATGGTCGGGTCCGACTTAAGGCGACGCAGCAGAAAGGGCTGCACGAGACGCCGCAGTTCGCGCGCGCGGTCGTCGTCGTTATAGCGCTCGATCGGGATCATGAATTGCTGACGGAAGCGCTCGTGGCTGCCCAGATAGCCAGGATTGAGAAATTCGAGGACGCTCCACAACTCGGTCAAATGGTTTTCCACTGGCGTGCCGGTCAGCGCCACCCGGTTGCGCGCTACAATACGCCGCACAGCCTGCGACTGTTTGGCGGCTGGGTTCTTGATATTTTGCGCTTCGTCAAGGATCAGATCGCTCCACGCGCATTGTTGTAACAGGTCGATATCGCGTCGCGTCGTGCCATAGCTGGTGATCACGACATCGCTGCCAGCCACGGTCGTCACGAACGCGTCGCCGTCGAGTCGCCCGCTGCCGTGATGCACCAGGATGCGCAAACTCGGCGCAAAGCGCTCAACTTCACGCCGCCAGTTGGCGACGACGCTCGTCGGGCAGATCAGCAGCGCGGGCAAGTACGCCGTCGCGGCTGCGCTGGCGTCTTCCGGTGCAGTCGCCGGCTCAGCCGCGACCATCCGTTCATGCAGCAGCATGGCGATGGCCTGCACAGTCTTGCCCAGCCCCATGTCGTCAGCGAGACAGGCGCCCAGGCCAAGCCTGCGCAAGTAAGCCAGCCACCCCACGCCGCGCCGCTGATAAGGCCGCAACTCGCCGACAAAACCTGCCGGCTCACTCAGTTCCGTCACCTGTTTCTGCGTGCGCGGGTGGTCGAGCACCAGGCGCAACCAGCCATCCACATCCACGGCTTCCAGCGGCAACATCTCATCTGGCGACGTGGCGCTGGGCAAAAAAGGCATCTCCGCATCCTGCGTCACGCCGGGCTTGACGGTGTGGTCTTCAAATTGATTCAGATAAGCCTGCGCCATCCGAATCGACTGGAGCAGCGACATCTCGCCAGAGGACTGCCGCTCCACAAGGAAGCGTTTGGCCGCGCGCACCTGTTGCGGATCGAGTTCGATCCACTGGCCGCGCAGGTTGAGCAGTGGCGTGTTGTGCGCGGTCAGCGCCTCGAAATCCGTCTGGCTGACGCGCTCGTTGCCCAGCGTCAGTTCCCAGGAGAAGTGAATTGGCATGTGGCGGGTGCGCGAAATGAAAGGATCGCTGTGCGCGTCTTCATCGTCGGCAAGCCAGCGCGCATCTTCGTCAGCCGCAAGCCGCAGGCGCAAACCCAGCCGTGTGCGCTGGCGCAGGCTCCACCATTCCGGCAACAGCACGCCAAAGCCGTTGCTTTCCAGCAGCGGCGCGGCCTCTCGCAAAATTGATGCGCCTCGATGGAAGTCAGGGTTGCCAGATCCGGCCGCGCCGAACGCAGGCTGCGCTCGATGGGCGAGAAGAGGCGACTCGCCGCGCCCAAGCCTGCCAGCAACCGTTCCTGCGGCCGGTCCACGCGTCGATTGCCAAAACGTAGCTGGCCGCCGTGCGCCGTCCACACCTGCTCCGCGGGGATGAGCAGACGCAGATCGTCGCGCGCTTGGAGATAGAAGCGCAACGTCCAATGCAGCCGCTGCACCGGCGTTGCTTCTGTCTGGTCGGCCAGCGCGCCGGTCATCCCAGCAGATTGTACAGCTTGATCCGGCTCCACCAGTTCAAATGTGATGCGGAAATTGGCGTCGCTGGTAACATGGAGCTGGTCGATCCACGCTTGCCACGCCTGCATAAAATGAAAAGCAGGCTGCGGCGGCAACGGCAGGTAAGGTTCGGCTGTGCGCAGTTGGCCGACCCATTGCAGGGCAGCCGTCTCCAGGCTGCGTTTGTGATCACCATTGTGCTTATCACCGTTATATTTATCACCGTTGTGCTTATCGCCGTTGCTCCACGTGCGGATGGCGGCATCGACCACGGTGGCGACAAAGTGTTCGGTCAATTCGTAGGCGGACGGCGCGACGGCGCTGTGCTCCAAGTCATACGCGCGGCAGACCGGTGGCATGGTGTCGACCAGGGCGACAAAGCGCCGGCGCAGGCGATCATCCAACAGCGCAGGACGCCAGATCGCATAGAGACCGGTGGCGCCGTTGCGTCGCAGCGCCGGCACATAATGCTGGCCGATCAGCATTTCCAGGGCAAACTTGGCGGCGTTGCTCCAGTATAGAATGTCATTGCCAAGCCGCAGGCGCAGCGCCGCCTCAGTCGCCGACGCCGGATGGCTTTGCCGCCGAGTGTGCGTCAAGAACTTGAGCGCATCGAGTCCGCCCATCATCAGTCCGGTGACCTGCCAATTGGCAAGGCGCACCGCATCATGCTCAGTGCGCGCCTTGTCCACGGTTTGCAGCACGCTGCGCCGCGCCAGTGGCACACCCCCGTGGCTTGGCAACCAGACCGTAGCGTTGGCAGGCTGCATCGATTGCACCGGCAATTGCGGCAGTTCCTCCGCAATCAAAGTGCGCAGTTGGTTGATCGCTAGTTGACCGGGATGCGAGGGCGTCTTGGGCAGCCGTTGCCGCCCCGGCAGGACGACGCTGGCAGTGGGCGTGGGTAGAGACTCTCCCCGAGGAGCGCTCTGAAATTCGAGAGATTCCGCCCAGAAAAAGAGAGTTCCATCAAAAAATGGCTCACCACTTGGGAGCCAGGCAGCGTGCAAGGTCAAAGGCATAACGGATATTGTACCGCGTGCCGCAAGTCAAAAACAAATTATGGAACGCACGTTCGTCAACAAGTTCTTGTGGCAAAATTGACGACAGCGGGCCGATCACCTGCGTGTTTGCGCTGCCGCCATCACCACGGCGCCAGCCAGCACAATGACGAGCGCCGTCGCAAGCCAGGCAAATGCGCCGGAGTTGTTGAAGGGACGGTCGTCCGGCGCCACCTTGAGCGGCGAAATCTGCATAACGGCGCTTGCGAGGTTGTCCGTTGGGGTTGGCGTCGGCATTGCCGTCACAGCCGGCGCGGAGGTAGGCGTCGCGGTCAGCATCGGTGTATCGCTAGGCAACAGCGTCGCAATCGGCAACGGCGTCGGCAGCGCCGAATCGAACGGGGCTGAGGGGGTCTCCTGGGCAGACGGCGCCCCGTTGTCGGACGTCTGCGCACGCACATCGAGAGGTGAACCAAAGAAAACTATTACAATCATCGCCAACGCGAGACAAAGCGTCTTGCTCTTCCTGCGCGCACTTCTGCGCCTCTGCACCTCTGCGTCAAAATTATCGCTTGTCAAATAATATTTCTGCTCTGCCATGTTTTGTGCGGACATGCGTCCCTACTGCGCGGTGAGGTCCGCATGTTCATCCGCGGGTTGCGGCGCAGGCTTCTGATCTGGAATTGAACGCGCCTGCTCAACCGTTTCATCATTGCGCGCCTTGGCGTGTGCTGCCAAAAGTTCAAGTTGATGGGCAAAATGATCCATGATGAGTTGAGGAGATTTGACCAGAGTGTCATCCACCATCAAACCAAGCAACACGCTGCCGTTGTAGCTGATGATGCTGATGCCCATGCTGATCTTGCCTGATTGCGGCACCCAGAACATCAACTGGCGCAGCGGCAACCCGGCAAAATAGATTTGCTGGCGCGGACCAGGCACATTGGTCAACACCGTTGAAGCTTTGGAGGAAAACCAGGTCGTCGCCTGCTTTGCCAGATCCAGCGGCAGGTTGCCGATGATGCCCAGAATTTGATAGACCAGAAAAGGTTCAGGCGATTGCTTGAGCACATCCATCGCATGTTTGGTCGCCTTGAGCCGCGCCGCCGCATCGTCCAGGCTGACGGATAAAGGCAGATAGACAAGTGCAAATTGATTGCCAAGCTCGGTGACGTGGTCCAGCGGGCGCAGATTAACCGGCACCATAGCGTTGATGTTGTCGATGTTGGGATCGTCGCCCGCTTGAAGCATATAGTCGCGCAACGCGCCTGCGACGGCCGACACCAGCACATCGTTGATCGTGGCGTCAAAAACGCGCCCGATCTGTTTGATATTGGCGAGATCGAGCGGTTGGGACCAGACGACGCGCTTGATGGCGCTCAACTCGCCCTTGAACACCGTCTCACGATCGGGCGGCAGCAGCAACAGCTTCGCCAGGATAGCCGTACTGGCCGCCGAGACGACGCCCAGCGATTTGGCGATCCTGGCGGGATGCCTGGGGTCTTCCAGCGTCAACAACGTCTGGCCGACTAACGTCTTGCCCAGGTCAACCGAGTTTCTGGCAAGCCCGTACGCTGCACGCATGGTCGAGCCGATCAGCCCGCGCGTGCGGCGCCTCCGCGCAGGCTGATCGGCGCCGGCAAGGTTCGGACGCAGGGAATCCTCGACATTTTCTGAAGTCATGTCGAGCAAGACGCGAATCAGCGCGATGCCGTCGCCGATGCAGTGGTGGATGCGGCCAAAAAGCGCCGTACCCCCTTCCACATCCTCAACCAGGAAGAAGCGCCACAGCGGTTTGCGACGATCGAGCGGCTCATTGATGATGCTGCTGACGAGGTTTTGCAAACCCTCCTGAGTGAGCGGTTCCGGCAACGAGACGCGCTGCACATGCGCGCACGTCAAAATGTGGATCCTGCTCCCAGTAGAGCCGGCCATCCGAGCCGACTACAATGCGCTGGCGAAAGCGTTCATAGCGCTCGATAAAGCGTTTTTCCAAGATGTGTGTGAAGAGTTCAAAATCGACTTTGCCTTCGAACCACATCAGACCGTTGATGATCATGAGGTTGGTGGCGCTGTCCATCTCGAACCAGGCTTTGTCCACGCTCGACATCGGCGTGCGTCTTGCTGCTTTCGCCATACGGTGGCTCCATTCGTGGCTCCATTCCCGGTAGCTCGATCCTGAGGTGATTTGCTGTGTGCGCGAGTATACTCGATGTTTTAGGAAATTGAAATGCACCCAATCAGACAAGTGCAAATTGACCGCGGCGGCGCTGACCGCTACAATGTACGGTTGATTGCCCACGCGGGCGTCGCCTAAATTGAACGAATCAACTGAATAGGAAGCAAGTTATGTTGAAAACGCATACATGCGGCGCACTAAACTTGGAGCATATCGGTGAAACTGTAACTCTGGCCGGGTGGGTGAATCGACGCCGCGACCACGGTGGGCTGATTTTCATCGACCTGCGCGACCGCTTTGGCCTCACACAAGTGACGATTGACTCCGAACAGGCGCCGGCCGCGCATAGCGTGGCAGTGCAAGCGCGCAGCGAGTATGTCGTGCAGGTGAGCGGCAAGGTTGCCGCGCGCCCCGAAGGGCTGCGCAACCCAAACTTGAACACAGGCGACATCGAAGTGATCGCCGAGTCAGTCACCATTCTCAACACCGCCAAGAATCCGCCCTTCTACATTTCCAGCGCCGCGGACGAAGTGGATGAAATGCTGCGTCTCAAATATCGCTATCTCGATATCCGCCGGCCCCGCATGACGCAGAACCTGGTGCTGCGCCATCACATCGTGCGCTTTATCCGCGAGTACTTCTCAGCGCGCGATTTTATCGAAGTCGAGACGCCGATCTTGCTCAAGAGCACGCCGGAGGGCGCGCGCGACTTTGTCGTGCCCAGCCGTCTTCAACCCGGTGAATTCTACGCCCTGCCGCAAAGTCCGCAGCAACTCAAGCAGTTGTTGATGGTGGCGGGCATGGAACGCTACTTTCAGATCGCCCGCTGTTTCCGCGATGAGGATCTGCGCGCCGACCGCCAGCCGGAGTTCACGCAGGTCGATCTGGAGATGAGTTTTGTCGACGCCGCCGACATCCGCGCCTGATCGAAGCGTTGTTGATCGAACTCAGCGGCGTTATGTTGCCTAACAAGCGCATGCTCACGTTGCCCTTTCCAGTCATCAGCTATGCCGACGCCGTGGAATATTATGGCATCGACCGGCCGGATTTGCGCTTTGGTCAACGGCTGTTCAACATCAACGATCTTGTCGGCGCCAGCGAGTTTGGCGTCTTCAAAAATGCTGTCGCCAGCGGCGGCGCGGTCAAGGGCGTCGTCTTTCCCGGCGGCAATGGGCTTTCGCGGCGCGAGATCGATGAATTGACCGATTTTGTCAAGCACTATGGCGCCAAGGGCTTGGTTTGGATCGGCGTTGCCGGCGAACCGGACGCGTCGGGCAATTATCCGGATGCGAGCCTGCGCAGTCAGGTGACGAAGTTCCTGTCGCCCGCCGAGCTTCAGGGCATTGTCGCGCGCAGCGAAGCCAGCCAGGGCGACCTGATCTTGATCGTGGCGGACAAATTGGCAGTCGTCAACCAGTGTCTGGCAAATCTACGCCTGGAGATCGGCCGCCGCGCCAACCTCATCGACCCCATGCTGCTGGCCTATTGCTGGGTCGTCGACTTCCCGCTGTTGGAGTACAACGAAGACGAACAGCGCTGGCAGGCCGTGCATCATCCTTTTACAAGCGCGCGCGACGAGGATTGGGAGAAGCTGGAAAGCGACCCCGGCAGCGTGCTTGCCAAAGCCTACGACGTGGTGCTCAACGGCTGGGAGATCGGCGGCGGCAGCATCCGCATCCATCGCAGCGATTTGCAGGATCGGCTCTTTGCGCGGCTGGGGCTGACCAGCGCACAGACGCAGGCTCAATTCGGCCATCTGCTCGAAGCGTTTCAATACGGCGCCCCTCCGCACGGCGGCATTGCCCTGGGCATCGATCGCCTGGTCGCCCTCTTTGCCGAAGCGACCAGCATCCGCGACGTAATCGCCTTCCCGAAGACGGCCGCCGGCACCGATCTCATGCTCGATTCACCGTGCCCGGTAACCGATGCGCAATTGGAAGAACTTGCGATCGCCGTGCGCCTGCCGCAAAAACAGGGGAATCCTTGACCACTATCATGATCCAGGCGAAATGGGCGCGCGTCGTCTTGCCACCTATGCCGCCTGTGCTATACTGAAGTTGACTCTGCAGCGTCCGTGATGAGTTGGCACACGGGGCGAGCCAACACTTCACAAACGGGAGCTAGACCAAGCGACGTGGATGTGGTAGCCCACAAGGCAAGACGGAAGCGTCCAGTCTGCACCCACCTGCTTACGCAGGTTCGTACCCACTGACCACACGGCGCTGTGGAGTCCTGCAAAGTTTATCAGCCGTCTGGAGTTTCCAGGCGGCTTTTGCTTTGCCTATTCCATTTTTATGTCAATCTTTTTGACTTTGACTGGGCGTCTGTGCTAGTATCGCAAAACTGTCGTGGCTGAACACGTCGTTTTGAGAATCAGGATCGAGGGAAAAGCAGTGAGTATAATTCGTACGCGCGTCGCCGACGATACCTGGGTGTTTACGAGTCGTCTTTTTGTGGAGGTAAATGCGGGATTGGTCGTCACCGCCGAGGGCGGCATTCTCATCGACACGCTGCCCTTTCCCTCAGAGACCCGCCAGCTCATCGATTTTGCACAGCGTGTCTGTCCGCAGGGCATCCGCTATGTCATCAACACGATCAGCCATGCGGACCACGTGTACGGGTCTTGCTTTTTCCCCGCCGCCGAATTGATCGCGCACGAAACCTGTTTGCAGATGTTGAAACAGTACGGCGTCCAAGCGCTTGAGGAGGCCAAGGAACACACACCAGAGCTGCGTCAGGTGTCGATCCGCTTCCCCAAAGTGGTCTTTAGTGAAGGGATGGTGATCCGGCTGGGCGGCAAAACATTGCACCTGATGCACACACCTGGGCCAAGCCCTGACGCCTGTGTGGTGCATGTGCGCGAGGACAAGGTGCTCTTTGCCAGCGACCTGATGATGCCGGCGCCGATGATTGCCTCGCCCTTTGCCGACATCGACGCGTATATGCGCTCGTTGCGCAATTTGCATGACTTCAACCTGGAATGCATCGTGCAGGGACACGGCGACATCCTCCTGCGCGGTGAAGTCACCAGCAGCATCGACGCCGCCGCGCGCTACCTGACCGACATCCAAAACCTGGTGAAGCGTCTGATGGCCGAAGGCGCCACAAAACACGACCTGGCCGAGTACGACATCGAACAGTTCGAGCACAGCCGCATCCCGCTGGGCGGTCTGGTGCAGCAATTCCACCTGAACAACCTGCATTTCTTGTGGGAAAAGGCGCGCGCCGAGCAGCGGCAACAACGCCAGCCCGTGCCGTGACCATCCGCGCACGCCCACGATTGTCACCTCTTGCGAGGCGCCGACTATGCCCGATGCCACCATGGTAGATGCGATTGTCGACTCAATCCGCGGACTTACGCCCGCGCAGCGTCGCACCCTGGCGCGCCGCTTGCGCGTCAGCGGGTTGCTGCAATTTGACGATCTCAGCACCGATCAGCGGCGCATGAGTGTGGCGCCTGCGCTAGGCGGAATGCGTGCGGCGAAAGCCGACGTTGCCCCTATGCCACCGCCTGTCTCCGCTGCCCAGGCGCTCCCACGCGCACCGCTGCGCATGGCTGCCCCGCGCGACGCCAACCATCAACCTACAGTCAGCGGCCATGTCGTGCTCGGCGCGCCGTCGGGTGCGGCCAACGCGGCGCCCCATCAGATGGCGCCGCTGCCCGGCCAGGCGCCGGAAGCGCCGATTGTCGTTATCCTGCGTGGATTGATCTTCCCCAATGGCGCCACAGCCAGCGCCGAATATATCTTGCAGTGGCCGGGGTATGCGCCTCAGCCCGTACAGATGCGCTTTGCCGGCCAGCCGACGCCCGACCAGGCGCTCTACGACACGCTGGAAAAAGCGCTGCGCGCGGTGCTCGCCCGCCTGCGCGACAGCGGCGCCGACCCCGCGACCGCGCGGCTTGAAGTCTACTGCCCGTCGGATCGCTTTATCGACGAGGTGATCGACGAGGCGCCAGTCGCCGACGCGCGCTTGCAGACGCGGCACGATCGCGTCTACGCGTTGCTGGACAGCCTGGGGGATTGGCGATTGGTGCGGACGGGAGAATAAGAGGAGGGGCGAGTTGCGAGGGGCGAAAACCTCGGCTATTCCTGCGCAATCTACGCTTCAGGCTTTTCGTTCTATGCGCCGGTTCAGGGTGCGCGCCGCCGGCGACAGGTCAGGTTCTGGCTCGACCATTTCTCGGCTTTCCAGGGCAATGTGCACGGCTGCGGTGGTGGGCAGAGCGTCCAGCCGGTTGCGCAGTTCGCTCCACCGCTGATGCTCTGCCTGGCGCTCGGCTGCGGTGGTGGGGATCAGATCGTATAACATCCCGGCTTGGCGCGTCAAAGCATAGACAATGTACTGATTCATAGAAACCCCTTCTTCCTGCGCCAGTTGATTTAGCTGCTGGTGCAGCGAAGCGGCAGGCGAACAGTCATGCGACTCATCTTGTATTCTCTTCTTCGAACGCTTTAGCCAGCAAATTTGCAAAAGCGACGGGCATGCATTGCAGAACTGGCGCGGCAAGTCGAAACGGCTACGGAGCAGTGAGGACAATCTCCTCCACGCGCACCGGTGCATCCCCTTCAACCTCAATCCGCAGCGACAACGGACTTTCCGCCAGCCCAAGCGCACGGGCGGCGCGCAAAGCCTCCGCCAGATCGATACGCACTTCGCCCGTCGCCCCGTCGCTGCTTGCCAGCGCCGTGTCATCGCCGGCGACGACCACTGAGAGCGCGACCGGCGCCGCGCTGGCATAGCGCAGCGCCACCGTCCCCGTCTCCGGCGGATGCTGCACGATCACTTCGGCGCGGTCGCCTTGCAGCGTGCGGTGCGGGACAATGCCTTCGCCGCGTGCG
>JADJVW010000009.1 GCA_016710365.1 Candidatus Caldilinea saccharophila | reverse complement strand
AGCAGGTTTCCAGCGACGATGTCAAGGCCATTCCTTTCGAAGACCACGGGGCTCTGCTGCGCCAGCGTGGCGGCGACTGGTTCGACGCCGACGGCAACGTCGCGCTGGACACCGACCTGTCGATCGACACGATGAACAGCATCCTCGCCTGGCGCGACCAATACGGCATTGCCGACACTCAGACCGGCGGCGTCTCCGGCGGCAACGAGTGGTGGGCGGCCATCAATGAGGGCAAGTGGCTCTCGCGCGTCGGCGCAGACTGGTACGCTGGTTTCTTCAAGGACAACGCACCCGATCTGTCGGGCAAGTGGAAAGCGATTGCCATGCCGGCGTGGGAAAGCGGCGGCGTGCGCACGAGCTGCTGGGGCGGCACCGGCAACTGCATCGTCAAGACCAGCCCGAACGTCGAAGAGGCGTGGAACTTCCAGGAGTACAGCATGCTCTCCAAAGAAGGCAATGTGTTGCGCTACGAGCTGACCAACCTCTTCCCGCCCTTTATCCCGGCCATGTCTGACCCGCGGTTGCAACAGCCCGACGAGTACTTCTCCGGCCAGGTGCTCGGTGCGCTCTTTGCCGAAGTTGGCCAAGCGTGCCGGCGCAGTATCAGAGCCCCTATCGCGCCGAAATGGGTAGCAAGCTGGAGCCGCTGTGGCAGGATATGTGGGACGGCAAGCTGGCGCCCGCGGATGCGTTCACGCAGGTCGCAGAAGGAATTCGCAAGACGATGGCAGAAGAACAAGGCTGATCTATTCGTTCGGTTGGTGGGGAGTTGCTGGCGCGGCGTCGCTGGCAGCTCCCCTGATGACACCACTGCGGAGAGTTGCATCATGACTAAATGGAGGCGACAGGCAGCGCCCTATCTCTTTATCAGCCCTTTTTTTATCGGTTATGCGATCTTCTTTCTCTACCCGGTGCTCTGGGCGTTCTATCTGAGCTTCTTTCAACAGGTGGGCATCGGCAGCGAGCCAAAGTTTATTGGTCTCGGCAATTACCTCAATCTTTTTGAAGACGAAACTTTCCTGAAGGCGCTCTTCAACACAAGCTACTATGCGTTGGGCAGCATCTTTGTCATCGTGCCGGTCGCGCTGCTCCTAGCGCTCGTACTCTTCCGGCGCACACTGCCGGGGCGCGAGTTTTTCCGGCTCTTCTTTTTCTCGCCCAACATCACGGCCGGCGTGGTGGTCGGCATCATTTTCACGTTGGTCTTCGGCGCCGAGTACGGCCTGATCAACAACTACCTCCTCAAGCCGCTGGGGCTGCCGGCTGTGCGCTGGCTGCAGGACCCGGCCTGGATCATGCCGTCGATCATCATCGTGGGGCTGTGGCGCTACACCGGCATCAACGCCCTCTACTTCATGGCCGGCTTGCAAACCATTTCGATGGAGGTGCGCGAGGCGGCGACGATCGACGGCGCCAACCGCTGGCAGGTCTTTCGCTTTGTCACACTGCCGCTGCTGCGCCCGACGCTCGTCTTCGTGCTGACCTTTGCCATCATCGGCTCCTACAATCTCTTTGCCGAGCCGTCGATTCTGGTGGGCGCGCAGGGCGGCACCAACAACGCCGGTCTCTTTATGACGATGTATCTCTACCTCACCGGCTTTCGCTTTCTCAAGTTCGGCTATGCAGCCTCGATCGGCTATGCGTTGGCGGTGGTCATCCTGCTGCTGACCTTGCTGCAAGGCCGGCTGCTTGGCATCTTCCAGGAGGATTGACATGGCAGCCGTCACAACAGGATCGACCGACCGAAAGGCTGGTCAGCCGATGCGCTGGCTGGGTATAGAAACTGGCTTGGTCTATGTGTTGCTGGTGCTGAGCGCCATTCTGGTCGGCGCGCCCTTTGTCTACATGATCGCCGGCTCGTTCAAGTTCAACGCCGAGATTTTCGGTATCCCGTTGACGATTCTCCCGCGCAACCCTACGCTGGAGAACTACAACCGCCTGCTCAGCGGCGACGAGATCCCCTACCTGCGCCAGTTTGCCAACAGCGCCATCATTGCCGTGTCGCAGACTGCGCTGACGCTGCTCGTCGCCTCGATGGTCGGTTGGGGCTTTGCCAAGTTCGAATTTAAGGGCAAGCGTGTGCTCTTTATTATCCTGCTCGCCACCCTGACCTTTCCCTTCCAGGTGACGCTGGTGCCACTCTTTCTGATGATGGTGCGCATCGGCTGGCTGGACACCTATTGGGCGATCATCATTCCTGGTGCGGTGAGCGCGTTCGGCGCCTTCTTTATGCGGCAGAGCATGTTGGCCGTGCCCAGTGAGTTGGTTGATGCGGCCAGAATCGACGGCGCGTCGGACTGGGGCATCTTCTGGCGCATCGGGCTGCCACTCTCGCGCGGCGCGCTCTCGGTGCTGGCGGTGCTCGTCTTTTTGGCTTCCTGGAACGACTATCTCTGGCCACTGATCGTGCTGCGCAGCACCGAAAAATTCACCTATCCGGTCGGGTTGGCGACGCTGATCGGCCTCTATCGTATCGAGTACGGTATGATCCTGGCCGGTGCGTTTATTGCCACGCTGCCTATCATCGCCATTTTCATCGCCGGGCACAATCAACTGTTAAATAATCTCACTATTGGAGCGATTAAAGGGTAACGGAATGCAACATCAGCTTCACGCGGTCGAGTTGATCACAATTTTTACGCCATCTACGCCGTCCTTCAAAGAGCGGCTTGCCGCCACTGAGTTGGGCCGCGGCCTCTACGGACTTAGCTATCGCCGCGAGCTACGAGTAGGCGAACTGCCCGGTGGCGACCTGAGTGAAGGTGAACTGCGTTTTGTGCTCACCGCTTCACGCGGGCACGCAGAAAGCTACACAATTTCAGCCGAGTCTGGCGCCGTCAAGCTGCACGGTGCGAGCGAGCAAGGGCTGCTCTATGCAGTCTTCGACTTTCTGGAGCGTCAGGGGACGCGCTTTGGTATCGACGGCGACCTTTATCCAGTCGAAGCGCCAGGCAGCCTTACTCTGCCCGATAGCGGCCAGCCGTGGGTGGGCGAGCCGCGCTTTGCCGTGCGCGGGCTGCTGCCGTGGCCCGATTTCCTGAACTGTGTTTCGGTCTACAACCGCGAGGATTGGCGCGCTTATCTGGAGTCAATGCTGCGTATGCGCTTCAACACGCTCGGCATCCACGTCTACGGTCAGGAAGATCAGTGGGCGGAGCCCTTTCTCTCCTTTGAGTACGGTGGCGTCGGCCATCTGGCCCATCTCGACACGACCGTATCGGATCGCTGGGGTTATCTGCCGCAGCGCACCTCGCGCTATGGCATGAGCGCCGCGCAGTACTTCGACGACGAAATTTTTGGCGCCGACTCGACCCGCTATGCACGCGGCCCGTGGGAGGCTGCGGAAATGGCGCAGCAGGTCTGGCGCGAAGCCTTTGGCTACGCCGCACAGCTTGGCATCCGCACTGGCGTCGGCTTCGAACCGTACCGGCTGCCCGAAGAGATTCGCCGCGCCTGCCCGCCGGAAGTGCGGCGCGAGGAGGTCTACGAATTTCACGGGCGCACCAACCGCATCGAGCGCATCGACCCCGACTCGCGCGCCGCCCGCTATATCCTGGAGACGCGGCTGGCGCAACTGCTGGAAGCCTACCCCTCCGTACACCATGTCTACCTATGGGAAGACGAGATGGTCAACTGGGCCAGCCAGGCGCACAATGTGTCGATCCCGGTGACGCCTTTTGTGCAGGCCTACGACTTTCTGCGCCGCCACGCGCCGGAGAAGCGGCTGGTGCTGGCCGGCTGGGGCGGCGTCGTGCGTCACTTCCCGGAACTGCACCGCGCGCTGCCGGAGGAGATCATCTTCACTGCGCTCAACGACCAGGTGGGATGGGACCCGGTGCACGAAGCCTTTGGACAGCTCGGCGACCGCGAGCGCTGGCCGATCCCCTGGCTGGAGGATGACCCGGCGATGTGGTTCCCGCAGTTTCACGTCAACCGCTTCGCCAAAGATCTGAGTCTGGCCGAGCAGTACGGCTGCCAGGGCGTGCTCGGCATCCACTGGCGCCATCGCATCGTCGACCCAACGGCCATTTACATGGCGCGGCGCTTCTGGAACGAACAGGAGGATGCTGGCAGTCACTATCGCACCTATGCTGCGACTCAGGCGACGGCGCCGCGCGCCGACAAGCTGGCAAATCTGCTGGCGCGCGTCGATCAGGAACGGCCCTTGCTCGCCACCTGGAACGGTGAATATCTGCCGGACGGCCATCACATCAACCAGGGCTTTTCGGGCGACTACAACGAGGCCTTTACCATCGAGAGCGGCTTTGAGATTCCCGACCGCCTAATCGACGCACAGCAAGCGGTGATCGCAGAGATGGATGTGCTGCTAAACGAAGCCGAGTCGCCGCTGGAGCGCGAGCGGTTGGGTTATCTCTTTGGGCAGGTGCGTTTCCTTGACCCGTATGCGCAGGCGTGGCGCAAGGGGGTAAAGCTGCACCAACTGATCATGGCGCAGCAGAAACGCAAGCAGCAGGGTGATGTAGACGGCGCCGCCGCCGAAATCCTGGCGACGGGTGTGCCGCTCTGGATCGAAATTCTCGGCCACGTGCGCGCCGCCGTGCTCAGCTTTCAGCACACCGTCGCCACGCGTAACGACCTGGGCATGTTGGCTTCGGTGCACAACAAGTTCGTGCGCATCGCCACCTTCCGCTTTTCGGCCTCGCTGCTCGAATTTCTGGACGAGCTGCCGCCTGCAGCGGAGACGGCCTATCAGGCGGCGCTGGCGCCGGACGAGCTGCCGGCCGCGCTATTCGTGCCTACCCGGCCAACGCGCCTGGCGCCGGGTGAGTCGGTGACCCTCACTGCCGTCGCGCCTGGCAGCCATGAAGTGGCCGCCGTCACGCTGTGGTGGCGCAGCCTGGATCAGCCGGACTGGTGCGCGCTGCCCATGCAGAACAGCGGACGGCGCACCTATGTCGCCACACTGGGAATGCCGCCGCGCGCCGGGTGGGGAATCGCCTACTATGTCGAAGCACACTTTGCTGCATCGCCAGCGCCGCTGCGTTTGACCGCGCCGCCGGTCGCGCCAGAACAAAGTTATCTGATCACACAATAGTGCGAATGCACTGAAATGGCAGGTATACCATCGCATCCGATCTGCTCCTCCCCCCACGTAGACCTGTTCGCTCCCTGGCCGACCAGGTCTACACCTACCTGCGTACTGCTATCGTCAGCGAGCAGTACGCGCCAGACGCGCGCCTTGTCGAGTTGGAGATCGCCAACAAGATGGGCACGAGTCAGGGGCCTGTACGTGAGGCGCTGCAACGGCTGGAGCGCGAAGGGCTGGTCACGAAGCAGTCGCACAGCGCCACCTTTGTGACCACCGTCTCGATCGACGAGATGTACGAACTCTTTTCGATTCGCAGCGTGATCGAGGGCTTTGCCATCCGCCGCACGGTGGAACGCATCACCCCGGAACAGTGCGACCAACTGCAGGAGTTGGTGGAAGCGATGCGCGCGGCCGGGCAGCGCGATAACATGCTTGAGCTGACCGAGCACGACCTGCAGTTTCACCGGCTGATCTGCCAGTGGTCGGGCAGCGCTACCCTGCAACGCGCCTGGGACCCGCTCTACGGTCAGACGCAGCGTTTTGTGGTGCGCACGCACAAGAAGTATTTTGCCAGCCTGACCGACATCGCCGACACCCACCGGCCGATCATCGCCGCGCTGCGCGAGCAGGATATTGACCATGTAACAGAACTGATCCAGGAGCACATCATGTTGATCTGGAGCTTGTTTGGAAATAGTAAGGAGCCATCATGAATTCTCGCCAGCGCGTCAAAATGGCCCTGAACCATCAGGAACCGGACCGCATCCCCTTTGACCTGGGCGGTACGGTGCTGACCAGCATCCACGTCCACGCCTACCGCAACCTGCGCCGCTATCTCGGCCTGCCGGACAAAGAAGTCGAGGTGATGGATGTCTTTCAGCAGATCGCGGTGATCGACGATGACATGCGCCAGAAACTGGGCTGCGACGGCCGCAATGTGGCCCCACGCTCGTCGGCCACCTTCAAGATCGTGGTCGATGAGGATTCCATGCCCGGCTATCGTTTCTTTCAGGACGAGTGGGGCATCAGTTGGCGCATGCCCAAGGATGGCGGCTTCTACTACGACATGTTCCAGCATCCCTTCGCCAACTCCGCCAGCATCGACGACATCAAGCATTTCCCCTGGCCCGACCCGGTCGACCCGGCGCGCTTCACCACGCTCAAGGAGAGCGCGCGCCACGTGGCCGAGGATCTGGGCGAGGCGGTGATCCTGGGCGGGCTATCGGCCGGCTTTGTCGAGCTGGCGGCGTGGACGCGCGGCTTTGCCCGCTTCTACCCGGACCTGGTCACCAATCTCGAGTGGATGACCTATCTGATGGACACGATCATCGACCTCAAGCTGGCCTACTGGGAGGTGGCGCTGCCGTTGGTGGGCGAATACGCCGACGTGGTGCAGGAGGCCGATGACCTGGCCGGCCAGTTTGGTCTGCTCATCAGCCCGGAGACCTACCGCAAGGTCATCAAGCCGCGCCACAAGAAGATCATGGACTTCATCAAGGCGCGCACCGACGCCAAGATCTTCTTCCACTCGTGCGGCGCGATCCGCGAGATCATCCCCGACATGATCGAGATCGGCATCGACATCATCAACCCGGTGCAGGTCAGCGCGGTGGGCATGGAGTCATCGGCGCTCAAGCGTGACTTTGGCAAGGAGATGACCTTCTGGGGCGGGCTGGTCGACACGCAAGGCGTCTTCACCACCGGCACAACCGACGAGGTGCGCGAGGAAGTGCGCCGGCGCATCGACGACTTTGGCGCGGGCGGCGGCTTTATCGCCGCGACCGTGCACAACATCCAGGCCAACGTGCCGCCCGAGAATATCATGGCGCTGTGGGAGACGCTGCAGGAGTACGGAAGCTACGGCCCCGGCGGCGTCAGCCAACGTGCGGACGATTACGTGCCCGCCGCGCGCCACGACAAGCCGGTCAAGGTCAGCAGCAGCCCCGACGCGCTGCCCGCGCAGATGCTCACGCCCGAAGCCGCCGCTGCCCAGGTTGCCGAAGAGGAATTCTACCCCGATCTCTTCCTCGACATGCAGGATGCGATCATCGACGGGCGGCGCGCCGAGGCGGTGGTTGCAGGAGAGCAGGCGCTCGCTGACGGCTATGCGCCGCAGGCGGTGATTAGCGACGGCATCGTGCCGGCCATGACCATCGTTGGCGAGCGATTTGAAAGCGCTGAATTCTTCCTGCCAGAGATGATGGCCGCGGCGCTGGCCGCGCGCGGCATTCTGGAATTATTGCGCCCGCGACTGGTTGCGTCGCACGCCGAGCCGGTAGGCCGCGTCGTCATCGGCACCGTCAAGGGCGATCTGCACGACATCGGCAAAAATCTGGTAGCGATGATGTTCGAGGGCGCTGGCTTCGAGGTGATCGACCTCGGCCCCGATGTGCCGGCCGACAAGTTTATTGCCGCCATCAACGAACACAAGCCGGGCCTGGTCGGTCTCTCTGCCCTGCTCACGACCACGGCGCCGATGATGCGCACGATCATCAACGCGCTCCAGGCGGCCGGCGTGCGCGACCGCGTCAAGGTGCTGGTGGGCGGCGCGGCGATCAGCGAGGAATTTGCTGACGAGATCGGCGCCGATGGCTATGCGCCGGATGCGGGCGCGGCGGTGCGCAAGGCAAAGGCGTTGCTGGCGATGACGGCGTAGGATAGCATTAACCACGCACACGTCGCGACCATCAACCGGCGCCGGCGCCTCTCACACGCCGCTGAACGCGCTGAAGCCGCCATCCACCGCCACGACGACGCCGTTGACAAAGCGCGCGCCGGGGCTGCACAGCCAGATCAGCGTGCTGAGCAGCTCTTCTGGCTCGCCAAAGCGCCCGGCCGGCGTGTGGTCGATGATCGTCTGACCGCGCGCGGTGAGGGAGCCGTCGGGATTGAGCAGCAGCGCACGGTTCTGCTCACCGACGAAGAAACCCGGGGCAATGGCGTTGACGCGCAACCCGGCGCCGTGCGAGCGCGCTAGTTCCACGGCCAGCCAGCGCGTGGCATTCTCGACCGCGGCCTTGGCGACGCCATAGCCGACGACGCGCGTCATGGCGCGCTGCGCGGCCATCGATGAGATGTTGACAATGCAGCCGCGGCCTGCGCGCGCTAACTCGCTGCCAAAGACCTGGCTCGGCAGCAGCGTCCCCTGCAGGTTGAGCGCAATCACCGGCGCCATGCCCTCCACCGGCAGGCTGAAGAAGGACTCGCCGGGCGGCAAGGTGGCCGCGGGCAGATTGCCGCCCGCGGCGTTGACGAGAATGTCGAGCCGACCCCACCTTTCGAGCAGCGCCGCACGCGCCGCCTCCAACTGGTCGCGGTCGAGCACATCGGCGGGGAGCGCCAGCCCGCAGCCGCCATCCGCCTCGATCGCGGCCACCGTCGTCTGCGCCGGCTCGCGGCGGCGGCCCAGCACAGCGACCTTGGCGCCCGCGCGCGCCAGCCCCTTTGCCATCGCGCCGCCCAGCACACCGGCGCCGCCTGTGACCAACGCCACTTGACCGTCCAAGCTAAACAGATCGTTGAGAAATTGCATAAGTCATTTTTACCTTCGCTACTTGGCGGTGACAACTCCAGGTCCAGCGGTTGCCACGCGCGTATCCAGTCAATACTTTTGCGGCAACGGGATGCAAGAACACTTTGCGCTCGCCTCCGCTCGCCGATAGAGAGTTCGGGTCAACCGGATCTCGTGTGGTTACGTGCTGGGGACGGGCTTGCTGCACTTCGGTCGAGCAGACAACGAGCAGCCTGTCCCCGGCGCGTAAGACCCGACCACATCAATTCCGGTTGAGCCGAAAGTTCTTCTCTGCGCATCTTTGCTTCTCTCGCCTCCGCGTCAAAGGCAGTGTTTACACACATCAGCTTTTATGATCAGCCGGCCCCGTATGCAGCCTTCGCCAGCCCGTAGGCGCATTCGTAGGCCATTGCCGCGGCCTCGTCCTCGGCCAGCATCCCCTGCACGACCAGACCGGCCAGCCAGTCGCAGCTCACGCGGCGCCACACGTCGTGGCGCGAGGGGATGGAGGCAAAGGCGCGCGTGTCGTCGTTGAAGCCGGCCGTGTTGTAAAGCCCCGCGGTTTCGATCACCTGCTCGAAATAGCGGCGCATGCCGTTGACGCTGTCGTAGAACCACCACGGCGGCCCCAGTTTCACGGCGGGGTAATGGCCTGCCAGCGGCGCCAGCTCGCGGCTGTAGCTGCTCTCATCGAGCGTGAAGAGGATCAGGCGGAAGCGTGGGTCGTTGCCATAGGCGTTGAGCAGCGCGCGCAGGTTGCGCGTCCACTCGGTCGCCAACGGAATATCGGCGCCCATGTCCGCGCCAAAACGGGCAAAGATGTTGGGGTTGTGGTTGCGCAGGCTGCCGGCGTGGATCTGCATGACCAGACCATCCTCCGTGCTCATGCGCGCAAACTCCATCAACATGTGTGCTGTGAAGTTGGCCGCATCGTCGGCGTTGGCTTCGCCGCGCAGACCGCGCTGAAAGAGCGCGTCCGCAGCATCTTTGCTGAGCCGCGCGGTGTAGGGCGTCAGCGCGGCGTGGTCAGTTGCCAGCGCGCCCAGCGCCTTAATGCGGCGCGGCGCTGCTCCAGCGCCCGCACATAGGAGGTATAGTCAACGACATCGATGCCGGCAACGGCGCTCAACGCATCGATCTGTTGCCGCCACGCCGGGTAATCGAGGTTAACGACCGCGTCGGGGCGGAAGGTCGGGCGAATGTGCGTCAACCCGTCGGCGTGCAGCCGGCGGTGATGGTCGAGCGCATCCGTGGCGGCGTCGGTGGTGCAGAGCAACTCGATGCCAAAGCGGTCAAGCAGTGCACGCGGGGCAAATTCCGGCTGCGCCAGCCGCGCCTCCAGGTGGTCGTAGATGCGCTGCGCGCTTTCGCTGGTCAGCCGCTCTTGCACGCCAAAGAGATTGACCAGTTCGTCGGCCAGCCACAGGCCAGTGGGCGTGGCGCGAAAGAGGTGAAAGTGGTCGACGAAACGCTGCCAGATGCGGCGGTGGTCGCGTTCGACCGCGGCGTCGTCGGTGGAGGAAGCTCCCATCGCTTCGAGCGCCACGCCCTGGCTGTAAAGCATGCGCAGGATGTAATGATCCGGGATGATGAAGAGTTCGGCGGGCGTGCCCAAGCGTGCATCTGGATCGGCCAGCAGCGCCGGCGGTACGTGGCCATGCGGCGCGATCAGCGGCAGATCCTGCACCGCGGCGTAAAGCGTGCGTGCGATGGTGCGCTGCGCTGGATCCGCCGCAAAGCAGCGGTCAGGCGAGAGGCGCCAGGCGCGATCCGCTGTCTTTTCTGCTACGGACTGTTCTGCCGCGGGGTTTTTTGTTACAAATACATTCTCGTTCATCATTCACCACTCTCCTAGATTTGCCGGAAATCAGGTGCGTCAAGACTGCATTGTGTATTGTGTCGAAGCAGCGCCGCCTTGTCAATCTGCCTGACCGCTCCTTGAGGCCGACTCTCTCTGCATCTCCATGCGCCACCGGCAATCCTTACTGTGCTTCCAGGGATCAATGCGGGGACGCACTTTCATGAGAAAATGAGAAAGATCGCTTGCTTTTTCGCCTCCATTCGGGTATCGTTATGTCTTTGATGGGAACACCTTTGCCCGTGGTGGCGTTGACCAAAGTGAGTCGAGTTTGAAGTGCAGGCTTATCTAGTTGGTGTGCATCCGTGTTGGCGATGAAGGCGATTGGCGATAGCCGCCGCCACTCGTCGCTGCCAATCGGCAGCCGTCAAGCATCCTGCCGGGCTGGGAAGAGGATTTGTTGGTATGGCCACAGATCGAAATGCAGAGGAATTTAACCGCACCCTGACCGAAGGGGCGTGGTTGTTGCGTACGAACCGGCCCACAGAGGCCGTGGAAAAGTTATTGCCACTCTATGCGCAGGCGCCAACCAACGTCGATGTTGCGATCAACCTCGGTGGTGCGTATATTCTCCTGGCAAAATGGAACAAGGCAGTGCGTGTGCTGAGCAAGGCAGCCGAGCTTCAGCCTGACAATGCCATGATTTGGTCCAACTTGGGAGCCGCAGCTTGGCCGTCTAGAACTGGCTGGCCCCCAGCAACAACAGCGTGCGATACGCGCCTATGAACGCGCGTTGGCAGTCGATCCGGCCGCGCCCAATGTGCACTATCATCTGGGGCTGATTTACAAAGAGCGCGGCGAACTCTCCCAGGCAATCAGGCACTTTGAAGATGAATTGACGCTGAACCCCCTGGATCAACATGCTCGTTACTGGATCGAGCGCCTTGTCGCGCGCGCGGCCAGCGAACAGAAGCACGCGGCGCAGCGTCAGGCCGAGGGGGACAGCGAGGAGGAGGCATGAGTTCCAAATTGACAAGCGCGTCATCAACCGATGCGGTGTGGGAGGGGCAGCCTCGCCACACAGTGCGCGAGAACCCGGAGCGATTGGCCTGGACCGTTCTGCTCGGCAGTTTTGCGATTTTTGTGGTGTTGGCGATTGCGGCGCCGCTGTCGGCGCGCTATGTGCTTGAGGTGGCGACGGTCAAGCAGACCGCGGTGCTCAACCCCACGCAAGGCACGGTGCTCCTTTACACGCCAGGGGCAGTCGAACCGATTGCAATCACCGACCTGCGCGATGAGGTGACGGAAGGCAGCATTGTGGAAGCGGGTGACGGTCCCACCCAGGCGACCATGCGGCTGATCAAGGAAAGCGACGGCGACGAATCCCTGGGCAGCGTGCAGATCTTTTCTGGCACGCGATTGCGCATCGACCGCATGCGCAGCCCAATGTTCGACCTGAGCCGCGCTCCCTATCAAGCCCGCTTGACGCTCGATCAGGGGCAGATGCGCGTTTTTACGAACAGCGGAGAACAACGCCCGTTGTCTGTGCGCATTGTGACGCCTCACGGCGAAATCGATTTGGACGCCGGCAGCTATCAAATTGCGGTTGGTGAGGCGCAGACGGACATCACGGTGAGTTCGGGGCAGGCGACGCTGCATAAGGGCGACCAGGCGCATCTGGTGGTGTCGCCCGGCCTGCGCGCCTGGATCACGGCGGACGCGTTGGCCGAACAAGCCGTGACCGCCTCGCAAAACCTGCTGCGCAATGGCAACTTCACAGAGTCGATGAAGGATTCGTGGGAGAGCTATATCATTGCCCAAAGCGTGACGCCGGGCAAAGTCAGCATCATGGAGCGCGATGGTCGCCGCGTGGCCTATTTTGTGCGCCAGGGCGAAGACAATGTGCCGACGGAGGTGGGCATCCGCCAGCATATCGGCAAGGATGTCAATGTTTACGATAAACTCATGCTCCAGGTCGACGTGAAGCTGCTCTTTCAGAGTCTCTCCGGCGCCGGCTATCTCAGCTCCGAATATCCGCTGCGTCTTGAAGTCACCTACACGGACATCTACGGCAAACAACTTACGTGGGGACATGGCTTCTATTATCGCGATCCGGACAATGAGAACTGGAAGATCGTCAACGGCGAGAAAATTCCACCCTTCAACTGGTACACCTATCGCTCGCCCGATCTCATGGAATTGCTCAAAGAGACGCGGCCGGCGCGCATTGACTCGGTGCGCATCTACGCCAGCGGTTGGAACTACCAGAGCATGATCAGCGAAGTTTTTCTCGTGGCTGAGTAAGGGCGCGCTCATCTTTATCTCCGCCATCATGATAAATCGTCGTCGTTTTTGGCTGCTGCTCGTTGCCATTATTTACCTGACGCTTTCACTCTATCAGCTTGGGCTGCCCGGCCTTCATTACGACGAGGCGCGCAGGGCAGGCGTCAACGCCATGGAAATCCTCACGGGCGCGCCGATTACCGCATTCCGCAACGCCGGCGTCACCCTCGGCGGCCGTACATTTCCCTTGATGGTGCAAGATTACATCGGCGCGCTCAATGTTTATCTGGCACTGCCCTTCTTGGCGTTGACAGGGATTGGCGCGCCCAATCTGCGCATCTTGCCGGTGTTGTGCGGGCTGCTGGCGCTGCTCTTGGTGGAGCGCAGCGTCTCCGAATGGATTGCCGGCATGAGCAGCAGACAGTCGCCTGAGCGTGACGAATCTACTGCACCCGTCGCGCCGCTTTCCTTCTCTGGGTTGCTGGCAATTTCGCTGTTGGCGGTTTCCCCTAGCTTTATCTTTTGGAGCCGGCAAGGCATCTTCGTCACCAATCTGACGCAAGTGTTTGTCTTCTTATGTATATGGCAGACAGTGCGTTGGCTGCGCACGGGCAAGCCGCGTGCGCTCGTCGTGGCGGCGCTGGCGGCTGGGCTGGCGCTCTATGCCAAGCTGCTGGCAATCTGGGTGATTGCTCCGCTTGCGCTCTTTGTGGCGTTTGCCTGGCTGCTGGCGAGACGCCGGCAACCTGCGGACGCGCCGCGGCTTGCGCCTGCCACTTTGCTGCTTGCCGTCCTCGCTTTTGGGCTGCCATTACTCCCCGTGATCTGGTTCAATGTCCAGAGCAGCGGCACGCTGGTCAGCATCGGCGGCAACCTGGAGCAGAGCTATTACGGCGTCAACAACCTGGCAGTCGGCGCCAACCTGAGCGTCCGTCTGAATCAGCTTGTACAGGTGGTGCGCGGCGATCAATTCTGGTATCTGGGCGCATCGTTTGCAAATCAATTAGCGCCCTGGCTGGCGGCAGTGGCGCTTGTGGTGGGCGCGGCGCGTGCGCCACGCGTGGTGGCGCCACCGTTGCTGCTGCTGAGCGCCGCCGTGCTTGCCAGCGTTTTTACGGTGAGTGACCTGTTTGTCACCCATTACGCCCTGCTCCAGCCGCTGATGTTGGGGACGGTAGGCGTGGCGATGGGAGCGATTTTCCAAGAAACCACCGATGGTGTGACAGCCGCAGTGGTTCATAGCGGGGGAAGCTATCGACGGCGCGCCGTCCCGCGGCTTGGCGTCTCGCATCTGCTCGTCGGCGCCTTCTTTCTGACTTGGATAGCCACCGATCTGATCAACACGGTTGCCTACCATCGTGCACTGACGCAAAGCGGCGGTTTGGCCGCTCATTCTGATGCCTCCTACGATCTGGCCTACCATTTGCGCTACAATGGGATGGGCGCGCCGCTTGCCCTCGATTGGGGAATCGATGCCTCTGTGCGTTATCTGAGCGAAGGGACGGTTACGCCTATCGAGATCTTTGGCTATGCGTCGCCGCAAGCGCCAGATGAGGAGTTTGCGCAACAGATCGCTCCTTTTTTAGACAATCCCGATAACACCTATCTGCTCCATAGCAAAGACATGACCATTTTCCAGGGTCGTGCGGAGACGTTTTTTGCGATGGTTTCGGCAAGAGAGTTGACCCCGCTGCTAGAGCAGGAAATTTTCCAACGCGATGGGACGCCTGTTTACGAAATCTGGAAGGTTTATAAGTAATGTTGATGACGAATAACCATATTATTTTTACGATTCTTGACCACAGCGGGATGAGATGTTACGATGGGTGCTGCGTAAGGATAAAGCTGACATCGAGACATGCGATGATCGATTTGTGGTGGCCACGTCACGAATCTGCTGATCAGCAACGCAGCTAACCTAGCTTGAGTGTCCCATGACAAACCAAACCAATGGGCAGACAATTGAATCTTCGCCTTCGCTTTGGGGGCGACTACGCCAGGCACGCGACCGGCGGCTGACGGATAGCTTGCTTAGCGCCATCTTGGCAGCATTGCGCCTTGATCTGGCGCTGGCGCTGACCTTACCCGCGGTGGTTGGTGCGGCGATTGGAGGCTGGTCCGCGGGCGCATGGCACTGGGCGAACTTTGCTTTTGCCGTGATCGGCGTTGCGCTCTCCGCACTTGCCTTCCAGACTCTGATGGCGTATCAGGATTTTCAGCAAAGTCTGAATGTAGACGCACGCCCGGCAACCGACACGCCGGACAGCACCTTCACCCTCCAGCAGAATGGCGTCCTGCCGCCGGCGCTGCTGCTCAATCTTGGCGCGCTGCTTTACGCTGCCAGCGTGTTATGCGGCCTCTGGCTAGCCCTGTTTGCCGGCTGGCCGATCATTTTCTTCGGCGCGGTCGCCATATTGGTGCAACTTGCCGCCGTGACGTCACCTGTTCGGTACGCCTATCGTGGGTACGGGTTGGGGGAGCTCGGCATCTTTGTCGCCTTTGGTCTGCTGCCACTGCTGAGTTCCTTCTATGCGCAGACGCAACAAATCGGGTGGTTGCCGATTTTCGGTGGCTTGCCGATTGCCCTGCTTGCTATCCTTGTCTTATTGAGCCAAAACCTGGCAACCTTGCGGCGCGACTGGCTCATCGGCAAGCGCACGTTGGCCGTTATGCTGGGGGCGCCGCGCACTGTAGATTTCAACGCATTCCTGACGATGGTCGCCTATTCTAGTATTCTCGTCGTCACCGTACTCGGGCGTTTACCGCTGTGGTATCTGGGCGGCCTTGCCACCCTACCCCTGGCCATGGGGTTGTTCGCTGAGCTTGACCGCAACCGTATCTTGCCGGAAGACGCCGCCCGTCTGCGCAGCGTTGCCACCAAAGCTGCGTTTTGGACCGCTGTGTTGTGCATTGCTGCCTTGCTCATCAGCCGCCCGGGGTGAGCCAATTATTCAGGACGCTCCGCCGCCCGCCGCCTTCCCCTGTACGCCATCTCGATCGCAAGCTCTTCTACGACCTGGCGGCCGAATGTCGCATCTACGCCGCTGAACTCGCCAATTTCGACCAGGATCGCGTCAACCTCAAAGAATGTCATCGCTTTAACGCATGGCTGGCGCACGTTAAAGGCTACGACCGGCTGGCGCCGCGACTGGCAATGATCTCCGCGGCGCGGCCGATAGCGCGCTGGCAGATCGTAGCGTTGATGGTCGTTGTCTGGCTGCTTCTGGCGTTAGCGCTGCCTGGACAGGTGCAGCAACAGTGGGTGACTGTGCTCCTGGGCGGATGGCTGATCACCATCGTTGCGGTCTTTTTCATCCCTGAATCGTTTTATGGCACGACGACGGAACTGCTGGAAGCCAAAGTCCTCTTTGTCGTCAATGCGATGCTGGATATTCTTGACAGCGGCGTCATGGAATTCACCGATGGCGCGTTCTTCAAAACCCGGCAGAATCTGCTGGCGGCAAAAGAGGAACTGCGCTTGCAGATCGATCTGGCGCATCGTCCGCACAACGGCCCGATCTTGTAGCCGCGCCCTTCGGGGTGATGGCGGCGCTTTTGCTAAATGTCCAGGGAATGCGTAGGTTGACGAAGCACGCGCCCTCCGCTACAATCGATTGGAGCAGGCCCCCATGGCGCAGAGGAGAGCGCAACTGCCTTCTAAGCAGTGGGTCGTAGGTTCGAATCCTACTGGGGGCGCCACGTCACGCCCATTGCGTCGCCAAACCGGCGCAATGGGCGTTTGTTTTTTGGGGGGGGGATCTTCCTGGATGACGCGCCGGTCGCCCGACTACTTGAATTTGGCCTGAATCTTTTCTAGCATGGGCCGGCGCGAAACCAAAGGCGCGTGCCTCGGTGCGTATTGTCGCCAGAAGATTGACTGCCATTGCTTCAGCGCACACCAGCGAAAGGACACCGGTATGCCGTACCAAGCCGAAATCAGCCGCACCAACCCTTCGTGCTTTCTCTTTCTGATCGACCAGAGTGGTTCCATGGAAGATCCCTTTGCCGGCGGCGAATCGAGCCGGCGCAAGGCCGATTTGCTGGCCGACGCCATCAACCGTCTGCTGCAAAATCTAGTGATCAAATGCGCCAAAGAAGAAGGCATCCGCGACTACTTCTATGTCGGCGTCATCGGCTACGGTGAAAAGGTCGGGCCGGCGCTGAGTGGTCAGCTTGCCGGACGCGAGCTGGCGCCGATCAGCGACATCGGCAACCTGCCCGCCCGCATCGAAGAACGCAAGAAAAAGGTGGAGGATGGCGCGGGCGGCATCGTCGAGCAGACCATTCGCTTCCCGATCTGGTTCGACCCGATCTGCCACGGCGCCACGCCGATGGCGCAGGCGTTCACGCTGGCGCACGATGTGTTAACGCGGTGGCTGCCCCAGCACGCGGACAGCTTTCCGCCTCTCGTCATCAACATCACCGATGGCGAGGCAACGGACGGCGATCCCTCCACGGCGGCGGACGCGCTGCGCAGCCTTGCCACCAGCGACGGCAATGTGCTTCTCTTCAACGTGCATCTTTCGGCGAAGGGCGCCAAGCCCATCGAATTTCCCGACAACCCGGCCCTGCTGCCCGACCAGCACGCGCGGCTGATGTTCGATCTCTCCAGCCTGTTGACGCCCACCATGCGCACTGTGGCGCAGCAAGAGGGGTATGCCGTCAGCGAAAACAGTCGCGGTTTCGTCTTCAACGCCGATATGATCTCTGTGATTAAGTTCCTTGACATTGGCACGCGACCCAGCAATTTGAGATGAGGGGCGAGTTGTCAGTTAGAAGGGAGCCGCCTTGTCGATCTCTGTGCGCGTGATGGCGTTGCCGAAGGCAGGCAATCGTGACGACGAATATGAAGATGCGTGCTGGCCGGATCGTGCGCTGACCACGACCCAGCCCCTTGTCCACGGTGCGATTGCCGACGGCGCCACCGAAAGCGCGTTTGCCGGGCTGTGGGCGCGACAGTTAGTTGCTGCCTACGGCGCGGCCGGCGCGCTGGGTGCAGAGGATTGGGTGCCGACGCTAACGGTGGAGCAGGCGCACTGGCAGAGCCAGGTCGACGCCAAAGCGCTGCCCTGGTATGCGGAGGAGAAGGCGCGCAGCGGTGCGTTTGCTGCGCTGCTCGGCGTGACGATCGGGCAGGAGGCGCAAGCAAAAGCACGTCCGTGGCAGGCGCTCTCCGTAGGCGATTGCGCGCTCTTTCAGGTGCGCCGCGGCGTCCTGCTGAGTTGCTTCCCTGCCACCACATCGGCTTTTTTCACCAACCGGCCGCTGCTGATCTCCAGCCTGCCCGCACAAAATGCAGCGCTGGCCGCGCATCGGCGCCGTGCCGCGGGCGAGCTATGGCCGGGCGATGTGCTCTATCTGACCACCGATGCGTTGGGACAGTGGTTTCTGAGCAGGGTCGAACACGGCGCGGCGCCCTGGATCGAGATGGAGGCCGCGCTGGCGCGGCGCAAGCGTGGCTTCACGCGTTGGATCGCTGCGTTGAGAAACAAGGGGCAATTGCGCAACGACGATGTTACACTCTTGCGCATTGCCTGGCCGGAACAATAGGGCCGGAATCATAGGGACTATGGCGTGGCCGACACCCCAGGAATATAACGAAGCGATCCAAAATCCAGCGACAGCTTTGTCGACCCCGAATTGCGCGCGGGCCAACCGGTGTTGACGCCGCTTGGTCTGCCGCGGCCAATTACCGGCGGCTTTGCCAGCGTCTACCAGATGGTCTGCGCGCATCAACGCGTGTGGGCGGTGCGCTGCTTTCTGCGCGATTTCGGTGATCATCAGGAGCGCTACGCCGCCATCAGCGACCATCTGGCGCGCGCCAATCTGCCGTACATGGTAAATTTTTCTTTCCTGGCGGATGGCATTCGCGTCGGCGGGCGCATCCACCCCTTACTCAAGATGCAGTGGGTCGAGGGTGAATCCTTTCTTACCTACGTCGAGCGCAATCTACAGGCGCCGGCCCGGCTGCTTGACCTGGCGCAGCAATGGGTGCAGATGGCGCAGACGCTGACGCACGCCGGCGTCGCGCACGGCGATCTACAACACGGCAATGTGATCGTCGTCCAGGGACGGCTCAAGCTGATCGACTACGACGGGATGTATGTGCCGGCGTTGTCCGGGCGGCAGAGCCATGAAGTCGGCCATCGCAACTATCAGCACCCGCAACGCAGCGAAACAATCTTCAGCCCGGAAATCGATCACTTCTCCACCTGGATCATCTACAGTTCGCTGGTAGCGTTGGCGGCTGAACCCGCGCTCTGGCGTCAACTCCACGGTGGCGACGAATGTTTGATCTTCCGTCGCGAGGACTTTGTCCGCCCAGAGCGGTCGGCGGCGTTGGCCGCGCTGGAGCAGGCCGGCGACGCGCGGTTGGGCCGCCTGGCCGGCCTGCTGCGCGATCTGCTGGTGCTGGCGCCAGAGCAGATTCCGCCAATCGACGGTCAGTTCGACCTTAACGCCATGCGCTCGCGGCCAGCCGCTCCGTGGGTGCAGGACTATGTAACAGGCGTCGGGGCATCGTCGTCGGCGTCGCCTGCAGCCCCAGCCCAGGGCAGATCAGGCGCCCAAGCGTCGCCCCCGTGGATCGACGATTTTATCAACCTGCCGGCGTCGTCGACCTTTTCCGGCAAGTCAGATTCACTGGTGCGCGCCCGGCTCGTGGCCGGTGTTTCGGCAGCGTTCGTCGCGGCGGCCTGGCTGTTGCTTACGATGGGCGCGGTGGGGCTGGCCGCGCCCGCGCTGCTCACGGCCGCGTTGGTCGCCGGCAATGCGGGGCACCTGGCGCACCTCTACCGGCGCAAGCCGGAGGTCGTTGCGCGGCGCGCAATTCGCAGCCGGCTGAGCACAGTCCAGAAAAGCTGGAGCGTAGCCGAGCGCACCGTGACGCGATCCGCGCGTGAGCGCGGTCAGATTCAGCACGTTTACGCCCAACAGTGCGCACGCATCGACCGGCTGATCGACAAAGAACAGACAGCAGAGCAGCGACAACTTGTCCACCACAATCAGCGCCGACAACAGGCGCTCGACGCGCTTCAGGTGCAGCGCCATCGCGCCCAGCAGGAGGAAGCCCTGACTGTCCAGCGCATTGAGACCAGTTATCGAGAACGCATCGGCGACATCGACCGGCAACTCGCGGCCATCCAGCAAGGGGAAGCGACCGCGCAACGGCGGTTGTTGGAGCAGCGTCGCCAACAGTTCGTCGCTGATTTCCTGAGTCGCCAGAAAATCGAGAAGGCGCTGATTGTCGGTATTGGGCCGGGCGTCAAGGAGCGGCTCAAGCAGTATGGCATCGTCCGCGTCATCGACGTGACGGCCGCGCGGCTGGCCGGCGTGGCGGGCATCGGCGCGGCGCGGGCGGATGTCCTGCTTATCTGGCGTCAACGCGTCGAGGAGCTGGCCTGGCAAGGCGCCCCGACCAAACTTGACCGCCGCGATGAGCGTGATGTGCACCGTCATCACGAGCAGTTGCACGCACGGTTGGGCAGGGAGCGCGAACAGTTGGAGCGCAAGCTTGCAAAAAAAATCAGCAAAGTGCGTGAACAGGCGGCGCGGCGCATGACGAGGCTGGCAGAGCAGGAGACTCGGCTTGAGGAGCGTCACCGCGGCCAGATCGCCGAGATGCGCAAGCGACATCGAGAGCGCATCCTGGCATTACGCAGCGAACGTATCGTGGTGGAAAAGCAGTCCGCCGGGTTTCTGGCTGTCGTGGAACAGGAGGCACACCGGCTGGCGCAGACGCAGCAGCGGCTGGAAAGAGAACGCACAACGCTCAACACCGAACTTGAGCGATACGCGCCAGCTTTCCCGGCTATGTGCGCAGCGCGCTCTTGCCACGCTGAGAAGCTGTCACTTTGGACGTGGAGACGCAGTAGGTCGGGCTACCAGCTCAACAGTGTTGCGTCAACGACGCAGGCGGCAGGAGGGGGAAGCTACGTCGGGCTGATAGCCCGACCTACTGCGTCCCGTAGGTCGGGCTACCAGCCCGACGGTGTTGCGTCAACGACGCGGGTGGCAGGAGGGGGAAGCTACGTCGGGCTGATAGCCCGACGTACTTTAGCTGCGTCCCGTAGGTCGGGCTATCAGCCCGACGGTGTTGCGTCAACGACGCGGGTGGCAGGAGGGGGAAGCACCGTCGGGCTAGATAGCCCGACCTACTTTAGCTGCGTCAAGTTGTAGCGAACTGCCCTTGCGTTTTACTCTTCCAACGCCAGTGTATACGACTGGAATACTTTGTGCTCCGTATCGCGCACGAAGAGCACCATCTGTCGATTGGCAGCGGCGCGGCGATACTGCGTCTCCACCTGGCGCCGGGAGGCAGCCTCCAGCACCAGCACGAACTCCTCAAAAGGGAAGGCATGGATCTCGGTGTTCTGCACGTCGAGCAGCATGATCGGTTGTTGTTCGGCAAACTGGTTGTAGGTCTCGGCAATCGCCGGCCACTGCTGTTTGATCAGCTCAAGATATGGGTCGTTTGTCATGGGTTCCCTTCTGTTGCTGTCTTTACACTTCCAGAGATGCCGGTTGTTCTTTAGAGTGACTGTCATCTCTGACCAAGCATGATAACTTGAGCAAAGGTTACTGGGGCTGCACGCCGCCGCGCCGGAACTCGATGCGCCAGATGCTGTACAGTCCCAGCCCACCGACCACAAAAGCCACCACAAGCGCCTCGCTGAAGCTCGCCTGGGAGACAAAAATCGCCACCAGCCCAAACGCGCCGCCGATCAGATAGCAGACGAGCACCGCCTCACGCCGGCTGCCCAGCAGCGCGGCCAGGCGGTGGCTGACGTGATCCTTGCCGGGCGTGGTCAGTGGGTTTTTGCCGCGACGCAAGCGGCTGATGAAGACGAGGGTGGTGTCGAAGATGGGCAGCCCCAGCACCAGCAGCGGGATCATCCACGTAACGGCAGTGCTGTTGCTGGGAAAGCGTAATTTGATCGCCACTGCCGCCAGCATGAAGCCCAGAAAGAGGCTGCCGGCATCGCCCATGAAGATGTGCGCCGGGTTCCAGTTGTAGACCAGAAAGCCGGCGCAGGCGCCAGCGAGCGCCGCGGCCAGTGCGCCGACGAAGTATTGGTCGCTCAAGGCTGCCAGCAAGGTGAAAAAAATCGCGGCGATCATGGCGATGCCACCACTCAACCCATCCATATTGTCGAGCAGGTTGAACGCATTGGTGATGCCGACGACCCACATCATCGTAATCGCAATGTCGAGCCAGCCGCCGAGCAATTGCACCTGCACGCCGGAATAAACCAGAATGCCGGCCGCCGCCACTTGCGCGGCCAGTTTAACGTAGCTGCCCAATCCCCAGCGGTCGTCCACCACGCCCAAGAAGCTCATCAGGGTGGCGCCGGTGAAGATGCCGATGACCTGATTCACGTAGTCGCGGTCGCCAAAGAAGATCAGCACGAGAATAAACGCGATGTAGATAGCCGCCCGCCCAGCAAAGGCACCGGCGAGCTATGGATCTTGCGCGACGATGGCTTGTCCACCGTGCCGGTTTGCAGGGCCACGCGGCGCATCACCGGCACCGCGCCGATGGCAAGCAACAGCGCGCTGGCGCCGATCAACAAAAATGCGGTCAAAGGTAAGGTATCGGGCATGGGTGGCGCCTCAGCCGCCGGCCTGGGTGATCAGCGCATCGATTGCGGCCTGCTGCTCGGTGGGGGCCATGCTTCTGGCTTGCTGGAACAAGGTTAACGCTTCGGGCCGGCGTTCCAGGTTCAGTAAAGCCATCCCAGCTTCGACTGCGTATTGATAATTCCCCGGGTCGAGCGCCATCAGGGACTGAGAAATTTCGAGCACTTTTTCCTGATTGCCCTGTGTGGCATAGAGCGCGCTGAGCGTTTGCAGGGTGTTGAGGTCGTTCGGGGCAAGTTGGCGCACCGCCTCCAGTTCGGCCAGCGCGGATTCCGTGTCGCCTTGGCGTTGGTAGAGTTCGGCGGCCAATTGATGCAGCCCGGCCACATCGTCCGGGCTGGCCGTTGCGCTGGCGGCAAGGGCCTGCTGCGTGTACATCATCGCCTGATCGACGTTCCCCTGGTCGCGCGCAATGATGGCGAGGTTGCGTAATGCCGGCAAGTTATCGGGCAGCAGTTCAAGCAAGCGCACATTCGCGTCGGCGGCCGCGTCCAGATTGCCCTGGCGCGCCTCGATGACGCCCAAGTAGCTGAGCAACTGACCGGTCACGGCCTGATTGCCTCTCTCGCTGAAAACCTCGATCCCTTGATTCAGGATGTCAAGCAAGCGGTCGGTCTGGCCGGTGCGGTCGAAGAAATCGGCCAACAGCAGGTAAGTCTGGTCGAATAGATTGTCCAGGCTGAGGCTGTGCTCAAAGGAGGCCAACGCCTGGTCGGTCTGGCCCGCGGCCAGCAAGGCGTTGCCGCGCTCGTTCCACAGATGGGCGGCGTTGGGACTGAGCGTGACTGCCGTCTCATACATGGCGACACTTTCGTCCAGCCGTTCGGCGCGGGCGACAGCGTCGTCGTTGGCGAGGTCGGCCCAGGTGCGATAGAGGCGCGCCAGGTTGGCGGTGTGGTCGGTGTTGAGCGGATTGACGCGCTGTGCTTCCTTGAGTACGGCCTCGGCCGCGCGCAGCACGTCGTTGCGACCAAGCTGCGCGATCGTGTCGGGCGTCAGCGCAAGCACGTCGTCCAATGTCAGGGCGGCGGGCAGCGGCTCGGTTCCGGCAGGTTGCGATTGTTTGGCCTGCTCCAGCAACGCGCGCCCCAGGAAGAGCATATAGTGATCTTCCGTTTTGCGTGTGGCGAGCGCCCGCTTGTAGAGTTCGACGCTGCTCAGCCAGTTGCCCTGGCTGTCGAACTGTTGCCCCTGCTTGTAAACGATGTCGGCCTTGACCAGGTTGACATTAACGGTGTAGATCAAGAAAATCGCCAAAATGACCGACGCCGCGCCGGCAGCTGCTGCGATCCAGACGCGCCCTGCCGCCGGCCAGGCGCGTTCACGCAAAGCCGGCCAGGCATAAACTGTGCCTGCCGCCAATATCCAACCGATCACGATGGCGGTATAGAAGCCGAAGTGACCGCCGACGCGCTCCAGTTGCATGTTGAGAAAGTCTTGATTCGCGATGCCGGGCGGCGGTGTGATCGGCGCCAGGCGCGCGGCCTGGATCAAACCGTAGACAAGCCAGAGACCCCAAACCACGGCAGCATGTAGACCGAAACCGGTAAGCCACCAGCTTACCTGGGGCGCACGGCGTTGGGCGAGCGACTCTTCCGCCAGTCCAATCGTGGCGGCGATTAACCACGTAAAGACCATCAGAAAGAAAATGGCGGGGCTGGCGCCGCCGGTTTTGGGGTTGAAGAAGATACTATCGCTCAGAATGCGGGAAGGGTCGGCGAGATTGCCGCCGTTTGTCGAGTAGATGTAGACAAAGGTCAGAAAAACCAGTACATCGGTCATGATCGTGCGCGGCAAGCGCGCCAGACCGGTGGCAGGTCGTGGACGCCGGGCGGATGCAGGGGCGGATCTAGCTTGTTTGCTGCGCTTGGCTGGCGCGTTGGCCGGCGCAGGCTCCGGCGCAGGGTCGGGTGTGGCCATGACCAATTCGGTGGGCATGACCGGCGTTAGCCGCATACCGACCACCATCAGCACGGCCGTAAACACCCAAAAGTAGGTGCGGGTGGCGCCGATGGCGATCCCAAAGTGAATTTCCAGATAGTGAGCCACGATGGCGGTCAGCAAGCCGATGATCAGCATCAACCGTGGCAGATCGGCGCGGTCTGGTCTGTCGCCGGCGTGGAGAAAAGCCGCCAGCGCCTTATACTCGCCAAAGCCGGTGACGATGCTAAAGGGCAGCCCCACGCCGGCCATGCGCAACTGCCAGCCGTCGGTTGCCATCAGCGCCAGCGAGCCTGCCAGAGCCAGAGCCGGCCAGAATCGCGCCAAAGAGCAGGTTGTCGCGCCGCCCCCTGATCAATCCCAGCCAGCGCAGCGACCAGAAGAAGATCGTCACGAAGAGACTGATATAGCCGATGAAGCCCAGCAACCCGGTAATGACAATGCTGTCCCACGCTTCGTTGTGTGAGCGATCCGGGCTGGCGTTGCGCGCTTCGGTCTGCCCCAGGGCGGGCGGGTAGAAGGGGTTGAACGCAACCCACATCGCCTCTGGCCCGTAGCCGACTAATGGACGCATAAAATTGACGCTGTCGGTGCTGCCGTCAGGGAAAACCAGCGGCTCGTGCGGAAGCAGCATCTCCGCGGCGCCGCCCCAGATCAATTGACGCACCTTGCCGGTGCCGGCGTCTGCGTTGAAGACATCGACAAAACGGGCCGACATAAGGAACCTGCTGCACAAATCTAAACGCGGGGATGAAATTAGCGGCCAGCATCACAAACACGATCACCAGCACACCGCCAATGGCCGTGCTCAGCAGTGTGCGAAAATAGCGTGGTCGCACCGCGCTGACCGTCAACAGCGCAAAAAGGAAGAGACTCGGCACCCATCCCAGCCACGGGCCGCGACTCTGCGTCCAGACAATGGCAATGGCCTGAACGAGCAGCACAAACAAATACGCGCCGCCTGCCAGCGAAGATTGCCAATCTTGTGGTTCAGCGTTGGCTGGTTGGCCGATGCCCATCAGCCGCACAAAGCTCATGAAGACACGTTCCAGCGTCAGGAAAAAAGCCATGATCAGATAGGCGGAGAGGAAGATGGCGTTGCCCGCATTGGCGGCGACGCGCGTCGTGACATCGCCGCCCCAGGGCAGCGGGTCTAAATTGTAATGCTGGATGACGCCATAAATGGAGATTGCCAGACTGGTAATGATGACGGTGTGCTGAAAGCGGCGCAACTGTTCTGGGTGACGCAGGGTGGCGGCCGCTAACCCAGCAATTGTGATATACGCCAAAAAGCTGTAGGTTCCCTGCAGCCGCTGATAGGAGCCAAACCAACTTACGAATACCGCAACGCTAAAGACGGTGGCCAGCACAAAGGCAATAATTACCAGGACCACCGCCCAAATAAACGGATTCTTGACGAAGCCGCGCCAGCTGCCGCCGTGCGGGTGTGCTTCTGGCGGCGTATTGGCGGCGGGTAGCCAGGCGTAGCCGCCGTTGGCAGCCTTGATTACCCACACTGCCAGCATTGCCAGCGCAATGCTGCGCACCAGGCTGATCTTGTCAGGCTCGAAAACGCGACTGGAGAAGACATTGAAGAAGAGCGGCGCCACCACCAACGCGGCCAACCAGCCAGCTTCGAGGGCGCTGTCACACCATTGGTCAAGCTTGGTTCGGTTCCACATCAAAGTTTGATATCCTCTGCGTAACTGTACACTTCGATCCCCAGACCGTGGGCAGCCTTCTGGGTGCGTTTGTCAACCGTCGGCGAGATGACGATGCGCCGGTCGACCGGCCGGTTGTGCCATTGCTCGCGCCAACGCACCTTGCGGTCAAAAAAATGACGATGTCACCTTTGCTCATCGACCCAAATGCTAACGTATGCCATGCGATGGGTCAAGAATAGAGCAGCTTTCGATAGATGTCGAGTGTGAGGGCGGCTGTTCGCTGCCAGGTGAAACGGGCAGCCTGCGCAAGGCCGCGATCGCGCAGGTCAGCGCGCAGCGACGGCTCATCGAGCAGGCGTTGAAGCGTCTGCGCAATGGCCACGATATCGTCCGGATCGAACAGCAATGCGGCGTCTCCGGCCACTTCGGGCAGGCTGGAGACATTGCTGCACGCCACCGGCGTTCCACAGGCCATCGCTTCGAGCACGGGCAGGCCAAAGCCTTCGTAGCGAGAGGGGAAGACAAAGACGGTCGCCGCTGCATAGAGCGCGGGCAGATCGATCTCGGCGATAGGGCCGAGAAAGCGCACGCGTGATGTCAAGTTGAGCGTGACTGCCGCCTGTTTTGCCTCTGGATAGCGGTTGTCCCAGGCGCCGGCGATTACCAGCGGCGGCGCCGAGGTCGGCAGTTTTGCGTAGGCGTGCAACAGGGCGACAAGGTTCTTGTGTGGCTTGTTGATGCCCAAGTAGAGCACGAAGCTCTCCGGCAAGGCATATGCATCGCGCACTTCTGCGAGCGATGTGGCCGATTGCGGGCAGAAGCGCGGGTCAGGCGCCAACGGCGTAGTTGTGACGCGGTCAGGCGAGAGATGAAATGAGGTCAGCAAGTCACGGCGCGAAGCTTCGGAGATGGCGGCGACATGCTGCGCCGTGCGCAATGCCAGCCACAGCATGATGCGAAACAGCAGACGCGCACGCGCCGGGACATAGGCCGGGAAGTGCAGCGGGATCAGATCGTAATGCGTCAGCAGCGTCGGCGCGCCGGGCCGATAAGGCATCAGATAGTATGGACTATGGTAGAGCATTGGCGATTTTCTTGCTTCTTGCCGTAAGCGACGCGGCATGCGCCACTGCTGCTCCAACCCAAACGGTGATGCCGGACAGGTGACAAATTGCGTTCCTGGCGCGACCACGTCGGCGAACTGCGCCGTCTGTTCGGGACTCCCCAGCAGAAGCAGGGACTCGTCAGGGTGCACCTGTTTAGCCAATGAACGCGCCAGGTTGGTGACGTAGCGACCGATGCCGGGGAAATGGGGCGTCGCCGTGCGAACGTCAAGCGTGAAGATCATTGTTCGAGCGCCTCGCGATAGAAGTCCAACGTGCGATCCAGCATCACCTCGCGCGCAAATTCCTGCTCGACACGCTGCCGACCTGCCGCACCCATTGCGGCCCGCATCGCTGGGTTGGCGACCAGTTGCCGGATAGCGTCTGCCAGTGCTGCCGGGTCATTCGGTGGCACGACCAGCCCAGTCTTGCCATGTTGGTTGACATAGGAAGTGCCCGTTCCCAACTCGGTGCAAATGACCGGCAGAGCGCAGGCCATCGCCTCAAGCTGTACGATGCCGAACATTTCCGCTCGATTCGTCGAAGGCAGGACAAATAGGTCGGCGGCGTGATAAAGTCCCACCACGTCATCATCGGATAACTCGCCGACGAAGGTGATTCTGTCCATCAAACCGGCAGCCTCAGCCTGCCCGCGCCATATCCCCGCCATCTGTCCAATGCCGACAATCACGGCGTGGGCGCCTTCGATCTGGCGCATAGCTTCGATGAGCACGTCGACGCCCTTGTAGTGGCGCAACCGACCCACGAACAAGAGCAGCGGGCGATTGTCAAAGCGGGCGCGCCACGCAGCAGCCTGGCTGATCACTTGGGGCGTCGATTCAAGGCGCTGCAACTCGATACCATACGGGATAATCCGGCATTTTGAGGCATGGGGGCGCAGGAAAGGCGAAGATTCAACGTGGACCGGTGTGGCTGCGGCGATCAACGTGGCGCGCCGCAGCACCTGCCAGAGGAAGGGGCGATAGAGTGCGCCGAGCACGCGTTGGCGCACAATATCGGAATGATAGGTCACGACGAAGCGCCGGCTGCGGCCCAACAACAGTTGGCCCAGCTCACCAGGCGGGTAGGGCATGTGGGCGTGGGCAATGTCGATGCCGTTTTCCAAACGGCGCAGCGCCGGGTAGAAATTAAGACTCAGCGGCGCCGAAGAAATGTTTAGCTGGCGTCCTGTCTTATACACCGGCACACTGTCGATCACCTCTTTCACACTATCGGGGGCAGTGTTGGTCACGAGCACCTGCGTGTCGACGCCAAGTTTGCGCAGGCCAGTCGCCAGCAGCCGGATGTGATTTTCGACGCCGCCAAGTACAGGGTAGTAATCTTTGTATAGATAAAGAACGCGCATGAAATGACCATGCCTATGGTTTGTTGGTGTTTCAGCCACTGCAGTCTGATTGTAGCGGCTGTACAAGAAAGGGGCAATCGTGCAGCGAAGCTAGCCCTTCGTGTGGGTGCATTAATTGGCTGGAACGGAACTACTCTTTATTGGAGCCGGCGCAGAATCAAGTCCACCGGCCGGGTCAGCCGGCCAACGGTCAGATCATGCCAATCCACAGCGCGTTGTGCAGTCACGAGCACAAATCGATATTCGACAAAGAGCAGAAAGTTCCAGAAGAGCAAAACCAAACTGACGACCAACACCGCGCGCCATGACCACTGATCGGCAGTAGCCTCGATCAGACGCGCCAGACCCAGCACAAAGATCGGCGTGCAGACAATGAACATACGTCCGCCAAACGCATCGCCCTGCATCCAGTTACCCCAACTGGCGATCAAATACCACTGTATGGCAACGCCCAGGAAGCCGAGCACTGTCATGCACCGATCCCGCTGGTGCAACATGGCCAGTCCGACCAACGCCAGCAGAAAAACAGGATGCCAGACAAAGAGACCGCGCTCTGCTGAGAAAAGCACCTCGCCCAGCCGCGGCTCCAACCAGTAGAAGCGATCCTCACCATAGGCATAGCCGCTGCGCAGAAGATCGCCGTAGAGAACACCCCAGGTCAGTATTTGCAGAAAAAAGAGCAGAAACGCAGCGCCGGCGGCAAGCACGGCAAAGCGCAGCCACAGCCATCCCTTGCGCATGTCGTGGTTGCGGATACCATGCAGAGCAACAGGAGCGTGATGCAGGATCGGCAACAGAAGAAATAGGCCATCTTGCGGACGCACCAGCGCCCCCAGACCTGCGATTGCACCGAGCAATAGAGGCGTCAGCAGATCGGTGCGGTCACGACGGCGCACCCATGTGTAGAAGAAAAGTCCGCTGACGAAGCACGACGGTATGTGCGACATAGACGGCTCGGCGGTCATGTAGTAGACCAGATTGCCCGCCAGTGCAATCAGCACGGTGGCGGCCAAGGCGGCACCCTCATCCACAAAGACTCGCGCAAAGGCATAAGTGAGCCACAGCCCCACTCCAGCATAGAGAATGCCGCCTATCAAAACAGCAGCTTGGTAGTGAAGGCCATAGCCGCTGATCTCGACAGGCAGACCCATTGCCGCTAACGTTGTAAAGAGGCCGTGGGCAGCTAAAAAGAAGGGAGACCACAACAACGCCGGCCCGATCGACCATTGGTTGGGTGGCACGCCGCGTGCAGTCTGTTGTGTATAGAAGGGTATTTCGCCTGGCGGAGGCGGCGCAGGGAAATAGTAGGCGTACTCGTCTGTGAAATCCAGATCGTGATCCAGCCAGAACGACGGCAGATAAACGTAGTAGCCGACCCCATCCGATCCAATCAACTGACCGTCGGCGCGCGGCAGTGGTATGGCGGCCAGAAAGACGGTCAGGCATAAGCCAGTGAGAGCGGCCAGCACCCAAAAAGCGCGTCTTGTGCTCGCACCCCCTGAAAGTGCGGTCATGTGTGTTCCTCGCGCCTGGCAGTTGACTTTGCACGGGCTTCGACATAGACGGCGCGCGTGCGCGCGGCGATCGCTGGCCAACCGTAGCGGCGCGCGTATTCTACCGATGCGGCGATTAAGCCGGCGCGGCGTTGCGGGCTGTCGAGCAGCTCTGTCGCCTTCCGTGCCAGATCCTGTGCGTTTCCACTTGCAAAGAGCTCGATGCCGGCGCCGAGCTCGGCAACTTCACGGTGGCCAAAGACATCCGAAGCCACAATGGCCGCATGCTGGTAAGAGAGGCCGGTGATCAGCGAGTAGGAGGAATCGGCGTGCGTCGCCGGGTAAAGCAACAGGTCGCAAACGTCAATATGCGCGGGCAGTTGGTCCTCTTCCAGATAGCTGGTAATACGCACGCGCCCCTGCACGCCCAACGCCGCGATCTGTCTTTTCAGCGCCTCCAGCACCGCGCGATCCTGGGCGCGACGCACCCCACCGGCGATAAGCAGCACTACATCCTCCGGCAGATGAACCAGCGACTCGACGGCCAGCGCGTGATTTTTGGCTGGCGTGATATAGCCGAAGATGCCCAGCACGCGCTTGCCCGTCCAGCCCCACATCGAACGCAGCTTGACACCACCCTCAACCTGTGGCGTGGCCGGCACGCCTGCCGGGATAACGTGGATGCGGCTGGCGTCGATGCCGCGCGCGACCAGGTGCGCCTTGAGCCGCGCGCTGAGCACAATGATCTGGTCGGCCATAGCAAAGGTGTCCCGGTTCAGGTAGGTGGCATACGGCCCCAGCCAGCGGTTGTAGAGGGACCACTTGAAGCGGCGCAGTGCATGTTGCGCGCCGCGCCCGGGGATAGTTAGCGGGCCGTCAAACGTGACATGGCGTGTGATCACAAGCGGCCGGCGGATCCGCGTGGCCAGCGCTGCAAAGTGATTGCCCCATGGCGTCAGGTAGCCGAAAAACGAATACTCGTGCTGGATGTGCGCCACGTCGCCGACGTTCATGGCTTCGCCCCAGCGCTCATAATCAGAGCGTGGGTGCGGACGGCGGTCGTAGGGCACCACCTGCACTGCGGTGTCGTCGAGGTCATCCAGCGCGGCCACCAGATCCGCGGTGTAGTTGGCGATGCCGCAACGCACCTGCCAAGAAGTGAACATTGTGACCTTCATCGTGCAGCCCCCGGCGGCACAAAAAGTGCCGCGAGCATATGGATATGAAAAGCGAACTCGGCGCGGTCGCGGCGCAGCAGCGAACCGACCACGCGCAGCAGCTCCTTGCCGGCCAGCATAGCGCTGACAGCGAACAACTTAGGCGGCCCGTGATGTTTGTGGAAGTAGTAACGCAGGCTCTCCTGGCCGGCTTGATAGGCGCGCTGCGACACCTGCCGGCTGGTGCCCTGCCAGAGATGGGCCACCTGCGCCGCCGGCACATAGTAGATCTCCCAGCCGGCATCGCCGATGCGCTTGCACCAGTCCACATCCTCGTAATAGGCAAAAAAGGCCGGATCCAGCCCGCCGACCTGATGATAACACTCCCGGCGCACCAGCAGCGCCGCGCCGGAAATTTCGCCCACCCTGACCACTTGGCTGTAATCGCGCCGCAGGTCGCGGTAGAGATCGCGCTTCCAGAGCCGGAAAATCTTGGTCGTGTCGACAAGGACGCTGAGCGGCGTCGGCAGATTGCGCCCCGACGGCTGCAGCGAACCATCGGTGTTGAGCAACATCGGGCCGGCGCCGCCGGCGCCGCGATGCGTATCCATGAAATGCACCAGTGCAGCCAGCGCTCCTGGCAGCACCTCCGTGTCGGAGTTGAGCAACAGCAGGTAACGCCCGGCGGCAGCGGCAAGGCCGATGTTGTTGCCGCGCGCAAAGCCCTCGTTGGCGTCGTTGGCAATGACCCGCACCGTCGGAAACTCCTGCGCCACCATTGCGATAGTGTCGTCGGTGGAGGCGTTGTCAACCACGATCACTTCGCTGCTGTACGGTGCGGCCGGCGCAGCCGCCAGCGAACGCAGACAGCGGCGCGTCAGGTCGCAGGTGTTGTGGGTGAGGATGATGACGGAGAGATCGATCATGGTTGTCCAGATGATGAAGCCGCTGTATTTACTGGCGTCAGCCGCAGCACAATCTGAAAGCCGTTAAACGTACGCCAGAAGCGCGCAAAGCGCGGCTTGAAGACCGTTGCCGCGTCGCTGACGGTGTAGCCGCAGGTCGTGGCCATGGCGCGGGCGCTGCGCCAGGTGAACCAACGCAGATGCGTGCGATCCATGAGATAGCCGTCGGTGTAGTCAAAGCGGCCAAAGAGCAGATTGAAGCGCGCGCTCCAGTGCGCGATGTTGGGCGCCGAGAGCAACACGTGACCGTTGCCGGCCAGCAGCGGGCGCATCTGGCGCAGCACCTGCCACGGGTCGACCAGATGCTCCAGCACATCGGCAAAGATGATGGCGTCGTAAGGCGCGCTCGCCGCCGCGCGCTGCAGAATGGCTGGATCTTCAATGCTGCCGACGATCATGGCGTCGAAGCTGCTGGCGGCCACTGCGGCGGCTTCGGGCACGAACTCCACGCCGACGACATGGCACTGCCTGGCACTGCGCAGGTGTGCGCCGATCACGCCATTGCCGGGGCCGACTTCCAGCACGCGGCTGCCAGGGTTGACCCAGCCGGCGATAATCGTACGCGGATTGTTGCGGTTGTGCGGGGCGAACTCGCCGCCGTAGATCCGAGCGGTTGAGCTGTTCGTCATGGTGATTCTCCTCCGATGGGCAGGCGCATCAACTGAGCGTAACGGCGCCGGCGCCGGTGGTCAAGCGTGAAAAGCCAGCGCGGCGCCAGTGCAGCGACAGTCGCAGCACGGATCGCGATCTGCTGCGCCTGCGTGTAGTGGAGCCGGCAGAAGGTGTAGAAGCCTTCGAACATGCGCATGGTGCGATCTCCAAGTGGACTGGCGCTTTCGGCGTGCATGACGATTGCGGCCGGGTCGAAGTAGATCTGCCAGCCAGCCAGCCGCAGCCGCCAGCACCATTCCAGGTCTTCGCCGTACATGCCGATAAAGCTGACCTCGTCGTAGAGACCAGCCTGCCGCGCCGCCTCGGGTCGTACGATCAAGCAGGCGCCGGTCAGCCAATCGACCGCTCGCACCTGATCGTGCGACGCGCGTAGCGCAAAGCGACGACCAACCCAGCCGGTGGCTGGCAGCATCCGCCATAGCCCCGATGCCTCCAGGAAGTGAGTCAGCGCCGTGGGAAAGTCGCGCATCGACGGCTGCAACGATCCATCGGGATGCACCAGCCGCGGCCCAGTGATCGCGCAGTCTGGATGCGTGTCCATAAAACGAACCAGTTCGGCCAGCGCACCAGGCGTGATCTCGGTGTCAGAGTTGAGCGGCAGCCAGTAGCGGCCGGTGGCAAAGCGCAGCAGTCGGTTCTGATTGGCAGCAAAGCCGAGTGGACGGTCGTTCTGCAGCAGCCGATATTGCGGAAAGTCGGCGAGGCTCTGTTCAGCAACGACGCCATCCGGCGTGTTGTTGAGCAGCAGTAGCTCGACAGCCGCGGGATCATACGTGCGCCGAATCGAGTGCAGACAGCGTGCCGCAAGCTGCGGTGTGCGATGATTTACAATGCAGATACTTAACTCAGCGACCATTTGCGAAGTTGCTCATGCTTTGAGAGTGATAGCCAGCAGGCTACCGTTGCGCTTGGTCCGGTTGGCGAGTGTGCTGAGAGTATGCAGCGCCGCATCTTTGAGAGGGCTTGGCAGTCGGTCGCCACCAGATCGCACGCGCGACGCTGAATCAGCGGGTCGTAAAGGCGGCGCCACGCGGCCCCCGCGCAGATCAGGCAGGGAATGGGCTGCATCATCATCCGGCATGTTCTTTCATGTACCAGAGGCTCCAGAGTTTAACGCGCGTAGTGAAAAAGTACATCGCCATCATCACAGCCAGGATCAAACCGTGGCCGCCATCGCGGAAGCCCTGCAGCCGCACGTACTGGCCGAGAAACGCCCGCAGCGCGCCAAAGAACGCTGCGGGCAGGCTGGCTTGCTTGCCCTGTGCGAACATCTCACTCGCTTCTATCTCTGTGTAACGGTTGAGCTTGTCAATGAAATGGCTGACGCTGATGTGCGAATAGTGAAGCAGTGGTTGTGACAAGTAGCCAACCGGACCGTCAACAACAGGCCCTTCATGAACCACGCCTGACCACGTTGCTTTGCCGCGCCGATAAAGCCGAATGTGCTTTTGATGAGGCCAGGAGCCATAGCTGACAAATTTCCCAAACATCCAGTCACGGATTGGAATCCGGTGGGCCATCGTCGGATTGTCTACGGTGTCCGCAGCCAAAAACTTCTGAAGTTCTTTTTGCAGTTCAGGTGAAACACGTTCGTCGGCATCCAAGCTCAGGATCCAGTCAGATGAGGAGAGGGAAGCGGCGTAGTTTTTTTGGGAGGAATATCCATCCCAAGGGCGGGAGACAACCTTTGTCGCGTACTTCTGCGCGATGGTGCAGGTTGCGTCGCTGCTGCCAGAATCTACAACGAGTACCTCATCTGCCCATGAAACGCTGCGCAGGCACGCTTCAATGTTGCGATCTTCGTTTAAGGTCAGCACAATGACACTTAATGTCGCCATCATCCACCTTCGGCTCATCAAAGGAGTGCCGTTGAATTCACTGCTTCTGTGCTTTATCCAAAATTGGCATAGCCTGGCCTAGCTTGGAATGGAACGGTAATTTAGCCTGCTGAATACTTGATCATGCTTTTCATCGGGTACAAATAAAACATTATTTGCGGCATCCGGGGAGAGCAGCGCCAGATCAAGCGGCTCTATCTTTATGTCTGGCTGTCCTTCCAGGCTGCTAGTGATGAGCCAGGCCGAATAATGAAGCTGCTGCAAGTGGTCGACAATTATCTGGCAGGAAGAGCCGGCTCGCGCCTGAAACGACTCGATCAATTCCACCAGCACAATTGGCCTATCATGTTCAAGGTGCTTAGCCGCTCCCTGTAGCACCGCCCACTCTCCGCCCTCTACATCTAGCTTGAGAAAGGAAAAACGCTCCTTATCCAGCAGCGCATCCAGCGTTGTCACACGAATCATCTCTGTATAAGTATCAGCGCAGGTCAGCGGCTGCAGCGATGCAAGATCAGGTTGAGCCAGCGAGTTATACAGAACTGCGTTGCCTTCTTCTGCGGTCAAGCCAACACAATGGTATTGGATGCGCTGGGCAAGCTCGGGATTTAAGGCCAGATTACACTCGAGTTTTGCGCAGGTCGAAGGGCTGGCCTCGATTGCAAAAACACGGCCAGCATATTTGGCTGCAACCAGCGAAAAATACCCGATATTTGCGCCAACATCGACCACCACATCCTTGGCGCTCAAAAGCTGGCGCATGAGCAGAACTTCAGGCGCGGCTGAAAGATCCACGTGATAATACAAAAAACGGTGCATTGGAATGCGCAGATCGAGTTCAATCCGGACGGTGCGATCCACCAGAATCTGTACAGAGGGTGTGGCTTTGGCGAGCAGACGACCCAGACCAAGCCTGCCAGAATATGTTTTCAACTGTGGAAAGCGTAACCCAAGGGCACGCAGTTGTTTCTGTAGAGTACGCTGAATCATACAAACTCCATTAACTCGGTTGCGTCGCTGGTAGGCGCTGCGCCAGCACCAGCCGGCGTAGATAGCTGACGCGATTGCGCGTTTCACCGGGCTGCAGCAGAAAACTGATTGCATAGTAGCCGATCACGGCAAAGAGCGCCTTTCCTGCCACGCGCACTGCCAGCGCCGCATCGTTGAGCGGGAGAAGCCGGTTGATAAGCACGTAAACTGCCACAACGGCCGCCGCAGCCAGCGCCGGCGCGCCGAGCTGCGACCAGAGCGACACGTTGATGCTGCCAGTTAGCAGGCGCAGCGCGACGATCAACGAGACGACATAGGCGACGCCAACCGCCAGGGCGACGCCTTCCACGCCCAGCCAACTGCCGAAGAGCGCACCGAGCACCAGCACCCCCACGAGTTGCACCCCGCTGATCACCAACGCAGCCCTCGGCCGTCCGCCGCCCACAAAGAGCGCGTTGGCGTTGTCCCACAGCGGGCGCAGCACCGCAGCCAGAAACATGATGCGCAGGATCGGCACTGCGGGCAGCCAGCGTTCGCCGTAGAGTAGCAGCACCAGATCCGGCGCAGCGAGCAGCAGCCCCAATGCGATTGGCATGGTCACGCTGATCGACAGCCAGATGAGCATGGCGACAGTGCGCTGCAGCCGCTCCGTATCATCTTTCAGGCGTGCATAGGTGAAGAGCGCCGAACGCGAGAGCAGCGCGTTGAGCAGCAGGCTCGGCCACTGCATGGTGCGGTAGGCGCGGTCATAATAACCGAGCGGTGCAGTGCCGGCAAAGGTGCCCACCAGGAAATTATCCGTCTGCTGTGCCAGCGAAGCCGCAAAGTTGCCTGCCCCCGCCAGCCCGCCAAAGCGCAGATACTCGACGGCAAGCTGGCGATCAAAGCGCCAACGCATCTGCCGTAGCGAACGCATACGTCGCCAGGCGTAGAGGGCGAACAAGCTCAGGCTGCCTAACGAAAAGGTCACGATCTGTGCGACGAGACTCAACTCTCCGCGGCCGATCAGGGCCAGCCAGAAGGCAGGAATGTAGGAAAACGTCAGCGCCACACTGCCGATCAGGCTGCCCGGCTTGAAACGCAGATCGCGCTCCAATGTCGCCGAGAAGACCCCCAGCAACGACTCGCCCACCGAGATCACGGCCAGCACCAACATAATGCCTGCGATCGCTGGCGCGTAGCCCAGCCAGAGCAGCACCGGCGCCGCGATCAGCGCGATCAACAACCCGCCGACCCCCAGCAGTGCATCGAGCCAAAAGTAGGTGCCTAATGCCCGGCCGGTGATACGCTCCTGCTGCGCAAAGGCAAAGTTGAGTCCCACCTTCTGGCGCAGTTGAAAAAGTGTGTAGAAGAAGACCGCCAGCGCAAACTCGCCGTAGACCTCCGGCGTCAGCAGCCGCGTCAGCAGGATGTTGGCGACGAAGCCAAAGCCAAGCGTCCAGTAGGAGCCTGCCATCACCCACAGCCCGCCGCGCACTGCACGGAAAGCGAGTGAGGTCGATTCGCTGCTGATTTCGTCTTCGGGTGGCGTGCTTGTCGGATCTGCCATCGTAGCCTGATGGTCCTATGGCGGCCATTTCTCTAGTCGGCGTCATCTGCACCGCACTGCGGATTATCTCTGGGGTTGCCAAAAACTTTCGCCGCTCATGGTAGCCGCCTGTGCTGTGTCAACGCCGATCTTCTGACATCTGCGCCAGCGCCTCAAACGCCAGCGCCGGCCCCAACGGATCGCTGTCGGGCCGGCGCCCCGTATTATACGTCACAATCAGCTCGCGTCGCGCACGCGTGACGCCCACGTAGAATAGCCGCAGCCGCTCCCCCGCCAGGTCGCGGCGCGCCTGCGCGCTGGCGCGGCCCGGTGTGTACTCATCGAGCGTCCCCATGTGCAACTGGCGAAGCTGCGCCTGCGCCTCCGCCGTCAGGTTGAGCTGGTCGCGCACGTACCAGCGCTCGCTGCGATATTGTTCGTCGGACGAGCCGCTGGGAAAGCTGAAGGTGTTGACCGCGGTCAGGTAGACGCGATCCCACTCCAGCCCTTTGGCCGCGTGCATCGTCGCCACCGTCACCACGCCTGGCTTGGCGCTGTAGCCCTGGCTGTCCTCCGTAAACCCCAGCAGACGGCGCTTATTCTGGGCGATGTTCTCCAGTTCGCCGGCCAGGTCGGGCAGCCGCCAGGTCGGGTTCTCAGCGGTGAGCTTGGCCAGCAGCACGGCCAGCCGGTGCGTCAACGCCAAATCAGCCGGCTCCAAGAAAAGATCGTTGCCGATCGTCAAAAGCATCTCATCGATCGGCAGCACCACGGTGCGGCTCCAGCGTTGCAGATTGCTGCGAAACTCCTGCAGCAACTGCTGAAAACGCTCCATGCCATCCAGCCATTCCAAACTGTCGAGGAAATCGCGGCGCTCTGGAAAGACAAAACTCTCCGGCTCATGCAGCTTGCCCAGCGCCTGGCCAAAGATGCGCACCGGCTCCGGCAAGGCCTCCGGGGAGGGCTTTGGCCCTGCTTGCTCCAGTGGCTGGCGGCGCGCCGCCCAATGCGGGTACCAGACATCCTCCCACAACCGGCGCAGCATAACCGCTGATTGTGGATCCGCGATGTAGCCGGTGACGATGGCGAGAATCTTCGCCGTGGCCCGCGTCCCCGTGTTTGTGCGCAACAGGTTGTCGTCGATGGCGATGTCGGCCAATTTGAGCGCCGCCACAATGACGTCGCTGCGCCGGTTGTCCGGCGCCAGAATCGCCACCGTCTTGTCCGCGTTTTCGGCAACCCAGCGCTTGGCGCTCTGCACGATCACGTCGAGCTCTTCTTCCGGCGTCGCGGCTTTCTCGAAAAAATAGACGGGAGGCTTGCCCGCTGGCGGGTTTGGCTGCGGATCGCCCGGCGGCGTCGGTTCGACCAGGGGCAACGTCAGCGCCAGCGTCTCGTCCAGCGTTGGGTGCACGGTGCGCGACCACGCAATCAGCGCGTTGGCCACCTCGATGATCGGCAGCGCGCTGCGCCCGGAATTCGGCAGCGCACGCGCCTGCTCCGGGTATTCCAGCAAGAATTTCTGCAAGAAGCGTGTGTCTGCGCTTGTAAATGTGGTATTGATCGCCTGGTTGGGGTCGCCCACGCGCACCCAATTGCCATGCGCCGCGGTGAGCAGTCGCAGCATCTTTTCCTGCGCCAGGCTCGAATCCTGCGCCTCGTCCTCCAGGATGTAGGGCCAACGCTGCTGCAAGCGCGCCAGATACCCTTCATCCGCGCGGCAGGGCCCGCAGCGCCAGCATGATCAGGTCGTCGAAATCAACGGCGCCGCGCACCTGCAGGCTACGTTCGTAGATGGCATAGATATACAGGCCAAAATCGAGCAGCGGAAACAGACCCGACTGGCGATCCAGCGTGGTGCGCAGCTCGCCGGCGCTGGCGGGAAGCTCTTTGGCGACGCGGATCACGACATTGGCCAGATCGATGGCGTCTTCTTGCAGCGCCTTTTCGATGCGCCGCGGATTTTGCAGGAGTTCAGGTTTGATGTACGGGGCAAATGCGTCGGGATGGGTGCGCAGATAACCAACCACGGCATCGCGCTTGATCTCATTTGCGGTGCGGTCGTCGATGATCTCGAAATCTTCGCTGAGCCCAACCAGCCCTGGGCGTTCACGCACAATGTCATGCGCCAGCCCGTGCAGTGTGCGCACGCGATAGCCCACGCCGGGCAGCAATCCCCGCTCCTGACGCAGAAATTGGCTGATGCGCGCCCGAAAATTGGCGACCGCACTGTTCGTAAAGGTAACGACCAATATCTCACGGTCGTCGAGCCGGCCTTCCGTCGCCAGCCGTTCCACCAGCCGTGCGGCCAGCAAGCTTAGCGTGAAGGTCTTGCCGCTGCCAGGCACCGCGCTGATTCCCATCGGCCCACCGGTGTAGGCCAGGATCAGTTCCTGGGCAGGGCGAGGGATAAAGGTCGAACTGCTGGCGTCGCTTACTTCGCTGCTCATGACATTTTATTCGCCCAGGATCTGAACGCCGGATGCAGTGGCCTCCGCCACCCAGCCCTCAACCGTGCGCCCATCCGCCAGCGTAGCCTGGACGCGCCACCATGCCAGATTGTCGGCGCCCTGGCTCTCGCCCAGGATTGTGACGGCCGCGCCTGGCTCCAAAACGCCGATCACATCGCTCGCCTGCTTGCTGAGATAGCCTGGCGTGGCGCGGACATTGACGCGGCTATTGGTGAGGTTGCGTACGCGTCGCTCCGCGCTAAAGCGCGCGGAGCCATCCGCTCCCGTAGCCACGTCGGCCTCCGGCTGTAGCGTTGGCGCCGGCGTGTAAGGCGGCGGCGTCCACACGACGCCATTGCCTTGCAACTCGGCCAGGCTTACCGCATTCAGGCCAAGTGCAATCCCAATGCCGCTGCAACTGGCAAGCAAGAGGATGCCAAAACCGATGACAAAGCCAACCCAGAAACGTGAATACGTTTTGCGTGCAGGGGGCGTTGGTGGTGGTGAAACAGGTTGAGTTTCTTCAGGTATGGATAATGACGATTGCATAGTTTTACGGTTTCACAAACGAACGCTGCTTGAAACAAAGCAGCCAGCCTGCACAGGCTGGCTGGTCGTTTTGACAAACGTCAGAAACCAACACTTCAGTTCCCACTGCACAGGAGCAGAGCCAGCACTAGGCAGGGGCGACTTCGGCAAAGGCGCCAAGCACACGCAACACGCCAACGCTGTTGCCCTGCATGTCCAAGCTGGAATGCTGCAACAATACATCGGCGCTGCGCCCATCTTCCAGGCGGATCTGCATCTTTTCATGGCGATGCATCTCGGTCATAATTTTGCCGGCGTTGAATTTAGCCGTCTTGAAGTTGAGCTGCAATGGGCTGGCTTTATGATTATCGTTGAGCGTGACAAGCTGGACTTCGTCCAGAATCGCAACAGGCGCTTCTTTGTCGAAAAGATACAACATCGCTTTCATGGCGTGGTCAGTCTCCTGTGGGTGGTGCATTCACCGCCGGTTGCAAAAATATCGTGTGTTTCGTTGATTTTACCAAATTCAAGGATAGCAGCCCAAATTGCGGACGTCTCGTCCGCAATCCAGCGGGTGCGACATTTTCTCGGTAATTCACTCTGCGCCGAGGCTCAGGAGGTAGGCAATGATGTCGGCAATTTGTCCAGGCGCCAAGGTATCCTGGTAGGTCGCTGGCATCAAATTGGGCAAAAAGCCTTCCACCACATGGGCGTTTGGCTCAGTAATGCTTTGATAAAGATACGCGGCGGCGGATTCGCCCGCCACTCGCGTCGCCGCCACTGCGCCAATATTGTGCCAGGATGGACCGACCATCACCACGCCTTCTTGCAGCGAATGACAGGCGATGCAACCATTTGCCACTGTCAGTTGTTCGCCGTTGGCCGCGTCGGCGGTTTTCAGCAGGTCAGCGACTGCCGCGGGCAGCAGGTCTTCACCGGTTGGGGCTGAGGGCGCGGCGCCTGTTTCTGCGGCCTCTTCGGTGGGTGCTGGGGTGGGCGCAATGGTGAGCGTCGGTTCAGCCGTAACCAGCGGTTCGGGCGTGGCCGTCGGCTCGATCGTGGGGGCTGGCGTGTCCGTTGGGATGGCGGCGGCGGTCGGCGTCATGGTCTCGGTGGGAAGCTCAGTAGGAAGCTCAATGGGAGACGGTTCGACTGCAACAGTTGTTTCAACCGTTGCAGTCGAACCGATGAGCGCGGGTGGCTCGGTCGTTGCCGTCGCCTGTGCGTCAGCCTGTGCGTTGACGGGCGGGACAGCGTCGCCCTGGTTCGCCCAGGGTGTGTAGGCTACGATGGGCGTGCTGGTCGGAAACGCCTCGGCCGCTTCATTACGGCAGGCGCCAGTCAGCAACGCCATCGCAAGCAGAAAAAACAAAATAGAGATCGAACGAAAGCGGTGTAAGTGCAGGTTCATTGAAACATATCCATTCAGGTGAAGACGGTTTGCCTGTGCATTTATTCACAAGCGTGGCGCCCATTGTCGATCCAGACTCACAGGTTGTCAACCTGCTGCACGCCGCAAGCAAAAACGCTGCGGAGTTGTCCTTACATTCCTACAATCATCTCCACGCTTACAATGATTGGAAAACGATGCGTAGCGAGTAACGAATAACAAGTAATCCGTACATTATCGTGCATGATCGCGGGTAAAGCCCGCTGCTACTTGCGTATCTTGCATCAAGCTATCTTTCTTTTAACCTATCAGTGAGGAGAATCCTCGATGAGTATGGATGTTCAATCGTTCAAAGATGCACTGGCGCATTGGACTTCCGGTGTGACGGTGGTGACGACGCAGATGGACGGCCGCCCGGTTGGCATCACGGCAAGTTCACTGACCAGCGTCAGCCTGGCCCCTCCACAAATTCTGATTTGCGTTGCGCGCAAACTTTATACGCACCAAGTGATTGAACAGAGCGGCGTCTTTGCAGTCAACATCCTCGGGACGGATCATCTGGAATGGGGAATGCGCTTTGCCGGCATGACGCCGGAACTCGCCGATCGCTTTGCCGACATTGAACTCCAACGTGGCGTCACCGGCGCGCCAATTCTGCCCGATGTGCTTGGTTGGCTGGACTGCCGCCTGCGCCATGCTTATGACGGCGGCGATCACACTATTTTCGTCGGTGAAGTCGTGGCGGCCGGTGCGACCGAAGAGCGCAGTCCCTTGTTGTACTTCAATCGCACCTGGCGCCAGTTGGATGGAACGCCGCTGCAACTGGAGACGGCCGTTTAGGATTGGGCGAAGAGATGTTTCTCCACCGATGACAGTCACTCCTCAAGGTGACTGTCATCTTCCCGATCCTCATTTACATGACTCGCGTGATCTTCAACTGGTTTCCCTGCTCGTTGGCCGCAGATAGCGCATCGCTCGACCCCATCACCACCACGCGCCTGTTCGTTCATGGCGGCCAGCACTTCGCCAAATTTGCGGAAATCGTCCACGGTCGTCGCAAGGATCTGGTCGCGCATCTGTTGACGACTTTCATCCGTCTCGCCAAGCAGATGTCGCACCATCGACGTGTAGCCTTTGGCGTCGGGCAACTGATAGCCGTCTACGTCGCTAATGGCCCCAATGATGTTCTTGGTCAGCTCGTCGTCGCTCAGCTCGACCGTGCGCAGCAATTCGGCGGTCTGGTCGTAGACCTTGAGTGTATTCGCCAGATTGGGGTCGCGATAGGAGAGGAAGCTGTAAACGCCCGATTGTTTGCCAAAGTTGGCGAACGCGCCACCGCGCCGCCCTCTGCGCGCACCTTGTCCCATAGCCAGTTTGTACGCACGAAATTGTTGATCACGTGGATCGAGCCATGATAGGTGTAGCCAAGGGAATACAAGTTGGCGCCCTTGCCCACATAATTGACCTGCGCCGGAATCGCCAGACCTTCGTCGGTGCCGGACAAGTCCGGCTGCCAGGAGGTGCGCACGGCTGTGCTCTCCGGCAGATCCTCCACAAACGCGGCAAGTTGCGGCGCAACGGTCTCCCAGTTGGCGGCGTCTAACGTGACGTTGGCGAGCATGTTCGTGCGGCCGATCAGGACCTGCCGCACCGCGTCCAGCTTTTCGAGTACGGCCGGCCAATCCTGCTCCACCATTTCCGCCAGGCGGCGCACAAAGAAGAGTCCTTCGATGCCATCCATCTGCTCATCCGCCCAGCCCGCCGTGGTCAGCCCGGCGCGCAGACGGTCGCGCACGTAGGCATGGCCTGACGGGACGAGGCTGGACTCGCGTCGCGCCTTGCTTTTGAGCACGATCTGCCGGAAGCGATCGCGGTTGTCGAGTTTGACCGTCAGCAGCATGTCGCGCAGGATGTCGAACAGGTCCGGCGTCTGGACAACGGTCGCCTTGGCAGAGACAAAGAAGCGCGCCGCCAGCGTCTCCTGTCCGCGCACTTCGGAAAGATAGGCCGAGTTCCAGACGCCGCCCGTCTTGCGGTCGATGCGCTGCGAAAATTTGACGTAATCCTCACGCGCGGTGCCCATCTCCAACAGTGCGCGGCCAAAGAACGGCACGTAAGGCAGCAACTCCTGGGGCGCGGCGGTCAGGTCGAAACCCAGGTTCATGTAAAGGATGCCATTGGTAAAAAGGTCGTGATAAAGCAGCTTGCCACCGGCCAACTCGCTGACCGCAATGGGGATCGTCTTGTTGGTGCGGTCGAGATCGCTGAGTTGCAGCGACGGCAGCCGCGCCAGATCTTCGGCTGCGTCTGGACGTTGCTGCCGCGCCTTGAGTTCGCGCGTATTTTCGATAATGTGCTGAATCTCTGCCGGTGACATGGCTGATTTGGCCGCGTCGAGCTTCTGGCGCTCCTCATCGACCAGTTGCTGGTTATGCGCCGGGTCAGGCTCGGCCACCACAGTGAGGCGGTGTGGATTGTCCAGCAGATAGAGGCGGATCAATTGCCCTAGCAAGCTGGGGTCCGCGGCGAGGCGGCGCTTGACGACGGCCAGTGGTGTTTCGTAGCGCAGCGGCTGGAGCGGGTCGCGGCCATAGTTCCAGTTTTGCAGCGCGCGCATAAAAATGCTCAGCCCGCGCGGGAAGGAGCCGGTGTTGTTTTCGCGCAAGCTGAACTCGATCGAGTTGAGCGCAGCTTCGATCATGTCAGTTTCGATGCCGTCGGTCGCCAGCGTTTCCAGCGTTTTCAGGATGAGCGCTTCAACGCGCGCGGCGTCGGCGCTGGCAATGCCCTTCATCGTGACGCTGAAGGTTGGTTGGCGTGCGTAGCCGCTCAGCCCGCCCGTGACATCCTCGCCCAGCCCCGAATCCACCAGCGCCTTGCGCAGCGGCGAGGCCTGGGCGCCGATGACGGCGTAGGCCAATACGCTCAACGCCATACGCAGCGAAGGGTCGGTGACCTCGGGCAGCGCCCAGTTGACGTCGACCATGCTCTTGCGCGACAGGTCCGACTCCCCATCGGCGCCAAAGGTGACGTGCAGTTGTCGTGGCTGTGCAAAGGGGGCGTGCACCGGCGTCAGGTTGTCGACAGGGTTTGCGTCGAATTCGCTCAAAACTGCGTCAAGAATTTCTAAGCGGCGGGTCGGATCATCGTCACCGTAGAAAAATATCTGGGCGTTGGAAGGATGATAGTAGGCCGTGTGAAATGCTTTGAATTGCGCATAAGTCAACTGCGGGATGACGCGCGGATCGCCTCCTGAATCCAGCCCGTAGGCATTGTCTGGGAAAAGCCCTTGGTTGGCGGCGCGTCCCAGGATGGCGTCTGGCGAAGAGTAAACGCCTTTCATCTCGTTGAAAACGATGCCACGGTAGACCAGCGGCGCGTCGGGACTTTCCAGCTCGTAATGCCAGCCTTCCTGATCCAGATGGTGCGGCGTGATGAGCGGATGGAAAACCGCATCCAGGTAGACATCGACCAGGTTGTAAAAGTCCTGCAAATTGGTGCTTGCCACCGGATAGGTCGTCTTGTCGGGTGAGGTGAACGCGTTGAGAAAGGTGTGGAGCGATCCTTTGATGAGCTGGACAAATGGCTCCTTAAGAGGATATTTCTGCGAGCCGCCCAGCACGGAATGCTCCAGAATGTGGGCGATGCCCGTCGAGTCGGCCGGCGGTGTGCGAAAATTGACGCCAAAAACTTTGTTCTCGTCGTCATTTTCCAACGAAAGCACTTCGGCGCCGGTTTTGACGTGCCGGTAGAACCTGGCGCGCGTCTTGAGTTCAACAATGTCTTCGTCGCGGAGTAATTCAAAACCATGGGTAGTTGCGTCTGTCATCGTGATAATTTCCTGGTGGAGTGGCAAAAAATGACAGGCGCACGTAGGCGCCACCTGCCAAATCCTGATGGCGAACTTATGGTCAAAGCGTCTTCCAGAATTTCTGCGCAGCAACAATCATTCACCGATTGTAACGTATTGCCCACAGGGTATCCTGTAACTAAACAACCAGTCAGCGCGGATGGGTATGAATCGCCTCACGCGCCACAGCTGCAGTGGTGCGTCTGGCTGACGATTTCGACGAAGGCCGGCAACATCTGCACGGTGGTGCTGAGGCTGGCGCGCACTTCGCCCATGGGCGCGGGCTGCGCACGGTCGGCCGCATAGCCGCTGATCGTGACCAGACCTGCGTAGCACATCTTCATTTCCTGCGCCAGCGATACTTCTGGCGCCAGATTGTAGGAGAGCACGTCGGCGCCCCAACTGCGGAACATGCGGGCTTCGGCGCGTGTCTCGCGGCGCAGAAAATCGACGCCGACCGCAATGGCTTCCGGCAAGCCAGGCAAAAGCTGCTGAATCGCCGCGCCCATCTCCGGGCAGAACGGTGAGCGCACGCTGCCATAGTTGATGTCAAGCCCCGTGTGCGCGTCGGAGAAAAAAGTGTCGGATTGATGGTGGGTCCAGCCGATGTAGTCGTCGATAATGACCGGCTGCCCACGTTGCAAAACCGGGTTGATGGCGATGCCCATGTCCCAGTTGAAGATGCGCTCTACGCCAAGCTGGCGCGCAGCAAAAATGGTGGCGCGCGGGTCAGTGCGCGTGGGCAAGCCGGTGTAGGGCTGCACCCAGACTGCCAGTTCACTGCTCAACTGGCGCAGCGCCAGAGGGCCGGCCTCCCCATAAGGCGTCAGATAGGTGCGTTCGTCGATCACTTCTCCCAGGATGTCAAGCGCACTGGGCGGAAGCAGCACCGCGATCAACAGCAGTAGATTTGCATTTTTCATAGCCACACCAACTATAGTAAGCAGCGAAAATTATCAGTCAGCCTGCAAGCGCGCCCATCACGACGCGGTGGCGGCCTCAGCCGGTTTGATCCGCTCGACAAACCACATAAAAATGGCGCTCGCAAGCCGGAATACAAACGCCAGCACCAGGGCGATCTGCAAATTGAACCAGTTCGCCATGAGTGGGTGAGCAGCGCCAAGAAAGATGGCCGCATTGAGAGCAAGATTATACCAGGCCAGATAGGCCGGGCGATCATTGGGCGGCACCTTCTCCAGCAAATAATTGGGCAACGCGCCGCCGACCAGCCCCCACGCCAGACCACCGATGAGCGACGTGACGGCATAAAAGAAGAGGTTGGGCATAAAGGCCGTAAACAGCGGATAGGTGCTCAACAATGCGACGCCGATCACGGCCAACCTGTGATTGCCGTGGCGGCGCGTCAGCCGGTCAAGCTGGAGCGCCCCGACCAGGACGCTGGCGTGAAAGACAGCCGTGCCGATCGCAATATCCATATCCTGAAACCCAAGTTGATCGACCCAGCGCAAGGGGAAGAGCGCCACCGGCATAAACTGCGCAAGATGAAACCCAAAGAGCGCAAACAGCACCCAGCCATAATGTCCTTGCACCACGTCGGCGCGCAGCAGGTTGCGGCCACGCGTAAAGACGCGCGGCGCAATGCTGACGCGCTGCCCAACGCCCTGCCCCGCGCGCACACCGCCAGGCTGCGCGGTGTCGCCGATGATCTGGCGGATGCGCTGCGGTTCATCACCAGGGAGTTCGCTGACATCACGCAGCCGGCTGACGTGATAGGTGCTCATCACCGCGCCCACCAGGCCAATGCCGAAAATCAACGTGTAGCCGACTTCCAGCGGCGTGTTCTGCAGGATATAGCCGGCCACGAGCGACGTGACAATATAGACCACCGAAAGCATGGCGTTGCGCCGGCCCGCTACATAGGCGCGCCACTCCAGGGGCACGGACGCGGCAAAGAGCGCGTTGAAACCGATCACCAACGCCACGCCAGGGATTGTCAGCAGGAGCGTCCCCCAGATCAGCACTTGCACCTGTGCGCCAGGCGGCAACAACAACGGCAACAGCGCATAGATCAAGTAGACGCCGCGCGTTGCCAGCGCGGCGCGAAAGACCGACTGGCCGATCGGGCGTGCTTGCAGCCAACGTCCTGCCGGCAAGGTGAAGATCAGGTTGATCAATGCCGGGCCTGCCGTTAACATACCGATTTGAAAAGCACTGGCGCCGAGACGCGCGGCATAGACATTTAGAAATGCCAGCGTCGTGCCGGCCACCAGGCCGAACCAGGCAATGTCCCAGTACAGATGATGAAAGCGAGGCTGAAGCTCCGCCGGCACGATCTGACTGGTGCTGGAAGGGTTTAGCCAGGGGATTCGACGTAACAAGCGCTGCATAATCTTTCAAACCTGTTTTCAAGTGTTTGTTTTAAGTAAACCAATCGTGCTCTGCACCTGTTGTGGCATCCAGAACGAAAGGCAATTGTAACATGGCAGAAGCTATCAAACCCATTCAAATCGCGTTGGTAGGCGCGGGTCTCTACGCACAAAATGCCCATCTTCCCGCCTTGCTTGCGCTGCGCGAGCACTTCGAGATCGTCGCGGTCTATAGCCGCACACGCGCTGCTGCAACCTCCCTGGCGCGGCGCATCGGCGACCACGTGGCCATCTATACGGAACTGCCGCCGCTGCTGGCGCGGCCCGAGATCGAGGCCGTTGATATCATGCTGCCGATCCCCATCCAGGCGGACTTCGTCGCGGCTGCGCTTCAGGCCGGAAAACACGTCATCAGCGAGAAGCCAATCGCGCCGGACAGCGACGCCGCGCGTCGATTGCTCGCTCAGCATGAACGTCAGCCCGGCAACGTGTGGATGGTCGCCGAAAACTGGCGCTATGAAGAAGCGTTCGAACGTGCGGCCCAGTTCATCGCCGACGGCGTGATCGGTCGCCCGGTCATTGCGCAGTGGAGCCGCTTTGCCGCGCTCAAGCCGGGCAATCCCTACTATGGAACGGAATGGCGTCGCTCCGGGTTCGCGGGCGGGCTGCTGTTGGATGGCATCGTGCACCTGGTTGCAGCGTTGCGTCTCGTGCTGGGGGAAATCGACAGCGTGGTGAGCCGGGTCGATCTCGTGGCGCCGGACCTGCCGCCGGCCGATACGCTCGCCGCGGTGCTGAGCTTTGCCGGCGGCGTCACCGCATCGCTGCTGGTGAGCTATGCCGTGGAGACGCCCTGGGGAACTCCGCTGACGATTGTCGGTGCGCAAGGCAGCCTGCGCGTCGACCGCGGCCTGGTCGAAATTGCCCGCCACGGCGCGCAGGTCGAACGCATCGAGTGTGGCAAGTTGCACGGCGTCCAGCGCGAGTTGGCCGCCTTCGCCGCCGCGATCCGCCACGGCTCGGCGCATCGCAACACACCCCGCCGCCCTGCGCGACCTCGCAGTGATCGAGGCTATGCTGGCCGCCGCGCACCTGCCTGGACAGAAGGTGAATTTGTAGGTCGCCTGACTACCTATATAGGCGATTGGTAGCATCTTGGCGTATGGATAATTTGGCGCGCCAACAACCTGGTTAAAATAACCTCACGGCTGCTAACCAGTGTTATGATTGACTACATATCCACTTTATTCCGCGGTGCAGAAGCTAAAAAAGGAGAAAAACATGTCGAATGCATCTGTAAACGTTGTCACACCAGGAAAACTGCCGCTGTCGCGCGTGATCATGGCCGGCGTCGTCGCCATCGTCGGCTCGGTGCTCGCCAACCTGGTCGTGTACTGGGTTGGCAGAATGATTGCCCAACCGATGCCCGACTTTCAGCCGCTGGCGTCGCCGCTGCCGACCATCCTCTTCACGACGGGGTTCCTGGTAGTTGCCACCATTGTCTATGCTGTGATCAACGCCTTCACCAGCAACCCGGTGCGCGTCTTCACCATTGTGGCGAGCGTGGCGCTGCTCTTGGGGCTGATCCCCGACATCCTGATGATCGTCGAGCCGGCCTCGTCCATCATGGGCACGCCGACGCTGCCCGCGGTTCTGGTGCTCATTGTCATGCACTTTGTAGCGTTTGCGATCACGATGTGGTCGTTTACAAAGTGGGCGCACCAACGCTAAGCAACTGTTGGAAAAACTTCTCGCTTTGACGCGGAGACGCAGAGCGGCAGAGGTTCGCAGAGAAAAACAAAGTGCTTTCTGCAAGTAGTTTTTGCGTTTTCTCTGCGTCTCTGCGTCAAAGTTACTTTCAGGTTAAAAGAGCGTTTGCAACTTCATTGCCACCATCGGGTTCCCCTGGATTTTGAACTTGCCCGACGAAAACGCCGTCATCGGATTTAGCTTCCCTTGCGCCAATGCCACAAAGTCAGCATCGCTCATGGTGATGGTGCAGTCAGCATGGTCGATGCTCCCGGCGCGCACCTCGCCAGCATCTTTCATGTCGACAATCCAACTGCCGCCCTGTTCGCCGGTGAGGTGAAATTGAAAACTGGCGCCGACTTTGGCTGCCAGGCCCGCAGTGCCGGCGACTTTTTCGGCCATGAGCATAAAGAGATCGGCGGGGGTGGGCGTCGATGGGCTGACCGCGGGCGCAGGGATCGAAATGGTGCGGTCGGGCTGGCCGGCATCGGCCTCCAGCACCAGTTCGGCCATCACGCGCACGGCCGCCGGGTCGAACGTGGTCATGTTGAGCGTCGTGATCGGACTGGCGCGCCAGGCTTCCAGTTTTTCGGCAATGTGTGACTTAGGCCCACACAGCGCGACCGCGTCGACCAGTTCGTTGGGAATGGCAGCCGCGGCCGCGTCTTTTTGCCCCGCCAGATAGAAATCCTGCACGCGGTCCGCGGCCTCCTGGAAGCCATAGCGACAGGCCAGGTCGTGGTAGAAGTTTCTGCCGCGCGCACCCATCCCGCCGATGTAGAGCGCCAGGAAGGGTTTGACGCTGTCCCGGCACGCGTCTACGTCGTCGCCGAGCACCACAGGCACCGAGGGCGCGATGTCGAACCCGGCCAGGCTCTTGCCTTGGCCCGCCCTGGCAAAGCCCGCCTCGACCTGCGCCTGATAGCTTTCGGCGTAATGGGCGGGCGAGAAAATGATTGGCAGCCAACCGTCGGCAATCTCGGCGGTAAGCTCGACGTTCTTGGGGCCGATGGCAGCCAGATAAATCGGCAGGTCGCCGCGCCCATGCAGGATGCTTTTGAGTGGCTTGCCCAGCCCGGTGGCGTCGGCGCCTTGATAGGGAATCTGATAATGGTCGCCAGTATGCACGAGCGGCATTTTGCGGGCAAAGATGGTGCGCACAATGCTGACGTATTCGCGCGTCTTGCCTAACGGCTTGCCGTAGGCGACGCCGTGCCAGCCTTCCACCACCTGTGGGCCGGATAGGCCCAGCCCCAGCAACATCCGCCCGCCGGAAAGCTGGTCAAGCGTCATGGCGGTCATGGCCGTGTTGGCGGGCGTGCGCGCCGGCATTTGCAGGATCGCGGTGCCGAGCTTGATGCGCTGTGTCTGCGCGCCGATCCAGGCCAGAGGGACTACCGCATCGGAGCCGTAGGCTTCGGCCGTCCACACCGCATAATAGCCGAGCCGGTCGGCTTCTTTGATCATCTCCATCGGCAGCGTGATGTTCGCACCGGAATAGTTAACCATCAGTCCGAGACGCATTGTATCCCCCTTATTTTCTCAATTTAGCTTGGTGAAGAGTTGCGTGGCTGCACCTTTTATCGCGAAGCGCTGTTCGGGCGGAATTCCCGCAAAGTCGGGGGCGCTACACTTTCACGGCGACTATACGCCGCGCGCGTGGCGCAGCCGCGGGGGCGCGATCAGCCTCCAGGCCATGTCAATGTGCGCGGCCAGCGCTGCATCGTCGATGGGATCGAGTTCGATGCCGATCCAGCCGCGCACACCGACATAGGGCGGTTTGAAAAAGCGATCAGGCGCGGCGGCCAGCAGCTCTGCCTGCGCGCCAGGCGGCGCCGGGAGCCACACTGCTACGCGCCCGTCGTTGTGATGGTTGTTGGCAAACATGACGAAGACCTTCTTGTGTACAAAAAAGGTCGGTTCGCCGTGCGAAAGACGTTCACTGGTTCCCGGCAGCGCCAGACAAAGCCGCCGCACGCGCGCCAAATGCGCTCCGCTTATCGAATATGCTTGCGCGTCTTCCATGCCTGCTCTCGCATTCTCTTCCTCTGGCTCCACTAACGGCGGAGCCAGGCGCCCTACGCTACAACGTTGCATCGGGGCAGATTGCCCTTTTTCCGCTGCGCACTGTCTTACTCCAGCACCTCAATTTCGACGCGGAAGTGCTTCTGCAGCTCGGTGGTCAGCCTGTCGCTAACGGTGCAGCCGTCGTTGGGGAAGGTCAGTTCCGCGGCGCTGCCCGCGCTGGTCAACCGGATGACGAAGGCATCGCGCCCGCGCGGGTCGCACACGGCGTCGTAAATCTCCTTGAGCCGGAATTTGTCACGCTCCAAATTGCCGCTGCGGCGGAAAGTGATGCGCAACTGGCGCCTGGCAAGGCGCAGCGGGCGCGGGTCGGGTTGATCTGCCTTCGGCGCAGCGGCAGTGGGGTCTGGCGCGTCAGGTGGCGACGCGGCCACCGTCGCTACTTTGTGACTGCCCTGTGCACCATCATCCTCCACCATCGGGGGCGCGACCATCGCGGCGCCAGGTTCGAGGACAGCCGGTTCTGGCGGTGCAGCGTTGCTTATGCCAACCGCATCTGCCTTACTTTTTGCTACAAGAACTTCTGCTTCAACGCTTTCTGCTTTGGTGTCTTCTGCTTCGGTGTCTTCTGCTTCGGTGTCTTCTGCTTCAACTTCTTCTTCATCAGCATTTTCTGCGGCTCGATGCAGGGAATCGGCTACAAGCGCGTCCAGGATGGGTGGCTGCGAGCCATCTTGCAGCCAATCTGGCATCTCATCTTGAAACGGGCTGACTTCCCCTGTGAACAGAATGCCGCCGCTGTCGTTGACGGCATAGTGCGCGGCGGCGTCGTTCATCACCATTCCATGCGCACCATTGACAACCGTTTCATTGACATGCGCGCCATTGACATGCGCACCGTTGGTCGCAGCGCCATTGGCAAAAAGTGGCGTCTGCAAGGAGGGCGTTTCATCGATGCCAACGTAACTTTCGACGTGCGTCTGCAAGATGTCGGCCAGCAAGCTGGTCTGCCCTTCGCGCGTCTGCGCCTTGCCCTTGACCATCACCACCGAGTCGACCGTCAGCTTCTCCTTGTAGTCGGCGTAGGCTTTGGGGAAGAAGACCACCTCACAGCCGCCTTGCAGATCCTCGATCTGCACAAAGGCCATCTGATCGCCTTTCTTGGTGTTGATCGTGCGCACGTTGGTGATCACGCCGGCCAACGTAACGCCTTTGCCGTCATGACGTTCGTCCAGTTCGGCGCAGGAGCAGGTCGTGACGCGTTTGAAGTCGATGTTCATCTGTTGCAGCGGGTGGCTGATCGAGTAGATACCGAGCAATTCCTTCTCCCACTGGAGTTTCTCACGTCCTTTGACTTCTTCCACGTCAGGCAGGCGAATCGGCGAGACGTGCGCCTGCCGCCCGTTTCCTCCCCCCATCATCAGGTCGAAGATCGAAAGTTGACCGCTGTCGCGCGCATCGTGCACCGCAGCGGAGGCGCCAACCATCTGGTCAAGCACGGCCAGCAGTTGGCTGCGCCTGCCAAAGCGGTCGAACGCGCCGACTTTGATCAGACATTCCAGCGCGCGCTTGTTGACCTGACGCAGATCGACGCGGTCGCAAAATTCTTCCAGGCTTTGGAAGGGGCCGCCTTCCTTGCGCGCTGTAATGATGACCTGCACCGGCCCTTCGCCCACATTCTTGACCGCGGCCATGCCAAAGCGGATGGCGCTGCCTTCGGGCACGGGGAAACGGTAGCCGAGGCTGGGGTCGCGCTGCGCCTGCTGCGGTGTGTCGGGCGGGCGAAGCTGGATATCGAAGTCCAGCCCAGAATAGTTGACGTCGGGCGGCAGCACATCGACGCCCATGCGCCTGCACTCGGAGACAAAGTTGACTACCTTCTCCGTCTTATCGCGCTCCACCAGGAGTTGCGCTGCCATATACTCGACCGGATAGTGCGCCTTGAGGTAGGCCGTCTGCACGGTGATGACGGCGTAGTCGGCGGCGTGACTCTTGTTGAATCCATACCTCGCAAAGAATTCAATATCTGCATAAATTTCTGCGGCCGTGTCAGGGCTGATGCCGTTTTTCTCACAGCCGGCAATAAATATCTTCTTGTGCTTTTCAATGTCAGAGGCTTTTTTCTTGCTGATGGCGCGGCGTACAAGATCGGCATCGCCGGGCGTGTATCCAGCCAGTTCGCTCAGCAACTGGATGATCTGCTCCTGATAAACGATGATCCCGTAGGTCTCGGCCAGGATGGTGGCGAGCAATGGGTGCTTATACTCGACAGGTTCGTCTCCATGCATACGCCGGATAAAGGAGGGAATATACTCCAGCGGGCCGGGGCGGTAGAGCGAGATCATGGCGACGATGTGCTCGAAGGCGGAGGGCTTCATCTCCGTGAGCACGCGGCGCATGCCCTGGCTTTCCACCTGGAAGACGCCGCTCACCTCGCCGCTGGAGAGGAGCGTGAACGCCTCAATGGCGACCTCGCCTTCGTAGGGGATGTTTTCCAGCGTGTACTCGATGCCGTGGCGCTCCTTGATCAGCCGGCCCGCCTCGCGCATCACCGAGAGGGTGCTCAGGCCGAGGAAGTCCACCTTGAGCAAACCGATCGACTCTAGAATGGGGAACTCGTACTGCGCAATCGTGCTCGTCACGGTGGATTTGCTGCCGCGCATGATCGGCGTGTAGTGCGTCAGCTCGCGGTCGGCGACGATCACGGCTGCGGCGTGGATGCCGGCGTTGCGCGCCACGCCTTCGAGCTGCATCGCCGTGTCGAGCAGCTTCTTGACCCACGCTTCCTTGGCGTAGAGATCGACCAACTCCTGGCTGTAAAACTCGTGCCCCTCGGTCAGACAGTCCTGGATCGTGACCGGCTTGCCGGGAATGCCGGGGATCAGCTTGGCGATGTAATCCACTTTGGAGAGTTCGACGCCCTGGGCGCGGCCGACATCGCGCACCGCGGCCTTGGCCTTCATGCGGTTGAAGGTGGCGATCTGCGCGACCTGATTCTCGCCATATTTCTCGACCGTGTAGCGGATCATCTCTTCGCGCTGGTCGTCGGGATAGTCGAGGTCGAAGTCCGGCATGGTGACGCGGCCAGGGTTGAGGAAGCGCTCGAAGATGAGGTTGTTCTTGAGCGGGTCGATGCCGGTGATGCCCGTGCAGTAAGCGACGAGCGATCCGGCTCCGGAACCGCGCACGTTCCACCAGATATTGCGGCTGCGCGCAAAGTTGCACAGGTCGGCCACGATCAGGTAGTAAACGTCAAAGCCCATCTCATGGATGGTGCGCAGTTCGCGTTCTTTGCGCTCCTGCACCTCGGTTTCGGTGGCGCGGTCGCCGTACAGACGCTGCAAGCCCTCTTCGGTGAGCTGGCGCAGATAGCTTTCGTAGGTGTAGCCCTCTGGAATCGGCAAGTCAGGCAGATGATAGGTTGGGTCTTCGAGATCGACCGCGCACATTTCGGCGATGCGCAGCGTATGGTCAAAGGCGCTGGCGGGCAGGTCGATAAAGGGGCGGAAGGTGGCTTCCATCTGCGCACGGCTCTTGAGAAAGTACGAGCCGTCGCTCATGCGCATGCGGTTGGGCTGGTCGATGGTTACGCCCGTCTGCACGCAGAGCAGCACATCGTGCGGGCCGCCGTCCTGCTCGCGCACGTAGTGCACGTCGTTGGTGGCGACCAAGTTCAGCCCGAACTTCTCCGCCCACGGCGCCAGCGTCTTGTTGACCTGCACCAGCTCCGGGATCGCATGCTCCTGCAGCTCGATGAAGAAGTTTTCCTTGCCAAAGACATCGACATACCAGCCGAGCCGCTCGTAGGCCTCACGTTCCTTGCCCTGCATGAGCAGTTGCGGCACCTCCGCGCCCAGACAGCCGGTGGAGGCGATGATGCCTTCGGCGTGCGCGGCCAGAAAGTCGTGGTCGACGCGCGGCTTGTAGTAATAGCCGTCGATCTGGCTGCGCGAGGCGATCTGCAGCAGATTGCGGTAGCCGGTCATGTTCTTGGCGAGCAGGAGCAGATGGTAATTTTCGCGATCCACCTGCGCGTCGCGGCCGCCCATCGGTCGTCCCCAGGCCGTTTCGTACGCTTCGACGCCGATCAGTGGCTTGACGCCGGCATCGCGACAGGCGCGGAAGAACTCGATGGCGCCGTGCATGATGCCGTGGTCGGTCAGCGCCAGCGCCGGCTGGCCCAGCCTGACCGCCTCCTTGACGAGCGCTTTGATGCGTCCCAACCCGTCAAGCAGCGAATATTCGGAATGGACGTGCAGATGAACAAAATCGTCGGCCATTGTAGTTGCGCCTGTTACCAATAACTTTGCATAATCGGAACCGATGTTCTATGGATGCCACTTATTATAGCAAAGAACAGATGGTGCGGCGAACCACCGGGGCAGGCAAGGGCTAACGGGCGTGTGTGATTGTAGCGGGCTACTCCTGCGCTCCTATCATTCCTGCCACCTTGCGCCCTAACTCCACCGCGTAATTCGTCCCGCGATCCCACGGATAGACCTGGCTCATCGAGGCAAAGTACAGACCCGGCAGCGGCGTGCGCAGCGCAGGGATCATCTCCAGATAGCCGATGGGCGGGACGGGCTGCGCATACTTCGCCTTATGCACCCACGCACCGGTGACCCATTCACGGCGAAAACTGGGGTTGAACTTGACCAGATGCGGCGCAAACTCATCGAGCAGCTCCTCGGTGGAGAAGTCAAAATAACGATGATCTGACGGCAGATAGTCGCCCAGGTAGAGCAGATGGTCGCCGGCGTAGTGGCTGGGGTCGATCATATTGGTGTGCTCGACCAGCGCCAGGAAGGGGATGCCCTCGCGCTTGGGCAGGCTGATCCAGTACATGTCTTCGGTCAGCTTGCGGTCGAGCGCCACTGTCAGCACCACCGCGCCCATGCTTTTGAGCCGCGCCAACTGGCCGAGGTACGCGGCGGGCAGATCAGGCGCCAGCCGTTGCATGGCGTCGGGGCTGACGGTGCTGAGCACCTGGTCGAAGCGCCGCGCCTCTCCATCGACGACCACCGCATAGCCGCCATCAACCTGTGGGCGGATCGCTTCCACCGCACAGTTTGTGAAAATCTCGACGCCTTGCCGCCGAACGCGTTGCGCCAGGTGATCGACGAACGCCTGGAAACCACCGTCAAAATAGGCCAACTTGGGCGTGCGGGCAAAGACGCGCGCCCAGAACCACGCCAAGTTGACCTCTTGATAGGCGTCACCGAATTTACCCTGGAGCTGAAACTCCCACGCCGCCTCGTATGCCTTGCGCCCCATCCACCGGCGCAGCCATGCATCGGCGCCGATCTTGTCAAAGCGACGCCACGGCCTGGCCGGATGGTAACGCAGGTAGGCGATGACCATGCCCATGCGCACGCGATCCACGAACGGGATGAGCGGAAAGCCGAGCACGCGACTGACGCTGTCGAGTGTATAGTTCTTGCCCTGCGCGTGGATGGCGGTGTTGGGGCGGTAACTTTTCAACGCGTGACGGAAACCGATCTCGTCCAGCAGCTCCAGCATGGCGCGGTCGGAGAGGAAGAGATGATGGTAGAAATGTTCGAGCGGCCATTCCCACGCCGGGCGTCCCCTGAAACCGGCGGCCAACCCGCCCAGGGCAGGCGCATTCTCAAAGATGGTGACAGCGTAACGCTCTTGCCCGGCAGACCGCGTCAGATTGTACGCGGCGGTCAGCCCGGTCACGCCGCCGCCAATGATGGCGACGCGCGGCAGCGCGCGCTTGCCGTCTTGGTGCTCAATGTTCATTATTCATCAAACCTGCTGCGACCTGCGCCGGTTCCCGCGCAACAAAAACCAGCGCTCGGCAAGCGCTGGTCTGGTCATGGAGTGGGTGTAACCGGGTCACGCCGCCAGGGAAAGTTCCCCAGGCCGGACGCCGTGTTGAAGGTGCGTGCTCAATTCCTGGCGCGCTTTGTCATAAAGCATCATCAGATCTTGGTCGCTGCCCTTGAAGGATTGCACCGTCTGCGTCGCGCAGAGATAACAGCCGCGCAGAAATTTGTAGTTATTGCTGTTGCACTTCAAACAACCGTCCAGTTCGATCATCATCAACACAAACGCCAGGCTGTCTGGATGCGTTTCCGGCAGCGCGGCAACCCGGTCGACGAGCATCTTCCACTCTTCCCCGCGCAGCTCGCGCAGGCTTGGGATCAAGTGGGCCGGGAAAAGTAGTTCCGCTTTTGTATGGACGCCATATTCGCTAATATCTGACATAGAGTAAGTTCCTTCTCTCGAAAGCATAATCTTCACATTTCCAGGTGCAGGGCGATATTGGGTGTCTTTTCCGGCGCGATTGTAATAACATCGGTGGAGCGCGCGCCCGCGCTTTCAAGCAGGCGATTCAGATTCGTCAGCAACACTGCTGTCTCCACCCCACGGTCGCGGCAGAGTGCGGCAAGCGTGTCAGTTCCATCGACCGCGCAACTGTTACAGCCGCCCAAATGAAAGCCGGCGAGCACCTGTTGCGCCTGTGGATGCAATAGCGTCGCCTCACGCATGGTCATGCCGGGCACGAAGCGCGCCTCGCCTGTGCGTCTGAGCATCTCGACGCGCAACTGCGCCTGCGTGTCGTCAAGGTCGCGGCGCAAGCTGCGGATCGCCTCATCGGCGCTGAATAGGCTGCGATTATAGCGATCCAACCGTTCGCGCGCCGTATCCAGCTCGCGGTTCAGCTTCCAGGCATAGCCCAGCGCCGCCACAGCCAGCAACAGAGCAACGATACTGATAAAAGTCATCAAAGTTCGACCGTCTCGTCGATAGCAAGCACCGTACAATCGATGCCAGCTTCGCGCGCCAGTCGCCTGGCAAAGGCTGCGGCATCGACCTGAATCGGCGGGAAGGTGTTGTAATGGCACGGGATGACGCGCTTGGCCTTCACCCACTGGGCGGCAACGACAGCGTCATCCGGCCCCATCGTGAAATAGTCGCCGATTGGCAGGATTGCCAGATCGACGCCGCCGACCTCGCCGATCAGTTTCATGTCGTAAGTCAACGCGGTGTCGCCGGCAATGTAAAGGTCGTATCCATCATTGAAATTGATGAGAAAGCCGTAGGGATTGCCGGCGTACGTGCCATCCGGCAACACGCTGCTGTGATGGGCGATGGTCAGCTTGACGCGTCCAAAGGGGAAGGTGTGGGCGCCGCCCGTGTTCATGCCATGGATTTTATCGACGCCCTGCTTACCTAGCCATTCCGCAATCTCAAAGTTGCAGATGACCTGCGCGCCTGTGTGTTGCGCCAGCGCCACCAGATCCGCGACATGATCGCCATGGCCGTGTGTGACCAGGATGAAATCGGCCGTCACCTGTTCGGCGGTCAGGGAAGCGACAGGGTTATGAGGCTTCAAAAACGGATCGACTACGATCTTCGCACCGTCAGCGTCGATGCTGAAGGTTGAATGTCCAAACCAGGTAATTTTTAATGCCATCGATTCACCTCCTTGGAATGACGAGGGTCGAGTTGGGTTCCAATAGAAACCAGACTTGCCGCAGCGCAAGTCTGGATAAGTGTACCATAAGTTGGCGCGTGGCTGAACCCTGCGCCATTATCACGACAACTGCTTACGCGCCGCTTTCCTTTTTGCGCTGCGCTGCCTTTTCAGCGGCCTTGCGCTTCAACTCTTCCAGGCGCGCTCGCTTTGCCGCAGCTTCCGCATCCTCGGCAACCGGCGCTTCAGCACTTCCGGTTTCGACCGGGCCCGCATCGAGGCCGCCCTCTTTTTTGGCCGCAGCCTTGGCAGCCGCCTGCGCCTTCAGCGCGTCGAGTTCTTCCTTGCTGCGCTTGGGTTTGGCGTCTGCGGTCTCGGCGGCGCCAGTTGCTTTCGCCTGCGCCTTGGCAGCCGCGGCCCGCTTCTTTTCTTCGTTGCGACGAAGCTCTTCTTCCTTCTGTTTGGCGCGATGCTCCTGCTCTTCGGCAAATTGCGTCGGCCACAGCGCCGCATAATATTCCAGCGGCACGGTCAGTTCTTCCTTGTCGTAAACGAGCTGCGGGTAACGATCGTAGACGGCCAACTCGTAATCGTGGTTCATCTTGATAGCATCGAACGGGCAAAATTCGGCGCAGAAACTACAGCTCATGCATATCGACACGTCGATGTAGAACTCAGCCGGCCGGGTGATTGGCTTGCCATTTTCGTCGCTGTCGCGCACGATCCAGATGCACTGTGGCGGGCAGACCTTGGCGCAGATGCCGCACGCAGTGCACCGATCCTCGCCGACTTCGGTGTCCCAGAGCAGCATCGGGATGTAGCGGAAGCGTTCGGGCAACAGGCGCCGTTCTTCCGGGTACTGGATTGTCAGCAGCCCTTCCTGCGTGATCGGCTGGTTGATGATGCGTCGCCTGTCGTCGAGCTTGATGCTATCTTCGTAGCGACTCGGCTCTTTGCGGCGGTCATCCGTAAACGTATCCGTGAAGTGCTTGAGCGTAACGCCAAGCCCCTTGAGCAGTCCGGTTCCAAACATGCAAATTCCTCCAGAGATTCGTTACCGATCCACCTCACCGAGCACGATATCGATCGCACCCAGGATGACGACGGCATCGGCGATCTTATAGCCCACCGACATTGGCCCCAACGCGCGTCAGGTTGATGTAGCTGGGGCTGCGCACGTGATAGCGATATGCGTTGGTCTTGTTGTCGCTGACGACGTAGTAGCCAAGTTCGCCCTTGGGCGCCTCGACGCGGGCGTAGGCCTCGCCTTCGACCGGGCGGAAGGTGTAGCCGCCCTTGCCGCCCATGATCGTGCCAAATCCCTGGCTCAAAGTGGCGGATGCATAGGCGTTGATCTGCCCAGGGGGGATGTCGCGCAGCGCCTGCTGCAAAATCTTGATACTCTCGCGCGCTTCGAGCAAACGAATGTAGTAACGAGCGTAAATGTCGCTTTCGGCCAGCGTCGGGATGTCGAAATCGAAGCGGTCGTAGATGCAATAGGGTTCGGCTTTGCGAATGTCGTAGGGCACGCCAGCCGCGCGAATCATTGGGCCGGTCACGCTCAGGGCGATCAAATCCTGCGCGGAGAGATAGCCGACGCCGCGCCCGCGCGCCTTGACGATCTCGTTGCCGCTCAACAGTTCGTCGAGTTGATCGAGCGCGCGCGGCAGGCGGTCGTGCACCAGATACTTGGCGCGCTCCTCCCAGCCAGGCGTCAGGTCGCGCACGACGCCGCCAAAGCGCATGTAATTGCACATCAGGCGCGCGCCGCTTACTTCCTCGAAGAGGTCAAGGATCATTTCGCGTTCTTCGATGGCGTAGAGCGCCGGCGTCTGCAACGCGCCGAGGTCGTTCAGGATAAAGCCGATCGACCACGTGTGGTTAATAAAGCGTGTCAGTTCGGCCATGATCACGCGGATGTACTGCGCCCGCTCCGGCACCTCGATGTTGAGCAGCTTCTCCACGGCCAAAGCATAGCCCAGGTTGTTGCTCATCGAGTTGATGTAGTCGAGGCGGTCGGTGAATGGCATGTTCATCAGCCACGTGTTGCGCTCGCCGATCTTTTCGTGGTTACGATGCAGATAGCCCATCTCCGGCTCCAAGGCCAGGATGGTCTCACCCTCCATGCGCGTCAACATGCGAAAGACGCCGTGTGTGCTCGGATGGTGCGGCCCCAGGTTGATCACGATCGACTGCGTGTCGAGTTCGCCAAAGCCGCGGTGCGGCGCCTGGCTGACCGGCACATAGCTGACCGGCTCCTCCCACGAATCGGGGTCCCAGCCCGCGGGGTAGGTATTGTTGTCGCCCCACGGCAATTTGTCTTCCTGCCATTGATAGCTGCCAGCAGGGTGACGGTTCTTGAAGGGTTTAGTTTCTTCGTCGAAATAGGCTTCTTGCCAATCCTTGCGTAAGGGGTGCCCGTTGAAGCCTTCCCAGGTCAGCACGCGACGCAGGTTGGGATGCCCCGCAAAGGTGATGCCAAAGAGGTCGTAGACCTCGCGTTCCTGCAGGTTGGCGCCAGGATAGACGCCGGTGGCCGACGGCACTGTATCGTCGTCAGGGACGCGCACGTGCAACCGCACAGGGCCGCCGCCCTTTTTTGTGCTGTAAAGATGATAGACGACGTCAAAACGCTCGGCAACCCCGGCGCGCCTTGCCCTCTGTAGGCGGAATAATCCACACAGGTGACGCTGGACAGCAGGTCGTACTGCTCGGCGTCGCGCAGGTGGGTCAGCAACGCCAACAGCTTGTCGGGCGCCACAAAGAGCGCCTGATCGGTATCGTCAGCCCACGTCCCCACTACCGCGCCTGCCACACTATCATTATAGGACAGCGAGGGGTCTGCAACCGGAGCGGCGGCGACCATCGTAGCTTCACTCATGAAAGAACTCCCTGGTTATGCTGGCTGTTTCTGCGCCCGATACTTGGCTTGCGCCGCCCGAATGCGCGCTTTGGCGTCCTCAGTCATCGGCTGCGGCTGGAGCCGCGCCTTGCTGGCGGCTGGGCCTTTGACCGCGGCCGCCGCGCCAAGCGTCTGTTCTTTGATGATCTGGACTTTGCGTGGGTCGAAAATATCCGGCCCCAGCACCGGCACCGGGATGGCTTCGCTGGCGCCCTTGCGATACCACGGTACTGTGGTGATGCTCTGGCGCTCGACCTTTTCGTGCAGCTTGAGCAGACCGTAGATCAGCGCTTCGGGCGTAGGTGGGCAGCCGGGCACATAGACATCGACCGGAATGTACTTATCGATGCCGCTGACGACGCTGTAGCCCTCCTTGAAGGGGCCGCCGCCTGTGGCGCACGCGCCCATCGCCAGCACGTAGCGCGGCTCGGCCATCTGGTTGTAAATGCGCACGATCGCCGGCGCCATCTTCTTCGTGACTGTGCCGGAGACGATCATGAGATCGCTCTGGCGGGGGCTGGGGCGCATGACCTCCATGCCAAAGCGCGCCAGGTCGTAGCGGCTGGCCGCGGTCGCAATCATCTCGATCGCACAGCAGGCCAGGCCGAAGAGCAGCGGCCACATGCTGGACTTGCGGCTCCAGTTATAGACCTTGTCCAGCGTCGTCACCATGACGTTGGACTGCAGGTCATCCGGCACCTGGATCGAATCGTGCAGGAACTCTTGCATTTGCTCCTGTTTGATGTCCTTGAAATCAGTTACCATTGTAGATTCCATAAGTCTCGGTTTCCTCGAATGGAAATACATGCGTTGGTGCGCGATTGTACATGAGACAAGGCTGAAATGCAACTTTTCCGCACACCCAGGGTGTATTCCGTCGCTAAGATAAGACAAGCGGGCAGAACGTTGAACCCTGGCAGCTTAGGCTTTTAGAAAGTGAGGTGGAAGGCGCCGGCCGGCAACACGAGCATACACTTGCTTTAAGTTCTTTGTTAGAACGTATATTCACTTAAGATTTGACTTACGCGAGAGATTGCGGCAAAATTTATCCATCCTCCGGTTTTGCTTGTTTCGGCGAAGGCGCCGATGCGTCGTTGGACGCCGCACGCGCCCCCTTAATCTTTATTCCCCAAGGAGAATGCCTAGTGAGCTTAAGATCATCCACTTTCCTGACTAATTCTGCCAGTAAATCTTCTTGAAAGGAACCTATCATGTCTCACCGACGAATCGGCGCCACCATCGCTTTGGTGGTTTTCTGTCTCGTCTGTTTCACCGGCGCAGCACTGGCCGTGGAATCGCCTTCCAGCGACAGCCCACCCGCGCCTGCGCAATCTCCTTACCTGATCGTCGAATTAGATGCGCCGCCGCTGGCGGCCGTGTACAAGACGCAACTGAGCGCGGCCTCCACCGATGGAAAGCTCGACGTCAACTCCGTCTCCGCGCAGGAGTACGTTAGTCAGTTGCAGGCGCAGCAGGCGGCCGTTGTCAGCCAGATGCAGGCCGTGTTGCCCAATGCGACTGTCGGCAAGTTTTATGCCGACCCAGCGCTGACGCAGGTGAAAGACCTTACCTATCAAGTGGTCTTCAACGGCATGGCGATCAATCCTGGCAATAGCGACCTCGACGCTGCAGCCAGAATGCTTGCCAAGTTGCCCGGGGTCAAGGCTGTCTACCCGGACACGCCGCACACCACTGACCTCTACACCAGCACGATGCTGATCAATGCACCGGCGGTGTGGAATGTGCTTGGCGGGCGTGAGAATGCCGGCGCTGGCGTCAAGTTTGCTTCCATGGACGGCGGCGTGCATAAGGACTCGCCCATGTTCAGCGGCGCAGGCTACACCTACCCGAACGGCTTCGGGCCCAATGGCAAAGGTTTGATCGCCAACAACAACGGCAAGATCATTACCTCGCGCGCTTACTTCCGTGCGTGGGATCCGCCGCAGACGAGCGAGCTTGGCCTGAGTGGCTGTGGCGACGCCTGCGCCTGGCCCGGCCCGCAGGGCACATCGCACGGCGTGCACACGGCTTCGACCGCGGCCGGCAATGTTATCACCGACGTGGTCTACAACGGCTATGCCGTCGGCACGATCAGCGGCGTGGCGCCGCACGCCTATGTGATGAGCTACAAGGTTTTCTACGGCAGTGTGCTGGGCGACGGCTCCTTCTACAACGCCGAAGGCATCGCCGCGCTGGAAGACATTGCCATCGACGGCGCCGAGGTCCTCAACAATTCGTGGGGCGGCGGCCCGACTTCCAACGGCAACCTGGGCGACCCGCTGGAAACAGCGCTGGCCAATACTGCCGCGTCCGGCGTCTTTATCTCCATGTCTGCCGGCAACGCTGGCCCTTCGTCCTCGACCACCGACCACCCGCTGCCGGACTACATCAACGTAGCCGCGACGACGAGCGGCGGCACGTTGGCCGACGGCTATGCTTCCGTGCCGCCGGCTGCCCCCGACCTGCAGATCATGCCTTACGGCACCGCAGAGTTCGGCCCGGCGATCGAGACCGGTCAAGTCTTCACGTACACGTACGTGCCTGCGTCCGTGGTTGCCCCTGCCAACACCACCGGCTGTGTGGCTTTCCCCGCCGGCGCCTTTGCGGGCAAGGCTGCCCTCATCAGCCGCGGCACCTGTAATTTCTCCGCCAAGACGCGCAATGCACAAGCTGCTGGCGCTGCCTTTGTCATTATTTACAACAACACCGGCGGTGATGCCATCCAGAACATGAGTTGTGGCACTACGTGCGATGACATCACCATCTCAACGATCATGGTCGGCCAGGATAACGGCGCGGCCATGATTGACTGGTACAACACGCAGGGCGAGGCCGATGCGACTGTCGTCCTGTCAGGTGACGCCTTCTCCCTGGGCAACACGCCGGATGAGGTGAGTAGCTTCAGCAGCCGCGGCCCTGGGGTGGGCCAGGTGCTCAAGCCTGACATCGCCGCGCCGGGCGTCAATATCCTGGCGCAAGGGTACACGCCAAGTGCGACGGGCGAAGCACAATACCTTGGTTATGGCCAGGCGTCCGGCACCTCGATGGCCGCACCGCATGTCGCCGGCGCCGCGGTGCTCGTGCGCGCCGCCTACCCGACGTGGTCGAACGCCGCTATCAAGTCCGCGTTGATGTCCACTGCCAAGTACACCGACGTGTACAACTTCGATGGCAGCCCCGCCCAGCCGCTGGACATGGGCGCCGGTCGCCTCGACCTGACGCATGTGCTCGATCCAGGCGTGCTGCTCGATCCGCCCAGCCTGAGCTTTGGCGCGGTGCCCACGGGCACGGCCAAGACGCTCGTGGTGACGGTCATGAACGTGACGACGCAGACCGAGACCTACGCACTCAGCACACTCTACACCGGCAACGGCTTTACGATGACCACGGCGCTGCCCGGCTTCTCGATCAGCCCGGCGTCGCTCACGCTGGGCGTCGGCCAGAGCGCGCAGATTTCGGTGACGATTGCCACGACGGACAGCATGGGCATCGGTGAGAATCAGGGCTATCGTGCTGGATGGCCCGCTGCACGACGCGCATCTACCCGCCTGGGCGCGCGTCATTCCTGCCACACCGCTGGCCGATGTGCTGATCATCGACAACGATGGCAGCGATCTCGAACCGACGTTTGGCGATTACCTGTCCGTCTACACGGAAACGCTCACCGCGTTGGGCAGAACGTACAGCGTTGTCAATACGGACGACAGCTTTGGCGCCAGCACGAAGATCCCAGGGCCTGCCGAATTGGCCGGCTACGGGGCCGTGCTCTGGTTTACGGGTGACAACTATGTCTCTGAACTCGGTCTTACCATTCAAGACCAATACTCGCTGTTGGATTACCTGAATAACGGCGGCAAAGTAATGGCAATGGGTCAGGACCTGGCTTCTACGATCAGCGCGGCGCCGGCGTCATCCACGGTCTGGATCTACAACTGGGGCTTGTCGGCCAATTGGCTGCAAGACAGTATCTCCAACGCCGAAACGCCCACTGGTCTGGCGACTTCCGCGCCTGGCTTGCCGCCGCTCTTCAATAACCTCGTGGTGAGTCTGACGCAAGTCTACGTGGACGAGGCCAGCCCCGCGCTTGATGACTATGGACGCGGCGGACGTGCGATTCTCAATTACGGGGGCCCGTTCAACGTAGCCAACGGCACGGTGGCGCTTGCCCATCGCGACCAGCCTACGCTCGAACTGCCGCAACTCTCCTACCTGGGCCGGGCCTTCTATACGGCCTTTGGTCTGGAAGGCATGGGCGTCGGTGCGACCAACGGCGTGACGCTGACTACCCCGGTGGAACTGCTCGACGTTGCGCTCACGTGGGCGACGTCCGAACCAGGGGCGGTGGTGATCTCCGACACGACGCCGGTCAGTGCGACGGGCACAACGTTGCTGACCGCGAACTACGCGACTGGGCCAGAACAGGTGTCCGCACAGGCCGTCGATGCGATTGCCTGGCGCTGGGACTTTGGCGACGGCAGCCCCTATGTCACCTCGGCGTCATCGGCGGCGGGTCACACCTACGCCTGCAGTGACGACAATGTCTACACCGTGCGTGTGCAAATTACCGACGAACTCGGTAACAGCACAGTCGGCAGCCAGGACGTGAATGTGGCCGCCTCCTGCTTTACGGAGCCGCAGACGATCACCAACTTCTTCCTGCCGTTCATCCAGAAATTCCTCGGCGGTCAGTAACCTCTACGATCACTGGGCAGAGTCTCCCGCTCTGTCCAGTTTCTTCCGCTTCTGCCTTTGTCGCGCTAACCCAAATACAATACTTTACGAAACTCACACAGAGCCACCAAGAGCACAAAGAATACCATCTTCAGCTTGGAGTCTCCGCGTCTTCTTCTCGCTGCCTTCTCCTTCTCAATTTTCGCCCCGTTTTGTAACGATTCAGCCTGGTTGCCATCGCGCACGGATTTGACGGGCTTGACGGAAAAAGCCGGATAATTTTCGGAGTAAATTCGTGAGCATCCACCTTATCCGTGGCCAATTTTTGCCAGGACTGTAGAGCTACCCACTTTTTCAATATCTTCTGGGACGCATAGACCGCGTTGCGGCGCTGTGCAAACATCGTCGTACGCACGCGCCCAGAAATTCAGTACTTCACGAAACATCCACCAAGTCACGAAGAATACAAAGAGCGCCATCTTCAACTTTGTGGCTTTGCGTCTTTGGGTGAGGCCAAATCGTAAAGTGCTGAAATCGCGCGTTCCGCGCCACTACCGCGCTCCGATGAAAGATCACGGCGCGTCTGCGCATCTTGTTTAATAGCGACGACTGTCGCGAGTAGCCCGGACTACGCACCTTACCAAACAAACCGTACGCTCGTTGGGGACACGCGTGCGCCGGCTGACTGCCGGCGGGGATCCCCACGCCAACGGGCCTCATCTTCAACAGGAGGTGCGTTGTGATGCGTGCAGTTTCATCTTCACCCGTAGGGCGTGTCCGCGCCATCTTGTTCACCGCCCTGACCGTTGTGCTCGCCGGGTGGCTCGTTTTGAGCGCGCCGGCGCAGGTCGAGCGCTTCACCGCCGGTATGCAGATCGCCGATGGTGGTCCCGGTATTGGTCCGGGGGGAGGGGGCGGAGGATAAGCATTACTATCGGGGCGTCCGACGTCGGACGCCCCGATAGTAATGCTGAAAATTAGCCTGCAGTGGTTCCTTATTTTTGTGCGATGAGCATTAAAGTTTCTTGGCGGCGAGTTTCAATGAGCGTCGCCAACTGCTGCGGGCGCGTAGGCAACAAATCTAATGCGCGTTCAGCTTCGTCCAATGCAGATATAGCTGCATTAAAATCACCTGTACGAAGATATAAACTGGCTAGACTCTCGAATCCATTTGCGACTTGCCAATAATTTCTTGCATCGGCTGCAATCCCAATACTAGTGCAGAGTGAATTCCGCGCGTCATCATAACGCATCATCTCGGCCAACACATTCCCACGATTGTTATACAAGTCGATCAGCCCGGCAACATCGCTGACAGACTGGAAAACTTGTAAAACACCATTATAATCTTCAAGGCTTTTTTCGTGCTTTCCTATCGCAGAATAGGCAACACCTCGGTGCATTTTGCAGATTGCGGCCTGCAATGCGTCACCCTCCTGATCAAACAAATTGACAGCTTGATCAAGGTGCGCAATCGCCTGCCGCCATTGCTGAACAAAGATGTGACCACTACCGATTTCGCGCAACGTTTGTGCTATATAAATTGCTTTTCCTTCTCGCCAGCGCAACCTAAATGCCGTCCCGAAATGATCTTCTGCAATCTGCGTCTCATTATTCCGCAATGCCACCCACCCTAAAACCAGATGACTATCCGCACGCTGTGGCGCTTCTTCATCCAGTAACTCAAGTGCTTCGTTGCTCAGGCGTTTGGCCTGTGGCAGGTTAGTTTCAAGCAAAGAGACAAAGGCAAGGCGCTGCAGTGATGTAGCAATTAGTTCCGAATCACCTTGAGCACTTGAAATCTGATAACTGATTTCAAGGTGCCTTTTCGCCTCTGCACGCATATTCATCAAATCATAAAGACGACCAAGTCTGAGGTGAAGCCTCGCCAAAACAGGCTGATCATGATAGGTTTTGGCAACTTCTATTCCTCTTTCTAGCACCGCTATCCACTCATGGCGATAACCAGCCGACTCCATGCGAGAGGCCAGAAGCGCCATGAGTTCCTGCGTAACTAACCAACTTTCTGCTAATCCAAGACCAAAACTCAACAAATGTAAGCTGCGCTCACGTATGGCCTCGTTCATACGATAGGTAGACGTGTCAAGCGCTCGCAAGACATCCGTTATGCTGCGCATAATATAAAGACGAAAGATCGCCGGATAATCACCCTGTGCTGTATCTTTGTCCTTTGCCTCGCGCCTTTTGTCCCCATTCATAACCACTGCGCCACCTGTTCCTGCAAAAACGTGCGCGTCAGGCTGTGGATAGTATAGCGCCGCGCGTGCAGGTCGCCGTTGACCGTGACCAGGTTGAGCTGATAGAGGCGATACAGCGCGTCGGCGGTGGCCGCGGGCGGCAGATCACAGACCGCGGCCACGAACTCCAGGGGTTCGCCGCGCGTTGCGACCAGCGGCATCGCCAGCAACACCTGCCGGTGGCGTTCGTCCAGCGCGTCCCATGCCTGGCGATAGACATAGGTGTAGAGGTTCTCGGCGGGCAGCCCACGCGCCTCGCGCAGATTGCGCAGCACCACGGTGAGGCTGTGCACGTGCGTCAGACCGACGACCAGCAGCAGCGCCAATGGGTTGCCGCCGACCGTGGCAAAGATGGGGCGCAGATCCGCGTCGGCCGCGCGGGCGACTTCGGGCAAGTTGCGCAAGGCGGCTTCCTGGCGCACCAACGTCAGCGCATCACGTTCGCTCAGTTCCGGCACAGGATAGAGATAGACTCCGCTTTCGTCCACCAGCCGTTTGCGCGAGGTCAACACAAATTTCGTCGGGTTGGCGAGCGTGAAGAGCGTCGGCGCCAGCGCTTCGAGGTCGACGACCGTCTCCAGGTTGTCGATAACGATGAGGTGGGGTGTGTGCTTCAGGCGGCTGCGCAAGAACGACAACGCACGCTCCGGGAAGACGAGCAAGCCACTCGCCGCTTCCGGCGCCAGTTGGCCGAGCAGTTCGGTCACCAGCGCCGGCACGGTCAGCGTCGGCCGGGTGGCGGTGCGGATGGCGCCGCCCAGGTCGAGAATGGCGGTTTTAGCGCTCACCCAGCCAAAGTCGGCAAACTGGCGTTCGCCTGCCAGCTTGCGCGCCAGCGCGGCCGCCAGCGTCGTCTTGCCGATGCCGCCGATACCCTCGATGGAAAGCAGCCACGGCGGTGTAGGTTGGCGCAGCAGGCTCAACAGCGGGTCGAGCTGGGCGTCGTGCCCAACCGGTTCGACCGCGGCCGGCGCCGGCACGCGGTCGTCGATGCGCCGGCGCCGCTCGCGCCATGCCTCTTTCTCCATTTGCAGGATGATGGCGGCTAAGTGTTTGATCGCTTGATTCTGCTTGCCGTAGATCGTACTCTCGGCAAACTTCAGGTCGAGCGCCACATGGTCGACAGGGATTTTCTCGATAAACCTGGCTTCGAGCAGCGCCGCTTCCGTCGCCTGCTCCGCGGCAAGGCGAAACAACGCCTGACGCAGGATCTGATTGGTGCGCAGGCGCGGGTCGCGCTGCTCGCTTGCTTCCGCTGTTTCAAAAAGCAGCAGATCGGCCAGCACCCCTTCGGTGCGCGTGCGGTCGTGCCAATGGCGCAACGCCAGATGCACGCGCAGGTCGATTGAATTGTCGTTGACTTCCAGATCTTCTTGCATGCGCGCAGTTGAAAGGAGGAAAGAAAGATGAATAACAAGATGCAGTGTACCGTAGCGGCGTCATGTTCACCAATTCAGAGCTATTCTATAGGTTCTCTGTAGATCGGCGCGCCGCCTCCTGCTCTATAATAACTGGAAAGCTTCATCAGATTTTGCCCTCACTGCGCCTCCTAATTTGTCAGATGTCCATTCCCTCGAGGACATCTGACGCTTGTCCCTGACCGCCCCATCCACGAAAAATAATTCTCACGATTTTCATAATAATTGACAGCGCGCGTCGCGTCATGCTATACTCGCCCCGATCAATCACAAGCATCTGTGATGCGCCGCGTGCGCGGCGATCGCCGATGTCCTAGCTTGGGAGGCATTTATCGTGACATTTACCTGGCCCTGGTTCAAACCAGCCAAATCGCAGCCGGCCAGCAAAATCCTTTGGCTTGACCTGGGCGACCTGGGCGATCTGGTGAATCCCAGCGGGCCGCATGAGCAATGGCAGGATCATGGCCTTGGCCTGCTGCGCACTATCTTGCACCAGAACGGTATCCAGACCGACCTTGCCTCGACGCGCGCCGTCACCTCTTGGGAACAGCTCGCCAGGCAGATCAAAGGATACGACATGCTGCTCATGAACGTGCGCAGCTACACCTTTCCGCCCGCGTATAAAGCGGCGCAGATTTTCAAGGAGTTGAACCCTGCGGGTCTGATTTTGGCAGGCGGCATGCACGCCACCGTGGCGCCGGATGAGATGCTCGCCATTCCCGAATTTGACCGCATCTGTCAGGGGCCGGGAGAGGGCGTCATTGTCGATCTTGTCAAGGATCCCCTTGCTTACCCACGGCTGGTGCAGGGGGTTGGCGCAAAGTCGATGGCCGAATGGCCGCTGATCGACCGCACGCTGTGGCCGCAGCCGCAGGGATGGCGCAATAAACGTCGCTGGCACTGGAAATGGCCGCTGGAACCCGCCTGTGGCTGGGGCCCTGGCCCGGTGGCGACGCTGATCACCAGCCGCGTCTGTCCGTGGCAGTGCGTCTTCTGCAATGAAAATTCGTACATTCCCAACATGGGCCGCAAGCCCGTGGATCAAGTGATCGACGAATTGAACTTCTTGGATCGCCAATACGGCGTCGGCTCCGTGGTGATCCACGATTCGATGTTCTTCCAAAACCCCACGTGGCTCAAAGAGTGGATCGAAAAGTATCCCCGCAAGACCAAGCGCTGGACCTATTGGGCCGCGGGTCGTGCGGACACAGTACGGCAATGGCCCGACCTGTTCGAGGCGCTGATCCGCGAAACCAACTGGCGCACCATTTCGATTGGCTTTGAGTCGGGCAGCGACCGCATGTTGCGTCTGCTCAACAAGGAGTGCACGGAAGAAGACAATTACTTCGCCATCGATCTGGTCAATCGCATCGGCGACGACCTGGAAGCCAAGGGCGAACAACCGCCCAAGTTCTGGTCCAACATCATGCTGGGCATCCCCGGCGAACAGCCTGAAGACGCGTTCAAGACGATGCGGATGCTCAAGCAGATGAAGCGCGTCTTCCCCTCCATCGCCTTTTACGCGCCCTACCCAGGTTCGGCATTGGGCAACCAGTTGATTGCCGAGGGCAAGAGCTTGATGTCGAAGGAGAATTACCACCGCTTCCCCGACGATGAAAAGGTTAAAGGCGTCAATTACCAATTCTATCGCGAGTTGCTGGCCGGCAAATATGACGCTGAGATCAACGAGGGCGTCGATGCGGCGGCGCACGGCGCGGAGTTGTATCAGGGCGCGTTGGTAAAGGCGTGAGTGGGGAATTATGAGTAGCTTTTCAAGCCCACATTTCATGTATCTCTTTGCCCTCAAGAGCGGCAAAAAGAAACTGGCGTACGGCCAGTCCCCCGCGGACGCATTGGATATCCTGCGCATCCGGTTGAGCGAGCAGGAAATGAACGAGATCGTTGCGGACCAGTTTATCAAGATCAACCAGCGCGATCTGCAACAATACGTCGGCGAGCTTGGGTGAGCGGGGGAGGTGCGGATGCGTCTTACGGGGGAGCAGCGCGCTATCCTGCGTGCGCTACAGCGGGGCGATCAGCTCAAGGTGCATCGCACCAAGGACGGCGTCAAACAATACTTATTACATCCGCTCGACGCGCGTGAGATCGAAGTGGCGGGCATGGTTGTCGCCAGGCTGGCGCGCGCCGGGCTGATCGAGAGCAACATGAAGTTTCCCGCGGCCACCTTCCTCCTGACTGACAAAGGCATGGCGCTGGCTGCGCGCATCACCGGCAGTGCGCAGGCGCCCATCGGCCCGCGTCATTTTGGCTAAAGCCCAATATTTCTTATAAATTTCATAATAATTGACACAAATCGTTTGTCATGTTATAAATGGCAAGCGATTTGGAAGATTGGGCAAGATAGACATCAGGCGCGTGGGCGCCAAGGGTGAATTGCATCGTGCACGCTGTCCGCAAGCATATTTTGGAGATCCTGAAAGAAACCGGAGGCGCCACCGTCGCTGAGTTGGCCGAACGGCTCGACATGGCGCCGGTTTCCGTGCGCCATCATCTGGACATCTTACAGGGCGACAACTTGATTCGGGTCGGCCGCGTCGAGCGCACCGGCAGCGTCGGGCGTCCGCAGCAGATCTACCAACTCACCGATGATGCCGCCGAATTGTTTCCAAAGAACTTTGCCTTGCTTGCCGCCGGCATGGTGCGCCAGCTCAAGCAGTTGCTGCCGCCCGAACAGGTGGATGCCGTCTTTCATGCGCTGGCCGATGAGATGGCGGAGGAAGTCAATCTTACCGAGCTGGAAACTTTGCCCCTTGCCGAACGTCTGGAACGCGTCACCGCTTTTCTCAACGAACGTGGTTATCTGGCGCGGTGGGCGCCTGGTGTGGAGGATGACGACGGCTGGTTTGTGCTCCACAAACATAACTGTCCGTACGCGGGCATGTCGGGCGAGCATCACGAACTGTGCTTGATGGATCAACTGCTCATCAACCGGCTGGTGGGGATGCCTTGTGAACGCACCGCGTCGGTGGCCAACCACGATCTCTGCTGCACGTATCAGATCGGGAACCCAAGTCAGATTGGGAATTCAAGTGACGGCCAGACGCGCGATGCGCTAGTTGGCTTGACAGTGCACAGCCAGGAAATCATGCTGGTGGCGTAACCCTGTAGATGCACCTGGCTTTGCTGGATAGTGTATGAAACAGTATGATTGGGCTTTCCGTCACCAGGAATTTTTGAAATTTCGTTTGAGGATACTGTGATCAACGATACTGTGATCGACGATACCGTGATCAACAACGTCAATCTCTATACGAGTCGCTACGGCAAGGTGACGGCCGCGCCGTTGCCCGCAGACTTTGCCATCGAGCCGACGTTCGACAGCTTTGGACGGCGTATCAACTATTTGCGTATCTCTCTCACCGACGCCTGCAATCTGCGTTGCGTCTACTGTATGCCGGAAGATATGCACTTCCGTCCTCGCCAGGAATTGATGAGCGATGAGGAAGTGCTCTATCTCGTCAAAATCGCTGCGAGCCTGGGGGTAAACAAGATCCGGCTCACAGGCGGCGAGCCGACGATCCGGCCGGGCGTGGTGGAGCTCGTGCGCGCCATTGCCGCGACGCCCGGCATCAAAGACCTGGCGATGACGACCAATGGCATTCTGCTCGACAAGCTGGCGTGGCCCTTGGCCGCAGCGGGGCTGAAGCGGGTGAACATCAGCATCGACACCCTGGACGCCGAAAAGTTCCACCGCATTACGCGGTGGGGACATCTCGACGACGTGTGGCGGGGCATCCGTGCGGCGGAAGAGGCCGGACTGGCGCCCATGAAGTTCAATTCGGTGGTCGTGCGCAATTTCAACGACGGCAAGGACATGCTCGATCTGGCGCAATTGACGCTGGAAAACGACTGGGAAGTGCGTTTTATCGAGATGATGCCCTTTGGGGAGATCGGCGACTTCCAACAGACCAATGTCGTCACCTACGCCGAAATGAAGCAGCGTATCGAGGCGCACTTCGGCCCGCTGGAGGAAGCCGGTTACGACTATGTCGATCCGAGCCGGGCATTCCGCATCCCCGGCGCGATGGGCACGCTGGGCTTCATCAGCAGCGTGACGGAGCCGTTCTGCCAGGGCTGTGGCCGCGTGCGGCTGACGGCGGATGGGAAGCTGCGCCTCTGCCTGCTGCGCGACGATGAAGTAGACTTGTTGACGCCGCTGCGGGAAGGTGCGTCGTGGGATGAATTGCGCGGCCTGATGCGTGACGGCGCCTATCACAAACCGTGGGGGCACGACCTGGCGCACGGCCATTTTGCCGAAAACCGGGCGATGAACCAACTGGGCGGATGAGCGCGCTGCAAAGAAGCTTTTGACGCAGAGGCGCAAAGATGTAGAGGCTCGCAGAGAAAAGCGATTTGGGAATGGGTTGCGCGCGCCGAGACATTGAGAAAATTTCTCTCTTTTTCAGAAATGTATGATTTTCTGAAAAAGGGGTTTGAGAAGAACAGACAACATTTTCAAGGTGCAGGGTTTCCAAGTAACAGGAGCAAACGGAAATGATCAATCTGACTGAAAATGCCGCTGGCAAGTTGGGCGGCATCATGGACGAAAAAGGCTTGAAGGATTCACATGCGCTGCGCATCTTTGTCAAGGGTGGCGGCTGCGGTGGGATGCAGTACGGCATGACCTTCGACGAAAAGCGCGAGGACGACGAGCAGTACGAGATGCACGGGTTGCGCGTCATCGTGGACCCAACCAGCCTCTTCTACATCGACGGCGCCAGCATCGACTACGTCGACAACCTGATGGGCGGCGGCTTCCACATCGACAACCCGCAGGCTACCAGCGCGTGTGGCTGTGGCAGCAGCTTCCGCACCGCCAAGAACCATGAGGGTGAAGAGATGCCGGAGAGTTGCGGCCATCACCAAAATTGACGCCTTTGCGAAGATGCGCAGCGGGTGCACCGGAGAAATTCTGGTGATTCGGTGCGCATCTTCCTTTTCTGCGTGATCACCTATGACGCACAGCGCACCTTCTTGCTCCACCTTATCGGACGCCATTACTCCTGGCGCCACCCTTCCTGACGTTGCTGCCATTCCAGCCGATTCTGCGATCGTGACACTCACCGTTGCGCAGTATCACGCCGTGGCGCGCGCTGGCATTGAGGTTGGCATCTTGCTGCCATGAAAACACGTTTTTTTACTTTGGAAGAAGCCAGGGCCACGTTGCCGCAAGTCAAGTCGTTGATGGAGCAAGTGCAGAGGGCGCGGCGCGAAATCCTGCGGTTGCGGCCCGAAGCGTTGCCGGTGATCGAGCAGGCCGCGTTCAACGGCGGCAACCGGCTGATGGGTGAGTTGGCCGTACACGCGATGCGGCTGGAGCAAGGCGTCAAAGATATCCTGGTGCTGGGCGTCATGATCAAGGACATCGATGCCGGCCTGGTCGATTTTATTGGCGTGCGCAACGGCCGCGAGATCTATCTGTGTTGGCGTTACGGCGAAGAGATCTCGACTTCTGGCACGAGTTGAACGCGGGCATTGCTGGGCGCCGCCCGCTGGATGAATACATTCGATAGGGAGTTTCATGGAGCTTTTTGTAGAAACCACACTAGAGCAACGCATCCAGCAGGTGTTGGACGACTATCGCCCCACCCTTTACATGGATGGGGGCGATGTCGAAGTGCTGGAAGTCGACGCCAAGGGCGTCGCCCATCTCAAGATGTTGGGCGCGTGCATCGACTGTCCGATCAGCCTGTTGACGATGAAGCTGGGCATCCAGCGCCTGCTCAAGGAGCACTTTCCCGAGATCACCGGCGTCAACGCCATCACCGACGTCAGCCTGAACGATCTCTACGATCGAGAAGCTGTGTTGCAGAAGACGATCTTCCGCAGCAACAAATAGGGTAATTTTTATAATAAGTTTCATACTAATTTTGTCCTTTCTCCCCACCATGCTAGAATGCGCATCTGTCTTAGCGTCTGTCCAGAAATTTCTGCGCAGCGGCTTGCTTGCAGAGAGCATGGCAGGACGCCGCAACCAATTTCTGGATAAGGACTTATCGGACAAGCGGCCTTTTTGAAGGAGGAACAACGTGCGAATAGCACTCATCAACCCACGATTTCGACTCCCCATTGACACGCGCACGACCGCACATCTGGGGCTGGCCTATCTGGCCGCCATGAGCGAGCAGCGCGGCGACGAAGTGGTGATCTTTGACGCTGACATCGAAGAGCAGACGGTCGCCGAATTTGTACAGCAGTTCAAGCCCGATCTGGTCGGCATCACGGCCAACACGCCGCAGGTCAAGCAGGCGTGGCGCACCGCGCACATGATTAAAGAGGTGCACGACTGCCTGATCGTGCTCGGCGGGCCGCACGTCAGCGTGCTGCCGGAGGAGAGCTGCGAAAAACCTTACGTCGATGTCGTGGTGCGCGGCGAGGGCGAAGAAGCATGGATTGAAATCTCCAACCGTCTGGAAACCTACCTCAAGGATCAGCCGGAATATCACACCTCAGCCTTCATGCACCCGGAAAACGACATGTTCAAGGATTGCCTGGGCGTTTCCTTCAAGACCAGCGACGGCCACATCCACAACAACCCGGATCGCACGCCCATCGCCGATCTCGACAGCCTGCCCTGGCCTGCCTACCATCTCTTCAAGATGGAGCGCTACACCAATCTGCAGCCCGCCACCGACCATGTGGATGGCGCGCGCAGCTTTTCAATCATGACCAGTCGCGGCTGTCCCTACCGCTGCACCTTTTGCAGCCAGAGCATTATGCCGATCAAGTGGCGCAGCCGCAGCCCGCAGAATGTGCTGGCCGAGTGGCGCCATCTGGTCGAAGACCTGGGCGCGCAGGAGATCGGCGTGCTCGACGACAGTGCCAACATCCGCATCAAGCGGCTGGAGGAGCTGGCGCACGCGCTGATCGACAACAAGCTCAACCATGTGCCGTGGATCTTCGTCAACGGCATCCGCGCCAATCTGGCGACCAAGGAGATGTTGGGGCTGCTCAAGCAGGCCGGCCTCAAGCGCACGGCCTTTGGCGTGGAGAGCGGCGACCCGGAAATCCTGCGCTCGATCGACAAAAAGGTCGATCACGACACAATTCGCCAGGCCTTCAAGAACGCCAGGGAAGTCGATCTGGAAACAATCGCCTTCATGATTATCGGGCTGCCGGGCGAGACGCGCGAGACGATGCAGCGCACGATCGACTTCGCCATCGAGTTGGACCCGGTGATCGCCAACTTCTCGATGATGACGCCCTATCCTGGCACCAAGGTCTACGAAATTATCAAACGGCAGGGGCGCTTCCTGATCAATGACTGGGAAGATTATGTATTCTTTGAGCAGAAGGCGCGCTACGAGATGGGAGAAATGACCGCCGAACTGGTCGAGGAAATGTATCGCAAAGCCTATCGCAGCTTCTACCTGCGCCCTTCGCCGATCATGCGCCGCGTCAAAACCAAGGACTTCTGGCTCAACCTGCCGCGCAACATGCGCATCGCCGCCAATACCTTTGTTCCGAAGAAGGAAAAGGACGGGCTGCGCAAGGCGGTCGAGGCGGAAGGGGCGATTTAGGGTAATAGAGAGTAGGAGATTGGAGATTAAGAGATTAGGTCAATTGGCAGCAGTCGCCAAATCCCCCAATCGTTTAATCTCCAATCTCGATTCTCCTATTTAGCAGAGGCAGGAACCAATGCGTGTAATTTTATCCAGCCCGGAGGCCAAAGTGTGGAGCGTGCGCAAGCACATCCCGCTGGGGCTGGGCTATCTGGCCGCGGTGCTGCGCGAGGGCGGCCACGAGGTGATGATCTACGACGCGTCGATTGAGGACGTGGGCGTCGACTATTACCTGGATCAGGCCGAAATGGAAGGCCGTCCCTATGAGATGATCGGCATCACGGCCACCACGCCGCTCATGCCCGACGCCTGGGCCATGGCGCAGCTTGGCAAGCGCCGCGGGCTGATCACCGTGATGGGCGGCCCGCACCTGACGATCATGCCGCTGGAGTCGCTGCAGGCGCCCCACGACGACTATGTCGATTACGTCTTTAAGGGCGAGGCCGAATACAGCTTTCTGGAACTGATCAACACGCTGGAGGCAGGCCGCGAACCGGGGATCATCCCGGGCATCCACTTCAAGCGTGGGGACGAGATTGTCGTCAGCCCGGAAAGCCCGATGATCCCGGATCTGGACGCGCTGCCCTTCCCGGCGCACGACCTCTTCAAGATCGACCGCTACACCAACTTGCAGCCGCTGACCGATGGGCTGGACCCGCACGCGCGCAGCTTCACGATCCTGACCAGCCGCGGCTGCCCGTACAAATGCACCTTCTGCTCCAAGCCTGTCACGGGCGACACTTGGCGCGCGCGCTCGGTGGAGAGCGTGGTGCAGGAGTGGAAGTGGCTGGTGCACGGTCTCGGCGCCACCGAGATCGGCGTCACCGACGACATCTGGAACCTCAAGCTGCCGCGCGCCAAGGAACTCTGCCGCCGGCTGATCGAAGAGGGGCTGAACACCGTGCCGTGGGTGACGGTGCACGGCATGAAGGTCAACCACACCGACCTGGAGCTCTTCCAGCTCATGAAGGCGGCAGGGTGCAAGCGGGTGGGCTTTGGCGTGGAAAACGGCGACGAGAACATGCTGCGCAACGTCATCCGCAAAGGGCAGACGCTGGACCAGGTGCGCGAGGCTTTTGCCAATGCCAAGGCGGCCGGCTTGCAGACCATGGGCTTCTTCATCTTCGGCATGCCCGGCGACAACGAAGAGACGATGGAGAAGACGATCCAACTGGCGCTGGAACTTGACCCCAAGCTGGCGAACTTCATGCTGGCGGCGGCTTTCCCCGGTACGGTCATGTACGATCAGATCAAGCAGGGCGGGCAGGTCTTTGCCGACAACTGGGGTGACTTTGCCATCCACGACCAGAAGGCGCGCTTCACGATGAACGAGGGCTACGACCCTGATCTCGTTGTCAAGAAGTGGCGCGATGCCTATCGCCGCTTCTATCTCTACCGGCCTGAACGTGTGGTGGAAAAGATGATGTTCAAGGAGAACTGGACCAACCTGCCGGCGACCTTTGCGCAGGTCAAGCGCTTCTTTATCGGCGCCAAGGATCAGGAAGCGCCGGTGGAGAAGGTGCAAAAGGTTGCGGCCGCGGCGGATTGATTACCTTTTGATTCTAGAAGAAATCCGAGAAGCAACCAACGCACGCTAGACGTTTCTCAATCAAAGAGAGGATGATGTAGCCTGCCCTCATTGTGTGGGCAGGCTATTTTGTAGGCAACTCAGGAGTTGACGCCATGCATAGTTGGAATCCGAGTCTGTCGGCGCCCACGCCAAGTCAATTACAGGAAGCTGGCCGCGGACGTCGGCGTCAATCGTACAAAACTGATGCGGATGGCGCCGGAAGCGATAGAGGCGGAGCTAGTGGACTGTCAAGCGTCAGCGTTAGGGTGAAGCGACAGCAAGTGAACGCAGATACGCACGGATAAAATTGGATAAGCGCAGATAAGCGCAAAGCAGCAGAGCATCTGCGTCTATCTGAGGTTATCGGCGTTTATCTGTGTTCCCTTTCAATCGGCAGAACCAAAACTTCAGATCATCCAGCACAATGACGGCGTCTTCACGGCGCACCGTTGGGAAATTGTCGAGGAACTGTTCCAGGGTGCACCCGTCGAGGATATAATCAAACAGGGTCTGAACCGTCACGCGTGTATGTCGAAAGACGGGAGCACCGCTCATCAACTCTGGATCGATAGTAATTGGAAGCGTATCAGGCAAGGTCAGTGTCGTCATGGAATTTCCTTTCATGAACATTATGCCTGAATCAATAAAGGTTGACAACAGGCTTAAATTTTTATGCTCGGACTGATACCCAAACTGCCCCTCTACTGGGCTTTTCGCACCTTTGGCTGGCCGACGGTCAAGCCCTTTTCCGTCGTGATTAGCGTCTCCTATCGCTGCAACTCCAAGTGTCGCACCTGTGACGTGTGGCGCAAGCCCAACGACGACATGACGCTCGAAGAGTGGGACCAGGTCTTCGCCAGCCTGGGCACGGCGCCTTTCTACATGACCTTCACCGGCGGCGAACCCTTCCTGCGCGCCGACCTGGACGACCTGGTGATCAGCGCCTACCGCCACTGCAAGCCGGAGGTCATCACCATCCCGACCAACGGCATGTTGACCGAGCGCGTCGTCGAGAAGGTGGCGCGCATGTGCCGCGAGTGCCCGGCGAGCAGCATCGGCATCAACCTGAGCCTGGACGGCATCGGCGCCGAGCACGACGACATCCGCGGCGTCGAGGGCAACTGGCAGCTTTCGATGCAGACCTGGCAGCGGCTGAAGGAGCTGCAAAAGGAGCACAGCAACCTCGTGCTGACCGTGCACACCGTCATCAGCCGCTTCAACGCGCACCGCTTCAAGGAAATCCAGGCCGGACTGAAATTCCTGGAACCCGATTCCTACATCACCGAGGTAGCGGAGGAGCGCGTCGAACTCGATACCGTCGGCTGGGGCATCACCCCGCGGCCGGCCGACTACGACGAGATCGCCGATTTTCTCAGCCAGCAGGCTAGGCAGGCGCCGGCCAAGGGCATCGCCAAGTTTACCCAGGCTTTCCGCGCCCAGTATTATCAGCTTGCCAAGCGCGTCCTCCACGAGCGCGACCAGGTGATCCCCTGCTATGCCGGCTGGGCCAGCGCGCACATCGCCCCCAACGGCGACCTGTGGAGCTGCTGCATCCGCGCCGAGGAGGTGGGCAACCTGCGCCAGACCAATTACGATCTCATGCCGATCTGGAAAGGGCAGGCGATGGCGCAACTGCGCGGCAGCATCAAGCGCAAGGAGTGCGCCTGCCCGATGGCCAATGCCAACTACGCCAACATGCTCCTCCACCCGCCGACGGTGGCAAAGGTGATGCTGGATGTTGTAAGATAGAGGAGTTGCGAGGAGCGAGGGGCGGAACAGAATTGGCCACCAATGGCACGCGGATGACGCGGATCGGGCGGATTTTCGCTGATCTGATCCGCAGATATCTGCCTGATCCGCATGATCCGCGTTCTATTGTTATCCGGCTGAATAAATACTCGTCATTCAGATCATGTCGGGCCAACCTGCGACATCTGCTGGCCAGGGCCGAAAAATCCTGAAAATCCCTGCGCCGATTTGGGGTAATCCTCCAATGGAGCAGGAATCGCACCCCTACCAGCATTTTGCCGACCGATCGATCATTGATTGGAACCTAATCCCTCTCTATGCTCTGCCTCCCGCAGCCTATCAGCGCATCGTCAACGACCTGGTCAACCTGGTGGGCGCGGTGCTCGGCGATGAAACTGCGGCGAGCCGAGCCTAGCTGGGCGGTGGCCCGCAGGCGGGGACGATCTTGATGGGGTATGGTGAGGACGTTTCCGCGCGCGCGATTAGCCATCTCTCTCGCCGAGGATGCTGCTGGGCCGGTAGCTGCCGCGATCCATACTGTGTCCGCCCGGCTGTTGAGGGGACGACCTGCAATCCGTCACCTACCCAATTGTCATGCCTCTCGCTTTTTTGCGACTTGCATGAACACCCCCGTTGTGGTTTCATCCATGCCCCGCCTACATCTTTCGAGGCGCAAAGGCAGTTTCATGCGTTCGCGCAGAAACTGATGGCTCAGCAGGAGGCCCTACTATGGAGATTCCGATGTCACCCCTGGAGTTTGCTCGGCGTGCACGGAGACTGTACGCAGACCGCGAAGCCGTTGTGGATGGAGAGCTGCGGCTAACCTACAAACAGTTCTTCGACCGCTGTGATCGCTGGTCCTCGGCGTTGCAGGCGCTCGGCGTCGAGCCGGGTGACCGCGTGGCCTATATCGCGCCTAACACACATGCGCAACTTGAATCTTTCTATGCTGTACCTCAGATTGGCGCGGTCATCGTGCCGGTCAACTATCGGCTAATCGCTGATGACTTTGCGTACATTATCAATCACAGCGGCGCGCGTATCGTATGCGTCCACAGCGATTATCTCGACGCAATTGACGGCATCCGTAGCCAGTTGCCGTCTGTCACGCACTTCGTGGCGCTCGAAGGGGCCATGGGCGACTGGCTCGACTACGAAGCAATCCTCAGTGCTGCTGAGACCACCTACGTGCGCCCAGCCATTGCGGAAAGCGACCTCATTTCGATCAACTATACCAGCGGCACAACGGCGCGACCGAAAGGGGTAATGATTACGCATTGCAATGCGTATCTGAACGTGCTGGGAACGTTGATCCATCACTCACTTGCCCCCAAAGACCGCTATCTCTGGACGCTCCCGATGTTTCATGCCAGTGGGTGGACGTTTGTGTGGACTGTCACGGCGCGCGGTGCGACCCACATCTGTCTGCGCAAAGTTGAGCCAGGCGCCATCTTCGAACTGATTGACCGCGAGGAGATCAGCATGTTCTGCGCTGCACCGACGGTGCTGATCGGCATTGCCAATGCGCCGGATGCAGTGCGCACTAGCGCCCGCCGCGGGGTGCGCCTGTTGACAGCCGGTGCGCCGCCAGCGGCCGCCACAATCGAATGCATCGAAGGTGACCTGGGGTGGGAACTGACGCAAGTCTATGGACTGACAGAGACATCGCCGTTTATCACAATTTGCGAGGAGCGTCCGGAACATCTCGAACTCACTCTACAGGAACGCGCCATCATTAAGGCGCGACAGGGTGTGGAACTCGTTACCTCTGGTGAAGTCAACGTGGTGGACTTCGATGGGCGTGAAGTGCCGCATGACGGACAGACTCTTGGCGAGATCGTGGTGCGGGGGAATGCGGTTATGAAAGGCTACTTCAACGACCCTGAGGCGACAGCCGTCGCGATGCGCGATGGTTGGTTCCACACCGGCGATGCAGCTGTCGTGCACCCAGATGGCTATGCGGAAATTCGTGACCGCTTTAAGGATGTCATTATCAGCGGCGGTGAGAATATCTCTTCTGTGGAAGTCGAGGGCGTGCTCTTGCGCCACCCGAGCGTACAGGAAGTGGCAGTTGTGGGGATGCCCAGCGAACAGTGGGGCGAATCGCCTCATGCGTACATCGTACTGCGCGCAGGTGCTACTGCAACGGAGGACGAGATGAGGCAGTTTGTGCGAGATCGCCTGGCGCATTTCAAGACACCGCGCTCGATCACCTTTGTAGATGAGCTGCCAAAAACGGCCACAGGAAAAGTCCAGAAGTATCTCTTGCGGAGCGGAAGAACAGCGATTGGGAAGCAGTAATCTTGCCTGCATGCCGCGCGGATCGACTGGCGACCGGAGTCGCTGGCGAGCGCCGGTCTGGCGCGGCTTTTGGGGGCAGGGGCCTCACGCCGGCACCCTATTTTACACGGCGGATGGGTATTCATTTGGACAGTCAGAAGAGATTCTGGGCCAGACAATCAGCGGGCAGCGCGATGAGGCGCAACCAGCCTATTCCGGCGGGAAGTCGCGTCGCACAAGGCGCCGGGGAGGGATCTGCCATTGCGGATGAATGGCTCTACGCTGCCTTGCGTGAGATCCGTAAACCACTCAGTTATGAAGAGTCAACGACTTGACCTCCGCGGCCTATCAGCGCGGCGGGCCGTGCCTGGCCCAGGCGGTGGCCGCAGAGGCGGGGGCGATCTTGATGGGCTATGATGAGGATGTGGCGGATGTGGCGGGGCAGATTCAAGCAATTGGCCAGCAGGGGGTGCAGCAAGCCGATGCGCGTCACATACCGAGGCAACGCTTTCGGCGCGCAGTGCAGTACAAGCATCGGCGACCGCCGGCGGGTGAGTGAGCAAGATAGCACCGGAGCGGGTGACGATCACAAGCATCTGCATGACCCTTGACGTGTCGCGGCTAACCCTGTGCCACTATGTAATAGCCCATATTGAAGGCTGCGCTGATTGGCGACCCTTTCCCGATACTCGCCGGTATATGCTAAAATCAGGCCGTTCTTGACGCCTACTACAACCCTGATCATGAAGTTACTCACCGACTATTTCAATGGCTTTCACCGAATACCACGCGAAGTATTTTGCCCATGAGTTGACCAAACGCTGTCCTTCCGACAGCATGGAGAAGCTTGCTGGCGCTTTCGTGGACGCTCAGGTGGATCTGAACCCGCACCAGGTCGAAGCAGCGTTGTTTGCATTCAAGTCGCCTCTCTCCAAAGGTGCGCTGCCGACGAAGTAGGTCTTGGGAAAACAATTGAGGCTGGACTGGTTATCGCCCAGAAGTGGGCGGAACGTAAGCGAAGGATTCTAATCATCACACCAGCCAGCCTGCGCAAGCAGTGGCACCAGGAGTTACAGGAGAAATTCTTTCTTCCTTGTACGATTCTAGAGACACGCTCGTATAAAGAAGCCGTGCGGCGAGGGGAGGATCGCCCCTTCGAGCCTAGAGATAGCATCGTTATCTGCTCCTATCAATTTGCGCGCGGCAAGGAGGCGGATGTCCGCTCCACGCAATGGGATCTCGTGACGATTGACGAAGCCCATCATCTGCGCAATGTATACAAGCCATCAAATGTCATTGCCAACACGCTGAAGCAGGCCCTGGAACATGCTCCGAAGCTGCTACTCACGGCAACACCGCTGCAAAACTCTCTACTAGAGCTATTCGGCCTCGTCAGCTTCATCGACGAGCATGCGTTCGGCGACCTGCAGAGCTTTCGCGAGCAGTTCGCCTACCTCAACGACCGCGCTGTTTTTGAAACCCTAAAAGCCCGCTTGAAGCCGATCTGCAAGCGTACACTGCGCCGCCAAGTCACTGCGTACGTGTCCTACACTAGACGCCATCCATTGGTGCAGCCGTTTACGCCAGAGGAGAGCGAGGACCGGCTATATGATCTCGTGTCGGATTACCTGCGCCGCGAGAATCTGCAAGCATTACCCAGCAGCCAGCGTTCGCTGATGACCCTGGTACTGCGCAAGCTATTGGCTTCGTCCTCCTTTGCGATTGCGGGTGCGCTGGAAACGATCAGCCGGCGTTTACAATCCCGTCTGAAGACGAGGCCAGAAGTCCAAACTGTTGCAGACGAGTTGGATGAGGACTATGAGGTACTCGATGAGACGGCAGAGGAGTGGCCGGAGGATCCGACCGATGCCCAACAGCTTTCTACCGCAGATCGAGAGGCCATCGAACGAGAGATCGCTGACCTGGAACAATTCCGCCAGTTGGCGGTGTCTATCACCCATAATGCCAAGGGCACGGCGCTCTTAATTGCGCTTGACCGTGCCTTTGCCGAAGCGGAACGCCTGGGCGCACCGCGTAAGACCATCATCTTTACTGAGTCGCGGCGCACCCAGGATTACCTGGTGCGCCTGCTGGCAGAAAGCCCCCATGCTACAGGCATCGTGCTCTTCAACGGCTCCAACAACGACGACCGCTCCCGTCAGATCTACAGCGACTGGCAGCAGCGTCATCGGGGCACGGATCGGGTTACCGGCTCGCGCACCGCCGATATGCGTTCCGCCCTGGTGGACTACTTCCGCGAGCAAGGCCAGATCATGATCGCTACGGAGGCGGGCGCCGAAGGAATCAACCTTCAGTTTTGCTCACTGGTCGTCAACTATGACCTGCCCTGGAACCCGCAGCGGATCGAACAACGCATCGGCCGCTGCCATCGTTATGGTCAGAAGCACGACGTGGTGGTCGTCAACTTTCTGAATCAAACGAACGCAGCGGACCAGCGGGTCTTCCAACTGTTGTCGGAGAAGTTCTACTTGTTCGAGGGCGTCTTTGGGGCCAGCGACGAGATATTGGGAGCTATTGAATCGGGCGTCGACTTCGAGAAACGGATTGCAGCCATCTATCAGGAGTGCCGCACTGAAGCAGATATCCAAACTTCGTTCGATCAACTTCAAGCGGAGCTTAGTGTGCAGGTCAATGCTGCCATGACGCGCACACGCCAGCAACTCCTCGAAAATTTTGATGAAGAGGTGCAGGAGAAACTGCGCGTCAGCCTTGATAGCAGCCGGACCTATTTGAACCAATATGAGCGCCAACTCATGCAGTTGACTGAATTTGAACTGGGCGCTCATGCTCAATTCCTGAACGGCGGCTCCGCCTTCCGGCTCAATTCACTGCCACCCTCTGCCGGAATGCTCGAGTTCCGTTGGGTATGTATGAATTGCCGCGGCGCTCTGGCGAAGCACACCTGTATCGTCTTGGGCATCCGTTGGCAGAATGGGTTCTGCGGCAGGCAAAAGCGCGGAAGCTGCAAACCGCCGAAATCACGTTCGACTATACTGGCCACCCTTCATCCATCGCCGCAGTGATGCCATATGTGGGCCAAACCGGTGATTTACTGCTGTGTCAACTGTCTGTAGAGGCGCTGGAGCAAGCCGAGGATTACCTATTGTTTGCCGCCATAACCCACAACGGACAACTGCTAGAGGAAGACGCTTCACGCCGTTTATTTTCATTGAGTGCGAGTTCGGTCAAAGCAATTCACAGCAGCAACGGCCATACTCCCCCAAAGCTGCAGGATGCTGTCACGCAACAACAAGACGCAATTCTCCGCAAGATTTCGGCACGCAACGCTGAGTTCTTTGAGCAGGAGGCAGAAAAGCTTGATAACTGGGCAGACGATCTCAAAGTAGCACTGGAACGCGAAATCAAGGAACTGGACAGGCAGATTAAGGAAGCTCGGCGGGCTGCGACCGCAGCGCTGACGTTGGAGGAGAAATTGGCTGGTCAGCGGCAGATCAGGACGCTCGAAAGCCAACGCAACAGTAAACGCCGTGCGCTATTTGACGCTCAAGATGAGATCGATCACCGACGAACACAACTGATCGCTAGTATTGACGAGAAGCTACATCAGGATGTTGTTGTTACAAATCTCTTCCAAATCCAATGGAGATTGATATGAAAACACCGGACGAAGAAGTTGCGGAACGCATCGTGGAGCAACTTCGGACAGCGCGACTCCTGTCTGAAAGCGGAATCAGGAAACTGTATCCATCACTTGTAGCAGGAAACCTTAAAGCTGAAGACTGGAAACTCCTATTTGAGATCAGCCGAGCCAATTCGGAGGATGCTGATGCCACCCAAAATCAGTAAGCTCACTCTGGCTGGATTCAGGGGAGCAACCATCCCGACGACTATCAGTTTCGAAGCTTCAAAGCCTGTGGTATTGATCTTTGGGGAGAACGGCACCGGCAAATCTACAATTGCAGATGCATTCGACTTTATCTGCAACCGTTCGTTCGGCTCGCTCGAAAACTTCAGCCTTGGAGAGCCAGCCAAGAAACATGTGGCATCACTCGGCGTCAAGCCTGTGGATATCGGTGTGATTGTTGGAATCTGGCGGAAAGACGTGGCAGGCCACAATGGGTAAGAATGGCCCTGTCGTTAGCCCATTGGCCGATCTTCCCGACGCACGCGTCCTGCGCCGTCGTACTATCCTAAGCCTGATCGAGGCCCAACCGAAACAACGTTTTGAAGCACTTAAGGCGTTTATTGCTGTACCAAATATCGAGAAATGTGAAGCTACGCTACGTGACGCCGTAAATTCAATGAACAACGCAGCTACGGATCTTTCCGTGCGATAGAGCAGGCCAGGGATGATCTGTCGAAGTTCTGGATCGCGGAAGGACATCCGGCGTGGATGCTATGGTGTGGGCGACATCAGAATCAGCAAAGGATATCTCCAAATTACAGGAAATTGTTGACAGTATTGACGCGGTTATGCGGATCTACCACAAAGTAGAAACGGCATTGTTGGCCCTAGATGCAGCTGTAGGCGAACAGAGCACCGCAGATGAAGCCCTATCAGTTGCCGAACGCAGGCGCAAATTGGCGCGAGTCTCACCAACTGCAACAAAGCGCAGGAGTGCTCAAACTGCTGCAGGAGGCAAGAAACTATTTCACACACGACCATGATTCCTCACGGTGTCCAGTCTGTGAGCAGAAAGTTGACACGGTCAGACTTGACCTCCGCCTTGAAGAACGCATCGGTGCAATGCAGGAACTCGATCTTGCCGTTTCCTCAACTACCGCGGCTCAGTTGCAAGCAGACAGGAAGCGGATGATTGTCACCGAAACACGCCGTGACTTTTGTCAGAAAACGGGAATGCTTGCCGCTATGCTGAAAACAGATGCTTATTCGTCGTATGCTGCATCTAGTTTCGATTGGGTTCGCTACGAAGCGCTGCTAAGTGCACCACAACCATCCACTGTGATAGAGCAACTGGGGCGTGACTTCTATCGCGATTTATCTGCGCTTTACGAGCAAATGGAAGCAGAACGCAACGCAGCCCTGAGATCGAACCATCAACATAATGCCATTGCTGGATATGTGAGCACACTAAGGGAAAAGACAGCACTTGCAGAGTCTCAGCTACAATTGCTTGCCGATCTCAGATCAGCGCTCGACATTGTAATGCAGCAACGAAAGGACTACGTAGAGGCCATTCTGGCTACAATTTCAACTGAAGCTGAGGCACTCTACGCACAACTTCATCCAGGCGAAGGGATCGGGCAGTTGAAATTCCGCCTCAACCCGAGGACTATGGGTTCCCTAGAATTTGACGCCCAGTTCCATGATGCAAGCGCATTGCCACCGCAAGCTTATTACAGTGAGTCCCATCTTGACACGCTAGGCATCTGTGTCTTCCTAGCACTAGCCAAACATTTCAAGACCGACAACACGGTTGTTGTCTTGGATGATGTGCTAACTTCAGTGGATGGACCACATTTGGGCCGCTTCATGACACTCTTGCACGACCAGTCCAAGCACTTCAATCAGGTCATCGTAACTACACATTATCGGCCATGGCGTGATCGCTACCGTTGGGCAAAAGGCCCTACGGCTAACACCCAGGTTGTCGAGTTGGGGCCGTGGTCGCTTCAGAACGGCCTGCAGACTGGCGAATTCCTCACTGCAGTAGCAGAACTTAGTGCTACGTTGGCTAAGCCTATGCTCGACCGTCAGGCCGCAGCATCCAAAGCGGGAATCGTGTTGGAGTCGTTGCTCGATTTTGTGACACTGAAATATCGCTGCGCGATTTCGCGTAATGCCAGGAACGAATATACCCTCGGTGACTTAGTGGGTGGCGTCGATTCGAAACTGGGGAAAGAATTGTGCTGCCACAAACCGTCAGCAAACGGCGGCCCAAAGACAGAGGTACATCTAAAGCCGTTGATTGACGCGGCAACTGCTAGCCAGTGGATTCGTAACAGCGTCGGATGCCATTTCAATGCTTTGGGTGGCGACGTTTATGACAACGACGTCAAGGACTTCTGCGAGCACGTATTGACCCTCGCCTCGCATCTCATCTGTGCGACCTGCGGGACGTTGCCCACGCGCCGTCCCCAAGGCCTATACTGGGAATGTAAGTGCGGCGCACTCGAGCTTTACCCGCTAATCTATCCTGGGGCTGATCCTAGAACGGTGGACGAAGATGAGTCGTAACCGCAAACTCGAACTCACCTAGATCGACAAGGAGCACCAGCTCAAGCTGGAGCCGCGCATTCTGCTCGAAGATGGAGAATTTACATTACCAATCCGGTAAATAGTTTGTGATATAATCACGTATGGACATTGAGTTTGCATCAAAAGATTTGGCGGAGATGTGTCAATCTGAGCGGCGAGCCATGCGTGAACTGGGCAAGCCGTGCGCCAGGAAGCTCTTTGCCCGGCTGGCCGACTTGGTCGCCGCCGATCACGTCGGTGAACTGGTGGCAGTGTAGATTGGATGCGTGTGAACCGGGTCCGTATCGAGTTCATAGGTGATTATCATGACTGACATAGAAGTTCAATTCGAGCCTGACTGGCTGTCGCCGCCGGGTGATACAGTTGCCGACGCCCTGGAAGAAAAGGGCTGGTCGCAGGCTGAATTCGCTCAGCGTATCGGTTACACCGCCAAACACGTCAATCAGTTGATCCGCGGCAAGGCGCCGATCAGCGAAGAAACGGCGTTGCGCCTGGAGCGAGTTCTGGGCAGCACGGCGCGCTTCTGGATGAAGCGCGAAGCCGAGTATCGCGAGGCGGTGGCGCGGCGCTTCGAGCTGGACGCCATGCGTCAAGAAAGCGCGTGGCTGACAGAACTCCCGGTGAAAGAGATGGTGCGCTTTGGCTGGGTGCAGGATTGCAGGGGCAACGCCGCCGCACAGGTCGCAGAATGTCTGCGCTTTTTCGGCGTCGCTACGGTGCCCGCATGGCGCACGCGCTATGTCGCGCCGTTGGCGGCCTTTCGCGCATCGCAACGCTATGAAATGCAGTCGGGGGCGGTGGCGGCCTGGTTGCGCCAGGGCGAGCGCCGCGCCGCCGAGATCGAATGTGCACCGTTTGATCGGAAGGCGTTTCGCCAGGCGCTGCAAGGAGTGCGGGCGCTGACGAATGAACCGGAGCCAGGCCTCTTCGTGCCGAGCATGACCGCCTTGTGCGCTGCGGCTGGGGTCGCGGTGGTGCTGGAGCCGGCGCCACCTGGCTGTCCGGTGAGCGGCGCGGTGCGCTGGCTGACGCCGGACAGTGCACTCCTGATGTTGAGTTTGCGCTACAAGTCCAACGACCAGCTCTGGTTTTCGTTCTTCCATGAAGCGGGGCACCTGCTGCTGCATGGAAAACGTTTGATGTTTCTGGAAGTGGAGAATCAATTGGACAGCCAGGAAGAAGTGGAGGCCAACGCCTTCGCCCGTGATTTCCTGATTCCGCCGGCGATGGTGACGCAATTGCCGGGCATACGCTCGGAGGTGGCTGTCCGCCAGGTCGCTGAACAGATCGGCATCGCGCCCGGCATTGTAGTGGGCAGAATGCAAAAAGAGGGGTGGCTGCCCTGGACGCACCTCAACGGCTTGAAGACGCGCTACACCTGGGCGCATGAATAGAGGACGGTGCTCGACCCAATGAGACCCAGCAACCAAAAACTTGAACTCACCTGGATCGGTAAGGAGCACCGGCCCAAGCTGGAGCCGCGCATCTTGCTGGAAGATCCGGAGAAATCCTACCACGCCGCCCACCGCGTCACTGACCAGGATATGTTCGACAACCGGCTGATCTTTGGCGACAACCTGCTGGCGTTGAAGGCGTTGGAGCAGGAGTTCGCAGGGAAAATCAAGTGCGTGTATATCGATCCGCCGTACAATACTGGCAGTGCGTTTGAACACTACGATGATGGGATTGAGCATTCACTCTGGCTGTCGATGATGCGGGATCGAATTCAAGCCATCTGGTCCTTGCTGCGGCCTGATGGCGCGTTATTTGTTCAGATCGACGACACGGAAGGCTACTATCTCAAAGTGATGATGGATGAAGTGTTTGGCCGTTCCAACTTCATAACGGCATTTGTCTGGCGCAAAGTTGATAGCCCAAATGACAACAAGGTAGCAATCACGCCGGATCACGAATTCATTTTTTGCTTTGCCAAGGATGCCTCTGTAACACGGTTCAAACGGAAGTACGATTCGTCGGTGCTCAACGCATACAGCAATAGAGATGACAATGGACGGCTATACCGAGATCGATTGCTCAAGAAAAACGGCAAAAGCAGTCTGCGTGAGGACCGCCCCTCCATGTACTTCCCAATCCGTGCCCCCGATGGCAACGATGTGTATCCAGTACATGACGATGGGCGAGACGCCTGTTGGGCGATGGGACGCGGCAGTGTTGACAAGTTGATAGCCAACGGTGAGCTCGTGTGGAAGAACCGGGGTACGGACGACAATCCGAGATGGATTCCATACACCCGTGAGTATGCACCTGACCTTCCCGTGCGGCCTTATTCCACGATTTGGTCGGACGTTGATACCACAAGACAGGCAAAGGCGCATCAGAAAACCTTCCTGCAAGACGGCACAGAACCCTTTTCTACCCCAAAACCTGAACCGTTACTAGCGCGCATTCTTGAAATGGCGACCGACCCAGGCGATTGGGTTCTCGACTCCTTCGCCGGCTCCGGCACCACTGGCGCGGTCGCCCACAAGATGGGTCGCCGCTGGATCATGGTCGAACTGGGCGAACACTGCCACACCCATATCATCCCGCGCCTGCACAAGGTGATCGACGGCGCCGATCCGGGCGGCGTCACCAAGGCTGTGGATTGGCAGGGCGGCGGCGGCTTTCGCTACTTTCGGCTGGCGCCGTCGCTGCTGGCGAAGGACAAGTGGGGCAACTGGGTGATCAACCAGCACTACAACGCTGCGATGCTGGCGGAGGCGCTCTGTAAGCTGGAAGGCTTCAGCTACGCGCCCAGCGACGCGCTCTACTGGCAGCACGGCCGCTCCACCGAACGCGATTTCATCTATGTCACCACGCAGACGCTCAGCCCAGAACAGTTGCAGGCGCTGAGCGACGAGGTGGGGGCGGAGCGCAGCCTGCTCGTGCTTTGCATGGCTTTCCGTGGCTCAATGGACGAACATCCCAATCTCACCGTGAAAAAGATTCCCAAACAAGTGTTGGAGCGCTGTGAATGGGGGCACGACGACTACAGCCTGAAGGTGGAGAATCTGCCGCAGCAGGCGGCGCCGGTCGCAGAGCCGGTGGTCGAGGGGCGCGGGCCTCAACGCAGGGGGACGGCTGGTCAGGCGCAGCAGATGGCGTTGGTGCTGGAGACAACAACGGATGAGGAGGGTGAAGACAACAACGGATGAACTGCTGGGATTATTCGTTGTTGTCTTGGAGGGTTTGACAACGACAACAACGGATGAAGAGCCAAGAGCATCCGCTGTTGTCTCGCTTAAAAACATGACGATGACAAAACTACTACATGCCGATCTCACGTATCGACTGCGCGGTGCTGGGTTTCATGTACATAATGCGCTGGGCGGTGGTCACGATGAAGCTGATTACGAGAAAGCGCTGGCCTACGCACTGGAGTGCGAGCGGATTCCCTTTCAGCCACAGCCAACCTATCGGGTGGAATACCGCGGCCAACAGGTTGGTGAGTACCGCCCTGATCTGACATTTGCCAATGGCGCCGTGCTGCTTGATCTCAAAGCGCGACCCGCGATTGAACCAGTGCATCAGGCGCAGGTGATTTCCTATCTTGCCGTGACCAATGCAGAACTCGGACTGGTCATGAATTTTGGCGCCTCGCTGCTGGAGGTGGAGCGACTGCCCAACTTCCTTGCGGGTCGACCGCGCTTGTCTGCCGAGGTCGAGATGCCGAAGGATATTCTTCACCCAGAACTGGTGCAGCGCATTCTCAGCGGACTGGCAACGGTCTATCGGGGGCTTGGCCCCGGGTTTCTCCATCAGGTTTACCGGCGCGCGATGCGCATTGAACTATCTGAGCTTCGATTGAACAGTGATTATCTCAAGGAACTGCCGCTCCGCTATCGTGACATTATTATTGCTATGAAACCGGTGCGGCTCTTCATGGTTGAACAGCGTATCTTGCTGGCAACTGTTGCACTGCATCAGATAACAACAGAGCATACTGAGAAACTACGCTGGGCGCTGCGTGAAACTGGTTGTCAACAGGGTTTGATTGCCAACTTCTATCCGACGCAGTTGGAAATGCAGTATGTGCAGGTTTGACAATAGCGGATAGAGGCGACGCATCCGTTGTTGTTGGTGAAGAAGTCTGGACAACAGCGGATAGAGGCGACGCATCCGTTGTTGTCGGTGAAAAAGTCTGGACAACAGCGGATAGAGGCGACGCATCTGTTTTTGTCGGTGAAAAAGTCTGGACAACAGCGGATAGAGGCAACCCATCCGTTGTTGTCTGTGAAAAAGTCTGGACAACAGCGGATAGAGGCGACGCATCCGTTGTTGTCGGTGAAGAAGTCTCGACAACAGCGGATAGAGGCAACGCATTCGTTGTTGTCTGTGAAAAAGTCTGGACAACAGCGGATAGAGGCGACGCATCTGTTTTTGTCGGTGAAAAAGTCTGGACAACAGCGGATAGAGGCGACGCATCTGTTTTTGTCGGTGAAAAAGTCTGGACAACAGCGGATAGAGGCAACCCATCCGTTGTTGTCTGTGAAGAAGTCTCGACAACAGCGGATAAAGGCGACGCATCCGTTGTTGTCCGTGAAGAAGTCTCGACAACAGCGGATAAAGGCGACGCATCCGTTGTTGTCCGTGAAAAAGTCTCGACAACAGCGGATAAAGGCGACGCATCCGTTGTTGTTGGTGAAAAAGTCTGGACAACAGCGGATAGAGGCGACGCAGCCGTTGTTGTCGGTGAAAAAGTCTGGACAACAGCGGATAGAGGCGACGCAGCCGTTGTTGTCGGTGAAAAAGTCTGGACAACAGCGGATAGAGGCGACGCAGCCGTTGTTGTCTGTGAAGAAGTCTGGACAACAGCGGATAGAGGCGACGCATCCGTTGTTGTCTGTGAAAGGAATCATCAATGAACCGCCACGTCAACGCCATTGCCGGCCGTCTGAGTCTGCGTCCGCCGCAACGGCGCTCGCTTGAGATTCTGGATCGCATCACCGAGATCATACCGCCACACAAGGGCAATGGCGTTGAAGCCGCACTGGCGGTGATCCGCAGCGAGTTCCCGTCGGTTGCGGACTTTGAGCGTGATTTCCCATCCCTTTGCTTCGCCCTTGCCACCGGCGTCGGCAAGACGCGGCTGATGGGCGCGTTCATCAGCTATCTGCACCTGGCGCACGGCCTCAATAACTTCTTTGTGCTGGCACCCAATCTGACGATCTACAACAAGTTGATCGCCGACTTCACGCCAAATACGCCCAAGTATGTCTTCAAAGGCATCGCCGAGTTCGCCGTCAACCCGCCGTACATCATCACCGGCGATAACTACGAGGGATCGGCGGGCACGCTTTTTGACGTGACGCTGCGCTGCAAGATCAATATCTTTAACATATCCAAGATCAATTCTGAGGTGCGCGGCGGCAAATCCCCGCGCATCAAGCGGCTCTCTGAGTATATCGGCCAGAGCTACTTCGACTACCTGGCTGGACTGGACGACCTGACGCTGATCATGGATGAATCGCACCGCTACCGCGCCTCAGCCGGCGCGCGCCATCAACGACTTGAAGCCTGTACTGGGGCTGGAACTGACTGCCACGCCCTTTGTCGAGACCAGTCGTGGTGCGATCCCGTTTAAGAATGTCATCTACGACTACCCGCTAGGACGCGCCATGGCCGATGGTTTTGTCAAAGAGCCGGCGGTGGTCACGCAAGAATTTCAGCCCGGCCAATATGTCGCCCGAACAGATCGAGTTGCTCAAGCTGGAAGATGGCATCCGCCTGCATGAGAGCGTCAAGGTTGAATTGGAAACCTATGCACGTGAAACTGGCAACCCTATCGTCAAACCATTCCTGCTGGTCATCGCACGCGACACGACGCACGCCGGTCAATTGGTCAAGCTGATTCAGTCGAGCGATTTCTTTGAGGGGCGCTACGCGGGTCGGGTGATCCAGGTCGACTCCAGCCGCACCGGCGCGGAGGAAGACGAAATGGTGGCGCGTCTGCTCAAGGTGGAGCACAGCAATGAACCGACAGAGATTGTCATTCATGTCAATATGCTCAAGGAGGGGTGGGACGTCACTAACCTGTATACGATCGTGCCCTTGCGCGCTGCCAATGCACGCATCCTTATCGAGCAATCGATCGGGCGCGGGCTGCGTCTGCCCTATGGCCGGCGCACCGGTGTCACCGCGGTGGATCGCCTGAACATCGTCGCCCATGACAAGTTTCAGGAGATCATCGACGAGGCGAACCGTTCCGACTCGCCGATCCGGTTGCAGCAGGTTGTGCTCGACCCTGACCAACTCCAGTCGCGCACGGTCACGGTCGTTTCGCAGTCACAGTTGACAGCCAGCCTCGGCTTGCCGCCGCAACAGGTGAGCGCCAATACTCAGATTCCGGCATCAACGCCGTCGCCGGTGTTTCAGAAGCCAGAGGAGCAGCGAGTGGCCCAGATGGCCTATGCTGCGATCCGCGCCTTGGAGAACCAGCCGCGGAGGGCGCCTGGCGTCAGCTATTTGCAAACGCCAGACATCCAGGCTGAAATTGTGAAAGAGGTTACCAGCCAATACACGGCTGGCCAACTTGCGCTGGAGGGCATCGAGGCCCCGGTGGATGTTGCCGCTGTGGTTGCCCAAACGACGGCACTTGTTATCCAGCAAACGATTGATATTCCCCGCGTTCTGGTCGTACCGCAAGGTGAAGTGCGTTCCGGCTATCATCTTTTTGTGCTTGACCTGAGCGCTTTGCGCTATCCGTCAGTTGATGAAGACTTGTGGATCCAGCATCTGCGCACTGGGCAACGCGATGTGCTGTCATTGGGTCAAAGTGGCGGGCAGGAGGCGCGCCTGGAAGACACTGTCGTAAGTGGGTTGGTAGATTTCGATGACGTTGCGTATGACCAGCACGCCGATCTGCTGTACGAGCTCGCCCAACAAACCGTGGCACACTTCCGCAGCTATCTACCAGAAGAAGAGATCGGCAAGGTACTGCGCGTTTATCAGAAACCGATTGCGAACTTGATTCATGTGCAGATGCAGAGACACTTTTGGGAAGATGCGGCGGGCTACGATGTGAGAATCAGCAGAGGTTTCACCGAACTTAGACCCAGTGCCTTTACAGCGGCCAGGGATGAAACACCGCTTGATTTTCGCAAGTCACCGGCAGACAAGAGCAATATGGCGCGGTATCTTTTTGGCGGCTTTCAGCGCTGCCTCTACACCGTGCAGAAGTTTCAATCGGACGCCGAACGACGACTGGCTGTCATCCTGGAACGCGAGACGCTGAAGTGGTTCAAGCCAGCTAAGGGCCAATTCCAGATTTTCTATAAGTCGGGCGCTGACCATCTGGAGTATCAACCCGACTTTGTTGCCGAGACGGATGACACTATCTATATGTTGGAACCGAAGGCACGCAATGAGCTCGATAGCCAAGATGTGCTGGCCAAGCAAGCGGCAGCAGTAACATGGTGCCAACATGCCTCCACCCACGCAGCAAGTTATGATGGAAAGCCGTGGCGATATGTATTGATTCCCCACGATGTAATTGCTGAGAACATGACATTGGAAGGGTTGGCGGGACGATACGAGGGACTTTTGAAAAGCCCTGACGCGTCATCATGATCTATCTACGCCAACATGCTGCTCCACCCGCCGACAGTGGCAAAGGTAATGCTGGATGTTGTAAGATAGAGGAGTTGCGAGGGGCGAGGGGCGGAACAGAATCGGCCATCAATGGCACACAGATGAAGCGGATTTTAGCTGATCTGATCCGCAGCTATCTGCCTGATCCGCGTTATTCGCGTTCTATTTTTGTCCGGCTCAATGGATTCCAGAATTAACCGAATAGGCGAAAGGTAGGAAGGTGCAGATGAGCAGTGCAGCAGGCAGCCTGACGGCTACAACTTTCGAGCTGGAGACCAAGCCCGATTGCGCCGAGGCTTTGCAGCGCGTCGAGGCTTGGTATCACCAGGCGATCATCGACCGGCCGCCGGTGCGCTTTACCCGCCACAACGCCGAGTATGAGGTCATCGACGACGCCGATCCGAGCCGCTGGGCCAATCTTAAAGCGCGCTGGTTCGATGAGGAGTATCAGATCGAGCGCTTCCTGCGTCAACTGCACCGCCAGCGCTATCTGGGTGAGACTTTCCCCATTTTCTGGCCCAACCTCGGCCCCAACATCTTCGCCGCCTGTTACGGCGCCCCTCTGGAGTTTGGCGAAGTCACCTCATGGGCGGAGCCGATCCTCGGCAGCTATGACCAGCCGGTCGCCATCGACTGGCAAAGCGAGCACCTGGCTAAGCTGGAGAGCCTGACGCGCAAGGCGTTGCAAATCTGTGACGGCCAGTTCATTGTCGGCTACACCGACCTGCATCCGGGCATGGATTGGCTGGCGGCATTGCGCGGATCGGAGCAACTCTGCATGGATTTCTACGATTATCCTGACGAGATCAAGGCGCTCCAGCAGCAGGTCACGGCCGATTTCTTATCCGTCTTCGCCCGTTTTGACGCGTTGCTTAAGCGCAGCCACCAGCCCTCGGTCAGTTGGATGGGCATCCCCTTCGTTGGCCGTATGCACATTCCAAGCTGTGACTTTGCCACGCTGATCTCGCCTGCCATTTTTCAGGAATTTGCCTGGCCTGCGCTTCATGATGAAGTCGTCGCCATGACGCACAATATCTTCCACCTGGACGGGAAGGGTGTTGCGCGTCACCTCGCCGCTATCCTGGAACTACCCAATGTCAATGCGATCCAGTGGGTGCAGGGCGTCGGGCTTGACCAACCCATCCTGCAGTGGATTCCGCTGATCCGCAAGATCCAGGCCGCGGGCAAGTCGGTCGTGGTGGACATGACGGTGGCGGAGTTGGAGCCGTTTATCGATGCGGTCGAGCCGGCAGGCATCCTGCTCTGCCTGCCTTCGGAGAGCGAGGAAGAGGAGCTGGCGATTCTGGAGCGGGTGGCGCGCTGGTGAAGCGAATGTGCGCCTGAAAATCCAGAAAATGTCGCTTGAATGAGTTTGGGCGGCGAGTATCATGATCCGCAGAGAAATCGTTTTTCTGCGGAGGTCGCATGGCACTGCTTTATCTTTCGTTGGCTTACATGCTCGGCATTCTGCTGGGCCGGCTGGTGTTGGGGCTGCTGGGGGTGGAGTGCGCGCTGCCTGGCTGGCTCTGGCTGCTTCCTCTGGCGCTATTGCCGTTGACGCCCTTGTTGACCCGCAAACCAAACCTGGCTTTCGCACCGCCCATGCGCTGGCCAGCCAGCGCCGGTTTTGAAATTCCTCTTGCGCAACGATCTCCAGCCCTGGCAGTGGCGTGTGTGCTATGCCTAGCCGCGGGCGCACTGCGCTATGCCGGGCAGCCCTTGATGCCTTGTTGGACAGCAAACGATCTCGCCTACTACAACCTTCCCGCCAGCCAGGCGTTCGAGCGACGCGCCCCCCAGGTCACTGTCACCGGCGTCATCGACAGCTACCCGCTGGTGGCGGATGTCAAGCAGAACCTGGTGGTGAAGGCTGGCCAGCTTGAAATCGACGGCCACGTGCAGCCAGTCAGCGGCCAGGTGCGGCTGAGCACCGGCATCCGCCAGCGTTACGCTTACGGCCAGCCGGTGCGCGTCACCGGCCGGCTGGTCACGCCACCAGAGTTTGAGGACTTCTCCTATAAAGAATATCTTGCACGCAAGGGCATTCACAGCCTCTTTTACAGCGCGCTCATCGAGGTGCTTGACGGCGAACTGCAGGGCAATCCGCTGCTGACCGCACTCTACACCATCCGCCGGCGCGGCGAAATCTTTCTCAACCGCGCGCTGCCCGAACCCTACGCCGGGCTTGCCAACGGCATGATCCTCGGCATCGAATCGGGTATTCCCGACGAACTCTACGATCAGTTCAACGCCACCGGCAGTTCGCATGTGATCGTCATCTCCGGGTCGAACGTGGCGCTGATCGCAGGCGTGATCATGGCGCTGATGGTGCGCCTGGTGGGCGGCAAACGCGCTGTCTGGTTCACCGTGGCCGGGATTGCGTGCTATGCGCTGCTGGTCGGTGGCGACGCGGCGGTGATGCGTGCAGCAGGTATGGGCAGCCTGGCGGTGATTGCCACCGGCCTCAATCGACGCAGCACCGGGCTGGTCAGCCTGGGCGCGGCCTGCGCGCTGATGACGCTGCTCAACCCACTGACATTGTGGGACGTCGGTCTGCAACTGAGCAGTGCGGCGACAGCCGGGCTGATGATCGTGGCGCCGGGTATGATCGACGGCTTCCGTCGCCTGTTGACGACCGTGAATATGGAAACGGTTGCGCAAGGTCCGGTCGGTTCGTTCTTCGAGGAGAGCGTGATGGTCACACTGGCTGCCAATATCACAACGCTGCCGCTCGTAGTCTATTACTTCGGCCGGCTGAGTATCGTCAGCCTGTTGACCAACGTGTTGATCCTGCCCGCGCAGCCGCCCATTATGCTGGCTGGCAGCGCGGGCGTCGTCGCCGGCATGGCGGGGCTTGATTTTGTCGGGCGGCTGATCTTGGCGTTGCCCTGGCTTTGCCTGGCGTGGACGGTCAACGTCGTGCAGTGGACCGCGGCGCTGCCCGGCGCGAGCCTGGAGATCGCCGGCTACGGCTTGGGCGCAATGGGGACGACTTACGCCGCCATCGTCGTCGTCAAGGAGCGGTCGCGCCTGCAACGCCTGCTGGATCGGCTGCACTGCTGGGCCGCGCCCGACTGGTGGGGGCGGCTGGTAAGTCCCGTCGCGGCCAGCGGGCTGGCCATGACGACCATGCTGGCATGGACGGCGGTGGCAGCGCTGCCAGATGGCCAGTTGCACCTGTGGTTTCTCGACGTGGGTCAGGGCGACGGCATTTTAATCCAGACGCCGTCGGGGCGTCAGGTGCTGATCGATGGCGGCGCCAGCCCGGAGGCGCTGTTTAGCGAACTGGGCGCAGTCATGCCCTTTTGGGATCGCACGCTCGACCTGCTCGTGCTGACCCATCCCGACGGCGATCACATGCTGGCGCAAGCCGAGCTGCCGGCGCGCTATCAAGTGACCGCGGCGGTGCACACCGCGCACGCCGCGCAGCATCCCGACGAGGCGATCTGGCGCGAGCGCATGGCGGATGGCGGCGTGCGCGTGACGGAGGTCGCGGCCGGCGCCTGGCTCGACCTCGGCGACGGCGTGGCGTTGTGGGTGCTGTGGCCCACGCCGAACGGCGTTGCTGGCGAGGATGCCGACAACGAGAATTCGTTGATGACCAAACTGGTTTACGGTGATTTCAGCGCGCTGTTAACCGGCGATGCGGGCGTTGCCAGCGAGCATCTGCTGGTCAGCGGAAATACACCCCTCACTTCTACGCTGCTGAAAGCCGGGCATCACGGCAGCCGCAACAGTTCCAGCCATGAGTTTATCGAACAGGTGGCGCCGCCGATCGTCGTCATCCAGGTTGGCGCAGAGAACGACTACGGCCATCCGCACGCCGAGGTGTTGGCAGAACTGGCAGGGCGCACAATCCTGCGCAACGACCTTGATGGACGGATTCACCTGTGGAGTGATGGGCAGCAGTTGCGGGTGGAAAAAGGAAGGCAATAAAGCGACAAAATCTCGTGAAGAACTAGTACACACGGGCTAAAACACCTCATTGGTTGCTTGGTAGGGGCGCACCCCCGTGTGCGCCCGGAAACCGGACAGGCGCGAGGGCCTGTCCCTACCAAATCTACCGGCAGAATTACGCCCACCTGTACTAGCCAAATTCGAGGTGGCGTCACCCGTAAATAAAAAAGGAGACGGCGAACATAAACGTTCGCCGTCTCCTTTTTTGAGACAAAAACTTGGCTGCTTAGCGCAGCGCCAGCGTGGAGACCACGCCAGTCTGCACCAGGCCAGTCCACAACGAAGGCAGCACGCCCAGCGCAATGGTAAAGACCGCGGCAATGCCCAGCGTAATGGTCAGCGGCAGGCTCACCTGCTGCGGCTCGATCTGCGCATCGGCCGTGGGCTCGGCAAAGTACATGTCCACGACGATGCGCAGATAGTACCAGGCGCCGATGGCGCTGTTGAGCATGGCGATGGCTGCCAGCCACGACCAGCCGCCCTCGACCGCGGCGGCAAAGACAAAGAACTTGGCGAAGAAGCCGGCAAAGGGCGGCACGCCCGCCAGACTGAACATGAAGATACTCATGATCAGCGCCAGTTGTGGATGGCGTCTGGACAATCCTTTCAGCCGGTCGCCCTCTGCATCCATCTCTCCCTGACGTTCCAGCAGGATGACGACGGCAAACGCGCCCATGTTCATAAACGCATAGCTGATCAAGTAGTAGAGCGCGCCGTCAATGCCGGCAGGCGTGGCGGTCGCCAGCCCGACCAGGATATAGCCGGCGTGGGCAATGCTCGAATAGGCGAGCAGGCGTTTGAGGCTGCTTTGGCGCAGCGCCACCAGGTTGCCGAGCGTCATCGTCAACACGGCCAGGATCGCCAGCGCCCAACCCCACGTTGCTTGCTCGGTGGGCAGCGCAAAGGCAAAGAAGCGATAGAAGGCGGCAAAGGCCGCGGCCTTGGTGCCGATGCTCATAAAAGCAGTCACCGGCGTGGGCGAACCCTGATAGACATCGGGCGTCCACATGTGGAAGGGGACAAGGCTCACCTTGAAGCCAAAGCCGGCGATCAGCATTGTTATACCGATGTAAAGCAGAGGCAGGTCGGCCTTGCCATCGAAGAGCGTCACGGCGATCAGGTCGAAGCGGGTGCTGCCCGTTGCCCCGTAGACAAACGCGGCGCCGTAGACAAAGAACGCGCTGGCAAAGGCGCCCAGCAGGAAGTACTTCATGGCCGCTTCGTTGCTGCGCAAACTCTTGCGGTTGAGGCCAGCCAGAATGTAGAGACCGAGCGAGAAGGTTTCCAGCGCCAGGAAGACCACCATCAAATCGGTGGCCGATCCCATCGCCATCATGCCGGTGCTGACCAGCAGCAGCAGTGTGTAATACTCGCCCGTCTGGTGGTTGACGGTGGGAATGTAGCGCACGCTGAGCAGGATTGAGAGCGCCGCGCCGGTGAGCACCACCAGGTTCAACGCCTGCGCGCGCTCGTCGTGGATCGCCATGCCTTGAAAGGAAGTCACCGGCTGGCCGAGCAGCCAGATCGAGACCGCGCCGGTCACCAGCACGCCAGCCAGCGCCACCCAGGGCAACCATGCCTTTGTCGGTGCGCGCCCGCGGCGATTAAAAATATCCAGCAACATGACGATGGCGGCGGCGACCACCATCACCAGTTCCGGCAGCACCGCGTTGAGATTAAGAGCCAAGGCTGCGCTGTTCATTTCGCCTCCGTCACGACGTTCTCGGCGAGTTCCAGCGACGGCATTTGTGCTGCCGTCCTCTGCTGAGCAGAACAGTGCGCGTCTCCAGCATCGCCTCGACCGACGGATTAATTTTATCGAAGAAAAGATTGGGGAAAAGCCCGATGACAAAGAAGAGGATGACCAGCGGCACGACCATCACCAATTCTTTGAAGTTGAGATCCTTCAGATGATGCTTGTCGTTGGCCGGGTTGGTAATTTCACCCTGCGCCATCTTGCGGAAGGCGGTGAGCAGATACCAGGCCGCCAGAATCACGCCGGCTGCGGCCAGCACCGCGAAGATCGGCATGTAGTTGTACGCGCCCAGCATAATCGTGAACTCGCCGACAAAGCCGTTGAGACCCGGCAGACCAGCGCTGCTCATCGCCACCACCAGGAAGAGGCCAGTGTAGACCGGCACGCTCGCCCACAGGCCGCCAAAGTCATCCAACATGCGGGTGTGACGCCGCTCGTAGAGCAGGCCGACCATGAGGAAGAGTGCGCCGGTGCTCAGCCCGTGGTTGACCATCTGCAAGACGGAGCCGCTGACGCCCTGGGCGTTCATGGCGATGACGCCAAGCATGACGTAGCCGAGATGCGCCACCGAGCTGTAGGCGACCAGCGCCTTGAGGTCCTTCTGCATCAGCGCCACCAGTGCGCCGTAGAGAATGCCGACAATGGCCAACGTCGCCAACAGCGGGCCGAACTGTTGCGCTGCCTGCGGGAAGATCGGCATGGCCAGCCGCAGGAAGCCGTAGGTGCCCATCTTCAGCAGCACGCCGGCCAGGATGACCGAGCCCGCGGTCGGCGCCTCGACGTGCGCGTCGGGCAGCCAGGTGTGGAAGGGAAAGAGCGGCGTCTTGACGGCAAAGGCAAGACTGAAAGCCAGAAATGCCCACGTCTGCACCGCAACTGGCATGGGTGTGCTTTGCAGCGCCACGATGTCGAAGGTGCCCGCCGAGAAGTAGACGATCAGAATGGCGACGACCATCAGCGCCGAGCCGGCAAAGGTGTAGAGGAAGAACTTCACGGCAGCGTAGATACGCTTCTGGCCGCCCCACTCGCCGATCAGGAAATACATCGGGATTAGACTCGCCTCGAAGAAGACGAAGAAGAGCACGAGGTCGAGCGCCAGAAAGACGCCGATCATGGCCGTCTCCAGCAGCAGCATCAGCGCCATGTACGGCCCGATGCGTTTGTCCACGTAGAGGATGCTGAAATAGACGGCGATGGGCGTGAGGAAGGTAGTCAGCAGCACAAGGAAAAGGCTGATGCCGTCCACGCCCAGCGCATAGTTAATGCCCAGCGGCGGAAACCAGGCCACGCCCTCGACAAACTGCATCCCGGCCCGTCCTGCTGCCAGTTCGTCCACAGCAGCAGGCTGACGACAAAGGTAACCAGCGTCGTCGCCAGCGCCAGCCATTTCTTCGTCCCATCTCCCGGTGCGAACATCACTACCGCTGCTCCCAGTAAGGGCAGGAAGGTGATGATGGTGAGCAAATAGATCAAGGCCATAGGCAACGTGAAAATTGACAGGGGGGGGAAAGACCCCCCCCCCGGGGGGGGGGGGGGCGTTTCCCCCCCAAAAAAGAATCCGTTTTCTCCGCCAACCGTCTCGTGGCTATGGTGTTTTAGCCGACAAACAAGAAATAGAAGCGCACCGCGACTACGCCGAGAAAGATGCTCAAAGGCGTAGGTAGGGGATGGCACCGTTTTGCAGCTTGCGCACCACCCGCCTGTCGTTGGTCACGCCGCCCACGCCGTTGACGGCGCCGTCGATCACCTTGGGATCAAACACCGCGGAGCCAGCCCGAAATGCCTTGAGCGGGCTAACGATAAAGAAGGTGTAGAGATCATCTACATACCATTTGTGCTCTAGGGTTGGTTTCAAGAAGGCAAAAGGCTGCTCCAGGCGCGCCACCCATGGCTCATGGGTGAGATAGCGCGCCCGCGCGATCAGCACGCCAAACACGGCGATCACGATGCTGATCGTGATGCCCAGCAGTTCGAGCACCAGTGGAATCTGCTCGTGCTCACCGATCACCGGCTCCAGCCAGTGATCCAGCGTCAGCACAAAGGGCAGGTTAATGACGCCGGCCACCACGCTGAGCACGGCCAGAATCCACAGCGGAATGGTCATCACGCTGGGGCTTTCGTGGGCGTGGTTGTAGATGTGCTGGTCGCGCGGCTGGCCGTGGAAAGTGACAAAGACGGCGCGGAAGCTGTAGATGGCGGTGAGCAAGGCCGCCACCGCACCCATCAGGTAGAGCGCCACATTGCGCTGAAGCTCTACGACCAGAATGGCGTCCTTCGAGAAGAAGCCGGAGAAGAGCGGGATGCCCGCCAGCGCCGCTGCGCCGATCAGAAAGGTGCGGTAGGTGGTCGGCATCTTGTGGCGCAGGCCACCCAGCCGGTTGATGTCGAGGATGCCGCCGGTGGCGTGCATGACGCTGCCCGCAGACAGGAAGAGCAGCGCCTTGAAGAAGGCGTGCGTCACTAGGTGGAAGAGCGCCGCGCCGTAGGCGCCTAGACCCGCGGCGGCAATCATAAAGCCAAGCTGCGAGATCGTCGAGTAAGCTAAAATCTTCTTGAGGTCGGTCTGCACCAGCGCAATCGACGCGGCCAGCAGTGCGGTCAACATGCCGATCCACGCCGTGGTCAGCCCGGCATCCAGGCTCAGATGCCAGAGCGCGTTGGTGCGGATGATCATGTAGACGCCGGCGGTCACCATCGTCGCGGCATGAATGAGGGCAGAGACGGGCGTGGGGCCGGCCATTGCATCGGGCAGCCAGATGTAGAGTGGAAGCTGCGCGCTCTTGCCGGTTGCTCCCAGCAGCAGCAGCAGGCAGATGATCGTCGCCGTGGTCGGCGCCAGGTTGTGCACTGCTGCGCCCAACTCGGTGAAGATCAATGTGCCCACGGTCGACCAGACCATGATCATCGCCAGGATCATGCCAAAGTCGCCGATACGGTTGACAATGAACGCCTTTTTGCCGGCGTCGGCGTACCAGCCGTACATGTCGTCGCGCTTGTCGAACCAGAAGCCGATCAGCAGGAACGAGGCCAGACCGACGCCTTCCCAGCCGACGAACATGCCCAGGAAGTTGTTGCTCATCACGAGGGTGAGCATCGCCAGGATAAAGAAGTTCATGTAGAAGAAGAAGCGTTGGTAGCGCGGCTCGTGCTCCATGTAGCCGATGGAGTAGACGTGAATCAGCAAACCCACGCCGGTGACGACCAACGCCATCACGACGCTCAGCGGGTCGATCAGCACGGCTGCCGGCACGTGAAACGCACCGATCGTCATCCACTCCCACCAGGTGACGGTGACGCTGCGCGCTTCGGCGGGCAGCCCGGCTAAGCTGAACCACAGACCGAGCGCTACCAGGAACGCGCCCAGCACCGCTGCCGAGGCCACCCAGCCCACCACCTTCTGTGACATCCACCGCCCGGCGAACAGAATGATCAGCGCGCCAAGCGCGGGCAGGGCAAACAATAACCACACGGATTCAAGCATAAGGAGCGCCTACCATTTCATGACGTTTACGTCGTCGATGTTGGTGGTTTTGGATAGGTTGAAGTGCGCAATCAGGATCGCCAGCCCGACGGCGACCTCGGCCGCGGCCACGGCCATCACCATAAAGACAAAGACCTGGCCGTTGAGATTGTCCCACTGCCGGGCAAAGGCGATCAAGGTGAGGTTGACGCTGTTGAGCATCATCTCCACGCACATGATGATGATCAATGCATTGCGCCGGCTGAGCACGCCCACCGCGCCGATGATAAAAATAATCGCGCTCAGGATGAGATAATAGCTGGTTGGAACCATGGTTCTTCCTCCTTAAATCTCGCAATCTCGCTTTCTTGGAGATTAGGCGATTAAGAGATTGTTGTTTCTTCCGTCTTTGGCTGCCGCGCCAGCAGCAGCGCGCCGAGCAGCGCCACCAGCAGCAGCACGGCGGCAAGTTCGACGAGCAAAATGTTCTGCGAGTAAATCTGCACGCCCAGCAGGATGGGTGCGCCGCCTTGATTCGCGTTCGGGTCGGTCGGCGTCAGCGGCATCTGCAGCATCGTCATCGCCATGCCGGCCAGCATGAGCAACCCCAGCGCCAGCCCGGCGTAGGGAACCCACGAGCGATAGCCGGCGCGTGTCTCCAGCGGCGCCGAGCCGATCAGCATGATCACAAAGAGGATCAGGATCACGATGCCGCCGGCGTAGACAATAATCTGCGCCGCGGCCAGGAACTGTGCGTTGAGTGTGACGTAGAGGATCGCCAGCGTCGCAAAGTGCACAAGCAGGAAGAGCGCGCTGTGCACCGCCACCCTGCTGGTGACGACGCCGACCGCCGTGGCGACGCTCAACGCGCCGACGAGGATGAAGAAGATCATTGCAAAGTCCATACGTGACTCACTTTTTCCTGCAAATAGCCCTTGCATTGTATCCGTCTCACCCGCAAATTGGCTATCATGGTTTTTCCTACTCCGGTCGGATCACCACGTTCGGCTCGCCTGGGTTGAGCAGTTGTTCTTTGGTCACGATAAAGTCGCGGCGGTTGTAGTCCGCCATGGCAAATTCATGGCCGAGCACGATCGCTTCGGTCGGGCATGCCTCCTCGCAGTCGCCACAAAAGATGCAGCGCAGCAAGTTGACCTCGTAGATCGAGGCGTGACGTTCGCCCGGCGAGAGCGGGTGCAGCGGGTCGTTCTCCTCCGCCTCGACGTAGATCGCGCCGGTCGGGCACGCGGCCTCGCAGAGCATACAGCCGATGCAGCGCTCCAAACCGTTTTCGTAGCGGCGCAGTTCATGCTTGCCGCGGAAGCGCGGGTAGAGCGGGACCGGGTCGCGCGGGTACTCGGTCGTCACCGGCGTCTCGGTGAGCGACTTGAGCGTCACACCCATCGCCTTACCGATTTCAGTCGCACCTTTTAGAAAGTCACGTAGCGCCATACCAATTTATCCTTATAAACAATCGAAGAAGGCGCCCGATTTTAGTAACTCAGCGAAATCCGCCCGTCCCGTTCCCTCTTCGCTTCATCTATTTAAAGAAGACCGCCAATAATGCCGTGATGATCATATACGCCAGGCTGATCGGCAGCAGCGTCTTCCACGTAAAGCGCATCAACTGGTCGTAGCGCGGGCGGCCCAGGCTGGCGCGCACCCAGATGAAAAGGAAGAGCAGCACGATAATCTTGGCCGCCAGGATAAATGGCCCCAGGATGGGCAGAATCTCGCTGCCGATGCCAAAGGGCAGCGCATAGCCGCCAAAGAATAAGGTCGCCATGATCGCGCTGGTGGTGATCATGTTGATGTACTCGGCCATGAAGAAGAGCGCAAACTTAATGCCGCCGTACTCGGTCTGGAAGCCGGCGACGAGCTCGTTCTCCGTCTCCGGCAGGTCAAAGGGGCTGCGGTTGGTCTCGGCCAGAATGCAGATAAAGAAGAGCGGGAACATCGCCCACAGCCACAGCCATTCCCACCATGCGCGCGGCGCTTCGACCAGGTTGACCAGGCTGAAGTCGCCGGCCAGCAGCAGGATGCTGACCAGGAAGAGACTCAGCGGAATCTCGTAGGAGATCATCTGCGCCGAGGAGCGCAGCGCGCCGAGCAGCGAGTAGTTGTTGTTGCTGCTCCAGCCGGCCAGGATGATGCCGTAGCTCTCAATGCCGGCCACGGCCAGAATCCACAGAAAACCGATGGGCACATCGGCCACGGCCGGGAAGCCTTTGCCGATAGGGATGACCGCCCAAATGATCAGGGCCGGGATCAAGGCCAGCGCCGGCGCCATCAAGTAGACGACTTTATCCACGTGGCCGGGAACGATCTCTTCCTTGAAGATCGCTTTGACCGCGTCGGCCACCGGCTGCAGCAGCCCTTTGGGGCCGGCGCGGTTGGGGCCGATGCGCACATGGAAGCGCGCCAGCAGCTTGCGTTCGTACCAGGTCAGGTACGCAAAGCCGGTCAACAGCACCACAATCAGCACCAGCGACCGGATAACCGGGATGACGATCAGGTTCAACCAATCCATAGCAGTACACCTGAAGTGTGGAGGAGACTGAAGAGTAGAGATTGGAGATTGAGAGATTAGGCGATTGGCGAGTTGTGAGGAGAAACTTCCCTCACACATAATCTCCAATCTCCAATCTCCAATCTCTTACTCTCTTACTCTCCAATCTCCAATCTATTTTTCAATGACAATATTTGTCGTTGCGCTGCCATTCAACAATGCACCCACCGGGGCGCCCGGCAAGCTCTCCGGAATCCAGGCGACGCCCGCTTTGACGGTGGCATCGAGTTTGACCGCCAGGGTGAGCTCGCCCTGGTCGCTGCGCACGGTGACGACCTCCCCCGCGGCGATATCCAACTTCTCCGCATCGGCCGGGTTCAGGTGAACTGTGGCGCCGAAGGACATGTTTTTCATGCGCTCGGTCAGGCTGAAGAGGGCGCCGCCGTCGTAGAGCACAGAGCCGCTCAGCAGCGCCAGCGCGCCGTCAGCAGCGCTGGGCAGGTCGGGCTGCACGGCGCGGCCATAGCTCATCTCCGGCAGCACATAACTGTGATCCGCCACGCTCCACTGCAAGCCCTGGTCGCCCAGCGCTTCCCAGGTCAGCCCGGCGTAGATCGGCGCGGCCTGTGCGATCTCCGCACTCACGGCCTGCGCGCTGCTGTGCCCCCACTGCGCATCGAAATAAGCGGCCAGATGATCCAGGATCATCCAGTCCGGCGCTGCCTTGCTCTGCGGGTCGCCCAGTGCCTTGGGCGCACGCTGCACGCGGCGCTCAAGGTTCGTAAAGGCGCCGTCCTGCTCCGCCCAGCTCACTGCCGGCAGCACCACGTCAGCCTTTGCCGCGGTTTCCGTCAGGAAGAGCTCCTGCACGACCAGGAAGTCGAGCTTGTCCAGATTTTCTGCCCAGGCAGGCCGCTCGCTGGCCGGGTTGGCCCCCATGATGTAGAGCGCCTTGATCGCATCACCGGCGCCGTCAAGCATCTGCTGGTAGGTTTTGCCAGGATGCACGGGCAGCGAACAACTCCACAGCTTGCCGAGCAAATCGCTCGCCATGCGGTCGTCCAGTGCGGCGTGGCCGGGCAGCCGGTCGGGCAGCACGCCCACATCGCGACAACCCTGGCTGTTGGCTTCTCGCCCGACATAGGCCAGATTCTCCGGCTTGCCGAGGTAGAGCGCCAGGTTGGTCAGCGCCTGGCGCAGCGCCAGCCCCGCTTTGCCGTGCGCAACGCCCGGCCCGTAGATCAGCAGCGGGTTCTGCGCGGCGGCCAGCAGATCAGCCGCCTTGCGCACCTCCGCCATCCGCACACCGCACAATTGCTCCACCTGACGGTCGCTGGCGCCGGAGACGAGCGCGTGTGCTTCCGACTTTGTTGCTTCACGCTCGGTCAGTGCGCGCAGCAGGCCGTTGAGCAGCGTCACTTCCGTGCCCGGATTGGCCTGGAGGAAGGGACCGTGATAGCGCGTGAGTTCGATCTGGCGCGGGTGCACGATCACCAACTGCGCCTTGCCGCGGCGCACCGCGCGCTTGAGATGCACATCCAGCACCGGCAGTTCTTCGTTGGGGTCGAGGCCGACCAGCACAATTACATCGTGTTTGGGAGCGGGGCCATATTGCGGCTTCATCACGTCGACCAGCGCGGGCAGGCCGGTGGGCAGCGCGGCCACATCGCCGCCGTCACGGTGGTCGATGTTGTTGGCGCCGATCAACTGGCGCATGAAGCGCTGCAGCAGATAGTTGCCCTCGTTGGAAAGCTTGGCGCTGCCGATGGCGCCGATGGCGTCGGCGCTGTGCTGCTGCTTGATGCCTTGCAGCCGCTCCGCCACCACGCCCAACGCCTCGCCCCACGATGCCGGCTGGAGCTTGCCTTCTTTGCGCACCAGCGGCATGGTCAGGCGGCTCGCATCGTTGACCCAGCCGTTGGCGAAGCGCCCTTTATCGCAGATCCACTGATCGTTGACCTGCATATTCTCGCGGCCGATCACGCGGCGCAATTTGTGCGTGCGCGTGTCAATGCGCAGGTTGCAGCCCATCGAACACTGCGTGCAGATGCTGGGCGTACGCTCGATCTCCCACGGCCGGTAGGCGAAACGCGCCACGCGGTTGGTCAGCGCGCCGACGGGGCAGATGTCGATGATGTTGCCGCTCGTCTTGGCGTCGACCGGTTGGCCGTCCTGGATGTCGATGATCGTCTTGCCGCCGCGCTCGAAGAGGGCGAGTTGCGGTTTGTCTTCCCATTCCTCCAGATAGCGGATGCAGCGCCAGCAAACGACGCAGCGCTCCTGGTCCAACACGATCGTGTCGGAGATGAGATAGTTTTTGTTTTTCAGGCGTTTGGGTTCGACCAACTGGCTGAGGCCGGGGCCAAACTGCATGGTCTGATCCTGCAACGGGCACTCGCCGCCCTTGTCGCAGATCGGGCAGTCGAGCGGGTGGTTGAGCAGGATAAAGGCCAGGTTGGCCTCCTGCACTTCCTTCACCTGCTGCGTGTCGGTCTTGACAACCATGTCTTGCGCCACCGGCACGGAACAGGCCGTCATCAACATCATCCCGCGCGGCCCGGAGATTTCGACCAGGCACATGCGGCAGCACGCCACCGGGTCGAGCTTGGGGTGGCTGCAAAAAACCGGGATTTCGATATCCAGCTTGGCGGCCGCATCCACTACCAGCGTACCCTTGGGCACCGAGACCTGGCGGTCGTCAATTGTCAGCGTTACAAGATCGGTCATAGCTTAATCCGCTTCTCGTTCAGAAAAATCTCACGCAGAGCTGTCACGACAAACACAATCTCTAATCTCCAATCGCCTTTACACGCGTATCACGATTCAGCGGCGACTCGCCCTCGATCTCAAACGCGCTGTCGGTGGCGACGCTGGGCTGGCCAGTGTCCGGCCGGTAGATTGGGCGAATCGGGATCACCGGCAGTTCGTGCTCTGGGTTGGTCAGGGCGACGTACTGCTCGAACTCGGCGCGATATTTGCTCAAATTGCTCTGCAAGCCCCACACCGACGCCTCGCCAAAGGGGCAGAAGCTCTTGCCCGCGATGAAGGTGGTGATGCGCGCCAGCAGGTCGATGTCCTTGACGCGACCGCCGCCCTCTTCCATGCGGATGAGAATCTCTTCGAGCCAGCCGGTGCCCTCGCGACAGGGTGTGCACTTGCCACAGCTCTCCTCGCGGTAGAAGCTGAGCGTGCGCCGCGCAATCTTGACCATCGACTGGCTGACGTCGATGGCGATCACCCCGGCCGAGCCGAGCGAAGACCCCGCGGCCGCCACCGACTCGTAATCCATCTGCGTGTCTAATTGCTGGTCGGTCAGCAGCTTCATCGACAGCCCGCCGGGCACGACCGCCTTGAAGGGCCGGTCATCGAACTGCGGGCCGCCGCCGTACTGGTTGAGGATGTCGCTTAACGGCGTGGCATGCGGCAATTCATAGAGTCCCGGATACTTCACGTTGCCGCTGAGGCAGAAAATGCGCATGCCGGGCGACTTCTCGGTGCCAAAGCTGCGATACCATTCGACGCCGTGGCGCATGACGTGCGTAACGTTGGCGATCGACTCGACGTTGTTGACGATGGTCGGCTTGGCGTAAAGGCCCTCGACCGCGGGGAAGGGCGGCTTCATGCGCGGATGGCCGCGGTAGCCCTCCAGGCTGCTGAGTAGCGCCGTCTCCTCGCCGCACTCGTACGCGCCCGCGCCGCGATGAACGACGATGCGCAGATTCATCTCCGTGCCGAAAATTTTCTCGCCGAGAAAGCCCTTCGTGGCTTCCTGGATCGCTTCGACGAGCCGCGTGTAACCAAAATAGTACTCGCCGCGGATGTAAATAAAGGCAAGCTCTGCCTTGATCGCATAGGCGCTCATGATGATGCCTTCGAGCAATTGGTGCGGGTCGTACTCCATAATGATGCGGTCTTTGAAGGTGCCCGGCTCCGACTCGTCGGCGTTGACGACGAGATAGCGCGGCATGGCCGGCGCCAGGAAGCCCCACTTCATGCCGGTTGGGAAGCCGGCGCCGCCGCGCCCGCGGATGCCACTGGCCTTGACCTGCTCGACCACATCTTCAGGCTTCATCGTGGTCAGCACGCGTTGGGCGGTCTCGTAGCCGCCGTCGGCGATGTACGTGGCGATCTTGTGGCTGTCTTGCTTGCCGACGCGCGCGGTGAGGAAGCGTTGCTCCATGCCGCCGATGCGGTAGGGGCCGGCCGCCTTGCCGCTGAAGGTGGGATCGCCTTCGGGCGTCCAGCGTTCGAGCGTGGTGAAGGCCTGGCCGTTGTTCACGACATCGAGCACCTTCTGTACATCCTCGGCCGAATCGAGCTCCTCAAAGTAGCGGATCTGGCCGGTGCTGCGCTGGGTGATAGAGACCATCGGTGCGGTGCCGCACGAACCGAGACACTCCATGTGGTCGAGGCTAAACCGGTCGTCGGGCGTGGTTTCGCCGTGATGGACGCCCAGCTGCTCCTCGAAGTGGTGCATGCACTGGCTAGCGCCGCGCAACATGCAGGGCACGTTGGTGCAGACTTCGACGTGGTACTCGCCCTTTGGCTCGGTGTGGAGCATGTGGTAGAAGTCCACCACGCCGCCCACCTCGGCGGGCTCGATCTCCAGCATCGCGGCCAGTTCATTCTGCGCGTCGACCGGGCAGTAGCCGAACGCGCGCTGGATCACGTAGAGCGCGGGCAAAATCGCCGAGCGCTGGCGGCCGGCGGGATAGAGATCCATCCACTGCTTGATTTCGGTGCGGATTGGTTCAGATAGCATCATGGTTATCGACCTAATCAATTAAAACTGCATAGACCACGGATTAGACGGATTTGGCGGATTCAACGGATTTCTTCAGATTTTTCTTCTTGAAATTGCTGAAGAGAAGCCGTTTGAATGTTGCTTCAAGTCCGAAATTCAGGACAAATCCGACTTCACATGGCGTCGCCTTTAGATAGTTCATCAGCTGGGCGATATGCGAGTCGATAATCGCTTCAGCCGCCTTGAGTTCAACAATGATCTTTTGTTCGACTACGATATCAGCGAAATAATCGCCGACCAAGAATCTTATCACTGATTTCTCGGTCTTGAATTGGCATCCAATGCCTCTACAAAAAAGTTGGGCGTCACAAAATTCGTGAAAATTCGTCTAATCCGCCAAATCCGTGGCCTATCAAGCTATGCTATCGATCGACCTCGCCCAGCACAATATCAATTGACCCTATATTCGTCACGATGTCCGAGAGCATGGCGCCTTTGCTCATCTTGCTGATGGCGTAGAGGTTGTTGAAGCTTGGGCCGCGCACGTGCAGGCGGTAGGGCTTGGCCGAACCGTCGCTGTAGATGAAGAAGCCCAGCTCGCCTTTGCTCGACTCGATGCCGTGATAGAACATGCCCGGCCGCACCGGAAAGCCTTCCGTCATCAGCTTGAAGTGATGGATCAGCGCTTCCATGCTGATGTCGAGTTCGGCGCGCGGCGGCGGCGTGATCTTGCGATCCTCAATGCGGTGCGGGCCGTCGGGCAGGTTGTCGATGGTCTGGCGGATGATGCGCAGGCTCTGGCGCATCTCTTCCATGCGCACCAGGTAGCGGGCAAAGCAATCGCCTTCGGTGAAAACCGGCACCTTAAAATCGTAGTTCTCGTAGCCGCTGTAGGGTGCATCGCGACGCAAATCCCAGGCGATGCCGCTGCCGCGCAGCATCGGGCCGGTCAAGCCCATGTCGATCACTTCCGCGCGCGTCAGCTTGCCGATGCCGCGCAGACGCTCTTCCCACAGCGGGCCGCTGGTGAGCATCGCTTCGTACTCGTCGATGCGCACCGGCATGGCTTGCAAAAACTCTTCCAGATGGCCGAGAAACGCCGGCGGGATGTCGCGCGAGACGCCGCCCACGCGCATATAGCCGACGGTCAAGCGCGCGCCGCACGCCATCTCGAAGAGGTCGAGGATGCGCTCGCGCTCGCGAGTGGCGTACATCAGCAGCGCCATGCCCGTGCCCGACACGTCGAGCACGTGGGTGGAGAGCCAGAAAAGATGCGAAGCGATGCGCTGCAGCTCAGCCATCATCACCCGCAACACCTGGGCGCGCGGCGGAAGCTCGATGCCGAGCAGCTTTTCCACGGTGATGCAATAACCGAGGTTGTTGCTCATTGCCGACAGGTAATCCATGCGGTCGGTGTAATAGACGAAATCCTTGTAGCGCTTGTTTTCGCCGCTCTTCTCGAAGCCGCTGTGCAGATAGCCCAGGTCGGGGTCGATGCCAACCACGGTTTCGCCGTCCAGCTCCACCACCAGGCGCAGCACACCGTGCGTGCTCGGATGGTGCGGCCCCATGTTGATGACCATGTTTTCACGACGGTTCATGCCGGGTGGCAGGACGGGCGGCAGACTTTGCGCAGCCATCACCTGTCTGCCAAAGGACTCAAACTCCGGATCGCTCCAGGTCATGGTGAAGGGCACTTCCTCACCGCCCACGGGAACCTGTTTCTGCAGCGGGTGATTCGGCCAGCTTTCCGGCATCATAATACGGCGATGATCGGGGTGGTTGGCAAAGCGCACGCCGAGCAGATCCCACGTCTCGCGTTCCGGCCAGATCGCACCGGCATGAACGCCGGCCAGACTGGGCGCCACTGGGTCGCCCCCATCATCGATGGGGCAGACGACCATCAGATGTTGTTTGCGCGCATAGGAACGCAACTGGTAAACCGTGTGGAAGCGGTGGTCGCTGATCGGCAGGTCAGCACGATCCACGGCGGAAACATCCACCAAGGCATCGTAACGCAGTTGTGGATCGCGCTTGGCAAAGTCCACCAGCGCCACCAATTGATCGGGCTGCACATAGACCACTTGCTGGTCGTGATGCAGACCCGCAGCTAGAATGGCATCGCCAAAGCGTTCGACAAGGCGGGCGGCGTCTGTGCTTTCGCCGCTCGGCAGCGGCGCCACGGCTGGAATTCCCAACGGGGTGAGACCGGGCAGCGTCTCATATTCACGTACGCGTGGAGAAACGTTGAGCATGGTGTTCTCCGAGAACTAAACAAGCTGCGGCTGGCGCAGCGTTTCGAGTGATTCGATGTCGTCGGGCTGGATCGGAGCGGGCGGTGCGTTCAGATCTGCGTAGGTGCGGAAAGAGTCTTTGGCCTGTTTCTCGCGCAGCTTGTCGAGCGCATAGAGCAGCGCCTCGGGGCGTGGCGGGCAGCCAGGCACATAGACATCGACCGGAATAATCTTGTCTACACCTTGAATAATGGCGTAATTGTTAAACGGGCCGCCGGCGCTGGCGCAGATGCCCATCGCAATCACCCACTTCGGTTCAGACATCTGGTCGTACAGACGCTTGATCACCGGCGCCATTTTGTTGCTGACGCGGCCGGAGACGATCATCAGATCGGCCTGGCGCGGGCTGGCGCGGAAAAGCTCCGCGCCGTAGCGGGAAATGTCGTGGCGCGCGGAGCCCGTGGCGATCATTTCAATCGCGCAGCAGGCCAGGCCAAAGAGCAGCGGCCACGTGCTGTTCTCGCGGCTCCAGTTGACCAGCGTTTCTAGTTGTGTGGTGATGATGCCTTCGGGAAGTTTTTCTTCGAGACCCATCCGTTCCTCCAAAAAGATTCAATTGTGAAGCGTGAACGCTGAATTGTGAATTGTGAAGAGCGATTTATCCTCGTCATTCACAGTGCGCAATTCTTAATTCGGAATCCACAATTATTCCCAGTCCAATGCACCTTTCGACCATTCGTAGGCCAGACCCAGCACCAAAATCAGCAAAAAGACGCCCATCGGCGCCAGGGCAATCCACACGCTGAACTCATCGCGCAACTGCAACAGGGCGCCGGCCCAAGGGAAGAGAAAGATGACTTCGATGTCGAATAAAATAAACAACATCGCCACCAGATAATACTTTACCGGAAAGCGACGCCGCGCATCATGGAAGGGGATGATGCCGGATTCATAAGGCTCCTGTTTTTGGGCGTTTTTGCGACGTGGCCCAAGAATGCTGGGCAGGCCAATCGCAATAAATGCAAAAACGATGGAGATGACAACAAATACCAGCAGTGGAAAATACGCTTGAGCCATTGATGTCTTCCTTATCCGAGGCCAGACGCTTACTAGAGGCCAGCCAATCACCAGACAACAAAAAAACCCAACATGCCAATCTATGCGCTCAACATGTCGAGTCGTCAGTCAGGTGCGGTCAATATGGTGGCGCTCGCTAGATTGCAGCCGTGCAGCGAGTTTAGCATGACCTGAGTGAAGGTGTCAACTTTACACCGCTTGCCTTGTGAAAAAGTGCACATGTAGTTTTGTAGGAATTGTGATGCTTTGCCGCCTGATTGTGGCTTGTGTTACAATTGCCTACAACATTTTATGTATGCCCGAACCTGAGATTCTACTTGATCACAATTGAATTGTCGCGGGAAAGATGCTTTTCCAGGGGCTAAGATTTTCCAGATCGCTCTAGGTCTATGCTAACATTTCCCGCAGTTTGTTATTTTCTACACAATCTTGCTGCAAGGATGGGGAACGGCAGTTCATGGTCGAGAAGCTTCAGAATTAAGAAGTACAGCCAAGAAACACTGCCAAGGAACACAGCCAAGCATCATCGTCCAGATCTGACCCAAACGAACGCAGCCGTGAATACAGCGCTTACACTCTAGTCAAGAACGCAACGGGAGTACATTTATGCTCAGTCAATGGGGTTTTGTACTGATGCTCAGCGCGATTGCTGTGATCATCCCTGTCGCGGCGATTACGCTGGGACATTTTTTGGGGCCGCGCCGTCCGGACCCAATCAAAAATCAGACCTATGAAAGCGGCGTCGAAACGGTGGGCGACGCCTGGGTGCAGTTTCGAGCGCAGTACTATCTGATCGGTTTGATCTTCTTGATTTTCGATGTGGAAGTGATCTTTCTTTTCCCAATCGCAATTGCCTATCAGGGATTGTCCTTCTTCTCGGTCATGGCGGCGGTTACCTTTGTTTTGATCTTGATGTTGGGTCTCTTTCTGGAGTGGCGCAAGGGCGCCCTTGACTGGAACTGATTGCCTGCGCCGGTTGACCCGATCGCAAATCGGAAGGAGTCTGTATGAATTGGAGCGATGCCGTCATCCAATTTCAATATGATCTGGGCGCTCCCCAAGAGCTGAGCTGGCTCGTCGAGGGGATCACCTACTTTGTGGGCGCGCTGATCCTCGCCATGGCTTCGCTTACGCTGGCGCTGCTGCTCATCTGGATCACGCGCAAGGTGATCAGTCGCATCCAGGATCGCATCGGGCCGAATCGGCTTGGTCCTTATGGCCTCTTTCAAACCGTGGCCGATGCGATGAAATTGCTCTCGAAAGAAGATATCAAGCCGACGTCGTCGGATACCGTGTCTTATGTAATTGCACCCGTCTTGGCCGTTTTGGGTGTGTTGATGTCGCTGGCCGTCATTCCTTTTGGTGCAGGCTTGATCGGTGCGGATCTGAGCGTGGGCGTGCTTTATCTGGTTGCGCTCGGCTCGATTGGCATCATGGCGGCGCTGATGGCTGGTTGGGGCAGCAACAATAAATACGCATTGCTGGCAGGCTTCCGCGTCGTGGCGCAGTTGTTGAGCTATGAGATTCCCATGGTGCTTGCCATGTTGGCGCCGGTGCTGCTGGTCGGCACGATGAGCATGCAGGGGCTTGCCAATGCCCAGTCGCTCTATCTTGGCCCGATCAATCTTGGCTTCGGCTGGTTTATCTTTGTGTTGCCGGGCGCCTTTTTAATCTACATGATTGCAGCGCTGGCGGAAAGTGAACAGACGCCTTTCGATCTGCTGGAAGCTGAATCTGAGCTGATCGCTGGTTTTCATATCGAATATTCCGGTATGAAGTTCGCCATGTTTTTCCTGGCGCAGTTCCTGAACAGTTTCTTCCTGGGCGCGATTGCCGTGTCGCTCTTTCTGGGCGGGTGGCAAGGCCCCTTTGCCGGTCAAGTGCCGCTGCTGGGGCCGATCTATTTTTTTGCCAAGACCTTCTTTGTCTACGTGGTGATTCAATGGATCAAGGGCACCTTCCCACGCGTCCGCGTCGATCAGATGATGCAGTTTGCCTGGAAAGTATTGGTGCCGTCGGTGCTGACGCTGCTTTTGGCGCAGATGATCATCATGAAGTTGCCGCTGCCCCTGTGGCTCAATGCCATTTTCGTGCTCGTGGCAAATATTGTCGTTGTGGTCGTGGTGCTCAACGTGTTGGGCAATTACTTCAAGCGCGAACAGGTGCGGTCGAAGCGTGCATTCGAGCCAACGTCGTTGATCGGCACGATGCAGCCGGTCCACCCGTCTTCGGGTGATTGAATCCGGGCGGTTGAATCCGGGAGATTGAGAAGTACGGATGACTGATAAGGGGATGCGTCATGCCTGAATTGCCATTTCCACTGCCGCCGCTGCCAACGGTGTCACAAGTAGTTTTCCTGATGATTGCCGTGTTGGCGGTCTTCGGCTCCTTGGCGGTCGTGCTGGCTCGCAATTTATTTCACAGCGCACTGGGTCTGGTTGCTGCTTTCTTTGGGGCTGCTGGCGTCTACATCGTCGCCGAAGCTGAGTTTATCGGCGTCAGCCAGGTGCTGGTCTATGTTGGCGCGATCTCGACGCTTATCGCTTTTGCCATCATGTTGACGCGTGGGATGATGTTTGGCGCGACTTCGCCGCGCAATCGCCAGTCCGGAACCGCTGCAATTATCACTGCACTGACCTTTGTCGTGCTGATGGCGTTGATGCGAGGCATCCCCTGGCCGCAGGCGGGCGAACCCATCGTCGATGGACAGCTCATTATTGCGGGCTTGGGCCATGCGTTTGTAAACGAGTATGTAGTTCCTTTTGTGTTGTTAGCCATGTTGTTGCTGGTTGCGTTGGCAGGCGCTATCGTCGTGGCGCGCGACCGTAAGTAAAGATCAATCCGTGGCGGCAAAATAGCACATCTTTTTGCAGTAAGTAAGTTTTCCGAAGAGGCGGCGCACAGATGGTTCCTCTAACCTGGTATCTGATTCTAGCGGCATTTATGTTCAGCTCTGGTTTGTTTGCCACGCTGGGCCGGCGTAATGCCATTGCCGTGTTGATGGGCATCGAGCTGATGCTCAATGCGGCCAATATCAACCTGATCGCCTTTTGGCGCTACGGCGTGGCGCCAACTGAAAATTTGGACGGTCAGATTTTTGCGTTGTTCGTCATTGCGGTGGCGGCGGCTGAGGTGGCGATCGGTCTGGCGCTCGTGATTTCAGTTTATCGCAACCGGCGCACCGTTAATCTTGACGATCTCGATATTCTGAAGGGATGAGCGGGGCGGCTGTCGGCGCAAGGTGGAGTTGCCATGAGGTGCAGGCGTCATGCCAAAACAGATTCTGACGGGCGCCTTAGACGAGCAATGTGAGTTTCTGTATAACCTTGCTCAGGAGAAGATGGAGCAAGGCAATTACACCGGCGCCGTCCATGTGCTCAAAGAAATCGTCAAGCACAGGCCGGACTTTCGTGACACGGCGTCCTTATTGGCGGAAGCCAAGGCGCGTAAATCGGAGCAGACCTTTCTGCTGCTGATGGCGGCTGTCGGCGCTATCGTCGCCATCGCGGTTGGTAGTGTGGTCTGTGTTCCGAATGACTTGGTTTTCCTGGTCCTTTTGGTTGCGGGAGCGTTGGCCGGTTATGGCGCCGGCAATTTTATCCAAAGTTTTAGACGACGGCGCGCAGCGCCATGAGCAAACACCGGCGCGCAGCGCCATGAGCATTCGGCAATCATCGCCCGTGAATTTACGGTTCGTTGAGGGCGCACCACAAAACGAGGTTGAGCAATGGAAGGATTTCTAAATCTCGCTTGGCTGTTGCCAGTCCCGCCCTTCCTGGCTTTTGTTGCGATCCTCTTGTTTCTAAATCGGAACAAGACTGTGAGCGCATTGACGGCCATCGGTGGGGTGGCGGTCAGCTTTATTTTGGGCTGGCCGATTGCGTTTGCCGTCTTCATAACGCCGCATTTCGGCGCACACCCCCCTGTACGGCGAACTCTTCACGATCCCGACCGGGGCCAGCGAATTGATGATCGGCTTCCAGGTGGATCCGGCGAACGCCTTGATGATCTTCATGGTCACCTTTTTGCTGCTCATGATCTTCATCTATTCCTACGGTTATATGAGCTTTCCGCCCCATCTGCGCCAGGAAGATTATCCCGACGCCTACACACAGGGGCGCGACCCTCGCTACAGCCGTTTCATGGCGTACATCAGCCTGTTTGCCACCGGCATGTTGGGTCTGGTGGTGTCAAACTCGTTGCTGACCTTCTTCGTTTTCTGGGAGATCATGGGCTTGTGCAGTTATCTGCTCATCGGCTTCTGGTTCGAGAAGGAATCGGCCAAAAAAGCCGCCTTCAAGGCGTTTATCACCACGCGTATCGGCGACACGATCATGTTCGCCGGCATGATGCTGCTGTACATGTGGAGCATCGACAACACCCTGGTGTTCGAGCACATCCTCGCGCCGGCGAATCTGGAGCATCTCGCCGCCATGACGGTGCACGTGCCGATCCTCAACTTCAGCACGCCGGCGGTGGCGTTGATTGCGGTGCTGCTCTTCTTCGGCACGATTGGCAAAAGTGCGCAATTCCCGCTGCACGTCTGGTTGCCCGACGCCATGGAAGGCCCGACGCCTGTCAGCGCCCTGATTCACGCGGCGACGATGGTCTCGGCAGGCGTCTTCCTGGTCGTGCGCATGTTCCCGCTCTTTTTTGTCGCCGGCGAGGTGGCGCCCGGCAGCATGGCATTCGTGGCAGGCATCGGTGCGTTTACGGCGCTCTTTGCCTCGCTGATTGCCGTTGCCCAGTGGGACATCAAACGCGTGCTGGCGTACTCCACGATTGCGCAACTTGGCTTCATGATTGCGGCGCTGGGCACCGGCGCTTACGTAGCCGGTCTCTTCCACCTGATTACGCACGCTTTCTTCAAAGCGTTGCTCTTCCTCGGCTCCGGTTCTGTGATCCACGGCGTTGAGCACGGTTTTCACCACGCTCATGCGCATGGTGATGCACATGGGGACTCCCACAGTGCTCACACTTCGCACACGATCGTGCGCAAAGACGGCAACCTGGATCCGCACGACCCGCAGGACATGCGCAACATGGGCGGGCTGCTCAAGCGCATGCCGATCACAGGCTGGACTTTCATCATCGGCGGGATGGCGCTCTCTGGCTTCCCTCTGGTCACAGCCGGCTTCTGGTCGAAAGATGAGATCCTGTCGAGCGAATGGTACACGCGCGATATGACGATCTTCTGGGTGCTGGCGTTCGCTGCGCTGCTGACGGCCTTCTACACGGCGCGGCAGATCACGCTGACGTTCCTCGGCCAGCCGCGCTCGGAAGGCGCGGTCCACGCGCCGGAAAGCGTCAAAGCCATGACGATTCCGCTGGTGCTGATCTCACCGTTCGTCATCGTGCTCGGCTGGTTCGGCATCCCGATCGACTTCCCGGTGCTTGGCTCGCTCTTCCCGAACTGGATCGAGCATCAGCTGGAGCCTTACATTGAGCACCTGCACTTTGAATTCCCACACCCAGAGTTCAACCTTTTTGTATTGCTGATCTCGTTTGCGGTGTCGCTGGGCGGTCTGGCGCTGGGCTGGTTTGTCTATCGCAAAGGGCTGCCGGAAGGCGAAATTGACCCGCTGCGCCGTTGGTTGGGGCCAGTGTGGTGGGCAATGCACCGGAAGTTCTGGGTGGATGAAGCTTATGGCTATACGGTGGTTGCCTTTACACGCGGTCTGGCAAAATTCATGTACTGGGTCGATGATCTCTGGATTATCGACCCGATCATCAATGCCATCGGTCGCATCGGCGTCTGGTTGGCGGTGATGGCCGCCAGCTTTGATCAGTACGTGATCGACGGCGCCGTGAATGCGTTTGCCTGGATGTCGGATCGCGCGGGCGGCGTATTGCGCAACTCGCAGAACGGCCAGGTGCAGGTCTATCTAATGGTAGTAGTGGTGTCGTTGACAATCTGGCTGCTGCTCTATGCGCTGCCGCTGATTCTGACACTGGTCTAGTCGCATGAGCGCGCACAATCGCACTCGCAACCGTTCTGATTTTTTGATGGGGTTTCTCGCAATCGGCGCTGAATTCCAAACCGAAGGTCTGCGGAGGAAATGTTCATGGAATTCTTGAATCAGTGGGCGTTGCCCATTCTTATCCTGTGGCCGCTGCTCAGCGCCATTCTTGTCTTTATGACCAAGAATGAAACGCTCATCAAGTGGGGCTCGGTGTTGGCGAGCCTGTTGCCGCTAGGTCTCAGCATTTACATGCTGACCGCCTATGATTACGCTAATGGAGCGATGGCGTTTGAGGTCAACGCACCGTGGATTCCGGCGATCAACTCGAGCATCCACCTCGGTGTGGACAACTTGAGCCTGCCGCTGATTTTCCTCACGGCGCTGCTCACGACGCTGAGCTTCTATTACAGCGTGTATGTGATCAAAGTGCGCGTGCGTGAGTACTTTGGCCTCTTCCACTTGCTGGCGCTCAGTATGTTCGGCGTCTTTATTGCGCTGGACTTCGTGGTCTTCTATGTTTTCTGGGAGATCAGCCTGGTGCCGATGTATTTGCTGATTGGCATCTGGGGTGGCAAAAATCGCAACTATGCCTCGATCAAGTTCTTTATCTACACCTTGGTCGGGTCGGTGGGAATGATGTTGGCCATCCTGGGCACTTATTTTGCGACCGGCACCTTCGACATTCTGCAATCGGCCGCCGCTCGCCCATTCACCGATCTGCCGCCGCAATCAGCGCTGCTGTTGACAAGCCTGGCCTTCTGGGGCTTCTTCTTTGGCTTTGCCTTCAAGGTGCCGAGCTTCCCCTTCCACACCTGGTTGCCTGACGCCCATACCGAAGCGCCCACCGCCGGCAGCGTGATCCTGGCGGGTGTGCTGCTCAAGTTGGGTGGCTACGGTTTCATGCGCATCATGATCCCTGTCTATCCTACGGCCGCCGCTTACTGGTCGCCCTGGGTGGTGGCGTTGGGCGCCATCGCCATCGTCTACGGCGCGCTGGTCTGCATTGCGCAGACGGATCTCAAGCGACTTATCGCCTACAGCTCCGTTTCGCACATGGGCTACGTTGTGCTGGGCATCGGGGCCGCGTCCGCGGCGTTCGGGAATCTAAACGACAAAGCAGCCTACGACAGCGCGGCAATGGCGTTCAATGGCGCCACCATGCAGATGTTCAACCACGGCTTGATCACCGGCGCTTTATTCTTCCTCGTCGGTGTGATCTACGAACGTGCACACACGCGCGAGCTTAGCAAGTTTGGTGGTCTCTCCGTCAAGACGCCTTATTACTATGGCATCATGATGGTCGCCGCCATGGCGAGTTTGGGGCTGCCCGGCCTGTCCGGCTTCTGGGGTGAGTTTTTCACCTTCCGCGGCGCCTTCTACCTGACCACATACTGGGCGGCTTTTGCTGTGCTTGGCATCGTCTTTGCCGCCGTCTACATTCTGTGGCGCATCATTCAGAATCTCTTTCTGGGTGAGTACGACGCCAGCAAGATCACCCACTGGAGCTCGGCGACGGGCAGCCATGCCGACAGCCCGACCGACATGAGCGGCTTCGAGAAGTTGACGCTGTGGCCGCTGATCATCCTGATTTTTGTGTTGGGCGTCTATCCTACACCGCTGCTGAATTATCTGAACGGCGCTGCTGTGCAGGTGCTAAACTTTGTACAGAGTGTGCTGTAACGTATAAGGAGGCCGATTTTGGAAATCGGATTTGCTTCATTGACGCCAATTCTGCCTGAACTGCTGGTTGCGTTCGGGGCGCTCCTCATCCTGATCCTGGACACCGCCAGTCCGCAGGGTGGCAGCAATCGCGGCTATATGGCGATCACAGCCATATTTCTGCTGCTTGGCCTGGCCGGCGCCTTCGTGCAGTTGGGCGGCGAACCGCAGACCGCGCTTTACGTGGTCGATATTGACGCGTTCTCGCTCTTCCTGAAGATGATCGTCTATACAGCGATGCTGTTGACGACGCTGGCCGGCGGCGGCTATCTTAATCAGCGGGTGAGCGGCGGCGCAGAATTCTGGTCGTCCTATCTCTTTATCTCCGTGGCAATGGCCTTTGCCGTCAGCGCCAATAACTTGTTGATGATCTTTGTCGCCATTGAATTCCTGTCGATCACCAGCTACATCCTGGTCGGGTCGATTCGTGAAGATCTGCGCAGTTCGGAGGCGGGTCTCAAGTACTTTCTCTACGGCTCCGTGGCGTCAGCGATCATGCTCTATGGCATGACCTTCATGTATGGTGCGACCGGCTCGCTCAACCTGGTCGAAATCGGCACAGCCTTTGCAGAAAACAGAGATATTCATGCCGCGGTCATTCCCTCGATCCTGCTAGTGATGGCCGGTCTGGGCTTCAAGACCAGTCTGGCGCCCTTCTTCCAATGGACGCCTGACGTCTATGAAGGGGCGCCAACGCCGGTGACGGCCTATTTATCGACGGCGTCGAAGGCGGCCGGCTTTGCTGTCATGGCGCGCGTGCTGTTGATCGCCTTCGCGCCAAGCGCCGAGCTGTGGGTGCCGATCCTGGGTGGGCTCAGCGTGCTGACCATGTTCGCCGGCAACTTGATGGCGCTACGACAGACCAACATCAAGCGCATGTTTGCCTACAGCAGCGTGGCGCAGGCTGGCTATATCCTGCTCGGCCTTGCCTCGGTTGTCGATCCCAGCGTCGTTGATGTCACTGCGCTTTCGATGAATGGCTTGAATGGGATGCTCATCTACTTGATGGGCTATCTGTTTACAAACATCGGCGTCTTTATGGTGGTGATGGCAGTCGAAAACATGACCGGGGGCAGCGATTACGCTAACTTCAGCGGGTTGATCAAGCGGGCGCCGTGGTTGGCGTCGGCTATGTTCATCTTCCTGCTCAGCCTGGTGGGCATCCCGTTGACAGCCGGCTTTGTCGGCAAGTTCTTTGTCTTCGGCGCCACGATCCAGCATCAATATTACTTCCTCGCGCTGATGGCGGTGATTAACGTGGCCATCTCTGCCTTTTACTACATGTCCGTGGCGCGCATCATGTTCTTCCCGGAGACGGACAGCGAGGAGGCGCCATTGTGGGGCGCCTGGCATCGGCGCTCAAGTCATTGTCACGATCTGTGTGGCTGGCGTCTTCTGGATCGGCCTCTACCCGCCGTTGATCATTGAATGGGCAAACACTGCATCGCAATTCCTGTTGACGATCCTGTAGAAGGTTGAACTCTTAAAAATCTGACAAGCGCAGTTAGCTGCTATAGGGAATCATCTAAGGCGAGACCTGGCAACGGCGTCTCGCCTTTGCTTTGTCGCACACTTCTGTACGGCTGTGGCGTGCTTTCTTAGGTGACAGTCACTTACAAAAGTGGCTGTCACCACTGCACTTTGTATCGATAATTATTTGGAAATCGGGTTAAGGGCTATACTACCGCAAGGTTTTATGGACAATGCGCGGCGGGATGCCGACCGCGCGTGTAGAGGCGACGGAGATCATTTGTTTCTCTCGATGCGAGGCATTTTAAGCCGACGGCGAGGGGCCGTAGCGCTCCTTTTTCTGGTGGTGGTGCTGTCCAGTCTGGCGCCTGCATGGGTTGCCGCCCAAAGTGACGCGCCCACGCCAAATGCCGTGCTCAGCCTGGCGGTGGCGCCGGGCGCCCCCAACCAGGTGTTGGCGGGTGTGCTGAACTCACCACAGCCGGCCGCGATCTATCGCAGCATCGATGGCGGCGTCGCCTGGAACAACTCGACGCCCAGTTTGGCGCCAAACATCAGTATTACTTCGCTTGCCTTTGATCCCCGCAGCGCGCGCACAGCCTTTGCCGCAGATGGCGGCGGCGGGCTGATCTTTCGCAGCGAGGATGGCGGTGCGACCTGGAGCGAGATCCCCGGCTTTCGCAACTTATTGAGCGCTAACAGCGCGGTTGGCGTCGTTTACACCACAGTGGAGAGCAACCGCTCGGTGCTCTATGCCGGCACGCGCTTTGACGGCGTCTTTCGCAGCCAGGACAGCGGCGCCACCTGGCAGCAACTGGATGGCGGTCTTGGCGGCGAGGCGCGGCGGATTCGTTCGCTCGCCAGCTATGGAAACATGCTCTACGCGGGGACGCACAACGGTCTTTATCGCCTGGCGCAGGGCGCCACTGCTTGGGAAGCCGTCGCAGACTTTCCCACCACGGACATCGTCTTCAGCCTGCTGGCTGACCGCAACGCACTTTATGCAGGAACCGGTTCGTCCCTCTATGCCAGCAGCGATGGCGCTGCGTGGGAACGCGTGCCCAACTCGCCATCCACGGTTTATTATGCCCTGGCCACCACGGGGCGGCTGATCGTGATGGCGACTGAAAATGGCCTGTGGGTAGGCAGCGGCGATGCATGGAATCTGGCGACGGTCGCCGGCGCCGGCTATAGCGCCCCGGTTTACGCCCTTGCCAATACACCGCGCGCGCCGCGCACGATCTATGCGGGCGCGGCTGACGCCTGGGTGCTGCGCAGTGAAGATGAAGGCTTGACGTTTGCCGGTGCGGGTGCATTGCCGCCACTCGATGTCGCGGCTGCGCTGGCGACGGCGACGCCTACTTTCACGCCGACCCCTACACCCACCGATACGGCCACGCCAACCAACACCCCGACCGAGACGGTGACGCCTACGCCTTCGCCCACCGCGACCGATACGCCGCTGCCAACGCTGACGCCTACGCCCACTGCCACACGCACCGCCGTCCCAACGCGCACGCCAACGCCGACGCGCACCGCGCCACCGACGTTTACCCCACCGCCGATCAGCATCGAACTAGAGCCGACAGCCACTGCCACCGCGACCGCAACGGCAGCCGCGACGGTTCCCGTCGACACCGAAACACCTTTGCCCACCCCCGCAATCGACGCCGCCGCTGACGATTCGCGCGTGCAGGCTCGTGGCGCCGGCGAACGCGCGGCCGACGCCTTACAGCGCGCGTCGCGCCCGGCAGAGGATGGAACGCTTACAGAACCGGCCTTGCCGCCAACATCTGCCCCGGCCACGACATCCGGCGTTACCCTGCCGACGCCCACCGTCTTGGCGGCGCCGCCCATTGCCACCATCACACCGGCCCCGCCCACCGTTACGCCGGCGTCCCCCGCCACTGCCACTGCAACGTCCACACCGGCGCCGACGGCAACCCCGACGGTGACGCCCATCCCGATCGATGTGATGGCCGAAATCAACACGCGGCTGCCGGTCATTTTTCTCGGCGCTATTGCTGCGCTTGGCCTTGTCGTCATGGCGGCAGGGGTCTCGATCTTACGGGGCCCGCGCGATATTTGAGGAGGGGCGAGTTGCAAGGAGCGCATCTATGATCACACTGTCTCAACTGCTGGAAGTGTTTCCCGATGAGCGCTTCCAGGTCTAGTCTCAGGCGGCGCTGGGGGTCAGCATCGACGATGTCACCGCGGACAGCCGGCTAGTGCGTCCCGGATCGCTCTTTGTGGCGGTGGCCGGCGGCCAGCATGATGGTCATCGTTATATTGAAGTGGCGCTAAAACAGGGCGCGGCGGCGGTGGTGGGTGCGCTTTCGGGCGAGGCGCTGCGCAGCGCCGGGGTCACGCTGCCCGAAACCGTCCCCTATATCCAAGTGGGCGACAGCCGCCGCGCGCTGGCGCTGGCCAGCGCCGCGGTGTCAGACTTTCCCAGCCGCAAACTTGCCGTGGCCGGCATCACGGGTACGGACGGCAAAACCACGACGTCGAGTATCTTGGAATCGATTTTGCAGGCTGCCACAAGCTCGCCTGCTGAGCCGTCCGGGCGCGTGGGCGTCATCACGACGGTGGGGGCGCGCATCCGCGGGCAGGCGCGCGACACCGGTCTCCACGTCACTACCCCCGACGCGCCTGACGTGCAACGCTTGCTGCGCGACATGGTCGACGCGGGCTGCCGTTATGCGGTCGTTGAAAGCACCAGCCACGGCCTGCAACAGCAGCGGGTGGCTGGCGTGGATTTCGACGTGGCTGCCGTGACCAACATCACCCACGAGCACCTCGACTATCACGGCACGCGCGATGCCTATGTCGCAGCCAAAGCCATCCTTTTTCGTGCGCTCTTTTCCTCAGCGCCCAAAGCAGGCGTGCGCCGCGCTGCGGTGCTCAACGCCGACGATCCCGGCAGTTATCTGCCGCTGCTTGCCGTCATGCATCAGGAGGCGTCGCTGCACGGCTATCATGTGCCAGTGCGCTGTTACGGCTTGGCCACGCCGCAGCGCCAACAGCGCGTGGATGTCGTCATCGAGAATATTCGCTACGAAACCGACGCCACTCGCTTTGATGTGCATTGGTGGGGTGGATGCTTTGCCGTTGCGTCGCCGCTGATCGGTGAATTCAACGTCTATAATGTAGCGTGTGCGGCGACCGCGGCGCTTGTGCTGGAGGTCGCGCCGGCCGCCATTCAGGCGGGTATCGCGTCCATGCCGCCCGTGCTGGGGCGGATGCAGCGTATGGACGCCGGACAGCCCTTTCTGGCTCTCGTCGATTTTGCGCACACGCCCGTCAGCCTGGAGCGGGCGCTGCTCACGCTGCGCCCGCTCGTCGGTCAGGGCGCGGGCGGCGCGCAGGGTCGGCTGATCGCTGTCTTTGGCTCAGCAGGGCTGCGCGACCGGGCAAAACGCTATCTGATGGGTGAGGCCGGCGGGCGGCTGGCCGATTTCACCGTGATCACCGCCGAGGATCCACGCACCGAAGATCTGACTGCCATCTGTCGCGAGATCGAGCGCGGCGTCAACGCCGGCGGGGGCGCAGGCCGCTACTGCATTGTCGAGGATCGTGCTGCGGCCATTCAGCACGCCGTCGACATGGCGCGTGCGGGCGATGTCGTCGTGGCCTTTGGCAAAGGCCACGAGCGCAGCATGTGTTTTGGTGAGCTCGAGTATCCCTGGAGCGACCAGGACGCGATGATGGCAGCGCTGGCGCGCCGGCCAAGCGCTGCGCCGGCTGCTTGAACCAGGGCAATTGGCGGGCTTTTTTCCCAATTCCGTGATCGTTCTGCGGTCAATTGGGTGTACAATAGAGCGAGAAGGATCATATCGGCAGTTGAATAGATTGGATTCACACAGTAGTCATAATAAAGGGGGTGTCAGATGGTGCAAATCGAGCTAAGCGCCGAGGAAGCCACCGAACTGGTGCGTGTTTTGGAAGAATATCTGGGGGATTTGCGCGCGGAGATTTCCGACACGGATTCGTCATTCTTCAAAGAGGGGCTGCGCGAGGAGAAAGGCGTCATCAAGGATGTCCTGAGCAAGCTGCACGAAGTAACAACCACGACCCAGTCTTGACGGTGCACACCCAAAAAGGGGCAGGTGCTCACAACCTGTCCCTCTTCTAGCAGCACATGCTCGCCCCATTGAAGCAAACTCCTCTCTCCATGATTCACCACTCAACTTATCAAGGGTAGCCTCATCGCAAGGCTAAATCAAACACCTGGTTCAAAGTGTTGAAAGAGCCGCAGGTCATGGATGTCCGCTGCAAGTCGCGTTGGCCTGCTTGTGCGGTGACTAACGCCCCTGACTACAAGACGCGATTGTCTGCCCAAAATGCTTGGCGGTAAGTCTACATTGTGAAACGTGAAGCGGGTGAACATCGACTGCAACCAGTGTTGGGCCAGCGTTTTCTACTATCGTTTTGTCTTGTAAACTTCACCACGATGCCGGACAAAATGTACCGTGATACTGGTCTCGGTGTTGCTAAATGTATACAACGCGCGATAATCGCCTACTCGCAGTTTGTATACTCCTTCCCATTGTCCGGTCAAGGGTTCAGGCGTCAATACTTGAAAATTATCTGCTAACCACCGAATTTTGGTGAGAATTCGTTGGGCGATTGGCGTATTCAAACGAGCTAAATCCTCCGCCGCAGTTGGGGTAAATGCAACGTGATACATCTTACCAATTCAACCCTAACTTGGCGGCAACATGCTCTGCCGCAACTGTCTGCCCACCAGACCTGACGGTTTCTAGTGAAAATTGCAAAGCGCTTTCAAAATCTTCGCGCAACTCTACCCCTCATCAGGATCACGCAATAATTCTGTTAAAGTTTGGGCGACGGTTTCCTGAATGAGCGTCTTCAATTCATCCACACTCATATCTGCAACTCGCATTACCATTGGTCCACCTCCATATTACGTGGATGTTTATAAAAATGCTTATGCCTTCTTCCTTCTCATCTTGGCGCGCAATTATTCAATGTGAATATCTCTCTGAGCCCTACAACAGAGAAGCTGTGGCGTTGGTACTCTTGAATCATCTGCGGCGAAGCAACCACTGTGAAACGACCTGATTCCCAAGCCATCAAAAGTGTAGCCAATTCGGGCGGACGCACTAAGGCCGCAACCAACTGATTTGTTCTCAGAACAATACGCACGGCGTTACGTTTTTGATGGCGACGAGCTTGTTTGACCAGATCGACCACTTGCTGATCCGTCATCGGTTCCGTGGACGAGCCAGAACGGATTGCATTGTCGATTGCGGCGCGGGTTGCCACAAAACGGGCGCGCCGTTCTGGGGCACTTAGTAGCGTGTCAAGCGAAGGCACGTGAACAATCAGCACCTGCTCACCTGTCGCAAGCTCTGCCGGCAACGGACTACATGGTTTGGTTCAACTTTTGCAATCCAAGACCTCATTTCCGTTCTCTCTCATTCATCTCTACTTTAGTACGCTCATCCTTATCCGGTTCTGTTCGTGTTCATGGCCTGACAGTCTCACGGCCATTATAGCAGAAAAGCCGAGCAGGCTTTGCTCAGCTTTCCACGTTCATTTCGTCCTCATGCAAGCCGCCCAACGCCAGGCATCAGGCGCGGGAAAGAGCCGGAGCGAGGTACGAGCGGAGGCTGTTTCCCGCGCCTGATGCCTGGCGTTGGGCAGTCCCGAGGCTATGCCTCGGTGAGCGTATTGCTTTTTCGTGATGTTACTATCCATGACACCGCCCGAATCCCGTCATCTCTCAACCTGTATGGGTTGATATCTTGTTCTGGACCGACGATATATCCCGCTCTTTCCTGAATAGCTATCTTTTCTTTATGATCAAGCGAATCCCACCAATGCGGCGAGAAAAATACATTCTCAAACGAATCAAATGCGAACCTTACTATGGCGTGCGGCAAACTTGTATCTGAGAGCGTGTTTAGTGATCGGATGAATTCTACACACACGTTACTATTGCTAGCCCAATGGAACACGGCCGCCCCGCCCGTGTCCGTGGCAATGAGAGAAAACGTGATCTGTGCGGCAGCAGCAGGTTTGTCAAGTGCTTGTAGAAGTCTGCCATCAAAGTCATATTCTAATGGCATAGAACCCGAGCACATGATTTCTGGCACATTTTGCAGCCCTACTACGTAGTAGCGAGCTTCGCTGTAATCGCCGGAAAGCAACATCTTGTCATAGATTGTCTTGTGGTGTTGGAGATCATTGAGGCCCATGCTAACGCCGACCCCGTAGGTCTGAACGAGATGCTGGAATTCGGCCTGTTCGATCATTTCCTTACCCCTGTCGAGTGACAGCAGAAACGGCATGAAATCGGATTGAGCCTTTTTCAAGAATAGCTCGCGACAGATTGCGCGGTAGCCGAGCAACGAGGTCTGTTCAGAGGTACTGATGAAAGGTTCGCGTTCAATTGGAGCAAATGTAGCATTGTCATGCCGACTACAGAAACCAGTGAATGTTGAGGCAGAACGGAGCCCGATTAATGAAGGTTCAAGTAACTTATTTTCTCCTTTAAGACGATGTGACTCTGGTCTAAAGCAGTATATGTGCCCGTCCCTGGCGATGAGCGACAAGCCACCGTTTCGTTGAATCGTATGAGCTTTGATGATGGACGATGTGCAAGCTGTTTTACTCGCCAATGGGTGCAGGCAATACTTTTTGCTCCATGTCTTCTTGAAAGCGGTGTTAACCTCGTCTTGAGTTGGTGGTGTTTGTCGTTCACGGCCTATGGGGCAGTTCTTGTGCTTCGCCAGAACCACACCAGCATGGGTCGTTCCTTCCTATCTTGTTTCGTCGATTGCGCTTGCTCATTTTTAGCAGAATCCAACCAACTCAAGGTAAAAGGTAACCACCGTCCACAGGCTGCCCAACGTTGGCTTCACCAGCTTGGGGGCCTTGACCGAGACTCCCCTCCACGTCAGAACCAACTTCCGAGACCCACACTTACTTTCTGGCCGCCAGAATCCCCCCAAGTCTGGTGCAAGCGGTGTTGGGCGCATTCATTAGAAGTGCATACAGATCGCGAGTGCGATGGAATGAGTCTCGGTAGGAACAGCTATACGTCGTCAAGAAATTGTCGGACGGCACGTTTGGAACGTAAAATGTGCAACGCGGTATGGCTTCCATGCCGTGCCACGAGCGCCAGCTCTCGCTCTCGCTCGGACTTCCGCCCCAACCAGACGCGCCACACCAACCACCATTCGTCACGCAACCGTCGCCATCCCGTATCTTTGCAGCCGTCAGGCAACTGGGAACCCTCCGGACGACGTAACCCACGCACAAACGCTCGCGCTGCGCAGAGCCACCACGGCGTGTCGAGGTACACGACCGTATCCGCACGCTCGAGTCGCAGATCCAGCGTCTCGTGATAGTTACCATCGGCAATCCACTGCTCGCCAGCGAGCAACATGGACTGGACATCACGCCACTCCGTATCCGACGGCTCCACCCAGCCCGGTTTCCAGAAGTGCACATCCAGATGAATCACTGGAAGGCCGGTCTTCGCCGATAGCTGTTGTGCAAATGTGCTCTTGCCCGCGCCAGCCATTCCAGTAACGACAACGCGACGTCCAATTCGGAGCGCTGAACCGATCTCGCTCATGTCAACAACTCCTTCACTTCCATCACTGTAGCCCAACGCTTTTCTTCAGCGGCCAAGGCATGTTGGCGCGCCTGTTGCGTAAGCAAGAGGCGTGACGGCATGACTTGGTCCGACTGCAAGAATTTGTTAGGCAAATGTCTCAATTGGACTGAACTCGCTCTCAATTGACCTCCGTAGCTTTGCCATACTCCTTTCATCGATGTTTTCGCCAAGCTGCATTAACTGCAAAGCATTTTCGATGCTCTCTTTAAAATCAGGCGAAGTCATAATTTGGTTGAAGTCGTCAATCAACGCACTAAACTTGTTACAACACTGCCTTCGAAACATTCTGGTGAATTCATCTACAAAATCACCCTTAGCCTCATGACCAGTGAATGGATCGATGATCTTAGGTATATATACGATATTCCAAGGCGCAGTAAAGCAATAAGGGTTCTTCGTTCGACCGAACACATGTGATATCTGATAGTTTCGAATCGCCTGATACCTACTCCCTCCATTCTTTGACAGGCCAGTCCACTCTCTCATTAGCTTGGTCGGTTCCGCGTTATTTGTAGCGTCCTTCAAAATATTTGAGTTTCCAAATGCATACCTGTACAGGGTCTGAAACAGGGGCGTTCCACTGGCATCACGACCAAAGCCGCGAATGTGCACCGGCTCATTGCTCTGAACTCGCACCTTTAAATGCTCCCAAGCCTGGGATGCTGCATTGAAATCAACATAGATCGTTTCGGAAAGGCCAAACTCAAAAAATTGCTCCTTAGAGATATAGCCTTTCGAAAAGAAATTTAGGTACGAATCGCGCATCTCTGACTGCCTAACTACTCATTATCGAGCGAATGGCGGTATATGATCCAGCCTCAGGATCATATACCGCCATTCGCTCGATATCAAACATCTCCACACAGAAAAACCGCGTCCGCCGCCCGACGATAGAGGTGGTGGACGCGCAAATCCTCTACCAAAAGCACGAGCCATCCTGGAACTAGGAATGGCTCGTGCTGACTGTCCACCGCTGTATTTTTCTTCAACACCTACCCCGGCGGCCGCGCCCGCTATGCCAGCACCGGCGCGTCTGCATTTGGCCCGAAGTGCTTGAGCAGCACCAGCGGGTCGCTCTGGCTGGCGTTGTGGATCGTCACGCCGCGCGCCGCTGCCGCCACAGAGACAAAGTACTCGTCGTAGGTGAGCTGGCCGAAGCGAATCAGCGCCGGCGTCTCGACCGGGTGCTTGTCGATCGTGCCGTGTCCCTGCACGGTGATAAAGCCATACGCGCCCGCATCCTCAATCGTCGCGGTGCGCCCCGGCAGCACAGTCAGTTCCTTGGCGGCAAAATAGTCGTTGCCGTAGGTGATCCACTTCTCGATGTAGCCTGCCGCTTCCATTTCCGCCTGCGCCTTGACCAGCACCGGCGGCCGGAAATAGGTCTCCTTGAGATTGGGCAACACGTTGGCGTCCCACTCGACCATACTGACCAGGAAGTCCAGATTGTGATGCTTGTCGGCCGGCACATTCTTGACCAGGTTGCTCCATTCGATGGGAACCTCCGCCACCAGCGACTGGAACATGGCGAAGACATCGCTCGCCCACTGCGGCTCATAGGTGCAGAGGCTGCCGGGCGCATGCAGCACGCCCGCCGGCACATACCAGCCCGTGCCCGTCTCCAGCCGGTACGCCTTTGACAGGTTGGTGATTTTATTGTCGCCTTGGTTCCAGATTTCCAGACAATGGCGCACCTGTTCCTTCGTCGTGCCCGGTTCCAGCCCAAAGAAGGTGTGCGGGAAGGTTCCGCCGTGGTTGTTGAGCTGCGGCGGGAAGAAGTAGGCTTCGGGCTTCTGCGCCATCCCCACCAGCGAGGCAAATTCCTGCGTCTGGTGCAGGTGATGCGGCAGCGGGTCGCGATTGTCGAAGAACTTGGAGTACATCGGCCACTTGCCGTACTGACTCCACAGGTCATCGCCGATCAGCGACGCGCCCAGTTCAGCCACGGCATCGGCCAGCAACACCTTCTCCGCTGCGCCGCCATCGTTGTGGACGACATAGCTCAACCCTTCGTCCGGCGTCGTCAGCGGCCCGTTGTCCGCTTTCGTCGTCGAGGAGAACCAACGCTCGTCGATGCCGCCGCGATTGGCGCCAAATGCGTAATAATCGCGCGGTCAGCTTGATGCGCCGCCCTGAATGCAGAACGATCGGGCACCCAGGTTGGCGCCAGGCGCAGAATCCCTTCGCCCGCCTCAAAAGCGGCGTAAATCAGTTTTGTTTGAGAGGTCATGGCTTTATCCTTAACATCTAGAGATTGAGAGACTGGAGATTGAGAGAGTAGAGACCAGAGCACTCGATCTCCAATCTCTCAATCTCTTCTTGCTTACTGCGGAATTTCGCTCAGGCGTTTTGCCTCGTCGAAGTTTTCCGTGGCGATCGGGTCAGAGAGAATGCATCAAGGGGCCGACACGCATTTGATTGTAGCATACGCCGGTGCTGCGTCAAGCTTGCTTCCAAAATGCGCAAATGACTTTCGTTGTTATTTCTGAAAACACATGAACCGCATCCCGGCCGGGCAGCGGGCTTGAGCCAGGCAGAGACTTTGCGTTATAATCCCGCCCATACCTGACCATCCCATCACCATCCCATTCCACAGAAAGCCAAAACGACATGGACTATCGACAATTAGGCGGTTCGGGATTCAAAGTCCCGGCGCTCTGCCTGGGCACAGGCACCTTCGGCGGCCGAGGTGAATTTTTCAAGGCGTGGGGCGGCAGCGATGTCGCCGAAGCCACGCGGCTGGTCGACATCTGCCTGGAAGCCGGCCTGACGATGTTCGATTCGGCCGATGGCTACTCCGGCGGTGCGGCGGAGGAGATTCTCGGCCAGGCGATCCGCGGCCGCCGCGACCAGGTGATCATCTCCACCAAAGGCACGTTTCGCGCGGGGCCAGGCCCCAACGACGTCGGCTCGTCGCGCTTTCATTTGATACGCGCGGGAAGGCAGCCTGCGCCGGCTGGGCACGGACTATATCGACCTCTACCAGTTGCACGGCTTTGACGCCATGACGCCGGTCGAAGAAGTCTTGCAGACGCTTGACGACCTCGTGCGCGCCGGCAAGATCCGCTACATCGGTTGCTCAAATTTCTCCGGCTGGCATCTGATGAAGGCGCTGGCCGTCTCCGAGCGCTACGGGCTGGCGCGCTACGTGGCGCATCAAGCCTACTATTCGCTCATTGGTCGCGACTACGAATGGGAGCTGATGCCGCTGGCGCTTGACCAGAAGGTGGGCGCCGTGGTCTGGAGTCCGCTGGGCTGGGGCCGGCTGACGGGCAAGATCCGGCGCGGCGCAGCGCTGCCGGAGACGAGCCGGCTGCAAAGCAAACAGGCGGTGGACGGTGGCCCGCCCGTCGATCAGGAGCTAGTCTACCAGATCGTGGATGCGCTCGATGCCGTAGCGCAGGAAACCGGCAAAAGTGTGCCGCAGATCGCGCTCAACTGGCTCTTGCAGCGGCCTTCGGTGGCGACCGTGGTCATCGGCGCCCGCAACGAGACGCAGTTGCGCGACAACCTCGGCGCGGTGGGCTGGGCGCTCACGCCACAACAGATTGCCCAGTTGGACGCAGCCAGCGCCGTCACGCTGCCCTATCCTTATTGGCACCAACGCGGCTTCACGGAGCGCAACCCGGCGCCGGTGTAAAGCGGATGACGTTCGCTGGCTGTTCTGAAAATCGCTTTGATGCAGAGCCACAGAAGCTCGCAGAAAAAAGCGATTTTCATTGTTATTGGCGCCGAGAAGGCATGGCGCCTGACGCCTACACGACGAAGCGCAACCGCCATCCGTGCGTCGCGCAATAGCCGCTTGACAAGGTCTCTGGAACTCGGTCACAATCGACGCCATGCAACCACGACTTTCACGACGAACCTTTCTGCAGGGCTGCACAGGCTTTGCCGCGGCCGCGGCCATGCGCGGCTTTGGCATCACTAACCTGCGCTTCGACGCCATGCCACAGACGCCGATCCAGGCTGCGTCGCCAAACTCTCCCGACCAGCCGCCCGCCAACCGCGACCTGCTCGTCCTCGTCTTCGTGCGCGGCGGGCTGGACGGGCTGAATCTGGTCGTGCCCTTCAACACCAGCAGCGCCGACCGCCAGCGCTATTACACGACGCTGCGCCCTACCCTGAATGTGCCCGCGCCCAATGCCAGCGCCGCGCATAAAGCGATCGACCTGGACGGGCGTTTTGCCTTTCACCCGGATGCTGCACGCGGGATAGCCGGCGTCAACACCCCGAACGGTCATGCGTCGGACAGCGGCGGCTTCTACGAACTCTTCCGCCGCGGCGATCTCGCTATCGTCGAGGCATGCGGCTCGCCCGACATCACCGGCTCGCACTTCGACACCGAGCTTTACGTCGATCTGGGCGGCAAGCACAATCAGGGCGGCTGGCTGATGCGCTATCTTGACGCGGCGGGCGAGCCGGAAAATGCCCTGGCCGTGGCGCCACAGTGGGGCATCCCGCCTTCGCTGCTTTCGCCGACCGGACGCAGCGCGGTCGCCGTGCCCGACCCGGAGAACTTCGGCCCGCAATGGAAGACGCGCGCGTGGACATCGCACGAGGACGCGTCGGCGCTGGTGGCCGCACAGCGCGCGCTGCTGGAACAGATGTATCAGCGTGGAACAGACTTTGTCGAGCAGGTCGGGCAGGCCGCGCTGCAAAATTACGACATGCTGCGCAACGTGTTAGAAACCCCCTACACGCCGGCCGCGACCTATCTCACCGCCGACAGCCACATCGCCGATTACGGCCACTTCGGTCATTCATTGCAGACCGTGGCGCAGATCGCCAAGTCCTCCGTGAGTAACCCGCTGCGCGTCGCCACGATCGACGTGGGCGGCGGCTACGACACGCACGACAACCAGGGCGGCATCGACTGGAATGGCAACTCGCGCTACTGCCGGCTCATCACCAACCTCTCTAACAATGTCAAGGCTTTCTGCGACGATATGAACGCCGACCCCGCGTGGCGCGGACGTTTCGTGGTCGTGATGCTGAGCGAGTTTGGCCGCGTGCTCTATCAGAATGACAGCGGCGGCACTGACCACGGCGCGGGCAATGTGTTGCTGGTGGCGGGCAGCCAGGGCAACGTCCGCGGCGGCCAGATCTACGGCGACTGGCCCGGTCTCCAGAATTTTGGCTTCAACGACGGCCTGCCCATCACTACCGATTACCGCCGCGTGCTGGCCGACCTCCTCACCGCACGCATGGGCATCGCCGCGTCGCAGATCAACGACGCCATCTTTCCTGGGTTGAACTACACGGCAGGTCTGGGGATTGGGGCGCCCAGGTGATGCCAAGATGACGATGCACGCAAAGCCGCTGCTGATGTGGCTGATCACCTGCGTGATGGTGGCGCTGCTGATCCAGCCTGTCGCAGCCGCACCAGTGGACGAACCGGTCGGGCCAGGGTGGACCACGCCTGCGCCGCTGGCGCAGGATGATCTGCCCACGTTGCAAAGCGCGCCGGCGCTCGCACTGGCCGGCGAACGTGCGCTGGTCGGCTGGACCGATTCGCGCAACGCGTCGCCCGATCTCTACACAGCGTGGTGGAACGGTGATCAGTTCGGCAGCGAAGCCCGCGCCACCAACCTCACGCCCCACTTCGACGTACAGCGCGCTTTCGGCGGGGCCGTGGCCGTCGAGGCAAGCGGTCGCTCCTTTGCCGCCTATTCCGACGGCGAGCAGATCTATCTGGTGCGTTACGACCCGGACGCCGCGCGCTGGAGTGCGCCGGTGCAGGTTTCGCAAGGGCTGAGCGAATGGCACGCGGTCGCTCGCTATCCACAGCTCGCCACAGACGGCGCAGGCGCACTGGTGGTCGTCTGGGAGGATTTCCGCAACGCGCGTCCCGATAACGACTGGGCCGCGAGCAAAGGCAGTGACATCTACGCCACGCGCTGCGACGGCGTCGCCATGACCTGCGCGGGCAGCAACACCAAACTCAACAGCGATGCCACGCCTGGCGACCAGCGCCGCCCGCGTCTTAGCCGGCGCGGCGCCCAGATAGCGGCTGTCTGGGAGGATCACCGGGAGTACGGCGCCGAAGCGCCGCAGGTCTACGCTGCGCTGTCGAATGACGGCGGCGCGACCTGGGGCGTCGATCGCCGCGTCTCCACACCGGGGACAACACCGGATCGCCGCGATAGCGCCACCCATCCTGCCGTCATTTTTACCGCGGACGGCAGCCTGTTCGCCGCGTGGGAGCATCACGCCGACGCGGCCACCGCGCCGGCCGACATCTATGCCGCATCGTGGAACGGCTCGGCCTGGGGCGCCCCAGCGGGTGGATGGCGCGCCGGCGCGCGTGCGGTCATTGGCCCCAACCCTCGCGGCGGGCGACGCCGGTCTCTTTGTCGCCTGGCAGGATTACCGCGCCGGGTCGAGCAATGCCGACATCTACGCCGCGCGTTGGACCGGCGCCGGCTGGAGCGAGCAAATGGTGACCACGGCGCCCGGCCCGCAGACGCAACCGGCGCTGGCCGCAACCGGCGCGCACGTGCGCGTCGTCTGGCAGGATGCGCGGCAGGGCAACCAGGACATTTTCACCGCGACGTGGCAAGGCAGCGCATGGTCGGAGGCGACGCAGGTGAACGCCAACGCCGCGCGCACGCCTTACCAGATGGCGCCGGCCCTGGCAAGTTTCAGCGGGGCGACCCAGGCTGTTTTCCTCGACAACCGCAAGGGATACGACGAACTCTGGGCGAGCACGCTGCCTTTGGAAGGGGACGCCTGGCACGCGCCGGCGCGGCTGCCGACGTGGGCTAACGCCGGCGGCGACCTCGCCACGGAAGGCGCGCAGATCGCGGTCGATGGCGGGGGTCAGTTGCACGCGGTGTGGAGCGAATACGTGTGGCCCTACGGCCGTCACATCCACTACAGCGTCTATCAGGGCGGCAAGTGGCGCGACCCGGTGCGGCTGAGCGGCGACGAAGATGATGGACACAAACGCGTCGCGCCGATCGTGGCGGCACGCAATGGCGTGGTCGCGGTGGCCTGGACTGACCGCGACGCCCAGGGAAGCGTGCAACTGTACGCAACGTGGAACACCGGGGCAGGCTGGTCTACGCCCTCACCGGTATTGACCGCATCGATCCCAGAGCGCTGGGTGCTGCCTGCAACCATCGGCTTGAGTGACAGCCAGCTTTTTGTGGCGTGGGGCGAATGGCGCACCAATGGCCGCGGGCGGATCCTCGTGGCGCGCCGCATGTTGCAGGGCGGCGGGTGGAGCTACACGCAGGCCAGCCCGCCGGTCGAGTCGGATTGGTGCGTTCAGGAGCATCCACAGTTGCGCACCGATGCTGCGGGCAAGGTGCATCTTGTCTGGTCAGGCTGCGCGCTGCGCAATCCGCCCGACGCCTGGCCGCACGACAGTTTCATTTTCTACGCACTCTCAACCGATGGCGGCGTTACGTTCGGCCCGCCGGTGCGCGTCGGCTTGACGATTGGCCGCGAAGATGAGGCGCATCACAACGACGCCGCCAGCCGGCCCGCGCTGGCGACCGGCGCTGACGGCGAGGTGATGGTGCTCTACCCCAGCCGCGTCGAGGGACGCTGGACCTTTTACGCCGCGTTGCTGCAGAATGGGGTCATGACCATGATCCAGCGCATCGGCGATCCAGGCGCGGATTGGGCGCCGGCCGGTGAGTACGACGGTCGCTGGTATGATGGAGACAGCCGCGGCGCGGTGAGCTATGACGCCGTGCGCCAGCGCTTTGTGGTGCTCTTTCCCGACCGCCGCAACCAACGCGCGCCCACGCTCTACGCGGCGACTTATGGCGGCATCGACATCGAACTATCGCAGTGGCTTTACCTGCCGGCAGTGCGCAGATAGCTTCGCTTAGAAGCTATGTAAAAAGCCCCACCACGAAGCCACAAAGGGGCGCGAAGAGACAGTCGCCGAGATGGGCTTCCAGGTGTTTCTTGACGCCGCTTAGCGTACTTCGCGTCTTCGTGGTTACTTTTCAAACAGTCTCTTAGAAAACGGAATGCAGATGATCGGAACCCTCAATACGCCGCCAGGCGCCGCGCCGTCGTTGGCGCGACTGGCTTACCAACGGCTTGGCTTTGGCCCGCGCCCGGAAGATCTGCCCGGCTTGAGCAGTTTCGGCCTTGCCGCGTACGTGGACGCGCAACTCAACGTCGAAACCCTCGGCGATGCAGCCTGCGCCAATTACGTGGCTGGGCTGGATCGCACCGACCCGCAGGGGCTGAGCGCGCCGCCGCCCCACGCCACCCTTGCCGAGTTAGAAGCCTATCGCGCGGCCAGCGAGGCAGCAGGCGGCTGGCCCAACGGCAACTTGCAGCGTCACTTGTGGACAGTCACCTACGCCCGCGCCCTGCTGAGCCAACGCCAGCTTTTCGAGATCATGGTCGATTTCTGGACGAACCACTTTCAGACCAATTTTCAAAGCCCCCTCAAGTACTGGGAAGATCACCATGTCATTCGCCAGCACGCGCTGGGCAACTTTCGCGACCTGTTGGGCGCCAGCGCCAAAAGCCCGTCGATGCTCTATTTCCTCAGCAACACCTACAGCGACGGCGCCAACCCGAACGAAAACTATGCTCGCGAGTTGATGGAACTGCACACCCTGGGCAGCTACAGCCGCGTACCGGGGCCAGGGTTTCTGCAACAGCCCAACTACACCGAGGCGGATGTCCACACGGCTGCGCAGATTCTCAGCGGGTGGACGACGCTGGGGTCGCCCAACGACGAATATCGCTTCAACGCGGGGCGCACCTGGCCGGCGCATCATTGGCAGGAGAAGCAGATGGGACTGGGAAGCGACGCCGTGTTTCACTTTCCCTACGGCGGCGAGGAGCAGGGCGAGCAGCTTCTCGATATCTTGGCCGAACATCCCAGCACGGCTTATTTTCTCTCCTTCAAGCTCTGTCGCCGCTTTATCAGCGATTTTCCCGACGCGTTCTGCCCCGACGCCGTCGAAGCCGGCGCGCAGGCTTTTTTGAACAGCCACGGCGACATCCGCGCCACCGTGCGCGCCATTCTTCTGCACCCCAAATTTGCCACCAGTTGGGGACAGAAGATCAAGCGCCCCTTCGAGTTCTTTGTCGCCACGCTGCGCGCGCTGGGCGTGACCGCCATGATCAACTTTCTGCCCGACGACTGGAACGACGCGTTGGGCGCACGCTTTTTCGAGAGCCAGATCGAGATGTTGGGGCAGAAACTCTTCGAGTTCTCGGCGCCGACAGGGTTGCCCGATGTGCGCAATGCGTGGTGGAACACCAACCAGGTCTTTGGCCGCTGGAGTATGGTGAACGCGCTGATCAGCCGCTACTTTGGCGACCAGACCGCGGCCGGTGCAGCGCCGGCCAACGCGGATCTGGACGCCTTGGTCGCCGCGCCTTCCCCTGCGGCACAGGTGGTCGACCGCTTGCTCGACGCGTTCATCGGCCGCGCCATCGACGCCGCCGACCGCAACGCCCTGATCGACTATCTCGGCGCCGGCAACCCGCAGGCATCGATTACCAGCACTTCGCCACGCCTGCGCGCTGTCATCGGCGCCGTCGCCGCATCTCCATACGCACAGTGGCAATGAGGTTTTGCAGTAAGGCGCGGCAGGGTGAACACCATGAGCCACGCTGCCCGCTTGGGTATCATCACAAGAGTGCATTCCTGGGGTAGGGCTGTGGGTGTTTTTGTTTGCCAACAATGGCAGAGTATTGGGGGTGTAGGGGCTTGCCTCTACAGTGGATCGGACAGGATTCGAACCTGTAACCAAGGAGTTATGAGCCCCCTGCTCTGCCGTTGAGCTACCGATCCAAACCTGATGGGGCGTAGAAGGTGGAAATTGACTGTTGCCGCCGAGAGAAGCGATCTTATCAGCCAGCAAGGAGCGGGTAATGGGAATCGAACCCATATCACCTGCTTGGAAGGCAGGAGCTTTGCCTTTAAGCTATACCCGCACGTCGCACCAAAGAATTATGAATTCCTAGTTTATCATCCACGCAGGTTAACTGCAAAACTGCCTTGTGGATGTCAAGTTGGTCTGATTGCGATGCTTGACTCACCTACTGCCTGTGGACTTTAGTTTCCGGCAATTATAGGTCAAGCGGCTCGTTTGCGACGGCGATGAGCATCAATCCCTTTGGATAAGTGAGCCGTCACCGAGTTCTTTTTTTCGGATTTGCGGGTCGATGATGGTCAAAGTTGAAAAATCGACTTGTTGCAGAAGGCGGCGCAAACGTCCTAGTGCGGTTGCAGACCACGTACTCGGCTTTGTCATTCCGACCGGAGGGAGGAATCTCGGCCTGCTCACCGAAATCGATCCCTGTTTCTGCACTAGCGTGGCCTTGGGTGAACGGTCCCAGAAGCCGGCAGGGATGGGCGGCAGCACAGCCGCGGTGTAGGTCAGGATGGCGCCGGTGATCAGACTGAGTTCAGGCAGGCGGAAACAAGCTTCGTCGGCGAAGACAAAGTGGCGATGGAGGCTAACCATTTGTTTGGCAGCCAGCGGGGGTTGTTCGACCGGCCAGCGGTCACGGTAGATATGATAGACGGCCTCTGCGCTGATCTGCGCCAGATTGGTGGCCAAGACCAACAGTTGCTTGTAGAGTGGATGGTGAAAGACATAGATGACAAAAGTTGGTGCATCCACGGCGACAAGAGTTGTCGAGCGCACCAGGTTGTGCCAGGCGTGCACATCGATGCGGCGTCCATCGTGGAAAAAGTGACACTGCCGCTCAGGTGATGACGCGGCAATGACATTCTCTTGGTATTTGCGTTGGAGTGGGCGTATGAGTTTCCCAACCTTTGGATAACACCCCTTGCCTTGGTAGGCGGGCAACTGATTCTGCCGTGCGGTGCAGTATAATTATCGGCGCGCGAAGTGATATTGCCTGTTATTATGCTGAGCTATCTCGCTCATTATAATACGACCCTCATCACCCTCTTATCGTTACCAAAGTTGATCATCGCTCCTTTATGCAATGACACAGATGCACCTGGCTTGATTCGCTCGCCAGAAGATAATTGCCAGAAATCATTCCCAGTGTTTGTTAGCCGATAGCCTCTCTCGTTTGTCTCCCATGCAACCTGGCCGATGCTAGCAGAACCACGACGCGTGAAAGGTGGCAGTCTACCTGGCTCGACTACATCGGCAAATAGTGGCATTCCCTGATAGAGCACGATTGTGCGTAGTGCCACCAACGTACCTTTGGATCTAGGTTCAAGTAATTCCAATACTGCAGGAAATGGTGGGATCACATTAGAACCACACAATGGGCATTGACGAAGCGGCGGCGTCAACCAATAGGGGTAGACAAACGACTGGTGGCATGATGGGCAACCGATCAAAGCATCATAGGCTTCAGATAGCGCTCGCTCCCACTCGATCACTTGAGGCCGTTTGGAGGGTTCGTGCAACCCTTCAATCAACGCCTTTTCTGTCAGAGCTTGCAGCTTCGGCGTCAGCATTCGGAAAGAAAGCGCCCCCTTGCGAAATAGAGGAATGCCAATCTGGGATATCCAGTTACGCCGCTCGATAGGGTGTTCGCTGAAGCAGGCAAACTTACCGTAGCCCAACTCGTCATCGTGGCGCTCGTCATCCTCATCGATGCAAGTTTGTGTCAACATCACGTTGCGCAGCAGTAGTATCCATAGAATTAAGACGGCTGCGCTATGCCGATCTGTCAGTTCACTTGGTTGTGCTTTGGCCATCAGTACTTCCGGGGCGATGAAACCTGGCATTCCCTTGACCTGGGGAGGCAAAAAGCCTCTGACCACTAAGCCATCAAGATCAATCAAAACTACCTCACCGGACTCTGGATCGGCCAGAAAGTTTTTTAGATGTATATCGGCATGCGCCATTCCCTTGCCATGAATGGTTCGTACTGCCGCCGCCGTGCTACGCGCCATCTTGAGATAGTTGAGCCAACTTCGCCCTTCACCAAACTGTTTGATAGCGTCCTTTGGGCTGTAAATAAATCGGTAAAGCGGTGCGTGCGTAGGCGGTACACAGCGCGTAACTACACCGACAGTTGGCTCGCCGTCAATCTCATTAATAATACCCAATGGCCAAGCTAAAAATCGCTCATCGTCACCCAGATTCCTTCCTAAATCGAGCACTTGTTTGAGCAGTCTCTGCTTGTCCGACGCCGGCCGATGATAGATCTTGACAGCATATTGACCGTCAGTAGTGAAATAGACACTTCCTTCACCCCCGTGATGCGCCGGCTGGTCATTTAAGGTTAACTGATTAGGCAGGTTCCGGCTGTTCGGCGCCAGCTTGGCAATTGCCATGTGCTCTCTCCTGTCGAGTAATCACGACCAATGTGCGGTCGTCCCAACTACCAGAGACGACATAGGATGCTAGCCAGTTTAACATACCGGCAGCTGCTTGCGCCGGGCTGGCCGCATAGCGTAAATTGTGATCGACTTTCTGTGACCAGTGCCGCAACGAATCGGGGTCTGGCGAGTATAACAGGTCTCCGGACAGGCCATCGGTCATTACATAAAAAGCAACAATGGGGTCATTCTTAGGGGCTTCGATCGGAGATATGGCAAGGTGGGTCTTGAAATTCGGCTTGTTCAAAGTATAAGTTGCTTGGGGATCGCCAGTGTCTGGCGCCTCAATCAAACCAATTACTTGTCCTTGTGCCGTCAATCCCAGAATTGCTCCGTCGCCGATCTGCGCTATTACACCGGTACCTGTTTCTACATTTAAAAGTAATCCTAGTGCAGTGCAGCTAAGTTCGGTCAACTCCAACTCTAGCCGATTTGCATGATCTCGCAGTCCCAAATGGGTATTTTGAAATGCTTCATCCATGATTGTAAGCAGGTTAAGTGTAGGTGCATCCACATCTGCATCGCTACCGATTTGCTTAGAGGGATGAGCCTTATTGTCAATACTAGACTCCTGCTGTGATACAAGTGCTGAACTTTCTGGATGCTTCGCCTGAATTGACGGCCACCAACCGATTGATGCAGCCTGTGTAAGTTCCATCTCAAGATCGAAACTGTCAACACCTATCTTTGCCCTCCATTCTTCCAATCCATCTGTAAACTCCTGCCCAGTAATGTTCTGATATGCTTCGGTACAGAGTTTGACTTCTCCCACCGATGCTGGTGGACTGTTGTTGCTGATGACAAATGATTCTTCTTTTCTTAGTTCGTCTGACGCACTGAGAGGAGGTGACAGTTGGCGCAATAGAAGAGAAGTTAACGCTTCAACGACATATGTTGCGCCGTAACGTGACAGCGTTTTCGACCCAACACCATCAGCGACTGCCACTGCGATCCAAGGGCCGCTCGTACGGACGAGGAAGGCGTCATCGCGCAACGCACCATGCGCCAAATGAATCTGCCCGATGGCACTGGCACCTACGACCAGATAATCGCCAGCAACTGCGTGTCCAAGCATCCACGCCGGATGCGTGTCACCGGATGTACCTAACCCACGATCTCCAATCACAAAACCGGTTGTCATGACAGTTCCTCATGGAATGCGGACTAAGTTGGAAGGTGGGGACACGTTAGCAAACGGATCTTCAATATCCCCACCCGGCTGCACTGAACTTGTTAGGCTTTGCGAGAGATATTTGAACAACTCTGTAAAAGACGTAGCATCAGTGCCCATGCGGAAAGCAGTGCCGGTGCTAATGGCTTTAAGCGTATCGTCAATTACGTTTGGCCCACAACCAACGGCAAAGATTACACTGGTTTTGATCTGACCTTTAGGGCGTTCCACGATAGCATCTCTCGCTGCTTTCCATACATCATGATCTACGGTGGGCTGTCCGTCAGTGAGCACAAAAACTACTGGTCGCCAGTCGCCTTTTTGTGCACCCCTGATAGATTTCACAACATCACGATCTATCGATTTAGATAGTTCGCGAAAAGCCAGATCGAGCCTGGTTGTACCTGATGCTTTAAGTTCAGGCGGCTGAAATGAATTAATTGGGGCCAAGCCATTTGTGACGAGCTGCGCATTGCTGTCAAATGTAATGACTCCCACTTTGACTACCTCTCGAGCAAATGGGTCGTTAGTGACTTCGCGCTGGAACTGTTCCAAGCCTTGTCGGACCGACTCTAGTGGCGCCCCGTCCATACTTGACGACGTATCCAGTAGAAGATAGACCGGTAGGTGACGTTCACCGCCGACTGGTTCAACGTTCGCCCAATTGGGTACATTGCTTTGACTGTTCATACTTCTGTCCTCTCATACTTTTTGAAGATTGGCTGATGTACAGTATTCATTTTTCTCTTCCCCATCACTTTGTGGTGCATAGGATTTGTGCTCGTTTTGTTAATTTACGATATCGGGTTTGGCTTTATCTCTTACAAATAGATTCCGCCAGTTGTCTACGCAGACGTTATTTTGGGCTTTTCCCGCAGCGTGTTCACAATAGATAATCCCAAAGCGCTTGTTCTCCCTACATTGGTTGCACTCAAGAAGTGGACACGCCTGCCCGCCTATATATATGCCTGCCCAGTCATTGTTAATCATCTCGCAAAACATCACTTGCCCCTTCGCCGCACCCGACAAGTGCAGGCCATTTCCTCCCTGATTCCCATGATGTTCCTTTACGCCGCCAGTAAAGCGACATCGATCAAATGTGATTTCTCCATCTATTCCATGGACAACATCTGCCCACTTTTCGCCCTCGTGAGCAAATGTCACTTCACTGGTTGAGAATTTGCCGTTGCCTGAAAACGTAACGACATATTTTTCGCTATGGCATACAATCTGGGTGCTTTCCATCCCTTCTCCGATAAGAGTAAGGTCTTTTTTGATCAGTAGTGGCGCTTTCAGATAATGCTGGCCGGCTACTAAACGGAGCACAGTTCTGGGTTGTGACTTTAGAACCGCCTCCTCTAAAGTCAAAAAATCTCCATTGCCAGAAGGATCGACAATTAAAGGAGATGATAGCGAGCGTTGCTTGTTTTTTGAAGTACTTTCAGAAGGGAGTGGAAACCCATCTTGCTTGCAATGCTTACCATCCTTTGTTTGTGAATCGCGTTTTGATTTTGCGGAGTCATTTACAGGCAGAGGCAGAGGTGCACTTGGTTTTACCATAGCGGGTGCCTTGGCTGGCTCCGACGGTGTAATCGCAGCAGGCGCCTTGACCGTCTCCCACTGTGCAACCACTGGTATTTTGACTGATTCCATCGAGGTGCTCAACGTCAGTTCGGTCCACATCGCTGTTGCAGAGAGTGACTTGGCCTCGACACGAATTTGCGTTGTTTCAGCATTAAAATGGATGGGCGTAACCGATAAATGATCGCTTTCGCTGGTTATATAACCAGGCCCACCTTCGATGGTAAATGCAATGACTTCAACCTGATCGACTGGCAATATGCGGAAATCCACAGAATATACACTTACGTGTAGCTGCTTGACTACATTATCTGTGGGTTCAGATTGACCGTCGACCACTGCATTGATGGAAAGCAACGCCGGCGCCTCTAGAATGCCGCGCAACATCAGTGCCTCCAGCGCAGATTCGTAAAGATCGATAGGACTCAGGCTTAGATTGGCAAGCACCTTGTTCCAGATTCTCAGTTCTTGCACTGCCATCACATTGTCTTCCAAGTCAGCGCCGAGTACGAGTCCATTTAGCTGCTCATCGCTCAACTGTCCCGTTTTTGCTATTAGCCGCGACAATGGGTCTAAAGTAAAGATACTTTCAGAATCATAGTTTTGCGATACATGGACAGATCTGTTAAAACCCTTCTCATGCGGATGTATTGATACAGAGAGACAAGAGGAGGGCAAGATGGTGCGACCAGACCTGGCAAAATGGGAGCAGACGCTGGCGGACTTGCGCCGGTTATCCGTGGCGGCGGAGCATCCACGGACGCGGAACGATTCCTGGCGTTGTACGAGATTGGTGCGCCTACACGAATGCCACGCAGTGGGCGGCTGCCATGAAGCATGACGACAACACCGTGCTGAAGTGGGTGCACACGTACAACTCCTTAGGCCAGAAGCCGTGACCTATCAGCGTAGTGGCGGGGCCTGCCTTTGCGCCCGAACAAGTCAAGCAAATCGTTGCCACGGTGAAAGAGAGTGCGCCCATTGAGCATGGCCTGCCTGGTTACAACTGGACGCTGGAAGAAGCTGCGGCGCTGGATCAGGCAGGTCTTCGCCTGTGAGGTCGGGCGGCGTACGTTGAGCAAAGTGTTGCACACGCATGATTTGAGCTGGAAGAAGTGCCAGAAAGTGCTCAAGCGTGCGAATCCCGCTAAGCGTGCGGCTTTCATGACCGCCTTCCAGAAACTCTATACGCAGGTGTGCCAGGGCGCGATGCGGCTGATTCACATTGATGAGGCGCATCTTCATCAGGACATGGATCTGGGCTATACCTGGGCACAGAAGGGTGAACCAGCCTGGCGATTGAGTCATTGCCCCCGCTTGCAGGACAGGATCGACTGGTATGGCGCCTATGACTTCACCAACGGGAAGTGCTTCATCTGGAACGAAGGCGGCTGCAACGGCGACAATACGATCAAGTTCCTGCACCATCTGGCTGCCTGGCTGGGGACCGCTCACCGCGCCGACTGTGATCATCTGGGATGGTGCATCGTGTCACACCGCCAAAGCTGTTCAGGCGGAGGCCGCAAGGTTGGGTTTCACCCTCGTGCCCTTGCCGGGGTATAGCCCTGATCTCAACCCGATTGAGGGTCTTTGGAAATGGATGCGTGAAGACGTGACTCGCAATCACTGCTATGCCTCCACGCGGAGCTGTTTGATGCCTGCAAAGCCTTCGTCGATCGCATCAACACCGAACCGTTCGCCATCATCAAGCGCCTATGGCCCAAATTGGAACTGGACCCTGACTTCGAGAAACTCTTGGTTTCAAAGTGGCTTTACTTTAGCTGTTCTTTTTTTAGTGGCGATTTGGCGCGCTCAATCATACGCACCAGTGCATCCAAAAGGGGGAGTAGTTGGTTCAATTCATGGCTGGAAAGGGCGGACAACATTAGTTCATGCTTCCATTGGCGAAATACTCTTTCAAGAATTGTCTACTACTTCTTCCCCCTTCAACCGACATTCCCACGAACTTGACGCTGCCTGTCCCGGTCAAAGCGCCGATGAGCGCAGCATGGTTAGCGCGCCGCGGTGGATGCCAGTCCTTTGTCACTCATCCAAGCCGTACAGTATACTGAGGGCATTGTTTGCCAATCCGTAGCCCAGAAGAGTCGCCTATGTCCGCCGAAACCATCTTTAGCAAGATCATCCGCCGCGAGATTCCCGCCGACATCGTCTACCAGGACGACCAGGTCACGGCGTTTCGCGACATCAACCCGCAGGCGCCCGTGCACATCCTGATCGTGCCTAACCAACTCATCCCGACCGCCAATGACGTGACGCCCGACGACGAGCAATTGATCGGCCACATGTTCGTGGTGGCGCGCACCCTCGCCGCGCAGGAAGGCATCGCGGAGAATGGCTATCGCCTGCTGGTGAATTGCAATCGCGATGGCGGGCAGGAGGTCTACCATCTCCACCTGCACCTGCTGGGCGGCCGCTCGCTTGGCCATGCTGGTGCGCCAGAATTGAGAGGAAATCCCTATGCGCGCGGTTGGTAGCAGCATCCCGCGAATCGACGCCGCCGAGAAAGTGACCGGCGCCGCCGTCTATGCCGGCGACATCGACCTGCCCGGTCAGGCGTGGCTCAAGATCGTTTTTGCCGGCGTGCCTCATGCGCGCATCGAGTCGCTCGACGTGCGCGCGGCACGCGCTATGCCCGGCGTCATCGCAGTGCTGACCGCGGCCGATGTGCCGGTCAATGAGTACGGTCTGATCATGCCGGATCAGCCGGTGCTGTGCGGGCTGGGCAGCACGCCCCAGGCCGCAACCGTGCGCTGGGAGGCGGATCACGTGGCGCTGGTCGTCGCCGAGAGCCAGGCGGAGGCCGAAGCCGCTGCCAAAGCAGTCACCATCGACTACACCACGCTGCCGGTCGTCACCGACCCCTTTGCGGCGATGGCGCCCGATGCGCCGCCACTACATCCTGATGCGTTTCGATACCCCTATGGTGAGCGTAATTTACAATCGAATGTGCTCCTGGAATATACTCTGAGCGACGGTGACGTCGGGGCGGGCTTTGCGCAGGCCGATGTGATTGTCGAGTATACCTACCACACCACGCCCAGGAGCACGCCTATTTGCAGCCCGAAGCCGGCGTCGCCTGGGTGCGGCCGGATGGCTGCATTGAAGTCACCTGCCCCGGCCAGTGGATGCACGAGGAACGCACGCAGATCGCCCACGCGCTGGGCTTGCCCGACGCCCAGATCGTCGTACGTCACGCCGCGGTCGGCGGCGCATTTGGCGGCCGCGAGGACATTTCGATCCAGATTGCGTTGGCGTTAGCCGCGTGGAAGACCGGCCGGCCGGTCAAGACCGTCTGGAGCCGCGCAGAGAGCATCATCGGCCATCACAAGCGCCACCCCTACACCATCCAGGCCAAATGGGGCGCCACGCGCGACGGCAAGATCGTCGCCGCGCAGATGGACCTGACGAGTGATTGCGGCGCCTACGCCTACACCAGCACCAAGGTGCTGGGCAACTCATTGATGGCCGCGCTGGGCCCTTACCAGATTCCTAATGTACATGTCGTGGCGCGTACAGTCTACACCAACAACACGCCGGGCGGCGCCTTTCGCGGCTTTGGCGGCCCGCAGGGGCACTTTGCCGCCGAGCTGCAGGTGAACAAATTGGCGGAAGCGCTCGGTCTGGACCCGGTCGAGCTGCGGATGCGCAACCTCTGGCAGGAAGGGATAACGCTGCCCACGAAATCGCCTCTGCCGCCGGGTTGCACGGCGACGGAGGTGGTCGCCGCAGCCGCTGAGCGGTCCGGCTGGCGGCGCGACGATGCCGGCGTCTGGCGCCGGGCGGAGGAAGATCGACAGCTTGCCGGCGCTCCCGAAGTCGCTCTCGGACAAAATGTTGCGCAGCAAAACAGGCGCACCCTCACCTCGCTCGATGCCACGCGGCGGCGCACCGCACGCGGGGTCGGTCTGGCGTGCTGTTTCAAAAATGTCGGCTTTAGCCTGGGCTTCCCCGAACATTGTTCAGCCTGGGTGGAGTTGCATGGGCAGGAGCAGATCGAACGCGCCGTGGTCGGCTGTGTGGGCGCTGAAGTGGGGCAAGGGGCGCACACGCTCTTTCAACTGGTGGCCGCCGAGGTGCTGCACCTCGACCCGGCACGCGTCGAAGTGCGCGCCGACTCCACCGAGGTGACCGGCTCCAGCGGCAGCACTTCCGCCAGCCGCATGAGCTTCATGGCCGGCAACGCAATTCAGGGCGCGGCCGAGCGTGCCTTGCGCGAATGGCGTAACGAAGAACGTCCGGCGCACGCAGAGTTTATTTTTCACCCCCGGCCCACAACTGCCTACCATCGCGAGACCGGCGCGTCCGATCCAAACATTACCTACGGCTATTGCGCCCAGGTCGCCGAGGTGGAGGTCGATCTCGACACCGGACACGTGAGCGTGCTGCGTCTGATCAGCGCCAACGATGTCGGCCGCGCCGTCAATCCGCAGCAGGTGGAAGGACAGATCGAGGGCGCTATCGCGCAGGCAATGGGCTGGACGCTGCTGGAGAAGTATGTGCAGCGCGACGGCCGCGCCGTGTCGCAGCACCTGAGCACCTATCTGATCCCTGGCGTGCTCGATGTGCCGACGGTGGTCGAGCCGATTATTCTGGAGTTTCCTGACCCGCAAGGTCCGCTGGGCATCCGCGGCATGGCGGAGATGCCTTTTATCCCGACCGCGCCGGCCATTGCCGCCGCCATCCACGATGCCACCGGCGTCTGGATCGACGAGTTGCCTTACACGCCGGATCGCGTCTGGAAAGCGCTGACCGCCATGCCCGAGCCGCGCTGAGCCTTATCGATGCGTATCGCCCTCTTTGCTGACACTCACGGCAACCTGCCGGCCACGGAAGCTGTGCTTGCTGCCATTGCGCGCGCCCAGCCCGACCAGATCGTCTGTCTGGGCGACGTGGCGATCTTTGGGCCACAGCCGCGTGAAGTGCTTGCCGCGGTCGCCGAGCTTGCTTGCCCCGTCGTCATGGGCAATACCGATGACTGGGCGCTGCATCCGCTGCCGCACGCGGAACAGGACGCGATGACCGCGCTGTACAATGCGGTCGAAGGGTGGGGCGCGGCGCAATTGACGGCTGCGGATCTCGCCGTGGTGCGTTCGTTTCAGCAGACGGTGCGCCTTGACCTGGGCGACGAGCAGACCTTGCTTTGCTATCACGGGTCGCCGCGTTCGTTTCACGAGGCAATTCGCGCCACGACTGACGATGCCACGCTGGACGACATCTTTGGCGGCGATACGGCCTTGCTTTGCGCGGGCGGTCATACCCACACCGCCATGGTGCGCCGCCATCGTCACCGGCTGATCGTCAACCCAGGCAGCGTCGGCTTGCCCTTTGCGCTGCGGCGCGACGGGTCGGTCTATAACCCGCCGTGGGCTGAATACGCGCTGATCGATTATCGTGCGCCAGGCGAGGTGGAAGTTTCACTGCGCCGAACTGCGGTGGAGATCGACCGCATCATACAAGCAACCCTTGCCAGCGGCATGCCTATGGCCGACCGCTGGCTCGCTGATTGGAGCTTATCATGACCGAAGTTTTTCGTTGGGGAATCCTGGGGCCAGGCAACATCGCCGCCAAATTTGCGACGGGGGTGGCCGCGCTCGACGACCAGGAAATTATCGCTGTGGGGTCGCGTACACAAGCCTCGGCGGACCGCTTTGCCGATCGCTTCGATATTGTACGCCGCCATGTCGGCTACGAAGCGCTGGTCGCCGACCCAAATGTCGATGCGATCTATGTGGCGACGCCGCACAATTTTCACCACGACCATACCGTGTTGGCGCTGCAGCATGGCAAGCACGTCCTGTGCGAGAAGCCTTTTGCGATCAACGCGGTGCAGGCGCAGGCGATGGTCGACGAGGCGCGGCGTCAAAAATTGTTTCTGATGGAGGCGATGTGGTCGCGTTTTTTGCCGATCATCGTCGAAGTGCGCAAGCTGGTCGTCGACGGCGCCATCGGCAAGGTGCAGATGGTGCAGGCTGACTTTGGTTTTCGCGCCTCTTTCAACCCGGCCAGCCGTCTTTTCGACCCGGCGCTGGGCGGCGGTGCGATGCTCGACGTCGGCGTTTATCCTATTTCGCTGGCGACGATGCTGCTCGGCCAGCCGGATCGCATCGCCGCGCTTGCCGCGTTGGGCGCCACCGGCATCGACGAAAATATGGGCATTGTGCTCGGCTTCCCCGACGGCGAAGTAGCTTTGCTGGCGACCACCGTGCGCGCCACGACGCTCCAGGAGGCCGTGATCCTGGGCGACAACGGCTCGATCCGGGTGCACAGCCCGTGGTGGGTCGGCGACGCGCTCACGCTGCAACGCGCCGGCCACGCGCCGGAGGTGATGCAGCGACCTTATTTTGCCAACGGCTTCAGTCATGAAGCTATTGAGGTGGCAGATTGCGTGCGCGCCGGCAAGCTGGAAAGTGCTGTCATGTCATTGGATGAATCGCTGCAAGTCATGCGGATCATGGATGAAATCCGCGCCCAAGTGGGTATGAAGTACCCGATGGAATAGGCGTGCGTCTTCACGCCCTGGGATGGCTGCTGGCGCTGGCGGCGATGCTCGCTGCATGCCGCCCCGCGCCTGGCAAGCCAACGTTGCCGACGAGTGTGGGCCAGCCGTCGCTCGCTGCAAGGGGAACGCCGTTGCCACCACTTGCGCGCGCCACACCGGTTGTTTTCCCGACGCCCACCCGTGAGCGCGCCGGGTCTACGTCCACGCCTTTGCTGGTGAGCGAACCCATGCCGGCTTCCGGTGCATTCCCGACGCTGGCTGACTTCTGGGATGGCCGCGCACGCTTTGTCGTGGATGTAGACGACGCCGGCTTGCCGATGGGCGAGTCAGCGAGCGTCGTGCTGAGCAATGGCGAGGTGTGGTCCTACGTCCACGCCAGCCAGCGTTCGGCTGGCGTCCTCGACTCCTGCGGCGCGGCGGTGGATTTCCCCGGCTGCGTCGTGATCTATCGTAGCACGGATCGCGGCCTCTCTTTTGCCCTGCCTGCCGCGCCGATCTGTCTTATTCCGTGTCGCCAATGTCCATGTGAAGCAGATGTCGACCACATGGCGCAGCAACAGTATCCACGCGTTTTCTACGATGGCCAGCGTGCGTGGATGGTCTACGAGTACCTGGGGCGCGTGATGCTGCGCACTTCGCCTGACGGTCTGCGCTGGTCAGAGCCGGAGCATGTCGCCGATTCGGTGGTCTGGCATCTTTGGTATCGAGACTGCCCCGCCGAGGAGCGCATCGGCGAACATCCTTTTGCTCCCTTCAATTACGAGTGTCTGCGCGGCGGGCCGCCGGGGATTATCGTCGCGGACGGCGTCGTCTATGTTTTCATGGCGCAAGGGCAGAATCCGGGCGCGATGGGCTGTTTCAAGCGGCCAGCCGATGAGGACGGCGCCGCCTTTGCGCCTTGTGCGCATAATCCACTCTTCGTCGGCGCGGCAGACTACGGCCCGTTGCAGGCGACGGAGGCCGCCGCCAATCCCTTTTTCGACTTTCGCACCATCAGTTCGGCTGAGTTGCAGCGGCTGACGGAAGGCGACAGCCACCGCTATTACATGCTCTACGAAGGCGTGCGCGGGCCGGCCGCGGGCGATCCAGGCGATACGCAGTTCGGGCTTGGGCTGGCGCGCTCCTTGACCGGTGCGGTGGATGGCGCATGGGAGAAGTATCCGGGCAACCCGATACTGGTCGATCTGCCCGGCAACATCGGCGTGGGTCATGCCGATCTGGTCGTGCTGGACGGGCGCACCTATCTTTACACGTCGTTGGACGGCGTCACGCGGAGCCGGTTGATGTTGATTTGGGACGCAGCCAGAGAGTAAGGAAGGCCAGGAAAACGATCCCGGCGGCCGCGGCCAGGAAGCCCCAAGTCAAGGTGGAGGGCCAATAAGTGAGCGTCACGGTCGATGCTCCGGCCGGCACGGCCACCGCACGCAGTGCACCGTTAACCTGCTCGATCTCCGTTGCGACGCCATTCACCGTCGCTGTCCAGCCTGGATACCAGAACTCGCTCATGATCAGCCAGCCAGGGTGCGGGGTCGTGGTTGTGAAACTCATCCGGGTCGGCGCATATGCCGTTACCTCGGCTGGCGCGACCGCATCAGGCGGCAAAAGGTTGTCCAGATCGGCGTCGGCGGGCGCTACCCACGCGCGGGGCAGAAAGCGCCGATTTGCATAGACTTCGATGCCCTGGGCCGGCCCAAAGACTTTCTCGAACTTGCCCTCGGGCAGCGGCGCGCCTTCCTTCACGAGCACATATTTGACGTTTAGCATGTCATAGAGGCGCGTGGCGCGGCCACCGGTCGCCTCCCAGAAGGCCGCATAGCTGCGCAACGCCAGCGGATTGTCGATGCCGCCCACATCCTGCAGGCCGGCCAACGCCGCGGCGTCGGGTTGCCACAGACCTTGCAGATCGGTGCGCGTGTCGATGCGGAACAGATCGGCGTCGCCGCGCAGAAAGGTGATCACGTCATCGTGCTGGAAGCCTTGCGTCGGGTCGGTTTCGCTGATATCAGTGTACGCGCCCGCCGCGGCCAACTCGATGTAGAGCAGTGCAATCATCAGGATGGAAAAAGCGCCAAAGGTCAGCCGGCGGTGTTGGCGCGCCGCGATCAGGCTCCATGCGCCGAGCCACGCCACCACGGCAATCGCCAGCGCCAGCGCGGCCAGCGACGCGCGCAGAAATACGGTGGCGTCGGCCTGCATCACGAAAAGAAGTGTGTAGGCGATGATCACACCCAGCGCCAGCAGCGCCGCGCCGCCTTTCAAGAAAGCCGTCACCACGTTCGCACGCGCCGCACGCACGGCCACGGCGTCGAAGCCGACGGCTGCCGTCACACTCATGCCTAGCGTCCAGAGAATAATGGCGCGCGCCGCGCGGATTGGTCGAACATCGGCAGCAGCAGCGTCAGCCAGCCATGCACGACCGTGTAGACGCCAAGCGCCACGATGAGGCCGAAGCTTGCCATACCGACCCACATCCACAGGCGGCGCCGCTGTGCGGGTAAAGCCAGCACGATGCCACAAAACGCTGCTATCAAAGCCGTTGCGCCGAGATAGGGCAACTCGACGCGCTCCCACAAGCTCCAGTGCAGCGCCGGGCCGCGGCCAAAAAGCGACGGCGTAACCAGTCCGGCCAGCATCTGCGTCGGCGCCAGAGAATAGGCAACGGTATCCTGGTAGGTGAACTCGGCGCGGGTTGCATAGCGGGTCAGCTCCAGCGCCGGCAGCAGGATCGGTGCGGCGAGGAGCGCGGTCAGCAGCGCCGTTGCCAACAGCATTCCTAACGGCTGCCATGGCCTGGCTCCCGCCGGACGCACTTCGTAAGCGGCCGTTATCATCCAGCCGATCGTGAGGATCACCAGCGCCAGCCCGATGTAGAGCGTGCTCTGCGCGTGGCCGGCATAGCTGCTGACTGCAAAGAGCAAGCCTGCCACCCCCGGCCAAAGCCACCGTGAAGTTTGCAGCCCACGCACAAAGGCCGCCAACACCCAGGGCAGCCAACTGAGCACCGCAATCAGATTCAGGTTGCCGAAATGGATCAACAGTGGGTCGGCAAAGGCAAAGGTGACTGCGGCGAAGAAGGCCGCGGGACGGCTCACGGGTTGTTCCGGCCAGCGCAACGTGCGCAGCAGAACGTACATCCCCAGCCCTGCCCAGAAGAGATGTCCAACAGCCAGCCCTTGCAACGTGGCGTATGGAAAGTTCGGATTGATGAGAAAGAGCGCCAGATGGGGCGGATAGAGAAAACCAGCCTGAATATCGCCGATGAAGGGTGCGCCGCCGTAGAGTGTTGGGTTCCAGAGCGGCAGCCATCCTTGCGCCAGTTCGGCCGCGGCAAAACGATAGGTTGGAAAGAGGAAACTGACAAGGTCGCCGCCATCCGCGGGCTGATAGGCGGCGCCGCTCAACGTGCGCCAGAAAAATCCAAAGACAAGGCCCCACAGCAACCCGCCTGCGAGCACATCCATCCACAGACCGTGCGCAGGTTGGCGGTCTCGGTCGCGCCGATAGAGTTGCCCCATCACCACCAGCCAGATAAAAATCAGGAGCGCTGACCAGATGAGAGTCATGGCTTGCTTGGTGGGGTGGATTGAAGGCTTATCATTCCCGTAGTATACAATTGTCATAAAATCGACGCAAAGAGATCGTTTACTGATTGCCTTTGTGAATTTCAATCTCCATCGTGCTGTGATAACATGCGGGTACTGGTGGTTTTGGCTTGAATCGAACCCAACTGGAGTCATGTCATGAAAAGCTTTTTAAAGTTCCTCTTTTTTGCTGCGGTGGTAGCCGGCGTTGTCTATGTTCTCAAGCAGATTTTCGCACCTGCAAACGGCGGCTCAGCGTCCACGAGCGGCGTTCTGCCCTCACAGCCTGTCAAGTCGCTGGACGACGCACCGCTAGGCGGCAAGATCAGCGAGGAATTGCTCAAGATCCTCGTTTGTCCTGAAGACAAAGGGCCGCTGGAGTTGGTGGATGATGGTAAATTCCTGCTCAACCCACGCAACGGGTATAAGTATCCGATTCGCAACGGGATTCCGGTCATGTTGATCGAAGAAGGGAAAAAATACCGCGATCCCAATTTCACCCCGAACGCTGCCTGATGCTTACGATCGCTGGTTAACAACAAAAACCCTGGGAAGGTTCACCTTCCCAGGGTTTTTGTTGTTAACTGACTTCAGCCACGCGCGGTCCGGCGATTTGCGCCATTGACCGCCCCGCCGGCTCAGCGCCCGATCAGCGGGAGATAGTTGAACTCCACCGGTTCCATCGCCACGCCGATCACCTCCGGCGGGCTTTTCAGATCGTCCCACATCTGCCCCAACACCACGCCATCCTCGCCGCGCGCGCGCGCAGAAAATCGATGTATTCCTTGGACGCCGTCTGATAGTAGAGCACAACAGCCACGGCCACCGCGTCGTCGGGCAGCGGATAGGTTGTCACGTCCCAATATTGTCCATCGGCATAGGTCGCGCCGATCGGGCGCAGGCCGGGCTGGTCGAAAGCTGCCACGGTGTAGCCGCGCGGCGGGATGCGGTTATCCTTGAGCACGTGGTTGTTGAGCACAAAATGGAGGGTTTCGGTGATGGCCGCGCCGCTGTCGATAGCCAGCTTCGCCTCGTACACCTTGAGATAAGGGTCGTCTGTCAGCACACCGGTTTGCGCATCGTAGGCGCCCGATTCAAAGACAAGCTGGCCATCGGCATTGTACGCGCGCACATTGAGCCAGATGCGGCGACCTTCTGGATAGCCGGTCGGCAGCTTGTGGCCCGTTTCGTTTGTCACACGCACCGTCACCTGCCTCGTCGCGGCTTCCGGGTCGAAGTCGAGCGTCACCGTCGCCGCACGTTGCAGCATTGCACGCGCGGAGACCATGGCCGCATTCAGATGCACGGCGTCGCCTGTCGCCTTCAGCCGCCAGCGCGCATCTTGCAGCAGACGCGGCGCCCAGGTGTTGGCGCCGGCAAAGCTATGCTCCGGCAGGCAGCCGTTGGTGACGCAGTCGCGATTCACATCGCCGATAGCCGCCGGCCCGGTCGTGCGCGGCATGTGGCAATCCTGGCACGTGCGCACGATGCCGTCGGGTTTGCTGCCGGCGAATTCGGGTGCAAAGACGCCTTGGGAGGTGGCGTAATCGCTCTTCAGCCATTCATCGTAGGTGCGCTCGATGGGGAAAAGCTCGCCCTGTGCAAACGAAGGCGCGGCCATGTCCTCGGCGTTCGGCGCGTACCGTCCGGCCACAGGATCCCAACTGAGCGTAGGATTGTCGAGATTGTGACACGAACCGCAGACCCGCGCCTCGGTTACAGGATTGCCGCTCTGACCGAGAAAGTCGGTGCGCCAGGTGGCCTTGGGGTGCGGCGGCGCGGGCGAAAGCGCGAAGGGGCCGCGGCGATTGTCCTCCGGGTCGAGGATCAGCATGGCCGACCCGACATGGTCGATCGGCAGCGTGGGCGAAATGGCGCCGCGCACTGCCGCGTCCCTGGCGACTGCCGCGGCCTCGCCGCCGGTCGGCTGCGGGTCGATCATGCGGTGGCAGACTTCACACGCGACGCCGGCGGCCAGATCTGTGGCTTCCAAAATGCTGCCGTCGGCCGGATGGCTGCGGCCATCGTACCAGCCGCGCGGCGTATGACAGCGCAGGCAGAAGTCACCGGCATTTTCAGCGTCCTGATTGGCGATGTGCAGCGCCGCCCAGAAGATGGGGTCGCGTCCCGCCTGGCTCTTCATGCTGCCGCGCCAGGCGCCGTAGATCGGCGACGTGTGACAGCCCTGGCAACTCGCCGGATCGATGATGGCGTCGACCAGATGTTCGGGCTGCGTGCCGGGCAGAAAGAAATCCGGGTCCGAGCTAGCCGCACCGGAAGTGCGAATCGTCAGCGCCGCCTCGCGGGTGAATGTCCCCGTTTCTGGAACAGTGACGACTGCCACGGTGGGGGCCGCCCCGACAAAGCCGTTATTGACGGTGACCTGATAGGCGAGCGTGATGGTCTGGCCCGCACCGATTGCTCCCTGCCAGGTCAACGTGGGCGCATTGGCTTGATTGACCGCGCCGGTGCTGGCGCTGAAAGAATTTGGCACATAACGGAATGCGTTTGGTATCTGGATCGACGCCTGCACGCTGCCGTTGCTGGCCCCGCTGCTGTTGCGCAAGGTCAACGTATAGGAGACAATGTCGCCGGCCACTGCGTTTGTGGGTGCGGCTACAAAAGTCGTGCCGTCCAGGGCCGGGCGCGGTGCGTTTGTGTCGACAAGCTGATAGATCTTGCCGCCAATCGCAATGACAAACAATTCGCCCTGTTCATTCTCTCCAAAGGAGGAGAACTGGTCATTCGTGTCTCGCTCCAACTGTTTGGTGGACCAGCCGGCGCCGGCGCGCTGTGTGCTCCAGATGCGCCCCTGCGCAAAATCGGCAAAGAAGTAGCGCCCCTGAAACGCAGGGAACGCGCCGCCCCGATAGACATAGCCGCCGGTCACCGACTGGCCGTCGCTGCGGGGATAATCCAGGATCGGCGGCGTAAAAGGGCCGGAACAGTCGGCCAGCGTCGAGCGCTCCAGAAAACCTTCCCGGCAATCCCACCCAAAGTTGAGACCACCCGCAGCGCCGCCCAGGTGCAGGCTGATCTCCTCACGCGCGCTTGGCCGACGTCGCCGATGAAGAGATCGCCGGTCTGCCGGTCAAAACTGTAGCGCCACGGGTTGCGCAGCCCTCGATCCCAGATTTCGGCGCGCGCATCCGTGCGGTTGACAAAGGGGTTGGTCGGCGGGATCGTATACGTTCCCGTCGGCCCGACGCTGATGCGCAAGATTTTGCCCAGCAGCGAATTGAGATTTTGCGCTGTGTCCAGCGGGTCGCCGCCGCCGCCGCCATCGCCGAGGCCGATGTAGAGATAGCCGTCAGGGCCAAACGTGATCAGCCCGCCATTGTGATTGGTGAAAGGCTGGTTGCGCGTCAGCACCCACTCCTCGCTGGTTTTGTCGGCGCGGTCAGGGTCAGCCGTCACCCGGAAGCGCGCCACCACGGTGTCGTACCCGTCGTTGCGGCCGTTGTCTTCCGCTTCGGGTGGACGCAGATTTTTGTCGATGTGATTGTAATAGACAAAAAAATAGCCGCTGGCTGCATAATCCGGCGGAAAGGCGACGCTCAAAAAGCCGGCTTCGCCATCGTTGCCCACGTGGTCGCTGATGTCGAGAAATGGCTGCGCCAGCAACTGGCCTTGCTTGATGATGCGGATTGCGCCACTCTTTTCGACGACGAAGAGGCGCCCCGAACCGTCGCCGGCGTGCGTCAAATACACGGGTTGATTCAGCCCAGACGCCGCCAGCCGCAAATCGAAGTTGGCGGCGTCGCCTTCGCTGTGCGCGGCGCTCGCGTCGAGCACCACCCAAAGTGTGATGGCAAACAGCGCGATGACGGCGAACATCAACCCGGCCAACCCCTGGATAGTACGCATAACATCACCCCTTTCATAGCATTGAGATGGGTTTGTGACGCCCGCTTGCCAGCGCTGCGAGACGTGCTCGCCGACATACTGAAGCATATTTGGCCTTGTCAATGGCTTTGGCGTCGTTGCTCACTTCATGATACTCTACAGCATACTATCATTCTTGTGTATTCTATCCACTTTTTCCTTTATAATGTCCTGTGCAACCTTCCATAAATCATGCTCGATAAGGAGAAACGCGTAATGATCCGATCTATCAGAACGTACACGCTCTTGGCGATGATAACCCTGTTCGTGCTCGTGCTTGGCGCGTGCGGTGGCGCTCAGCAGCCCACGCCGACTGCCACGGCCGTGCCGCCCGTAGCAGAGGCGACCGCCACCCCAGTGCCGCCGACCGAAGCGCCTGCAACAGAAGTCCCAGCCACCGAAGCAGCGACTGAGGAAGCCACTGCCGTCGAACCCACCGAAGCAGCGACTGAGGAAGCAGCCACCGAGGAAGCCACCGAAGCCGCGACTGAGGAAGCAGTCGCCGAAGCCACCGAAGCGGCCACCGAGGAAGCTGTTACTGAAGCAGCCGCCGCCGCTGATGTCACTCAGGCGCCGGCCGCTGATGCCACCGCAGGCGGGATCACCGTCCAAAGCGCCCGTCGTGTGACCAATGTCATCAACGAACGCGAGGCGCCTTTCGCCGCCATCTCGCCCGATGGCGCACAGATCGCCTGGTTCAACCAGACGGGGCGCCGCGCCGACAGAACCGGCATGATTTGCCTGTTCACCTTTGCCAACGCCGACAAGACCTGCCACGATATGCCGACCGGCGCCTTCCGCGACTGGCCCTATCAGCTCCAGTGGTCGCCCGACAGCACGACGATCGCCTTTACCGAAAACCCCGTGCAGTTGGGCAACGATAGCGATATCTGGATCTTCACAGCGGCCGATGGCACGTTCCAGAACCTGACCGACGACGGCGTCACCGGTTCATGGCGCGGCAACGCAGATGCACTCATCGACTATCTGCCCTCCTGGAATGCCGCGGATGGCAGCATCGTCTTCTGGCGCGTCAAGGCATTGGGTTTCCCGAACTTCGAGGTAGCCCTTTACAAAGTAACGCCCGGCAGCGAGGCCGAACTGGTGCGCGACCTGACCGAGGCGCTGCCGCAGCAGATCTTGATCTTCCAGCAGGAATCCTTCTACCTGGATGGCTTCTCCGCGGTGTCGCCCGATGGGACGAAACTGGCCGCCATCGTGAATGACGTCAGCGGGTTTGGCGCACAGGCTAACCTTTGGGTGATCGATCTGACCGACGACACAGTCGCGCCCACGCCGGTCATGAGCTTCGCCGATTATCAGTCGGCGGTTCCCAATTGGCCTGGCGTCCCGGCCGCCCCCGTTGGCCTTTCCTGGACCGCGGATAGCGCCGGCCTTGTCACCGTCGGCTTTAGCAATCTTGGCAATTCGACGCCCTTCATGGTCTTCTTCTATGTCGATCCGGCTGCCGGCTCCTTCACGCCGGTCGTCGACTTCAGCGGCGTTGAGGATTCCAGCGCCTACTTTGCCACCGCGCCAGGCTCCGACTTGCCGTGGCGCGCTTTTTCGCCGTGGACAGGCTCGCTTTCGCCCTCCGGCGCCAAGCTGCTCATGCTCAACGATCTGACAGGACGCATGGGGCTGTTCACGTCGCCCTTGCCGCCCACTGGCGGACTGCCGCCGGTGGCCACGGCTGCGAATGAGTCAATCGCCTCGACGGTCACACGTTCCAGCCGCGCCGCCAACGGCATGATGCTGATGTATGGCCTGCTGTTGACGATCTCGGAAGAATAACTCCACTCCCTTGCCTGGCAGTCGCAAGGCTGTCAGGCAAGGTCACTATCATGTGGTCATCGCAACTCGATGCCAAACTGCATCCTCCTCGCTTACGCCGCACCTTGACGACGCGCCCTCACCTGCACGCGCAGCTCGATAATGGATTAGCCGAGTATCACCGTCTCCTGCTGGTGAATGCGCCCGCGGGCTACGGCAAGACGACGCTCGTTGCCGAATGGAGCGCAAGCTATGGGCGTCCAACCGCCTGGCTCAATCTGGACGAAACCGACAGCGACCCACTCCAGTTTGTGATGGGGGTGACGGCGGCGTTGCAAACGATCATCGATGGCTTCGGCGCCACGGTCATGCGCCGGTTGCAGACGACGCGCCGCGCCAGCAGCGGTGCAGATGACGGCTTGCCGGCGTTGATCGACGCGCTGACGGCAGATTTGGCGCAGTCCATCCCCTGCCTGCTCGTGCTGGATGACTTTCATCTGGCCGCCACACCGCCTGTTTGTGCTATCGTCCAGGCGCTGCTCGATCGTGCTCCGGCGCTGACGCTCGCCCTCACAACGCGCAGCACGCCGGAGTTGGCGCTGCCGCGCCTGCGCGTGCGCCATCAACTCACCGAAGTGACGGCGGCGGATTTGCGCTTTTCGCCCGACGAAACGTTGCGCTTTTTGCGCCATACCATGCAGATCGACATTGCGGCCGACCTGGGCGCCGCGCTGACGCAGCGCGCCGAAGGCTGGGTCGGCGCGCTGCAACTGGCCGCGCTTTCCTTGCAAGGGCTGGACCCTGCGCGCCAGGCCGCCTTCGTGGCAGCATTCGACGGCGATCATCGCTACATCGCCGACTATCTGTCCGATGAAGTGCTGCGCCAGTTGTCGCTGGAACTGCGCAACTTTCTACTCACCACCGCCCCGTTGACCCGGCTCTGCGCTCCTTTATGTGATGCATTGCTGGCCGAGGCGGCCAATGGCGCGCTGCCCGCGCCGGGGTACAGCCAGACGATGCTGGAAACCATCGAGCGACGCAACCTCTTTTTGACGCCGCTCGACGCCCATCGCCAGTGGTATCGCTACCACCCGCTCTTCGGCGACCTGCTGCGGGCGCGATCAGATCGGGAGCGACCGGAATTGACGCCTCGGCTGCATCGACGCGCCGCGGCCTGGTGGCTGCAAGCCGCCGACGCCGACGCGGCCATGCACCACGCGCTGCAAAGTGGAGATCCATCCTTTGCGGCCGACATCGCGCAGCAGTTTGGCGTCCCGATGGTGGGCGGCAGCCGGCTGGGCGTCTTCCTGCACTGGCTGCAACAACTCGACCCCGCGGCAGTCGCCGTACGGCCCTATCTCCTGGCCGCCGCAGCCTGGGCGCATGTGCTCACGGGTGACGTCGACCAGGCCCTGCGCGACGTCACACAGGCAGCCGCGGCCTTACCTCATTTCACCGGCCTCGTTTCAGCGGTCGATCGACGCCAAATCACCGCGGCCGAGGTGAGTGGACATCTGCACGCCGTGCGCAGCTATGCGGCGCGGCTACACGGCGACGACGACAGCGTGATGCGCTACGCGCACCGCGCGCTCGAATATCTGCCCAGCGACGCCTACACCGTACGCAGCGTGGTGGCGCTAAACCTGGGGCTGTTGGAGATCGAGCATGGTGATCTCGACGCCGCGCTGCGTTCGTGTCAAGAAGCCTATCTGATGGGGATGCACAACACGGCGAATCTTTTCGTCGCGATCAGTGCGCTTGATTTACAAGGCGAGATCTATCTAGGGCGGGGCCAATTAGCGGAGGCGACAGAGCGCTTCCAGGCCGTGTTGAAGCTGGGCGCGCAGGATGGCCCGCTGCCTCCGGCTGTGGGCATGGGTCATCTGGGGCTGGCGCGCATCGCCCTGTTGCAGGACGATGTCGTGGCCGCGCGCCAGTTGCTCAGCCACGGCAGGCAGCTTGCCCAAGAGATTGCCTCGTCAGAGGCGATGCGTCAGGCCGCGCTTTTTGCCGTCGAAATCGCGCTCTACACAGGCGACGTGGTGCAGGCGCGCCGCCTGCTCGCCGACATCGATGTTCACGTCCCGTCAGGCCATGCCGGCCATGATCTGAGCGAAACGTACGCGGTCATTGGTAGCCGGCTGGCGTTGGCCGAGGGCGATCTGGTGGCTGCGCGCGCCTGGTTGGATGATCTGCCGTCGCGCACGGAGCCGACCGGGGCGCAGCAGCGACAGGACAGCGGCGCCATCTTGCAACGCGCCCGGCTTTTGTTGGCGCAACAGCAGGCGACGGCGGCGCTTCGTCTGCTTGGCGAGCTTATGCAGCAGGCGCAAGCGTGCAACGATTGGCAGACGGCAGTGACGGCCAGGTTGCTGAGTGTGCGCGCGCATAGCTTGCAAGGCGAGCCTGCCGCTGCGTACACTGCCACTGTGGACGCGCTGCGGCTGTCCGCGCCTCAGGCAGCCATTGGCCTGTTCGTGATGGAAAGCGCAGCGTTGCGGGATCTGATCGAGCGCGCGGCGCACAGCGAGCCGGATGCGTCGGCCTTTGCCGTGCGTGTGCTGCAAAGGACCCAGCCAGCCACATTGCCGCTGATCGATCCGCTCAGCGCACGCGAGCTGGAAGTCCTGCGTTTGATGGCGGCAGGCTGCACCAACAAGGCCATCGCCGCGGCGCTGATCATTGCGCCCTCCACCGTCAAGACGCATAGCAACCACATCCTCGCCAAACTCAATGCCGCCAACCGCACCGAAGCCGTTGCGCGCGCACGGGCGACGGGGCTATTGCCGTGATCGATCCACCCTTCTGATCCACCCATTGGCGGATGCTTTGCCGCGCTATTTGCTCCATAATCAGGACAAAACTTGATGGAGGAATCACAATGGTGCGGCAAATGAAACGACGGCAGCAGGTGCGCAGGGGTCTACTCCTGGTTGCCATGCTGATTTTTCCCCTGATCTATTACTACCTGTCTCCCTATCTGATCGTGGAAGCCAGCGCACGCGGGATCGTCAACGGCAGCTTTATCGTTTTTGCGTTGTTGCTGGTGAGTGGGCTGATCGTGGGGCGCGGCTGGTGCGGCTGGGTCTGTCCCGGCCGCGGGTTTGCAGGAAGCGTGTCTTGCGGTGCAGAACAAACCGGCGCGCACCGGGCGGCTCGACTGGATCAAATGGGGCATCTGGGCAGTGTGGATTGGCGTCATTGCTGCGTTGGCGTTTGCTGCCGGCGGCTATCGTGCCATCGACCCGCTTTACCCAAACGACTCCTGGATTTCTATCGTCGAACCCGCGGGGTTTATCGTCTACTACGCAGTGGTGGGGACGATTGTGCTGCTGTCCCTGGCCTTTGGCCGCCGTGCGTTCTGTCATTATGGCTGCTGGATGGCGCCCTTTCTGATCATCGGGCGGCAGGTGCGCAACCGGCTCAGACTGCCGGCGCTGCACTTGCAGGCCAAACCAGCCGCGTGTGCAGGCTGTAACATCTGCACGCGCACCTGCCCGATGAGCCTCGACGTGATGCAGATGGCGAAAAGCAATGCAATGGAACACCCCGAATGCATCCTCTGCGGTGCGTGTGTTGACGCGTGTCCGAAAAGTGCGATCGCGTATCGCTTCGGTTCAATTAAGGCGTGAGTGTAAAGATGAACACAAGGAAAGTTCTGATTTTGGATGGCGCACTCGAGGGTGATCGGGCAACGCCCGCCATTGCCGTCCATGCCCATCAAACGTTGATCGACGCTGGCTGGACAGTCGAAACCATCTCCCTGCGCGCCCAGAAGATCGCCTATTGCCTGGGCTGCTTCGAATGCTGGGTCAAGACGCCGGGCCTGTGCAGGATCGATGACGACGGGCGCACCGTGACCGCGGCGATGCTGGCAAGCGATTTGGTGATCTATCTGACGCCACTGACTTATGGCGGCTACTCGTCGGAGCTCAAGAAAGCGATTGGATCGCAGCATCTGTCTGATCTCGCCTTTCTTTATGCGCATCGACGGCGAGGTGCACCACAAGCCGCGCTATGACCGTTATCCGGCTATCCTCGGTCTGGGCGTCTGCGCGGTGCAGAACGCCGCCCACGCGGAACTTTTCGCCCGTCTCGTCGCACGCAATGCTATCAACCTGCACGCGCCCGCGCAAGGTGCAGTTGTTGTCAATCGCAACGACGATGGAGCAGCTATCGCCGCCGCGCTGCACGCCGGCTTGGCTCACCTGGGCATGGGAATCAACACGGAGGCGTTGGCATGAAATCCACCAGGCAAGCGGTGCTGCTGATTGGCAGCGCCAAGCGCGCAGGTGAAAGCACATCGGAGGCGCTGGGCGCTTATCTCGCCACACGTTTGCGTGTGCAGGGCGTCGAAGTCACCACCTTTGCCGTGCACCGCGCCCTGCGCACGCCGGCGCGCACCCGCACGCTGCTCGCCGCAGTCGATGACAGCGACCTGCTTATGCTGGCCTTCCCGCTCTATGTGGACACACTTCCCGCGCTCGTGACGCAGGCGCTGGAGACAATCGCCGCGCACCGCCACGCCCTGGGCGCGCCGCGCCCATCTTGGCTGTTGGCCCTTGCCAACTGCGGCTTCCCGGAGGCAGCGCACAACGAGGTAGCCCTTGAAATTTGTCAGAACTTCGCCGCCGAAGCTGGTATGCGCTGGGCCGGCGGATTGGCGTTGGGCGCGGGCGGCGCCGTGCATGGCGGCGCGATTGCCGGCCGCGGTATGACGCACACCGTTGCCCGCGCGCTCGACCTGACCGCGGCTGCACTGAGCACCGACCAGCCTGCCCCGGAGGAAGCGCTTGCGTTGATGCGCACGCCGTTGATGCCGGGCCGACTTTATACATTGATGGGCAACCTCGGCTGGCATCGCATGGCGCAGCGCAACCGCGTCTGGCGGCGTCTCGATGACCGCCCACTCACTTAGATTCCATACCCACAGCCTTACCTCAGCAAGATTCATGACGACGCCGTTGTGAAGCCGCCCTGCCGGCGCCCAGCCATGTGAAAGCGCGAACATTTCACGTCGGCGCCCCTCTAGCAACACTGTTGCGCTTGAAAGAACATTGGTATACTTGGCGAGAGTATCGCGTGGCATGAGGCGCGCCGACGCGTCATCCACCGTGCGGTGTAATGCCACCGGCTGCGGAATGTGGCGAACTGCCTGTCTTGCATCGATCAGCAAAGAGGAAAGGAGAAGTATGCCGGATACGCCGAAAATTGTGGTGGTCGGCAGTTTTGTCGTGGGCATCACCTTTGGCGCGCCGCGCCTGCCGGTGTTGGGCGAAACGTTGATGGGGGATTCATTCGACCTGGGCGCGGGCGGCAAAGGCGCCAATCAAGCGATTGGCGCAACCCGCTTAGGGGCAGATGTTCACCTGCTTGCCTGTGTGGGCGATGACCTTTTTGCCGATATGGCCTTCGACATCTTCAGGCGCGAAGGCATGGCCCTCACCCATCTCCACCGCATGAGCGGCATCCATACGGGAGTTGGCGTCGTGACGCTGCTGCCCTCCGGCGAAAATTGGATTGTTGCCGATTACGGCGCCAACCTGCGCATGACGCCCGCACACGTCGATGCTGCCGAAGAGCTCATTGCGCAGAGCGATATCGTGCTGACGCAATGTGAAGTTCCGCTTGAAACCGTGGCGCACGCCATGCACCTGGGCCGCAAACATGGAGCGATGACGATCTGGAATCCCGCGCCTGCTAAACCAGTCAGCGCCAGCCTCCTGGCGAACGTCGATTTGTTGACGCCCAACGAAACTGAAACACGTATTCTCTTGGGGCTTCCACCCGATGATCCCACGCCCACACAGGAGCTTGCGCGCCGTCTGCTCGGCTTCGGCATTCAGCAAATTGTGGTGACCAAAGGCAAACAGGGCGCGCTGATCGTCACGCCCGATCGGTGCGAAGAGCTTCCTGCGATTCCCGTGAAAGTCATTGATCCCACGGGCTGCGGTGATTGTTTCAATGCCGCCCTGACGGTAGGACTTGGCCAGGGCATGTCGCTCGCCGCGGCTGCACGCCAGGCAACCTACGCCGGCGCGTATATGGCAACCCATTTAGGGGTAATCAACGGATTGCCAACCCGCGCACAGCTAGATGAATTTAGGGCGTCGCACCAGATATGAATCCCAACAAAAGGATCAAACTTCGATGTCAGCAGGCTATCAATACGCTGGATTGCATAACGCCAAACAACCCGGCTTCAGTGTGCAAGCGTGTGCGGCCCGGCTCCATCACCTGGCTTACGCGGAGGAACGGCTGATGTTCCTGCAGGCGGCCCACCTGGTCAGCACGCCGGCGCGCGATGTCAAAGCGCTGCTGGCGCGATTGCAATACGAGGATGGTCAACATGCGGGCCAACTCAAGGCGCGTGTGACCGAGTTGCGCGTCGCGCACAAGAAAGCCTTCGCCGCGCCGGACACACCCCTGGCGCTTGTTTTCGATGAGGCCATGCACGCGGCCAGCAGCGCAGAATTGTTGGCCAGTCTGGTGGATGTTTTCAAACCAGCCTTGCTGCAAGCCTACCGCAGTTATGCTGATGAGGTGCTGCATGTCACGATCGCCCGCCGCCATCTAAAGGATTGGTTCCACGGCGACCAGCAAGCGTTGATTGCGCTGGCGCAAAAGGGATTGGACTTTCGCACCCAAACCCGCCAACTGCGTCCACCCGCACCGCTGCCGGATCTGCACCATGTGATCGGCGCCCGGCTGACTGTAGCAAATGGCTGCGATGCCTTCCTGGTGCTGCGCATCGTCTGGCGCTGGCTGGATCGGGGCGAACTGTGAAAATTCACCCAACTTTCCAGCAAACGGAGATAGAACGCGGATAACGCGGATCGAGCGGATTTTGGCTGATCTGCGAATATCCGCCAAATCCGCATTATCCGCGTTCTATTTTTTTCCTGCGTTCCATTTCACTGTTCATCCGATTCTCTGCACACTTATGCGCTCCGACTCACTTGCACCCGCAGCCATCGCGCTGCTCAATGTAACCAAATGCTACGGCGCGTTTGCCGCGGTCAGCGACCTCGACCTGACCGTGCCGGCGGGCGAGGTGCTTGGCTTCCTCGGCCCCAATGGCGCGGGCAAGACGACGACGATCCGCCTGCTGCTCGGCTTTCTGCGCCCCAGCGCCGGTGCAGTGCAGCTGCTCGGCCACGACATGGCCGACCCGGCCGCCGCACTGCAAGCGCGTGGCCGGCTTGGCTTTGTACCCGACGTCGCCGGGCTGGACCTGGCCGCCACCGGCCTCTGGCTGCTCGACGACCTCGCCCGCCTGCAGCGCCGCCCGCCCATCGACCGCGACCGGCTGGTCGACGCGCTGGAGTTGCGCAGACAGGATCTGCGCCGGCCCATGGGTCGTCTCTCGCGCGGCACGCGGCAGAAGATCAACATCGTGCAGGGGATGCAGCATCGGCCCGACCTGCTCATCCTCGACGAGCCGACCGAGGGGCTGGACCCGCTCGCCAAGCGTGCGCTCTTTGGCCTGCTGCGCGAGTTGCACGGCCGGCGCCACGATCTTCTTCTCCTCGCACGTGCTCAGCGAGGTCGAGGATCTCTGCGACCGCGTCGCGCTGATCCGCGGCGGGCGGCTGGTGGCGGTCGATCGCATCGCCGATTTGCGCAGCCAGATGCAGCGCCGCGTGACTGTCCAGTTGGATGAAGACGCCGCCGCGCACGCCGCGCAACTTGCTGCGCTGCCCACCGTCACCGGGCTGACCCGCCTCGACGGGCGCTGGCAGTTCCTGACCGGCGATCTGCCCGCGACGCTGCGCCTGCTCGCCACGCTGCCCGTCGCCGATGTCGCCATCGAGCCGCCGTCGCTGGAAGACATTTTCCTGCGCTACTACCGGCCGGAGCCAGCGCGCGATGCATAATCTGGGCGACGTCGGGCTGATCTTCTGGAGCACGCTGCGCCGCAAGCGCTTCTCGCTCTTCTGGTTTGCACTCTCGGCCGGCGCCTTTCACTGGCTGGTGGCGGTCAGCTTTCCGGCCATCGGTGGCATGGACGCGGTGACCAGCGTCGTGCGCACCTTCCCGGACGGGCTGCGTTCGCTGCTCAAGCTGGCGCCAAACCTGCAGGCCGGCTTTGGCGCACAGGATTATCTGGCCTTCACCTGGATTCACCCGCTCTTTATCGGCCTGGGCGCGGCCTTCGTCGTCTCGCGCGCCACCGAAGGGCTGACCGCCGGATCGGCGCGGCTCGATCTACCTCGTGCTGAGCCGGCCCGTGCAGCGTTGGAGCTTCGTGTTGGGCAAGGTGCTGGAGATGGTGCTAGGCGCCGGCGTGATCGCGCTGGCCGCGTGGCTGGGGCTGGTGCTCGGCGTGCAGACGCTGCCGGTTGCGCTGCCGCTGACGAACTATCTGCTGGCCGCGGGCGTGGCGTGGCTGCTCTTTGCCGCGCTGGGCAGCGGCGCATTTCTGATCGCAAGCTGCTTCAGCCGCACTGCGCTCAGCAACGCCTTGGGCGCGGCCTGGACGATCCTGGCCTTTGTGCTGGACGTGATCCCGTTTTTCGCCAACTCGCCGCTCGGTTGGATCAATCCCTGGCGCCACTACTTCCCGCAGGAAATCGTCGCCACCGGACAGGTCGATCCGTTCGGCCTGATCGTCCTATTTGCCTGGTTGGTGGGCGGGGCGGGCGCGGCCGTTGTGATCTTTGACCGCCGCGATCTGGCGTAGGCGATAGCCGGGTTGTTGGCGAGTCCTAGCATGGCGGCTTTACAAAGGTCTGGCGCAAAATGTCAAATGCTTGTAGACTCTTTGCGCGGCAGGCGCTGCCCTGTGCGCTGTACAATCACCTTGCGTGGCAGATCATGCCCAGCAGTTTGCACCGAATGATGCACAGAGAACAAAGCGTATGAAACCATGATGCGCACGACCAGAGTGATTGCACGCTTTCTTGTGTTGTGGTTTGTCGATGGCCTGTCGCTGCTGCTCACCGCGGCCATCTTCCCCGGCATCACCTTTATCGAGCCGGCTCTGTCGCTGATCCTGCGGGATGCCTTTGCCGCGGCCTTTGTGTTGAGTATCGTCAACCTGGCGATTCGTCCAATTGTGTTGCTGGTGGCGCGGCCTTTGGGCTTTATCGCGGTTTTTGTGCTTGGCTTCCTGGTCAACGCCCTGGCGCTGCTCCTCACCGCGCAGCTTCTGCCTGTGTTCGAGGTGGCGGGCTGGCCGAGCGCGCTCGTGGGCGGATTTGTCTTTGCCGCCATTGGCATCATCCTGACCGGTCTCCTCGAAGTCAACGAGGAAGGCTCTATCTATCAGAGCCTGATCGAACGGTTGGCCCGCCGCCACGCCTATACAGACGCAGATCCAGGAGGGCGCGGGCTGGTTATGCTGGAAATCGACGGGTTGAGCTACCACCATGTCAAAGCCGCTATTGCGGACGGGCGTCTGCCCACCCTCAAGCGGCTGATGGAACGTGAGCGTTTCCACCTGTCGCGTTTTGACTGCGGCATCCCCTCGCAGACATCCGCCTGTCAGGCCGGCATCCTCTTTGGCGACAACAGCGACATCCCCGCCTTTCGCTGGTATGACAAGGACAAACAGAAGCTCTATGTGTCGGGCTCGGACGCCGCCGAGCTCAACCGCCGCTATGCCAAGGGCGATGGTCTTCTACGCGGGGGCGCCAGCATCAACAACATGCTTGATGGCGATGCCCTGAAGTCAGTCCTGACGCTGGCCGATCTCTTCGATGGCGACGACGAGGAGCAAGAGCGCCGCGCCGAAGACATCTACCTGCTCATGCTCAATCCCTATTTCCTGGCGCGCACCCTCATCTTTTTTCTGGTGGATGTGGTGCGGGAACTCTGGGAGGGCTGGCAGCAACAGCGCCAGAATATACAGCCGCGCCTCAACCGCCTGGCGCACGGCTACCCCTTTGTGCGCGCCGCCACCACGGTGCTGATGCGCGACATGGCCGCCAACCTCGCCATTCTCGACATCCTGCGCGGCGCACCCAGCATCTATGTCACATGGCCGGCTATGACGAGGTGGCCCACCACTCCGGCCCGTGGACGCGCGACGCCTTCCGCGTGCTCGCCACCTACGATCAGATCATTGCCCGCATCGATCGGACGATTCGAGAAAAGGCGCCTCGCCCCTATGACCTCATCATCCTCTCCGACCACGGCCAGTCGTGCGGCGCCACTTTCGAGCAACGCTATGGGCTATCGCTGAAGGAGTTTATCGAGCAGCAGCTACCCCAGGGCACAACCGTTGCGCAGTCAATCGGTGGTGATACGGGGATCACCTCCTTGACCGCTGCTTCCGGCGAGTGGAGAATATCAAGCAGCGTGGCGTCGGCGGCGCCTGGCGGACCGCCTTGGTGCGCGGCGGACAACGGATGCTTGAACGCGGCGTGCGCCCGCGTGAAGCCATCACTGTCGCATCTGGCGCTGACCGGCCGGCACAGGTGACTGCCTACGGCAGCGGCAATCTGGCGCAGGTTTACTTCGACCTGCACCCGCGCAAGATCAGACTGCCTGAACTGGACGCCGCCTATCCGGGCATGGTGGATGCGCTGGTGCGGCACGCGGGCATCGGCCTGGTCTGCGGCTATGACGAGCAGGGCGCGCCGGTGGCGCTGGGCAAACAGGGGCGGCGTAATCTGCACACCGGCGCGGTGGCGGGCGAGGACCCACTGCTGCCGTACGCGCCGGCGGATCCCCAGACCTACGGGCACGCTTCGGTGGAGACGCGCGCGTGGCAGGTGCGCCGCGTGATGGACTTTCCCCACGCCGGCGACTTGATGGTGATCAGCACGCTCTATCCAGACGGCAGCGTGGCCGCGCTGGAGGAACTCATCGGCAACCACGGCGGGCTGGGCGGCGAGCAGACCGACGCCTTCCTTTTCCACCCACCGGACCTGATCGTGCCGCCTACACGCAACGCAGTCGATGTCTTTCACATTCTGAACGACCGCCGCCAGCAACCGGTTGCTGCCAAGCCGGGGCCTGATCTGCCTGCCGCGCAATCCGGCGCCGGGGCCTGGTCGCCGCGCAACCTCTGGGCGGGTGTGAAGGACATCCGCACCTGGCTGCCGCTGGCCGGCCGCGCGCTGATGCTGGATCGATCGGCCTACCAGGCCGTGGTGGCCGACCCGCACATGACCGGGCCGGCGCTGCTGCTGGCGCTCGGATTCCTCACGGCAGCGGTCCTGGCCCGCTATTGGCAACTTTACGGCCCGCTATTCAACCTGCTGCTGATCGGCGTGAACATCGCCGTCTGGTTCGTCTACGTAGCGGGCATCCACATCGCAGGGCGGATCATCGCCGACAAAGGCTCGTACACGCGCACGCTGCGCGGGCTTGGCTTTGCCAGCAGTCTGGCTCTGATCCGGTTGCTCGGTCTTGTCCCGGCTTTGACGCCGCTGGTTGGACTGGTGAGCATCTGGCTGAGCCTCATTGCGGTCTGGATGGGCGCCGCGGCGGCGCACAATGCGAAGGGCTGGCGATCCATCATCCTGCCACTCCTGGGCGTAATTTTTGCTATTTTGGCGCCGGTGCTGTTGCAGATGATGGTGAGCGGCGCGGTTTTCAGCGTCCGCTCTTTCCTGTCGCAAATTGGTTCTTTCAATTGGTAAGATTCCTATGCTCCAAGCTGTTCTGGACTACTTTGCTCTGGTCTTCGAAGTCATCGGCTACACGCTGCGGCTTGATCCAAAAGCCTATCGGGAGGTGATCCTCTATCCGAACGGGACACAGATCATCCGGGTGGAAACGATCGAGCACATATTGACAGAGGCCAAACTGCTCCACACAAACAAGTCAGCCACGGGAGAAAAATCTGGATGAACTCCATGCAACCGCATCTCTCTCCGCAACCCTCGGCAACCTCGTCGCCATCATCCGCATGGCGCCGGCGCCCCTTTGGGCTCTACATGATCTTGATCCTGCTGACGGTGCAGGCGCTGCTTGGCGCGTTGCTGGCAGTCGCGGTCGGCGTTGGTGCGCTGGCGAGCCCGGGTGAGTTTTGGTCCGCGCTCGAGCCAGAGTTCTTCGATCTGGCGGTCTCGCTCTTGCTCCTGCTCATCACGGCACTGGTGGCGATCGGGCTCTGGCGCTATCAACGATGGGGCTGGTACGGCATGATGCTGCTGCTGGCCTACTACATGGCGACCGACGCCATCGGCTACTTTGGAGGCCAGTCGGATTACCTGTCAATGGTGTTGAACGTGACGATGGTTTTCTATCTCAATCAACGTGAAGTGCGCGACCTCTTTGAAACGCCGGCTGTGAATGAGGTGAGCGCATGAACGACCTTGACCTGTTGCGCCGTTACGAACCTGTGGTGCAGTACACGTTGGGGGAGATGTTCTTCCCGTGCGCAGTGGATGGCTATCTGAGCGCGTGCAGCCTCTGGCTGGCCGACCAGGAGCGCCGAACCCACTTGATGGCAGGCGAAGGTCAGCTTACACCGGCGGTGCTGGCGGCCTATCGCGATGCGCCGCTCGGTCATCGCTACTATCTGCGCTATGTGGACGAGCCGCTACAAGCCGTGGCGTACCAGCGCTGGCACGCCCAGCCCGACCGTGTGCGGATGCCTTCGCCCAACCGCCTGCAGCGCGTCGGGCTGGTGACGCGCATCCTCGACGGCATGTTTGATCTCTCCCTGGTCGTGCGCGGGCGCGTGCCGGGCGGCACCGCGGCCGCCGCGCAGCAAAAGTACGCGGCCATGATGCAGCAGGATGCGCAGCGCGTCTACTATGCGCGGGTCGTGCGCACCGGCGGCTATATCGTTCTCCACTACATCTATTTTTTTGCGATGAACGACTTCCGCTCCACCTTTCACGGCGTCAACGACCACGAGTCGGACTGGGAGCAGGTCTTCGTCTATCTCTCCGATGAGGGCGACGCCGACCCCGCACCGCGTTGGGTGGCCTATGCGTCGCACGACTTCAGCGGCGACGACCTGCGCCGACGCTGGGATGATCCCGAGGTGGAGAAGATCAACGGCGCCCATCCGGTGATCTACGCCGGCGGCGGCTCGCACGCCAGCTACTTCACGCGCGGCGAGTATCTGATGCAGGTCGAGCCGGCTTTCCTGGCCCCGCTGCACGGTGTAGCCGCGGCGCTTGACCGTGTCTGGACGAATACTTTGCGCCAGAGTGGGCAATTGAATCTTGATACAGGCATGAAAAATCTGCTCAGCATCCCCTTTGTCGACTATGCCCGCGGCGACGGGCGCAGCATCGGCCCTGGTCAGCCGGAGGCGTGGACGCCCATCCTGATCTCCGACGAAGATGGCTGGGTGGACGGCTATCGCGGGCTGTGGGGGCTGGATACGTGGGACCCGTTGAGCGGCGAGCGGGCGCCCTCCGGCCCCAAGTACAACCGGGACGGCAGCGTGCGCGAGTCGTGGCGCGACCCCTTGGGATGGGCTGGTCTCGACAAGGTGCTTCCCCCGCGCCAGGCAATCGCCGCCACTGAACAGATGCTGGCAACCCTCCACACGGAACAGGACGCGCTCGCCGCGCAGATCGAGCAGCAGCGCGCGCTGGTGCGCACCCTGGACCTGGAGGTGATCTCCTTGCAGCAGACCGCCTATCTGGATGATCTGCTCAAACGGCGGCAGAAAACGCTCGGTGCAGAACTCGGTGCGCTGCATACGCTTAACCAGCGCGCAGTCGATGTCGGCGAAACGCTGGAAGCCGGCGCCGCGCAGCTTGTACGCCTGCTTGCGGGAGATTTCGGCCAGGCGCGCGCTCACATCCAGCGCGCCCACGCGCCCCAGCCGCTTCTAGGCAAACAGAGCCGGTTTGCGCTGTGGTGGGCGGCGGTGAGCGGCGGCCTGCTGCTGCTTGTCATCCTGGCGCTGATCTCCTTCCGCCCGCCTACGTGGCCGATCTGGCTGGTGGGCGTGGCGGTCGCCTTTGGTGCGGTGGAAGCGATGACGCGCGGCCGCATCCGCAGCTATCTCTACGGCGTAACCATTGCGCTGGCCCTCCTCAACGCCAGCATCCTGCTCTACGAGTTCTGGTTCGTTGCGCTGGTGCTGGCGCTGGTCGGGCTGGTCGTGCTGATGATCCGTGACAACCTGCGCGAGGCGTTTGGCGGGTAAGGATTCAGGCCGACGCGGAAATAGCACGCGGATGACGCGGATCAGGCGGATTTTCGCGGATTCAATCCGTCTTCATCCGCGTGCCATTCTTATAGCGTGCGCACCTTCGCCCCGACATAGCGCGCCCGCGGGCGGATAAGCTGTTCCGTCGCCGCCTGCTCGATGGCGTGGCCGATCCAGCCGATGGTGCGGCCCAGCGCAAAAAGCGCCAGCGCCGCGCGCGGCGGCAATTCCAGCGTGCGCGCCATCACCTCCAGCGCAAAGTCCACGGTGGGCTGCTCTCCCGTCAATGCGTGAACGGTGCGGCGCAGCTCGCTTGCCAGCGCGGGCAGCGCGGCATCGGCATTGCGGGCATCGACCATCTCCAGCAGCAGCCGGGCGCGTGGGTCGCCCGCGGGATAGAGCCGGTGGCCGAAGCCTGGAATCGACCTTCCCTGGCGCAGATAACCCGCCACGGCGCCGGTAATGTCTGTACTGGCCTCGCGCAACAGGTGGCCGACGCGTTCGGTGTGCCCGCCGTGCCGGTGTCCCTGCAAGGCAGCCAGGCCAGCGATCACCACCGCATAGGGCGTCGAGCCGGCCGAGGCCACACAGCGCGCAGTAAAGGCCGAGACATTCAACTCATGGTCGGCGCACAGGATCAGGGCGGCGGAGAAGAGGTCAGCCGTCTCTGGCCGCTCTGGCGTCCACGCCGCCTGCAGCGCCTGCGCCACCGGCATGGTAGCTGCCCGCCCGCTGGTCGCCGCCACCAGCCGCGCCAGGATGCGCGCACCGGTGGCCGCCATCGCCTCCGGCGCCGTCAGATAGGCCGCCAGATCGCCCGCCGCCGCCCGCGCCAGCGTCGCCTGATAGCACTCGATTGGGTGCTGCACAGCGTCCAAAGCTTCCAATTGCGGGGCAGGCGCCTGTGCGTCGCCACCTTGCGCAAACAGATCGCCAGGGTCCAGGTGATCCAGCCAGATCAACGACGCCACCTCCTCGACCGAGCGTTGCTGCGCCAATCCCAACGCGTCGTAGCCTCGATAAAAAAGACGCCCATCCTCGATCAGGGTAATCGCCGATTCGAGCACCGGCATGCCGTAGCTCAGCGCGTTTTGCGCCCCACTCTCGGGGTCGCGGCGCATCTCCTTGCGGCTGCGCAGCGCATCTACATCTTCCGCATAGTAGCGGCGCGCACGGCTGCCATCGTCCACCGCCTCCGAACGCAGCAGACCGCGGCTCACGTATGCGTACAAGGTCGCCACGCTGATCCCCAACCGGTCGGCGGCCTCGCGTGCGCTGAGATAACGGGTGGGCAGTTCCACGGCGCTTCTCCTTTCCAATAGATTGATTTACTAATCAGGATTGACAATGTTGATTGTATATTTTATGCTGTCTGTTGTCAATGCGTGTTGGCAGCAAGCACAAACAGAGAGAAGGAGTCAATGACTACTAATCCAAACAACGGTTTCGTCTCCGGGCTGGAGGGCGTCGTCGCCGCGCAGACGCGACTCAGCCATGTGGATGGGCAGCGCGGCGAGCTGATCCTGGCCGGCTATGCGCTGGAGGAGGTGGCGCCCACCCTTTCGTTTGAAGCGATGGTGCACCTGCTCTGGCACGACCGCCTGCCCACCAGCGTTGAAGTCATCCATCTGCACAGTGAGCTGGCGCGCTGGCGTGCGCTGCCCCCAGCGCTGCTGGATCTGCTGCAAAGCGCCGCCCGCACGAACCGCCCGGCGATGGACGCGCTGCGCATGGCTGCCGGCGCGATTGACCTGGATCTGCCCGCTTCGGCGCTCGATGACGGCACGCTGGGTCATGTGCTGCTGGCGCGCATCCCCACCGTGGTCGCCGCGTACTGGCGGCTTCAGCAGGGCGCCGCGCCGATTGCGCCCGATCCCGCGCTGGGCCACGCCGCCAACTATCTCTACATGTTGACCGGCAGCGTGCCCAACGCCGCGCGCGTGCGCGGGCTGGAGACCTATCTGAATACGGTGATCGACCACGGGCTAAACGCATCGACCTTTACCGCGCGCGTCATCATCGCCACCCATTCCGACCTGGTTTCGGCGATCACCGGCGCGATCGGTGCGCTCAAGGGGCCGCTGCACGGCGGCGCGCCAGGACCAGCGCTGGACATGGTCTTTGCGATCGGCGAGGCAGCGCGCGCCGAAGCGTACTTGCGCGCCAAGCTGGAGGCCGGCGAGCGGCTGATGGGCTTCGGCCATCGCATCTACAAAGTGCGCGACCCGCGTGCCGAGGTGCTGGCTGCGGCCGCCCGCGATCTGTACGCGGCGGATGGCGACATGGCGTTATATACGCTGGCCGGTGCGGTCGAAGAAACCGCGGTGCGGCTGCTGGCCGAATTCAAGCCAGGGCGCAATTTGCAGACGAATGTGGAATTTTACACGGCCCTGCTGCTGCACGGCCTGGCGCTGCCCACCGATCTCTTCGCGCCGACCTTTGCCGTGGGGCGCGTCGCCGGCTGGATCGGCCATGCGTGGGAGCAGATCGCCACCGGCCGCCTGATCCGACCGGCTTCGCAGTACATCGGCGCGCGCGGGCGTAGCTACGAGCACGCAGACGCCGATCGGTCACATGCCTTAAGCTGACAAAGCTGGCGCATCGAACTCCGCTATGCGCTACAAAAGCCAAAGTCATCCACAGATTTCACAGATGACAAGGCTGCGTTATGACGTTCTGGCGCCAGGAGGTCCACTACCGCCCCAATAAGGTCTCGACCTCCGCCATCTGACCGGCTGTCAGCGGGCCAAATTGCATGGCGCGGCAGTTCTCCTCCACCTGCGCTACCGTACGGAAACCAGGAATCGGGATCGTACGCTCGCTGCGCGCCCACAGCCAGGCCAGCGCGCCTTGCGCCAGCGTGCGGCCGTTGCTGGTCAGAATCTCGCGCACCGCTTCCATCTTGGCCAGCCACTCGGGGCTGGGCTTGCCGCCCTGGAAGTACTTCATCCACTGCGGGCTGTTGACGCCGCGCACGTCATCCCCCGCCGGCTGGGTGGCCGGCAATCGACTTCGCCCACCCTGTGAGGCGGTGCGTGGCTGTCGCCGTAGGGGTGGGAGTGTGTCAACTCGGCTGTTGGGGTTGTCCACAGTTTCCCCCGCCCGTAGCGTACCACCAGCATAGATCATGGCCGGGGTAGCGTATGCAAGTGACTGGTGTGGCCGCTCAAAGTTGTACTGCTGGAAGTAGTGCGCCAGGCCGCCTCCAGCGCACGCACCGTCGCATACTCCTTGATATAGATGTCTTCCCACTTGAGCGAACGCCAGAGTCGCTCAATGAAGATATTGTCGAACATGCGGCCACGACCGTCCATGCTAATGATCACGCCAGCGTTTTCTAGTGTCGCAGTGAACTGGCGTGCAGTGAATTGAACCCCTGGGTCCGTATTGAACATTGTCGGCTTGTTCCGTGCCAGAAGCTCCTGGAGAGTGTCCAGACAGAATTGTCCGTCCAGTGTATTGGAGAGGCGCCAGCCGAGTACATAGCGGCTATACTAATCCATGATCGCAACCAGGTACATGAAGCCGGTGGGCATCGGAATGTAGGTGATATCGGCACACCAGACCTGATTTGGCACAGTAACGGCGACGTTACGCAGGCGATAGGATAGATCTTGTGCTCTGGCGCCGCCTGACTCGTGCGTGGTTTGGGATAGATCGCTCCAACCCCACGATGCGCAACAACCGTTGGGCCCCGCTTCCGATTGACCGCCTGTCCCGTTTGGCTCAGTTTGACTGCGATGCGACGGCTACCCAGATACGGCATCGCAAGATACAACTCATCGATCTGCCGCATCAGTTGCAGATGCGCCGCTGTCTCAGTTGCCGGCGTGTAATACCAGGCTGATCGACTCAACTCCACCAGCTCACACTGGCGAGCCAGGCTGATCACTGGATGATTCGGCTCGATAAGCGCTCGTTTGTCGTCAGTCGACGTAGGCAACTTTTTTTTTTCAGCCACTCAAGCTCCATCTTGAGGCGGCCAATCTGCTCGAATAGGTCGGTTTGTAACGCATCCTGTTCCCGCTGCGTTCGCTCGCGCACTGCTGAATACGCCGATTCCTTCGTCCAGCAGTTGTCGCTTCCACTGGCTTACCTGGCTCAGGGTACTTCACCTGCCCGCAATCTGGTTGACTGTCTCAACCCTTTGGCAGCTTCAAGCTACGTCGAACTTGAACTTGGCACTATGCCGTTTGCGTCGCTGCGTCATTCCTCTTCCCCCTATTCGGTACAGTTGGTCTTACTTAACGAACTGTCCTAATATTGGGGTCCATTATAGGCGCGACCCTTGCCCGCCTGCACCAGCCCCTCCAGCGTATCGCGCACCGGCTCCGCCTCGGCGACAGGATAGCCGTTGTCATGAAACTGGTAGAGGTCGATGTAGTCGGTCTGCAGCCGGCGCAGCGACGCTTCGCAGGCGCGGCGGATGCCATCAGGCGACGCATCCGCGCCGGTGACCTGCCGGGTTGTCTCGTCAAAGACGGCATTGAACTTGGTGGCGATCACCACCTGCTGGCGCTTTCCAGCCAGCGCCTGGCCCAGGACTCATTCGCTATGCCCGGCGCCGTAGACATTCGCCGTATCAAAAAAGGTGGCGCCCAGATCGACCGCGCTGTAAATGGCGCGGCTCGACGCGTCATCCACTGGCCCCAGCCATTTGGATGCTACGGCAACGAACAGATCGCATAGCCTCGGTGGTGAATGTGAATAGGACGTCAGCAATTCTGTTGCACTACAGCGCTGCATTCTCGCGTCGGGGCCTCGCTATTCATCTGGATTTGGGGCCGAATGTCCCGCTCACCTGCGGGCGGCTGCGAACAATCCACCACCCTGACGAGAAAGCACCCAAGCGGGCAAACACCTTAAAAACGAGCCCAGTTTAGCCCAGTCCCGGTGCAGCGTATGTTCGGCCACGATAGCCGGAGAAGCCTTGAGCGCAAATAATAAGCACAAATGATACCGGTTAGGTTTCAGGTGGGAGAGCTAAATTTGACAACGCATCGCCTGGTGTCCACACTGTCACAACACTTTTGAGCCGCGTTAAGTGTTCATTGTCCAATGAAATCAGCAGACACGCTTCTTGCAAAGCTACTGCGGCAAACACTGCATCTGCACCACGCAAACTGTGCTGAGCGGCGAGGATCAGCGCTTGCATCGCCAAGGGTTCATCCAGGGCAATGAAGGTGACGTTTGGCAACTGGCTTAAAGCGGTGGCAAAGGCCTGCGCTTGGGCTACATCCTGTCTAGAGCGGCTAATTGCGCCTGCGACCTCGACCAATACCAAATGGGGCACGAAGAATGGCATTCCTTGCCCAGCCAAGTGTTGCAGTATTTGGCGGCTGACCGCGTGCCCTGGCTCGCGCTGGTCAAAGCTGTTCACCCAGACGCTTGTGTCCACGGTATACATTGCTTATCGCCGCATCATCTGCACAGTTTCAGTTAACGTCGGTATGCCAGGCTTATCACTGACTACCAGTGCATCGCCAATTTGGAAAAATCGTTGCCAAGCCTCACTTCGGGTTGCGCCAGCGGCATCCGTCACTGGTTGGCGCGTCGCCACCGCTCGGACGATACGCGGCGTCAAATATTCCAGCAGCCGCATCTGCTCAAGTGGCGTTAATTGGTCAATTAGGCGTTGCACCGTTTCGAGTGTTGCTAGCGTCATGGTCACCTCTGCAGTTCAATTTAGAGAGATTCTACCATAATTCATCAAGGCGATTTATTGCTCAATGGCTAATGAACTTGAGTTTAGAGTTGCGAGAGGCGGCTGAACTTTACCAACTGAAAAGGAATCGGCGACAATTGGTCTAGCAAGTATCCGAAAGGAAGTGACCAATGATCAACCGATTCCGAAGAGAAGTATACCAGAGTTTGCAGCAGAGAGCCGACGCTGGCCTGGACCTAGTGGATGCACTGACGAGTGCGCCGGTGGTGGAGTCGCCGGTTGGGCTGAGTGAGTCTCCGTTGTTCCGGCGAGAGTTCAGCAGCGTCTATGACTTTCTGAAGTCAGGACGGATTCTGTACTACCTTCTGCGCAAGGTGCTGTTGCGCAATCAGCCGCCAGAGGCAGAGATAATCGCCGGGTACGAGGTTTATGCGGTGGACTGCACGAAAGAGCCCGCCCGGAAGCCGAGACCTTGCCAGACCGTGGACAGTCAAAGAAGGGCAGATATGCACTGACGGAGGTGCCATGTCTATTCCTGGCTGGTGCGGCTGGTGGCAAGCGGCACCTCATGGTGCATGCCCCTGGACATTCGCCGTGTGCCAACCGAAAGCACGGATAGTCAGGTCGGCAGCGAACAGGTCACAACGCTGGTTGCACAGGAGAGTCATCGCCCCAAGGTGGTGGTAGCTGACTCGCTCTACTGCAATGTTGCCTTTCTCTCGGTATTCATGGTCATTCAGGCTGTTTATGCGCTGGTGCGCATCCGCAGCAATCGGGTGCTCTATGAGGAGCCGCCGGAACGTCAGCCAGGACAACGAGGACGACCTCGCATCCAGGGCGACAAGTTCAAACTCGCTGCGCCTGGTCGGGAAGCGGACCGCATTGAGACGTGTATACTGTTGGGGCAGCAGGTGCGCCTGATGGCGTGGCAAGAGAGCTGCATTTCTACAAACTGCCCTTCCTGGTCGGCATGGTGCTCTCGGTCCAGTTTCTCAAAGCGGACGGCGCCCCCGCTTCAAGCGTCCGTTATACCTGTTCTGGACCGGGCCGACTTCGGTGGCGCTGGCTGACCCAGCGCGCATGTACCTGTGGCGCTTCGCCATCGAACACATGTTCAGGTTTCTGAAACAGCATTTGGGGTTGACTGCCTCCAACTCGCCCAGCCTCCAGGCTCGTTTGCGCTGGGTCTGGTCTTGCGCTCTTGCTTACACCCAACTGTTGCTCATCCGTCACCAAGTTGTTGACCATCGTCCCCGCTGGCATCCAACCCATGTCGGCGGCAGGATACGACCCTTACCCCCCAGACAGGTGCAGCGAGCCGCCCTTCCCTTTTTGCTCTCGTTGGGTTCACCTGGCTTCTGCACCCCATCCCGCAGGAAAAGGCACTGGACGACCATTGGGTTTTCGACCGAAACAGCGAAAACGCCATCCGGTTGTCAGAAAATCCTCCCATCGGCGCAAACCGGCCTGATTTCTGGTCCATCTACTTCTCTTTTCAGTTGTTAACGTGCGGCTCTCTCTGTCTCGTCCATCTTGCCTTGCCTTGAGTCTTGAGCCTTGGCTCCAAACTTAAGTAATGAATCACAGCCACTGTTCTGGAATCCTTTGACCTGCCCGTAGCGTGTCTGCGCGGCCGAACGTTGGCTTCACCTGACCGGCGGCGACGAACCGCTAACCCCGTTAGCAAAGCATTTTCGCCGTACCCTCACCAAGGCGGAAGCGCAGCGCCCGCCGGGTCAGGTGCTAGCGGGGGTGGGCGCATTTTCAAAATGGATGAGCCAAGAGTACCCCAATTGCATCTTGGCTCATCCATAATAGATGCAAGCTTTATTACCGCACCACTAAAGGAAGATAGATATTTTCTAGCGGCTCATATCGCCATAGCTCACCACCATTAGCCCAGTTCGAAGTACCGATATAGAATTGATCCTGATAAGCAATGGTAGCACCATTCCAAAGCGTTGAGTCGTTGTTGCTGTCACCAAAACCCGCCACATTAATTTGTATAAAAGTGTCACCTTGATCTAATCGCCAAACTTTTACTCCATCTATGTTGTTGTTGGCCACGGCATAGAGTGTACTGTCAAACACATAGAGCGATTCGATTTTAGAGTTATCCGGATCATCAATACCACCATTCGCAAACTGCGTCCAGGAGGTGCCATTCGATGATCGCCAGATTTCTGCTCCATTTGCATCGTTGCGGGTACTGGCATAGAGCATATTGTTGAATACAATAATGCTGCCGATATGAATATTATCAGCATCACCAAAACCATTTATATTAGCTTGCGTCCAGGTGGTGCCATTGCTTGTGCGCCACACCTCTGCGCCGTCCGTGGGGTTTTCTCCAGCGGCGTAAAGATATCCGCTAAAAGTGGCAAAGCTATTGATATAGATGTTATTGACATCGCCGCTTCCACCTGCCACAACATTTACCCATGACCCAGGATTTCCTGTGGTGCTGCGCCAGATTTCTGCGCCATCGTCACTATTCCCGGTTGCTGCATAAAGGGTATTGTTGAAGACAATAAACCGAGTAATGGCATTATTGTTACTATTACCAAATCCATCTTCAACAACCTGCGTCCAGGTAGTGCCGTCAGGGGAACGCCAAATCTGCCCGGGGATACCGTCCCAAGCAGTGCTGGCATAAAGGTGTCCGCCAAACTCGATCATATCTGGAATGGCTGGATTGGTGTTGGTGTAAACACTCCCAAACCCCATTTCACTCACAGATACCCAATTCATGCCATCATCGGACCGCCAGAGTTGAGCGCCTAAATCCCAGTTCGAAGCTGAGGCATAAAGTTGGCCATTGAAGATTTCTAGAGAGTTTACTCCGTTTGTTGAGTGCTTACCAAAACCATTGATGTTCACTTGCTTCCACTTGGGAACGCCCAAAGCGAATTTTTGGATGCGATGATTCTCCCAATCGGCTACATACACATCGCCGGTGCTGTTAACGTCAACTCCCGGCGCGCCCTTCAACTGGCTTGCATTGAAACCCCAGCTTCCAGCGATGGTGGTCAGGTAGGCCCCATCAGGATCAAACACCTGAACCCGGTTATTATTCCAGTCGCTAACGTAGATTCTCCCGTGAGCATCCACTGCCACATCCTCGGGCCAGGAAAGCTGAGTGATCCTTTCGCCCCAGGTACCGTCGCCAATGGTCATTTGCCAAACGCGGCTGCTATTGAACTTCTGAACGCGCAAATTGCCACCATCAGTAACATAGATATTTCCGCTGGCATCAACCTCTACCGCGATCGGCGTACATAGATGATCGTTAGCAGCACTACATTCTCCGGTGACACCGATCCGACCAATGAAAACCCGGTCGCTGTTATAGATTTGCACCCGATGGTTGTCATAATCGGCCACATAGATATTACCGCTTGCATCAACATCAATTCCAGAAGCCCAGCCAAACTCATAATCGCCCGTACCGCAGCCGGTTCCGAGGGTATTCAAGTACGATCCGGCCGCGCTGATGATCTTAATCTGGCAACCGCCCGCAACGTACACATTCCCACTTCCGTCTGTAGCTACACCATGCGGATAAGCCAGATGTGAATTATCGTCTGCGTCTACACCTGGAACGCCAAACGACCAAAGAAAATTACCGTTTGGATCCAGTTTAACCAGGCGGTGACCATTTTCTTCGATAATCAGGACATTATTTGAAGGGTCAATCGCTACCCTGGGATGGAAGTAGTGGTTGTTATCGGTTAGATAGGGGACAAATTCAACGCCCAGGTAAACTCCCTGGTACACACCACTGGGATTAAATTTATCAATCACCGATTCCCAAGGAGCCGCGCCATACACGTTGCCAACTGAGTCGACAGCCACATCGGTATAGCCCTTAACGTCGGTCACGAAATTGCTGCAAGCACCCGCCGATGTACATTTGCGGATCTGACCATTCCAGGTATCAGCAATGTAAACATTGTCACTGTTGTCAACCGCAATTCCCTGAGGCCCATTCAGGTTACTATCCAGCACTGTGCAAGACCACCCACTGCTGTAGGTGCAGCGTTGGACGCGGTTGTTTCCTATTTCTGCAACGTATAATCGGTCTGACGAATCGAGAGCGATTTTCATGGGATGATCGAAGTATCCGGGGGTAGAGCTAATCACATCGGTGTACCCAATGGTTGCGCTGTAGACGGGCGAGCCGGTGATCATGTCGAAGATCTGGATGCGCTGATTCGCGTAATCAGAAACGTACATTCGACCAGAAGTGTCGAAAGCGATGCCGTTCGGATCATCGAAGCGGTCATTGCCCGACCCACTACTCCAGGGCTCATCCGCCGGAAATTCTTGCTGGAAAGTTCCATCCTGGCTGTATTGGACAACACGGTGCGGTTCGACAACCCAAAGGTTTCCATCACCATCTACAGCGACATCTTTGGCATTACAAAAGCCGATATCTCCACTCTCGCAGATTCCTGCTTGACCAAGAGCCAGTAAATTTTCCCTCGTTGATCTGTATTTTAGAACCCTATGACCTTGCTCTTCGGTAACATACAGGTTATCGCTGTTGTCTACGAAAAGGCCCAAGGGTCGATTGATGTGAGCAGTGTCGGCAAGATAAGGTTCTTCCGAAGTGCCATAGGTTTCAACATAACGAAAACTCGTTCCTGGCTCTCCAATCGTGATTTCGGGGTTGCTTGGGGCAGGAGATTGGGAAGCAAGGGGCGAAGGAAGGCCAACATTTGCCCAAGTTGATACTACAGTGAGCAGTGCGCCTAAAACAAAAATGCTATTCATATTGCCCTCTAATTTTTCTGAGTTAAGATTTGTTTTAACCAGTTGAATTCTCATGTTGAATAATATTTTGCTTTATTTCCCTCCAAAACTAGCCATTATCAAGCAAATCAATGATGAATTCTTCTACAGAAAATAATATCATACAAGTCAAGAGATATGATCCGCTATGCAGCCGATATTGGTCGAATCGACAAAATATCCAAACGCTTGCACTGGGCAACGGCATCATCACCCGCAAGCCGGACTCCGCTGCGCCTTTGCGCTGAAAGTTATTGTCAGGTCATGCGCCTCCACAATTTCATCACCGCTCATCGCTGCGCCAGCCGCGCCGTGCGCGCCGCCAGTTCGCGGATCGACAGCCGTTCCTTGCCGGGCAGGTACGTTTCCAGCAGATCGCTCAGCGGCGCGGCCCACGGCGCCGGCGCGCCATGCATGATGCCCAGCACCGTGCCGACCAGTCCCGCGTTGCAGTCCACGTCCAGCCCGGCGTGCGCCAGCCAGCGGAAGGCGGTGGTCAGGTCGCCGCGTGCGTGCCAAAGCGCCAGCATGTCCGCGGCCAGGTTTGGGTAGGCGTGGATCCAGTTGTACTCCTCAAAGCGCGCATCGAGGATGCGCCACGCCGCGGCCGGGTTTGGCTCGGCGCGCAGCACGTCGAGAATCCCGCGCGCCACTGCGACATATTCGCTGCCCGGCGGGAGGTAGTTCAGCGCCTCCTCCAGCAGGGCGCGCTCGTCGTGGCGCACGTACGCCAGCGCAGTCAGCACCGCTGCGTACATCCCCCCGTAGATGCCGTTGCGCGCGTGCGAGACCGTGCCGTCGACATAGGCCAGCCGCGCCGCTTCCAGCGGCCAGCCCGGCGCCAGCATCCCGCAGACCATGCCGCGCATCTGCACGCCGATCCAGTCCGAATAGGGGTTGCGGAAGGAGCCGGAGCCAGGCGGCATGAGCCCCATGCCGAGGTTGCGCAGCGCGATCCACTCTGCCGACCAGCCGAAGGGAATCTGCCGCACCCACTCCAGCCCAAGCTGCCGCGCGGTGAGCCGCCGCCCGTGCTGTTCAAAAACGTCCAGGAACACCAGCTCGTAGACCACGTCGTCGTTCATCGTCTCCGGCGTGGTGATGTAGCGGTCGATCACGCCGTAGACCTCGGCGATGCGGTCGGTGTGATAGCCCTCGATGGCCGTGCCAAACGCGCCCCCCGCCAACTGGCCGAGCCAGCCCGCCAGCGTCTTCGCCTCAAGATTCTCAAGACTGCCGCGATCCTGCGCCGGATCGGCGTCGCGCAGCGACTCGCGCACCGCGCGCCACGTCGGGCCGGGATAGTCGTAGCGCCAGTACGGGTGATCGGGGATGCGCGGCGCGCTGTGCAGCCGCGCCAGCAGCTCCGCCGTGAGGCTGCGCAGATCGTCCATCTGCTGCGCGCCGGCCAGCCGCATGCCTTCGGGCAGCAGCGCCTCGGCCTGCGTCACGTCGTAGCCCTGGTTGTGCAGCGCCTGCACCATCTCCACGTAGGGAATCTCCGGCGCACCGGAACCGGGCACGGTGGCGTTCCAGAAGAGCTTGATCAGTTCGTCCCCGGTCGGAAAGACCGTCTCGCTGGTGTACCAGTCGCTGGCATGGATGCGCCTGTCGCGCGGCACGGCCTGTAGCCGCAGCGCACGGTCGATCTGCCAGGCGCGGCGCGCACCGTCTGTTTCAACTGCCTGCATAATTCTGTTCCTTCCGTTGGCGGCGCGCATAGAAGTAGAGCGCCACGATGGTCGCAATGTACGGGGTCATCGCTGTAAACTGCGAAGGTGCCTGATAGCCTTGCAGCAGCAGCCCCAGCACGTCGGCAAAGCCAAAGAGCAGCGAGATGAGCGCCACGCCCCACGGGTTGCCGCTGACCAGAATGATCGCGGCCAGCGAAATCCAGCCGCGGCCGGCCGACATGTTTTCCGAAAAAAGGTTGACATAGCCCAGCGACAGAAACGCTCCGCCCAGCCCACAGAGCACGCCGCAGAGCAGCAGCGAGTAGACGCGCAGCCGGTTCGACGGCACGCCGGACGAGTCGAGGCTGGCCGGATTGTAGCCCGCCGCCCGCAGCCGCAGCCCGAAGCGCGTCTGAAAGACCAGGAACGCGCTGATCACGGTTGCCACCACGGCGACATAGACCATCAGGTTCTGGCCGGAGAGAATTGGACCAATCAGCGGAATCTGTGCAATCAGGGGAAAGTTCAGGCTGGGAATCGGGTCGATGCCCGGCCCGGCGTAGACGCCCTTGACGCCAAAGCTCTGGCGCAGCAGGTAGGTCGTCGCGCCCAATGTGAAGAGGTTGAGCGCAATGCCGGTGACAAATTCGTCGGTGTCCAGCAAGACGGCGAAGAGGATGAAGATCAGCGCCAGCCCCAGCGAGCCAGCGATCGCCAGCAGCACGCCCGCCACCCACGAGCCAAAGGTGAACGATCCCCACACCGCACAGAAGGCCGCCATCAGCAGCATCCCTTCCATGGCGATGTTGAAGACGCCGGCGTAAAAGGTGAAGGCGCCGCCCAGCGCGGCCAGCAAGATCGGCGTGGCCCCGGCAATCGCGCCGTTGATCAGCCCGGTGACAATATTCATCGCTTGACCTTTCCGAACGATAGAACGCGGATGGCGCGGATTTGGCGGATGTTCACGGATTTTTAAGAATCGTATCGATTTGTCCGAGTGCACGGCACGCGGATAACATGGATTAGATCAGCGAAAATCCGCCTGATCCGCGTTATCTGCGTGCCATTGATTGACCGATCTGTGCCCCGCCTGAACCGTTACTATTTTTGAAGGAATCCGTGTAAATCCGTCTCATCCGTCAAATCCGTGGCCTATGCCTTGTGCTACCGCGCGCTCATTTTTGGCTGCATCCGTTGCCCGCCGGCGCACCGCCAGCCGATCCGCCACCTTGTGCAGCGCCTCGCGGCTGGCGACAATCACCAGCACCAGCACGCCCTGCAAGACCAGCGCGATCTCGCTGGGCACGTCGGTGATCAGCTCCATGCCCAGCGCGCCGGTCTGGATCGCGCTAAAAAAGAGGCCGTAGAAGAGCGTGCCGATCAGGCTGTTGTTGGCGACGATGGCGATCATCACGCCGTCCCACGCATAGTTGGCGCCCAGCCCGCGCAAAAAGCGGTGCGGCCCGCCCATGATCAGCAGCCCGCCCGCCAGCCCGGCCAGCGCGCCGGTGAGCAGCATCACCACCACAAAGTTGCGGTCGACCGGGCAGCCGCCCAGCCGCGCAAAGAGCGAATTCTGCCCGCCCATGCGCCACTCATAGCCAGCGCGCGTACGGTTGAAAACAAACCACATGAGCGCCACCGTCACCACCATCCAGATGATCGCGCTGTTCCAGTCGCCGAACTCGGGCAGCCAGCCGCTGCGGGCGATTGGCGGCGTCATCGGCGAGTAGGCGGCAGCATCCTTGAGCGGGTTGGTGATCACCCACAGCGCAAAGTAGTCGGCGATGATGTTGAGCATCAGCGTGACGATAAATTCGCTCATCTGGAATGCCTGGCGCAGCAGCGCGGCCAGCCCCGACCAGAGCGCGCCGCCCGCCATCGCCAGCAGCGCCAGCGTTGGGATCATCAGCCACGGCGGCAGGTCAAGGTAGAGGCCGCCCACCGTCGCAGCCAGCGCGCCCATGATGAGTTGCCCCGGCTGGCCCAGGTTGACCGGCCCGGACGCAAAGGCAATCGCCGCAGAGAGACCGGTCAGCACCAGCGGAACGGCATTGCGCAGCGTCGTCGCCAGCGCGTAGGGGTTGCCCAGCGAGAACTCGAAGAGCGCGGCGTAGCTCGCCAGCGGATTGTACCCCTGCGCCAGCATGATCAGCGCGCCGATGCCCAGCGCGATTATGATGCCCAGCGCGGCGTTGAGAAACTTACGCATCAGCGACTACACCTCAAGAAATTCAAGCGGAACCACAAAGGCTCGAAGCGCACGAAGCGGCACAAAGCGAGCAAAAGGGATATGCCTTTCCCCATCTCAAGTTTTCTTTGCGCCCCTTTGTGTCCTTGGCGTCTTGGTGATGAAGCAGTTCCCAAACTCATGTGGCGGCGTCTTTCCCTTCGAGCATGTAGCGGCCGATTTGTTCGATGCTGGCCTGCTCCACCGGCACATCGGCGACGATCGCGCCGCGATGCAGCACGACGATGCGGTCGGCCAGCAGAAAGAGCTCCTCCAGGTTGGCTGAGATCAGCAGCAGCGCGCGGCCCGTGTCGCGCATCGCCAGCATCTGGTCGTGGACATATTCGATCGAGCCGACATCCAGCCCGCGCGTCGGCTGGTCGAGCAGGATAAAGGGGCTGTCAAGCAGCAGCTCGCGGCCCAGGATCACCTTCTGCTGGTTGCCGCCGGAGCGCACGCAGCGGCGCTGAGTAGGCCGGCATGTGGACGGCGAAGCGCTCGGCCAGACGGTCGGTAAAACGCCGCGCCGCTTGCACGATCGAGCAGCAGTCCACCCCAGCGCACCAGCGCGTCGTTGAGCCGATGGTGCGTCATGATCGCGTTCTCCACCACCGAGGCCGGCAGGCTGCCGCCCATGCGCCCGCGATCCTGCGGCACGTAGGCGATGTGGCGGCGGCGCTCCAGGATCGGCGCATCGGTCACGTTCTCGCCAG
>JADJVW010000008.1 GCA_016710365.1 Candidatus Caldilinea saccharophila | reverse complement strand
AGTATAAATGAGGGTCGGCCAGTCGATTGTGATGAGGCGAGTGAATGCACTATCCACGCCACGGTCATAGAGCAGCCTGTAGAGTACGTGATGGAATGAAAGCGCGACATAACGCTGCCGTTCTTCCAACATACGCGGCAGTGTGGCCCAACCACCCAGCGGTGTATAGAGCACCCAAGAGATGACCAGGCCGAGGACGGCGGTCACAGCAGCGTAAGTCAGCGCCTGCCGCCAGCCAAGTTGGCGCACCAGCCAAAGCCCATAGAGTGGCGCCAGCGTCAGTGCTGTCAACTTGACATGCGCCGCCAGGACAAAGAGCAGCAGGGCCCCCATCCACCAACGCCGTTGTAACGCCCAAAAACTCGCCAGGACAAGAACAAGCATAAGCATGTCGTTGTGCGCACCCACCGCACTCGAGACGAGCAGCAGTGGATTCCACAGCCAGGTGAGGAGCGCGGCCAGCGCCAACGTGGGCGTCACGCGGCCAACCATCCCATAAACCAACCAGCCGCACATCCCGGCCAGCGCCACCGCCAGGACGCGATAAGCCAGCACATAGCTCAGCAACACCAGGCATGATGGAGTACTGTCGGGACATTGGGCGGCGCCTTCATGCCAACGCCCGGTTGCCAGCAAGAGTGCACGCGTCGTCGCCGCGACCGCAGCGCTGGCATATTCCCAGACAGGGCCGTAGGTATCGACATGGTCGGTCCAGGTGATATAACGGTAGAAGGGGCGATCCTGAAAGATCTCGGGCGCATCGGCCAGCGGGCTGCCGCCAAACTCCACAAACATGCGGCCGCGAAAGAGGTAGTCGAAGACATCGTGTGCTTCCCCACCCGGCGCGACGGCCAGCAAGACCAGCGAGGCCAGCAGCCAGCCGCCGACGATGACGGCTATCACGCGCCGATGATCACTGACTCGCACCGGCGCACGCTTCAGCAGCCGCATCGCCATCGTATACAGCAAAACAGCCGCTGTGTAGACGCCGAGATGCAGCAGCAGCGCAGGAATCGTCGCGCCACCGACGAGCCGCGCCCAATTGTGCCGTGGATGCCAGATGCCTTCCAACAGCGGATAGCGCAGCGCAAGGCCAAACGCATACAGGCCGGCTGTGCTCAAACCCAAGACCGCTAGCCAGACAACCGGTGTATGGGATGCGTTCGGCTCTGCGGCTGGCGTCACAGGCTCCATTTCACGCCGCAGAATTGGCAGGGCCAGGGCGCCGGGCCATCGCTGTCCACAGCCGCGCGCAATGCTTGGTAGCGTTCGCTATTCCAGACCGCGGGCAGCGAATCTTCGAGCACATTGCCAAGCACAATGCTTGGATAATCTTCGGCGGCAAAGGGCGAAATACAGCAGGGCAAGGCGGCGCCATTAGCCGTGATGTACATGAGCACCCACGGCCGCATACAGCCGCGCCACGGCGAGTCACCCTTGACGGCGATGCTTTCGTGGGGCGTAGTCGCGCCCGAAGCTCGGAACGTCACGCCCAGTTCCGTCGCCACCTGTTCCGCCGTGTGGATGAGTTCGGCCTGTTGCGCCTCCAGCGCCGCGTAGAGTGACTGCTCCTGCGCCATCGTCGTGTCGTCGGCGATGTGTGCGCCGTTGCCAAAGTAGACCAGCCGCTGCAAGTAGACTTCCGGCACGCCGAGCTCGGCGCCCAGGCGAACGAAGTCGGGCAACTGGTGCAGATTTTCCTGCATCCCCACCAGCCAGAGCGAGACGCGCGGCGCGTTGCGCCCGCCGTGACGCGCCACAAATGCGCTGAGGTTGCGGAGGATGCGCGGCAATTGGTCGATGCCGCGCAGACGGGCGTAGAGGTCAGGCGTCACCGCATCGATGGAGATGCGCAACTCGTCCAGCCCAGCTTTTACCAAAGCGTCGCCGCGGCGCTGGTCGAGAAGTACGCCGTTGGAGTTGAAGAGAACAGTGGCGCCGCGCGCTTTGAGATGGGCCACGAAACGTGGCAGATCGCGATTGAGCAGCGGCTCGCCGATCCCATGCAAAATCGCACGCTCGATCACCGGCGCCTGATCGACGATACGCCGGAAGTCCTCCCAACTCAGGTGATGTTTCGGCTCGTAGGGCAGAAAATGGTCGTAGGTTAGCGGGCAGGAGATACAGCGTGAATTGCAATGGTTGGTCACTTCGATATAAAGCTGGCGTGGCAATTCCTGCATCACCGGTGGGCGTAATTCAATTTCAAACATGACGTATCCTCTTCGCAATCAGGTGATCTGTCCGTCCCGCGCGTGCCGAAAGGTGACGCACAAGATGCGCCAGGTCGCCAGCAGTGTGCCCTTGATGCTGCCGCCGACTTTGGAAACGCCGGCCATACGTGGCCGATAAGTCACCGGGATTTCGACCAACACGCCGCCACGCCGCGCCGTCTTGACCATCATCTCGACCGGCCAGCCATAGGTCATCTCCTGCATGTCGAGCGTTTGCAGCAGGTCGCGGCGAATGGCGCGATAAGGGCCCAGGTCACTGACCTGCACGCCGTACAACATGCGCAACAAACCGGCGACGACCCGATTGCCCCAGCGCTGATGCAGCGGCATCGCGCCAGGCGTCAGCCCGCCTTGCAGACGTGTGCCCAGCACCAGGTCGGCAGCGCCGGCCGCAATGGGCGCCACCAGCGCAGCGCACTCTGCCGGCGCGAAGCTGCCGTCGCCGTCCATGAAGACCAGGATGTCGCCTGTGGCCGCGGCGACCCCTGCGCGGCAGGCCGCGCCATAACCGCGGTGCAGCTCCATCACCACCTGTGCGCCGGCCGCACGCGCCACTGCCGCCGTCTCATCTGTGGAGCCATTGTCGACGACGATCACCTCGTCAACGAGACCGGATGGTATTTCGGCCAACAGCGGGCCAAGGCAATCCGCCTCATTCAACGCTGGCACGATCAGCGAGACTGTGATGCGCGCCGCGCGACTCAACTGTTGCGCCCATCGCCGTTAGCGCTCCAGGCGAGCGCAGCCAGGCCGCGGCGGGTGTGTTGCGCCGTCTTGGCGTCGGTAATGTGCAATTCGTGCGCCAGGTGCGCCAATTCCTCGCCCGTGTCCACGTCATACCATTCGGGCAAGAGCGCCACGCGCACGCCTTCGCGCGCGGCAATCGCCAGGGTGTCGGCCAGCACGGTCGGCGTGCTCATCTGCACCTCGCGCAGCAAGGCGGGCAAGGGGCGTTTCATGCCAACCAGATAGTAACCGCCGTCGCGACAGGGGCCGAAGACAGCATCTATGTTGCCATCGAGCAGGTCAAACGCCTGCGCCACGTAAGCCGCTGGCAACGTCGGACTGTCGCTGTCCATCACGACTGCTTGCATGGCGCCGTTAGCCAGCGCCTGCGTAATCAGGTGATCGAGCCGTTCGCCCAGCGATTCGCCTTGCTGTAGCACCAACGTCATTTCCGGCGCCAGGTCACTAAAATAAGCTTCGGCGTCAGGTGGCAGATAGGCAATGCTACAACGAACGCCGGACACGCGGCGCATGATGTCAAGTGTATCGGCCAGAAAGGATGCGTAGAGCGCCGCCGCCTCCTCAGCGCGCAACGGCGGGCAAAGGCGCGTCTTTGTCTGTCCAGCGGCAGGTTCTTTCGCCACCACGAACAGCGCGCGACGCGGCGCAGTCCAGATGCCGTGTTGATTCATTGAGACGCATCCTTTGCAAAAATGCCCTTTTCATTGCGTTGAATCACTACACATCCAATCCTTCAAATTCAGTAGTTCACAATTTCCCCTCACACGGAGACACAAAGTTGAGGATGGCGCCCTTTGTGCGCTTGGCGGCTTTGAGTGAGTTTTTAGGAAGTACTGAAATTTACTCGGTGTTCGGATGCTTCCGCCCCTCGCCCCTCGCAATTCGCTCCTCTCAAGTCAGCCACCAGAGCAGCTTTCCGAAGAAATTGCGGCTGCCGGCCAGGCGCGGGCGCAATGCGGCATCGACGCCCCAGATACGTCCTGGCGCCAGCCCAAACATGAGCAGCGAAAGCAGGATCATAAGACCATAGCTCCATTCCCACTCAAAGGGGCGCGGGATTGCCGCCAGTCCGATAAAAAGTTGCGCTGAAACGCCCAGCGCCACCAGACCGCCGAAGCGTGTGCACAGCCCGACCAGCATCGATACGAAGACCCAGAACTCCGCCAGCCAGACCAGCCAGCCAAAGACGCCGAGATTTGGGATGATCACATTGTCGATGAGCGCGCCGTTGAGTTGCGCCAGCGGCGTGATCGACACGTCGAGCTTGGGCAGACCGGCAGGCCGCATATCGGCGACAAGGACAGCGCGCGGCAGGTCCTTGTAGATCGACTCCATGCCCAGCCAGAAGCAAAGACCAGAACTGCCATTGGCGGTCCAATAATTCTCCGCGGCGGGTTGTGGGAAGGCATTGTTGTTGGCGCAACCGAACGTTGGGGGCAACTTCCAGAACAACTGAGTAAAAAATAGATAGGCGAGCCCCAGCCGGCCTATAAAAAGGACGATCTTCTGCAACCGAATGTCCCATGCGGGCGTCGCGGCGTCGCTGTTTGCGTCCATGTCCCTGCTCCTTAGCGCCGGCTACGCCGTTGCGCGGCTTGCAATACGGCGATCACCGTCATCCCGTCGCGTATTTCGCTGCGGTTGACCATTGCCAGAACTTCGTCGAAAGGGAATACTGCAACTTCAAAAAATTCTGTTTCATCCGGCTGCAGCACGGCGCGCTGCAACTCGTAGCCAAGATAGAGATGTGCGATTTCGTAGCAGACGCTCTTGGATGTGTAGTAGGTGCTCACAGGGTCGAGCTGTTGCGCCGTGTAACCCACTTCCTCCTGCAGTTCGCGTAATGCCGCAGCCTCGGGGCTTTCCCCCGGCTTCATACCGCCCGTCGGCATCTCCCAACGCTGGTTCTCACCGAAAACATAACGATATTGGCGCACCAGTACGACGTTATCGTCGTCCACAAAGGGCAACACACCCACGCACTCGCCAAAGGTGACGACGCCGTAGAGCGTCGTGCGACCGTCGGGCAATTCGGCGATGTCTTCGCGCAGGTGCATCCATTTGTTGTCGTAGATCGGGCGGCTGCTTTGCGTCTTCCAGGGTATCGGCGGCATGCGTCAGAAGCTAAGCGTCTGTGCGCCGTTGACCATCGCCTCCACCGCCGTCGCCGCGCCCACGAGCTGCGCACCGTCGATCAGGTGGTCGGCCGTGATCGCGCGCGGCTTGGCGCACGCACCGCACACCCAGACTACGCCGCCGTTGGTCACAAACTGTTGAACCACGTCGGCCAACGGCGCAAAGCCTTCTGCTTGCAACCCGGCGGCGTAGCCCTTCGTCGCCACCCAAACGCCGTCGACGGTCAGCAGCAGGGTTGCCTCCTGACCAGAGCTGAGCGCAGCATTGCCGATGACAAAGGCCAGCGTCGCGCGTTCGACGTCATCCTTGCCATGTGTATTGTTCACCATGATCTTGCCCATCTTGCCCCCTCCATTGATGTTCTCTGGATTCCTCTGCATCTTCGCATCGGAATTTATCCTTTACGCACCAGATAGCGTCCATCGCGTTGTTCGACCAGCGTATTGCTCGTCATGCGGCACCAGGCAGCAAGGTCGAAGGCAACGCTTGAGTCAGAGGCGTTGATCTCCAACGTCTGCCCGCTTACCATTTTGCGGATCAAGGCCGCGATCTCATCCATCGGCCCAAAAGCGCAGCCTTTGTCGCCGGCGTTGTAGAAGTGCTCGGCGTCGAAGATTGGCGTCACCGGTTCGCCCAGCGTATTGACCGCGAGGGCCGATGCAACCGCCGGATCAGCACCCTGCGACCAGACAATCAAACTCGTTTCAGTGTGTCGAACGCCCACGGCGTTCCCGATGCCGTTGGCGACTCAATCGCCCAACGACGGCAGGTCGGGGCTTTCAATCAAGGCGATCAGATCACAGCGCGCGGTGACGGCGTGCACCTGCTTGCTCCCCGACGCCGCCAGTTTCATTCCCGCCAATTCATCGACGAGTTCCTGGACGCGCCCCGGTTCCGCCTCGATAAATACAAATGCCTGGATCATGGACTTGCGCTCCTTTTATGGCTGACTGACATGGATTGCTGCGATTGATGGCGTCTCGCACGGAGACGGGAATGGCTACCCTCAGGTGAAGGTCATGAGCCCCGCATTGCCGTTGCGGGCGATTTCGTCCACTTGGTGACGAATGCGTGTGACCGATTCAGCCAGCGGAAACAAGGAACGGCTGATCTGCATGTCTGCATCGGTGGAGAGCGGATGCCAGAAAACGCCGTCAAGGTTCACAGTGACTTCAGGATTCAAATTGGTCATATTCAGATCGAGACCTTCGCGCGAGTAGCCCCGCTTTGCCAGCGGGCGCACGAAGTGATCTTCGTCTGGAATGCCCAACTTGCGATGAAACTCGCAGACATCGTTGAGCCGTGCGCTGTTGGCCGGCGTCTCGGTGGTGCTGAGCCGCACGCGGAACCCTCGTTCCTGCAGCAACTGAATCCCTTCGACAGTTTTTTGCCATGACCCTTTCCCGCGGTAAGCGTCATGGTCTTCCGCACAGCCACCATCCAGGCTGACCTGGACGATGAGCTTCTCGTTGGCAATGGCGCAAAGCCGGTCGAGTCGCTGACCGCGCAAGATCATGGCATTAGTCAGCACATTGGTGCGCAGCCGCGCCGACGAATAGGCCAGCATTGCGTAGATATCGTTGAGAATGAAGGGTTCGCCGCCGGTGAAGAAGATCTCGCTAAAGCCCAGGTCTACCGCCTCGTCCACCAGCCGCTGCACGTTCGCCAAACCCAGCGCACGCCGCGGCGCGTTTGGGCTGGACTTGGCCACGCAATAAGAGCAGCGCAGGTTGCAGTCGTAATTGGTGTAGAGCCAGAGCTTCCACAGAAAAGCGGGCGCTTGGCAAGTTGGCATAGATTGTTCGAGCGACATACAAAGCCAGCTTTCTTTCCGCATAACCAGGCGTGCACTGGTCATGGCTGGCAGTTCTCTCTCAACGATAGCCCACAGCAATAAACGAGAAATCAACAAACTCTTAAGAGACTATTACAGAGATCGCCGAGCCTGTCCTCAGCGGCGCAGGGGGCGCGAGGCGGGCGCAGTGGGCATAGGACTCAGCCACCACATAGGTCTGAACACCGGCGGCTTGATCCCGCTGCCGCCTTCTTGCGTCGTCCAGTCACCGGCGAGGAAGACGGATTTCCACTCGATCGCGGTCAGCGTCGCCCCGCCCAGGCCGGCGTCGCGCAGTTCGTCGAGATAAGCATCGCCGGTCTCGCCGACGGCAAGTTGAACATTCTCCCGGCTCACAGCGAAGCGCGTCACAACGACGACGGCTCCCGCACTGCGCAGCGCCAACTCCGGCAGCGGTTCATCCGCAAGCAGGGCGCAAAACTCAACAAATTGTTCAAAACTTTGCTGCGCGGTAGCGGCTGGATCCGTCGCGCCTGTGCTCCAGGGCTTGTGCTGCGCATCGGCGACTAACGGCGCCAGCGCGCCGCCCAGCATCTCTTCGACCAGGCCCTGCAGCAATTCCTGCGCATCGGCCAGGGAAACCGGCTCTTCCATCCCAACCGGCGTGAATTCACCCGGCGCGCCGCGCCACAAGCTGCTCTTGCCAAAGGGCGTCGAGTGTATCGGCAGCCGCCAGCAGCGACGGCTGGTGCGCCGCCGCGCCTTGCGCGGCCATCGCACGCAACGTGCTATGCATGATGTAAGGCCGCAGCGCGTCAAGGGGATGATCGCCGTCATCCACAGTGAGCGCGGTGCGCGTGCCGGTCAGGATAACCTGATGCAGGCCAAGCGCCGCGGCCGGCCCAGCCACCAGCGCTGCGTAGATGTCGGCAAAGATCTCTTCCTCCCACGCCAACAGCCATAACGGCCATCTGCTCGTTTCGGGCGCGGCCGCCGCCATCGCCTCGATCTGCGCGTCGAGATGCGCCGTGTAGTTGACCGTGATCTGCCGGTAGACGTGATGGCCGGTCTCATGGGCAATCGCCAACAGCCGCGTGGCGTCGCCGATGGCGCTGAAGTCGATGCCGATTACGGCCAGCGGGACGTAGGGCATCAACCGGATCGTAGGCGACTTCTGGAAGTAAGTCATCATGACCGTCGGCGCCACAAGGCCATGGCGCACCGCGGGTAGAATGGCGTTCGTGGCGAGCCGATCGGCCAGATCCAGCGTGGCGCGCATCGGCTGGATCGACGCGGCCGCCTCGCGGTGGCTGAGCGTGCGCAGCAGCACATCGATGTCGAACGAAACCTGGCGCGCGGTCGCCTCGATCAAAAATTCCAGCGGGAAGCGCACATCCGCCTCGAATGCACCGTCAGCCCCCAGCCCGGCGCGTAAGAACTCGAACTGCTTGCGTGCGAACGCGGCCAGACAGCGCAGCGCGATCCCTGTGCTGCGGCGACGCGTCATGCCACCACCGGCGTTGCGTTGCCCAAGCTCGGCGGTCAACTGAACAAGAGCATTGGCTCGATCCTCAGAATGCTCCAGGAGATAGTGATGTCGGCATAAACCCGTCCTTATCGGTGACTATACAAATTGTGAAGATGAAAGGACTATACCATAAATTTGCAATCTTTACCTGCGTGTAACTTCGCGTAGGTCGGGCTACCAGCCCGGCAAGTCAAGAGGTCGGGCTACCAGCCCGGCAAGTCAAGCAGGTCGGGCTACCAGCCCGACGGTGCTTCCATCATCTTGCTGAGCGTTATCGCTCCTGTCGGCCCCCTGCAGGACGATGCCACCCGGATCGTTGACGCAACCCTGTCGGGCTGGTAGCCCGACCTACGGGGTGCGCACCAAAAAACTGGAGCGGACCGGCTTCGTGGATTCCCGCGTGTTTCAGGTATGATGGCCTCATCGCGGCTGAATCGATGGCGAGCCGCCTGCTGGAGTTTTGTCACATGCGTAGAATGCGCCTGGATCCCTATCTGATCTTGCTGCTGGTGCTGGTGCTGCCGTCGCTGGCGCCATTAGCCGCGCCCGGCTACTGGTTCGACGCGCACGACGGCCGGCACAGCGTCTTCTTTTTACAGATGTTCGACGCCTCGATCCGCGACGGCGCTTTGTGGCCACGGTGGGCGTTGCATCACAATCAAGGGCTTGGCTATCCTACCTTTCTGATCCAGGCGCCGCTCGGCTTTTATGGAGCGGAAATTTTCGTGCTGCTGGGCGCAACCATCACAACTGCCGTGAAGTTGGCCTGGCTGGCGGGTGCGCTGGCGGGTGCGTGGGGCATGTACCGGCTCGTGATCGCATGGTTGAGGGGGGAGGCGGCGAACGTCTGGGAAAACACGGGCGGCATGGCGCGCCTGCTGGACGGTGTGCGCCTTGATGGTGTGCGGCTGGCGGCGGTGGCGGCTGGTCTGATCTACACCTACCTGCCCTATCACTTTGTTGGCCTTTATGTGCGCGGCGCGTTGGCCGACACGCTGCTGCTGGCATGGCTACCCTGGCTCATCCTCGTTTTCGACCGCCTGCTTGTGCGCGGCGCCGTGCCTGGCTGGCCGCGCCGACTGGGGGTGGCGGCGCTGGTGCTGGCCGGCGCGCTGCTGACCCATGCCTTTGCCCTGCTTTCGATCGCGCCGCTGGTGATAACGCTGGTGCTTTTCCGCCTGATCCAGCAATGGCGACAGCGAGGTTTTCCCCTGCGTACGACGCTGCTGGCCGGCGCCGCAGGTGGCCTGGCGTTGCTGCTCTATGCCGTCTTTCTGATCCCCCTGCTGACCGAAGGGCAGTATCTCGACCAGCAGGTCTATGTTTCCAACACCTACGATTATCGCAACCATTTTGTCCAGCTCGGCCAATTTTTCAGCCCGTTCTGGGGCTTTGGCTATTCCGACGACCCCGCAGGCGCCAACGATGGCATGTCTTTCCAGCTTGGCAGCCTGGCCGTGATCCTGGCGATCGCAGCGCTGTTCGTGGTGCGACGGGCGCTCCAGGCGCGCGCGGAGATGACATACCTGCTCGTGATCGGCGGTGGCCTGCTTTTCGTGATGTCTCCTCTTTCGCAGCCGCTGTGGGAAGCCATACCGCCGCTGGCCGTGATTCAGTTTCCGTGGCGGCTGCTGGCGCTGGCGGGTTTTGTCTTCAGCGCGCTGGGCGGGCTGGTGCTGTGGAATTTGCTGCCCTCGTCGCTGCCGGGGCCGCGCGCCGAGGGTGGACTTATCGTCATGAGCCTGCTGGCGATGCTGGCGAGTTATCCGTACATCCAGGCGCAGATCTCGCCGGTGGAACCCTGGCGCGAAGATGGCCGCGCTGTCTACCAGTTCGAACGCGAACACCCCGACATGTTCGGCTACACGGTCTGGGTGACGGCGCCGTTCACGACGACCGTTCTGTCGGCGGCGTTTGCCGCGCCGGATTACGTCGAGCACCAGGGAGATGCGCCCACGCAGGGACGCCTGGAGATCGTGAGAGGCGAGGGGCGCGTGACCGAGAGTCACGTTGGCGGCTCCAGCGCCGGTGGCAGCGTGGAGATGAGCACGCCGGGCGCGGTGAGGCTCAATGTCTACTACTTCCCTGGCTGGGCGGTGACGGTGGACGGTCAGCCGGTGGAGATCGCCCCCGATCCTGTTTTTGGCGCGATCCAGTTTGATCTGCCGACGGGCAGCCACCGCATCGACGCGCGCTTTGGCGAGACGCCGGTGCGCATGATCGCCATGCTGATCTCGGCGGTCGCGCTGGCGGTGTGTCTGGGCTTGGTGCTGTGGCCGGAGCGAGAAAAATGACGAAAATTCTAGCGATCGAAACCAGTTGCGATGAGACCGCGGCGGCCGTGGTGGAAGATGGGTGCAGCGTCCACTCCAATGTCATCGCCACCCAGATCGACCTGCACCGGCGCTTTGGCGGCGTCTTCCCGGAGGTGGCCAGCCGGCAACATGTGCTGGCGATTGCCCCGGTGATCGCCCAGGCGCTGGCGGAAGCGGACGTCTCGGTGCAGACGCTGGACGCCATCGCCGTCACGCAGGGGCCGGGCCTGGCGGGCAGTCTGCTGGTGGGCGTCAATGCCGCCAAGGGGCTGGCCTTTGCCGCCGGCCTGCCGCTGCTCGCCGTCAACCATCTGGAAGGACACATCTACTCCAACTGGCTCGACGCGCCAGGCCGGGCGCACGGACGCCCGCCCGACGCCTTCCCCGTCCTCGTGCTGATCGTTTCCGGCGGGCACACGGAGCTGATCGAGATGCGCGGGCATGGTCGCTATCGACGGCTGGGTGGTACGCTGGACGACGCCGCGGGTGAGGCGTTCGACAAAGTGGCGCGTCTGCTCGCTCTGGGCTTTCCTGGCGGGCCGGCGATTCAGCAGACGGCGGCGCGCGGCGATCCCGCCGCGTTTGATCTGCCGCGCGCCTTGCGTCACGATCCCAGCCATCGTTTCGACTTCAGTTTTTCCGGTCTGAAGACCGCGACGCTCAACCTGACCAAACGCCTCGCCGCGCAAGGCCAAGACCTGCACGATCCACACCTGCTGGCGGATCTTGCCGCGTCGTTTCAACAGGCGGTGGCCGATGTGCTGGTGGATAAGACCGTCGATGCGGCGCTGGCAACCGGCGCGCAGCAGGTTTGCATCTGCGGCGGCGTGAGCGCCAATCAGACGCTGCGTGCGACCGCGACCGCGCGCTTGGAGGCGTTAAGTATCCCGCTCTATATTCCGCCGCTCGTATATTGTACGGACAATGCCGCCATGATCGGCGCGGCGGCCTTCTATAATTGGCGCACACACCCGTCACAGGAAGATGGGCTGGCGATGGATGTACACGCTTCGCTGCCGCTCGTAGAGGAAGTGTAACGGATCACCAATGCGTATTTTCTTCGACCAAATCGGCTGTCGCCTCAACTATAGCGAAATGGAGACGCTCGCCGGCCAGTTGCGCCACGCCGGTCACACCATCGTCGCCGCGCCGGAGCAGGCGCAGGTCGTACTCTTCAATTCCTGCGCGGTGACCGCGGGCGCCGAACGCGATTCACGCAAGCGGCTGGCCGCTCTGCATCGCGCCAGCCCGCAAGCGCGCATTGCCGTCACCGGCTGCTGGGCCACGCTCCGCCCTCAACAAGCAGCCGCACTGCCCGGCGTTGCCCTCGTCGCCGACAACCGCCGCAAGGAGATGCTCTTTTCCCTGCTCGAACCCTGGAGCGCCGAGTTGGACGACGCCGACGCGCTGGCCCATATGCAGCCCGACGGCACACCGTTCGGCGTTTGGCCGCGCAGACGCACGCGCCGCGCACGCGCGCATTCGTCAAAGTGCAGGATGGCTGCAACAACCGCTGCACCTTCTGCATCGTGACCACGCTGCGCGGGGAAAGTCGCAGCCGCCGCTGGCAAGACGTCGTCGCCGAAGTGCAGCGTGCGGCGGAGGCAGGCGTCATGGAGGCGGTGCTGACGGGCGTGCACCTGGGCAGCTATGGCCGCGACCTGGCCGGCGACGCGGGCAGCGATCTCAAGCAGTTGGTCGCCGCTTTGCTGACCGAAACTGCGATCCCGCGTCTGCGCCTCAGCAGCCTCGAACCGTGGGAACTGAGCGATGGTTTTTTCGATCTGTGGGCGCGCTGGCCCGGTCGGCTTTGCCCGCATCTGCATTTACCTTTGCAGGCCGGCGCGGATCGACAACTGCGCGCCATGGCGCGGCGCTGCACGACTGCCAGCTACCGCCGCCTTGTCGAGGATGCACGCGCGGCGATTCCCGATCTGGTGCTCACGACCGACCTGATCGTGGGTTTCCCTGGCGAGCGCGACGATGATTTTGCCGAAGGGCTGGCGTTTGTGGAGGAAATGCGCTTTACTCACGCCCACCTTTTCCCCTTCAGCGCGCGGGAAGGCACAGCCGCGGCCAGCGTTGGCGACCAATTGCCCACCGAGGTGAAGCGGGCGCGGCTGCGGCAGATGCAGGCTGTGGTGACAGCCACCGGCCAGACCGAACGCAGCCGTTTTGTCGGGACAACTCGGCCCGTGCTCTTCGAGGGCGAAGGCAAGCCGCTCGCCGATCAGCCTGGCCGCCTGTGGTTCGGGCTGACGGACAACTATCTGCGCGTGGCAACCGTCGCCCCGGAAGACGCCGACCTGCACAACATGCTCGCACCCGTGCAACTTGCCACGCTCGCCGGCGATGTGATGCATGGGAATGCTGTATCCTCACGTTATTGAAAGAATTCGGCGCTGCGCGCTTCGGCATTCCGGATCGCCTCGTCGAGCGAAAGCTGCCCGTAGAAGGCCTGCTCCAACTCCGCGTCGATCTCACTTTCGATGTCAAACCACGTAGTCATGGCCGGGAAGGCGCGGACCGCCGGAATGGCGTCGACAAAGGCGCGGCTGTTGGCCGGTCTGGCCTGTGGATCGAGAAAGACTTCAGTGGTGGCCAGATCGATGCGCGAGGGGACGGTGCGCCCGGTGCGCGCCAGGAGCGACTGTCCTGCCCGCGTGTTGGCAAATTCGATAAAGCGCCAGGCCGCGTCTTGGTGGCGGCCCGCCGCCGCCATACAGTAGGCGTCGGCGTGCAAAATGCTGGCGCGCTGCTTGCCCTGCGGCAGCGGCGCCACATCCCAGTCGAAGCCGTCGATGGCGCGGAATTCCGGCGTGGTGCGGCGGCTCTCCATGAGCATGGCAAGACGACTGTTGAGAAAGCGGCTCTCGCTGCTCTCGGCCGCCTCGGCGACGGCATTGGGGACAACGCCGTGCACGGTCTGTAGCTCGACAAACCATTGCAGCGCGGCGCGGCTGGCCGCGCTGTCCAGTGTCAGACGTGTGGGCGCGGCCGGGTCGTCCACAATTTCGCCGTCATTCATCCAAATAAAGGGCGCCGCCCGCACCAGCGCCGGCTCGATTCCCAGACCGTATTGGTCGATGGCGCCATCGCCGTCGAGATCGCGCGTCAGTACCTGCGCGGCGGCGAGAAAGTCCGCCCACGTCCAATCCGCGGCGGGATCGTCAAGGCCGGCGGCGGCGAACAAATCGCGGTTGTAGTAGATGACCGGGCTTGACATGTTCTGCGGCAGACACTGGAGCGCGCCCTGCCAGGTGAAGGCGTCCAGCGCCTGCGGATAAAAATCCTCGCGCGCCAACTGCGCGCTGTGCGCCAGGTAAGGTTCAACCGGCTCGATCGCGCCGGCGGCGAGATAGGGGCCGTAGCGGCGATAGTTGATCAGGAAGATGTCCGGCGGCGCGCCCGCGGCAAAATCAGCGGCCAGACGGCGGCGAAAGTCACCGCCGCTGGGGATGTTGAGCAGATCGACCTGCACGGTGGGGTCGGCCGCCATGAACGCATCAACCAAAGTTCGATAGGCGGCTTCATCGGCCGGGTCGCCGGAGATCAGAAAAAGGATAGTCTCCTGTGCTTCATGCGCGACCGGTCGAGCAGCAACCGGCGCACAGGCAGCGAGCAGCCCCATGATCCAAGCAACGAGCAGCACACGAGCCAACATAATCGTTCCTTTCATAGAGTGTTAGTGTTTGGCTTTCTCCCCGCCAAAGCCGCTGCGCAGCGTGCGGCGCCAGAAGTGGGCATCCCCGCGCAGCATGACTTGGAGCAGCGCATAGAGCAGCAGCACCGGCGCGATCATGATCATGACGCCGGCCAGCAAGAGCGGCCAGTTCGTCACATCCATCTGTTGCAGCATACGCAGACCGACCGCCACGGTAAAGCGTTGCGCCGACTTGAGAAAGAGCAGCGGGTCGACAAAATCGCTCCAGTAATGGCTGAAGGAAAGCACCAGCACCGCCAGCGTCGTCGGGCCAGCCAGCGGCAGCGCAATGCGGCGCCAGCTTGCCCAGACCCCGGCGCCCTCCAGTCGCGCGGCCTCAAAAAGTTCGAGCGAGACGCGGCGGAAGGACCAATAATACATTAGCACAAAGAGCGATTTGGTGCCCATCAGCGCCGGCGCGACCAGGGCGGCATAGGCGTCGATCAGCCCGGCCGCGGAGAAGAGAAGATAGCGCGGCAGCCAGACCGCGCTTGCCGGCGTCAGCAGCAGCAGCAGCGCCAGCGCCACCAGCCGGCGACGCACCGGCGGCGCCATCTGCGCCATCGCAAAGCCCGCCCAGGATGCGGTCAGCAACGTCACCGCCGCGCCGACGCTGCTGACCCACAGCGAGTTGCCAAGCTGGCGCGCCAGCGGAATGACGCGGAAGATTTCGCCGTAGTTCGACCAGGCGACGCCGCGCGGGAACCATGCGAACGTGCGCGCCGGGGGCAGGCCCACCGGCTGCAGCGAAGCGATCCCCATCCAGAGCAGCGGCGTCAGAAAGATCGCGGCCGCGCTCACCGCTGCCGCCTGCCAGAGCAGGCGTCGTCCACGCCGCCGCCACAGGAGCGAGCGACTCTCCGCCAAGCGGCGCGACTGCTCCGGAGGCGGCGCTTGTAACGCACGGGTCCGCGCTTCAACCGTGCGTCTAGAGCTCATCCTCGTACCCCAGGCGGCTGGCCCACCGATAGATGACCCACACCAGCAGACCAATGGCGGCGAACATGAGAGTCATCATCGCCGCGGCCTGACCGATGCGCAGATGCCCGAACGCCTCCTCGTAGATCAGAAAAGGCAGCAGGGTCGTCGCATAACCCGGTCCACCGCCGGTCATGATGTAGACCGGTGTGAAGGCGCTGTGCGCGCCGAGCACGACATCGCGCACCAGCAGGAGGAGCAGCCACGGCGTCAGCAGCGGCAAGGTTAGATAGCGGAAGCTCTGCCCGCGCCCTGCGCCATCCAACATCGCAGCCTGGAAATAGGTGGGGGGAATTGCCTGCCGCGCGGCGATCAGCAGCAGCATCCCTTCGCCGACGCGCAGCGCAGCCATGATCACCAGCGACGGCAGCGCCGTGGCCGGATCGACAAGCCACGCCGGCTGCGGCAGCCCCACACGCGCCAGCAGCAGGTTGATCGGCCCGTAGAGCGGGTTGAAGAGCCAGAGCCAGATCAGCGCGTAGGCGACATCGGGCAGCACGCTGGAGAGGTAGACGGCGGAGCGGTAGAGCTTCGCCCCGCGCCGCGGCGGATGCAGCAGCAGCGCCAGCAGCGTGGCGCCGAGCACCTGCAAGGGTGCTGCAGTGGCCGCAAAGAGCAGCGAATTGCGCACCGCGATCCAAAAGACGTCACGCTGAAAGATGGTCGCAAAGTTTTGCAGCCCGTTCCAGAGGGGCGGCGAAATTGCATCGTAACGAGTGAAGGCCAGCGCAAAGGTGATCAGCGCCGGCAGACCGATCAACAACGACGCGCCGGCGAGAAAGGGCGTCAGCAGCAGCCAGAGCTTCAGTTGGTGGCGCGCCTGTGGGCTAAAATGGTGGGAAGAGGCAGTTGCGCCTCGCACGTGGTGCAGGTTCATGGCGTCTCTGCATTATCGCACACGCGCTCCGGCCTCATGAATCCAAAGAAACGTAGCATAAGAACACAGATAAACGCCGATAGCCTCAGATGCTCTGCTGCTTTGCGCTTATCTGCGCTTATCCGATTTTATCTGTGCGTATCTGCGTTCACTTGCTGTCGCTCTACCCAAACGCTGACGTTTGATAGTCCACTAGTTTATTGAATCTCCCACAATTTATGTGCGGCGGCGTGCACACGCGCATAGATCGCCGCTTCGTCGGCGCCTAACACCTCACCGTCGCGCACACGCACCTGCCCGGCCACCATCACCAGCCGCACATGCGTATGATTGCGCCAGAGCACAAGCTGGTCATACAGATTATGCTCCTCCGTGGGCGTCGGCATGCGTGTCGATCAGTTGCAGATCAGCCTGCCAACCCGCGGCGATGCGACCTACTTTCTCCAACCCCAGCGCGCGTGCGCCGCCCTCGGTCGCCAGATACCAGACCAGCGGCGCCGGCATCACGCGCGGATCCTGCTTGTGCGCCTTGTGGATCAGGAACGCCGCGCGCACGACCTCGTAGAAATCGTTGATATAGCCGTCGCTGCCCAGGCCGACGATCACGCCGGCGTCCACCAGTTCGGGTACGGGCGCAATCCCCGCGCCGACCTCGCAGTTAGAGAGGGGCATGTGCGTCATCTTCACCCCGCGCTGCGCCATGATCGCGATCTCGCCGTCGCTCATCTGCACGCACTGCGAAGCGAGCATGCGTGGACTGGCGACGCCGAGCCGGTCGTAATATTCCATCGGCCGCACGCCGAAATGATCGAGTGCATATTCCGGTTCGTGGACGCCTTCGGAACAGTGCATGTGAACCGGCACATCCAGTTCCGCACCTAATGCGTGCGCCTGCTGGATGAATTCCGCCGAACAGGAGAAGGTCGTGTGGAAGCACATCAGCCCGGAGACCAGCCCGCCCTGCGCACGGCAGGCGCGGATGAAGTCGGCGTTTTCGCGTAAACCGAGCTGGCCGTTCTCTTTGCTCACGCGTTCGGTCGCCTCGAAAGAGAGCACGGCGCGGATGCCGCGGTCGCGCACGACCTCCGCCTGCGCGGCCAAGCAGCCCGGCAGCGCGTAGGGCGCCTCGGTGCAGTCGTAGACGGTGGTCACGCCGCTGCGCAGCATTTCGAGCAGAATGGCGTCGGTCGCCGCGCAGATCAGCTCGTGATCGAGGCGATCCTCCACCAACGGCCACCAGAAATCTTCCAGAAAGGGCCAGAAGCCGGAGGGCGCTTTGTCGAGCGGTAGGCCGTGCGCGAGCAGCCCGTAGAGATGCGCGTGCGCGTTGACGAAGCCGGGCGAGAGCGTACAGCCGGGCGCGCCGAGTAGTTCGTCATCCGGGAAACGCTGCCGCAGCTCGTCGTGAGGAGCAACTGCGTCGATCACGTCGCCATGGACGCGTACGCCCCACCCGCGGCGCGGTGGCTGGCCGGAAAGGTCGATGAGGAAGTTGGGAAGGATGAGCATGTGTGATTCTCAAAAAATGTTTGTGGGTTTGACAGATTGCGCTAGACTCATTGCAGAGGACTTGGCGATCTGACTTTCTTTCCGACATAAGGGCGGACAGGGATCCAGATGTAGCCCGCAAGGGAAGCCAAGTCTCTTTTATTTCTCCAGTACGCTTCGGGTTTCCGCAAATACGAGATGACGCCACCGTTGACGATTTTTTTCCAAGTATACCTCGCGTGCTAATTTATCGGCGCGTGTCCCTTTGATTTTCTGGAAATGAATCTGTTTGCCGCTGAGATGTGGTCGATTGCGCCTCAATAATGGTGCAAGCTCGTTTTCAATCTTCCCCTGACTGCCCTCACCCATGTAATCAGCATCGATAACGATTGACTCAACATGCTCTACTTCTGATTGCAAGATGAGATAGATCAGGATTACAAGCAGCACGTAGGCGTGATATGACCCACGCCGAGATGGAAACCGCTCGCGTAGCCAAGCCCGCACAGCTTGCTTAACGGCGGACGGCACGACAAGCACGAGCGCCACACCATCGGTCATCGCTACCACACTGTCGGCAGTCCAATTTTCCAACTTAGCGCTGATATCGATGTAGACCGTTATCACCATTTTGTTTTCGAGGCATTGTTACACTTGTAAACTCAACTGTAGACAAGCAGATTAGAAGAATTTACCCAACTGTTGTGACAAACGAGCGATGTATGGTTACGGTCGTTGTCATGGTTGCAAGATAAGGTAGCCTTTGTGCCCAGTCAACCGCTTTGCCTGGCCTTTGTCCGCTTTGTGGCTTGGTGTGAAAAAGCCAAATCTTGTCTCACGCGGAGACACGAAGAACACAGAGAAAAGCCAAGAAAAATCCTCTTTGTGTACTTTGTGGCTTGGTGTGAAAAAGCCAATCTTGTCTCACGGAGACCCGAAGAACACAGAGAAAAGCCAAGAACAATCCTCTTTGTGTACTTTGTGGCTTGGTGTGAAAAAGCCAAACTATGCACTCACACCAAGCGATACTGCAATTCACGCCCCGCCAGCAGCGCCAGGATGTTGTCGTAATCCTGAGTCCGCCCGCGTCCGCCTGCGGTGACGCCGCCGGCCGCGGTGTGCGGCGTCAGGATCAGGTTGAGCGCCGGATCCTGCACCGCATCGACCAGCGGATCGCCGGCGCGCAATGGTTCGTAGGTGTAGGTGTCGAGCGCGGCGCCGGCCAGATGACCCGAACGCAGCGCGTCAAGCATAGCCGCCTCATCGACCGTAGCGCCCGACCCACAATGCACAAAGAGCGCTCCGGCCTTCATCCGCGCGAAATATGCAGCGTCGATTGGCTCCTTCGGCCCCTGATACGGCAGCAGCGAACAAACGATGTCGCTGCCTTCGGCGATGGCCTGTGGTGTGGCGTATTCGAGGCGCAATTGCTCTTCAACCGCAGCGGGAAGCTGCGCGCGTTTATGATAGAGCACGGTGCAATGAAAGCCGCGCAACTGCTCCACCAGTTCCAGCCCGATCTCACCAAAGCCGAGGATGCCGACAGTCGCACCGCTCAGCTTGCCGATGCCGCCGCGCTGCGACCAGTTGTAGGCGAAGGTGTCCTCATCCCCACGCTTTGTTTCGATGCCCCAGTCCGCACCTTCCGCCGTCACCGTCATCCCCTCGCGCAGCCGTTTGAGCAGGCCGAGCATCTGCAGCATCATCTGCTCGGCGACCATGATGCAGCCGTTGTTGGGCAGGCAGCAGACAGCCACGCCAGCATTGCGCGCTGCGTCCAGGTCGATGTCCCACGTCTGCCGCCCCAGCCGCTGGATCAGACGCAGCTTGGGCGCCGCCGCGATCATCTCGGCGTCGATCATACCGGTGCGCTCGCTGATCAGGAACTCGGCGTCGGCCAGCAGCGCCAGCAGTTCTTCACGATCCGTGCCACGCCGCATGATCAGGTCGAGTTCAGGCGGCGCCGCTTCCATTGCCCATTGTTGATGTTGCAGGCCGCGTTGGGTCAAAAACAGGGTCTTGTGTTTCGTCATCTTGCCTTCCCGTTACGATCTTAAAAACTCACCACAAAGGCTCGAAGGGACGCAAAGGCGCACCCAGGCTTTTCTTTGTGCAGCTTTGTGTGCTTCGCGGCTTCGTGGTTGCGTTTTTCACGACAAAGAATATGCCTCCGCAAACGCATCCACTACCGGCTTGATGTCGTCCATCATCGGGTAGAGGATCGGGCAGGTGACGCCGGCGTCGATGTATTCCTGCACCTTCGCCACGCACTCGTCGCTCGTGCCGACCGCCATCAGGCTGCGCACCACATCGTCGGGGATGACCTTCGCCGCGGCGAGATACTCGGCTTCGGTGGCCGGCCAGCCCATGACCGCCTGCACGCGCGCGATCAAATCTTCCGGCACGTTGCTGGCCTTCATGATGTGCGGCTCGGTGGCAAGGTAGTAGGCGACGAGCTTCTTCCCCTCGAACATGGCCGCGGCCGGGTCTTTGTCGCTCAAGGAACAGACGAGCAGTTCGGGCCGGTCGATCTGGTCGAGCGTCTTGCCCGCCTTGGCCGCGCCCTGCGCCACCAGCTCCACCGCGCGGCGGATATAGTCCACCGACACCACGTAACTGAGCACGACGCCGTCGCAGATCTCGCCGGTCAGTTCGAGCATCTTGTCGCCGGTCGCGCCGATGTAGATTGGGATGTCGCGTGGGCGTAGATCGCCAAAGACCACGTCGAGCTTGACGCGGTCGAGCTGGACAAACTCGCCCTGATAGGTGACTTCCTCCATCGTGAAGAGCTGGCGGCACGCCTCGACATACTCGCGCATCGCCTTGAGCGGCTTGACGCGATTGACGCCGACGCGGCTGGAGATCGGCTCCCACCACGCGCCCAGGCCGAGCATCACGCGCGACGCGGCGTCGTCATCGCCGCTGCTCTGCTTGCCCAACTCCCACATCGTGCTCCACGTGGCCGCAATCACCGCGGGGTTGCGCGTCCAGATCGGCAGCACGCCGGAGCCGAGGCGCAGCCGCTTCGTGCGCGTCAGAAAGGCCGACATCATCACGACGCAATCGCGCGCCAGCCGCGTGTCCGCCTGCCAGATTTCGCTGAAGCCGCGCGCTTCGGCGTACTCAGCGATCTCCAGTTCGTAGCCGAGCGGGTGTTTGTCTTGCATGTAGAGGGCAAAGCGTGGTTTGGTCGGCATGGTGGTCTCCAATCAATGTTCATATTGGCAACGTTCAGGGCGGGCAAGAACAATAGACCGCGGATGAGACGGATTAGGCGGATGTGCACGGATTTTCTGCTATTGTCTATCCGCGGAAATCCGTCTCATCCGCCTAATCCGTGGTCTATCGTTTTTTGAATTGGCAGCCAGTAGTTCACGCGGTATAAATATCCAGCGCCTCACTCGTCAGTTCGCGTTGGACATCCTGCATCCTGGCGTCCAACTTCAGCGACAGGTCGTCGGGAAACGTCTTCCACTGCGCCAGCGATTCCCAGCGCACGATGATCACCACGTCATCCGGGTGGTCGATGCTCGGCCACACTTCTTTGGAGATATAGCCGTCATGTGCAGCCAGCGCCGGCGTCCAGACTTCGGCGTCGCGCGCCAGCCACTCGTCGCGACGGCCGGGGACGCATTTGACGCGCAGCAATTCGATTACAGGCATAGTTGCTCTCTCTATTCTGGAGATTGGAGATGAGAGATTAAGAGATTGCGCGAACGAGAGATTGCGCAATCTCCAATCTCTTATTCTCTCATTCTCAATGCGAAAATCTCTGTCCGCCGTCGATGAAATAAACGTGGCCGGTCAAGTATTCATGTTCGATCAGAAACGCAATCGTACGTGAGACATCTTCAGGCTGGCCGAGGCGCTTGACCAATGTACGCTGGCGAGCATCCTCGATCTGCTCCGGCGTGAAATCCGGCGGCAGGAGCACGGGGCCGGGCGCCACCGCATTGACGCGCACGGCTGGCCCAAGCTCGAGCGCGGCGTAACGCGTCAACTGCACGACGCCTGCCTTAGCGATGGCGTGGTGCCCCAACTCCGGCCAGACTTCATAGACCGACAGATCCGCCACATTGATGACCACGCCGCGCCCCTGCGCCAACATGATCGGCGCCACCGCCTGCGTGCAGAAGAAGGCGGCTTTGGCCGTCACGTCGTTGCACAGGTCGTACTCGGCTTCGGTCACGTCGAGGAACGGGCGCATCAGCCAAGGCGACGCGTTGTTGATCAGCACGTCGATCCGTCCGAATGTCTCCGCCGTCTCCGCCACCCAGCGGCGCACAGCCTCCAGGTCGCGCACATCGAGTTGCGTCGCGGTGCAGCGCACGCCCAGCGCCTCGATCTCTGCCTTCGTCTCCAGCCCCGGCTCGTTGGGCAGGTAGCTGAAGGCGATGTGCGCGCCTTTGCGCGCCAGATGCAAGCCGTGCGCCTTGCCCAGCCGGATCGCGCCGCCCGTAATCAGGACGACAGCATCGTTGATCTCCATCTCAGATTCTCCCACCCATCGTCAACGCCATCAGCGCCTTCTGGATGTGCAGGCGATTCTCGGCTTCCTGATAGATCACCGACTGCGGCCCGTCGATCACGTCGTCGGTCGCTTCATAGCCGCGGTCGATCGGCATGCAGTGCATGTAGATGGCGGCTTTCTTGGCCAGCGCCATGCGCCGCTCGTCGCAGATCCAATCCTTGTGCTCGTCGACCATCTTCTGCACCGGTTCTGGCTCCTCCGTCACCATGATCGGCCCCCAGCTCTTGGCGTAGCAGATGTCGGCGTTCTCGAAGGCGGCGTCCATGTCGTCGACGATCTCAAACTTCGTGCCGCTCTCCTCAGCGTGGGCGCGCGCAGATTCCAGCGTGTGAGGCATCAGCTCGAAGCCCTTGGGGTGCGCCAGCGTCACATCCATGCCAAAGCGCGTCATCAGCATGACCAACGACTGCGGCACCGAAAGCGGGCGCACATATTTGGGCGCGTAGGTCCAGGCGATGGTGAACTTGCGCCCGCGCAGGTCGGCGCCGAAGCGCTCGCGGATCGTCATCAGGTCGGCCATCGCCTGGCAGGGGTGGTCAACGTCGTCCTGCATTGAGAAGAGCGGCACGTTGGCGTGCTTTGCGATGTCGTACTGGTATTTCTGGCCGATGTCGGTGCGACAATCGCGCACGGCAATGCCGTGGCCGTAGCTGCCGAGCACCATGCCCGTATCCTTGGCATTCTCGCCGTGGCCGATCTGCGTGGCCGCCGGCGTCAGCCAGATGGCGTGGCCGCCGAGCTGCGTCATGCCCGTCTCGAAGGAGTTGCGCGTGCGCGTCGATTCCTCGAAGAAAAGCATGTAAAGCGTCTTGGCGCGCAGGATGTGGTCGTGCAGTTCACCCATCGCAAAGCGGCGCTTGAGATCGGCGGCGACTTCCAGCGCCGTCTCCAGCTCGGTGCGCGACCAATCTTCAGTCGTGATAAAGTCTTTGCCAAACAGTTGCGTATTCATCTTCCTGACTCCAAATTCTGAAAACGATTATCTCATCGTAAAGTAAATGGAAATAGACCGCCGATGATGCTGCTCAGTCGAGTCTCTGCAGCTTCACAAACCTACCAGAGTTCGTCCTGCTTGCGTCGTCCGCGATCTATTGATCTCCCTCACGATTCACAAACATCAACGGAAAGAGTGCATAAAACGCAGCCGCCTTGGTCAGCTTTGCCAGGTCAACCTGATCGTCGGCGGCGTGGACGTAGCGCTCCTCCTGCGGGCCAAAGCCGAGCGTGGGGATGCCCGCCGCGCCGGCTGAATAGGCGCCATCGGTGCTGAAGCGCCACACATCGACCGGCAGCGATTCGCCCCACAACGCCCGCCCGGTGGCCTGCCCGACCGCCAGCAACGGGTGCGTCTGCTCTAGCAGCCAGCCAGGGTAAAAACTTGGCCCATCCAGCCGCAGCCCAGTGTGCGTAGACACCGGCTGATCCGGGATCGTGGCTGTAGCGCCCAGCGGCTCTATGGCCGCGCGAATGCTGGCAAGCACCGAAGCCATCGTCTCACCCGGCATCATGCGCCGATCCACCGTTGCCTCGCACCAGCTCGGCACGGAGTTAGGCGTGTGCGGCCCTTCGATCAAGGAGACGACCTGCGTGCCTTTGCCGAAAATCGCGTGCGTGGGCAGCTCGGCGTTCATCGCTTCCAGCTCGGCGATGACGGGCATCATCTTGAGGATGGCATTCTCGCCCAGGTGCGGCGTACTGGCGTGGACGGCCTTACCCGTCGTGCGTACACGAATCTCGCAGCGCCCACGCTGGCCGCGACGCAGCGTCAGATCGGTCGCCTCGGCCAGCACGACAGTGTCCGGGTGCACGCCATCACGCTCCACCAGCGAACGCAGTGCAAAGCCTTCGGCGTCCTCCTCCAAGGTGGCGCCCATCACCAGCAGCGTGAAGTCGCCGGACAGCGCCAGTTCTTTGAGGATCGCAGCGCCATAGACAATTGTTGCCACGCCGCCCTTGCAGTCCGATGCGCCCAACCCCCACATGGCGCCGTTTTCGATCACTGGCTCCAGCGGCGGGTGGGGCCACTCACTGGCATCGGCGACCTCGTTCGTGTCCAGGTGGGCGTTGTACAAAATCACGCGGCGACCATTGCCAATGCGCCCCAGCGCGTTGCCGGCGCTGTCCATCCACACCTCGTCGCAGCCGATGGTGCGTAGCTCCTGCAGTGTGCGTTCTACTGCCGCCCGTTCATCGCCGGTGTAGCTGCGGATACGGATCAGGTCGGCCAAAAAGCGCTGTTGCTGAAGCGCCAGGGCTGAGGCCTTGTGTGCGATACGCTCTGCCACTTTGTTCATTTCTGCACTGTTCATCGGTTGTTGTCTTCCTGAATATGTGCGCCGGCCATCATCAGCCCGATCTTCTGCGTGTTGGCGCGGTTGCCGGTGACTTCGCCCACCACGCGCCCCTCGAAGATCACAACGATACGATCGCTCAACGCCAGCACTTCTTCCAACTCGGTCGAGATCAGCAGGATGGCCGCGCCAGCGTCGCGCTGCGCCAGCAACGCCTTGTGAACATACTCCGTCGCGCCGACATCGAGACCGCGCGTCGGCTGCGCGGCCACCAGCACGCGCGGGTTGCTGTCGATCTCACGGCCGAGCACCACCTTCTGCTGGTTGCCGCCGGAAAGATTCGCCACCGGCAGCGCCGGGGACGGCGTGCGCACGTCAAACGCGCCAATCAGCCGCTGCGCATAGGCCAGGATCGCAGAGGGCTGCAGCAGACCGCGGCGCGTGAAAGGCAGCCGGTCGAACTGCTTGAGCACAAAGTTGTCGGCGACGGAAAAGTCGAGGATCAGCCCCATCTGCTGGCGATCTTCAGGGATATGGCGCACGCCGGCGTCGCCGATCTGGCGCGGTGGCGCCGGCCAGCGCCTTGTCCTCGACCGTGATCGCGCCGCCATCCGGCTGGAGAATGCCCGTGATCGCCAGCGCCAGCTCGCGCTGCCCATTACCATCCACGCCGGCCACGCCCAGGATTTCGCCGGCGGCAACCTGGAGCGAAAGATGATCAAGCAGCCGCCGCCCATGTATGCCGTGGACGGTCAGGTCCTCGACCACCAGCGCGGGCGCGCCGGGCTGAGCCGCGCGCTTCTCCACTGTCAGCCGCACATCGCGGCCCACCATCAGTTCCGCCAGTTCGTGCGTATCCGTCTGGCGCGTGACGCGACGTCCTACAACTTTGCCATCGCGCAGCACCGTGACGCGGTCGCTGATCGCCATCACCTCATGCAGCTTGTGCGTGATCAAAATGATCGACAAGCCGGCGGCGGTGAACTGTTTGAGCGTCTTGAAGAGTTCACTCGTCTCCTGCGGCGTGAGCACGGCGGTCGGCTCGTCAAGAATCAGCAAATTGACCCCGCGGTAGAGCGCCTTGACGATCTCGACGCGCTGCTGCTCGCCCACGCTGAGTGCAGAGACACGCGCCGCTGCGTCGATCCGCAGCCCGTAACGCTGCGCCACTTCCTCCACCTGGCGCTCGATGCGGCCACGGTCGCGGATCACCGCTTCGCCCAGCTTGCGCAACGAAAAGAGTGGCCGCGTGGCGAGAATCACATTTTCGGCCACGGTTAGCGTCGGTACGAGCATGAAGTGCTGATGCACCATGCCGATGCCCAGTTCGATCGCCTGGTGCGGCGAGCGAATCGTCGCTACGCTGCCATCCAGGAAGATCTCACCGGCGTCGGGACGCACCAGACCGTAGAGAATGTTCATCAACGTCGATTTGCCCGCGCCATTTTCACCCAGCAGACACATGATCTCGCCGGGCTGCACATCGAGTGTGATGGCATCGTTGGCCTGGACGACGCCGAATTGTTTGGAGATGCCTTCCAGACGCAGACGCGGCGCTTGCTCGGTCATGTGCGCTCCGTGTACGGAACGCCCAGCGCCTTGGGCTGCGCCGACTGTCCGCAGCAGGATCATGGCGACGATGGTGGCGACGTAGGGTAGGATCTGCAGGAACTGGTAGGCGATCGGGATGTTCTGCGCCTGCAAGCGCAGTTGCAGTGCAAAGGTGAAGCCAAAGAGCAGGCTCGCCCAGAGCGCTCCGAGGGGAGACCAGCGGCCAAAGACGACGATTGCCAGCGCGATGAAGCCGCGGCCCGCCACCATGTTCTCCACAAATTGATTGGCATAGGCCACCGACAGATACGCGCCGCCGATGCCCGCCATCATGCCGCCGAAGGCCACCGCCGCATAGCGCAGCCCAATCACCGACAGTCCAGCCGTCGCCGTCGCTTTGGGATGCTCGCCCACCGAGCGCAGCGCCAGCCCCAGCATAGTGCGGTTGAGCACCAGCGCGGCCAGCGGCGTCAGCAGCAGCGCGGCGTAGACCAGCAGATTCTGCTCGAACAGCACCGGCCCTACCACGGGGATCTGGTTGAGCAGCGGAATCTCGACCGTCGCCAGCGGCTGGATCGCACGGTCGGTGACGCTGCCAAAGAAGGCGCGATAGATGAAGCTCGACAGCCCCAGCCCGATCAGGTTGAGCGCGGCGCCGGCGACGATCTGATTGGCGCCCAGTGTGATCGTCACGACGCCGAAGAGCACGCCGAAGATCGCCGCGGCCACGCCAGCCGCCAGCACGCCCAGCCAGACGTTGCCGCTGGCAAAAGCCACCGCATAGGCCGTGACCGCGCCGATCAGCATCAGTCCCTCCAGGCCAATGTTGATGACGCCGGCGCGCTCGCCGTAGGTTTCGCCCACCGCGGTAAAGGTGAGCGGCGCGGCCATGCGCACGGTGGCCTGCAACAACGCCTGTAACCCGATCAGCCATTCCATAAAGCTTATCCTCGCCGCCAGACCCGCCCTTGAAGCGCGCGGAACGAAACCAGAAACGCGATAATCAGACCCTGCAAAATGAAGGTCATCGACGAGGGAATCTGCGCGGTCAGTTGCATCAATTCGGCGCCGGTGGTGAGTGCGCCGAAGAGCAGGCCGGAAAAGATCGCACCGATCGGGTGGTTGGCCGCCAGCAGCGAGACGGCGATGCCGGTAAAGCCGTAGCCCGGCGAGATGTTCTCGTAGAGCCGCCCGATCACGCCAAGCACTTCCACCGTCCCGGCGACGCCCGCCAGCGCGCCGCTCAGGCTGATCGCCAGCACGTACTGCACATTGACGCGAATGCCGGCGTGTTGCGCCGCCACCGGGTTGAACCCCACCGCACGCAGCGCAAAGCCCCACGGTGTGCGAAAAAGCAGGATCGACGCCAGCGCCGGCAGAAGCAGCGCCAGCAAAAAGCCGGCATGCACGCGCATCCCCGGCAGCAGCCTGGGCAGCACCATCGTGGCGGCGATCTCGTCGGTCTGCGGGTTGTAGCGGTTGGCCTCCTGCATCGGGCCGGTCACCAGATAGCCGACAATGCCGATGGCGATGTAGTTGAGCATGATCGTGGTCACGACCTCATTCAACCCCAGCCGCACCTTGAGCCAGCCGGCAATTGCCGCCCACAGCCCGCCGCAGAGCGCACCGGCCAGCAGCGCCGTAGGAATGGCGAGCCAGGGCGAGAACGAGCCCGCCTGCAAGCCAATGAACGCGCCGGCCGCAGCGCCCATGTAAAACTGCCCCTCGGCGCCGATGTTCCAGATGCCGCAGCGGAAGGCAATCGCGATCCCGGCGCCCACCAGGATCAGCGGCGTGGCGCGCAGCAGCGCCTCGCCAATGTTGCGCGCGTTGCCAAAGATGCCGCTCCACAGCGCACCGTAGGCTGCGGCGACATCGAAGCCGGAGAAGGCCAGCATCAGCGCGCCGACGAGCAGCGCCGCCAGGATCGCCAGCAGCGGCAGCGCCACATTGCGCCACACATTGCGCCACAGCGCGCTTCCGGCCTGTCGTGATGCGGTGACGGTTGTCATGGGCCGCGCACTTCTTTCCGAACCATTGAGCGAGGTTCCACCTGCCAGGAAGTTTCAAACTTCCTGGCAGGTGGCTGTAGCGCTCTACTGGACGACAATTTCACCAGACTTGATCTTGGCGATCGTCTCATCGACCAGCGCCTGCATTTCCGGCGTTACGATGTCAGCCAGCGCCGGGTTGTAGATGAAGGGGTAGACGCCTTCGTCGTTGACGGTGAACTGGCGCACGCTGTTACCCTGGAACGTGCCATCTTTGGCCGCCTGCGCCACGGCGAAGAGCGCCTGCGGAATGTTGAGCGGCGCACTCGCCAGGATATTCTGCGGGGCCTTGCTTGTCTGGTCGCCGACGGCGCCGATGGCGAAGACGGTGTCGCCCCCCTCCTCGGCCACGGCCTGCAGCACGCCATCACCCGCCAGGTTGGCGTTGGCGATCAGGATGTCGGCGCCACCCGCCATCGCCTGCAGCGCCGCTTCCTTGCCCGCACCGATGTCGTTGCCGTCGCGCAGGACGATCATGCTGAAGGTATTGCCGGGGATGCTCTCAAAGCCCTGGCGGAAACCTTCCAGCGGCAGCTTAGTAGCCGGGTTTTCCAGCGTGAAACCAGCGGCCTGTTTGGTCTTGGAAACTTCGCCTGCCATCACGCCCATCGCATAGAGCGCCTGCATATAGCCTGGCACCAGGTCGATCGGTGCAAAGTTGGCGGTGGTTTTGTCGCCGCCCACCGTGGTGAAATAGGTGTTGGGGAAATCTGGCGACACTTTGGCCGCCGCATCCTGATATTGGAAGCCGTGGCCGATCACCAGCGTATAGCCCTGGCTGGCGAAGTCGCTGAATGCCTTTTCGTAGCCGGCCGGATCCGCTACTTCGACGTTGGCAATCTCTGCGCCCAACTCGTCGCGCATTCGCTCGATGGCGGCGGGCGCCTGGCCGCTCCACGCGTCAGTGACCGGGCTGGGATGCACCAGGCCGACCTTGAACACCGCCGCGGCCGGTGCACCGCTCTCCGCGGGTGCGGCAGCCGGCGCGTTCACGCCTGCACACGCGCCGACCATCAGCGCAACCGTCATCAACAATACAACCAGACCCCACGCTCGCTTGCTTGTAGTCAACATTTTTCTCTTCCTCCAATGGTAGATGAATCAGCACGAACAAATCGATTGGGAGATTCCACTATGCTTGCACGATGGAACGAATATCTTGCAGCAGTCGACGGTTGGCGTCAATGCCGGCGGTCGTCACGTTCATCACGATGGCATCCAGCTCGTGGCGCGCAACCAACTCGGTGATCGCCTGTCGGCACTCGTCTGGCGTTCCGGCCAACTGGTAGCGCTGGATCATCTCCGGACGCACCAGCGGCATGGCGGCTTTCGGCCCGCCGGTCGCGATCGCCCGCCGGATCGCGTCGATCTCGGCCGCGCTGATGCCCAGCCCGTCGAGCATTCGCGGCGGCGAATCCATCAGCACGTAGGCGTAGAGCGCCGACGCTTCTTCGAGCAATTCAGGCGTGTACGCGATGCGATCCATGTAAATCCGCCGGCAGTGTGTGCTGCGCCCGGCTTCAGCCTGCGCCACGATTTGCAGCGCCGGGCCAAGATCGGACTTGGCGACGAGCACGATGCCGTCCGCCTCCTGGCCCGCGAGCGCCAGCATCTTTTCCCCGCGCACGGCCAGCCAGATCGGGATGTCGTGCGGCCGATGGCTGTGCAACTGGGCGCGTTGGAGGCTGAAACGCTTGCCCTGCCACGTGACCTCCTCCCCGCGCCACAACTGGCGCAGGATGGCGATTGTCTCCCGCATCACGGAGAGCGGCGCGTCGCGCACAATTCCCATCGGGCCGAGCACCATCGACCCGCCGGCGACCAGCATCGCCAGCGCGCGCCCGCCGGAGAGATCGTTGAGCGTCGCCAGTGCGTTGGCCGTGACCGCGGGATGGCGCGTGTAGCCGTTGGTGACCGGGCCGAGCTGCATTCGGCTGGTGCGTTGCGCAATCGTGCCCAGGGCCACATAAATGTCTGGCATAAAGCCTTCGTCGGCGAGGACGCAGAAGTCATAGCCCAGTTCCTCGGCCATCACCGCCGTCTCGATCACTTCGCCGACCGCCATGGTCGGGATGATCTGAATGCCCAGTTGCGTCATGACTCAAACACCTCGTGATACAGGTAAAGAATAGCACGCAGATGACGCGGATTTGGCGGATCGCTGCGGATTTCTATTCTGATCCGCGTGCATCCGCACAATCCGCGTCATTCGCGTCCGATTCCCACTTCTCCAAAGAATGACTGCCGCAGCACGCCGTCGTTGATCTCGCCGGCGCTGAAGGTGTGACCCGTGCGCATGTTGTTGATGTGCAGCACCGCCGGCGAGTGCAGGTCGAGGGGAATCTGGTAGAAGTCGCGGCCGGCCTCCTCATAGATTTCGACAAAGGGGCGGCCATAGGCACGCGAGGCAACCGAGACGACCTTGCCAATGACCGTCGCAATCGCATCGTCGGCGGCGTCCACACAAAGCGTGGCAATGCCGCCGTAGAGCAGCGAGTCGTTGATGCGCCCCATCGCCACTACCTCGTCGGCGATCAGCGGCGGGATCACGCCGATGCCGTGCGCGTACTGCACTGCGCGCAGGTCAAAGCCCTCCTCGGCCAGCCGGTGCAGCGCCTGCTCGACGATGCGCGCCGCCACCTGGATCGCACAGACCAGGCTGGAATTGGGCGCCACCAGGATATAAAGATGCTCTGGCGCAAGCTGGCACGCCGCCGCGATGGTGGTGGCCCAGTCATCGGTCACCGGCTCGGCGGTCTGGATCGCAATCACGCCTTCATCGGCGCGGTCGCGATAGTCGATCAGCTCAAAGTAGTGGTCGAGGTTGGCATGGTTGAGCGCACGCGCCGGCCCGGCCAGGATCGGCGCGCCCTCGCGCGCGCCTTCCAGCCGCCAGCCCGCGATCTGCGAAGCCACACACGCCTCCAGCGGGTGGTCGATCATCACGCGCACCGCCGACAGCACGCGGTCGCCCACGACGAAGGGTTCGTAACTCACCTCGCCCAATCCGCCCAGCGTGACCAGCGTGTAGAGCCTGCCCGCGGCCCAGCCCGCCCGGCGCCTGCTGCCCCATGTCGATCACCGTCGCGCCGCACGCCAGCCGGCTGACCACCACGCCTAGCGCATCCGGCGCGTCGAGGATGCGGCGGACGATTTTCATGGCTTCCCGGTTGATGCTGAGCATAGTTGCCCTCGTGTGGTGGAGAGAATGGGTGATTAGGAGATTGAGAGATTGGAGATTGGGGAGTTCGGCCATTCACCTCCTCAGCCGCTTAATCCCCCCCCAATCCCCCACTCTCCTAATCTCTTAATCTCTAATCTCTATTTCGGTCCCGCCTCAACCACGCCAAGCCCGCCATCCACCGGGATCACGGCGCCGGTGATGTAGCTCGCCGCGTCCGATGACAGGAAAGCCACGACGCTGGCGAGTTCGCCGGCGTCGCCAAAGCGCTTGAACGGGATGTACTTTGTGAAATTTTCCTCGCCCAGCGCCGCGATGCCGTCGCGCAGCGCCTGCGTGTAGATGAGACCCGGCGCCACTGCGTTGACGCGGATGTTGTGCGGCGCCAGGTCGAGCGCCATTGCACGCGTCAGCGATTCCAGCGCGCCCTTGGTGGCGGCGTAGAGCGTGCGCTTCTGGATCGTCTGCCGCGCCAGGATCGTGCTGATGTGGATGATGCTGCCCGGCGTCCCCTGTGCGACCATCTGCTGCGCGGCAAGCTGGCTCATCAGATAAGGCCCGCGCACGTTGGCGCCAAACATCCCGTCGAAGGCATCCAGCGTGGCTTCAAGAAAGGGGGAGCGGTCGATCGCCGAGGCGTTGTGCACTAGCACGCGCACCGGCCCCCACTGCTTGCCCACGGTCGCCATCATCCGGCGCACGTCATCTTCGTGGCCGGCATCGCCTTGCAACGGCATGGCCTGGCCGCCGGCGGCTGCGATCTCGGCGCTGACCTGCTCGGCGCCCGATTGATCCGCCCGATAGTTGATGACGACGCGCGCTCCGGCCGCTGCGAACAACTGCGCCGTCGCCGCGCCGATCCCGCGCGATCCGCCGGTGATCAAAACAGTTTGATTCGTGAAATCAAAGGTGTAGTTGGTCATGTCAGACTACTTCTCACCGGCTCAATAAATTCGAGCCGGTAGCGAATTTCGTCGAAGGTGACGCCGAAGCGCTCATCCACTTTTTCGCTGCCGTCAGTTTGGAAACCCATGCGTTCATAGAACCGCCTGGCGCGCTCATTGGCGCGGAGCACCCAAAGCGTCACCTCTTGATAACTTTGTTCACGCAGCACGGATAGTCCCTCGTGCATCAACTGAGCGCCGGCTCCTGTACGCCAACGATCGGGCGCAACATAGAGCGCATAAATCTCGCTGGTGACCGCCTGGACAGCGTCTTCATCTCGTGCCGGCCCGCCCAGCAAAAAGCCGACAATGCGACCGGTATGTTCCGCGACCAGCGCAGGCGAATCCTGTTCTTCCACGGTTCGGCGCCACATCGCTTCTCTGCGTTCAACTGAAATCGCATCCAGGAATGGATCTGGCAGCATGCCTCGGTACGCTTCTTGCCAGACAGCGACATGAAGCAATGCAACAGAAGCTATGTCGTCGGCAATCACGGGACGTATGTGATAAAGGGTGCCGCTCATCCAGTTGTACCCACCATCAGCCGCTCCTGCACTTCCTGCAAAAAGGCCGCCGCGGCCGCACCGTCGATAAAGCGATGGTCGAAGGTCAGGCTGAACCACGCGACGGCGCGTTCGGCCAGCGCGCCGTCGATGAGGGCCGGTTGTGCGCGCACGCGCCCGACCAGCAGGATCGCGCCTTCCGGCGGGCGCGGCAACGGAAAACCGCCATCCACGCCGAACATGCCCAGGTTGCTGACGGTAAAGGCGCCGCCCTCGATGTCGGCCAGTTTGAGCTTGCCGGAGCGGGCGCGTGTGGCCAGGTCATGGGCGGCGGCGGCCAGCTCATCGAGCGACTTTTGGTCGGCGTCGCGGATCACCGTCACCACCAGCCCATCCGCCACCGCCACGGCCATGCCCAGGTTGACTGCGTCAAAGGTGACGATGTTGTTCTCGACCAACTCGGCGTTGAGCAGCGGATGGTTGGGCAACGTGCGCGCTACCGCGGCCAAGATGTAGGTATTGAGCGAGTGGCGCTGTTCGCCCGCGGCCGCGCGTGCGGCCTGCACCGCGGACAGGTCCATCTCTCGCGTCACCTGGCTCAACGCCGCGCGCTGCACCGACTCGTGCATGCTCTGCACCATCATCTTGCGCACGCGGCTGAGCGGCGTTGTCTGTTTAACAGGGATGCTGCGGTGAGTATCGGTTGTCATTGGCGAAGCTGCGCGGCTTCTTCTTCGTCCGCTGCGATCAACGCCAGCACCGTGCCAACCTCGACAGTTTCACCCGCCGGCACGAGGATCTTGGCCAGGATGCCGGAACCGGGCGCGGGCAGTTCGTTGGTGATCTTGTCCGTCTCCACGTCGGCGACGATCTCGTCCTCGGCCACGGCGTCGCCTTCCTGCTTGCGCCACTCGGCGACCATGCCCTCTTCCATCGTCAGCCCCCACTTGGGGAGAATCACTTCAATAGCCATCGCTTCATTCCTTTTTCATGCACAGTCAGGAAGGATAGAACGCGGATAACGCGGATTGGGCTGATTTTCACGGATTAAATCCGTGTTGATCCGCTGAATCCGCGTTATCCGCGTTCTATTTCATCACGCTGCGGATACCTGCGACGATCTGCTCCTTGCCGGGGAGGATGTACTTCTCCAGCACCAGCGAGAAGGGGATCGGTGTGTCGAGGCCGGCGACGCGTATGACCGGCGCCTTGAGATCGCGGAAACATTCCTCGCCGATCGTTGCGCTAAGTTCGCCGGCCAACCCGCCAATCTTGGGCGCTTCATTGGCGACGACCGCGCGGCCAGTTTTGCGCACCGACGCGAGCACCGTTTCCGCGTCGTAGGGGCGGATCGTGCGCAGGTCAACCACCTCGACATCGATGCCTTCGCCGGCCAGCTCATTGGCCGCAGCCAGCGCTTCGTGCACCATCTTCATCGTGGCGACAACGGTGACATCTTTGCCCTCGCGCGCGACGACGGCCTTGCCCAGCGGTGTGGTGTAGTAGCCTTCCGGCACGTCCCCCTTGACGCGGTAGAGCGCCTTGTGCTCGAGAAAGAGGATCGGGTTATCGTCCTCAATCGAGGCGATCAGCAGCCCCTTGGCATCAACGGCGTCGCCGGCGCCACGATCACCAGCCCCGGCACGTTGAGAAACCAGCCCTCCACCGACTGCGAATGGTGCGGGCCGCCGCCAAAGCCGCCGCCGCACGCGGTGCGCACCACAATCGACGCCTTGAACTGGCCGTCGAACATGTAATGCATCTTGGCCGCGTTGTTGACAAGCTGGTCGTAGCACTCGCCCAGGAAGTCGGCGAACATGATCTCGGCGACGGGGCGCATCCCCACCATCGCCGCGCCGACCGTCGCACCGACGATGGCGGCCTCGGAGAGCGGCGTATCGCGCACCCGTTCGGCGCCATACTTGGTCCACAGCCCGCGCGTGACGCCAAAGTCGCCGCCCATCTCGCCGATGTCTTCGCCCAGCAGAAAGACGCTCTCATCGCGCCCCATCGCCAGGTCGAGCGCCTCGTTGAGCGCTTGCCCGTAGGTACGCGTGCGTATTGAAGAGTCGGTCATGCCGTCACCGCCCAGTCTACATAGACATTCGCCGTCGCCTTGGCCGGGTCCGGCATCGGGCTGCTCTTGGCAAAGTCGATCCAGCGTTCGATTTCTTCCTTTACCTCAGCCTCGATACGGTCGATGTCCGCCGCCGTGAGGTCGCTGGCGTCGATGATTTTGGCGCGCGCCAGCTTGATCGGATCGTGATCCTCTTTCCAGTACTTGACCTCTTCCGGCGGCCGGAACTCGCCGGAGAAAAGACCCTGCCAGCGCCACGTCTTGAATTCGAGGAAGTAGGGCCCGTTGCCGGCGCGGATATGCTCGATGGCTTTCTGCACCTCGGCGTAGGCCAACTCGATGTCGTTGCCGTCCACGATCACGCAGGGCATGCCATAGCCGCGCGCCAGATCGACGATGTCGGCGGAGGCGTGACCCTTGCCCACCGGCATGGAGATAGCGTAGCCATTGTTGACGCACGCATAGAGCACCGGCAGCTTCCAGATCGCGGCCATGTTCAGGCTCTCGTGGAACTCGCCGCGACCCACCGTGCCGTCGCCGATGATGCAGCAGGCAACGTTTGGCTCCTTGCGCATCTGCCAGGCCAGCGCCACGCCAAGCACCGTCGCCATGTACGAGCCTTCGACCGCGTTGTCGCCGAAATTGCCTACCTTGGGGTTGGCGCTGTGCAGGCTGCCCCCTTTGCCGCTGCACACGCCCGTGGCGCGGCCAAAGAGCTCGGCCATGATGCGCTCGCCGTCGCCCTGGTATTTCTCCTGCGCCAGCGCGTTGATGCCGTGGCAGCGATGGTCGGGAAAGAAGCAGTCGGTCGCCTTCAGGTGCGCGGCCAGCGCCGCCTGCGTTGCTTCCTGGCCGACGCCGGTGTGCAGCATCCCCGGCACGTTGCCCTTCTTAAACTCGCGCTCCAGGCCAAGCTCGAAGGCGCGGATCAGCCACATATCGCGGTATAGATCGACCAGTGTTTCGATGTCTAGAGTCATGGATTTCACTCGTTTCTGATAATCTCCAATCTCAACTTGAGCGTAGAGATTGGAGATTGGAGATTACTCGCTTTGCAGCGCCTTCCACACCTTTTCCGGCGTGATCGGCAGGTCGCGGATACGCACGCCGACCGCATCGTAGACCGCGTTGGCGATCGCCGGCGCGACGCCGTCCATCGGAATTTCGGCCACCGCCTTGGCTCCATAGGGGCCGCTCGGCTCGTAAGTCGGTACGAGGATCGCCTGCACCTCGGGCATCTCGTCCGCCTGAAGGATGCGGTAGTCGCCAAAGCGCGTCGCCAGCGAGCGGCCGGCCTCATCGTAGACCATCTCTTCACAGAGCGCGTAGCCCAGCGCCTGCACCATGCCGCCCTCGATCTGCCCTTCGGCCGTGCGTGGATTGATCGCCGTGCCACAGTCCACCGCCATGATCAGCTTCGTCGTCGTGACCTGGCCGGTCTGCGTGTCCACCTCGACTTCGGCGTACTGTGCGCCGAAGGGTGGCGGTGAGTGCATCGACATGTGCGAGGCGGTCGCCATGATCTGCTGGTGGTCGGCAACGTGCAGGCTGTGCAGCGCGACGTCAGCCAGCGTGACGCTGCGTCCATCTGGCGCCGTGACCTGCCGATTGCGCAGCGACAAGTCATCGACGGCGTCGAGTTTGAGCATCAACGCCGCACGCGCCAGGATCTGGTCGCGCACCTGTTCGGCCGCCTTCTTGACCGCGCCGCCCGAAATGTAGGTCGTCGAGGAGGCGTAGGCGCCGGTGTCGAAGGGCGTGAAATCGGTGTCCGACGAATAGATGATGATGTCGTTGAGCGGCGCGCCCAGCGTCTCGGCTGCGATCTGCGCCAGCACCGTGTCGGAGCCGGTGCCCAGATCCGTGCCGCCGACGAGCACATTGAAGCTGCCGTCGTCGTTCATTTTGATGCTGGCCGCGCCCATGTCCATCCCGGGGATGGCCGTGCCGTGCATGCAGACGGCCGCGCCCAGCCCGCGCCGGATGTAGGGCCGCGCCGGGTCAACGCGCCAGGCGGGATCGTCCTTTTTGTCCCAGGCAATGGCCGCCGCGCCCTGCGCCACACTGCTCCAGCCCGCAACTCTGCACGATCTGCGGCTGGCGGCCGCCCTCCCCCTCGCCCAGCGCGGCGGTGATCGGCACCGGGTCGCCGGAGCGCACCGCGTTTTTGAGCCGGAACTCGACCGGATCGAGGTTGAGCGCGGTGGCGATCTCTTCCATCAGGCTTTCGAGCGCAAACTCGGCCTGCGGCGCGCCGTAGCCGCGGAACGCGCCCGGCGTCGGGATGTTGGTGTAGACGATGTCGGCGGTGAACTGCATGTGCGTGCAGCGGTAGGTCGCCAGCCCGCGCAGCCCGGAAACGCTGCACACGGTCAGCCCGTGCGTGCCGTAGGCGCCGGTGTTGGAGACGACGTAGAGGTCGAGCGCGTGCAGCGTGCCGTCGCGGTTGACGCCGGCGCGGTAGGTCAGCACCATGGGGTGGCGCGAGCGTGCGCTGGTGAACTCCTGCTCGCGCGTGTACTCGAAGCGCACCGGGCGGCCCGTTGCCAGGGTCAAATGCGCGCAGAGATCTTCGATCAACATCTCCTGTTTGCCGCCAAAACCGCCGCCGATGCGCGGCTTGATCACGCGGATGCGCTTCACCGGCAGCCCGATCAGCGGTGCGATCATGCGGCGCACGTGGAAGGGCACCTGCGTGCTGGTGCGGATGACCAGCCGCTCGTCCTCGTCCCAGTACGTCACCACGACGTGCGGCTCGATCGACGCCTGCTGCACCTGGTGCACGTGATAGGTGCGCTCGAAAACATAGTCGGCTTCGGCCAGCCCCTGTTGCGTATCGCCGACCACGGCGTGAATCTTGACGGCGATATTGCGCTCGACATCGGCGATGCCCACCGCGTCCGGCTCGTCGTGGAGCACCGGCGCGCCCGGATTCATGGTGGCGATGGGGTCAAAGATCGCGGGCAGCACTGCATAGTCAACTTCGATCAGCGCCAGCGCCGCCTGCGCGATCTCCGGCGACTCGGCCGCCACGACGGCCACGCGGTCGCCGACGTGGCGCACCTTGTTGTCGAGCGAGACCTGATCCCACGGGTGCGGGTTGGGCCACGTCTGCCCGCCGGACGCGTAGATGACGCGCGGCACATCTTCGTAAGTCAGCACGGCATGGACGCCGGGCAGCGCGCGCGCCGCGTCTGCATCGATGCGCGTGATGCGGGCGTGCGCGTGCGGGCTGGTCAGCATCGCCGCGTGCAGCATACCGGGCAGGTCCACATCGTCGGCGAAGACCGGCTTGCCTTTGACCAGCTTCACCGCATCGACCTTCATTTCGGGACGGCCCACCACATCGGTCGCCGTCTGCGTGTCCACAGTGGGGAACGAGAAGAATGCGACTTTGGTCTGAGTGACGACGTCGCTGTCTGGCCCCGGCAACTCCGGTTCCGGCGAGCGGCGCATGGCATCGAAAAAGCCTTCCAGCGGGATGCCGCCCGGCGCATCGATCGGCGGAACGGCCTCGCCGCGCAGCAGGGCCGCCGCACGCAGCACCGCTTCGACCGGCTTGACGTAACCCGTGCAGCGGCAAAGGACGCCGCCCAGCACCTCGCGCACCTGCGCCTCGCTCGGGTTCGGCTCGGCGTCGAGCAACTGGCGCGCGGCGAGCACCATCGCCGGCGTGCAGAAGCCACACTGGATCGCGCCGGTCTCCGCAAATGCCTGCTGGATCGGGTCGAGCGGCGCGCCAGGGCCGCGGTCGAACGCCTCTACCGTGGTGACGGCGCGGCCATCCATCTCCGCGGCCAGCAGCACACACGTCGGCATCAGCTTGCCGTCCACGAGCACCGAACACGCGCCGCATTCTCCCGTCTCACAGCCGTGCTTGACGCTCCACAGCCCGCTGCGGCGCAGCAGCGCCATCAACGTTTCCCCGGCTTCAATCGTAAAGGTGCGCGCTTGATTGTTCAGGTTGATCTGAATATTCATGAGTTTGCCTCGTTGGAAAAGGCCTGGGTGAGGGCGCGCCGGGCGAGCACCTCGGCCATGGCGCGGCGATAGGCTGCGCTGCCGCGGTAGTCGCCCTGTGGCGCTACGTGCGCGGCCACGGCGTTAACCAGTTCCGCCACGGTCGTGGCCGGCTCTGTCCCCGCGTTCGCCTCCACGACGAACGCGGCGGGAGCTGCGCCGGCCACGGCGACACGCGCCCTTGTCGGCGTGATGGCTGCCGTCACAGCCACGATGGCCTGATCGAGCGGCGAGCGTGCGACGCGCGCCAGCGCGCCGCGCATCGGCGCGCCGATGGGAAGGATGATTTCGCAGAGTGCGTCCTCTTTTGCCGGGCGGTAGCTGACCAGCGGCGTGCGACGGTCGCCGTGCGCCAGCGTGGTCACTTCTGCCCCCATCGCCAACAGCGCCAGCAGCACTTCGGGCGGGCCGGGTGGCGCATCGGTTGCACCGTCGATGGCGCCGGCGATGGTGGCGAGGTTGCGCAGCCCAAAATGGGCGGCCAGCGCGGCGGCCTCCCCCAGAATGCCGTCCGCCACCGCGGCCAGCGTTGTCGATTTCACCATGCTTTGCAGATCCACCAGTGCGCCGAGATAAATCTCATCCTTCTCCACGCGCATGTTATTTAGAGGCAGGGCGCGCAGATCAACCACTGCCTCGGCATGGGCAAAGAGCGGATCGGGCAGGCGCGGCCCAGGAACAAGCGCCGCGGTTGGCGTTGCAACGCGTCCAAGCAGCTCAAGCGCGCGGGCAGAGGTTGGCGCCCGGTGAAATTCACGGATGTTGCGTGGCATAGAGCCTCCGTTGAACGATGATAGTTTGGCAGCGATTCAACCAAAAACCAGATTGCTGGCCGTCAGCCAGTCACTTTGTTCATAAAACGCGGTGGTATTCCTGGTCAAATCGTTGCATTCTTTTGAAATAGGGAACACTTGCACATCAAACCGTAGGGGCAGAAAAAACAGTAACATAAAGATGCAGGCATGTCAAGCCTCGCTCAAAAATTCAAGCCTGCCTCAAGTCATGGCTTCAAGCTCCTTTCATCCTTCAAGAGGAAGAGCCAGCAACGAGGGCGCGCCGGAACCAGATAGTCCATGGCTCATTATCTTACGTCCTAACCCTTACGCGTGCAACTCTGCCAGATTTTTCGGGTGTGCGTCGAGTTTTTGTTACGTCCCCGGCGCTGGTCAGACGCGGTCCCGTTTAACCAAGTCCTCCTGACCAGTGCCGGGGACGTTCTCGCCAAAATTTTGGAACGCCCCCCCAATTTTTCAGCCGCGCACTTCTGCACGGGCGCCGGCCCGATCAAGTGTGGCTGGAATCATTCCAGTAACACTCAAGAATTGATTGACAGAAACAAGCCATCGGGTGTACACTCGCGCCATGTCCGCCCATCCACCAAGCACCCGCAAAGTAGCTTCTTCCTCCGGCGATCCGCTTCACCCGCTGGGAGAACGTATGCGCGAACGGCGCAAGGAACTGGGGCTGAGCCTTGAAGAGCTGGCCGCGCGCACGGATCTTTCCGCCAGCTTTCTCAGCCTGGTCGAGCGTAATATCAACAACCCTTCACTCGACTCGCTTTACCGCATTGCGGAAGCCCTGGAAGTGCCGCAGTTTTATTTTTCGGTCGATGCCTATCCGGCGGTCGGCGCGCAGAATCCGGTCGTGCGCCGCACCGAGCGAATTCAGATCACCTTTCCGCCGGGTGACGTGACCAGCGAGTTGCTTGTCCCCAATTTGCGCAATCGACTGGAAGTATTCATTTCGCGCGTGAAGGCGGCGGCTGGCAATGTCGCCCGCACCCCAAAGATGGCGTCGGAAGAATGTCTCTATGTGATGGAAGGCAGGCTGCGCATCGTGCTTCATGAACAGGAATACCTGTTGGAAGCGGGGGACAGCATCTATATCCAGGGTTTTGCACTGCGCGAGATCAGCGCCGTTGGGGAAGAAGAGGCGGTCTTTCTGTCCGCCATCACACCGCCGATCTTTTGAGATAAGGATCTTCTGTGAAGCAAACCGTTGACCTGCTCATCCGCCACGCCTTGATCATCACCCAGGACGACGCACGCCGCGTTATCGAGGATGGTGCGTTGGCAGTGCGCGGCAATCAAATCGCTGCCCTCGGCGCGACGGCTGAAATCGACCTTGCGTTCACCGCGGCGCGTACCATCGACGCCACAGGAAAAGCGCTCTTTCCGGGGCTGCTGAACATCCACACGCACCTCTTCCAGTCGGCGGTGAAGGGGCTGGGCGAAGATATGGCCGTCGAGCAGTGGGTGCAGGCCGTGACCTTCCCCACCGCGGCCGCCATGAACGCCGAGGAAGCCTATCTGCTGGCGATGGTGAGCTGCCTGGAAAACCTGCGCAGCGGCGCCACGACGGTCATGGATTTCAATTACGCGCTGCGCGACCCCGCGCTGCACACCGCGGTGATCCAGGCGATGGTGGACAGCGGGCTGCGTGGCCGCTATACACGCACGATTGTCGACAACGGCGCGCCGATGGGCTTTCCCCCGGCGCTGTGCCAGCCCGCCGAAGAGGCGTTGGCGCATGCCCAGACGCTCCAGCACGACCATGCCGGCGCCGGCGATGGAAGGCTGGACATCGGCCTGGCGATCGGCGTGATCTGGGGCGTGACGGAGCAGGGGCTGCGCGCCACGCGACGCGTCGCTGACGCCACCGGCATGACGATCACGATGCACGTCAACGAGTCGCCTTACGACAACGTGGCCGCGCAGCAGCTTTGGGGACGCAACACCATTGCCATGCTTGCCGAGACAGGCGTGCTGGGGCCGGATTTTATCGCCGTACACTGCGTTCACATGACCGACGCAGACATTGACCTCTTCAAACAACACGCTGTGTCGGTCGCCTACAATGCCGTGAGTAACATGTATTTGGGTTCTGGCATCGCCCCGATCGTGCGGATGGCAGATTTAGGGCTGACGATTGGGCTGGCGACCGATGGCTCCGGCAGCAACAACTGTCAGGATATGCTGGAGACGCTCAAGTTCAGCGCGCTGTTGCAAAAGGTCGGGCGGATGGACGCATCCTGCGTGCTGGCGCAAGGCACGCTCGACTGGGCGACGCGCGGCGGCGCACACGCGCTGGGCCTGGCCGAGCAGATCGGCTCTTTGAGGGTGGGCAAGAAGGCCGACTTTTTTCTCGTCGATCCCTTCACGCCGAAAGCGATCCCTGTCCATGACCCGGTGGCGACGCTCGTCTATTCGGCCGGTCAGTCCAATGTGGAGACAGTGGTCGTCGATGGCCGCGTGCTGATGGAAGGCAGGCAGTTTGTCCATCTCGACGAGGCGCAGTTGCTGCGTGACGCGCAGCGCGCTGCACAAGCGCTTGCCGCACGCGCCGGCACCGAACGGCTGTTGGCGCGGCGTGGAAAGTGGCGGCCCATATAAACGAAAGCGCAGTGTTCTCTGTGTCTTCGTGTGAGAAAGTCAAATCTCGTCTCACACGAAGACACAGAGAACACGGAGAAAAGCGGAGAGAAAAATCGTCAGCTTGGCTTTGTGCGAGATTTATGAATGCTGAGATTTGTTTATTCGTGATATAAGTCACCGATCATTGATCAATATCCGGCTACGCTTTATCGAGCGCAGCAAAAAAGGCGATACACCGGCATGATGTACGCTAGCTCATCGCCTCTACACCAAAGGAAGATAAAATGTTTGGAAATAACAAAAACAACGGCTTAACTCAGGATGCAGTCATGAAAGCCCTCGGCACGGTGCAGGAGCCGGAACTGCACAACGATCTGGTCAGCCTCAACATGATCCGCGACCTCACGATCAGCGGCGGCGACGTTGGCTTCACGATCGTGCTGACGACGCCGGCGTGCCCGCTGCGCGCACAGATGGAGCAAGAGTCGATTGCGGCTGTCAAGGCGATTGGCGGGGTCAGTACGGTCAATGTGCGCTTCACCGCCGACGTGCGCCAGGATCACCGCATCATCGGCAAGCTCAACATTCCGGTCAAGAACATCGTCGCGGTGGCGTCGGGCAAGGGCGGCGTCGGCAAGAGCACGGTGAGCACCAACCTGGCCGTGAGCCTGGCGCTCGACGGCGCCAAGGTCGGTGTGCTCGATGCCGACATCTACGGCCCCAACATCCCGATGATGTTTGGCCTGTCGGGGCAGCCGCGCATCGAACGCGAGAAGATGACGCCTTTCGAGCGGTACGGCGTCGAGGTGATCAGCATGGGCTTCCTGATGCCGGAAGGCGAGGCGGTGGTCTGGCGCGGGCCGATGCTGCACAAGGCGATCCAGCAGCTTTTCACCGATGTAAACTGGGGCGAGCTCGACTACTTGATCGTCGACCTGCCGCCCGGCACCGGCGATGCCCAGCTCAGCCTGGCGCAGAGCGTGCCACTGACCGGTGGCATCATCGTGACGGGGCCGCAGGCGGTTTCGGTCAGCGACGCGTTGCGCGGCGCGCGCGCCTTTGAGCGGCTGGAGGTGCCGATCCTGGGCGTGGTGGAGAATATGAGCGGCGAGATTTTCGGCAGCGGCGGCGGCGCGGACGCGGCCAAGCGGCTGCACGTCGATTTCCTGGCGCGCATTCCGCTCGACAGTCAGGTGCGCGTCGGCGGCGACAGCGGTGAACCCATCGTCATCCTGGCGCCGGAGAGCGAGACGGCCAAGGCGTTCCGCGACTTTTCACGCGTCGTCGCCGCCAAGATCAGCGTGCAGAACATCCTGCCGGAGCCGAAACTCAAGATCGTGTAGACAGGCGCCGCAGAGATAGACCGCGGATGAAACGGATTTGACGGATTCTCACGGATTTTACCTTAATCCATCCGCAGTACTTCACGAATCTCATCACCCTTGTCTACCGCGCGTCGGTCGCCGCTATTGGCTGGCCTTCGCAGTCGATGGCGGCCATGTCGCGCTTGAAATAGCGCCGGCCCAGCCAAAGTGCCACGCTGACCAGTCCGATCATGACCGGCACCTCGATGAGCGGGCCGATGACTGCGGCGAAGGCCTGTCCTGAGGCGATGCCAAAGACCGCCACCGCCACGGCAATCGCCAGCTCAAAATTGTTGCTGGCGGCCGTGAAGGATACGGTCGTCGTCTTCTTATAGCCGGCGTGGATCCACACGCCCATGAACCAACTGATCAGGAACATCAACACGAAGTAGAGGATCAGCGGGATAGCAATCCGCACCACATCCAGGGGAATGGTGACGATCAGTTCACCCTTGAGGCTAAACATGACGACGATGGTAAAAAGCAAGGCAACGAGCGTCAGCGGGCTGATCTTGGGGATGAACTTTGTGTGATACCACTCCTTGCCCTTGGCGCGCACCAGGACGAAGCGGGTCAGGAAGCCGGCAAGGAAGGGAATGCCCAGGTAAATAAAGACGCTCTGCGCGATCTCGCCCATGCTGATCTGCACCACTGCATTTTGCAGACCCAGCATTGCCGGCAGCACGGTGATGTAAAAGTAGGCGAAGACGCTGTAGAAGAGGACCTGGAAGATGCTGTTGAAGGCGACCAGGCCGGCTGCGTACTCTGTGTCGCCACTGGCCAGATCGTTCCAGACAATGACCATCGCGATACAGCGCGCCAGCCCGATGAGGATCAGCCCGACCATGTATTCCGGGTAGTCGCGCAGGAAAATCACGGCCAGAATGAACATGAGCATGGGGCCGATCACCCAGTTCTGGATCAGCGACATAGTCAGGATCTTCCAGTCGCGGAAGACGTCGCCCAACTCCTCGTAGCGCACCTTAGCGAGCGGTGGATACATCATAAGGATCAGGCCGATGGCGATCGGAATGTTCGTCGTACCGACCTGGAAGCGGTTGATGAAGTTCTCCACGCCAGGGAAGAAGTAGCCCAGCGCAATGCCCACCGCCATGGCCAGAAAGATCCACAGGGTCAGATAGCGGTCGAGCAGAGAGAGACGGCGGGTGACAGGCGCCGGTGCGGTCATGGCACTTTGCGACATAACTGAGTCCTTTCTAGATGTACTTGTGAGGGCTTGGGTTCTGGGGCCGTGGGGCGTGAATCAACCCCCAAGCCTTCCAGAACCCTGCAATCCCAGGCGCCGATCACGCGGTCTGTGCTTTACGAATCATCTCAATCACCTGACTCTTGGCGGGCACGCGCCCGCTGCTGACCACTTTTTCGTCGATCACAATCGCCGGTGTGCTCATCACCCCGTAGGCCATGATCGAGGGGATGTCCTGCACCTCAACAATGTTCAGGTCAAGATGCAATTCCTTCACAGCGTCGGCGATCACGGCCTTGGTCTTCTTGCAGTTGGCACACCCAGTGCCGAGGACTTTGATTTCCATCATGACGATCCTTTACAGAATGAAATTGAAGAGATAGCCCGTCAGCAGAATGCCGACAGCCACAGTCGTGACGAACACGATGATCAGCCGCAGCTTGAGCACGCGGCGCAGGATGATCATCTCCGGCAGGCTTAGGGCAACCACGCTCATCATAAAGGCCAGCGCGGTGCCCAGCGCGGCGCCCTTGCCGATCAGTGCATCCACCACCGGGATGACGCCGGCCGCATTGGCGTACATCGGCACACCGATGGCCACCGCCGCGGGCACGCTCCACCACGCGTCCTCGCCCATGATGCCGGCCAGCGCATCCTCCGGTACATAGCCGTGGATGAACGCGCCGATGGCGATGCCGGCGACAACGTAGAGCCACACCTTGCTCACGATCTCGCGCGTGCTCTGCCGGGCGACGGCGAAACGCTCGGCCCAGCTCATCCGTGTCCCTGACGCAGCGTCGTTGCCCACAGACATCTGCCAGACAAAGTCCTCGACGCCACTTTCGATGCGCGGCACGCGCCCGATCACCATGCCGGCCAGGATGGCGATGAGCAGCCCTGTGCCCATGTAAAGCAGTGCAATCTGCCAGCCAAACATGCCGAAGAGCATCGCCAGCGCCACCTCGTTGACCATCGGTGCGGCGATCAAAAACGAGAAGGTCACGCCAAGGGGCACGCCCGCCTCGACAAAGCCGATGAAGAGCGGCACGGCCGAACAGGAGCAGAAGGGCGTCACCACACCCAGCCCCGCGGCCAGGACGTTGCCGACCCCGGCGCGCTTGCCGCCCAGCAACTGGCGCGTGCGTTCGGCGCTAAAGAAGGTGCGGATGGTGGTCACCACAAAGATCATGCCGGTGAGCAGCAACAGGATCTTGGGTACATCATAGAGGAAGAAGGCCAGCGCCATCCCCAGTTCTGAGGTCGGCGCCATCCCCAGGAGATCGAAGGTGAGCCATTCCGCCACCGCCAGCAGGTTGGAATAGACTACCCACCAACCCATGGCGGCTAGGGACACCAACAGCCAGGGACGCCAGGTCTGCCAGCCGCCTCCGGGAGTCGGCTGATCCTGGGTAGGTGAATCAGAGCCACTCAATAGCATATCGTTGCGCATCGATCAAACCCTTTCCAGCAGGCTTTCACCAGCCGCTAACAGCGTATCGTCGTTACATTTGGGGCAGGGACAGGCAATCATTCGTTTGTGCAACGCCATGTCAGGATGCTCGCCCACGGCCAGGCGAGCACGGCATCCAGCCAGCCGCGCACGTCATCGTCGCTAAGCCGGTAAAAGACATTCTGCCCCTGCTTCTCGTCGACAATGATGCCTGCGTCGCGCAACAGGCGCAGTTGCTGCGAGACGTAAGGCTGCGGCTTGCCCAGCAGCGCCTCCAGATGGCAGACGCATTCGCTGTCGCGGCGCACGGCGTCGAGGATGCGCAGGCGTTCGGGGTGAGCCAACAGGCGCAAGCGAGCGCTGATTTCATCATAATCCAGCCTGGTCATTGCTTCTCCTTGTCCTTCCATAGCAGGCCCGCTGCCCGCCAAAGCCTGGTGCGTCAGGCACATGCATAAATTAGCATATATCTTTTATTGCATGAATGCAATCCAAACTATCCCGGATTTTTCGGGACAATCGTCCTGATTTTATTCGTCGCGCAGAAACTGTCGGAAAGAATGCGGGCGCAACCATTTCGGTCGCGCCCGCATTCTTTGTTTGGTCAGAGGAAAAAGATTGTTTGTTATGCGTGCGACTTCTGATGGCGGTTGCGTTTCTTGGCGGCCGGGCGCATCTCCGAACCGATGTAGATGCCCAGCGCCGGCAGCACCTTACGATGGACGAGCAGCACCAGCAGCGCTGCGCCAAAAGCGATCACAAAGACCCAGAAGGTGGCGGTCACGCTGTTCATCAGCGAGGGATTGACCAGCATCACGGCGGCCAGCGTCAGCATGAGCATACCGCCAAAGAGCTTGAGGATACGCCCCTGTTTCTCCTCAAGCTTGCTGGCGCGCAGCCCGACCACAGCGCCCGTAAAGATGATAATCTCGTCGATCTGGTAAATGACCATGTAGAGCAGCAGCAGCAGCGCAAAGGTCAGCGCCGTCACTTCTTGCGCGGCCAGCAGGTTGGTCCACAGCATGGGAAAGCCGGCGGTGCAAGAGAATTCCACCAGCGACGCGCCGGCCGACATGACGACCGCCGCGCCGATCAGCGCGGGCATGGAATCGCCGGCATTCAGCACGCGGCGCATACTTTTGTAGAGGCCGGGTTTTTTCTCGTCGGCAATCGTCAGGGAGATGCCTTCCTTGTACCAGAAGTAATCTTTGATGTTGATGATGGCAAAGAAGAGTGCGACTGCCGCCACTAACATCTGAATCCATGGCACCCAGTCGAGCACCGTGAACATCGTGAAAAGGCCAGCAATAAATAAAGCATAGACGAGCGAAGTGACAGTGAGGAAGACCGCGCCGATGATAAAGACCTTCTTGCGCGAACCGGTGTGGATGGTCAACGCCAGCAGCACAGAAAGCACCCACAGCGAGCAGGGGTTGACGCCATCGACAAAGGCAATCAGCGCCGTGCTCAGCCACAGCGACTGCGTCCCCAGGTCAACCGCGCCCAGGAAAGGAATACTCAGCACGCTGGCAGCAGGCGCCGCGATGGCGCTGCTCACGCTGTTTTGCCGTGGCGCGACTTCCATGTTGGCTGGCGCCGCTGCCACTACGGCTGCGGTCGGCGTGGGCAGCGGCGCGAACACACCCGCACCGGCGTCGGGGCAGCCGGTGTTGACGCACTGAGCGATCGCGGTTTCGATTTGGCGGGCGTAGGGATCTTCGGCATACCCAACCCAATGTTGATCGCCAACAAAGATCGTAGGCACTGCCGTTGGCTCAAATCCATATTTCGCGGTCATACGCATGAATGAGCCGCGGTTTTCAGGATGGTTCCAGACCTCATATTCGCGGAGGACGACGCTGGGATAGCGTTCGACCAATTCACTCAGAAAGGGTTCGGCCGCGGCGCAGTGGGGGCAACCGTCCCCCCAGAAGAAATACACGACGACAGGCTCCATAGATTGCGCCGGAGCGCTGGCATAAACAGGTGGCGTCAAGAATGCTATGGCGACCAGCACCACAATCAACAACAACGCCAGAGACAGGGTCCGCTTCATCGCGTCAACTCCTTATACGTTCGAAAATAGCTCGATAGAGCCCATTTTCGCGCCGCGACCGCCCGCATTCATGGGTCGTTTGTCCCTAACCTTGTCCCAACCTGTCGCGCCAGCGTAGGGTGTGGTAATTCAGGCGGCGCCTTTTTGTTTGCGAAAGAGGAAGTTTGTCGTCAGGCAGGCTGCTCAGGCGCAGAGATGGCTATTGACGACGCGTGGCGAAAATTCGGTGCAGACGTATTTGCTGTGCTCATCGGTGTAATAGTAGGGATGCAGCGCGCATGCCCGGCACAGGGTGACATCACCATCCACGACCTCACGCTCGTTGAGGATCTCTTCTCCGCAGCGCGCGCAGTTGACGCGGTGGCCAGGCTTGCTGATAATTGCCTCCACCGGCGTGGCCAGCGTCACGGTCTGCCAGGTAAACAATTCTGCAAAAGTCATGCGTTGGTAGCCAATCAACATCGCTTCCCACGGGTTAGGGGCTTGCGGAGCGTAGTACGCTGCGAGATTGCGTGCTTGCGGGTGCGGCGCGATACGGATAGCGGCACGACTGTGGGTGTCGACGAAAGTCGCCGCGGCTTTGCCGTAATCTTCCACACGCAGTGTACGCCGGCCAACCCAGCAGTTGGTCGCCGCGGAGACGCCGTCGCAGAAGCAACCGTCCGTCTCTACAATGGTGAGCAGGCGTTTGTCCGGCTGAGGAAGGTCAAGCGCCAGCAATTCTGCAGCCAGACGCCCCATCTGCACCCCCAAAACCTGGCGCGGACAGAGATGATGGTGGAGAGCCGCGGACGCGGCGAGGAGTTCAGCTAGCGTTTTTGCACTCATGATCAGCCCCGATCTGCGTAATCTTTGCGCTGCATTATAGCAAGAGGGCGGGCGTTAGGCTATTAACGGCATGCGCTGAGGCGACCCCCCCCATAGTGGCAGCATGTCCTGCCCGCGTCAGGCGCAGCCTTGCTCAACCAGATCCCTTTCGTCAATCTCCAGGAGCGGGGACGTTTGCCGCCAATGTCCTGCTGTGGCAAGCATCTATCCCAGCAGGATGGGGACGAATGTCACGCCAAATGCGTGCCCGATCTCATTTGCGGGCGTTGGCAACAACCCGTATGATTGGAACACTGCTTACGCTCTCCAACGGGGTGGCAACGGCATCGAAACCAATGATCGCTAAAACGATCAATAAAACCATAAAATCAGTAAATCAGTCAGCGCTTCCCCTTCACCTCTATGCAGAAAGGGCTCCTATGTTAACTTTAATTGAAAAGCTTCTTTTTATCGTGGCAGTTGCTGCCTCCTTGTACTTTGCCGGCGTCGGTTTTTACAAGGTCTACAAAGTGATTATGCGCGGATCGGGTGAAAAACCGAGCTTCCGTGACATGATGTCGCGCCTTTGGTACGCGGCGTACAGTTGGATCACGACGCGGCCGATCTGGAAGACGCGGCCATGGAGCAGCCTGTTCCACATCATGATCTCGGTCGGCTTTGTCTTCTATTTCCTGGTCAATTTTGGGGACATCATCGAGGCCTTGTTTCCTGTAACCTTCCTCGGTCACAATATTATCGGCGACCTGTACCGCTTTTTCGCCGACCTGGCGACCATCAGCGTGCTGATCGGCGTGATCTATTTCATCCTGCGCCGTTTTGTCTTCAATGACAAGGCGCTCACCTACCATGAAAATGTCAAGCTGGTTGAGCGGGTCAAGCAAGGCGGCATTCGTCGCGACTCGCTGATCGTGGCGTTTTTTATTCTCTTCCATGTCGGCTTCCGCTGGCTCGGCAACAGCTTTAAGCTTTCCCTCGAAGGCGGCGACGCGTGGCAGCCGTTCAGCACGGCGCTCAGCCAACTTTGGCTGGGGTGGGGCGAAGGTGCACGCATCGTCGGCGAGCACCTCGGTTTCTGGCTGGCGATCGGCCTGATCCTCGCCTTCCTGCCCTATTTCCCCTACACCAAACATTTCCATCTGATCATGTCCGGGTTCAACTTCCTGAGCAAGCCGAAACGCACCTCACTGGGCGCGCTGGAGCCGATCGACTTTGAAGATGAAAGCCAGCAGGAGTTCGGCGTCAACAAGATCGAGCAACTGCCGTGGACGCACCTGGTTGACGCCTATTCGTGCATCATGTGCAACCGCTGCCAGGATGTCTGCCCGGCCTACACCACCGGCAAGGAGTTGTCGCCCTCGGCGCTCGAGATCAACAAGCGCTACTATCTCAACGAGCATCTCGACGAACTAGCGGGCGGCAAGGAATCGGAGTTCTCGCTGATCGACTTTGCCATCTCCGAGTCGGCGGTGTGGGCGTGCACGGCTTGCGGCGCCTGCGTGGACATCTGCCCCGTCGGCAACGAGCCGATGTTTGACATCCTGTATATCCGCCGCCATCAGGTGCTGATGGAGAATGCCTTCCCCAGTGAGCTCAAGACTGCCTATCGCGGCATGGAGCGCAACGGCAACCCGTGGAATATCAGCGCGCGCGACCGCATGAACTGGGCCAAAGGGCTGCAAGTGCCGACCGTCGATGAAAATCCCGACTTCGAGCTGCTGTGGTGGGTCGGCTGTGCACCTTCCTACGACCCGCGCGCACAGGATACCGCGCGTGCGCTGGCCAAGGTGCTCAACGCGGCCGGGTTGAACTTCGCCGTGCTCGGTGAAATGGAGCGCTGCACCGGCGACTCTGCGCGGCGCTCCGGCAACGAGGCGCTCTTCTTCGAGCTGGCGCAGGGCAACATCGAGACGCTCAACGAGGTGATGGGCGAGCAGAAGCGGCGCATCGTCACGACCTGCCCGCACTGTCTGCACACGCTCGGCAAAGAATATTCCCAATACGGCGGCAACTACGAAGTGATTCATCACACGCAGTTGCTCTCCGAACTGACCGCCGCCAAAAAGATCAGCGTCCAGCGCGCCAGCGATGTAGACATGATCACCTTCCACGACCCCTGCTATTTGGGACGACAGAATGGCATCGTCGAAGAACCGCGCAACCTGCTGCTGGAAACCAACGCCTTCCTGATCGAAATGCCGCGCCATGGCAAGCAATCCTTCTGCTGCGGCGCAGGCGGCGCGCAGATGTGGAAGGAAGAGGAGCACGGCGCCGCGCCGGTCAACATGACGCGCTACGAAGAAGCGGCTGCCACCGGCGCCAAAACGATCGCGGTCGGTTGCCCCTTCTGCCTCACCATGATGACCGACGCCAGCAAGCAGGCGGACCAGGGCCTCGTGGTGAAGGATATCGCCGAGATCATCGCCGAGCGGCTCGAACAGACGCCGGTGACGCAGTAGAAAAGTGCTGCTTGAAGAGCCTCTCGCGTTGGCGCAGAGGGGCGGAGAAATGCAGAGAAGTGCCTGCCCCCGGTCGAGCCGACCGGGGGCAGGCACTTCTCTGCACCGAATTGACCTGATTGCACGTAGTGTCTGCCTGGAGGTAATCCCTATGCTTATTTCTCGGAAGTGTGTGTTGCCGCTCCTGATTGTGGCGGCTTTGCTGGTGACGACAGGTTGCCAGCCGATTCGACCGGTTCCTGTGGACGCACCGCCGTCTGTCGCGGCGACAGCTACGCTTGCGCCAGCTACTTTCCAACTGGAGGGCATCTATAGCGGCGCACTGTCCATTGCGGGGCTGGAGTTGGCGATCACCGTCTATTTTACCCCAGAGGGCGACGGCTATACCGGCGCCATTGACATTCCCGAACAAGGTGTGACCGGGTTGCCCCTGCACGACATCCGCGTGGACGGGACGAACGCGCACTTTGAGATGCTCGAAGGGCCGTCGCTGGCTGCCTTTGCTGGCGAGCTTACCGGGCGCGGCCAACTGAGCGGCGTCTTCACACAGGGCGGCGTCGAAGGCTCCTTTATCCTCTACCCGGCCGCCGCAGATGCGGGCGCCGCCGCCGCAGTCACTGCCGGTGTGGGCGAGACCTACACCGACCCCGCAGGCCGCTTCTCCGTGCCGATCCCGACTAACTGGACGGTGACCGAAGGCGACGGCTACGTGCTGCTCATGGATCCGGAGGAGAGCATCAAGATGTATCTGGTCGTCGCACCAGGGGTGGGGACGGCGTTGGAGCAAGCCACAGCCGACGCCTGGGCCATGATCGATCCGGCCTTCGATGTCGCCATCGACGAGACGGTCGAGCCGCCGGCCGGCAGCGACATCGATCAGATTTTGGTGACCAACTATGAGACCGGCGACGCCAACCGCATCGTGCAGGCAGTGGCGCAAGCCAAGCATGGCGATGCGTATCTGCTCTTGATCGACGGCGAGCTGGCCGCGCTGCAAAAACGCAACGCCCAGGTGACGATCGTGGGTTCGGGTTTCAAGATTCTCGCCATCGAGGAAACGGACCTGAGCGCCGTCGCGCCGCTGCCGATTACGGATGCCATCACTGCGCCGCTCGCAGCATTCATCACAAAATACATGGCTGCCTTTGGCGTGCCCGGCGCTGCCGTCGGCATTGTCGAGGATGGCGAACTGGTCTATGCCCAGGGATTCGGCGTTGCTGACCCCGAAAGCGGCGCTCCGATGGCGCCGGACACTAACGTCATGATCGGTTCGACCGGCAAAAGTCTGACCACCCTGATGATGGGCGCGCTGGTCGATGACGGCATCATGACCTGGGACACGCCCGCCATCGAACTTTACCCTGCTTTCAAGGTTGCCGACCCGGCGCTGACCGAGCAGATCACGATGCGCAACCTGGTCTGCGCGTGCACGGGCGTCCCGCGGCGCGACCTGGAGCTGATCTTCAACGCGTCGGAACAATCGGCCGCAGACACCGTGGCCGCGCTGGCCGACTTTGAGTTCTTCACCGACTTTGGCGAGGCGTTCCAATACAGCAACCAGATGGTCGCCACCGCCGGCTATATCGCTGCGAATGCTGCGCAGGGCGGCGGCGCCGATCTGGAAAGCGAATACGAGCAGGCGCTGCAGGAGCGGGTGCTCGACCCCATCGGCATGGAAAACACCACGCTTTCGTTTGACAAGATCCGTGAACGCGGCAACTACGCCATCCCGCACATGCTGACGCTGCAGAACACTTACGCGCCGATCACGCTCGACGACGAAGCCGTGCTGACGCCGATTGCGCCGGCCGGCCTGCACTGGTCGACGCTCGAAGATATGGCGAAGTACATGGTGACGCAATTGCACGAAGGCGTGGCGCCGGATGGCACGCGCGTGGTCTCGGCGGAAAATCTCAAGGAGACGTGGAAGCCGCAAATCGCCATCTCGAACGATGTCAGCTATGGGCTGGGTTGGATCGTTTCCGACTACAAGGGTCAGCCGCTGATCTCGCACGACGGCAACACGATCGGCTTCACCTCCAGCTTCACCTTTCTGCCGGGCCGAGACCTCGGCGTCATCGTGCTGACCAACGGCCGCGCGACAAATCTCTTCAACGAGGGCGTTGCTGGCCGCTTGCTGGAGCTTGTCTACGCACAGCCCGCGGAGACGGAGCAAGCAATGGACTTCTACCTCGAACAGATGGCTAAGCAGACAGAGAAGTTGGTGGCGCGCATCCAGGATGAAGTGGACGCGGCGGCAGTCGAGCCGTGGCTGGGACGCTTCAGCCATCCGGCGCTGGGGACAATTGAGCTGTCGCTCGATGCTGGCAAGCTCATGCTGGATGCAGGCGAGTTTGTCACCGAGCTGAAGCCGCTCCGCAACGACGACGGCGAGTTGGACGGTTACATCCAGCTCAATGTTCCGCTGCAAGGGTTGGTCTATAAGTTTGAACAGGCCGAGGATGGGGCGAATGTGATTGTGGTGGGCGAAGGCGCCAGCCAGTACACCTTCGTGCGCTCAGATTAAAGTTTCAGTAGTTCACGATTTCGCCTCACATGGAGACGAAAAATCACAAAGTTGAAGATGGAGCCCTTTGTGCGCTTGGTGGCTCTGTGTGAGTTTCGTGGAGTACTAAGTTTATTGAGCGTGGATGTCTTTGCTGCTTCAGCGGGGGACAGTCGAACTTCCAGAGTGACTGTCCCCCGCTTTTATTGCACTTGCCCGCCAGGTTGGCGAATCCATTCCTCAAAGAGCGTCATCAGCGCGGGGTCGGGGAGATCGCGCAGATCTTCCAGCCACTGTTTCGAATCGACAATGCCCCAGCGATATTTGCGTGCGTAATTCTGCAGGAAGCGATCAAAGCGACGCACGCCGATGGTATCGCGCACGATGTCGTAAAAGAGCGCGCCTTTTGCGTAGACAATCGTCTCGTACTGCGTGCCGTTGAGAAACGCGGGTACGGGCTGATCGACTGCTGTGTCCTGCTGTTTTGCTTTGAGGCTGTTCACTGGCGTCTGCCAACGCTGGACAACCAGACGCTGGGCATCGTCTTCGCCGCGCGTATTCTCCATGTAAAGACGCATCGAGAACTCGGCCAGCGCTTCGTCCAGCCACGGTTCGGCGACCGGATCATTGTGCACGATCTGGTACCACCATTGATGCGCCATTTCGTGGGCAGTCAGCATCTCCAGCTTATCCCGGAAACGCGTGTAGGTCTCGACGCCCAGCAGGATCGCCTGCGGATACTCCATGCCGCGGAATGTGATCGGCGCGGGCGCCACGCGCATATCGCTGAATGGATATTCACCAAAGTGATCGCTGTAGATGCGCAGCGCTTGCATCGCGTATTTGAGGGCAGCCTGCGCCGCGGCTTCCGTGCCGGGAAGGTAATAACTGGTGACGCGCGTGCCGTAAGCTTCCCCCGACACCGCAGCAAAGGCAGGGCTGGCATGGAGCAGAAATTCACGCGAGGGGCCGGTGACAAAGCTGTGCTGCGTCTGGTCGCCGAGTTTCACCGTCTGCACTTCCGTGCCACTGGTCACCGGCGTCCAGCCTGAGGGCAGGGTCAGCGTCACGGCGAAGAGCGAGGCAACGCTAAAGGCTGCATCCCCGCGTTCGTCGCCGTTCGTCAGCCACCATTGGCCGGCGCCAAGCGTCGGCCCGTCAGTGTAGACGGCCAGCGCCGGATAGAACAGGGGCAGGCTGATCATCTGTTGGCTGCGGCCAAAGAGCGCATAGACCGCGGGCTGGTCGGTCCACGACGGGATTTCAAGCCGCCAGGTCAATTCGACTGTCACGGACTGTTGGGGCAGCAACGGCTTGTCGAGATCGATGCGCAGCGCGGTGTTGTCGTTGGTGTAGACGAACGTCGCGGGTCTGCCGTCGACCAGCGCGCTCTGGATCACCAGGTTGCCGCCGTAATGTTCCAACATCGGATAGAGGCGAAAAACCAGGTGCGTCCACGGGTCGATGCTGGTATTGGGGACGACAATGGCGGCGCTGCCGATGAGCTTCAATTCGTCGGGGAAAAGCGTGGCGTCGATGGTATACTGCGGCGCCGGGCCAAGATTATCGAGTTCTTGCTGGAATTCGGGTTTGAGCGCAGGACGGTAAAGGGCGTAGGGATCGGCTGTCGCCGATGCGTCCGCCGACATGCATCCACTGAGCAGGAAGAGCATCGCCAGCAACGCCAGGCCGACGCCGGTCGGGAGCCAGGAAAGTCGTGGTTGATTGGGGCGGGCGCGGCGATTGATCATGAGAGACAACGGTAAGGATATCCACTTCGCGAAGTATCGCGTCTATGTTATGCTTTTGACGATTGAGCCGCACCTGCAATCTTTGTAGCACTTTTTTGGACGCGATGCAAATAAGAAATCATTATGGCTGACACGACTTTTGTTTTGTTGATTCGACACGGCGAAAATGAATACGTCGCCACCCACAAATTGGCGGGACGCACCGCGGGCGTTCATCTCAACGATCGAGGGCGCGCGCAAGCTGACGCGCTGGTGAGCTATCTGGCCGGGCAACCGATCTCCGCGGTCTACAGCAGCCCGCTGGTGCGCTGCGTCGAAACGGCGACGCCACTGGCCAATGCGCTCGATCTGCCGGTGATCGAAGAGAATACATTCTTGGAAGTGGATTACGGCGCGTGGCAAGGCGCGGATCTGCGTGAGTTGGCCAAACTGGATGAATGGCGCAAGGTGCAACACACGCCCAGCACATTCCGCTTTCCCAACGGGGAGAGTCTGCGCGAGGTGCAGCATCGCGCCGTCACCGGGCTTGAGTCCGTGCGCAGCCAACATCCCAATCAAGCCGTGGCTATCTTTGCACATGGCGACGTGATCCGCACCACGCTGGCGCATTATCTCGGCATCCCGCTCGATCTTTTCCAGCGCATTGTGATTCAGACGGCGTCGGTGAGCATCCTGGCCTTTCATGATGGGAATCCGGCGATCCTGGGCATGAATTTCCTGGCCGACTTGCCCAAACTAGAGATCAAAACGCCTGAAGAACACGCATCTCCTGCTGTATCCCAGCGCGAGCCACAAGGCGACGCAGTGCATCCGCACCAGCCAGTTCAGGCGTCCCCCACGTCGTTGGCGTCGTCTGTCGCTAACGTGGTGACAGACGGTCAAAAATCATCGGAGTGAATAGCGCCGGCAGTGCGCTTCGTCAGAGGTATGTTCATGGCTATGACGCAGTTCAAATATGATCTCAACCCAGTAGACTATATCGTTGCCGACGCTATTGGTGAACCCGGGCATCGCACTTTTTTCCTGCAGGGACGCATGGGTCGCCAACTGGTCAGCCTGACGCTTGAGAAGCAAGAGGTCAACAATCTGGCGATCAGCGTGTTGCAACTGCTGGAGGAGTTGGAAGAAAAACATCCCGATCTGTCGCCTGCTGCACGTTCTACGCGCAGCCCGCATGTCGAGACGGTGTTCGAGCCGGCCTTTCGCGTGGCGCAGCTTATTATTGGCTACGACGAAGACGACGATATGATCTGGCTGGTTGCCAAGGCGCTGTTGACGGACGAGTCCGGCGCCCTTGTGGGCCCGGATGATGAAAGTGTGCCGGCCGCCCGCTTTGTCGCCACCCGGTCACAGATGCGCGCGCTGAGCGAGTATGCGCTGGAGATCGTCGCGGCCGGTCGCCCACTATGCCCGCTTTGTGGCCGCCCAATCGACCGCCAAGGGCATTTCTGCCCGCGCACGGACGGTCACGCCATGCCCATTGTTCTGTAAGTAAACTGGGTGATCCGGTATGCCCATCGAACTGACCGAAGACCAGGTGTTGGATACGCTCCAGCATGGCGCGATCGAGGAAAAAGGACTGCTCCCTTACAGTTCAAACCACAGTTTTCTGATCGTCGTCGAACATAATGAACTTGCGCTGCCCGCGGTCTACAAACCGCAGCGCGGTGAAGCGCCGCTGTGGGATTTTGAGTGGGGCACACTCTGCAAGCGTGAGACGGCCGCCTACGATATCAGCCGCGCGCTGGGGTGGGGAGTCGTCCCCCCCACTGTGTTGCGCGAAGGTAGCCGAGGATTGGGCAGTGTGCAGTTTTTTGTAGACCACGACGGCGAAGCTCACTATTTCACTGCGGCTGAGGACGCGCGTTTTGTCGAGGCGTTCCGGCGGCTGGCGTTGTTCGATTTTGTGATCAACAATGCCGATCGTAAAAGCGGTCACTGCCTGATCGGTCACGACGGGCGCGTGTGGGGCATCGATCACGGCATTTGCTTTCACAGTGAGTTCAAACTGCGCACTGTAATTTGGGAGTTTAGCTGCGAACCGATTGAGGAAACCCATCTGGTCGATCTTACCTCCCTGCAGCGCGCGCTTGAGACAAAGGGCGGTTCGCTTTGGCGGCGTATTGCCGCGCTGGTCAGTGCGCCTGAACTGGCTGCCATGCGCAAACGCATCGAGCATCTGTTGCGCACGCGCATTTATCCAGCGCCTTCTGTGCATCGGCGCAACTACCCCTGGCCGCCCATCTAATTTGATCAACTTGATCGATCTGGCTTGCCCGCAGGTTTAGAGCAAGGATGCGCATCGGCAGCACACCTGTAGTACACTCGGAGGTCGTGTGAAAGCAGTTGTTATGGCGGGCGGTGAAGGCTCGCGACTTCGTCCCATCACGATTGGTCGCCCCAAACCCATGGTGCCTATCGTCAATAAAGCCGCCATCAGCCACATTTTCGATCTACTCAAACATCACGGCATCACCGAAGTGGTGGTGACGCTCCGCTACATGGCCTCTGCCATCGAGGATTTTTACGATGACGGCAGCAGCATCGGCATGAAGCTCACCTATGTCGTGGAGGAAGCGCCGCTTGGCACCGCCGGCAGCGTCAAAAACGCCGCGCAATATCTCGACGACACCTTCATTGTCATCAGCGGCGATGCCTTGACCGATTTCGATCTCAAGGAGATCGTGCGCGTCCATCAGGAGCGCAAGGCGTTGGCAAGCATCACGCTGACGCGCGTTCCTGATCCGCTGGAATACGGCGTGATCGTGACGGATGAAGCAGGACGCGTCGTGCAATTTCTGGAGAAGCCGTCGTGGGGCGAGGTCATCTCTGACACGGTAAACACCGGTCTTTACGTGCTCGAACCGGAAGTGCTGGATCTGATCCCAGAAGGCGTGTCGCATGATTTTGCCAGCGAGCTGTTTCCGCGCATGTTGGCTCAACACGAAGATCTCTATGGCTACGTCGCAAATGGCTACTGGTGTGACGTTGGCAACTTCAGTGAGTATATGCGCGCGAATTCCGATGTACTCTATGGCAAATTACGCCTCGCCGAACCGATCGGCTCGCATTTGGGCGGCGGCATCTGGGTGGGCGAAAATGTCGAGATCTCGCCCAGTGCGCAGCTTTTCGGCCCGATCTATCTGGGCAACGAGGTCAAGATCAAAGGCGACGTGCACATCTACGGGCCTGCCGTGATCCGCGACTATACAGTCATCGACAATTACAACCGTATCGAACGCAGCATCATCTGGCGCAACAACTACGTGGGCGAATCGTGCGAGTTGCGCGGCGTTATCATCACACGCCAATGCAGCATCAAGTCCCAGGTGATCGCCTACGAAGGCGTCGTCGTGGGCGACAACTGCGTGATCGGCGAAGGCGCGGTGCTGCACGCCAATGTCAAGCTCTGGCCGCACAAGGAGATCGAAGCCGGCGCCACGATCAAGGATAGCGTCATCTGGGGCAACCAGGGGCGACGTGCACTCTTCAGTCGCTTCGGCGTCTCCGGCGTGGTCAATATCGACCTGACCCCCGAATTTGCCGCTAAACTGAGCGCTGCGTTGGGCGCCACCTTGTCCAAAGGCAGCTATGTTGCGATCAATCGCGATGCGCACCGCAGTTCGCGCATGCTCAAACGGGCGCTGATCAGCGGATTGCCCGGCACTGGCGTCAACGTGTGGGATCTGGGCAACGTCGCCATTCCGGTGTTGCGCCACTATGTCCGCCAGCGCAAGGATTCCTCAGCCGGCATTCATGTCCGGCTCAGCCCCTTCGACCAGCGCGTGGTGGATATTCGCATCATCGACGGTCAGGGGTTGAACCAGAGCAGTTCAGCCGAACGCGCCATCGAGCGCAACTTCTTCCGCGAAGATTTTCGCCGCGCCTTCCTCGATGAAATCGGCGTCATTTCCTACGCCCATGAGCCGATCACCGAGTACACCGACGACTTCATGCGCCACGTCGATGCCCAGCGCATCCGCGACTATGGCTTCAAACTGGTCTGCGATTACTCGCATGGGCTGGCTGGCGACACGCTGTCCGACATCTTGAACCGGCTCGGCGTCGATGTGGTGCCGCTCAACGCCCGCATAGACGAGACCAAGCTGGCCATGTTGCAGGGTGAATTCAAAGCAAATCAACAACGAATGGGCAAAATCGTCCATGCGCTGGACGCTGAACTCGGCGTTCAACTCGACGTTGGCGGCGAAAAGGTGTTTCTGGTCGATGAGTTGGGCAACGTCTTGACTGATGTTGCGGCCGCGGCCTTGATGCTTGAACTGGCGCTCTACGCGCATCCGGGCCGGCCGGTAGCGGTGCCGATCACGATGCCCAACACATTTGAGACGATTGCCAGTTGGCACGGCGCCCGACTTTTCCGCATCCCGCAAAATCTCCACGGGCCGATGCACACGGCCAGCTATGTCGGCGTGCTCTTGATCGGCGACGGCGCGGGCAGCTTTATCTTCCCTGGTTTCCAGCCCGCCGTTGATGGGATGATGGCAACGATCCGCCTGCTCGAATACCTGGCCATTCGCAAGATGCCCATGAGCGAAATCGTGACCTACCTTCCCAAATATCATCTGGCCAAAGAGCCGGTCGAATGTCCGTGGGATACAAAAGGCGCGGTGATGCGGATGTTGATCCATCACCATCAACATCGCCAGGTTGATAAGATGGATGGGTTAAAGGTGCACCTCGACAACGGCGAATGGGTCCACCTTTCTCCAAATCCAGAGAAGCCGCGCTTTGAGGTCGTTGCCGAAGCCGCCAGTGACGAGCGCGCCGTGGAGATCGTCGCCGAGTATCGCACCATGATCCAGGAGATCATTCACAAGCACGGCCTTGGCGCCAGCTACAAAAAGGATGAATAACCCCACTGTGCGGACCCTCATCATCCATACCCATGCGCGTGACGCAACGCACGCCATCGGTGCGCAGATCGGCGGCATGGTGGCTGGTGGGCAGGTGCTGGCTTTGTGCGGCGATTTGGGCGCCGGCAAGACGACGCTCGTCCAGGGCATCGCGGCGGGAATGGGAATTTCCACCCGCGTGACCAGTCCCACCTTTGTGCTCGTCAACGAGTACGCGGCCAACGGTCGCAAGCTCGTGCACATCGACGCGTATCGGCTGGCCGAAGGGACAACGCTGGCGGACGCCGCCACCCTGGGTCTGGCCGATATACTGGACGAAGCCGACATGGACGGCCGCAACGTCATCGCGGTGGAATGGGCCGATCGCATCCGCGCGCTCTTCCCGGCCGATCTCCTGCAAATTGAGATTACCGCGGCGGCGGATGAGCCTGACGGGCGTACGCTGCTCATCACGGCCACCGGCGCACAGAGCAGCGCTGTGCTGGCGCAGTTATCGGCGCTGCATGCCTGCCCGCCAGGCGAGTGCGCATCGTAAACTCAGCGCACCACCGCGGGCAGATAGAGCCTTTGCGGCAGCAGGACAGTCGCATCTCCCACCACGACCGTCACCGGCACCACGACCGGGGCAAGCCTCGCTTCCGCCGGTGCGGAGATGGTGACCTCGCCCTGGTAGATGCCAGTCGCCAGCCCTGCCGGGATCACCATCACTTCGATCACATCGTTTGACGCCGACAGATGCAGCCATGGGATCTGCGTGGTGGCTTGCCATGTCCCTTCATCGCAGTTGACGCATTCGACGCTCAGTTGTGCAGGCGGCGGCGCATCATCAGACGTCGCTTCAAACCATACGCTTGGCGGCGTCACCGATAATTTGGACGGAATCACCACATTTTCGCCGGCCGTCAGCACTCCACTGGCAGGATGCACTTCAACCACGGACGAAAAGCTGCCATCATCTTTGATAAAGCGCGCTTGCACACCGCAATTGCGCAGATAATTGTCAGGCGTCTGCCACTGCAATGGCGCGGCCACCGGGATCGGCGCCGAGAAGAGCGTCACAGCATCGACTGTCACGTCCGCGTCGCCCAGACGGTCAAAGCGAAACGTTACCAACGACGCCGCGCGGCCAAGGTTGTAGGGCACGGCAAACTCCTGATAGCTGTCAGTGGCGTTGAAATCCGCACCGCGCAACACCCGTTGGCCGGCATCGCCAGCCGCCCCCTGCACGCGCAGCCGCAGCACTTCTTGGGAGGTGCTGTTGTCGCTCACCTTGACGCGGAAATAAGCGGTGGCTGGCAGCGACGCCAAGTACCCACCTGTCCAAACCGTAGCACTTCCGCCCCGCGCTAAGCGTACAGCCGCGCCACCCACCGCCGCCGCGTCCGCAAGCTCGGTGAAAGCGCTGGCAGTAAAGTTGGGATCGCTGTCATCTCCGACCCAATCCAGGCTGAACTGCACCTGTGGCCAGCCAGGGGCGTCGATGTGTTCGAGCCGGAATCCAGTTCCAAAACGGCTGGCCCCGTTAAATGACAGTTGATCAAGCGGCAATATCTCGCCAAAGTAAATCGAATCCTGCGCCACGACTGTCCGGCCAAGCGCATCACGCGTCTTGACGTAGACGGTCTTCCAGCCGGCCCCGGCGGTCAGCGTCCATGTTGTTTCGGCTGCATAAGGCTGCCAGACCGCGCCGCTAAAGTTCGGGCCATTTGAGATCATCATCTCCACCGACTGCTCCTGACCCATGAAACCACTGCGCGTCGCCTGATTGTAAATATAAAGTTGTACATTGGTGGAAGTCGTCGATGGCGCCTCGTTGTCGATGATGACAGGCGCATAGTTCGTGTCGAGGGCGAGATCCGCGGCGATATAGCCGCGGTTGGCGGCAGACAGGGCAAATCCAATGCCCAACTCGCGCAGGCGGCTGTCGAGCAGGTTTTTACGATGCATATCACTGTTCATCCACGCGCGCACGGAGGCTTCTGGGGTAGTGTACCCGCAGACAGAATTTTCAGCCCACGCTTCCAGCCTGACAAAACCGGACAAGCGTATCCGTTCGCTCGGCGCACGTCCCTGACTGTCAACGTGGCCGCAATAGCCAACCGGCTGATGGGCGATTACATCCGCGGCAAATTTCCGCGCGGATTGCGTCAACTCCTCATTCCAGCGCAACGGCGGCAAGCCGGCTTTGCGCCGTTCGAGATTGACTAGATAGATTGTTTGAATTTCGTTAAAAAAAAGGTCAGTGGGTTGAATTTCCTGCGCCCTCGAAGCGGAAGGCGTCACAACGACGGAAAGGAAGAGCGCACAACAAAGTGCTAGCTTCGACGATAAGGGCAATTTGCTCATCCATCAAACTCCATCAAATCATAAGTTTTAAATGTGCGCTGATTGCGCTGATTGATCCTTCCTCTGTGTGATCGTATTCCTGCGCTAAATCCTTGCTACGTTTCACCTACGATTTCCCACCGAATCAAGAGTGAACCAGCGCGCGCAGGTCATCTTCCGTGTCGATATCCTGCAGCCACGTTGCAAGCGCCGGTGTAGTTACAACCCGATCACGGTGCGCAAGCAACACACGGCGTCCGCCTACATCGCCCTGTAATGACAATAACTCCTCCCAGTACACGCGGTCGAACAAGGCGGGTGCGCCGCGCAGTTCGTCGCCAACCGCCGGCGCCGCCAGGTCCGCACCCGCGCGCCAGCATGCAGCCAGACGACGCAGCAGCAACGGATCCAGCAATGGCTGATCGACCGGCAGAAAGATCGCCGCATCGACCTGGGGCGGCAACGCTTGCAACGCGGTAACGACGCTGCTTGCCTGTCCGGTTGCCCACGCCGGGTTGTGGACGAAAGCGACGCCTTCCGGCGATCCGGCCAGCGCAGCCCGGATCGCGGCGTCCTCAGCGCCCGTCACCACTACCACCGGGCCGACATTCCCTTGTCGCGCCGTGCGCACCGCACGTTCGATCAACGACGCGCCGTTCACGACCTCCAGTTGCTTGGGGCGACCCATCCGGCGACTGCCGCCCGCGGCCAGCACCACCACAGCCACTTGTCCCCAGCGCTCGATGACCGGCGGCTGTGCGGCATCGCCCACACATGTCACCAATGAAGAAATGCCTTGTTCTGCCAGCAGCGCTGCGGTCAACCGACCATAGGCCAGGTGCAGCGGCGTATCGGCCTTATTGAGCAGGGGAGTAAAGTGTAACGACGGACGCAACCCCTTCGCGCCGCCGGCAGGATGGCGCAAGAGCCGCGCCAGCATCGCCGGCGTCAGCAAAGGCGTCGCATCCGCATCGACCTCCAGAATGCGGCGCACCAGCTCCGGGCGATGCACCTGCGTGCATCGAGGGCAACGCCGATCGCATTGAGACCAGCGACCGGTGCGAGATGGGTCGTGGCGTCGGGCAGCACCGGTTCATGGTCAGCGGGCGCCTTGACGGGGCGCATTTTGCTGCCGTCGGCTTCGACGGTAATGACGGCTATTTGCAGTTCGGCGGCGCGGCGCGCCAGCGCGTCGATCTGCGCAGCTTCCAGCCCCAGCCGGCGATCACCCACCACTGGCCCTCCGAGCAGACAATATTGGTAGCGGGCGAGTTGTCTTTCCAGTTCGTCCCACGGTATTTCGGCGCCGCTCACCTCGACAAAGGCCGGCGCCCAGGCCGTTTGAAAGGCGGCGATGCGCGTGCTGGGGGCGATGACGGCGCGCTTGCCCAGCGCCGCGACCTCGGCGGCCAGGCGAAAAGCCGTGCTGCTCTTGCCGCCTCCGCCAACCATCGAAACGACATCCGGCGTCGCCGGATTCAAAGCAAGTCTCAACCCTTGATGTAGCAGCATGTGCTCTCCTTGGTTCCCTAAACCGCGCCGCCTGTGCGATACTTGCGTGCGTTGTCAATAGCCATAGTGCAGCCCAGCGCCGCCCACAACGCGTAGGTCGGGCTACCAGCCCGACGAGTTTTGCGTTTAACCACCGCCGTCACGCTGGTAGCGTGACCTACTGAGATGCGGCGACCTGTCCACAACGCGTAGGTCGGGCTACCAGCCCGACGCATCCGACCATTGTCGTGTGGCAACCATTACCGTCACGCTGGTAGCGTGACCTACTGAGATGCGGCGACCTGTCCACAACGCGTAGGTCGGACTACCAGCCCGACGAGTTTTGCGTTTAACCACCGCCGTCACGCTGGTAGCGTGACCTACTGGGATGCGGCGACCTGCCCACAACGCGTAGGTCGGGCTACCAGCCCGACGTGTCTTGGGTTTAACAACCGCCGTCACGCTGGTAGCGTGACCTACGTGAAAACATTGCAAAGGGGCTTTTATGCTATCTTCCACTCACTCTACTCCATCCCACGTCGTGCTTGATGGCAAGACGCTGGACGCAGCCACAGTCGCCGCGCAGCGGGCAGCGCGCCGGGCGCGGGCGCGCGTGGCGAAGGCGCTCTTGACCGTGCTCGTCGTGGGGCTGATCGTCATTTTTGCCATGAGCTTCTGGATCAGCCGCAATGCGTCGGCGGAGCCTGCGCTGGCCTTTTTTCTGTTGCTGGCCGCGCTGCTGTTCATCGTCGTCTTTTTCGCCAGTAATCTTTGGCAGTGGCGCATCCTGCGTAGATTGGATCTGCGCTGTCCCCATTGCGCTCAGCCGTTAGGCGGGGACAGTCATTGGACGAAACGCCCCGGCTACACCTGTCCACATTGCGGGAAGGATGCGCTCGCCACCGCGCGCCAGCTTGGCGACGGCTGATACGCAGCGCGTCCCGCCTCATACGGCCAAGGTAGCTTCGATGATCGCCCGATAGCCTTTGGCCGCAGCAAGCAGATCGTCGAGGCGCAGACGTTCGTCGATCACGTGTGCGTCGGCTTCGGTGGCGGGGCCAAAGCCAACCGTCGGCACGCCGGCCAGACCCGCGCTGTAGGCGGCATTGGTGCAGAACCGGTAAGCGCTGGGCCTGGCCGCAATGCCTGCGGCGTTCAGCGCGGCCAAAGCTGTCGCCACGAAAGCATCATCCTCCGGCAGCAGCCAGGCTGGGAAGAACTTTTCACTGCGCAGCGTCGCCCCTGTAAACGCCGTGTACGCGTCGACGGCAATTTCCGCTTGCAGTTGAATATCCGCCAATGCCGACAGGCTGGTGATCGCGGCCAGCACATCGTCCCTGCGTTCGTCCGGCAAGAGGCGGCGGTCGTAGGTCACTTTGCAGATGTTGGGAATCACCGAATGGCCGGGATGGGGCGCGGAGATGATGTCGGTCAGCGCAAAGATCGCCGGCCCCATGATCGGGTCGGTGGAGAGTGTGATCTGCTCGACGGCTGCAATGACGCGCATCATGTCGAGCACGGCGTTGCGTCCCAGGTGTGGCGCTGAGGAATGGGAAGGCCGGCCCACCGTGGTCAGATGCACCTCGGCGCGCCCCCGTCCGCCGCGGCTGAGGTTGAGGTCCGTAGACTCACCGATGATGACAAAATCGGGTTGTGTGGCATCCATCACCGCGTGGAGGGCGACGCCTTCGAGCACCTCTTCCAACGTGGAGGCGCTGACCAGGACGCGGCCTGCCAACGTTGCGCGATCGAGTGCGGCAGCCGCGTGCACCATTGCAGCCAGCGCGCCTTTCATGTCAGCAGCGCCGCGGCCATAGATCGCGCCCTGGTCGATGGCCGCGCCAAAGGGATCGTGCTCCCACGGCGCGCCGGGCGAGATGCCGACCGTGTCGATGTGCGCGTCGAGTAAAACCGTCTTGCCAGGGCGGCCCCCCTCAATGACGCCCACGACGCTGCCGTTGGCATCCACCCAAACGCGATCGAAGCCAAGCGCCTCCATCTCGGCCTGGACACGCGCGGCGACGCCGCTCTCCTCACCGCTCAGGCTGGGGATGCGCACAAGGTCCTGGGTAAAGACAATCAAGCGATCCGTATTCATCGTCTCCTATCCTTCTTCGTAAAAGAGCCGCGCTCCAACAGCGGGCGCTTCATTGTACCCAGATCGTCATCAAGCGCGAAGCACGGGAGGCAAGCGGGATGCATTTCATCCTGGGGCAAGCCATCCGCAGGCGCATGGGGACGGCGGGTTCATCTGTAATAATCTGCCAGGAAGCTCCAGGCTTCCTGGCAGATGTATAGCATATAGGTTCAGCCTGAATCTCAATATGGAACCGCCTACGCTCGTCCATGCGGGCAGCTACGACCTGCGCAGCGCCACGAAGACCAGGATCAGCGCCAGACCCATCAGCGGCAACCCCAGCAGCGCCAGTCCGCCTACCACCATGAATATTACCGGTTCGACGACCGGCGTTTGAGGCTGCGAGGTCTGCACAGGCGGCTCGATCTCGACCGGCCCCGCCACGGTGGCCAGCACAACGGGCGCCAGTGTGGCAGCGGCTACCGCCGCGGGCGTCGCCGTAGGCGGCAGAACAGGCAAGGCCGTTGATGGAGCAACAGGCAGAACAGGCGGCAGCGGCTCTGCCGCGCCTATGGGCGGCGTAGACGCTTCGATTGTCACCTGCGCGAGCGGCTGTGCAAGGGGTTGTTGTGCAGGAGGTTGTTGTACAGGAGGTTGTTGTGCAGTCGGTGGCGCGGCGCGCACGATGATGGTCATCGCAGTCGAGGCGGCGCCGCCGGCATTGGCGGCCACAAGCGAATAGGTCGTGTTCTGCGGCGGCGCCAACACTATCTCACCCTCTGTGGGGATGGCAACTGTGCGCCCGTCTGCCTGCAAGTCAACCGTCGCTGCGTTTGATACGCGCCAGCGCAGCGTGACAGTCTGCCCGGCGACAATCTCCTTGCGGTCGGCCAAAAAAATCTCGATGATCGGCGGCGGCGCGGTCGTAAATTCCACGCCGGGAGTGTACGTAGCAGTCGGCGGCGCGGTCGGCGGGGGCGGAGGCGTCCAGGTGGCCGTAGCCGCCGGCAGCGGCGCCGCCGTCGCGAAGGCTGGCAGCGTGGCGGCGAGCGGGCTGGGCGTGGCGGGCGGGGTGGCTGTAGCGGTCCAGGTTGGCGTTGGCGCGACGCCGGCATCCGCCATGAGCGTGGGGGTAGCTGCGTCTGTCGCCGTCCCTGTGGCCGTAGCGACGGGCGTCGGCGCAGCGCAGATGGCGTCGAAACTGGTTGCCGGCGGCGACTTCGCCTGGCCTGCTGCGCCTGCATCCCACACCCACCCCTCCAGCGCGCCCGCTGTCACGGCATGGTTCGACGCGCCCTGATTCGAGTATGTCCAGGCGCCATTTTGCCAACGCCAGTAAGACCAATATACACAGCTTTCCCCTTCACACTGGCAAAAACAGCTCTGCTGCGGATAGGTGCAGCCTTCGCCGTCCAGTCGGCAGATCGTCGCGCCCATGCTCGACGCTTCGAGGTTGAGGTCGAACCCGGCGCGCTGCACAAGCTCTAGCCCGTTGAGCTGGGGTTCGGCAAACGCCACGCAGCGCGTCACCACGCGGCCATCACCGTGGACGACGACCAACGCGGCGCGGTTTGGGCCATCGCTCTGCGCCGCGACCTCAGAACTGTCTGCCACCGCCAGACCCAGCAATAGCAGCACACCGATCAGCCATGGGAGCATCAGCGCGCGGCGCTGGGAGACGGTGATCGCCATCTCCCAGCCACCATCGCGCCTGCAAGAGAGGCGTCGCATTGTGCTCAATTTTGAACTAGCGGCAGATAGATGCCCGGACACGACGCCAACGTCCGCCGGTCAAGCGGATAGGTCTGACCTAGCAGCGCCGGGATCACCTGTTGCGTCGCCAGTTGATTGGCCCCTGCGCCAAGTTGCCACGCAAAACTGCCGTCGGCAAGCTGCATCGTCGTCAGGTAATCAAAGGGTGAGCCGCCGCTGCCTGTCCAGCGCGGCGCGTAGGGATCCTCGCCGGCGGCAAACAGCGCCTGGATCGCATAAGCGGTCGAGTTGGCATCGCTGAGGGCGCCGCTGCTGTCAGCCGCGTACGGGAAGCCGCCGTCGCTGTTTTGAGTAGCATCGAGGTAAGCAAGTCCGCTGATCACTGCCGTTGAGGTGATTGATTCGCCGGCGGCGATCAGCGCCTGAATGGTCAAAGCCGTGGCGTTGGTATCGCTTCCCCAGCCAGGCGCCCATTCCCAGCCGCCGTCCGGCTGAATCTGCGCGGCGAGATAGTCGATGGCCGCGGCGGGTGCGGTTTCACTGAGCGCCACAGTGCCCAGGATGGCCCAGGTATTGACGCCACTCTGTGTGCTGTACGCGCCTAATGTTGGGCTAAAATAGGTGGAAGGAGTCGGCGCGCCGCTGGGCAGACAAGCATCCGCGGCGGACAAGGCAACTGCTAACTTGCCAGCCGCGGACGCGCTGATGCGCGCATATCCCGCACCAGTGGCCGCAAGATAGGCATGGGCGCTTGGATTCTGCTGCTGGTTGGCGCCAAACGCCAGGACACTTTCCACCGTCGCGCCGACGCTGCCCAAATCGCCGGTGATCGTCTGCCGCGCGGCGAGCCAGGGCAGCGCAGCGGCTGCCTGCAGCGTTGCCGTCACCGGACGGAGCGTGTCGCCGAATTCTCCCCAGCGCCACCCTTCGATAGCTCCGGTTTGGCTGATGACAGAGTTGCCTGCACCGACCGGATAACCCTGCCAGCCGGCCACATCATCCCAATACCAGTAGCTCCAGTAATTTGTCGAGCAGAAGCAGTCCTCCGCCGGGCAGCCGACGCCGGCGATGCTGCACACGGCGTCGCCAAAGCTAAAGCTCTGCGTCACCACGTCCAGCCCAGTCACTTCGAGCGCCTTCAGGCCGGAGATCGCTTCAGTAAACGCGATTTCGCGGATTAGCTGCGCCTGATCGTCCACCTGAACGACGACTGACGCCTGAAGAGGTGCGATAGCCCCCGCCGGCGCCGTGAAGTGGAAGGCTGATAAAAGCAGGATAGTCATCACGCCAGCCACGATCGGGATGCCCGCACGGCCGCGCAGCCAGGCGGCGCAGTTTGAGAAACGGAAAGAATACATCGAAAGTCTCCTGAGTTTTTGATGGGGAAAGCATCTTTAGTAGGTCGGGCTACCCGCCCGACGCACCCTGCGTCGTGAGATGCTGTTCGTTGGTGCGCAGGTTGGGCTACCAGCCCAACCTGCGCATTGCGGATTGCACTCTTTATCGAGCAGGTTGCATGTCGATACACTAGATCGCCAAAGGCGGGGCGCGACTGTGTGTATAGATAGGAGGATGCAGCGAAGGCAGGAAGACAGAACATCCACCGCGCAGCCATACATTTGAAGAAAGAAAAAGCCCGCCAAATGGCGGGCAAGCGTGCAAGATCGCTCTTGACACTTGGCCCCCTTTACCGCGAAGAGGTTCACAAGCAGCGATCCAGATGGGTAATCGGGCTTGATGCGAGCGAGATTTTCGCCGTCATCCTACCGTTGCGGGACAGCGCCGGACTGGTTCTTACAGAACGTCACCGGCTTCCCCCATTGTGCGCTCGTGCATTCAAACAGCAAGCGCACCTGAATCGATGGGTGATTTAATTAGCTATACAGTACCAGCAAGACGCCGAAGGCGTCAAACAGGGCCAATCCTGTGAGTGTGCTTACCGTTTACGAATGGTGCGGGCCAGCAGCGCGCCCAGCGTGACAACCCGCACGCGCCTCACGCGCTGATTTCCCATCGATCCAGCGTGACCTCATCCAGATAATCTTCGTCGACAATGGCGCCGTGGCCGATGCCGGTGGGCACGGTGAGGGTGCTGTCCGCGTTGAGCGTGAAGGGATTCTGGACGATGTCGCGCTTGAAGTAGCGGTCGTTGGCGCTGATGTCGCCGGGCAGCGTGAAGTTGGGCAGGCTGGCGAGCGCCACGTTGATGGTACGACCAATGCCAGTCTCCAACATGCCGCCATGCCAGACCGCCATGCCCGCGGCCTGCGCCATGTCGTGGATCTTCACCGCGTCGCCCAGCCCACCGATGCGGCTCGGCTTGATGTTGATGATGTCGCACGCCTGCAGCTCGATCGCCCAGCGTGCATGATCCGGCGAGACGATGCTCTCGTCCAGGCAGAGGGGCGAGCGCAGCCGCGGCTTGAGTTTGGCGTGGTCGAAGATGTCGTCGTGCGCCAGGGGCTGCTCGACCAGCAGCAGGTTGAAGGGATCCAGTTCGGCCAGGTGCGGGCCATCCTCCAGCCGGTAGATGCTGTTGGCGTCCACCTGCAAGCGCAGATCGGGCCACGTCTCGCGCACCGCGCGCGTCGGCGCCACGTCCCAGCCCGGCTTGATCTTGAGCTTGATGCGCGTGTAGCCGTCATCGAGATAGGCGCCGACCACCTTGAGCAACGTGGGGATGTCTTGCTGGATGCCGACGCTGACGCCCACTTCGGCGCGCCTCTCGCGTGCCGCCGAGCAGGCTGGCCAGGCTGCGCTGTGCGCGCGCGCAAAGAGGTCCCACACCGTGAACTCCAGCCCCGCTTTGGCCATGCGGTTGCCGCGCACGCGGGCAAAGGCGGGTGTCACATCCCACGGGCTGGCAAGCTCAGTTTTCAACAGCATCGGCGCCAGATAATCCTGCAGGATCGTCCACGCTGTTTTCTGATTTTCTTCGTTGTAAAAGGGATTCTCGCCAACAGGGGATTCGCCCCAGGCCACGATATCCTCGGCTTCCATGCGCACGATGATGGCGTGGCTGCCCTGCTCGCGCCAGCCGCTGGTCTCAAAGGGCGCGACGTAGGGCAAAAAAACTTTGCGAAGTTCGATGCGGTTGATATGCATGTTATTTGATCCATTGCCTCCATAAAGCAAGCGTGTTGTCTATCTCAGCAGAATAACTCTCTGGACAATACCAGGTGAAAATTCTGTGTCGGGAAAAGCCGCGGGTTTCTTTCTGCAAATCATTCACCGACTGGCGGCGCGCCCACTTGGCTTTCGGCGCGCGCCATCTGACGCAGCATCAGCAGCGCCCCTAACATCAGGACGCAAAAGAGCAGCGTCAAGGCAAAGGCCAGTTCAAGACCGACCGCATCGGCGGCAACGCCGATCAGCCACGGCCCGAGCGCGCCGCCCAACCCGCCAAAGGTGAAGAGCACGCCCAGGATCGCGCCCATATTCGCCACCTGGAGCGCTGAAACCGAGGCCGTCGCCGTCGGGAACATGATCGAGAAGAACAGCCCAGTCAGTGGGATAAAGAAGATCAACGTGGGTGGACCAAAAAGGCCGATGCTCAGGCTGATGATCGATGCCACCGTGGCGGTCAGCATCAGCGTGAGATAGCCAATGCGCTCTACAAAGAAGCTTCCCGCCAGCCGCCCGACCATGATCGCGGCAAAAAAGAGCGACAGATAGAGCGAACTGACGCCGACGCTGTACCCTTTTACTTGCTGGAGATATTGCACAATCCAGGAGGCGACGCCGATTTCGGCGGCGACGTACACCGCAACAAATAGATAATACCAGGTCATGCGTCGCGTGAAGCCGGCGGTAAAGAGGGTGCGCAGGTTCATGCCTTCCCTGCTCGACGCGGCGCGTGGATATTTGACCACGGCGAAGAAAGACGCCAGCACCACGGTCAGGAAGATTGAGAACTGGTAGACCTGTCGCCAGGAAAAATCGGTGCTGAGCAACTGCGCGGCGTAGAGTGGCACGATAAACGCGCCGACGCCATGAAAAACGGCCAGCAGGTTGAGGTAGCGTCCGCGATTGGCCTGATGCAGATCGACGATCAACCCGTTGCCGCCGACTTCGATCGACCCCAGACCGAGGCCGACGACAAAGAGCGCCGCGGCCAACAGCCAGAACGAACTGACGAGGCTAAAGGCCGTCAGTCCCACGGTCAGACAGAGGCCGGCCAGCAGCAGCACGATCTTGATGCCGGCCGCGTCGGCCAGCACGCCCGTGAGCAGCGTCGCCACCATGAAGCCTATGTAGGCGCTGAAGAGGACCGCGCCGCCCTCGCTATAGCTGAAGTTGAGATCGCGCAGCAGCGCCGGCAGCGTCGGCCCTTTCAGATTATCCACAAAGCCAAAGATGAAAAAAGCATAAAATCCGCCCACAGTGAGCAACCAGAGATGAGAGAAAGAAAGCGAGCGGGTCTTTTGCGCCTGAGATATTGTTGATTGAGCAGCCAAGAGGATCTTACCGTATCTTTCCGTAGTTTTGCGGCGATAGTTTGTCCAACCATTATACCCTTTGCCGGCGGCGCCATTGCTTTTTCACACCCAGCGATCGACGCGGCAAGGAATTGCCTTCCTCCATGGTGGGGTTCATGTGAAATGGGCAGGTGTACGACGAGCCGCCGTGTGTTTTTGCCGCGCACGAGTTATCGCCGCGCGTCTTGCTTATGCCGCGTAGGGTGTGCGCGGCTCGAACCCCGCGGCTTCATCCTGCGCGCGGCGGCAGCGCAGATAGAGGCGCAGGATGTGGAGTTCTTCGTAGGGGATCAGGCCGCCAAATTCCTCAAAAAGCGGGCTGAGCAAAAGGTCGGTCGACGCGGCAAGACGGCGCAGCACAGGCTGGCGCAACGCTGGCTCAAGCGCCGACAGCGCATAGATGCGCGCTGGATCGAGAGCGTAGCCAGCGTCGTGGCAGTGCACCAGGTGGCTCAGCACTGTCGAGCGCTGCACGCCGAAACGCTCCTGGATCTCCTCGATGCTGCGCCCCTCACAAAACAAGTCGCCCACTTCCTCAAAGCGCCGTTTGCTGGTTGGACGCGCAACGGGTGAAGGCTGCGCCGCGGGTGTCGCAGCGCCGGAACGATCCCTTCTTCTTCACAATATTGGCGGATGCAGTCCAGGAAGCGCGCCAAACTGCTCTTCTTTGCGCGCCCACGCCGTGAATCTGTCGCAGCTCGGCAGCGCTCTGTGGCAGGTGCGCCGCCATCTCCATGAGCGTGCGGTCGGGAAAGACCACATAGGCGGGAATGTGCAGTTCGTCGGCGATGGCGCGACGCAGTCTGCGCAGCCGGGTGAATAGGTTGGAATCATAGGCTGTGCTGGCCGCGGCCGCACGCGCACGATGCTGGCCGGTGAGCGTCTCGGCCGGAATCTGCACCGGCTCGCCTTTCAGCGCCGCGCGCCCCGCCTCGGTAATGTGCAGCGCACCGTGCTCCAGGTTTTGTTCCACCAGCCCTTGCAGCATGAACTCCTGTGCCAGCCGCCGCCAGGTGCGCGCGTCGTGCTCCTGGCCGATGGCGTAGGTGGAGAGTTGGTCATGATGGCGCGCCAAAATCTCACGCCGCCGCGAGCCGCGCAGCACATCGACGACATAGCCGGCGCCAAATTGCTGGCCTGTGCGCCAGACGCAGGAGAGAAACTTTTGCGCTTCGCGCGTGACGTCGACCAGCGGCGCGTCATCGCCGCCGCCCAGACAGTTGTCGCACGCATCGCAGCTTTCCGCGGCGGCTGCTTCACCGAAATAATCGAGCAGCGGCGTGCGGCGGCAGGTGCGCGTGCGCGCCAGCCGATCCATCGCCTGCAGGCGCGCGGTGCGACCGGCGCGCTCCGCCGCCGCACCTTCTTCGATGTGAAAATAGTGTGTGCCCAGATCTTTGGGATGGTAAAGCAGGAGGCAGTGCGCGGGCAGGCCATCGCGCCCCGCGCGGCCGATCTGCTGGTAGTAGTGCTCGATGCTGTTGGGCAAATTGTGATGGATGACAAAGCGCACGTCTGGTTTGTTGATGCCCATGCCAAAGGCAATCGTGGCGACGGTGATGCAGCCATCTTCGCTGAGAAAACGACGCTGATTGGCCGCGCGTGTCGCGTTGTCCAGCCCGGCATGGTAGGCGACCACCGGCAGCCCGGCCGCCTCAAGCTGCGCCGTCACTTCCTCCACCTGTTTACGTGTTGCAATAGACGATGCCCGATTCTTCCTTGTGGTCAGCGAGAAAGGCAATGATCTGCCCCGCGCCATCGTCGCGCGGGCGCACGGCGAGCAGCAGGTTGGGCCGGTTGAAACTGGCGAGAAAGGTCTGACTGCGCGCAAAGTGCAGCGAATGCTGGATGTCTTCCTGCACGCGCGGGGTGGCGGTGGCCGTCAACGCGATGCAGACGGCGTCGGCAAAGCGCTGGCGCACGCCCACCAGTTGGCGGTACTCCGGGCGAAAATCGTGTCCCCATTCGGAGATGCAGTGCGCCTCATCGATGGCAAAGCAGGCGGGGCGGACGCCTTCGAACAGCAGCAGCGTCTCCGAGCGCAGCAACGTCTCCGGCGCCAGGTAGATCAGCTTGACCTCGCCGCGACGAATGGCGGCGACCGTTTCGTTATATTCCTGATAGCCGAGTGTGCTGTTGAGCGCCACGGCCGCGACGCCCACTTGCCGCAACTGGTCGACCTGATCCTGCATCAGCGAGATCAGCGGTGAGATGACCACCGTCGGGCCGTCGAGCAGCAGCGCGGGAATCTGGTAGCAGATCGACTTGCCGCTGCCCGTCGGCATAATGGCGAGTGTGTCCTGGCCCTGCAAGATGCTGGCGATGATCTCCACCTGCAGCGGGCGAAATTCGTCGTAGCCAAAGACATCCTTGAGCAGTTGACGGGCGCGCGTCAGGTCCACTTCACAAACAGGACTTCCCTCTGGATGAGTCATTGGAACGCTCTCTTTCTCCGCAGCCACTTCAAACCAGCCCGACAACTGGGCGTAGCAGCGCAGTTCAACGTCTGGCTTGCCGTCCGGACGCCAGCGGCGGCTCAGCGACACGCGCAGCAGCGCGCCGGCCGGAATTTCGGCTATCGTATCCTGAAAGCCAACAAAGACAAAGGTGCAGTCGCCCTGCGCGCCGGGATAGACGTAGCGGATGCGGCGCTTGGTCTCGACGCGGTGCAGCGGGTGAGCGGGTCGCCAGAAGCCGGTGCTGAAGGCGGGCAGGCCGCCGGCGTCGGCCACGTAGAGCGCACCGCTGCTCGACCGTTGCAGCCGCCCATCAAAGAGGCGCTCAATGCCGCCGGAGACGACAGGCCGGTGCTGTTCGATCAGCGCAATAACATTACGCTGGCGCCCTACGCGGCGGCTGCTCTGCACGATGACATCTTCGACGTGCGGCGGCATGATCTCAGCCGCTGCCGTCTCGATTTCCCAGATCTCGCCGACCGCGTAGTGGAGGTTGCCGCCGTGATGCACATCGACGTGCGCGTCGATCAGGCGCACGCTGCGCCCGTCGTCGAGCGCGATGCCGCCGACGCAAGCGCCCGCGCCCATTCTGGTTTTGGCGACGACCAGGACGTTCATAACGCTTCCTGCGGAGAATAAGCAAAAAAATTTCGCCGGTTGCAGATTATGATGCACCACTTGCCCTGGCGTGCACATCGGCGGAATAGCCGATTGTTGAAGCGTCCCTCTTTGCGAAAACACACTCCAATCTGCGAGCAATATTTGTGACGGAAAAGCTATCGACTGCAAGCTGGTTTTGTGTAACCGACCGTCCTTTGCTGCACTTGCCCACGGCAAAAAGCGTTGCGCTGCGGTTCGCCCCGACAGAGCGATTTTCTTTGCTGCGCGGGATTTTGAGGTGTAGCAACGATTACTATCTTATGCAGGCATGACGACGCCTTAAGACGTCATGCCTGCGGCCTACCCGTGCTGATTACTCATCACAAGCACCCACTGCAATGGATAAGGGTTTACTCTGGATAACTGAAACAGAAAGGATTGACGCATGTCCCCTCTTGTAAAGCGTTTATCGACCCAGGCCATCTTCATGCTGGCTGTCGGTCTGTTGCTCTCTGGGTTGCCGGCGAGCAGCGCCACCGCGCACGCGGCCACGCCAACTTTGGTCGCGCTCGGTTTGGCCGCCGCGCCCGATCTCCAGCAATCCCCGCCAAGCCCGGCCGCCACTGGCAACGCCACGGTCAAGCGCAACGCCAACCTGCGCCAAGGCCCCGGCACAAGCTACGCGGTCGTCGGCGGTGTTACTGCCGGTCAGACGCTGGAGATTGTGGCCAGAAACGCGGCTGGCGATTGGTATCAGCTTGCCGATGGGAAATGGATTTTTGCCGCGCTGGTGGACGGCTCGCCTGATGTCGCGGTGGCGGCGCCAGCCGAGCCGGCTGCCGCCCCTGACGCGCCCAATGCTGCTCCCGCTGCTATTCCCGCAGCCAGTCCGGCTGGCGATAACTGGGTGCTGGTCGCCGACTCGGCGGCCGACTTTCCCGGTGGGCGCGACCGCAACCACTGGTACTATCTCTGGACCGAAGGTCGGGGCAATTTCGTCTGGCAGGATATGCGCCAGATAGACGGTAAAGGCTGCTATCAGGATACGGCCAACAAAGGTCTCGAGATTTGCGCCGACTCGATGACGGCCAATCCAAAAGGTGACGTCGGCCTGCAATGGAAGGCGAGCCATGGCGGTGACTATCGTTTTGAGTGGGATTCGGCATCGCTCAAGTTTTATAAGCACGGTGAATTTGTCGGCATTCTCGATCAAGGCTCGCAGCTCCCTTATGCGACAACGGTGACGGGTGTGATTGAATGGGAGATGTTCTTCTGGGTAGCTGCGGACAGTACTACATTTCATGTGAAGGTCTTTCGCCGCGACGGGTCGGCATCGCCCGCAAGCGCACCGGCAGTGGCGCCGGCCAGTCCGGCGCCGGCTGCGTCGCTCTCATTTGGCAGCGGCATGAAGCTGGTAGGTCGTGACATCGCTGCCGGCACCTATCGCGGCGTTGGCGGGACTTCCTGCTACTGGGAACGGCTGCGCGGCTTCGGCGGCACGTTGGGCGACATCATTGCGAATGATATCGGTCAAGGTCCATGGATCGTCACGATTGTGGCGACCGACAAGGGCTTTGATTCCAGTGGGTGTGGTCTGTGGACACTCGATCTCTCACCGATCACGTCCAGCCCGACCGCACCCTTTGGCGGCGGCATGTATTTTGTCGGTAAGGACATTGCGCCTGGAACTTGGCAGTCGAGTGGCGGCGCCGGCTGCTATTGGGAGCGGCTCACCGGCTTCTCCGGCCAGTTCCGCGATATCAAAGCCAATGACATCGTGAACGGAGCGACCGTAGTGGAAATCGAGCCAGGGGATCAGGGGTTCAATAGCGTTCGCTGCGGTACGTGGACGAAGCTGTATTAAAGGGGCGTCTGCTGAATCATCCCAACAGGAGTGGCGCTCGCCGCTCTGGATTGACTGCAAGGACACGCGCCATTCCTGTTGAGCGCTCGTATGCCAGAGCCGTAGCAGATATGGCTGCCTGGTCTCGGTGATCGCTGATGGCGCTGCTGGTCACGAACCGCGTGGAAAAGCTGGTTGTCCCATGCTGGGGCGCGCTGACCGCAACAAGGGTCAAGTCGTTGCCCTGGTCATTGGCCAGCACATTCAACTGGACAGCGGCGCCGGAACATGCATTCGCCCCACCGCAATGAACGACCCGTACAGCACGTGCGGAAGCTTTAACCCGCTGGTGTAGGTAGAAGATGCTCGACGGGCAAGTGCAGTTCCTGCGCCAGCCGCTCCGCCACCAGCGAACGATGGCAGGCCGCCGCTTCCGTCTCGACGCAAAAAAGGGCGACGACGCGAGCTTCCGGCCCTAGATCGGCGGCAAATTGGTGGCTGTCGAAAGTGGCCAGACATTCCTGCCGGTAGCCGTCGGCAAAGGCCGGCGAGAGCACCTGGCGCTGGCGTTTGCTGACATGCGCGGCGGCATCGATGGCGTACTGCATCTGGCGCAGCGCGTTGCTTGGCGCCAGTTCGATGCGGTGAAAGTAGCGGATGCCCAGCTCGGCCAGCCTTGCTTCGAGCCGCGCTCGATTGGCGAAAGCGTAGTCGCGACCGCGCACCCCGCGCCGCCGGCGGATGTCGCAGAAGGCGTCGACGCCCACACGCTGCAACGCAGCAAAGAACCCCCGCTCGTCAAAACCGTAGACGCCAATCGTCACAATCTTATGCATCGACAACCTTCCTCTCGCCACTCCTCTTCCGCAATTTCCCCTTCCGCCTCACGCCTCACGCATCTTCTTCCGTCGCCGAGCTGTAGCGCTTGCGCGAGACAAAACTTTCCTGCCCGAAAAGATGCAACTGCCCATCGGTGAGCCGTTCGATGGCTGCGTCGTGCGAGATCAGACGGTCGCGCTCGTCGATGTGAACGACGGGGATGTGCAGCGCCGTCAGCGTCTCGCCGATCAGCTTGGTGCGGTGGCACTGCTCCGGCTTGCTTTCGCTGCACATCAACACGACGCGCAGTTGCTGCGCATGGGCCGCACGCACGCGTTCGATCCCGGTCTGATAGGCGGGCCGCACGCACATACGGTCGTAATCGGCGCGACCGTCGACGTAGCAGGCCGGGTCATCCGGGCGGCCGCCCAGGCTGTCGCCGAGAAAGACGTAGCGGATGTCGTGTTCGGCCAACGTCTTGCTGAGCGCCTCTTTGCTGAACTCGGGTTTGTAGCGCGAATAAGGCGCCGAACGCACATCGAGCAGATAGGCGATGGCGTTGGCTTGCAGTACGGCGAGAAATTCCGCGAGCGTGCGGTCGCCGTAGCCGATAGTATAAATAGGGAATGCTGATTGCTCCGCCATCTGAATCGCCCCTCGCTCCTCGCCCCTCATCACTACATTATCGACCACGCGCGCCGTTCACTCCAATATGGTATAATCCGCCCAACAACTCACCAACCTATCCACCCCACCCAACTTCACGGAGGAACCGACGATGGCCTTTCCGATCCCCAGCATGATTCTGAAACAGCTCTACACCTTTGGCAGCCTCAAGAATACGCCGGAGGGCGTCAAGTTTTCACTCAAGAATCGCTTGAGCGACGCCACCATTTCCGGCTTGCACCAGGTGAAGTTCAATGATGTCGCGGCGCCGCTCGCCGCCATCACGATTGTGCTCGATGACGGCAAAGTTCTCACGCCCGACCAGTTAGCAGCCACACCTATCGACTTTCCGCTGCGCCGCACGGTGGATATTGTCTGCAAAGTCCCGGCGCTGGAATTAGGCAAGCACAAGATCGAAGTCAAGTTTGACGCGGACCCCTTTGGCGCACTCTCGCTCAAGGTCGACGGTTCCATCGCCGCGCAGGAAGAACGTCGCGTGCACATCCCGCGCGACGCGGCGGACGATTTCGGCGACGCGCCATCGGCGCCAGCAATTTATCGAGCAATACAGCGGCGTCAAACTTCAGCACATCGGTCACTACTCTTTTGACGCGCACACGCTCAAAGGCAACATTGAAAATTTCACCGGCGTCGCCCAGATTCCGCTGGGCTTTGCCGGCCCGCTGACGATCCACGGCGAACACGCTCAAGGCGAATTTATCGTGCCGATGGCGACGACGGAAGGCACGTTGGTGGCGTCGTACAACCGCGGCATGAAGGTGTTGAATCTGTCCGGCGGCGTCAAGTGCACCGTGATCGGCGATTCGATGCAGCGCGCGCCGGTCTTCGTCTTCGACAGCGCGGTGGAGGCGCGCGACTTCGTGAAGTGGGTGCAGGAGAACATCGCCAAGATCGGCGAAGAGGCCGAGGCCACCTCCAGCGTCGCCAAACTTCAGTACATCGACCCCTACCTCGCCAGCAAGTTCGCTTATCTGCGCTTCAACTATTCGACCGGCGACGCGGCGGGACAGAACATGGTCGGCCGCGCCACTTTTGCCGCGTGCTCCTGGATCCTCGACACTTATCCGGGCATCCGCCATTTTTACCTCGAATCGAACCTGGCGACCGACAAAAAGGCGTCGCAGGTCAACATCATGCCACGCGCGGCAAGCGCGTCGTCGCCGAAGGCGGTGATCAAGCGCAACGTGCTGATCGAGCAGATGCGCGTCGAACCGGAAGGCCTTTTCTACCACAGCAACGTCTCCAATGTCGGCGCAATTCTCTCCGGCGCCAACAACAACGGCGCGCACTCCGCCAACGGCATCACCGCGATGTTTATGGCCACGGGCCAGGATGTCGCCAACGTCTCCGAGTCGTCGGCCGGCATTGTCTACACCGAGCTGACAGCCGAACGCGACCTCTACATTTCGATCACCATCCCTTCGTTGATCGTGGCGACCTATGGCGGCGGCACCGGGTTGGCGACGCAGCGTGAATGTCTGGAATTGCTTGATTGTTGGGGGCGCGGCAAGGTGAACCGCCTGGCGGAGATCATCGCCGGCGTCGTGCTGGCGGGTGAAGTTTCGCTGGCCTCGGCCATCTCATCGTCGGACTGGGTTTCCAGCCACGAAAAATATGGGCGCAATCGGTAACTTATCGTTGCCGCCATGACAACCCATGCTGATTTTTCCTCGATCGATGATCTCCAGGCCGCGCTGGCGCGCCACAACTATGTGAGCGACCGCGGGCTGGCGACCGCGATCTTTCTGGCGCTCAAGCTGGGACGCCCGTTGCTGCTGGAAGGTGAGCCGGGCGTCGGCAAAACCGAGGTCGCTAAAGTGCTGGCCGCCGCGCTCGACCGGCCGCTGCTGCGCCTGCAATGTTACGAGGGGCTGGACATCCATCACGCGGTCTACGAGTGGAACTATAGCCGCCAGATGTTGCAGATCCGTCTGATGGAAGCCGCAGGTCATCTGGAACTCCAGACCGCGCAGCACGATCTGTTCAGCCCCGAGTTTTTGCTCAAGCGGCCGCTGCTCCAGGCCATCGATGGCAGCGCCGGCGGTGAACCGGTGCTGCTCATCGACGAGTTGGATCGCGCCGACGAGGAGTTTGAGGCGTTCTTGTTGGAACTGCTCTCTGATTTTCAAATCACGATCCGGAACTCGGCACGGTGAAAGCAGCGACGCCGCCCGTCGTGGTGATCACCTCCAATCGCACGCGCGAGATTCACGACGCGCTGCGTAGGCGCTGTCTCTATCACTGGATCGATTATCCGGGCTTTGAGAAGGAATATGCCATCGTGCTGGCGCGCGCACCTCACGCCCCAACGCGGCTGGCGGAGCAGGTGGTGCACTTTGTCCAGGAGCTGCGCCGCGCCGAACTCTACAAGCTGCCCGGCGTGGCCGAAACGCTGGACTGGCTGCGTGCGCTCGTTGCGCTCGACTGTCAGGCGCTGGACGAAGCCATCCTCGACGACACGCTCGATGCGCTGCTCAAATATCGTGAGGACATCGAACAAGTGCAGCAAGGCATCGGGCGCGCGATCCTGAGGCAAGTCTCCCAATGAACTATTCAAGCCGGGGATTGAAAAGAGGGAGATTCGTAAAGGGAAAGGGAGGGGAAAGATGAAGCGTTGGATGTTCCTCTGCGCGCTGACGATTTTGCTGACCGCCTGCACCCGCCCGCAGACGGTCGAGGTGACGGTGCAGTGGCAGCCGCTGCTGCCGCTGGAGAAGCTGAGGCTAGCGCGAGGTGTCTATCCGCTGCGCGCACCCTTTGCCACGCATGACCGGCAGTCGCCGTTAGTCGGCTATACGGCAGCCGGGGCTATCGACTACCAGATCTACGATGCCAGGCTCTGGCCGACCGACGTGATCGTGGTTGCTTCCGAAGAAGATGCCCCCCTGGTCTTTCTGGCGCGTTCGCCGCACGGCGGCTGTCTGCTCAAGGTTGACTTTGCCGAGGCGCGCCTTGCCGACCCGTGCTACGGTTCGCAATTTGACCTCACCGGCCAATATCTGCGCGGCCCATCTCCGCGCCACCTCGATCGGATGCCCAGTGAGGTGCGCGACGGCATGATCTGGGTGCGCAACGAGATTGTCTACGGCGGGCCGCACTCCTGATCGAGTACAATACGATGCAAAGAAACTGAGTTTTTCCAAAAAACTCAGTTTCTTCGGCGCTACTCGTCAGCCTGCTCCCACTCCTCGATGCCTGCCGGATCGTAGCTGCCCCACTTGCTGGCAAAAGAGGCGGCAAAGTTGAGCGCGTTGGTGCGGTCGGATTCGCTCACTGCCTTGTCGAGGATCTCCTGGCGGCGTTCGCCCGCGCTGTGGTCGAGATCCTGCGGGCTGCGCGTCACCGCCAACACGCACACCTGGCGCAGATCGCCCACGCCATAATCAACGACGCCGCCAGTGCGCTGGCCGATCAGCGCCTGCGCCAGCCGCGTGCTCTCGCCCAGCAATCCCTGTTCGAAATTAGCCGCGGCATCGGGCACGATATCGAGCGTCAGCGTCTCTTCGTGCGCATCCTGGTGGATCAACACCACCTGCACGCGCCGCCCGACGCGCACCTGCAAATTCTCCTGCATCATATTCCCTCTGATAGTCCACGGATTTGGCGGATTAGACGGAATTTCGCGGATTCGTGTCTTTATCCGTGAACATCCGCCCAATCCGTAAAATCCGCGGGCGATTCTTCTTTCCGCTGCCTCTTCACCAATTCGGCGAAGCGCGCAAAGAGCAGGTCGGCGTCGTGCGGGCCGGGGCTGGCTTCGGGATGATATTGCACGCAGAAGACGGGCTGGTCGGTCAGCCGCAGCCCTTCGACCGTGCCGTCGTTCAGGTTGCGATGGGTGATCACCGCATTGGCCGGCAACGTGGCTTCATCGACCGCATAGTTGTGATTCTGCGCGGTGATCTGCACATTCGTCGCGGCTGCATCGCTGACGGGCTGGTTGCCGCCATGATGGCCGAACTTGAGCTTGTAAGTGCGCGCACCCAGCGCCAGCCCGATGATCTGATGGCCGAGACAGATGCCAAAGGTCGGAATCCCTGTTTCCAGCAGATCATGCACCGCGGCCGCCGCGTAAGGCACGCCCGTCGGGTCGCCCGGCCCGTTGCTCAGGAAAATGCCATCCGGTTGCATTGCCAGCACCGCGCTGGCCGTCGTCGTCGCCGGGACTACCGTCACGCGCAGCCCGTGGCTGGTCAGCCGGCGCAGGATGTTCTCCTTGATGCCGAAATCGTAGGCGACTACCAGCGGTTGATCTTCGCCGGTCGGCGGTGCGACGGCGCTGATGTTGCGCCCGGCCCGGCACCGGCGTCCACTCGACGTGCGTGCCGTCGATCCAGTGGTACGGCTCGGCGCAGGTGACTTCCTGCACCAGATCGCGGCCGTCCAGCCCTTCCCAGCCGCGCGCCAGCGCCAGCAGTTCTTCAGCGCTGTGCGTCCCGTCGGTGCAGAGCGCGCCGTGCAGCACGCCTTTGTCGCGCAGCCGTCGCGTCAGCGCGCGCGTGTCCACCTCGCTGATGCCGGGAATGTCGTGCCGCGCCAGATAATCATGCAGCGTCGCGTTGGCGCGCCAGTTGGAGACGACCTGGCTCACCTCGCGCACGATGAAGGCAGTCACCTGGGGCTGGTCGCTTTCGGTGTCCTCAGCGTTGACGCCGGTGTTGCCGACATGCGCCAGCGTCATGCAGACCATCTGCCCGCGATAGGACGGATCGGTGATGATCTCCTGATAACCGGTCAGACTGGTGTTGAAGACCACTTCGCCGACGACGGTTTTGGCTGCGCCGAAGGCCTCTCCTTCGTAAATCGCACCGTCCTGTAGAACAAGTAATGCTTTCAATTCGTTGCCACCCTTTTGTCTTGTCTGGTGTTCACAGGCAGATCATAGAATATGTTATAATTGTGCCACAACATAGATCTGTGCTTGTGTGTGATCACGGAGTAAAGTGTCATGATGCCTCGATCGGTTATGCCCTTCAGTGCAGACACGTCACATCGAAATTCGTTTGGAAATCAAGACTCAATACAAGTTGCTGTGCATATTCATGCCGATGTGATGGCTCCAGCCCTGGCGCAACACAAGGCAAATGCCTGGCTATCGATGCATGCCGGCCATTTGCTTCTAGCCGAAAATCCTGAATTGTTGCTGATGACGCCGCTCCAATGGCGTTTCGATATTATTCTGACAGTTCCACAGCGCGCCAAACCGGGCACGGTCGCTCACACATGGATCGGTCGGCTGCATCTGGATGCTGTGACAGGCGCTGTAATTGACCCCGAAACTCTCCTTCAGGAATTAACCTCCCATGTCGATGCACTTACTGGCCGCGCCGCATAGGCTCCAGGAGGAAGATGCCGGCTGCCTTGCCGCCTGTGCACAGACAGTTCTATCGTATTGGGGAATTGAACAAACTCAGACCAGGCTCAATCTCCTGCTTGGATTGACCTCGATCGGTGTTCCTTTTCGCAAAATTCAGCGTCTCTCTGCTTTCGGTGTTTCAGTTTCATTACACCGGCGGCAAGCCTGATTTGTGTGACGCAATTGACCACAAGTTGCCGCCCATTCTCTTTGTAATGACTGGCCATCTACCCTATTGGCAAGATAACACGTCACACGCCGTGGTCATGGTCGGATATGACGATGCTGGTGCGCTGCTTGCGGATCCTCTATTTGCTGACGCGCCTCAGCGCGTCGGTTGGGAGGCACTGCTGCTTGCCTGGAGTGAACATGACTATACCTTTGCCCTCGTGACGCGCTGATCCATACTTCGACAATTTAATCGGTCAAATTCTGTCTGGTTCTCCCTGCTTTTGCTTATACGCCAGCTTGAGCGGCTGCCATTCGCTCCACTTGAGCAGATTGTTCCAGCCAGCCGGACGCGCCAGCGGATGGTCGGCGGCCTGCGTCGCACTGGTGAGGTTCATCATTACCGCCACCTCGTCGCAGCGATGAAACTTGGGGCAGTAGATGCACGCCTGCCAGACCTTGGGGCTGATGCTCCAGCGGTCGACCAGCGTGAACCCCAGCCGGACGAAAAAGTTCTCGCAGCGTGAGCGCGCAGATCTGCTGATAGCCGCGCTGGCGCCATCTGTACCAGTTGCAGCACCAGGTGGCCGCCCAGCCCCTTGCCCTGCTGGCTCTCATGTACGGCCAGCGAGCGCACCTCGGCCAGCGTATTCGTGAGCGGTACCAACGCGCCACACGCAAGAATGGGCGGCGCAGCAGCCGTGAGTTCTTCTTCGACGGCTACCAGCCAATCCTCAAGCGTGTGGCGCACACTCCTCTTCGGTGCGGGGAGCATGATATTCTGGCCGGCGAAGGGTTCACCAGGTCGATAATGGGGAGCACATCGGCTTCCTCCGCCGGACGAATCATGATCGGCATTTCTTCTATGTTCCTACCAACCAGACAGACCAGCATGCAAGCGCCTGCCTTCCAGGCGCGCAGGCGAACCGCTTCGTGAATCTTCCTTCGGTGATCACCAGCGGCGGCACGAGGCGCAACACGGTAGGCCCGGCATTCACCAGGATCAGCCCCTCGTCATAGCCGCGTGCAACCACATCCGCCGCTTCAACATCGAGTTCGACGCCAACTAGCAGTCCTTTGCCGCGTAACTCCACAATGTGCGGGCTGTTGATCTCCTCCAGCAGATCGTGCAGCAGCTTGCCTTTGGCTTGGACCTCAGCCAGAAATGCGGGCTGGGCCACGCGGCTGACGACGTGCTTGGCCACGTGCGTGACGTACGGGCCGCCGGCAAAGGTGCTGCCGTGGTCGCCCTTCTGTATCACGTCCGCCACCTTCTGTCGCACGAGGATCGCCCCGATCGGCAGGCCGCCGGCCAGCGGCTTGGCGGCGGTGAGGATGTCCGGCTCAAAGCGGCAGTGGCCCGGCGTGCAGTTCTCTTCGTTACAGTACGCCCTGGTGCGCCCAAAAAGTCCCTGTGCGTCCGACGCCGCACTGCACCTCGTCGTAGATCAGCAAGGCGTCGTACTCGTCGGCCAAGGCGCGCAGGCCGGCGAGAAAGTCCGGCGTCGCGGCGTGAATGCCGCCTTCCCCCTGGATCGGCTCGACGATGATGGCGCAGACGGCCGCGTCCATCTGAGCGCGGGCGCTCTCCACGTTGTTGAATGCGGCGAAACGCACGCCCGGCATGAGCGGCTTGAACGGATCTTGATACTTGGGCCGCGGTGTGGCCGCCAACGCGCCCATCGTGCGGCCGTGGAACGCGTTGGTGAACGCCAGAATCTCGACCTTGTCGTCATCCCCATGGGCGCGACCGTAGCGACGGGCAAATTTGAACGCGCCCTCGTTGGCTTCGGCGCCGCTGTTGCAGAAGTGCACCTTGTCGGCGAAGCTCGTCTCGCACAGCAGCGCGGCGAGCCTGGCGTGCGGCGCGGTGTGGTAGAGGTTGCTCACATGCACCATACCGCTGGCGAGCGCTTCGCCCATCGCCTGCTGAATGCCTGCGTCGTTGTAGCCCAGGGCGTTGACGGCAATCCCCGCTACACAGTCCAGATAGGCCTTCCCTTCGGTGTCATAGAGCGTGCTGCCCTGCCTGCGCGCCAGCACAAAGGGCGCGCGCCAGACGCCTAGGACATGACTCGTGCTCCAGCTCGACCACTTCTTGTGCGTCCATTCTTCTCTCCTTGTGCTCCAGGCTCACATCATGCCGGTGCCGGCGCCATCCTGGATGCCGGCCAGGTTGGTGATCACGGCTTGCGCCACGCCGTTGCGCACCGCGTCGACCGCGCTGCGCACCTTGGGGATCATGCCGCCAAAGATAATGCCTTCGTCGATCCATTGCTCCGCCTGGTCGGCGGTCACGGCGCGCACCACGCGGCCCGCCACCAGGATGCCCGGCACATTGCTGATGAAGACCAGCTTGATTGCCCCCAGCTTGGCGGCAATGGCGGTGGCGGCATGGTCGGCGTTGACGTTGTAGCTCAGTGCGTCCAGCGCGCCAAAGCTGATCGGGCTGACCACCGGCAAGATCTTGGCGCCGATCAGAGGCAAGCAACAGATGATCGTCCACATCCTGCACTTCGCCGACGCGCCCCAGGTCGCCCAGCGGGTGCCACAGCTTCTCGACGTAGAGCGTGCCGTCATCGACGCCGCTGACGCCGGCCGCGCGCATGCCGGCGTTGACGAGCGCGCGCACGATGCGCTTGTTGATCAGGCCGCTCAGCACCATCTCGACGACATCCATGCTGGCGTTGTCGGTGACGCGCAACCCTTCGATGCGCTGCTCTGGCAAGCCCAGCCTGCCCCCGAGGTCGGTCACCGCCTTGCCGCCGCCGTGCACGATCACCGGATGATGCCCTTCACGCCGCACCGCCTGCGACGGCCTTGACCAGCCCCAGGAGAAATGATTCGGGTCGTCCAGTTCGTTGCCGCCGACCTTGAGTACTACCATGTAACGTTCCGGGCGTTTCCGGTGCCATGTTTTCCATCTTCTTAGAGGCTTAAAAATAGATTTTTTTGACGCCATCAGTTCCAATCGCCCCATCAACCCCGGGATTTCGTCCAGGCCGGCAAGATTCATGCACTGCACGGCCTGGCCGCTGGCGCCTTTAAGCAAATTATCCTCAGTTGCCACGATGATGAAATCCCGGCAGGCCGGATCGCCAGGATCATCCGCGGTGATGCTGATGGCGCACCGGTTGGTATGCACCGTGTGACGCAGCGTCGCCTGCTGGCCGGCCGGCAGCAGGTGGATAAAGGGTTCGCCGGCGTAGGTCGTGCAGTACAGGTCGCGTATCTCGGCTCGGTGACGCCGTCTGGCGCGCGCACGTACATAGTGCTCAGGATGCCGCGGCTGGCGGGCAGCAGGTGCGGCGAAAAGGTGAAATGACACGCGCCGCCTGGCGCGGCGCCGTTCAACACCAGCTCCATCTCGGCAATGTGACGGTGGCGGTAGCCGATCGCATAGGGCGTCATGTTTTCGTTGGCCTCGACAAACATGTAGGGCTGCTTGGCGGTGCGCCCGGCCCCGCTGACGCCGCTCTTGCTGTCAATGATGACGCGGTCGCCCAGCCAGCCGGCCTTTGCCAGCGGGTAGAGCCCCAGATTGACCGTGGTGGGATAGCAGCCGGGCACGGCGATCAGGCGCGCGGTGCGCAGCTTTTCCCGGTTTACCTCACACAGGCCGTAGACAAAGCTCGGCAGCAGTTCCGGCGCCGTGTGCTCCAATCCATACCAGCGGCGATAGGCCTCAGCGCTTTGCAGCCGAAAATCGGCGCTGAGGTCGATGACCGCGATGCCGGCCGCGGCGAAAGTGCGCGCCGCCGTGATCGATTGACCGTGCGGCAGGCAGAGAAAAACGACGTCCACCTCGGCGGCGCGCGCGTAGGCTTCTTCCAGCGTGATCAGCGGGTAATTCCACGGCACGGCGTGCACTTCGGACAATGGTTTGCCGGCGCTGTTGACGCTCGTGATCCAATGGAGTGCAGCCTGCGGATGGCGATGCAGCAATTGCACCAGTTCGATGCCTGTGTAGCCGGTCGCGCCGGCGATGCCTGCCTTGATCATGATGCGTTTCGTTCCTGCAATTTTGTAAGAAGACAGCAAATAAAAAAGCTCCCCGTCTGGAGAGCTTTGTCAGGCCAATCCGAGCAACGCCTTGCTCATGCCGCGCACAAAGTTCCAGATGATCTCATCCGGTTGACTTCCTCTCAAGCCTGGCGCGCGGACTACAGACAGGTGGTTGCTTTGGCGACATTGTGCGCACAGTGTAACATGTGGAAAAGGGGGTGTCAATCTGATCCCCGAATTTTTTTAGGATTTCGTGTGAAGGATGGATGTGATGAAAAAGACTCACGTTGTTCTGGTGCGGCATGGGGAAACGACGGCCAATCATGAGCAGCGTTGGTACGGCGCGCTCGACGCACCGCTGACCGCACGCGGCGAACTCCAGGTGAGATCAACCGGGGCGCGTTTTGGCGCACGGCAGACAATGGCGCCCGCCGACATCATTTATGTGTCGCCCTTGCCGCGCGCGCGTCGCACGGCCGCGGCCATTGCTGAGGCGATCGGTGTGGAGCCGATCATCGATGACGGCCTGCGCGAGTTCAGCATCGGCGATTGGGAAGGGCGCACCTATCGCGACTTGATCGACAACGAAAATTTGTGGGGGCGCTGGGCGCAGGATCCGACCTTTGCGCCGCCCAACGGTGAATCGCCAGCCACATTGGGCAAGCGCGCGGTGGAGGCGGTGCAGCGCCTGGCCGAGCAGCATCCTGACCAGCGCATCATCATCGTCACGCATGGCGGCATCATCGGTTGCTTGTTGGATAGCTGGTTCGGCGGACGCACAGGCGACTGGGTGCGCTGGGATGCGCATAATTGCGCCGTTTCCGAGTTGGTGTGGGACGGTGCACAGTGGCGCGGCGAGGTGATCAACGATATCAGCCATCTGCCGCCGGAAGCGGTGGTGGCGGTTTTGCCCGCCTACAACCCTGAAGCGGAAACGCAGTGAGAAAAAAGAGCGGAATTGAATTTACCCACAGATGGCGTAGATTTCACAAATTCAGTAGTTCGCGATTTGGTCTCACACGAAGACACGAAGTCACAAAGTTAAAGATAGCGTCCTTTGTGCTCTTAGTGGCTTTGTGTGAGTTTCGTGAAGTACTGAGATTTTTTCTATCTTTGCAGTCTTCGTCGCTGCCCAGAGGTGACAGTCACTTTTGGAAGTGACTGTCACCTGAAAAAAATGCAATGATGGTAAGATTTTCTTCTCACCTGTGAAACCTGCGCCATCCTGCGCGTGCGAGAAAGGTGACGGCAACGCCCCTCGCCCCTCGCAACTCAAATAATCTCCAACTCCTTCAGCTTGGCTTCCGGCACGACGCCGTTCACCCAGCCGCGGTCGGCGTAATACTCCTCCAGCATCAGGTCTAGCTCACAGACGTGGCCTTCGGAGCCGGGCATGGTGCTGGCTTCGTGGGTGAAGCGTTTGGGCAGATAGTCGGAGCCTTCGCGGAAGCCCGCCAGGTTATTGTAGTGGCGCTCCAGGTTGTAGATGCGTTCGCCGCACTTGAGCAACTCGTCCGCCGAATAGCCGAGGCCGGTGACGCCGTTGAACTGCTCGGTGTACTCCTGCAAGCCCTCAGCAAAGGCCGAGAATTTGCACAGGTCAAGCGAATCCGAAATGGCGTGAATATCCTGGAAGATGCGCGTGAGTTTGCCCTTGCCCTTCCATTCCAGCGGGTCAACCTTGAGCGAGCCAAAGGGCATGACGCCCAGTTCTGCCGCGGGTGTGTACGCGCGCAGGTGGCAGGCGCCGCGGTTGCTGGTGGCGTAGGCGATGCCCATGCCCTTCATGCCGCGCGGGTCGTAGGCCGGGATCGCCTGACCCTTCACCGTCATCGAAATCTCCGGGTGGCCGAAGGCCGCCGCGCCGCGCGCCGTGCCGCCGGCCAGCTTGTCGCCGACGCCTTCGCGCATGGCGATCTGGTTGGTGACTTCGACCATCGCCATCGTGTCGCCCCAAGCCAGTGTTCCGTCCCCGTTGGTGTAGCCTTTTTCGCTGGCTTCCATGTACATCGACAGCACGTTGCCCAGCTCGATGGGATCCATGCCATAGTCGTTGCAGCGGTCGATGATATAGGCCACCGCGCGCACGTCGTTGTTGCCACAGTTGGCGCCCAGCGACCACGCCGGCTCGTACTCGACGCTCTCCATCTTGACCTGGAAGGGACCTTCGGTGACTTCGACTTCCTTTTTACAGGCGACGGGGCAGGCATGGCAGGTCGGGTTGTTGATCAGGATGTGGTCGTTGACATACTCGCCGGAGATGAGCTCGGCGTTGTCCTTGCCAAAGGCCGTATATTGCGAATTCATCGCAGGCAAGCCGCCAATGCTCTCGGTGATGTTCATCAGCACGTTGGTGCCATAGACGCTCAGGCCGCCCTTGCGCGGGGAGGTGATGTTCTCTTCGGCCATGATGGCCGCGAGCGCCTTTTTGCGCGCTTCCTTGTCGGCTGCTTTGTTGGCCGGTTCGGGGCGATTCTTCTTGTCGCCTTTGACGATGATCGCTTTGAGGTGTTTGCTGCCGCCGACCGCGCCCGTGCCATTGCGCCCGGCCGCGCGGTCGTTGACATTGAGCCAGCCGGCAAAGCGCACCAGGTTCTCACCGGCCTGGCCGATCGCCATGCCGTCGCACTCCTCGCCGTGGCGCTCGCGCAGGATCTTCAGCGTCTCGTGCACGCCCTTGCCCCACAGATCCGAGGCGTCGTGCAGGGTGACTTCCCCGTTCTCGACATAGGCATAAACCGGTTTGTCGGCCTTGCCTTTGAAGACCAGGCCGTCGAAGCCGGCCCACTTCAGCTTGGCCGCGGTCCAGCCGCCCATGTGCGCGTCAGCAACGGTGCCGGTCAGCGGCGACTTGGTCACCACCGCAAGGCGGCCGCTCATATTGACATTGGTGCCGGTCAACGGGCCATTCATCACGCACAGGAGGTTGTCGGGCGACAGCGGCTCGACGTCCGGCCCATTGTCAAAGACGTACTTGACGCCTAACCCGCGCGCGCCGATGTACTTGCGCGCGTCTGTCTCGTCGATCCCTTTATACTCGATCTTGCCCGATGTCAGGTCGATCCAGGCAACGCGATTGGCGAAACCACCGATCATAGGACGCTCCTTTTTGCTACGCAGACGAAACCACACGAACAGATCAGCTAAACTTGTAGTGACGGTGCTCCACGACAGAGCGCGATATCGATCGCTAGGGGTTGAGGGTCATTTGCTTGGTTTGAGCGTGGAGCCTGACGACGGCTGTGTTGCTGGGTCACTATAGCCGTCAAACGCACTTGAAATCAGAATTAACCTTGCTTAGTTGATATTCTACCGAGGCTTGAGGTGGATGTCAAACAGACTGGCTACACTTTTCGGCTCAACCGGAATTGATGGGGTCGGGTCTTACGTGCCGGGGACGGGCTGAACGTTGTCTGCTCAACCGAAGCACCGCAAGCCCGTCCCCGGCACGTAACCTCACGAGATCCGCTTGACCCCACTTTTCGATCCCTTTGCTGGGAACGCCATGGTCAGGCAGGATAATGTGATTGCGGAGTTAGATTTGGGATCAGTGACTGGTGATTCTCAAGTAAGCGACGCTTGTGGTAGACTCTTGCCACGGTGATACACCTTGCGCGCAGTGACGTTCGGCAGGCAACTTGCGACCATGGAAGCACTCACATTCTGGAAAACGGTTACTATGGATCGTTCTGACTTCCTGGAGAAGCTGATTGCCCTGCTGGCCAAGCATCAGATTCAGTATTGCGTGATCGGGGGGCAGGCGGTCAACGCTTTCGTTGATCCGGTTGTCAGCCTTGATTTGGATCTGGTGGTCGCTGTCGACCAATTGGAAGTGGTAGAGGCATTACTGGCCGAGGCGTTCACAGTAAAGCACTTTCCGCACAGCCTGAACGTTTATCTGGCGGGGTCGGACGTGCGTGTGCAGATTCAGACCAACGCACGCTACGTCGATTTTCCGCAGCGCGCTTCACAGCAAGCGGTGCTTGGCCTGGTTTTGCCCGTTGCCAGCCTGGAAGACACGCTGCAAGGCAAGGTCTGGGCGGCTTTAGACCCGGATCGGCGCGGCAGCAAGCGTCAAAAGGATCTGGCTGACATTGCGCGCCTGATCGAGGCGTATCCCCCACTGCGAGATCTTGTGCCGGCGATGCTGCTGGAGCGTCTGTTTTAGAGACAAATGAGGCTAACCATGGGCGCAAACTCATCCTCGCGGCAAGAGCGCGCAACGCCGCCGCCATCACCAGATGCAGCCCAGCGCGAAGTAGCGTTGCGCCGCCGCGTGCTGGCGACGCTGCAAGAACCTCCAGACCAGCCCACCATGACCTATTCCCTGCCAGAAGATGCCTGCACCGTGGCGTCAGCAGGAGGTGATGCGAGATTGCTGACGTTTTGCAATACTTATGGGGAAGGCGCCATGGGAAAAAGAATCTTAGTTCGCGTTCATAAACAACTTCCTGTTTTACACCTTCCAGGATAGCTGCGCGGCTTTCCCGGGAAGGTATGGATGTAATATCTGGACGAACGCTTAGTCCGCGAACAATATGGGGACGGTGTATGCAGCATCGCGGGGATTTAGGAGAAACAGCATGTTAGCTAACTACCTGGATCAAGCCATGGAACAGGCAGTATATGAAATCATTGAAGATGAAAATATCTACTGGGGTGAGATTCCTGGACTTCAAGGAGTATGGGCGCGTCATCAAACGTTGGAGGGATGTCGTCGAGAGCTGAGAGAGGCGCTTAGCGACTGGGTGGGACTGCGTCTCCGCCTGGGTTTGGCGATTCCGTGGTCGCTGATGTTGATCTCCAACCAGCTCGCGCAGGCAGCTTAAGATCACAATATGGCGAGATTGACGCTCGTCTCCCATCGCCAGTTTGTGGAGCGTCGCCGTGCGTTAGGCATGCCCCAACGGAGCACAATCAGCAACGAAAATGCCTACCCCCTTGCCGCTTTGCCTTCAGAGCTATTTTCAAACAGAATCGAAGGTTTTTACCAGACAGTAGCCGGTGCGTTGCCTTATGCGTAGTCGCGACTTTAGTCGCAGCGCTTTCCTGCAATGACTAAAGTCATTACTACCCTCTCTCATTCTATTTGCGCTGTCGCGTACTAGGAAATTAGTATTGCCGCGCGCTGAATTAATGAACTTGACCGCTAAAGTAGCGGGGTGACTGGGTTGCTTTATCCGCAGAGGATGACGTGCAACGCGAAGAAGTGGAGGAAAAGAGATTCTAGAGCATTCTTAACCACACCAAGCACCATCAGGCATGATGGGTCACCAGCAACTCAACGTCAAGCCGGTTGTAGTCCTGATCTGGACATTGTTATTATGGTTGATCAACTGGAGGAAGTAGAGAACCTGCGAATCAAAGATTTTGTTGTAAAACATTTTTCACATAGTATAAACGTTTATCTGGCGGGGTCGAACGTGTGCGTACAGATTCAGACTGATGAACGTTACGCTGATGTGCTTACGAGCGACAGATATGCCGTAGGCTTTGACGGCTAAGGTGCAGGCTCGCTTAGCAGTGGAGATAAAGTGGTGAATATCAGCCGCAAGGTGTGACTTTTGAGTACGACAGCATCGCGATGCGCAGTGTGAAGTAATCGCGCTGTCATATACTGCACAACGACGCGAACGCTGACATGTCTGGAAACGGACTGTTTGACCAAACGTTGTACCCGCAAGGGTCTCAGACATACAGTGTACTAAAGAGAACAACAGCATGTTGGCTAGTTATCTGGATAAGGCAATTTGTTCAAAAGGGCGACGCCCGTTGTGAAAGGCGAGCGAGTCGCCATACAATGCATCGGCAGCCACCCATTGAAAGGGCAAACCGCCTCGTTTCATTGTAGCTTGCAGCAAGGTCAGGCCGATCACGGGTTTACTTTGGTAAGCCAAATCTGCGGGCAGGCCACACGCCTTTCTGTGCGCTGCGTGCGTTGCTGCAAACCACTCATCTGGCACAAACAGTTGGCTGTCCACCAGGCTGTACCCTTTGCGGCTGGCGTAGCCCAGATGGACGCCTATTTGCGAGTTGGCTACCTTCCCCACCGCACCACAGTATTGAGGCGCAACGCCCACCGAGTGCGCACCCTGCTTGACGACGCCAGATTCATCGATAAGCATCACCCCATCCACCTCGCCCAGGCTTTCAGCAAGCAAGCCCTGGTGAATCACCAAGACCGGCTCCTTCGACCACGGGCTTTGCCCAGAAAATGCTGCAAATCTCGTACATTCACCCGCAACTCCAGCGCCATCCGCTCACTTGTCTTGCGCTGTATCACCCAACAAGCCTTTCAGATAGAGCCTGCCCCACTCCACCTAGTCGCAGCGCCGAAAAGCAGGCAACAGCGCCGCATAATGTTCCAATTCTGTCACGAATTGTTCTACGTCCTTTTCACTCAAGTCGCATTCCAGTGCTGGGCAAGTGTCACTAATCCTAAATTCGGGTACAATTCGCTTCGGCATGGTATTGTCTTCTCTTCACTGCTAATGAGTTGAAGAACAATATCATGCTTTCGTTCTAGACCATCCTGCCTTACTTAAGCGAAACCTTGCGCTGTAATAATAGGTGTAAAAAATTAGGTGCTAATGATTGACTATTTTGTTCATAAAAATGGGTTAGTGGACTTAGGGGCGCAAATTGGCGCCAGAACACGGATTTGGGCATTTGTGCACATTCTGCCTGGCGCTCAAGTAGGGGTAGACTGCAATATTTGCGACCACGTCTTCATTGAGAATGATATCGTGATCAGGGAATCGCGTTACCATCAAGTCAGGTGTTCAGTTATGGGACGGGGTCCCGTATTGAAGATGACATATTGATTGGCCTAATCTTTACCTTCACAAATGATCCTTTCCCCGCAGCAAGAAACATTTGAGCAATTACCCACCTACTCAGATCCGTTGCGGTGCATCGATTGGAGCAAACGCAACCATATTACCAGGCATAATTGTCGGACAGGGCGCAATGATAGGCGCCGGAGCAGTCGTAACACAGAACATACCGCCGAATGCTATTGTATATGGAAACCCTGCCAGAATCCATGCGTATGTCACCACAGGCTCCTCGGCAATCTTAGCCTCAGCAGATGCAGTCCCATTCCTACCAGCTATTCAAGTCGAAGGTGTACAGGTTATCCAGCTTCCTGCGTTTGTAGATATACGTGGTAGTCTCGTAGTAGGTGAAATCGAGAGACAAATTCCCTTCGAGGTAGCGCGGTTTTTCATAGTGCATGATGTTCCTTCCCAAAAAGTGCGAGGGGAGCATGCACATCGAGCGTGTTCTCAATTCTTAGTCTGTCCTCATGGAAAGTGTTCTGTGGTTGTTGATAACGGACTGTTTCGCCAAGAGATGCTACTGGATCGGCCTTCCCATGGTCTTGTAATACCTCCAAAATGGTTTTGGGCGACCCAGTACAACTATTCACCCGATGCTGTATTTACTTGTGTTGGCATCGCACCCATATGATGCTGAAGACTATATTCGGGATTATGATGAATATTTGACTATGGTAAGGTCAATATCTGATGATAGTACCGTTCATTGAATCTGCATGCAAGCTATGTTGAATTGAAGAAGAGTTGGATGCTGCGTATCATCGTGTGATGGAATCAGGCTGGTACATTCTGGGTACAGAAGTAGAAGCCTTCGAGCACGAGTTTGCTGCCTTCTGTGGGGTACGGCACTGTATTGGTGTGGCTAATGGCCTTGATGCACTTCACTTGATTTTGCGGGCTTATAACATCGGCGAGGCGATGATGTAATTGTACCAGTCAATCTTATATTTGCATGCATGGCTTGCAGTCTCTTTCGCTGGCGCAATACCCGTTCAGTGGAACCTGGACTGCATCATCGAATATTGATCCTGCTCGGATTGGAAATAACGATCTCCTCAAGAACGCCCGTGCGATTTTGCCTGTTCATCTTTATGGACTACCTGCCAAGATGGTGCCAATCTTGCAAATTGCAGAGCGATACAATCTCAAAGTGATCGAAGATGTCGCGCAAGCTCAAGGCGCCATCTACGATGGACGCCGGACAGGTTCACTGGGTCACGCAGCCGGCTTCAGTTTTTATCCAGGAAAAAACCTTGGTGCGTTCGGAGATGCCGGCGCGGTGACTACTAACGATGATGACTTGGCAGAACGCGTTCGCATATTGCGAAATTACGGTTCGCACATCAAATATTACAATGAGGTCAAGGGCTATAACTCTCGATTAGACCCACTGCAAGCAGGTTTTTTACGTGTTCGTTTGAAATATATTGATGAATGGAATCAAAGACGGATCAGCGTCGCACAACATTATCTTGCCATGCTCAGAGGTATGTCGGCGCAGCATATTATTCTTCCATTCGCAGCAGATGATGCTGGATCCGTTTGGCATATTTTCCCAATCCATTGCGAATATCGAGATGCACTTTCGCTCTATCTTCAAGAGCAGGGACTTGCCACCTTAATTCATTATCCAGTGCCTCCCCATCTATCCAAGGCATATCGCTGGCACATGTTTCAGGGACGGCCAATTTCCCATAACTGAGCAATTGGCCAAAACTGAACTTAGCCTGCCTATAGGCCCCCATTTGACTCAGCAGCAACAGGATGTGATTGTTTTACGAATCCTCACCTGGTTAAGGACACATTGAGGCATGGCGCAAAAGTAAATGTAAACAATATATAAATGAAGAGGTTGTGTCTTGAAATCATTAAAGCATTTACCAAGACTACATCAGGGACGATTATCAGTCTTATCTTCAATACTGTCACAGTCAAAATTCTGGCTGTGTTTCTCGGCCCGTCGGGAATAGGTATGCTCTCCCTGTTGCGTCAGATATATAGTACTACCTTGATGGCTGCAACGATGAGTGGACAGACTGCATTAGTGCAAGGTGGGTCTTCTCGCGATGGAGACAGCCGTGTCAACTATCTACGCACCGTTTTGATATTGTTTATTATCTCCAGCCTCATTTGCGCATTGTTGTTGATCGTACTTGCACCCTTCTTAGCAAGGTGGATGTTAAACCGCACCGATGAGGCCGCAGTTTGGTTGATCCGCTTATTAGCGGTTCCTGTATTTCTGACAGTCATCAATGGTTTCTTTTTTGGAGTACTCAACATCTTCCGCCATTTAGGCCGTATGGCTGCAATCCAGATCATTGCAGCAGCAGCGACAGCTCTGCTTGCTTACCCCATTGCGTTTTGGGTTCAACAAGGATATGAGCAAGCGATAATCGGAGTGGTGCTATTTGCTCCATTAGTTACTTTTGGATTGATATTAGTTCCAATTTACGAAATGAAGCTTCTTGGGCCATTATTCTCGTCATTTCACACAGGTTTTCAATGGAGAATGGCTCAAAAGTTCTACTCTTTTGCTGGCGTTACGCTAGTTACGGCGCTTCTGCAAAGCGGCATTTTATTACTTATCCGAAGTTGGATTGTGGCTGACAAAGGATTATCTGGCGCTGGCATCTTCGATGCTGCATGGACATTGAGCATGACTTACATCACATTGATCACCACGGCATTCGGAACCTACTACCTGCCAACGTTAAGTTCACTCGATTCAAAGCTAGAACGAGTCCAGTTAATGCAAACAATGTTTCGCTTCACTACTATTCTCATAGTCCCAATGATCTTAAGTGTAGTAGTATTGAAGCCCTATATTTTGCGCCTGCTTTTTTCTGCAGAATTCTTGCCTGCGATTCCTCTTATAAGTTGGATGCTGATTGGCGACTATTTCAAGCTAACTAGTTGGGTGAAAGCATATCCAATGTTAGCGTTTGCAGAGTTAAAAATATTTTTCTGGGTGGAACTTGTATTCCAGTTGATGTTTCTAGTTGGAGCCGGAGCATCTGTACGTATATTCCATAGCATGGAAGGAATTGCTGTTACATTCACTGTGATGTATGTTCTCTATTACATTGCGAGCTCGGTATATGCATTTAAACGTCACAACTTTCTGGTTGTACGTCACTCCCAAATGAACTGGTGGATCGGTCTTGCACTCATCGTCTTTTCTTCTGTTATAACGCTGGTAAGCCCGAGATTCAGTGGTGGATAGTATTTGCAATGCCCTGTGTTTCCTTTTTGTATGTATTTTTCTCGCTTCGGAAAGATGAGGCGTAGTCTAGCTTATCAGCTTCTGCATTCTCGGCTTCGCCAATGGCAAAGCAGCCTGGCGAGCAGCGCTCACTTTTGATGCAGATCACTAATGACAGTCTGTGAGCCTGAACTGCCTTCCTATCCCAAATTGAATTGCCAATTCTAACTATAGAAAACTTTAGGTAACCTAATGCGTATCACGATACCAGTATTGGGCTTTGGCCGCGCTGGAGTAATCGGGTAATTGCCGAACTTGCCTCCTGCTGGGTCGACATGGGGCATGAAGTTTGCATTCTGTCACGCGATTCGAGTATGTCACCTTATTTCCCAACGCGTGCAAAGATTATTTGGCTAAAACCCGATGGCACTCAGGCAATTGTAAATAATCCTGATTCTGCCGAAAAGCGATTGGGATATCGAGGAGTGTTATCCAATCTACATTCACTCAAAATTGGCATGGAAACATATGCATTCGATTCCGACATTGTCTTGGCTAATCATGCGCTAACTGCTTGGCCAGTTTCCTGGGCGAGAATTCTAGCCCGTAAATTCTTTTATGTTCAGGCCTATGAGCCTGAATATTACGCACTTGCTCGTGGACTGAACAATAGGCTGCTTCAGGCATTATGTACTGGCAGCTATTTTTTGCCTTTGCAGCGTATTGTGAATGCACCTATTTATTTTAAATATCGTTTTTGCGTGCAAAGCATTTCGTTCCGCCTGGAATTGACTTCTCTTGATGTATCCAAAGGAAGATTCATCTTTTAGCCCAACCAGCGTCATAATTCTTAGTCATGGCCGTAACGAACCTCAAAAAGGAATTCGCTATGCAATAGAAGCTTTCAATAAACTCAGAGAAGCTGGGTACAAAGTCAAATTGCTGATTGCTTATGGAAATCTCCCTCCTGGCTTGGAATTGTCACCTGACAGCGAGATAGTAACTCCAAAGAACGACAAAGAACTTGGTGATTTTTATAGGTCTCTCGATATCCTTATTGCACCAGGAACTGTACAACTTGGTGCGCCGCATTATCCTGTTATGGAAGCCATGGCTTGCGGTATTCCTGTGATTACCACAGGTTATATGCCGAGCAAGATCTATAACGCGTGGATCGTCCAAACGCATGACAGCCAGTCAATTGCTACTACAGTATCTATTATAACGCAGATTGGCAAACAGTCCGGAACAAAGCACAAATAGCTTATCAGGCCATCCAATCATTTTCATGGGAAATCGTATCGAAAAAAATGATAGGTATATTTTCCGAATAATGATACTTTCTCAGACTTTGATGAAATTGATTTGCGTTACCCTATTACGCTATGTGCTTATCTTTCCAAATGGGTACGAACAGGAACTATCGATTGAAACGATATAGAATCCGGCACACCACATCAAAGATAATCATATGCTTTATTGCCGTAATTGGTCTATATCTTCCAACATCCAGTGGTGGAAATATAAATGATGTGATAAAGCTGACATATATTGCCAGCCTTTGTATTTGTTTAGGCCTGCTAATACTTCTAAACGGAGTTGTTTCACCCTATTCAATATTGACGTCTCTTCTAATTCTCTTATCAATAACATTAGCAACACTTGTATCTTCACTCCCAGGATTTGCACCTGGGGGACTAATTGCGTTTATCGTCCTTGCCCTGCTTTTTATGGTTAATCTACGCTATTTGACCATGTCACGCTTGATTAAGGCAACTTATATAGGCATTAACTTGGTTAACCTAGTGGTCGGCTGGGCTATTGTATTAAACATAGAGATAGTAGATCAATTACTTCTGAGTTGGTATAATGACTTCTATCCTATGTTGTTGACCAATATGGTGGGCTGGTACAACAAGCCTATCCTAAGTTTCGGCAGTCACTCCATTGCCGGACTATTTATGTTTTGTTCATGTATTTAGCAATACGTTCCTATTTTGCGTATCGCAACCCGATGTATCTGTTTTTAGCATTTAGCTATGTCTCATTCCTGTGGTTTCTGCAATCTGTAACATCATTGATTCTGGCAGTTGTGGCTATCATTTATTGTATTGTGGCATTGCGTCCTGCTAGCAAGCGTGCTGTTAATTATTTATTCCTAATTTTTCCCCTTGTTACTCTTCTGTTAGGTGTCATAACTTTGCTGAGTTTAGCGAAATCCTCATTGCACTGAATACTGGTTTTGAAACTATCCTTGGAGTGCTGACATCACCACTAAATGGTTTTTGGGGTCGCTTTTCTGAAGATGGGATTCTGAAACAGAATCTGGCTTTTATTGCAAACAGTTGGTATCGTCCCGCAGGTTTGCGAACTGAGGATGGTCTCTTTTTCGGTGATTCAGGCCCCATCGAATATATGGTACGCGGTTCATTCCTCATGCTATTCAGCATATATGGCGGGCTCTATATCTTCCTATCCAAAAATCTCCGTCGTCAACACACCGCAATATTTCTTTTTCTCTTAATACTTGCAGCTGGGAATTGGATTCACGCACACAATACTTCCGGCTTACAAAAGTTTATTACCCTTTGTCGTTGTGCATCTCAACGCCCTACCACAACTGCAAACTCCCTCTAGGTCGATATGAATATTGCTGCTTACACTGGAGGGAAGCATAACCCCAGTTCGAGATTCCGCGTTGGTCAGTATATTTCTTTGCTCAGAGATTTTGGCTGCAAGGTTTCGCATTTTGATGCGCCGTTCGGCGCCTTTCCTCCACCTGAACGTTGGAAAAGGCCCTGGTGGGGACTCGCTTCCTTGACAAGTCGCGTACCGCAGATTGCATTGTATCCATAGGCACGATCTGGTATGGATGCAACGCGAGATGCTTTCAACCTTTTATACATTGGAACGTTTTACACAGAAGCCGCGAGTATTCGATGTGGATGACGCAATCTGGGTGCACAGGCGCGGTCAGTTTGCAGGTCGTCTGGCTAATCAATGTGATTCTATTATCTGTGGCAATCAATTTCTTGCAGAATACTTCTCCAGGTGGAATCCCCATGTAACGATTATTCCTACGGGCGTTGATGTAGATAGATTTGTTCCAGCAAACGCACCTGGAAAAAGGCAACCGGTTGATTCTTGGGTGGAGCAGAATAAGCTCCAATTTTAGTGCATCTTGAGCTTATTCAGGATGCGCGATATAGTGTTGAGACGCAATCCCCATGTGATTTTTCGCATTGTTGCTGATCGGTGCCCTGCGCTACACAAGTTGCCTCCAGAGCAGGTTGAGATCATTCGTTAGTCGCCACAGAACGAGGTTGAGACAATTCAGGCGATGGACGTAGGGCTAATGCCCTTAGGCGACAGTGATATCGCGTGGGAAATGTCAGTTTCAGGAAATGCTACTAGTGGCATCGGTTTGCCCGTTGTTGTTTTCACCAGCGGAGGATGAATAAAGAGGTGTTGGGTTTAGGTGCAGTTGGTTTGAGTCCTAATATGGCATCGCTTCCGTGAAGCGAGAATCTCTTGAATGCCTCATCCAACAATCTGCTCTAAGAATTTAATGGGCGTCCAAGGAAGGTCAGTAGCCGTCAACCATTTTGGTCTAGCAGGGTTGCTAGCGAACTCGCATTCATTTCCGACAATTTTTCATAACTGGACGCCATCTGGTATGTATAGCGCATTGCGTTACTACTGGGATATTCACCCTAAAGTACCCTTGTCTGATGACTCTTGTGCTATAAACATCTCTTGTCCAGTCATCGATAGGCGCGCTGCGATGAATTGGTACAACTGCTTAAAGACTGCGAAACAGGGGTCGGCGGCTGCGGCGAGTATTCTGGCGAATGTTGATACTCGGCATCATCATGGCGAACGTCGACGATGGCAAGCAGCCTCTGCTTATGCAAGCGCTGGTGAAGATAAAAATGCCATCAAAATACTGACAGATTCTAAAAACATAGAGTGTAGATCCAGCAATGAATACGCTACTGCTGGATTTACTTGAACAAATGATGAGTTGGATCAAGCGATTGAACATTTTCGTTCTCTGGCTCAATTTTTCAATTCCCTCGCCTAGAGTCGTAACCGCGATTTTGAGCAGATCATCGACGTATCCGACGCCTCTAGACAATGAGCAAATTGCAATACTCAAACAAGCACTCGACTTTAAAAATGTGCCTGGCGTCAAAACTGGTCAAGACGAATTCCTTTATCTTGCCGAAAACATTAACAATCTCGAACAATGGAGCGATAGCTTAAGGTAGAGTCAGGCTCCGTAAAGCGTGGAAATCTCATCTACCATTGCAGGCGATGCTCTGCAAATCAGAAGAAAGACAGATAGATAATAGGCTCGAGAATTGCAGAACAGTTAGAATTCCTAAGAATACTCAAAAGAGGCAATAACAACGGCGTCGGATGGAAGTTTCAGTTATTTGATTCTGACACAACGACTCTGAATAATTGGCAATATGTTCTCTTGGGCGGTTCGGACAATATGCATTCAATCACCGGAATACAAATCGTGCGGCTTTGATCCTTTCTGGACTTGATGGTTTGAACACATACCGAGGGTTGTCAACGCTCCGCATCGATGGGCTTGTTATGCAGTTTTCGCAACAAGCCCAGCCGTAGCTTCTTTTCAGCAGGGCGATCGTTTCCCCGGATACTTGGTACATTGTGCAGTTCGTTTATCGAACCGAAAATATGAACAATACAAATCTCCAGATTCAATTGGCTGAGAATTATGGATTTTCTTTGCCCGACACTGCTGGTACATGGCAGACGGCGAATATTGTTACACGGTGTTCAGAAAGGTATTAATGTATGCCTACACTTAGGTCGTTCGGCTTAGGCGGTGTGGTTTGCGGATTTTGCAGGTTCATGCGCTTGATGGAATAGGTATATCAAAAACTGACAGATGAACCTCTGTTTTTTGAGAAAGGCAATGATGACTAAAGTAAAGCTACATTCAGAATCATAGTTTTGCGATACATGGACAGGTCTGGTAAAACCCTCCTCATGCGGATGTATTGAAAGAGAGAGACAGAGAGGAGGGCAAGATGGCGCGACCAGACCTGGCAAAATGGGGCTCGACGCTGGCGGACTTTGCGCCGGTTATTGTGCGGCAGAGCATCCACGGACGCGGAACGATTCCTGGCGTTGTAACAGATTGCGTGCGGTACACACGAATGCCACGCAGTGGGCGGGCTGCCATGAAGCATGACGACAACACCGTGCTGAAGTGGGTGCACACGTACAACTCCTTGGGGTAGAAGCCGTGACCTATCAGCGCAAGTGGCGGGCGCCCTTTTGCGCCCGAACAAGTCAAGCAAATCGTTGCCACGGTGAAAGAGCGCCATCGGCTGGCCGGTGCCTGGTTGCAACTGGACGCTGAAGAAGCAGCGGCGCTGGATCGGCAGGCCTTCGCCTGTGAGGTCGGGCGGCGTACGTTGAGCAAAGTGTTGTACACGCATGATTTGAGCTGGAAGAAGTGCCAGGAAGTGCTCAAGCGTGCGAATCCCGCTAAGCGTGCGGCTTTCATGACCGCCTTCCAGAAACTCTATACGCAGGTGTGCCAGGGAGCGATGCGGCTGATCACATTGATGGGGCGATCTTCATCAGGACATGGATCTGGGCTATACCTGGGCACAGAAGGGTGAACCAGCCTGGCGATTGAGTCATTGCCCCCGCTTGCAGGACAGGATCGACCTGGTATGGCGCCTCTTGACTTCACCAACGGGAAGTGCTTCATCTGGAACGAAGGCGGCTGCAACGGCGACGCAATACGATCAAGTTCCTGCCCCATCTGGCTGCCTGGCTGTAATCGCCCACCGCCGACTGTGATCATCTCGGACAGCACGTCACACCGCTAAAGCTGTTCAGGCGGAGGCCGCAAGGTTGGGGCTTCACCGTGCCTGTTGGGTATAGCCCTGATCTCAACCCGATTGAGGGCCTGAAATGATGCAGCACGCACTGTAATCATTGCTATGCTCTCCACGGGTGAGCCGTTTGAGCTCGCAAAGCCTTCCGTCGATCGTGATCGGCATCGGGAACCGTTCGCCATCATCGTTACCTAAGAAACCAAATTGAACTCAATTCTGACTTCGAGAAACTCTTGGTTTCAAAGTAGCTTTACTTAGCAATTTACAAACCGAGCTTCGAAGAAGCTCGGCTTGTAAGACTCGAATACCGTTTGACGGGCCGTCCGGTCCTGCCAACTCCGCCAGCCGTTCCTCAAGTTGTGAACGACGCGGTAGTTCGGCCAGCCGCGAACGTTCACGCTCCACGACTTCGGACCGGCGCTTTCCTGGTGAAGCGGATGCTCCAACATGCCTTCGATGCGCTGCGCCTGCTTGTCGACGTTATCGATCTCACCCTGAATGTTTGCGTTCGGCGGCCAGAAAAGTCAGATTTGCCAGCGGCAGGTAAACGGTCGTTTATAGGCCAGTTGCCGCCTTGCCCGGCGTTATTGAACCTGCCGCCACCTGCACGGCTTGTCTCCAGCTGCCAGCATCACCATCACAGGCAGCGTGCCCTTTCCTCTCGATCAATTCTGCGTATGTTCGTTTATGCTGAAGTGCGCGGCGATGCGTCGTTGCGGCACGGGCCATATTCGCTGCGCACGTTGCGAATGCTGCGATCGTTCCGCAAGCGGGCCGAATTGATCTTCCGCAGTGGCTCTGTATTGCCCACTCTCCTCAAAGCCAGCGGCGCGACCATGATCGAACGTGCGTCGCCCGCCATGCCCGGCACCCCTTGCCAGATGGCCTCCGTCACAAAGGGCATGAAAGGGTGCAGCATCCGCAACCATGTTCGAGCATGCTAGGCCAGCACCTGGCGTGAGGCGTTAGCGGCGCTGTCCGTATCATTCAGCCGCACCTTCGACGCCTCGATGTAATCACAATACTTATTCCACAAAACTCGTAGAAAGTTGACGATTTGTCTTCGCCAAGCTGCCACGCCTCTATCAACCGGCTCACGTCACGCCGCACGCTCTCGTAGCGGCTGAGAATCCAAACGATCCGCCAGGCTGAGCATTAGCGTTATCAGGCAGCGCACAGGTCGCTCAGATCGTGCAGGTCGAAGGCCGGGTTTTTCGCTATCCTGCAAATTCATCAGCACAAAGCGGGCGGCGTTCCAGATCTTGTTGGCAAGATTGCGATTCGCCTCGACCGTGGCGTGCTCAATTTCATATCATTGCCGGGCGTGCCGCCCGACAGCGCGACGAAAAGCGCAGCGCATCGGCCCCATATTCCGCGATCAGATCAAGCGGATCGAGCGCATTGTTCAGGCTCTTGCTCATCTTGCGCCCTTGTTCGTCACGCACCAACCCATGCATATAGACGTACTTGAAGGGTGCTTGACCGGTAAATTTGCCCTATCATGATCATGCGGGCCACCCAGAAGAAAATGATGTCGTAGCCGGTTTCCAGCACCGTCGTCGGGTAATATTTCGCCAAATCCGCCGTCTGTTCCGGCCAGCCGAGCGTGCTAAACGGCCACAAACCGCTGCTAAACCAGGTGTCAAGCACATCGGGGTCCTGCTCTAATGGTACGCTTTTCCCATAGTGCGCCTGCGCTTGCTGCTGGGCATCACTGGCATTGCGCGCCGCAAAAATCTGCCCGTCCGGCCCGTACCAGATGGGAATGCGGTGGCCCCACCATAACTGCCGGCTGATACACCAATCGCGGATGTTTTCCATCCAGTGATAATAAATTTTTCTCGAAGCGTTGCGGCACGATTTCGATGCTGCCGTTGCGCACCGCGCAGCGCCGGTTCGCCAACGGTTGCATCTTCACCCACCATTGCTCGCTCAACAGCGGCTCGACAATCGTATGGCAGCGTTGACAATGGCCCACCTGGTGCAAAGTGCTCTTCCTCGCCAACGACCAACCCAGCCTTGCATATCTGCTCACAATTGCTTGCGCGCCGCAAGGATCCAGGCCCGCATAGGGTCCAGCGTTCTCGTTGAGCGAGGCGTCGGTGTTCATGATGTTGATCATCGGCAATTTGTGGCGCAGCCCGATCTCATAATCGTTGGGATCGTGGCCGGGCGTCACCTTGAGCGCTCCGGTGCCGAACTCCATCTCCACATAGCTGTCGGCAATCACCGGAATTTCACGGTTGAGCATGGGCACCAGCGCCGTCTTGCCCGATCAAATGCTGGTAGCGCTCATCATCTGGGTGTACCGCCACCGCCGTATCACCCAGAATGGTTTCGGGGCGCGTCGTGCTCACTTCCAGATGCCCACCTTCTTTGATCGGGTAACGGAACGTATAGAACTTGCCGTTTTCTTCCTCATATTCCACTTCTAAATCGCTGATCGCACTTTGGCAGCGTGGACACCAGTTCACCAGCCGCTTGCCGCGATAGATCAACCCTTCGTTGTAGAGGGTGATAAAGGCTTCGCGCACGGCGTTGCTCAGGCCATCGTCCAGCGTAAAGCGCTCGCGGCTCCAGTCCGAAGAAATCCCCATGCGCTTCTGTTGTGCGGTGATCCGGCCATGATATTCCGCCTTCCATGACCAGACCTCTTCCACAAAGCGCTCACGCCCCAATTCCTGGCGAGTGATGCCTTGTTTGTCCAACATGCGCTCGACCACGTTCTGCGTCGCAATGCCAGCGTGGTCGGTGCCGGGCACCCAAAGGGTAGGGCGACCCTGCATCCGGTTGTAGCGAATGAGCATATCTTCGACGCTGCTCGTAATCGCGTGCCCCAAATGCAGCGCACCGGTCACATTGGGTGGCGGCATGGAGATCACAAACGACTCGGCATTCGGATCCGCCAATCCACTTTCGATCTGTTGTTCGGGGCGGAAGAAGCCCTGCTGCTCCCACCAGTTATATAGTTCTTCCTCGACCTTGATTGGGTCGTAGGCTTTGGGCATTGTTGGTTCGGTCATGTAGATGTTCCTTTGACGGAAGGGTAGGGATAGAATCGGAAAGGAATCAGGCGCATGAGCCTGCCTGATTCCCTGATTCTTGAATTCCTCCTCTCGCCAATAAAAAGCCGCTCGTCTCAAGGACGAAGCGACTTCGCGGTGCCACCTTGGTTATACGCGGCGTAGCTAGTGCTTACGCAACACGTATCACTCGACGCTGTACCGGGCTGACCCGGAGAGAACTATTGACCGAAGAACGCTGCGCCGATGTTCTCACTCCTGAACGGGCGTTCAGGCGTTCCCAACCTTCCTGGCGACCTTCCCCGCCGTCGTTGGTTGGTGGGGCCTAGCCGATGATTCCACCTCTGGCGCTGGCGCGGTGGTAACCTTCTCCGGTGCATTGTTGTTTCATTATAGTAGTTTGTCAGTATAACCGAACCCCGCCAGCCTGTAAGCGCGGTGAAGGAAATCTCCAAACGGCTCCATCTCACCAATTCACCAGCACGGCGCGTCGTCAGCAATCGCCAGCATCGCGCCGTTGGCGAAAGTTGCGGGTCGTCGGTGTTCCACCACAGTTGCGTGGGTGCTCGGGCAGCGCTTTCACTGTTCGAACTCCGGCAGTGGCGCAGCGGAGTCAGCGCCAATCATAACCTCGTCGGCATCACTGCCTGGTGCGCATGGCAGGCGGCGCTGATAATATTGGCAAGAGTCGGACACTCGGCTTTGGCAATGATCACCTTTCGCGGTCGAGCACGCTTCCAGGAGCCCGCGAAAGATGGGTCTATCGGCGGATATAGACGGCGATTGTCGCCGAAACGTCCACATTCAGCATAGACTAACTTGTTGACCGAGTCAATCTGTATCTGGCCATACGATGGTAAAGCTTTCCCCCACGCATCATGTTCTTGTAATAGACCAGCTGCACCGAAGCGCGAGCGCCGCCATGCAGTCCGCGTTGGGGCTGTACTGCCCGG